>NZ_JBLWXN010000003.1:0-339124 GCF_048267425.1 Terasakiella sp.
CAGCGTAATCAGAAAATTCTGCGCCGCCAGCTTCCGCCAATACTTTGGTGATCGCAGCTGTCAGCGTGGTTTTACCGTGGTCAACGTGGCCTACGGTACCAATGTTACAGTGCGGTTTATTACGTTCAAATTTTGCCTTAGCCATTTTCTGTCCTTGAATCTAAGTAACTAGCAAACACAAAAACGACCACGAAAGAAAATTTGGAGCGGGTGAAGGGAATCGAACCCTCGTCGTAAGCTTGGAAGGCTTCTGCTCTACCATTGAGCTACACCCGCCCTGATCGCAATTTTTCCGCGCGGTCTCTTGCAATATGGTGCCCCAGGCCTTTTAACAGTCCCTTAGCGGTGGTGGAGGGAGTTGGATTCGAACCAACGTAGGCGTAGCCAGCGGATTTACAGTCCGCCCCTTTTAGCCGCTCAGGCATCCCTCCATAGGAAGAGACCATCAATCAGCATGATGCGTGAGGGGAGGGAATATGGAAAAATATCCCCCCTGTCAACGCCAAAAGGGAAAGAAATGTCGAAAAAATAAAATTGTTTCCTTTCAGCAACGCAGAGCGTATCAATTTTACAGTTTTCAGTTCTCGGTATGGGTCTATGAGCAAGCAAAAGAAAAGTCGCGCAACACCTGCGAAACGCAAAAACTTCGCCAAAGGAAAAAATACAGATGGAATCGCAAGACACTCCTCTGAGCGTGGATCGGCCCCAACGCAAAAAGGCCCGCCGTGGCTTTATGGTCGTCATGCCGTTATTGCAGCCCTGTCCAACCCGAAACGCAATTGCTTGCGACTGGTTGCCAGCGACGACTTCGTAAAAGCACATGGGGAGGAATTGCGTACTGCCCTCGCCGCCACAGAGCGCAAACGACCGGAAACCGAGATTTTAACACGTCAGGAAATTGAGGACCTTATCGTATCCGGGGTTCATCAAGGGATCGCCTTGCAACTTGATCCCCTGCCCCGCACCACATTAGAAGACATCCTGCCAGAATTGGCGGAACGCGACAGCGCCGTCATCGTTGCCTTGGATCAGGCCACCGACCCGCAAAACATCGGGGCGATTTTACGTTCTGCGGCCGCCTTTGGTGCACAGGGCGTTATCATCCCCGATAAAAACGCACCAGAAGTCACCGCCGCAATGGCCAAAGCGGCTTGCGGAGCCTTGGAACGTCTTCCTTTCATCCGCGTGACCAATTTATCACGCAGCCTTGATCAATTAAAAGAAGAAGGGTTCTGGTCCGTCGGTCTGGATGGATATGCCGAAACCACATTGTCCAAAATCGATTTAAAAGGCAAAACCGTCCTTGTTATGGGATCGGAAGGCACAGGCTTGCGCCGACTGACGCGCGAGAAATGTGATTTTCTTGCAAAAATCCCGATTTCCCAAGCTGTTGAAAGCCTGAACCTGTCCAACGCAACGGCGGTTTCCCTTTATGAAATCGCCCGTCAAAAGGAGGGTTGAAAAAAAATGTCGAAAAGTGAAAAATCTTTCTTGCATAACGTAAAGGGCTGAGTTAAGTTCCGCCCGCTCTCAAGGAGAGAGCATCTGGAATATGCCTCTATAGCTCAGTTGGTAGAGCAACTGATTTGTAATCAGTAGGTCCGCGGTTCGAGTCCGTGTGGGGGCACCATTCCACTCTCCAAAAGAACAACCACATATATTATGCCTCTATAGCTCAGTTGGTAGAGCAACTGATTTGTAATCAGTAGGTCCGCGGTTCGAGTCCGTGTGGGGGCACCAGAATTTATAAAGGGTTTCAGCTAATTTGCTGAGACCCTTTTTCTTTAAATCATCTTATATCAATCCCTTATAACATTCCACTTGCGTTAAATTACTACCTGAAAGAATATACAATCTAGATTTAACAATTACTATCCAGAGGTGCATAATGGTCCAATTCAGAAAACGCTTAGGAAAAAAAGTAGAAAAATCTACCAACCCTAGTGAAATATATAACCAACTGGACCGTGCAAGTGATAAAGGGCCACTAAGACCATCTCAGGAACATGTCCTAGAAGAATGGCATAAAAACAGAACTAAAGATAAAGACGTAATAGTTAAACTTCATACCGGCCAAGGAAAAACTCTAATTGGACTCCTGATACTTCAATCAAAATTAAATGAAGGAAAGGGACCAGCTCTTTTTCTTTGTCCGAATAAATTTCTCGCTGAACAAACATGTGAACAGGCGCGCCAATTCGGATTCAAATACTGCACAATAGAGGATGAACTACCAGCAGAGTTTGAAAACGAGAATGCAATTTTAATCACTCATATTCAAAAATTATTCAATGGCTTTTCTAAATTCAAAACAGGCGCAAGATCACAAGATGTAGGTACAATTGTACTAGATGACTCACACTCATGTTTAGACTCCATTCGAAAATGTTTCACTATTCGCATTAACAAAGGAGAACAACTATATTCAGATCTAATTCAAATCTTCTCAGACGATTTGAATGATCAGGGTTTAGGAACCTTCGAAGATATTAGAAAGGGTGAATACAGTGCATTCTTACCAATTTCATATTGGGGATGGCAGGACAATATACAAAAAGTCACACAACATATCGCAAAATATGCTGATTCATCGAATGACATCAAATTTGCGTGGCCTCTATTAAGAGATATTTTGAAAGAATGCCTTTGCATTGTATCTGGGAGTCATATTGAAATTGCGCCATATATGCCCCCTGTAGATGTATTTGGCTCATATGCAAGAGCGAGCCAAAGAATATATATGTCAGCAACAATTAATGATGATTCCTTTTTCATTAAGCATCTCGGAGTATCTGCAAATGCTGTACGTAATCCCATTGTTTATGATAACGAAAAATGGTCTGGTGAAAAAATGATCTTAATTCCTCAACTAATTGATGAGGAATTAAATCGAGCTAAAATAATTAGCTTGTTTGCTAAACCAAATAGCTCACGCACACATGGTATAGTCGCTCTCACACCTGGAGGAAAACAACAAGAACTTTGGGGACACTACAAAGCAACAAAAGCCACATCCGGCAACATCAATTCTTTAATATCTTCCTTACGACAAGGAAATTACGAAAGCACGATCGCGATTGCTAACAGATATGATGGAATTGATCTCCCAGACAATAGTTGTCGAATTCTAATCATTGATAGCAAGCCGTTCTCTGAAGAATTAATAGATCGATACTATGAAGAAGCTCGAGAAGATAGTGAGGTAACAGAAGTAAAACTTGCGCAAAAAGTAGAGCAAGGTTTAGGCAGACATATCAGGGGGGAAAAAGATTACGGTGTAGTTTTGGTAATTGGTCCAAATCTTGTCAAAACTCTTAGATCAAAGAAAACACAAAAATTTTTCTCACCCCAAACCAGACACCAAATAGAGATAGGATTAGATGTAAGCAATTGGGCAAAAGAGGAAAAAGAAGATGAAAACAACACTACTGAATTGCTCTTGAAAACCATTAATCAATGTCTATTAAGAGATGAAGATTGGAAATATTTCTATCAAGAACGAATGAACGAACTTGAAAGTGATCACGGCAGAATAGATTTGATAGAGATTTTCTCTGCTGAACGAACTGCCGAAGAAGCACATAAATACGGCGATACGGCGAAAGCGGTTAAGACTATTCAAAACCTACTAGACACAGAGAACTTAATGCCTTCCGATAAAGGCTGGTATTTGCAAGAGATTGCACGATACACCCACAAAGAAAGCCCATTAAAGGCAATCCCAAAGCAAGCAATTGCACATCAAAAAAACAATAATCTTCTCAAACCTAAAGAAGGTATGGTCATAGAAAAACTAGACCCCTCAGGCACAGCACGTATTGATAGAATAAAAAACTGGTTCGCTAATTTTACTTCCAATGAAGAAATGGCAGTCAAAACTGATGAAATTTTAAACGGATTACGATTTGGGGTAAAAGCCGATCGTTTTGAGAAAGCACTTTTTGAATTGGGCGAAGCACTTGGTTTTTTAAGTCAACGACCAGAAAAACAATGGAAAGCAGGGCCCGATAACCTCTGGTGTATTGATAGAAACAAATATTGGTTATTTGAATGCAAATCAGAAGTTCTCGAAACTCGACCTGAAATCCATCAAAGTGAAACAGGTCAAATGAACAACTCGTGTGCTTGGTTTAAGAAGCAATATCCGGAGAGGGAGCTTCACGCTACAATTATTATTCCTTCCAGTCATCTTGCTAATGGAGCAGGTTTTAATTGCATCGTAGATGTTATGAAAAAAGGGAACCTCAAACACTTAGTTGAACAGTGCCGTAAATTTTTCAATGAGTTTAAAAATGAAGAATTAAAAAACTTGCAAACTGTGCAAATAAAAGAGGCTTTAAAAATTTATGGACTAGATAAAGGAACATTGGCTGTAAATTATACCTCTAAAATCAAAGGCCCTTTATAACCTCTATCAAAACGGGTAATCTTTCCTTTTTGAAAAAAGGATTGTCAGATCAGGTCGGAATTAGTTCAGCTAATCTTAAATTCTAAAACGGCTCCATAAAAAATATTTCAGCGAGGAGAAATATCCCCGCTGAAAGTTTAGGTTAATATTAGAAAAGCCCTCACCCCTTGTTCGACGCATTGCTAATACTGCTGACGAAAGCGTCGATTTCGTTGCCTAGGACGGTGAAGGAATGGGCGAGTTCGCCGATGGCACTATGCATATTTTCAACAGAGGCATTCGTTTCTTCGGAATGTTGCGTTAAATCTTCCATATAATCGGAAATATGCTGGGTGCCGCTGGAGGCTTCGCCAACGCTTTGATTAATGTCGTCAATGGATGTGTTTTGTTCTTCGGTTGCAGAAGCAATCCCGACCGAGGCATTTTGAACCTCAAAAACCTTATCTGAAATGTCTTTTAAGGCTTCGATCACCAGTTCAGTTTCGCTGTTGATTTGAGAAATTTTTTCACTCACGCCTTCGGTTGCATTGGCCGTCTGCATGGCGAGTCCTTTGACTTCGGATGCCACCACGGAAAAACCTTTTCCGGCTTCGCCAGCGCGGGCGGCCTCAATCGTGGCATTCAGCGATAATAAATTGGTCTGTTCCGCGATATTTTGAATAAGTTCGACAATATCACCAATACTTTCAACCGATTGGGATAGACCTTCCACAACCTGCATCGCCCCGCTGACTGCCTCGCTCGCGTCCTTGGTTGTATGGGTGGCCTTGTCCATTTCGTGTGCGATTTCCAACGAGGATTCTTTTAACTGCTGTGTTGCAGAGGCAACGGTTGAGACATTCAAGGAAGTGGTTTGCGCAAAGCTTTGCACATCCTGCGCTTTTGTGCGTGTCGCCTGAGAGGTTTGCGCCATTTCCGAAGAATTGGATTTCAACATCTCAATCACCGTATTCATCTGTTGAATCGCCTCGCCTGTTCGTTGTTCCAATCCATCGGCAATTTCCAACATGGCCTGCATTTTATCGGCTTCGCTACGGATACGTTCAGCCTCCTGAGACTGTCGTAAATACACCGCTTCTTTCTCGTTATTTTTGAAGACCTCGACCGCATGCGCCATGCTGCCGATTTCATCGCTACGTGATAAAGCTGGCATTTCCTGTTCCAGATCCCCATTGGCGATATTCATCATCGCCTGCGTAATTTTCTGCAAGGGCGAAACGATGGAGCGACTGGCGTACATCCCCACCGCCCCGATTAAAATAAACAACGCCACAGACGTGATTAAAATCCGATTGCTCAAATCATGGGCAGGTTTCAAAATTTCATCCATTTCCTGCTCACTCAACACAAACCAGACCTTATAGAAGAAAGAAACCGTTTGTGCTGCGTACAATGTGTTTCGCCCATCTTCAGATACAGAGACATCGGTTGCAAATTTTTGAGATTTGGCAACAGAAAGAACAGACAAATCCAGCTTGCTTGTGCCTGATCCCGTGCTTGTTCCACGCAACAGACCATCATTGCCGACCAGCATCATGCGCCCGCTCTCACCTAGCCCTGAACGATCACCTAAAATCGCGTTGATCCCCTTATCAGGCACTTGCAAAACAATCACCCCTTCTAGGTTCCCGTCCTGTGCAAAAATACCCCGTCCGGCAAAGGCTGCTTTTTGCCCTGCCAAGGAAGGATAAGAAAAATAATCTGCTGCCAGAACAAGGTCTGTTTTTTTCTCATCAATCAAAGTTTGCACCAGCGTCTTCAACGGGCTATCCGGTTCATCCTTTTTAATAATTTTCGAGGCAAAATCATCACGTTTGTTGACCGAATAAATCATGTTGCCTTTCAAATCGAACAACATCAATTCCGGGTAGCCGTAGCTTTCAATCAAAGAACGGAAATAAGGGTGGTTCTGTTTATGCTGTTGTCCATAAAAGGAAAAATCGTCTTCGCCGTCGTAAGCCTTGCGATCATCGGGGGTCGGATTGTTTTTGATATATTTCTTGCGCAAACCGGACCGGCCGGATGACCCGAACCCCATTGTGAAGCTCACGACCCCTTTAATGGTCGAAGGGGTTTGGCCTAACAGGTTGAGGTCCGTTTTCAGGCGTTGGAATATCTCGTTAATCTGTGTGGCACGCGAGGCTGTCAGGGCCTCCAGCCGGGTTTTTGAAGCTTCTTCCAAAATGGAACTGCCGCTTAAAACCGATGAAATACCGATTGCCAATGTGCTCAGCAATGCCGCCCCAATCACCAGACTGGGGATCTTTTTTGATAGAGTGAAAAAACCAACACCCGTTTGCATAATCTATTCCTCACTACGACTTCTTACCTTGTTTCAGACAAAGCGGATCCATTGACACAACGCCTGTTCGCGTGCCTTGCCATTTAAAATCATGGTGCGGTTGGTTCCTTACCGATTTAAATGTCGGAAAGAAACGCCCGTTCCTTAGTTGTTCATTTGTTTAAAAATCTTTTGCCCGGTCGGGGTCATTGCCAAACCACCCTTGCCGGTACAGCGCAATTCACAGGGGATGGATTGTCCAACCTGATGCATGGCAATAATGACTTCATCCAATGGAATCAATGGATCAAACCCGGCCAAGGCCATATTGGCGGCTGATAATGCATTCCCTGCCATCAAGACATTTTTACCCAGACACGGGGCTTCCACCCGGTTTGCCACTGGATCACAGACCAGACCGAATGTATTTTGCAACGCCATTGACGCCGCCCCGATAGACTGATCAAGTGTGCCGTCAAACAGAGTAACAAGAGCGGCCGCAGCCATGCCGGACCCGGATCCCGTTTCCGCCTGACAGCCGCCGATTTCTGCTGAAAACGTTGCCATATGGGCGATAAAAACGCCGATCAATCCTGCCGCCAACATGGCCTTGACCTTTTGGTCTTCGTCCATATTCAGCGCATTGGCAACACCAAGACACGTTCCCGGTAAAGTTCCGCATGACCCGGCAGTCGGTGCGGCAACAATCACCCCCATCGAACTTTTAACATCCATCAAGGCCGTCACCGCCAGAATGACATCATTATGCAGACCAAGGTTCAGGAAGTTGTTCGCCCCGGTTTTTTCTTTATATTTTGGGGCTTGTGCCGGATAAATCCGATCTTCATAGGTCGTGCCCTTGATCCCCTGTTCGATGGAATGATCAAGGATACGAACAATGTCGCGCATTTTTTCAAACACGATCTCTTCACTGATATTGCCGCGCGCACTTTCATATTTCAGTGCCAGTTCCCACAAGCTGAGATTTTTATCCTCATTAAAGGCCAGCATGGATGTCGTATCAACAAAGGGAACCTTCATGATTTTGCGTGCCCCAATAGGTAAAACCGGGGCCATTGTGCGTACCTCAATTCCATCGGGAACCGTGACAAAGTCTTGGCCTTTGACTTGGATCACCCCTTGGCGTTTCAAGACATAATCTGCATTTTGCCCATCAACCAATGTTTCATCTTCGCTGAAAATCAGGGTTTCGTGATAATCCCCAAACATAGAAAGTTTGATGCCGTTGATCTCAATCACTTCGATCATGCCGCCACCTGTGGAAATGGCGATCATGCAGACTTTGTCCACCTCACTTTCCAAGGTCAGCTTATAGGTATTTTCGTGTGTCGCCCCATAATCGGTAATACGGATTTCAACCGAACATCCGCTTTCTTCCAGATATCGTCCGGCTTCTGTCATACGTTCATCGGTGACATTCCACCCCATCAAGGCGGTAAACAATCCCATATCGGAACCTTGACTTTCATGGGTCGGTTCCAACGATCCATTTGGATCATATTCAATGAGGACTGTATGGAAATTGCCGTTCATATAATCACGTGCCAAGGCACCAATCCGATGGGCTGCGGCAACATGAGAACTCGACGCCCCGCGCATCACAGGGCCAATGGCATCGTTAAATATGCTGGGATAATGCATCGCTTAACCTTTCGCCGTTTTTTGGATATAAAGCGCGGTCATTAAATCAAGATGCGCCCCACCACCGTTTTTAAACAAGGTAATTTCGTCATCAGATATACGACCCGCTGCGCCATTACACAGATCATAAAAATCAGCAATGATATCGTTTTCACCAATGACACCGTGTTCAATGGGAATACGCAATTCCCCAATATCATGAATGGTGGTTTCACGGGCATCAACGAATAAGCGGGATTTGGTCAATAAGTTATCCTGTGCTTCGCGCATATCAGGGCGGTAAGCACCAATCAGGTCCACATGAGTCCCCGGTTTAAACCAATCCCCGTTTAAAAACGGTTCAATCGTCATGGTCGCACTGGATACAATATCTGAACACTCTATCGCTTCAGGTAAGTTTTCAACCGCGATAACACCCTTTTCAGCCGCCAGTTTTTGGGCTTTTTCAAAAGTACGGTTCCACAACTGAATTGTTTCCAATCCGGGAAAGACTTCACGATAGGCGTCAATCAAGGACGCGGCGACCGCGCCCGCTCCAACCACGGTTAAAACCTTGCTTTCCTTACGGGCCAACAAACGTGCACCCAAAATGGAATCCCCTGCCGTTTTCCATTTCGTCACCAATGTTCCGTCGATCAAGGCGGTTGGGACACCCGTTTGATCATCAAACAGGCTAAACACCGCATGAATACTGGGCAAAACCGGACTTCGTTTCAGGTTTTCAGGGAAAATCGTTGCTGTTTTAACACCAATGCCAGCCCCCTTGATCCATGCTGCACGGTTCAACATGGCATCATCCCCATGCTTGAACAGGATATCATCAATGTCGGCACGTTCATGCTGTTTATGACCATTGATCATGGCATCGCTGACATCCATCCAGCTTAAATTATGTTCGACATCACTTGCCTGCAAAAAAGGGATCGTGCTCATTTTCTTATTTACCTTTCAACATGGGCCACGTGTCACCGATCCGGTAGCCACCCGGCCAAGGGTCCGTGGGGTCCAGCATGTGTTGATACGTGCCCGTAATCCAGCCACGACCGGATAACTCAGGGACAATTGCGTCTTTTTCGCCAACCTTGGTCGTTTTCACGATCCGTCCGTCAAAACGTGAATTGATAACCGAACGCGCAATATAACGTTCGCCAACTTCCATCAGACCGCGCGCATGTAACACGGCCATACGCGCCGACACCCCGGTTCCGGTTGGGGAACGGTCCAACTTGCCGGGTTGGATCACAACGGTATTTTTTACAGACTTGATCCCGTCTTCCTCGATCATCGGGGCATGGATTTGACAGAAAGAACAATGTGTCCAATCCGGGTTTGTCGGATGATGAAAACCCAATTGTTCATTTGCGGCATTGGTAATTTTAATCCCAATTTCCGCTAAATCGCGGGCTTCATCGGGGGTAATGGCAAATCCCAGTTCCTGGGCGCTCGCCATTACAAAACTGTCCCCGCCAAAGGCCGTATCCACCGTAATCGTTCCCAGTCCGGCAACTTCCAACGTGGCATCCAGTTTGTCTGCGAAGGAAGGTACATTTTGGACGGTCACTTTTTCGACTTTGCCGTCTTTGCAGCTTGCTGTGACTTCAACCAAACCACCGGGGGCTTCCAACGTCATTTTGGTTTCCGGCTCCACCATCGGCAAAATACCTGTTTCCAACAAAACTGTGGACACACAGATGGAATTGGACCCGGACATCGGTGGTGTATCTTCGGGTTCCATAATGATCCAGCCCATTTGCGCCTTGGGGTTCTTGGGTGGCACCAACAGATTGACATGACGAAAGACCCCGCCGCGTGGCTCGTTCAGGACAAAGTTGCGCAAGCTTTCATCCTTGGCAATAAAACGCGATTGTTCCCACAAAGTATCGCCGGGTGGCGGGGCAACACCGCCGACAATAACATCGCCAACTTCACCCTCGGCATGACAGCCAACGATATGAATGATTTTGTTTGACCGCATCTTATTTCACCACAAATCCATGTGCATAAGGGTCCCGATCATCAATATAGATCGTATTCGTGCCCGTCATACGTGCCCAGCCTGCAATTGACGGGATAATCGCCTCATAATCCCCAACTTTTGTGGCCCCTTCGACACGGCCTTTAAACAAGGACCCGATAATGCTTTCGTGGATAAAATCGTCACCCACATTCAATTTACCCAGTGCCGCCCATTGTGCCATGCGCGAGGATGTGCCCGTCCCGCAAGGGGAACGATCAATCGCTTTATCGCCATAAAAGACAGCATTGCGCGCCGTGGCTTCAGGCTGGGTTGTGTTGCCTGTCCACAGGATATGGCTCAAGCCTTGAATTTCCGGTTTTTCAGGATGGATAAATTCGTACTTCTCATTTAGGGCAGCACGCAGTTTGGGGCTGAACCCGACCAGTTCCCCTGCCGTAAAATCCGCCATATCCTGAAAATTGCTTTGTGCATCGACAATGGCATAGAAGTTTCCACCATAAGCCACATCCACAAAGATATCGCCCAGCCCGTCAATTTCTGCGCTTAAGCCTTGTTTATAAAGGAAAGAGGGAACATTCGTCAGGCGGACTTCTTCAACATATCCGCCCACTTGTTTATATTCAGCAACCACCTTGCCCGCCGGGGTATCCAGATTTAAAACACCCGGTGTTTTGGGTTTTACAAGGCCGTTTTCAATCGCCATCGTCACCGTCCCGATGGTGCCATGCCCACACATGGGTAAACAACCGGATGTTTCGATATAAAGAACGCCAACATCGCAATCTTCACGGGTCGGTGGATACAAGATCGAACCGGACATCATGTCGTGCCCGCGTGGTTCAAACATCAATCCAGTACGTATCCAGTCATATTCCGCCAAGAAATGTGCCCGTTTTTCCAGCATTGTGGCCCCTTGTAAGTCAGGCCCACCACCTGCAACAAGGCGAACCGGATTGCCACAGGTATGACCGTCGATACAGAAGAAAGTATGTTTTGCCATTTCTTTTTATTCCTTATTTAAAAACGGTTCGCACGCAGCGCCGTTATATCAATGGACGTTTTCTTATTATTGATCAGTTCCCAGACAAGCTGGGCCGTTGCACTGGATTGGGTCAGCCCCAAATGCCCGTGCCCGAAAGCATAAATAATATCATCACTCGCCGATGAATGACCGATCACAGGCAAGGTATCGGGGATCGCTGGACGAGCGCCCATCCATTCTTCCCCGTCTTGCGGTTTTAAGGCTGGTAATAGTTTTTTCGCTTTCGCCAGCATGGTTCTGGATCGCTTATAATTGGGATCTCGTCCCAGTTTTGCAATTTCAGATGCACCACCGACCCGCACACCATTTTCCAACGGTACGACAACAAACCCATGTTCACTAAAGACCAGCGTATGATCCAGATCAGACCATGCCGCTTTGGGTAAAGTGGTGTTATAACCACGCTCCCCGATCAACGGGACAGGGTCGCCCAGCTGTCCACTGAGTTGCGCAGACCATGGACCAGCCGCAATTACAATTTTATCCGCTTCCAGACGATCACCACTGGCCATTGTTACATTACCCTTTGCAACAGATAACACCTCGCCATAAACCGTTTTCAGGCCTTTTTCACTCAGCACACGGTGCAGGGCGAGACAGAAATCATGCGGATCAGACACCGATTGCCACGTAGATGCAAAAATACCGGCAACAAAGGACGGGGCAAGGCCGGGCTGGAATTGATGCAAAGCCGCATCTTCATAACATTCATATGCAATATTATGCTGTTTTCTAAATTCCCAGTTTTTCAGATCATTTTGATAAGCCGATCTACTTTCATAAAGATGCAGCGCACCGTTTGTGCGCACCATCGATGACAGGCCACAACGATCCAGCATCAAGGCAAAACTATCCTTGCCCAGATGCATCAACGCGGCCTGCACATCTATACTGCGTTTAAATTGTCCGGGGCGCGCTGCTTTCAGAAAACGTAATAACCAGCCCATTGTGTGGGGAAGATCCTGTGGCACCACGGCAAAGGGGCCGACAGGATCCAAAAACCACTTAATTGCTTTTTTAACAATACCGGGTGAAGCCAAAGGCATAATATCGGAAAACGCCAATCCTGCCGCATTACCGCGTGAGGCGCCTGCTGCGATTTCTTCACGTTCAACCAAGGTCACTGAGTGACCTTCGTATATCAGTTTTTCCGCAATCGCCAATCCGACGATCCCTGCGCCGATAACGATGATATCCTCTGACTTCCCCATGATATGTGTCCTTAAGCTTGAGTATAAGACGTTTTAACGGTGGTGTAGAACTCAACTGCGTAGCGGCCTTGTTCACGCGAGCCGTAGCTGGACCCTTTGGTCCCGCCAAACGGCACGTGATAATCCACACCCGCTGTCGGCAGATTGACCATCACCATGCCCGCCTTGGAACGTGCCTTAAAATCGGTGGCATATTTCAAGGATGTTGTACAAATTCCGGCGGACAGACCGAATTCCGTATCATTGGCAATTGCCAGCGCTTCGTCATAATCTTTGGCCTTAATCACAGTTGCGACCGGACCAAAGACTTCTTCGCGGTTGATGCGCATGTCATTGGTGGTATCGACAAACAATGCCGGGGCCATGAAATGCCCTTTGCCATCGATTTTTTCACCACCACAGGCCAGTTTCGCGCCTTCTGCCTTGGCGATTTCGACATATTCAAGGTCTTTTGCCAATTGGCGATCATCAATGACCGGGCCGATTTGTGTGGCATTGTCACGGGCATCACCGACTTTCAGTGCACTAACAGCCTTGCTAAGCGCCGCGACGAAATCGTCATAAATACCTTCTGTCACGATCAATCGGCTGGACGCTGTGCAACGTTGTCCAGTGGAGAAAAACGCCCCGTTCAAACACGCACCGACAGCCACATCAAGATCGGCATCATCCAAAACGACCATCGGGTTTTTGCCACCCATTTCCAACTGAACTTTTTTCAAGTTTTTGGCACAGGCTTGTGCAACAGAACGACCCGTTTGGACGGACCCCGTAAAGGAAACAGCCGCAACTTTCGGATGATCAATCATAACCGGGCCAATTTCAGAACCACGACCATTGACAAGATTAAACACACCAGCAGGCAGACCGGAACGGTGAATGATGTCTGCCAAGGCCCAGGCACTACCCGGTACAGCTTCGGCAGCCTTCAAAACAACCGCATTGCCGTAACACAGGGCCGGGGCTGCTTTCCACGCCGGAATGGCGATGGGAAAATTCCACGGTGTGATCAGGCCGATCACGCCAACAGCTTCGCGGCGCATGTCGACTTCCACGCCGGGACGAACAGAATCAAGTCGTTCCCCCGGTATACGTAAGGCTTCCCCGGCAAAGAACTTAAAAATTTGTCCAGCACGGGCAACTTCGCCAATCCCTTCCGGCAATGTCTTGCCTTCTTCACGCGCCAGTAATTCACCCAGTTCTTCTTTACGGGCAAGAATTTCTGTTGCGATTGTATCCAGCACATCAAATCGTTGCTGCGGGGTTGACGCCCCCCACCCGGCTTGCGCTGCATGGGCGACTTCAATCGCTGTATTCATTTCATCGGCAGTCGCACTGGCGGCTTCACCGATGATATCATTTGTATCGGACGGATTGACGTTGGGGACACTGTTGGCCCCCATCGTCCATTCCCCACCGATCAAGTTGGGAAAAGTAGTCATTATATAAAACGTCCCTTTTACTTAGAGTGCGTATTTAGACAGGTCCGGGCGGCAAGCGATTTGGTCACGGATGACTTTTTCAACACGTGCGCGGTGCTCACCTTTCAGGATTTGACGCGGCGGACGTACATATTCCGTGGAACCTACGGAAATGGCTTCGGCCAGTTTAATCTGTTGAACAAGGAACGTCGAAACATCCAAATCCAGAAGTGGGCGCAACCAACGATAAATTTCACGCGCTTCTTCCGTACGACCGGCACGGACCAGATCATAGATACGTTGGTTTTCTTCCGGAAAAGCAATTGAAACGCCGGAAACCCAGCCATCAGCCCCCATCAACAGAGCTTCCAGACCAAGGTTATCCACACCTGTCAGGATTTTATAACGATCACCACAAACGTTGATGATCTCTGTTAAACGACGGATATCATCAGAACTTTCTTTAACGGCAACCATACGGTCATCATCGGCCAGTTCCATCATCATTTCCGGTGTCACATCCACACGGTAAGCCACGCGGTTGGAATAAATCATCACCGGCAGATCACCCGCAGAAGAAATCGCTTTCAGGTTCGTGATCGTTTCATCACGGTCTGTGTGATAGATCGGACTTGGTACAATCATCAGGCCATCCGCACCAGCTTTGCGCCCCATTTGCGCAAGTTCACAAGCTTCGCGTGTACCCGCTTCGCTAACGGTCAATAAGACGGGTTTATTACCGCAAGCCGATTTTGCAATTTTTACCGTTTCAATGCGTTCCTCGTGGGACAGCATATTGCCTTCCCCAAGTGTGCCGCACACAATAACGCCTGCATTGCCTGCATCCATCTGCAAACCAACGCAACGTTCCATTTCCGCGGCGTCAATCGCACCGTCTGCTGTAAATTTCGTTGTGACAGCAGGCATCATTCCATTCCACATGGTTCTCAATCCTTCCAAAGATAAGTATATGATTTTATTGTTTTGTATTAGAGCATGGCGCGCTCAATAACTGTCACTTGCCATGCTCTAACTTAGTCGGTTGACGCAACTTGCGTCATCACAACCCAAACCGGGGTGCGTTAGTTTCGTCTTAACGGACGTTTGCGAGGAACTTACGTGTATGTTCACTCTGGGCTTCACCGAAAATTTGCTCCGGCGGGCCGATTTCTTCCATAATCCCTTGATGGAAATAGGCAACACGGTCAGACACATCGCGGGCAAACCCCATTTCATGCGTGACACAGATCATGGTCATGCCTTCTTCCGCCAACATGCGCATGGTTTCCAAAACCTCACCGACCAGTTCCGGGTCAAGTGCAGACGTTGCTTCGTCAAACAACATATATTCCGGTTCCATTGCCAATGCGCGCGCAATGGCCAAACGTTGCTGCTGACCACCGGACAATGAATTGGGATAAACATCCAGCTTGTCGCCCAAGCCAACGTGTTTCAGTTGCTTGGCGGCAATTTCCAAAGCATCTGTCTTAGAATGCTTTTTCACAATCTGCGGCGCAAGGGCCACGTTCTCAAGGGCGGTCAAATGCGGGAAAGAGTTCCATTGCTGGAAAACCATTCCCAGATTTTGGCGCAATTTATTGACATCGGTCCCTTTGGCATGCACATCGACGCCATCCACAATAACCGCACCTTTCTGAATTTCTTCCAGACCGTTGATACAGTAGAGCAACGTCGATTTCCCGGAGCCGGAAGACCCGATCACGCTCAGCACTTCACCTTTTGCAACATTCAGGTCAATGCCCTTGAGGACGTGCAGGTCCCCGAAATACTTGTGGAGCCCTTTGATCTCGATCATGACGCCCACCTTTCTTCTAATTTCTGTGAATATTTAGACAGCGGATAGGAAAGCGCGAAGTAAAAGGCGCCTGCCACTGCCAAAATGATAAAGGGTTCTTGTGTTCGTGTGATCAGGATTTGCGACGCGCGCAGCAATTCGACATAACCCAAGACAGATACCAGCGCGCTATCTTTCATCACCCCAAGGGCAACACCGACCCACGCTGGGAAAACAGCACGCAATCCAATTGGCCACACGACATAGCGCATATCCTGCCAATAACTCATGCCCAAGGAACGTGCGGCGCGGCGCATCGGCTTACCAACAGCTTCGATCCCCCCACGCGCAACCTGTGCAACCAGCGAAGCCGTATAGAGACTTAAAACAAACGTCCCTGCCGCAAACGGTTCCAGCGGCCATCCCATAATCGGAAAAAAGTTAAAGAACAAAACCAACTGGATCAAAAGCGGTACACTTCTGAAAACGTCCAGAACAGTCCCTAGCAGAGCGCGAACGACCCAATTCCCGCTTTGCAACATCCAACCAAAAATAATCCCAAACACGGTTCCGGTCGAAATCGACAAAACGGAAATAAGCAGTGTTTGCCCCGCAGCCTCAGCCATGAACAAAAGGTCATGGGGCTGAAAACCACTAAAGAATGACATATTATTACTCATCTAATTCGCCTCCCTAATACCGAAACAGGCGGATAGATGCCAATTTTGCTGCGCCCAAAATAATCTTGACGATCGCGTAATAGATAATGGCAGTCGCTGCAAAATATTCAAAAATACGAAATGTCTTGGATGCAAAGAACTGGGTCTCGCCTGACAATTCACGGAAACCGACCATCATCCCAAGCGAGCTCATCAAAACAGCCCAGACCATCTGGTTGGTCATCGGGTGGTAAACAATGCGCAAAACCTGCGGAATAATGATACGAATATAAGCTTGCGGGATCGTCATGCCCAGCGAACGTGCCGCGCGTAATTGTGTATCGGGAACAGCTTGAAAACCACCACGGAAGTTTTCTGCCAAATAACCTGCATTATTAAAAGAAAGCCCGAAAAGAACGATAAAATACGGTGCGAAATGGATCCCGAACGCACCCAGACCAAAACCAAAAAAGAATAATTGGAACAGCGCCGGTGTGTTACGAGCAAGCTCGACCCAACACGTCGCAAACCACCGTAGCGGCTTGATCGGCGACATTCTAGCCAAAGCCAATAAAAGGCCGAGGATAATGCCGATGATCATTGAAAGTACGGCAACCTCAAGCGTCGTCAGACTTGCCTGAAGAAGTTCGGGCAGTTTCTGAAACACAGGGCGCCAGTGAAAATGGTAATCCACGATTACTTACCTCCGGCAAAAAAAGCCCCGGGCCGAGTTTATCAGCGGATGATGACCCGGGGAATATATGCGAGCGTTCTCTTAGTACATTACGCCGGGGATACGCAGTTCGGGAGCTTCGCCACCGACATAAGTTTCCCACAATTCAGCATAACGACCGGAACGAACCTGGTGCGTGATGAACAGGTTGAGGTAATTCAGCCAAGAGACATCCTTGCGCGGACCGGCAAAGGAGGCATAATCCGGTGTCCACGGCATACGCGGGCCAGCTTCAATCGTGTCATATTGTTGTACAATCGGGCGAACGGCTGTGTTGGTTGTAATACCAACGTCCGCTTTACCTTGTGCAACAGCCAGAACAACTTCGTTTTGGCTTTGATAAGCTTGATAATCTTTTTCCCAACCGCGTTTCTTTGCAATTTCCAGATACGCAGCTTCTTCAACAGTTCCCAGACCTGCGGCAACACGTTTACCGGCCAGATCATCAAATGTTTTCACACCCGCATCTTTGTTGACGATAGCTTGCGCAAAGAAAATCACATAAGGAATTGAAAAGCCAACAGTTTTTGCACGTTCCAACGCATCTGACGTTGATCCGATAACGACATCTGCACGGTTTGTAACGATCAACGGCAGGCGCTCGGACCATGTCACAGGTAATAACTTAAGATCTACACCAAGTACTTTTGCCAGATCTTTACACATATCCACGTCGTAACCGGCCGGTTCATTGTTTTCGTCACGATAGCCGATCGGCGGGAAATCAAGAACAACACCACAACGCAGCTCACCGTTGTCGATTACATCATCCAGTTTGTCTGCGTGCGCAGGGGATTGGGAAAATGCGATGGCAAGACCAGCACCCAGTGCCATAGTCTTAAGAAAACGTCCAATCATTGAAACCTCCAAATATAAAACAAATCTGATTTGCGCGCTTTATTCGTCATCTTCAAACCAGCGATGTAGAACCATATTTTAAATTGGATCCAATATGCAATATATTTTTTACAAAAATTTCTATATACTGCACTTAGTTTGACATAAAGTTGTTTGTGGATTATGCACCAAGCGGCTGAAACCATTGAAAGGACGGACTTTGTACGACGACTTGAAACAGCGGGCGATTGATCTGGGAAAGACAGCATCTTCTTCAGATATTATTTTCGACGCGTTGCGTGATGCCATCATCAGCGGTTCGTTGAAAGCGGGTGAATCCATTCGTCAGGAATATATCGCAAAAATTTTCAATGTTTCTCGTATTCCTGTACGTGAAGCCTTGAAACGCCTTGAATCACAAGGACTTGTTCGCAACGAACGCTATAAGGGCGCCATCGTTTCCTCCCCCAATAAAGAGGAAATCCGCGAAATCTACGAAATTCGTTTGTTGCTTGAACCTAATATCATTCGTTACGCCGTACAAAATATGTCCAAAGGGACATTGCGAATCGCAAGCGAGTGTCTGGATAAATTGGCCGCCGAACAAGATTCCAGCAAATGGGGGGAATTGAACCGACAATTCCACGAGGCGCTTTATCGGGATGCAGGCCGCCCAATCCATCTGAAAATCGTCAATGATTCAATCGACCGGATTGATTCTTATATTCGCGCGCAGCTCAATTTGTCCGGTGGTATGGAAAAAGCACATGAAGAACATCTGGCCATTCTAGAAGCCTGCGAAGTCGGTGACGTTGAAAAAGCTTACGAACTGACGGCCCGTCACATTAAAGATTCATACAGTACCGTTATGAATCATCTGGGTCATCAAGGTGCAGTGTTGGATTAAAGCGTGCCTTGCGTTTTCGCCCAACGCAATTTCATCCATCGTTTTCGGTCTGTTGAGGCCATGACGATACCCAGCGTCGCAATGCCCACACCAATCATCTGGCTCTGGGTCATTCCTTCGCCCAAAAAAGGCACCGCAAGTGTCGCGGCACAAACCGGGATCATGGCATAAAACAGGGAAACAGCACTGGCACCAATCGTACGTGCGGCATAAGTCGTTATGAGCATCGCAAACAAGCCGGGTACAAGCCCCTGCAACGCGCCCTGAAACAAAAGCTCGCTGATCTTATATTCAGCCAATAGCGATGTATCAGAAAACAAAAGCCACAGCGGCAGAAAAAACAACCCGTTTAAAACAGTACAGGCCGTCAAACTTTGCCCAATGCTGACCTGCCAGCGCTCCGCATAGATAATAAAGGCTGCAAAAGACGCGATTGCAAGGATAGCCATTGCATTGCCACTCCAGACTGTCAGATCAAATGCGATGCCCGATTGATCGGCAACCATCAACAAAATGCCGCCGAAGATAACCGCACTACCCAACGCTTGTTCCACCGTAATTTTTTTGCGCAAAAACAAATAAGAAATAACGGCTGTCACAACGGGTGTTGTCCCATACATAAAGACGGAAACTAATGCAACTGGACTGCGTTCCACCGCTTCATACGTCAGGATGTTTTGAGGCAAGCCCCCCAGAACCGCAAGAATAAGGTAACGTCGTGCAGACAGCCCTTTCCATGTACCCAAATACCATAAGGCAGGCACCAGAACCAAGCAGGCGACGATAAAGCGTAGTGCCAATAGGTCATAAACACCGATATCCGTTTTTAAACCCAAACGGGTTGCCATAATCCAGGACGACCATGTCAACGTAATCGCAAAACCGGCAATTAAACCGGTCAACTTGGTTGCGGGCATCGGCATTATCTTTCTTTATTTTTAATAGAACGTCGTATTCATTTGGAGGTTTCCTTGACAGGATGCCGCAACACGATGGATAATAAAATCTAAACTTACTTAAATATAGAGTTAGATTTTATTACTCATGTCTTTAAACAAGCTTCACATTTTCAAAACTGTTTATGAATGCGGGAATACGGCTGATGCGGCCGCTCTGCTCAAAGTCACCCGACCAGCCATCAGCCAGAACTTATCACGTTTGGAAGACGAGCTGGGCATTAGCCTTTTCACCCGTTTACCCAAAGGGCTCATTCCCACGCCACAGGGACATCAACTGGCCCGCAGTATCGGCCCTCTACTGGATCAGTTAAATATTGAAATAAATGCGGTCTCACACAATCAGGACAGTCGCGCCGGTGTTTTGCATATCGGTGCCCCCCAAGCAACCGGCACACTTTACATGCCGCGCATTGTTGAACGTTTCAACGCGCTCTATCCCAACGTAGAAATTCACCTCTATCTGGAAAATTCAACCTTACAACTCGCCCGTTTAATGAAAGGAGAATTGGATTTCGCCATTATAGATGTTTATGGCGGTGAGGAACTCCATCGTAATTTCCAGTCCTATTGTTTCAGTGAAACCCTTGTCAAAGAATTTGTCGTTCTGGCATGTTCCCCTCAGTATTACGAAGAAAACATCGCAGGTGATCTCAGTTTTGACAAACTGTCTTCGCTGGATTTTCTGACAACACGTGACACGGCACTGGAACTCAAAAGCTGGTTCCATGACCAATTTGGCAAAATACCGACCTCTTTAACAAAGCGGGTCATCGCGAATAACGGCATTGCCCTTATTGACTGTGCGCGGCGCCACCTCGGCGCCTTTGCCAACGGCAGCAATCTGATCAAAGAGTATGTGGAACGTGGCGAATTGATCGAAATCACCCCGCGCAGCCGTGGCGAGAACAACAGCATTTGCCTTGCTCAATTACTGGATAAAAAACCTTCCGCTTTGGAAAAAGCCTTTATCACAGTCCTAAAAGACTATGCCAAATTCACATGGGGGAAAGACGGCCCTTAAGGAATGAATCTCATTTACGAGGGAATACGTTCGATACCCACTTTCATTTTGCCTTTTCTCAGACTGGTGAGTGTCAAACCATAAATGCACGCCACGACAATCATCAATGCCACAACTTGATACATTGCAATCTCATCACCAAGAAACGGTACGGCAAGGATCATTGTCAAAGCAGGCCAAGGCGTGGTGATTGAACTGGCCAAAGACACGTCAACATGACGCATCGCGTAGAACCAGACAATCAGCTCAAGAACATAAATCAAGCCCATGATTACGGACATTGTTTGAAAGATTGCTCCGAGACCTACAGAAAATCCTGTCGGTAGGGCAATAATCAAAACAGCTAAAAGGAAAAGCGTCGAGATCACAACTCGGAAAAATGTGACTTGCACAGGCGTGATGGGCGTTTTGTTCAACTCCTCCCTTATGATGACATGTGCAATGCTCCAAAGTAGAGGCACCCCAAGTGAAGCTACAAACCAAGGGGATAACCCGGATACGATGAATGTCCCCCCCGTGCCAAGGTAATAAAGTGAACCTATCAACACAGCGGTCAGCATCAGTTCTACCGCTGTTTTACGACGTTTTAGAAATACGGTTTCCCAGAGAATAGCGAACAGCGGATAAGCCTGAATGGCAATGGCTGCGTTTGTTGCACCTGCTTTTTCAACACTAAGAACATAGAGATAGGTTGAAAGGCCGAACAGTGCCCCCGTAAACAACGCGACAAAGATCATCCGACCTCGTTTTCGCCAAGATAGGTTCAGGCCCAAAATCCCTTTCGTCCCCCTTTGCATCTCCCACACAAAAAGAGGTGCTGCAAACACGACTTGCCATACAGAGAGCGCAAAGGCGAAGCTGAGCGCACCCACGTCTTCTTCACGAAGGTTCGCGATGATTGGCATGATACCGAGCAGAACGAGACAAACCAGAGAAAGGGCAATACCTTTAGCAGCAGACGGATAGGGAATCGACATAACTAAGGACTCACAAGTTGCATTGATATACACAACAATTGCACCTATCCATGAACAAGTGCAATAAGCAGCTTTGCAATAAATGTAGATGATACACCTGAAGCTATCCGCATCTGCATCAGTCACGAAGCCGACGAAGAAAGGCTAAAATCGGGCCTCACAATCATCTCCAATGTGTTAAAATAAAAACCTGACAAAACACCACTTGTAATCTGATCTGCGCCAAAACCACCACTTGCAACGATCAAAAGTATAAAAAGGTCTGATAGAATTCAGCCATATAATGAAAAAACAATCTTAAAGAGAAAACAATAAAAGTTGTTTTATCTATGGAATTACCCTTTATTTCGCTTTAAAAGACTATATAGATTTTGTATTCATCATACGCATAAAGATAACCCTCTAAAATAAATGGTATTTTTTTACGAAAGTTTTTTGGAAACTGTGTAACGGTATGATAAAAATACACGACTGCTCCAAAAGATAGGACGCGAGGGGAGAGCCGAATGGCTGTTGAAGTTGAAATTTTAAAAGAGTCACGCATTCTTGTCGTCGACGATAACCCATCCAATGTTCTACTATTGGAAGCCCTGCTTATGCAGGAAGACTATCAAAATGTCAGCAGCACGACCGATCCAACTCAGGTTCGTGCCCTGCATGAAGAATACGATTTCGATCTAATCTTACTTGATATTCAAATGCCGAAAATGAACGGCTTTGAAGTTATGAAGCAGCTTAAAGAACATCACGACCAGGACGACTACTTGCCGGTTCTTGTCCTGACAGCACAAACGGATATGGAAACGCGGCTGCGCTCCCTTGACCTTGGGGCGCGTGATTTTGTCACCAAACCATTCCAGCATGCCGAAGTGTTGCAACGCATTCATAATTCTCTCGAAATTCGCCATCTTTACAAACAAAAGAAAGAATATACCCATACGCTGGAAGACAAGGTCCATGAGGCCACGGCAGAATTACGCAAATCACAGCTTGATATCATTCGCTGTCTCGGGCGTGCGGGGGAATATCGCGACAATGAAACCGGCGAACATGTTATCCGCATGTCAAAATGCTGCCAGCTTCTCGCCCTTGAAGCCGGTTTAACCGAACGTCATGCGGAATTGATTCTTTACGCAAGCCCCATGCACGATGTCGGTAAAATCGGCATCCCAGATCATATCCTGCTAAAACCAGGCAAGTTAACGCCACAAGAATGGGAAACCATGAAAAGCCATGCCGAACTTGGCGCTGATATTTTGGCAGATAATGAGTCTGAAATGATCCAACTGGCGCGTACCATTGCAATTGCGCACCATGAAAAATGGGATGGATCTGGTTATCCTTATGGCCTGAAAGGCGAAGAGATTCCGATTGAAGCCCGTATCGCTGCCATTTGTGATGTTTTCGATGCCCTGACCTCAGCACGCCCCTATAAAAAGGCGTGGGATGTCAAGGATGCCATTGCGTTTGTTGAAGAACAATCAGGCACCCATTTTGATCCCAATCTGGTTCCTCATTTTATGAGCATTCTGCCCCGTATCCTCGAAATACGTGAAGAACATCAAGACCCGGACGAACCGCAGACACAAGTGGGTTAAGTAACTTTGCAACAAGAACAAGCCGAAACCATCGCCCTGCAGGCCATCGCCTTTATCGGGCAGGAAGAACGCGCGTTAAACGGTTTGCTTGCCCAAACCGGAATGGGCTTGGATGATTTGCGTGAGAATATGCAGGATCCCGCTTTTTTAGGCGGTATTCTAGATTTCTTGCTGAGTGATGAAAGTGCCTTGCTGGCATTTTGCGAAGCAATTGAAATTGCCCCTGAATTCCTGATCCGTGCGCGCCGTTGCCTGCCCGGTGGTGAAAACCTGTGGGACGGCTGACCCAAAAAATAGGTTCAGCCGCCCATACACACATCCTTTAAATAACGTCTTCCAATTCATCAATAAAGCCGGAAACGACTTTTAGCCCCCGTTTCCAGAAGGTTGGATCACTGGCGTCCAGCCCGAAGGGGGCGAGTAGTTCCTTGTGACGTTTTGACCCACCGGCCCGCAGCATATCCATATATTTTTGCTGGAATCCGTCATGGCCGTTTTGATAAACGTCATAAAGTGAGTTCACTAAACAATCCCCAAACGCATAGGCATAAACATAAAAGGGGGAATGAATGAAGTGTGGAATATAAGCCCAGTAATGCTTGTATTCTTCATCAAAACGAAACGCACCGCCCAGACTTTCGCTTTGTACGCTCATCCAGATTTCACCAAGGCGATCCGAACTTAACTCCCCTTTGCGCCGTTCATCATGTACATGGCGTTCAAAATCACAAAAAGCCACCTGACGTACAACAGTATTGAGCATATCCTCAACCTTACCCGCTAACATAATGCGGCGGCGTTTTTCATCTGTTTCACCGTTGAGCATAGAGCGGAACGTCAACATTTCCCCAAAGACCGATGCCGTTTCCGCCAAGGTCAAAGGTGTATTGGCCATTAAGGCCCCTTGATCCGCCGCTAAGACCTGATGCACACCATGTCCTAATTCATGGGCCAGCGTCATCACATCGCGCACTTTGCCATGATAGTTCAGCAGAATATAGGGGTGTGCTGACGGAGTTACAGGATGGGAAAAGGCTCCGCTATCCTTGCCAGCGCGCGGCGGTACATCAATCCAGTTTTCGTCAAAGAACCGCTTGCCGATCTGTGCCATTTTCGGATCAAAGGCATGGTAAGCATTCAAAACAGTTTCGCGCGCGTCGTCCCATTCGATCTTGCCATCGTCATCTTCCGGTAAAGGGGCGTTACGATCCCAATAATCCATTTGATCCACACCAAACCATTTGGCTTTCAGGGCGTAATAACGGTGTGATAAATCCCCGTAAGACTCCTTAACCGATCCAATCAAAGCATCCACGACCTCGTCTTCAACCAAGTTGGAGATATTGCGCGACGAAATCGGTCGATCAAACCCACGCCATTGATCCTCTGTCGCTTTGTCTTTGGCAAGCGTATTGGTAATTAAAGACAACAAACGAATATTATCACCAAGCACCTGACCAAATGATTTCGCAGCCTCTTTACGCACCGCGCCATCTTTGGACGATAATTTATCCAGAATTTCCGAATTGGTCAGCATATTCCCCTGAAATGGGAAACGTAAACCCGCCATTGTTTCATCAAACAAACGTGACCACGCCCGTCGTCCACTGACCGATTTTTCATGGAGCAGGCGTTCAATTTCTTCATCCAGTTGATATGGACGATAGGCGCGCACATCCATCACCCATGCACGGTAATAGGCACAGGCGTCATCTTCAAAATACCCGTCCAGAACAGCATCATCCAACTTATTGATTTCCAAGGTGAAGAACAAAATAGTGCTGGAAAGGTCTGTTATTTCTTCTTGTACGTTCTGGTAAAATTGCGCAATCGCGCTGTCTGCATTGTCCGCAGCATACTGGAGTTGCGCATAACTCACCACACGGCCCAAAATATCGTCCAGTTCTTCATACCGTTTCAGCGCATTTGCAAACTCTGCCCCTCCAATTTCAGCAAGCTTGCCTTGATACGCTTTGGCGAAGCTCTGTGCTAATTCTTTTGCCGTGTTCAGATCGTCTCGCAACTGCGGGGCATCAATGGCACTGTAAAGGTGGGTTAAGTCCCAAGTCGGTAATTTTGTCGTCATATTTTTGTCATTTCACTTTGAACGATAGGGAAGTTTAGGGCATAAACGGATATTCATAAAGTAGATCGGCGCATGCATTTTCCGCCTCTCGGGTTAGAATTGTTGTATCCGCCTATATTGTCAACTCTCAGCACCGAATATTTCCATGACACATCCCAATTGGCCTAATCTGGTATCCATGTTCTTTGAACAAGCGCAAAAGCGTGCGTTCAATCCCTTCGTCTGGCAGAAAGTCAACGGCACGTACCAATCAACCAGTTGGAAACAAAGTTCAGATAATGTTGTGCATCTGGCCCGTGCCTTGCGTAATCTTGGCATTCAAAAAGGTGACCGTATTGTTCTGGTCTCGGAAAATCGCAGTGAATGGGTCATGGCCGATATGGCAATTATGGCCTGTGGTGGCATTACGGTCCCGGCCTATACGACCAATACGGTGAATGATCATCGCCATATCCTGAACAATGCACAAGCCAAAGCCGTCATTGTCTCCACCGCCAAGCTTGCCGCGCCCCTGCTTCATGCCAGCCATGAAGCCGCCGATGTCGAATTTGCCATATCAATGGAAAAACTCGATTTAAAACAAGAGTTATCGCATCCCGTATATCTGTGGGACGACATGTTGAATAAGGGGGCTATGCTCACCGACGACATCATTGGGGAAGCCAACGCCATAACGCGCGAAGATACAGCCTGTATTATCTATACGTCCGGGACAGGCGGCACCCCAAAAGGCGTGATGCTGCCCCATCGCTCCATACTTCATAACTGTGTCGGCGCAACCAACCTGCTGAAATCCATTGGGCTGGATAACGAGGTCTTCCTCTCCTTCCTTCCTTTATCTCACTCTTATGAACATACCGCCGGGTTGATGTGGCCGATTTATCTTGGTGCACAAATCTATTACGCTGAACGTGCAGAAACCTTGGCTGCGAATATGGCGGAATGTCACCCAACCCTGATGACCGCCGTCCCCCGCCTTTATGAAATGATGCGTCAAAAAATATTGCGCGGACTGGAAAAAGAAAGTGAAAGCAAACGCACACTCTTTTTAAAAACCTGCGCCTTGGGCAAAGCCAAACATTTGGGCGAACCACTTGGACTAATCGGGACCATTCAGAATTTCTTTCTGGAACGTCTGGTCCGCAATAAAGTCCGCCAACGGTTTGGCGGGCGTCTCAAGGCGATGGTCTCGGGCGGTGGTCCTTTGAACCCGGATGTCGGATTGTTTTTCCAGGGATTAGGCATTCGGATTTTACAGGGCTACGGTCAAACGGAATCCGGTCCGGTTATCAGCGTCAACACACCACAGAAAATCAAAATGCATACGGTCGGCCCCGCCCTTGACCATACAGATGTAAAAATCGCATCAGATGGCGAAATTTTGGTGCGCGGTGAACTGGTTATGAAAGGCTATTGGCGCAATGAAAAAGCGACCAAAGAAGCCCTAAAAAATGACTGGCTACATACCGGTGATATCGGTTTTCTGGATAATGATAACTACCTGCAAATCACGGACCGCAAGAAAGATATCATCGTTAATT
Source organism: Terasakiella sp. (assembly GCF_048267425.1). Classification (GTDB taxonomy): domain Bacteria; phylum Pseudomonadota; class Alphaproteobacteria; order Rhodospirillales; family Terasakiellaceae; genus Terasakiella. The sequence continues at coordinate 27,117 of NZ_JBLWXN010000003.1, forward strand.
CCGGTGGCGATAACATTTCCCCACAGCGGGTTGAGGGTTTTCTATCACTAGAAAAAGAAATTGCTCAGTCGATGGTCTATGGGGATAAACGCCCACATTTGGTGGCCTTGATTATCCCCGATGAAGAATATGCAATGGAATGGGCCAAAACACACAATATAGAATATAATCTGGAACAACTGATTATCCATAAAGATTTTGTTGCCGATATCTCCCACGCCATCAGCCGTGTAAATAAAGAACTCTCCAATATTGAAAAAGTTAGAAAATTCATTTTAAAAGCCCAACCCTTCACAATTGAAAATGAAGAATTAACACCGACCTTGAAAATTCGCCGGCATATTCTTCATTCTAAATATGGAGAAGAGCTGCGAAAACTCTATAAATAAGAACTAAAGTCCCAATACAACCAGATAATCGCTTTTCACGATTTTGTTTCGTATAATGCACGCCTCTAGGCGATAAAGCACAGTAAAAAAAGAAAGAACAATATATTATGCTGCAACAAACCCTGAGTGAAAGAGATCGCTCACTCGGCGAGCGATTGTATAAAATCCACGAAGAAATACGAGCAAATTTCCCCGATTTATGCCGGATTGCCGTAGCGTTATACGACCATGAAACCGATATCTTAAAAACCTTTGCTCATTCAACAGATGGCATTTCTCCCATCAGTTTTTATCAAGCAAAACTGTCGGAATCTCATTCCTTACAAGAACTCGCAAAACAAAATCAAACACGTATTATTGATGATTTGACATCACAGGAATCGCAAAAGGTCCATTCGACCAAATTGCTTGAAACCGGTTATAAATCGAGCATGACCATGCCGATTATTTTTAACGATCATCTTTATGGGTTTCTCTTTTTCAATTCACCGAAGAAGAACTTCTTTTCCGATATCCGTTGCGCAACAATCAAGGCTTATGCCGGGGTAATTTCCCTGTTGGTTGTGAACGAAATGCAAACTCTGACCACCTTTCGCGGTGCTGTTCAAACGGCGCGGGAATTCAGCCGTCAACGCGACGAGGAAACCGGCAATCATCTGGAACGCATGTCGCGTTATGCCCATCTGATTGCACGCGAACTGGCCCCAAAATATCACAAGGCTGATGATTGGGTCGAATATATATTTCAATTCACCCCCTTACATGATGTGGGCAAAGTCGCCGTACCGGACGAGATTTTGTTAAAACCCGGACGTTTGACTAACGATGAATATGAAATAATGAAAACGCATGTCCAAAAAGGCGGGCAAATCATTTCATTAATGAGCCGTGAATTTGGATTAGATTCCGTCAATTTCTTCGACATGCTGCACAATATTGTTTTATATCATCACGAAGCCTTGGACGGCAGTGGCTACCCCCACGGTCTAAAAGGCGACGAAATACCGCTGGAATCACGCATCTGCGCCGTAGCCGACGTATTTGATGCCTTGACCAGCAAACGTCCCTATAAAAACGCGTGGTCCAATGGCGACGCCATGCAATGGTTATTAGACAATGCCGGGAAACGTCTGGATGCAGAATGCGTTCAGGCCTTGAACAATCACATGGACGAGGTCCACAAAATTCAGGCGGAATTCGAAGAAGATTTCATCGGCTAAATCTCGATTCAGCTCGCCAACCGAACATTTTTCGCAAGCGCAACCGAAATGCTGCACTGCATGGCACGTAATTTTACCTTCACGGGAATGGGTGGCTGGGTAATTTTTTAAGTCGTTTTCCCAAAATCGACATTTTTTATTGCGAATTTTAGGTCAGCATCACTTACCTACTTGAAATCTAGCAATTCATTCCCTGATACTTACATAATAAGTACAAACATTTATATCAGGGACGAGCCATGAACATTCAACGCGATGTAACCTTATCGGACAAATACGCGCTCGAGCGTGGGCAAGCTTATATGACAGGGACGCAAGCCCTTGTCCGCCTCCCCATGCTACAGCGTCAGCGCGATTTACTCCGCGGATTAAATACTGCCTGTTTTATTTCCGGCTATCGCGGTTCACCGCTCGGCAATCTGGACCGTGAACTTTGGCGCGCCAAAAAATTTATTGCCGAACAGCACATTCAGTTCGAACCCGGTGTGAACGAAGAACTCGGCGCAACTGCGGTTTGGGGCTCCCAACAAGTCGGCCTGTTTAAAGGCGCAAAATACGACGGTGTCTTTGGTATGTGGTACGGCAAAACCCCAGGGATTGACCGCTCCGGTGACGTTTTCAAACATGCCAACTATGCCGGCACGTCCAAATATGGTGGTGTTCTGGCCTTGGCAGGTGATGATCACAACTGTAAATCCTCCACCATCCCGTGTCAGTCCGAATATGCGTTCATGGATGCGCAAATTCCGGTTCTCAATCCATCCAACGTACAGGAATTTCTGGATTACGGCGTACTCGGTTGGGAAATGTCGCGTTTTTCCGGTTGCTGGGTTGCCATGAAAACCATCTCCGAAACGGTTGATGCCTCTGCTTCCGTCTATGTAGACCCGGACCGTATCCAGACCGCCTACCCTGATTTTATCTTCCCTGAAGGCGGCGTTCATATTCGCTGGCCGGACAAACCGCTGGATCAGGAATATCGCCTGCAAAAATACAAACTTTACGCCGCCATCGCCTTTGCCCGTGCCAATAAAATTGACCAAATCAAGATCGACAGCAAAAACGCCCGTCTTGGTATTGTCACATCCGGCAAATCCTATCAGGATGTTCTTCAAGCCTTGGACGACCTCGGCATTGATAAAGAACGCGCCAGCCAATTAGGCGTCCGCCTTTATAAAGTCGGCATGCCTTGGCCGTTGGAACCCGAAGGCATTAAAGAGTTTACCAAGGGCCTAGACGAAATTCTTGTTGTGGAGGAAAAACGTGCCGTCATTGAAAACCAGCTAAAAGAACAACTTTACAACTGGTCTGAAAATGTGCGCCCGCGCGTGATCGGCAAATTCAATGAAGAAGGCGAATGGATTTTACCCAGCGCCAACGAATTATCCCCGGCCCGTATTGCCCGCGTTATCGCCTCACGCATTCAAAAATACCATGATGATGAAACCATGCAGAAACGCCTTGCCTGGTTGAATGCCAAGGAACAGGAACTCGCAAAACCGCGCAATACGACCCATCGCATGCCGACTTTCTGTTCCGGCTGTCCGCACAATACATCGACTAAGGTCCCCGAAGGATCTCGTGCCTTGGCCGGGATCGGGTGTCACTATATGGCAACGTGGGTCCGCCCCGATACAACACAGACCTTTACCCAAATGGGCGGGGAAGGTGTGCCGTGGGTCGGGCAAAGCCATTTCACAGATGAAAAACACGTTTTCGCCAACTTGGGTGACGGAACCTATTATCACAGTGGCATTCTTGCCATTCGCCAATCCTTGGGCGCAAATGTCAATATCACCTATAAAATCCTGTTCAATGCCGCCGTTGCCATGACAGGCGGGCAACCCGTGGACGGCCCCTTGACCATTCAGGGCTTAACCAAACAATTACATGGTGAAGGCGTGGGCCGTATTGCGATTGTAGCCGACGATCCCAATAAATATCCGACGAAAACCGACTTCGCCCCCAACGTCACATTCAATCATCGCGATGAACTGGATCAGGTGCAACGCGACCTGCGCAACTGGAAGGGCGTCTCCGTTCTGATTTACGATCAGCACTGTGCGACAGAACTTCGCCGTATGCGGAAACGGGGTAAAGCCCCAAAACCAAACCGCCGTCTGTTTATCAACGATGCCGTCTGTGAAGGTTGCGGTGACTGCGGTGTTGCATCAAACTGTGTTTCCATCACACCGAAAGAAACATTGCTTGGTCGCAAACGCAAGATCGACCAATCCACCTGTAATATGGATTATTCCTGCGTAAAAGGTTTCTGTCCGAGCTTTGTTTCCGTACATGGCGGCAAGTTGCGTAAGAAAGAAGGTAACTCCCAAGCCGATCAATTTGCGACAACTCACCTACCCGCACCGATCCTGCCCGCGACCAAAGACACATATTCCATCGTTGTCACCGGGATTGGCGGCACAGGCGTTGTCACCATCGGTGCGTTGTTGGGGATGGCAGCCCATATGGAACAAAAAGGTGTTTCCGTTCTGGATATGACAGGGCTGGCCCAAAAGAACGGGTCTGTTATTTCGCACATTCGTTTGGCAGACAGTCCCGAAGATATCTATTCGGTTAAAATCCCGGCTGGGGAAGCCGATCTTTTGTTAGGGTGCGACCTTGTCACTTCTGCAAGTTTTGACTCCCTCGCAAAATTAAAAGCAGGTAAATCAAAGGTTATCATTAACGACCATAAAGTCATGACACCGGATTTCACCTGCAACCGGGACGCCCCCTTCCCGACCAACGATATGAAACAATCCATTGCTGAGTCCGTTGCAAAAGATGACAGCTGGTTCTTTGATGCCAGTCATCTGGCTTCTCAATTGCTGGGGGATTCCATTGGATCAAACCTGTTTGTTGTCGGTTACGCCTTTCAACTCGGTCTCATTCCCATTTCTGAAGGTGCGTTGCTGAAAGCCATTGAACTGAACGGTGTGGCGGTCGATTTCAACCAACGTGCCTTTATCTTGGGACGTTGGGCCGCACACGACATGGATAAACTGTCCGAACTGATCAAAGAGGAAAAACCGGAGTTCATCCCACAAGATTTGGATAAGCTGATCGAACATCGCATTAAATTCCTGAGTGATTATCAAGATGCGAGTTATGCCGACCAGTACCGTCATATGGTTGATCGCGTGTATCGTGCAGAAAAAGAATTAGGAACGGGATCGCAAGAACTTACCAAATCAGTGGCACACGTTCTGGCAAAATTAATGGCCTACAAGGACGAATACGAAGTCGCCCGCCTCTATAGCCAGCCGGACTTCAAAAAGAAACTGGATGAACAATTCGAAGGGAACTATAAACTATCCTTCCACCTTGCTCCGCCGCTTCTGTCTGAAAAAGAGCCCAAAACAGGTCATCTTGTCAAAAAAGAATACGGCCCCTGGGTTTTGAAAGCCTTCAACATGCTGGCAAAATTCAAAGGATTACGCGGGTCAAAATTTGATATCTTTGGTAAAACAGCAGAACGTAAACAGGAACGCGCCCTGATTTCAGAATATAAAGGGGTGATTGAAGAAATCTGTCAGAACTTGAATGCAGATAACCTGAAACTTGCCATTCGCATTGCCGATCTTCCCCGCGATATTCGTGGTTATGGTCACGTCAAAGAAAAAGCAATCCGAGAAGTAAAAGCCAAAGAAGTTACTCTTCTGGAAGAGTTCAGAAACCACAAACCGCATCAGGTTGCTGCACAGTAAAGGAAACAACGCTCACAAAAAAAGGACCGCAAATTTTATAGTGCGGTCCTTTTTAATTTAGCGTGCTGAAGAATTTACAAGACGTACCACAACAAAGCAGGCAAAGCGGCAAACCCCATGAAGGTTGAGACAATCACGAGACCGGCAACTTCTTGCGGGCGTTGGTTGTAAAGCTGGGCAAACAAATAACAAAAGACAGCTGCAGGCATGGCGCATTCCAAAATCACAACACCAGCGGCCGCACCGCTTAATCCCATAATTTTGACCAGTCCAACCCCGACCCCAAAGCCCATACCGAGGCGCAGGACCGAAAGCCAAACCGCGCGCTTTAAACTGCCCATCTGTAGGCTTGCAAGCGAAACACCTAAGGTAAACAACATCAAAGGAATGGTCAGGTCACCGATAAGTTTCGTCGTATTGAACAGCCAGACCGGGACTTCAAGGTCGCTGAATAAAAAGACCGAGGCCAGAATAGTCGCAGGAATAATCGGCATTTTCAAAAGGGCTTTGGCCGAAAAACTACCCGAAACAAAGGCAACCCCAACCGTCATTTGCAACACCACATAAACGGTGAAGAAAGCAACCGCCAGCGCAAGACCTTCAGGGCCAAATGCCAACAGGCACAACGGTAAGCCGACATTGCCCACATTGGGCCAGGTCAACGCCTGTAAAAACGCACGTTGCGGCAATTTAAAAAGCGCCAAAGCCGCCGCGCCAATAACAGTAAAGGCAATATTGGCTGCCAAGGCGGCAATCCCCATATCCCAAAGATAGGATGTATCCAGTTCAACCTTGGCCAGTGCATAAAACACAAGGCAAGGCGTGGCAAAATAGGTCACAATTGTTGTAACCATCGGGGTGTCGAACGCCCGTCCGCTTTTGGACCAGCCGTAGCCGATGCCAACACAAACGAAAACGGGCGCCAGAATAGAAAAGATTTCTGAGAACATGTACCTAACTTAAAGTCGCGATCCGTAGAATATTCGTTGCCCCCGGCGTACCAAACGGCACCCCTGCAGTCACAACCAGCGTATCCCCACGTTCCCCGATCTTTTCAGCCTTGGCCATTTTACGCGCACCTTGAACCATTTCATTAAAGTTTTTGGCATCCGGTGTCACAGAAGCCAGCACACCCCAAACAAGTGCCAGCTTACGCGCTGTTTCGACTTTTGGCGTCAATCCTAAAATCGTAATTTCCGGGCGTTCCCGCGCCACACGATAAGAGGTCGACCCCGTCGTTGTATAAGTTACAATCGCCTTGGCTTTAATAGTTTGCGCCACCTGACGCGCCGCTGCACTAATGGCATCAGCTTCGGTTTCTTCAGGTGCAACCCGGTCCGCATCACGCAGTTTGTGATAAAGGATATCACCTTCAACACGTTGAATAATGCGGTCCATGATCTCGACCGTTTCAATCGGATAATCCCCGGCTGCTGTTTCTGCAGACAACATGACCGCATCGGTCCCGTCATAAATCGCCGTTGCAACGTCAGAAGCCTCCGCCCGTGTCGGGGCCGGTGTTGTGATCATGGATTCCAGCATTTGTGTTGCCACAATAACCGGTCGCCCTTTTTCACGCGCTTTTGTGATGATACGTTTCTGCAGGATCGGAACATCTTCAGGCGGCAATTCAACCCCCAGATCCCCACGCGCGACCATCACGGCATCTGCCAATTCAACAATTTCATCCAAATCATCAATGGCCGACGGTTTTTCCAGCTTGGCAATGATGGATGCTTTCTTACCGATGATCTTGCGCGCTTCACGAATGTCGTCTGCTTTCTGGACGAAAGACAGGGCCACCCAATCCACACCGATTTGCAAACCAAAACGCAAGTCTGCCATATCTTTTTCCGTTAAAGCAGACAGGGGCAGAACGGCATCAGGGACATTCACCCCTTTGCGGTCACTGAGCACACCATCAACCATCACTTCTGTTTCTGCAAAATCAGCACCACATTCCAGTACCTTCAAACGCATTTTCCCATCATCAAGCAACAGGGTCATGCCCGGCTTCAGCACCTCGAAAATCTCGGGATGAGGGAGCGGTGCGCGTGTCACATCACCCGGTGCGTCATTCAGGTCAAGGCGAAAACGACGCCCGATCCCCAACAACGCACTGCCATCGCGAAACTTGCCCAGACGTAGCTTCGGTCCCTGAAGGTCCATCATAATACCGATGGGTGCCCCCAATTCCTTTTCCACATCGCGGATCGCGTCATAGCGTTCCTTGTGATCTTCGTGTGAACCATGCGAGAAATTCAGGCGAAAGACATCGGCTCCGGCCTTGAACAACTGCTCGATACGTGTGCGGGTCGAACTCGACGGGCCCAGCGTTGCGATAATTTTTGCGTTTCTTGATCTTTTCATATTGGTAGAATAGCGAGATGTGTTTAGATTTCCACAAGATTTTCGTGCTACAATCAGATATCAGTTCAATTTTCATGTAGTTGAAACAAAAGACACCATGTTCGAGTCCTTACAAAAGATTTTGCTAAACAAAGCAATGGGCAAAACGGATAAGAAAAAAAAACGTCAAGCCAAGGAAAAAGACAAGCATTCTCAAGAAAATGACTTGCGTACCGTCTCGGGTGTCGCCTTGGACGATGCTATCCAAAAGTTAGAAAACAGCGGCGAAAAGATGGATGACCTGCTGGCGAAAAACGAAGACCTTCTTGCACAAGTCAAAGCCGAAGCTGCCAAAAAAATGACACCTGAACGCAGAGCCTTAATCGAGTCGGCCCAAAAAGTACGCAAAGCGAAAGCGCAAATCCTCGAAGATCTTGATGATGAAACACGGGCGAAACTTTACCTGACCGCCATTCGCGCCTTTACTGGACGAAATTAATCTACATCCAGCGCACGGGGCTTTATAAAATTCGCCAAGCTTCCTTTTATCTGTTTAACCTCTGTCCAATCAGAAATATCGAAAGTTAAATGGACGCAAGCCGCCGTGGGGAATTTTATCGCCAGATCCGCGCGTAAGTTTTCATCCCCTGCCCCGCATAAAACGTGGGCGCATATTTCCAGTCCGGGGTTATGTCCGATCAACATCAAAACATCAGACGTTCCAGCCTTGGTGATTTCATCAATCAAGACAGTCTCACTCGCATGATAAAGGCAACGTCTTAGCGCAATATCAACGGGATGCGCGTAGACCTGCAACAAGGCCGACAATGTTTGTCGTGTCCGCTGTGCCGTGGAACATAAAATGACATCAGGCAACGGCAGGTGTTGGCTCAAATAGTTTGCCATATTTTGCGCGGCCTGCATTCCCCGTTCATTCAACGGCCGATCAAAATCCAATAGATCCATATTCGCCCAACTGGATTTTGCATGCCGAAATAAAAGTAAATGCTTCATTTCCCACCTTTCCCTGCGATTTATTTTATATATAATAAGCTGTTATCATAAAAGTTTCATAATTTTCGATTACACCCCAGCCAATCGGATACATATCGCAAACCAAATCGCGTTTATTCGCGTTTGCCTCTGTATTCTCGTCTTTCAATATAATAGGGAGTCTCGCCGCATGACGACAGAAAATCAGGCCAATCCATCCGCCCCTGCTATCGCACCGGACTCCCCGGAACGTTTTATCAACCGCGAACTCTCATGGCTTGCCTTCAACACCCGTGTGTTGGAAGAATCAGACAATGTGCGCCATCCTTTATTGGAACGTGTGCGCTTTCTGTCTATTTCAGCCGCAAACCTTGATGAGTTCTACATGGTGCGCGTCGCTGGCCTTAACGGTCAGGTCCATGCCGGTATTAAAAACCTAAGTTATGATGGCCTCGGCCCGGCACAACAACTCGAACAAATCCATAAATCAGCAAATAAACTGATTATGGGACAGCAGGAACAATATCGTTCACTGCGCGCGTTGCTGTTAAAAGAAGGGATCAAGGTTTTAAAATGTCAGGATATCCCCAAACGCGATATTGCGTGGCTGGAAGAACATTTCCTCGAACAGATTTTCCCCTCCCTGACACCACTGGCGATTGACCCGGCCCATCCCTTCCCGTTTATTCCAAACCTCGGGCTTGCGATGATGTTTGCCTTGGAATCCGATCTTGACCAAAGCGCCCTCAAAGCCCTTGTTCCTTTGCCGCAAATGTTGCCGCGTTTCGTGCGTTTACCCGATTACGGGAAAACTATTCGTTTCATGCCGATGGAAGAGGTTATTCGCCTGTTTCAACGTCATCTGTTCCCCAATTATGCGGTGGCTTCATCCGGGCTTTTCAAAATCATTCGTGACAGCGAGATGGAAATCGACGAAGAAGCCGAAGATTTGGTACGCACCTTCGAATCAGCCTTAAAACGCCGTCGTCGCGGGTCCGTTATCCGCATGTCACTGGATGCTGAACTCTCCGACGAATTGCGCGATTTGGTGGTTGAAGAATTAGGTGTTGATCCTGCCGATTGCTTCGTTCTGGACGGGTTGCTCGGGTTGGCAGATACCAAGGAATTGATTGTTGATGAACGTCCTGATCTGCAATTCAAGCCCTACAACGTGCGTTTCCCGGAACGTATCCGTGATTTTGGCGGGGATTGTTTTGCCGCCATTCGCAAAAAAGATTTTGTTGTTCACCATCCTTATGAAAGCTTCGATGCGGTGGTTCAGTTTGTCTTGCAAGCCGCACGTGACCCTGATGTCGTTGCCATTAAGCAAACGCTTTATCGGACCTCCAACAACTCCCCGATTATCAAAGCCTTGGTCGAAGCCGCTGAAGCCGGGAAATCCGTCACGGCAATGGTGGAACTGAAAGCCCGTTTTGACGAAGAAGCCAACATCCGTTGGGCACGCGATCTGGAACGTGCTGGCGCACAAGTGGTCTATGGGTTCGTCGATAAAAAAACCCATGCCAAGATCAACCTTGTTGTGCGCCGCGAAGGTGAAAAACTCCGTTCCTACGTCCACCTTGGAACCGGGAACTACCACCCGATTACCGCAAAAATTTATACCGATTTGTCTTTCTTCTCCTGCGACCCGGCCTTGTGCCGCGATGCAACCAAGCTGTTTAATTACATGACAGGTTATGCAGAGCCCGAAAAGATGGAGAAAATGGAATACTCTCCCCTGACATTACGCGACGCCGTCATTCGCGGGATCGATCAGGAAATCCAGAACGCCCAATCCGGCAAACCCGGTCATGTCTGGGCAAAAATGAACTCCATCGTTGATCCCAAAATCATCGATGCGCTTTATCGTGCATCACAAGCTGGCGTTCAGGTCGATCTGGTTATTCGCGGTATTTGCTGCCTGCGCCCCGGCGTCCCCGGCCTGTCGGATAATATCCGTGTCAAAAGCATTGTCGGGCGTTTTCTGGAACATTCCCGTATTGTGTGTTTCGGCAATGGTGGAAAGCTGCCGAATGCCAAAGCGAAAATTTATATTTCATCTGCGGACTGGATGCCGCGAAATCTGGATCGCCGCGTTGAAACCCTCATTCCTATTGAAACCGACACCGTTCATCGCCAAATTCTAGATCAGATTATGGTTGCCAATTTGAAAGATGAAGCACAAAGCTGGGTTTTGAAAGCCGATGGGTCTTTCAGCCGCGTTCCAGCCGGGGATGACGGTTTTTCCTGCCATACGTATTTTATGACCAACCCCAGTCTTTCTGGGCGAGGCTCAGCATTAAAGAAAAAGGGCACCATCCTGAAAAAGTTGATGCTGGACTAAAATTAAAGAAAAGAAGACGCCTTTATGACACATCAATTCGGGTCCGCACGCAAAGGAAGCCTGACCGCCATTGTCGATATCGGGTCCAATACCGTTCGTCTGGTTGTCTTTCACGGCCCGGCGCGTATCCCCTTGCCTATTTTTAACGAAAAAGTCCAATGTCGTTTGGGCTTGGGGATTGATCAAAGCGGATGTCTCAATCCCGAAGGTGTCAACCTTGCATTGGAAACGCTTAATCGTTTTATGAAACTGGTTGAGGTCATGGAGGTCGATAATGTCAGCCTGCTGGCAACGGCCGCTGTGCGTGAAGCCCATGACGGCCCACATTTTGTGCAAAAGGTAAAAGACCTCTTCAATGCCGAAGTACAAGTTCTAAGCGGTGAAGAAGAAGCCAAGCTCGCTGCCTTGGGTGTTTTAAGCGGCTTACCCGATGCCGATGGTCTTTTAGGGGACATGGGGGGCGCAAGCTTCGACCTTGTAGCCCTTGATCATGGTCGTTTTTCCCAACATGACACCACCCCATTGGGCCACTTGCGTATTCTGGATGAAAAACGCAATACAGTCGCCAAAATGCGCGACTTCATTCGCGAACACCTAAAGCCCTTGAGTTGGACAGACCAGATGAAGGGTCGCCCGTTTTACGCCGTTGGCGGGTCGTTGCGCGCCGTCGCCCGTTTGTTTATGCACCGTCTTGACTATCCCTTGCATGTCATTGATAACTTTACCCTACCCGCCGATCAGGCCTTAAACCTGCTGGATCAACTGGTTCAAATGACACCGGAAGAATTCATGCAAGTTCCCGATGTTTCAAAAAAACGACAAGAAACACTGGCCGCCGCAATTGCGTTGCTGCAAGAGGTCTTAGAAACCATAAAACCGTCCTGCCTTGTTTTTTCAGGATACAGCATGCGCGAAGGTCAATTTTTTCTTTCGCTGGATGAAGACCAGAAGGCCGAAGACCCCTTAATCAGTTCATGTATCAATCTGGTTGAACGCGAAGGTCGTTTCGGTCAACAAGGCGAAGAGGTTTTCCACTGGATGACCCCTTTATTTACCGATGAAAGCGATAAACATAAAAAACTGCGTCACGCCGCCTGTCTTCTGCATGATATTGCCTGGGCGGAGCACCCGGATTATCGCGCGGATCATGGTTTTTTACGGGTTTTGCGCCTGCCTGTTGCCGGGCTTTCCCATCACGATCGCGCCTTGATGGCCGCCTGTGTTTACAGTCGATATAAAGGCAACTTTAACGCCCGTATCGCCAAACCATTACGCACATTTTTAGACAATGACGATGCAACATGGACAAAGACAGTCGGTGCGACCTTACGACTGGCACACACGCTGGCCAGCGGTGCGCCCCATTTACTGGAAGATACGCGGCTTGAAATTCGCGGTGGTGAACTGATTTTATCCCTGCCCGAAGGTGAAGATATCTTTATCGGAGAAGCCGTCGCCAGACGCGTTCAAACCGTTGCAAAACATCTCAGCTTAAGCGGTCGTCTGGAACATGGCTAAGACCTAAGCGTCTTCCCCGACATCGATTACACGGATTGAACGTCCTTTTACCGCCAAGGCCAAATTGCCCGCGCGTAAACGTAACGCATCCTTTCCAAAAAGATCGCGTCGCCAACCCTGTAAGCACGGTACGTCCGCCTCTTCACCATAAGCGGCCAGATGTTCAAGATCACCTGCATTAGCGATTAGTTTTTGTGCCACATCGTTATGTTCAGATTTGAATTTCAATAACACTTTTAACAAATCAACAACCGGCCCCAACCCTTTGGGTAAATCCCTTTTTGTCGGTGCTGCCGGATGATCTTCCGGGGCCAGACTCAACGCCTGTTGAATGGCTTCCAGCATCTCGTTGCCATAACGTCCGTTTGCGATGGATTTATTCATTCCGCGCACCCGTTCCAATGCCGCCGCATCTTTAGGCGATTGGTGGGCGATATCAATTAAGGTGTCATCGCGAATAACGCGGTTGCGCGGCATGTTTTTACGCTGCGCTTCATGTTCACGCCATGCGGCAACAGCCTGTAAAACAGCCAGAACTTTTGTGCTTTTCGTACGTGCCTTTAATCGCTTCCACGCAGTTTGCGGATCAACAATATAGGTTTCAGGACTGGTCAGGGCCGTCATTTCTTCATCCAGCCAGCCGGCCCGATTATTTTCTTCCAGCTTGTCACGTAAAAAGACATAGATATCGCGCAAATACGTAACATCACCCAAGGCATATTTGATCTGACGCTCTGTCAAAGGCCGCTTGCTCCAATCGGTGAAGCGCGATCCCTTATCCAGATTTTTTTTGCAAATATTATTGACCAGCGTTTCGTAACCAACCGATTCCCCAAATCCGCAAACCATTGCCGCAACTTGCGTATCGAACATAGGTGTCGGTGTTGCCCCGGTCGCCTTGACAAAGATTTCAACATCCTGACGGGCGGCATGAAATACTTTCAGCACATTTTTATTTGCCATGAGATCGAACAAAGGTTGCAAGTCGATCCCATCGGCAAGGACATCGACACAACAGGCCTCGTCACTGCCGCCCAACTGCACCAGACAAAGCGTCGGCCAGTAGGTTTTTTCCCGCATAAATTCCGTATCGACCGTGACGAAACGTTCCGCCGCCAACCTGTCGCAAAACGCCGCAAGCGTTTCTGTATCAGTAATTAAATCCATGACGATAGCTATACACTTTTTCCCGAGAGGAGGAAACGAGAAAACCCTACAAATAAAAAGTCGATTGATTCCAACACAACCTTTCACATACTCTTAGCTGTAAAAGCGCATAAAAATTGTCGGCATTTTAAAAGAAATGATTGGAATATGATGAAAAAGCTTTCCTCCTTTTTGGTTGTACTTACTCTTTTATTGGGATTAAGTCACACCGCACAGGCCGTTGAACAACGTTTCATTACAGTTGCTTCCACAACATCCACAGCGAATTCCGGCCTATTTGCCTATTTGCTTCCCCAATTTACAAAAGAAACCGGGATTGAAGTGCGCGTCATCGCCGTTGGTACAGGTCAGGCCATACGTATTGCGCGCAAAGGCGATGCTGATGTTCTCTTCGTTCACCATCGCCCTTCTGAAGATAAATTTGTTGCAGACGGGTATGGGACCAAACGTAATGAGGTCATGTATAACGATTTCATCATTGTCGGCCCTGATAACGATCCAGCACACATCAAAAACTGCACATCACCGATGCAAGCCTTGTTGGATATTCGTCAAAGCAAACAGGTTTTTGTGTCGCGCGGGGATAACAGCGGTACGCATAAACGTGAACTTTCCATTTGGAAAGCGGCTGAAATTACACCGGAACAACTTTACGGAAGCTGGTATCGCAGCACAGGTTCCGGTATGGGCGCGGCCCTGAACATTACCGCCGGTATGGATGGCTACACCCTCAGTGACCGGGGAACATGGCTTGCCTTTAAAAACAAACGCAAACTCGTTATTTTGTGTGAAGGCGCTAACGAGTTACTTAATCCCTATGGTGTTATTGCCGTTAATAAAAACCGTTTTCCTCATGTAAAAGCACAAGACAGTCAAATCTTCATTGACTGGCTGGTTTCAGATAAAGGTCAAAAGCTGATCGGGGATTTCAAAATAAACGGGGAACGTTTATTCACACCCAACGCACAAAAATAAAATGAATCACCGCGCAATCTTGCGATAAATATTTTCAATTCGCTTGATCAAATCACGCTCGCTATAGGGCATGAGAACATATTCATTCACACCATACCGCTTGGCTTCCATAATGGAGGCCTCGTCGTTTTTTTGCGACAACAGCATAAACGGCAAAGTCTCATCCAGCTCACGCACTTCTTCGAGAATCTCCTGACCTTCCATATCGGACAAGTTATCCGAACAAATCATCAATTTCACAGGTGTACGTTCCGCCTCAAAAACACGCAAGGCCGTCTCACCATCCCCGACACTGCGAATATCAATAAAGCCGAGCTCCGTTAAAGAGTTTTCAAGACGGCGACGCATTTCATCGTTTTCTTCCGCCAGCAAAACACGGCTGTTTGAAAAATGTTCCGTATATCGGCTGCGCACCTTATTCATCCGGTTAAAGACAGTCCGTCGCAATTCCATAACAACATCATTGGGCAGGTTATGCTTTGAAATCATCTGGTTAACCAGACTTGTCGTTACATATTCTGCAATGTTTTTAACAGCCTGTTCCGGCAATTCATCCCGGTTTACCAGCGGGCCATGCCAATTTTGATGATCGATCGCTTTTTCAGAAATAAACGTCAAAGTGTTATCGGAAAGTTGCGCCGAATTATTCTCCAACAACGCCTGAACCGCTTGACCGCTTTCTGTTTCTGCAACCGCATGTGCGACGTGCTCGCCCAACCCTTTACGTTTTGCAATCGCTGTCAAGGCATCGTCTTGAATACTATCTGAAACAATTTCGATCAGCTCTTTATCTTCCAATAAGGGAGAAAACTGCAACATGGGCGAAGAAACAGTCGCATCCATATCGCGCGCCAACTTGGACACCGTATGTTTCGGAATACTATCCATATGCTTTATTTCTTCGGTCAAAATCGCCCGAATTTCAGAAAGCTGATCCGTTGCCAGCCCCTCCAACACCTCAATTACCATTTGCGAGGCACGCGATGATGCGTCCTGATCCAAGGCCGGTGTCAGTTCCGCAATACGGGACGCCAGCTTTGCACGGACCGCTTTATCTTCATCCTTACACAGAACAACTTTTGCCTGAACCGGGGCGGCCTTGTTTTCAGCAACCGCTTGTCGGACTTTCGGGTCTTTGTCGGTTGCAAAGAAGTACAAAAGTTCCGGTTCCAGATCGGTTAAAGCAGCAAGATCACGGCGCGCAGCAATGTCATCGCTTTTCGCGATTTCCTTCGCCTCTTCATAAGAGGGGCTCGTATCACGTTTGCCTTTTAACCACCCAAACACTTAATTCTTCTCCATGAAAATAGATGCAATAACATACATAGGCTTATCGCTCCCTAAATGCATTAAGTAAGGACACATAGACAGGCCTTGTCAGGTACTCCAACAAGGTTTGCTCACCTGTAATAATATTGGCCTGAACCGTCATGCCGGGGACGATTTTGTGTTTCACACCATTGGCGGTCAGATGTTCTTCATTCAATCGAATATGCCCCCTGAAAAATGGATTTCCTTTTTCATCCATAAAAGTAGTTGGCGACATATTAATCAATTTACCTTTCATGGTACCATACCGTCTGGCATCAAACCCTGTGACGGTAACGGTGGTTTCCTGTCCGACCTCAACATGCCCGATATCACTGGGTAGGATCTTGTTCTCGATCAAGACATCTTCATCTGCCGGGATAATTTCCATCACCACTTGTGCTGGTTCAACCACCGCCCCGGGGGTATTTACTTTCAAGGCATGGACAACCCCGCTGACTGGACTGACAAGTTCCAAACGCGTGACTTTATCTTCAAGGCGGGCAATATTTTCTCGCACTTCGGCCAACTGCGCCCCGACATTGTCCAATTCATCCAGTGCCCGCCCCCGTTCTGTCACATCAATTTCAAGCATCTGGTTTTCCGTTTCCACAATGCTTGCCAATGCTTGTTCCTTGGAGACTTCAGCCTCCGTAATCGAGCCTCGGTTTTTTGCCAGATCCAGTTCCGCATTGATCAAGTTCACCCGCGAACCATGACCGGAATTAAACAATTTTTTGCGCATCGTCACTGACTGGCTCAGCAATTTTTGCTGCTTTTTCAGACTGACAATCTGTTTTTCGAAATTTTCAACGGATTTCCGCTGTTGCGCAATTTGGGAACTTAAAACCGTCTTCTCCCCTTCGATACGCGCCCGTATCCCCTTCAGGTTAAAGTTACTTTCCTCCACCAATTCCGGGTATTCTTTCTCAAAAGCACTATAGTCCGGCATCGTACCATCGATGAAAGCGCGCAAGCGCTGTTTTTTAACCGACAATGCCGCCTCACGCGCGCGGATCTGGTTTAATTCTGCCGTACGCAACGTAGGTTCAAATTGCAGTAACGGCTGTCCTTTTTCAACAATATCGCCATTGCGGACCAAAATGGATTGAACGATCCCACCTTCCAAATGCTGCACCACACGTTTATCACCAGATGGGATAACCGTCCCTAGCGTGGTTGCGGACGTTTTAATATCCACATAATTGGCCCAGACAAAAGCGACAAACAGCATTGATGTAATCAAGACAATAAGGGTTGAGGCCGCCCGCGACGGACCAGATTCTTCCAGCATCGCTTCGTGCGACAAAAGTTTAAGCTGTTCACGCGGCATCGTACGTGTTTTTGACAGCATCTCCTGTACGCCGTTATCGGATGAATTACTCATGCTGCTGTTCCTTGCGGTTTCGGATTAGGTTGCGGTCTTGCAAACATTTTTGCCAACACCTCCTCCGGGTTACCATTCATGTCGATTTGCCCTTCTTTCAACACCAATAGTCGATCACACATCCGCATATGGCTGGGACGTTGTGTAATCATAATAATCGTTTGTTTCCCACGTACCCGTTTCAAGGCCTCGATAAAGACGGCTTCATCCTTTTCATCCATCGAACCGGCGGGTTCATCCAAAATCAATACGGGCGCTTTTCGCAAGAAAGCGCGGCCCAAGGCAATTTTGCGCAAGAAGCTTTGCGGAATTTGCGTCTGCAACCCCTCTTTAAATTCCGTCTCAAACCCACGCGGCAAGGCCTCAATCGTATCAAGAATACCGGCTTGGCGACAGGCTTTGCGCACTTGTGCAAAACTCGCCGTTGGATCCGCTAACGTCAGGTTTTCGTATATATTTCCCGGAAAAACATGATTGCTTTGCGGGACATACGCCAATGTCTGGCGCAATGTAATCGGGCGCAACTGTCGAATATCGACCCCGTCCAAAGTCACCGACCCGGCCTGCGGACGATAAAGCCCCAGAATTAATTTTGCCAATGTGGTTTTACCTGACCCCGAATGCCCTGTAACCGCAATCATTTCACCGGGTTTCACCTTAAAGCTTACACCCAGCATGGCCGGATTGGCATCGGATTTATAGCGCATACTGACGCGGTTGAATTCAATTGCGCCTTTATAGGCAACATTTGCATGCGGCGTATCCCCCGGTTCCTGTTCCGGGGCAAAACGCAAAATACTTTTCAGTTGGCGGACACCATTTTGCATTTGCTCAATCCGGTTGGACACATTGAACAAGGCTTGTAACGGTGACAAAATGCGCCAGACCAACATCATAGTTGCCACCAACGCGCCCAAACTGATGACGCCGTTCATAACGCCATACACACCAAAAATAAGTGTCGAAACACCTGCCGCCATCATCAGGCTTTGTGCAATATTCTGCACATTGCCTTGCAGGCGAGTCACTTGCATATTCGCCCATGCCGCATCGCCGGATAATTCCCGAAAGCGTTTCAACCAACGTTCTTCACTACATCTTTGTTTCACCTGACGCATTTGCCAGAGCATCTCGACCAGAAAAGTATAACGCGAAGATCGAACCTCTGCTGACATCTTCGACCGTGCCCGTATTTCCGGCATAATAACCGCAGCCAAGATCGCATATATGGTCGCAAGCACCATTGGAACAGCGACCATAGGGCCCGCAATAAAACCAATCACCGCCACAAACAAAAGAACAAACGGTAAATCCAATATTGTGTTGGCCAACGAACCCGTGAAAATTTCGCGCAGAGATTCAAAACTGCGAATACGTGAAACTTGCCCCCCGACAGGGGCGCGTTCGGTAAAAACGGGTGGCAAATGCAAAATCTGCTCAAAGACCTTCGTGCTGACCAGATAGTCAAAACGCGCCCCGATATAGGCTTGTTCCTTGGATCGCATGATCCGTAACAAAAGCTCAAACCCCAAGGCAAGCCCTACCCCACTGGCAACATACAACAAGGTAACCTTGGACTCTTTCGCAATCACCTGATCATAAATCATCATAACGGCCAACGGAATGGTCAGGGCCATTAAGTTAATGAAAAAACTGACAATGAAGGACTTCGCGATCAAGGGCTGGAATTGTAAAAACAAATTTCTAAACCACAGAGCGGACCTGTCTATATCGTCCGTTTTTTCCCGATCAATCTTTTCAATGACATAGAATGTACCGCCGCGCACACTGCGAACGGGTTTGTCGTCACTTGAAATCGGGTCATGAGCAACAATTTTTCGCCCGTCCGCACGCACAACATAATACCGTCCTTTTGCATACAAGATACAAGGACACAGCCGCAGCGACAGCTTATCATGTCGCGTTTTCAATCGAATGGTTTTAAATCCCAAACGCATCAAAATATCGCGCAAATCATAAATCGTCATTTGCCCCGGATCATACGGCATAGCCTCGATTAAACGATGAGGCGACCCTTTCCAGTCAATCTCTTCCAACAGAGACAATAAACTTTGCAAAACAGGTTCAAGTTCTTCTGCCCCTGTATAATTAAACAAAGCCTTTCGCCATAAACGCGATAAATTTTCGGGTGGCGACTGATGTAAAACAACATGTCCCATTATGCCACTCCCTTCTGTTCGCGTGGGCGTGATGGTTTCAAGGGATTGGGCCTTGGTTTCGGCCTTGACCCAAAGCCCTCCCATTCAATTTGCTTCACAACACCATGTGAAGCATCAAATACCCGATCTGCAATGTTGATCAGGGATGGACGCTCCGTGATCATTAAAATTGTCGTTTCCCCCTTTAACGTTTCCAAATACTCGCGCAATCGTCTGTCGGCATCACCGTCCAAGGCCGTATTGGCTTCGTCCAACAAAAGAATGCGGGGCTTGTCTGCAAATGTCAGGGTTAAGCTCACCATCTGTTGAACCGACCCTGACAATCCTTCCGATGCCGACTCCCCCACCGGTGTGTCCAAGCCTTTCGGCATCGCCGCGATAATCTCGCTCAACCCCAATTTATCCGCAATATCAAGGGCGGCGGGTAAATAATCCCGACCTCTGAATTTTGTCAGGTTCTCGCGCAAGGTCCCTCTAAATAACGGGGCATTTTGGCGGACATATCCCATTTGTTGACGAAGTTTGCGGTAACTCAACTGCCTTGAATCAACACCATCATAATAAAGGTTTCCTTCCAAAACAGGAATAAAGCCCGCGATTGCCTCAAGCAAAGAAGATTTCCCCCCTCCGACCTGCCCTAAAATGGCAACCGTTTCACCTGCGCGAATATGCAAATTCAAATCCTTGAAAATTGGCATTCCCGTATTAATCTGATAAATCGTCGCCTTTTCAAAAACGATATCCCCCTTGATTTGCGGTGTATTTTCTTCGTGAACGGGTTCTTTATTTTCCTGACGGATCGCTCCCAGCTTTTTCAGTCGCTCGTTTGACAATTTTAATGACCGATATTGCACCCAAACACCAATCATACGGATCAACGGTTGAATCGCACGCCCCCCCAACAGAGTGCATGCCATCAACGACCCCCCTGTCAAACTGCCTTCAATCACGAAGATACTACCCAGCAAGGCGACCGATACCATCGCAAAGTTACTCAAAATCGCGCCAACGGATTGCCCAAGGGAAGAATAAAAAACCATTTTTTCCATAATCAGGGCAACTGGTGCATGTAAATGCTGATAATGGCGACACATCAAACCTTCCATCCCCAACCCCTTGACGGAATGGATGCCATTTAAAACCTGAAAGATGAAATTATAGCGATCATCATCCAGCTCGTTTCTTGTCCGGATAATTTTATCAAGGCTATAGCCCAGCCAAATCGCAAAAATAGCGGCTATAGCACAGACCGCGATCGGCGCAATCACCAAGGGTCCGCCAATAAGTGCAATCAAAGCCACAAAAATCAATGCAAACGGTAATTCGGTGAAGCTGATCAAACCTTGCCCGGATTGATGATCACGCAGCGCCTCAATTGATGAAAAACGCTCCATTTGCACACCCGGTGGCGTTGTCTCAAAATCCTGAATTTCCGAACTTAAAAAAGTTTCACAGGCGCGCACAGATGCGGCATGCTCATAGCGTGTCCCTGCCCATGTAATCGTATATGTTCTTAAAACCCGTAGACTTCCATCCAGCAAAACAACACCAATCAATCCCAAAACCATAAAGGTAAAGGTGTCTGTGGAATTGCTGGGTATAATCCTGTCATATACCTGAAGAACCACCAAAGGTAGAGCTAATGTCAACAAATTTACAGCAAATGACGATAAAAGCACATCCATGCGACTCAGCATGACGCGATGCATTGGTCTTACAAATCGGTTTTGTGCTTTTTTACGGGCCATAGGATTATTTCATTAACTTTTTCAAATATTTACTAAAACGTAAAATGCTTCGACTTTAGTAGACTCTATTCAAAGTGTAGGATTCGTTGGTTAATAAATTGTAACACCTATCCATATAGCTATAAGTAAGTTCCCTTATATTTACGTAATTATACTTAATACCAATATCAATATTGTTATTTTAAATAATATTAATTAATCTTATTTACATGAAGATATGGAAAGCCCAAATCTCATCTCCTCCTCTATGATAGGATAAGGCAACTTCTAGTTTACTTTTCAAAAGTTGCTTACACCCGAATCCGGTGTTTGCGTCAGGGGAGCTCTCATGGAACAGAATCAGGCCACCAAAAGCAGTATCGAAATGTTTGATCTCGACACAGGGGCAAACGATCAGGGCTTGTCCGACAAAGTTGTCGTTATTAACAATTTTGAGATTGAACAGGAAAGCGATCTGGCCCTGCAATCCACCCATATTGCGAGCGATAAATCCAAAGCCCTTGGCGAACAAAATATCTCAACAGATGGCAACCTTTCAAACGACGATGACGCAAACAATCTGCAACACCTGAAAGTCAACATCTCCTCGGAAGACCTGAGCTCTGCCGCCCAAACCGGAAAATTCGCTCTCCTTTCTCTTGATTTATCTAAATATACCGATAGTACCAACCAACAGATTATCCTGCGCAACCTTCCCCAAGGCGTTGAGTCTTCTGCGGGCTACATCCAAGAAGACGGTTCTATCGTCATCAATACTTCTGATAGTAACGAGTTTTATCTCGCCATTGATCCTCAGCAAACAACCGACATTCAGTTCCAAGTCGATATTGTTCCCGAAATCGAGATAAAAAAAGGGGCTAGCATTTACGACCCAGAAGAAAACAGCGCACCTGTTGCAACAGAAGATGCATCCCTTGAAGTCAACGAAGACGGCACCCTGACCATTACCCAAGCCGACCTTCTGGAAAATGTCACAGACGCGGACGGTGACCAACTGACAGCTTTCGATTTGCAAATGGGCGGCGGCAGTCTGACCGACAATGGCGACGGCACATGGACTTTTAAACCCGATGCCGATTTCAACGGCGATATCGACCTCTCCTATAAAGTAACAGACGGCGAAAGCACAACAACCGTTGAAGGCACCATCGAGGTCGCAGCGGTCAATGACGCAGCGGTCGTGTCCGAAGACACAAGCTTCACCATGAACGAAGATGGTTCCATCACCATCTCCGAAGATCAGTTGCTGGCAAATGCTTCGGATGTGGATGGTGATAATCTGTCCGTTCAGAACCTGTCGGCGGACGGTGGCACCCTCACCGATAACGGCGATGGCACATGGACGTTTGAACCGGCTGAGGATTTCAACGGATCCATCGATCTGTCTTATGATGTCTCTGACGGCACCACAACAACAGCCGCCGGCGGCACCATCGAAGTGGCCGCGGTCAATGACGCAGCGGTCGTGTCCGAAGACACCTCGTTTGCTATGAACGAAGATGGCACCATCACCATCTCTGAAGATCAGTTGCTGGCAAATGCTTCGGATGTGGATGGCGATACCCTGTCTGTTCAGAACCTGTCGGCGGACGGTGGCACGCTTACTGATAACGGCGATGGCACATGGACGTTCGAGCCCGCCGATGATTTCAACGGATCCATCGATCTGTCTTATGATGTCTCTGACGGCACCACAACAACAGCCGCCGGCGGCACCATCGAGGTCGCAGCGGTCAATGACGCGGCGGTCGTGTCCGAAGACACAAGCTTCACCATGAACGAAGATGGTTCCATCACCATCTCCGAAGATCAGTTGCTGGCAAACGCATCCGATGTCGATGGCGATAATCTGTCCGTTCAGAACCTGTCGGCGGACGGCGGCACACTTACTGATAACGGGAACGGCACATGGACGTTCGAGCCCGCCGATGATTTCAACGGATCCATCGATCTGTCTTATGATGTCTCTGACGGCACCACAACAACAGCCGCCGGCGGCACCATCGAAGTGGCCGCGGTCAATGACGCAGCGGTCGTGTCCGAAGACACCTCGTTTGCTATGAACGAAGATGGCACCATCACCATCTCTGAAGATCAGTTGCTGGCAAATGCTTCGGATGTGGATGGCGATACCCTGTCTGTTCAGAACCTGTCGGCGGACGGTGGCACGCTTACTGATAACGGCGATGGCACATGGACGTTTGAACCGGCTGAGGATTTCAACGGATCCATCGATCTGTCTTATGATGTCTCTGACGGCACCACAACAACAGCCGCCGGCGGCACCATCGAAGTGGCCGCGGTCAATGACGCAGCGGTCGTGTCCGAAGACACCTCGTTTGCTATGAACGAAGATGGCACCATCACCATCTCTGAAGATCAGTTGCTGGCAAATGCTTCGGATGTGGATGGCGATACCCTGTCTGTTCAGAACCTGTCGGCGGACGGTGGCACGCTTACTGATAACGGCGATGGCACCTGGACGTTTGAACCGGCTGAGGATTTCAACGGATCCATCGATCTGTCTTATGATGTCTCTGACGGCACCACAACAACAGCCGCCGGCGGCACCATCGAAGTGGCCGCGGTCAATGACGCAGCGGTCGTGTCCGAAGACACCTCGTTTGCCATGAACGAAGATGGCACCATCACCATCTCTGAAGATCAGTTGCTCGCCAACGCATCAGATGTCGATGGCGATACCCTGTCCGTTCAGAACCTGTCTGCTGACGGCGGCACCCTCACCGATAACGGCGATGGCACCTGGACGTTTGAACCGGCCGATGATTTCAACGGATCCATCGATCTGTCTTATGATGTTTCTGATGGCACCACAACAACAGCCGCCGGCGGTACCATCGAAGTGGCCGCGGTCAATGACGGTCCGACAGCGAGTGCCGATACGGCAAGTACGTTGGAAGATACGCCGGTCACACTTGATCTGACAGGCAATGACAGCGACATTGAAGGTGATGATCTCAACATCACTCAAATCAACGGTGTCGATGTATCAGCAGGTGATAGCGTTGACGTTGGCAATGGGACTGTCACATTGAATGAAGATGGCACGGTCGAGTTCAGCGCCGATGACGATTACAGTGGAACCGAAAGCTTCAGCTATACCGTCAGCGATGGCACCAACAGCGCCTCATCAAGCGCGACTGTTGATGTCAGTGCAGTGGCCGATGCCCCCACAATTTCTATGAATATTGGTGACGGAACAGCCCAGATTGTGGGTGGACAAACCACAGAAGTAACAATCGACAACAATAACGTGCTGGACAGTGGAAATGGATTTAGCGTCTCTGGTCGGGTCATTGATCATGGGCAACTGAGCGAAGCCTCCAGCGATAATATAGGTATTAGCAACGGAAGCCCTTCAGGTTTTGGCGTCAACGGTCAAGCTTCAGGTGCCGATGTCGAAACAGGTCACAGCAATGGTTTATCTGAGGAATTAATCGTTGATTTTGATAATGACGTATCCAGTGTCGATGTTTCCTTTGCTTGGCAAAACAGTCAAGAAGACGCCAAATACGAACTGTATCAGGATGGTGAAAAAGTTGGTGAAGGCGTTATTCATGGGGGAAGTGACGGCGTTGATGCCGCAATCACAATCCATACAGATGACAACAGCGCCTTTGATCAAATTATTTTCACCGCACCTGGAAATGATGACGATTTCCTGATCAACAATATCGAATTTGAACATGTTGAAGCAGGTGACCCTGTCATTGATTACCCCATTGACATCAACGTTGCCCAAACAGATGCGGATGGATCGGAAACATTATCCGACATCACCTTAAATGACATTCCCGACGGGGCTGTTCTTCTGGTAAACGGAGAAGAAGTCGAGGTCAATGATGGCAGCGCAACTCTTTCCACGGATGATTTAGGTGATGTTGTTCTGCGGATGCCACAAAGCCACGATGGTTTTGATCTTTCCGCTTCCGTCACATCAACAGACGGGGATGATAGCGCGACAAGCAGCACATCGGCCCAGGTCACAGCCGATGCACATGCTGATGCCCCTTTACTGAACCTTGAAATCGGTGACGCAAGCCCAATCGTTCTAGGCGCCGAAGCAGGTGAAACCACATCAGTCTTTTCCACAAGCTTTGGCGAAGCCAGCAGCGGTTTCCATTCCGGTGAAGTGGATGGTTGGGACACAAATTCTGATGCCATCGAAGTCTGGAACCAGTCACGTTATAACGATGATTATTCCGGTGATGGGGCCTACGTTGAATTAAATGACGATGCGCGCGACCATTATGATGATGCAACCAGCATTAATCGGACCATTGATACGGTAGAAGATGCGACCTACAACATCGAGTTTGATTATTCTGGTCGCCCCGGCTTTGATGAAAACGTCAATGCCATTGAAGTTCGCATCAATGGCCAAACGGTTGCGGAGTTCAGCCACGACAATTCTCATGGATCAGATACCAACTGGCAAGATGGGTCTTTCAGCTTTACCGGAACGGGCGAGCCTATGACCATCGAATTTGTCAGTGTCGGCGATGCACAGGATTATGGCCGGGGAATGTATCTCGATAACATCGATGCAACACAAACATTGCCGGATAATCCGGGTGAAACATTTGTCGATTACCCCGTAAACCTGAGTGCCGAATTAACGGATACAGACGGTTCAGAAACTCTTTCTGATGTAACGCTTAGCGATATTCCTGATGGAGCCGTCCTGTTGGTTGACGGACAAGAAGTTACCATCACCGCAGGATCGGCTGATGTTTCGGCTGACAATCTGGGAGATGTCGTCCTTCGCTTACCCGAAGGTCATGGCGAATTTAATCTGTCTGCTTCTGTAACCGCCAGTGAAGGTTCTGATACAGCAACGACAAGTGTAAGTGCTGAAATCGCAGCACATGAAGTCGTAGAAGAAGAAGTACCATTATCCAATATCGAAGCCGAAAACGAAAATACAGATAACAGCGCTTATCGTGAATTCGAAGAAGCAAAAACGGATATGGGCGGGGATAACGCCTTTGTGCACAACGAAGGAAGTGATCACGCAGACAATATGAATGCCAACCGTTTTGACTGGGTTAAAGGCGGTCAGGAAGTCTACGAAGGTAATGCAGGTGATGACCGTGTCGGCAACGACAGTGACAACTATGGCGACGATCTTATGTCCGGTGGGGCTGGCGATGACCGTGTCTATGGTGGCGCACATAACGATGTAATGTACGGCGATAATGGCAACAATCTGGATGCCGCCACAGACAATAACACCGATGGCAACGACACATTAGACGGCGGGTCCGGCAACGATGAAATTTACGGCGAAGGTGGTAACGACGTTCTGGACGGTGGATCCGGTGATGATTTCCTTGTCGGCGGGTCCGGTGATGACCAATTGATTGGGGACTCTGGAACCGATACCCTGCATGGTGGATCGGGCGACGATACACTTGAAGGCGGGTCTGGTAACGACGAATTGGTCGGTGGGTCCGGCGCCGACACCCTGATGGGCGATGGGGGCGATGACAAGCTGGTTGGTGGGAGCGGAAACGACACCATCTACGGCGATGATCGCGACAGTACCGATTGGGGCAATGACGATATCGATGGCGGTGCCGGGGACGACACCTTGTTTGGTGGTCGTGGTTCTGACGACATATCCGGCGGAGATGGCAATGATGTTCTGGATGCCGGCAATGATTGGAGCAGCAATACGCTGGACGGTGGCGCCGGTAACGACACCTTCTATGGCGGAGCTGGCAACGACACCATGATTGGCGGTGAAGGCGATGACTTGTTCTATTTCGGTGAAGGGTCCGGCGATGATGTTATTCATGGTGGAGACAGTGGGGCCGAAGGATGGATGGATACCGTCTATCTTGAAAATGAAGATGGCAGCGCCGCAGCCGAACATGAATGGTCACTGGATCTGGAAAATGGATCTGTCGAAGAACAAGCCGATGGATATATCGAGCTTTCAGACGATGCCTCCGGTACCATCACTTTCTCCGACGGCAGCGAATTAACCTTCGAAGGAATTGAACGTTTCGAATGGTAAGGAACCCCTAAAACTATAAGGCGGATCTTTGTGAATAAGGATCCGCCTTTTTTTGTGACTTGACAGAGCCCGCGTCAAATGGGATCACAAGAAAATTTTAACATTTGGAATAAAGGACGAGATCATGTCTCTTTGCCCCTGCGGCTCTCGCGAGGAATACGAAAATTGCTGCGCCCCATTTCATAACGGTGAGATTGCACCCACCGCTGAAAAACTGATGCGTTCACGTTATAGTGCTTTTGAAAAAGGCCATCTTGGCTATCTTGAAGAAACACTCAGCTTTGCCAGTCGCAAAGATTATGACGCTGAAGAAACCGCGCAATGGGCCAATCAAGCACGCTGGGACAGTCTGGAAATCGTCAAAACTGAAGGTGGTCAGGAAGATGACGACACAGGCATTGTTGAATTTCGTGCCTTTTTCAAAATCAATGGACGTAAGCAGGTCCATCACGAACGTAGCCGTTTTACCAAGGTCGAGGGCCGCTGGTATTATGAAGACGGTGAAATGAACCCCGCTCAGGAACAACGCATTGTGGCCAATAAAGTCGGGCGCAACGATCCCTGCACTTGTGGGTCCGGTAAGAAATTCAAAAAATGCTGTGGGGCATAAAGCATTTGGGATAAAGCCCTAAGTTATGTCAGAATGTCTTAAACTGATATAATGAAGGGGCTTATTCATGGGGCGGATTATCAAGTCCAAACTGGCAAACGGTGTTTTCTGGCTGGAATTTCCTGATGCAGACCTGCGTATTTTATGCGGATGTCCGGCCGACTCAGTCAAACATATGATGAAACGCGGGCTTATCTTGCAAAATGAGGCAAGCCCCGTGTTTCTAGAAACCGGCCCCAATGCCATTTTACTATCAGATCTTAGTGTTCAAAAAGGCAGTTTCTCTAATCTGGGCGAGTTCCCTGTCCTGCAGATGTTATACCGCCAAGGGATGATTTTACCGGATCATCCGGGCAATACCGGGGTAAAACCCCTGTTGATTGGTCATCCCGACCAACTTTCTGCACAAATTCAATATATCTATCGTGGCAATTACGGTCTGGTAAGTGAACGTGAACTGATGGACGCAGGGGCCAGCCCTGAACAGGCGAAAGAATTAATGCGCCTGAAACTGAAATTCGCCTTCGGTCAAATTGCCAACCCTAAAGAATTACTCGATAGTCTTGTTGTGGACAGCGCAATAACACCCATTCGAAACGGTGTCGCCGTGCGCCGTCTGGATGTAAATGTTTTTGAATTCACTTATGAAAATGAAAGCGTCCAAGTTGACCTAAATTTGGCTGAGGGCGAACAATATATGCCGTCTTATGCCTTGGGCCATTTTGAAATTGCACGAGAATATTTCAGTGTTGTGCATTCTGGCGAAGGCGATGGCTGGGATATTGAACGTCCCTCTATGGCAAGCTTGCTTACTTTCCAAGGGCGCATTTACTTGATTGATGTCGGCCCTAATATTGAAACGACTTTAAAATCCCTCAGCGTCGATATCAGCGAAGTTGAAGGGATTTTTATGACCCACTGCCATGATGATCATTTTGCAGGTTTACCGACATTAATCCGTTCCGATCATCGGATTAAATTTTTCGCAACCTCCTTGGTTCGCCATGCAACCGTTAAAAAATTATCCGCCCTTATGGGCCTGGACGAAAGCCGTTTTGATCAATTCTTCGATATTCACGAACTGTATGAAGGCACATGGAACGATATTGACGGGCTGGAAGTCAAACCTGTCAACTCCCCTCATCCGATGGAAACCAGCATTCTGTATTTCCGCACCCAATGGGACGGTGGTTATAAAACCTACGGGCATCTCGCTGATATTGCGGCCTTTGATGTACTGGACACCATGATCACCACAGACGAGACTGCCCCCGGCATATCGCAGAAATTTTGTGATCAGGTGAAACAAGCCTATCTCGAACCCTGTGATATAAAAAAGGTCGATAACGGTGGGGGCATGATTCACGGTAAAGCTAAAGATTTTACGGATGATAAATCCAGCAAAATCATCTTTGCCCACACCGCACGCCTGTTGAATGAAGATGAACGCCTGATCGGCAGTGGTGCCCCCTTTGGCACCGAAGATATCATTATCCCCAGCAATCATGATTATACGTTTGACTGTGCCTTAAAATCGCTCAAATCCTTTTTCCCCGATCTCCCACAAAACCAATTCAGGCTTTTGTTGAACCATGAAATTGTGACGATCAACCCGGAAGAAATTATTCTCAAAGCCGGTGACAAAATCGACCATGCTTATTTTATTTTAAGCGGAACAACAGAAATCCTCGACCCCATCAGCAACCAAACACACCGTATGTCGGCAGGTTGTTTTGTGGGCGATATGCATGGTCTTTGCGATGCATTGTCCAGCGAAACATATCGGGCAGTCAGTTTTGTCAAAGCCTTGAAGCTACCCATCCAAATGTACCGGGAATTTGTTAAGCGCAACGATTCATTTTCCGCCATTGCCGCCTTGGCAGAAAAACGCGAATTATTGCAAAAATCATGGCTATTCGGTGGTTCTATATCCGATGGCATAAAAAATGCGATTGCGGCCAGTATGCATTTAATAAAAGATATCAATGACCTGCATGATTACAGCTTGACCCAAAATTATATTGGCTTAATCAAGGAAGGCCAAGTCACCCTCCAACTGGGCAAAAATGACTTTCTTACACTTTCGTCAGGGGACGCCCTATTTGAAGATCATGCTGTTTACAAGATGAAAAGCATCTTTACACTGGCATTTTCCCCCAATTGCGCGGTCGCTTTAATCCCAGTTTCTGCCATTCAGGAAATCCCCATCGTACAGTGGAAACTTCTGGAAACCGTGACCCGTCAAATGCGTGCTTTGTCCAACTCCCGTCTTTGGGATGAAAGCTTACTGATATGGCACGATGCCTATAGCGTCGGTATCCCTGAAATTGATGCCCATCACAAGCGCCTGCTTGAATTAACCAAAGACCTTATTCATGCAATTGACGCTCAAAAACCTCAAGAAGACATTGCACGCCTTATTGATGGCCTGATGGATTACACAAGCTTCCACTTTTCCCGCGAAGAAGACATCTTTATTGAATCCGGCTATTCAGAAGCCGCTTCGCATATG
This sequence comes from Terasakiella sp., assembly GCF_048267425.1. Lineage (GTDB taxonomy): Bacteria > Pseudomonadota > Alphaproteobacteria > Rhodospirillales > Terasakiellaceae > Terasakiella. The sequence continues at coordinate 57,570 of NZ_JBLWXN010000003.1, forward strand.
GATACTCATGCCAAACTGGTCGGACAGGTTGATGAATTGAAAAGAAACTTCCGTTTCCCAATATCAGAAAAAGACGCGGAAGAAATCCATACATTCCTGAAGCGATGGATTTTGATGCATATCCTGCTTGAAGACCGCAAATACGCTTCTTACATCTTGGGTAGAAGGCCTACTAATGCGAATGCACAGAGGCTTACCCAAAAAAGATAGTTGTCCGCCACTCATGTTTCAGGCAAGATTTGCACTAATAAAATGAAATAAAACGAAAATCAAAGCCCACGAGGGGGATAACCATGCAGTCAAATATGGACGGCGTTTACGCAAAAGGCGTGGGGGAAATCGTTGACCAACTACGCGCTGAATTTCTTGACGAAGTCAAAGACACACTCGAAAAATTAACCTTCTCCATCGATGAAGTGCGCCATGAACGCAATGATATCAAAGTGTTGGTGGAAGAGGTCCAGCGCGCTACCATGTCTTTTAAAGGGCAAGCACACAACTATGACCTGGCTGCACTGGCAACCGTGGCTGCACGCTGTGAAGATTATCTTGCCAACGTCAAAAATTATCCGCCACGCACACTGGATGATATCCAAACATATATCGATTGTATGATCGACATTGCCGAGAAACCGGACATCGAAGAACGTGACATTTCTCACCTTGTGCGCGAACTTCCCGCAAAAGTCCGCCTGGACGCCAGCATCCTTGAGGTGCGCAATGTTGAAGTTCTGCTTGTCATGTTACATGGCGCGGCGACACATTTTGTTGAACGCGAACTACAAGAATGTGGTTATCGTGTTTCCACATGCACATCTGCCCTTGATGCAATGCCCAGGATTATCCGCACAAAACCGGATTTGGTCATTATCTCCGCCATGATGCCGGAACTGTCCGGTATTGATCTGGCCTCCGGTCTTGCAGCCATGCCCGCCACTCGCAACATTCCGACGGCGCTGATTACAAGCTTGCCCGAAGATGATCCTTATCTGCAACTTCTGTCTGATCGCGTTCCGATTATTCACAAAAGCGCCTCATTCGGTGATGACCTAGCAGAAGCCTTAAGTAACCTTTTCCTCATTTAACCAAGAAGAGGAACGCATTCGAAAAATAAAAACAATTTTTAAACAGAATGCGTTCCTCTAAAGACTTCTGCCCACAGGGAATGTCACCATGTCGCAAACAATCACCTACAAGTTTTATGCTGCCAACCAGCAAATCATAACAATGGACCTGCGTTTTAATGATAAAACGTATCAGATTGAATTAAGCGACGATAACCCTAAACCCGACTGGGCGAAACTATCCCATCATAAATGTTCCAACTGTCCGCTTGGTGAAGATGTTGAATGGTGTCCTACGGCCTTGGCCCTTTCAGAATTTTTACCACATTTCAAAACCAAATTTTCTTATGAAAAAACGGTGATTGAAGTCGATACGCCCATGCGCACAATCATTACAAAATCCAATTTCCAAAACGGAATTGCCTCCCTGTTCGGCTTGGCTTGCGCGACTTCAGGCTGTGAACATACAAAATTCCTGCGGCCACTTGCGCGTTTTCATTTGCCCTTTGCCAATGAACAGGAAACCGTCTTTCGCACCCTCAGTGCAAATTTGTTAATGCAATATGTCAACAATGTTCAAAATGAGCGCAACGACCCTATAAACTTCGATGCCCTTAATGAAAGCTACGCAAAGCTCTCTGTCGTCAATTCACACCTGACCAAACGTTTAAATGATGGTGTTGAACGCGACGCCGCCTTAAATGCCGTTATTATTTTAGACGTCTTTGCCCTGATTACCCCGGAAAATACAGATGGAACATTTGAAGATCTGGAAGACGTCTTTGTGACGGAGTAATCTTTTCTTAAACAAACTCTTGCACACTGCATAATACGCGTCAGTTTATTCGAGTGAAATATGACAACCGAAGAAGAAAGCGAGCTCTATAAAGCACAGACGGAAAACCGTCATTTAATCAACACGATTTCCGCCCTTCGTGACGAACTTGACCGGGTCAACGCCAACAAAGATGAGGCTGTGCAAAAAGCTGTCGCCAATGCTCATCAAGAAAACCTGCTGCTTCAAAAAACAATACAAGCCTTACGTGATGAAATGGAAGCCGTGCGCCGTGAAATGGACGATGCCGTCCAAAAAGCACGCGCAGATGCACACGGTGAAATCCTTCAATTAACCCAGACAGCCCAAGCCTTGCGCGACGAATTGGAAAAGATGCGTGTCCATATGGATGAAGAAGTTCAAAGAACTTTGGCTGACGGCAAGCAAGAAGCCAACACCTTAATCCACACCGCTCAGGCCTTAAGGGATCAATTGGAAAATTTACAACAACAAAAAGAAGAAACCGTACAGCAAACCAAAGCAGACGGACATGGCGAAGCCCTGCAATTACAACGCACTGTCAGTTCCTTGCGTGACGAGATGGAATTGATGAAACATCGCTACGATGAACAAATACAAGAGCAGGAACGCAGCTTTCGAGATGAAAATCAACAATTACGTGATACAATCACGGCCTTAAGGAAAACGTTGGAGGCACAACATGCCGGAAAGTAGTTCTGATCTACAGGATTCAGAAAACAATACCTATGTGAACGCGAGTTCAGCTGAGCTCGTCCTGCAGGTATCACACGACGTTGCCCGTGCCGATAGTCTGGATGAACAACTACGCATTATTATGAAAGCCGTGACCAAAGCGACTAACTCAGAGCGCGGCACCCTTTTTCTCAATGACTTTGCCACCAACGAGCTTTATTCGCGGGTTGCACTGGGTGATGTGAAACGCGAAATTCGTATCCTCAATAATTCCGGTATTGCGGGGGCTGTCTACACAACAGGCACCGCTGAAATTGTCGATGATGCCTATGCCGATAAGCGTTTTAATCACAGCGTTGACCACGCCACAGGATACAAGACACGCAATATTTTATGTGCCCCGGTACGCACTGTTAAAGGCGATATTCTCGGCGTTGCGCAAACCTTAAACAAAAATGATGGCTGCAAATTTACCCAAGACGATCTTGCCATTATGCAGGCAATTACAACCCAAGCCTCCATTGCATTGCAAGGTACATTGTTTATTGAACGCATGGAAAAATTGCGTGAACAGGAAGCCGAATTTCTAAATGTGGTCTCCGATGTCTCTTCGGAAATCAACCTTGGCCCATTGTTGCAAATGATTATGAGCGCCATCACAAAGATGTTGCAAGCCGATCGTTCAACCTTGTTCCTCAACGACGAAAAAACCAACGAACTTTATACCCAGATCGGTCAAGGCTTGGGCGCAACCAACATTCGCCTGCCCAATCACCTCGGCATTGCTGGCGCGGTTTTTACTTCGGGGAAAACCGTCAATATCCCTTATGCCTATGCCGATCTTCGTTTTAATCCCGCCTTTGATAAACAAACCGGATATTTCACCCGTTCCATTCTCTGCTGTCCTGTCTTAAACAAGGACGGAAAAGTGATCGGTGTGACGCAAGTTCTGAACAAAAAGGGCGGCCCCTTCAATCAGGACGACGAACAACGCCTGACCGCTTTTACCTCGCAAATTGCCATTGGGCTGGAAAACGCCCAACTGTTTGCTGACGTTCAGCAGATGAAAAATTATAACGAAAGCATGCTGGAAAGTATGAGTAACGCGGTTGTCACCTTTGATGAAGAAGGTGTCATTGTCACCTGTAATGCCGCAGGATTACGCATTCTCAAAGCCACACAAGATGAAGTCATCAACAAGAAAGACGAAGACTTTTTCACAGACGAGAACAGCTGGGTCGTTGAACGTTTGCGTATGGTGCGGGAAAGTAACGAAGCCGACATTTTACTGGATGCCGTTCTCAAAATCGGACCAAATGCGGAAGAAACCTCAATTAACGTTACCACCCTGCCCTTGCTGGATAAAGATTCCAAAGCAATCGGTACCATGATTATGATGGAAGACATCAGTTCGGAAAAACGGATGAAATCCACCATGTCGCGCTACATGGATCCGGGTTTGGCTGACAAGCTGATGGGCGGCGGCGAAGAAATTCTCGGTGGGCAAAGCAGCGTTGCCACCGTACTGTTCTCCGATGTGCGAAGCTTTACAACCTTGTCCGAAGAACTCGGCGCACAAGGGATCGTCAGCCTGTTGAACGAGTATTTCACCGTTATGGTCGATTGCCTGAACGCAGAAGAAGGCATGCTTGATAAATTCATCGGGGACGCGATCATGGCCATCTTCGGCACACCTTTTCCGCACGAAGATGACCCGGACCGGGCGGTAAGATGCGCCATTGATATGATGAATAAATTACGTGAATTTAATAAAGAACGCACAGCCAAAGGTTTGATGCCCATTGATATAGGCATTGGTTTAAATACGGACAACGTGGTTTCCGGTAATATCGGATCGCCCAAACGGATGGATTACACAGTCATCGGGGATGGCGTAAATCTAGCCGCACGTCTTGAAAGCGGCACCAAACAATATGGCGCCCATATCCTTATTTCGGAATTTACCTTTAAGGCCTTACGCGGCACCTATCGTTACCGGGAAATGGATCATGTGGTTGTAAAAGGCAAAACCAAACCGGTTGCGATTTACGAATTGCTTGATTATCACACCGAAGATACCTTCCCCAATATGGTCGATGCATTGGCCCATTTCCGTGACGGAATAGAATGCTACCGTAAAGGCACCTTTAACAACGCGATTGACAGCTTCAAAAAAGTTCTTAGCCTCAATCCCAAAGATAAGGCTTCCGAAATTTATATTGAACGTTGCGAGCACCTCAAAGAAACCGTTGATCCGGATAACTGGGACGGTATTTGGGTGATGACCTCCAAATAAAGGCGACTTTGCCCTATTCTTGACCTTTTTCGAATATACTGTCTCGCCTATTCTCAGGAACTATGGGGTCATAGCCATGCGCGCTGCTGCTTTTTTTGTTTTCGCCTTTTCTCTTTTGATAAATTTTTCCGCTTCTGCTGATGATTTCTATGATCTGAAACACAGCATCCGCGGATATAAAAACCTGGTCAATACGCCGCCAGCCCCACAGACCAAATTTACCGACAAAGATGGCAACACCGTTACACTGGCTGATTTCAAGGGCAAAGTGGTGTTATTAAACCTATGGGCGACATGGTGCCCGCCTTGTATTAAAGAAATGCCCGGCCTGAACGAATTGGCAAAATATTTTAAAGAGAAGGATTTTGTGGTTCTTGCGATTGCCACGGGGCGCCAAGGCCGCGAAAGCCCGGACGATTTTCTTGAAAAACGCGAATTAACAGCGATGGCGTCTTATTCTGATAAAGATCAGGAATTTTTACGCATGATGAAAATCAGCAGCCTGCCTGTCAGTTTCATTATTGATCAAAACGGCCTGATGCGCGGCGGGGTTACAGGGCGGACTGAATGGGATACACCGGATGCCAAAGCTGCCCTTGGGAAATTACTGGATAATCTGAAAAGTTCCTAAAAACCAATCTCCCATAAACAGAAATTCATCTGTCCCATCTTCAATTTGTTTCTAATAAAAAAAGCGAGCTGGGATATCCTAGCTCGCTTTTCCTGAATTATTTTCCAAGCACTTAACGTGCAGAAGAATAACCAATTGTTTGCAAAGCTTCGTCGATTTCCGGCAAAATGGTCGGATCATCGATTGTTGCAGGCATTTTATAGTCTTTGCAATCTGCAATCGCCTGCATGGTGCCACGCAGAATTTTACCGGAACGTGTTTTCGGCAAACGATCTACGACAACGCATTTCTTGAAAGCTGCAACCGCGCCGATTTTTTCACGAACCATTTTGACGACTTCTTTGACGATTTCGTCATGTTCTTTCTCAACACCCGCTTTCAGGACAATAAAGCCAACCGGCATTTGACCTTTCAGCTTGTCATCCGTACCAATAACCGCACATTCCGCGACATCAGGATGCGCTGACAGAACTTCTTCCATACCGCCTGTAGACAAACGGTGACCCGCCACGTTGATGATATCATCTGTACGCGCCATGATCGAAACATAACCGTCTTCGTCGATCACGCCTGCATCCGCTGTTGCGTAAAAACCGGGGAATTCTTCCAGATATTTAGCTTTATAAAGGTCATCATTGCCCCACAATGTCGGCAACGTTCCCGGCGGCAACGGCAATTTACAAACGATCGCACCGATTTGACCGGCAGGAACCGGATGACCGGCATCGTCCAGAACCTGAACATCCCAGCCCGGAACCGGCTTGGTCGGTGAACCCGGTTTGACAGGGAATTCGTGCAGCCCCAGCGGGTTGGCACAAATGGCCCAGCCTGTTTCCGTTTGCCACCAGTGATCAACCACTGGCTTTTTCAGAATATCCTGTGCCCATTGTAAAGTATCCGGATCAGTCCGTTCGCCAGCAAGATAAAGGGCTTTCAGGCAGGATGTATCGTACTTGCCAAGGAATTCAGCCTTCGGATCATCACGTTTAATGGCACGGAAAGCCGTCGGTGCCGTAAACAGAACGCGAATGTTATATTCTTCGATCATACGCCAGAAAACACCCGCATCCGGCGTGCCGACAGGCTTACCTTCAAAGAAGACCGTCGTACAACCTTGCAGCAGCGGTCCGTATACGATGTAAGAGTGTCCAACAACCCACCCCACATCGGAAGCCGCCCAGTAAACGTCACCAGCTTCGACGTTATAGATATTTTTCATGGTCCACTTCAGGGCAACCATATGACCGCCGTTATCGCGAACGACACCCTTGGGCTGGCCTGTTGTGCCGGAAGTGTACAAAATATAAAGAGGATCCGTCGCGGCAACAGAAACACAGGCAGCCGGTTCAGCCTTTGCCATTTCTGTTTCGTAATCGAAGTCATAACCGTCTTTCAATTCGGCTTTGGCTTCTTCACGCGCCACAATCACCGTTGCGTCCGGTTTATGTTCAGACAATTCAATCGCACCATCCAACAACGGTTTATACGCGATAACACGGCCCGGTTCGATCCCGCAAGAGGCCGAAACAATGACTTTCGGTTTCGCATCATTGATACGAACCGCCAATTCGTTTGAGGCAAAACCACCAAAGACAACCGAATGAACCGCACCCAAGCGGGCAACCGCCAACATAGCAATCGCAGCTTCCGGGATCATCGGCATATAAATGATAACGCGATCACCTTTGCCAACGCCACGCGCCTTTAACACACCCGCAAAACGCGACACTTTATCTTGCAACTGGCTGTATGTAATTTTGCTTTTATGACCAGTAATCGGGCTGTCGTAAATGATTGCATCCTGATCACCACGGCCATCCTCTACGTGACGGTCCACTGCGTTATAACAGGTGTTACATTCTGCGCCGGCAAACCAACGGTACAACGGGGCATTGGAATCATCCAAAACCTTGTCCCATTTTTTGTCCCATTTGATATCTTCAGCAGCTTTTGCCCAAAACCCGTCCGGGTTTTCCATCGATTCTGTGTATGCTTCTTCGTACCGGTTGGTCATAACGTCCCCTATTTCCAAGCGATTTTCCCAAAAAACGTTCGAAGACTTCCCTGTCGTTCAAACCTAGGCTGGAGTGTGACTCAAATCGAGAAAAAATAAAAGTGTTAATTTGGTATTGTTTTACCGGTTTTTTGTTCTTAATAATCATTACGCCCAGAAAAAGGAGATCATATCTTACAAAAAATCCACATATACCGATTTATTTTTACGTGCATACTCGCTTTTTGGTATTCCTGAACGGCGCCTATGCTGCTATGAATCCCTTCAATAAATCTCCACCAAAATACCAATCGGGGAAGAAACACCATGGAAAACATCTACGACCTTCATTTGGAAAAGACGCCCGCGAACTATGAATCGCTGTCACCTTTATCCTTCATCAAACGAACAGCAATGGTTTATCCGGACCGCGCCAGTGTCATTCACGGTGATCGTGTCTACACATGGAAAGAAACGTACGAACGTTCTGTCCGCCTTGCCTCCGCCCTTGTCAAACTCGGCATTAAAAAAGGCGACACAGTTGCCGTTATGGGCAATAACACCCCGGAAACATACGAAGCCCATTTTGGTGTGCCGATGTGCGGTGCTGTGTTGAACACCCTGAATATCCGACTGGATGCCGAAGCCATTGCCTTTATCCTGCAACATGGTGAAGCCAAGGTTTTGTTCACGGATCGTGAATTTTCCGCAACGACCAAAGCCGCCGTTGCCCGATTGGAAAAGAAACCGATCATCATCGATATTGATGACGCCTTGGCAGAAGGCGGGGAATTGATTGGTCAGGAGGACTACGAACAGTTCATTTCAAAAGGTGATCTGGAATATGACTGGAGCGGCCCGGCCGATGAATGGGACGCCATTTCGCTGAACTATACATCCGGTACAACAGGCAACCCGAAAGGTGTGGTTTATCACCATCGCGGTGCTTATTTGAACGCGATCGGCAACGCCCTTGACTGGAACATGCAACAACACGCAGTCTATTTGTGGACCCTGCCCATGTTCCACTGCAATGGCTGGTGTTTCCCGTGGACGATGGCCGCCAAGGCCGGTACGAACATCTGCCTGCGCAAAGTAAATGCCAAAAACATTTATGAAGCGATTGAAAAACATAAAGTCACCAACTTCTGTGGCGCACCGATTGTGCTGTCTTTTGTCATTAATGCGACAGCAGAAGAGAAAAAGCCGTTTGAACATAAATGTTCAATTATGACGGCTGCAGCCCCGCCACCGGCTTCTGTTTTAAAAGCTATTCAGGATGAAGGTTTTGATGTGACCCATGCCTACGGCTTGACGGAAACATATGGTCCCGCTGTTTTCTGCGCATGGAAAGAAGAATGGAATGAGCTGCCGATTGAACGCCAAGCCTTCCAGAAATCGCGCCAAGGTGTGCGCTATACACTGGAAGAAGGGCTGATGATCGCTGATGCGGAAAGCACCGTTGAACAACCGTGGGATGGTGAAACAATGGGCGAGGTCTGCTTCCGTGGCAATATCGTGATGAAAGGCTATCTGAAAAACCCGACAGCCACAGACGATGCATTCCGTGGCGGCTGGTTCCATTCCGGCGATTTGGGTGTGCGTCATAATGACGGTTACATTCAACTGAAAGACCGTTCAAAAGACATCATCATTTCTGGTGGGGAAAACATTTCTTCGATCGAGGTTGAAGATGCCCTTTACCGTCACCCGGCTGTTGCGGCCGTTGCCGTTGTTGCCAAACCTGATGAAAAATGGGGCGAAACACCGGCGGCCTTTATCGAATTGAAACCTGATGCAGGTAACGTCACCGAAGAAGATATCATCAAACATTGCCGCGACAATCTTGCGCATTATAAATGTCCGCGCACGGTTATTTTCCAGGATGTACCGAAAACATCCACCGGTAAAATTCAAAAATTCGTCCTGCGTGATGGATTGAGAAAAGAAGCTGGCGAACTGTAAAAGAAACCGCAGCCTATCCCAAAAACCCCGTTTGTTTTCAAGCGGGGTTTTTTCTTTCTTACAACATAACGAAAAACGCCCCGAAAACAGGTTCGGGGCGTTTATATTCGTATCTCTTGGATACGCGCACATCATGGATAAGAGTGCGTCATTTGTAAAAATTCTATTTGATAGGTAAGTATCTCGTTAGTTAAGCGACAGGACGGAAATTTCGTCTTTTACTTTGAGTTTCTGTCGTTTGAGATCGTGTATGAGCGTGTCGTTCGGATGAGGTCTTATTTCTTCTGCTTCGATTTTATGTTCCAAATCTGCATGTTTGGATTTGAGAGATTCAATTCGGTCTAGTACGCTCATTGCGGACAACCTCCCTATGGCAGTTTTAAGATGGTTTTATGATACATAAATTAAATTGGTAAGGCCAGCATTGTCTGTCAATCCCTACCGATTTTTCATTCATCCCCCAAACAAATACCAAGTCCACGTGCCGTATGAACCAGCGTGCCGGAAACATCAATATTATTATAGTGCGACACCACATCTTCCAAGGCGACATCCACGACTTTTCGATGCTGCCACGCAACCATTCGATTGGTCTTTCCTCGCGCCAGTAAATCAACCGCGCTGACACCAAAGGCAGAGGCAATGACACGATCGCGCATCGCCGGTTTACCCCCACGTTGAACATGGCCCAAAACCGTAACCCGCGTTTCCGCCTTGGTCATTTTATAGAGCTGTTCCCCAATTACATGACCGACACCGCCATAATTAAAACGTCCTTCATCATTTTGCGTCATCACCGGCTTTCCATCTGCGGCCTTCACCGCCTCGGACACCACAATCAAAGCATGGCTACGATGTTCGTGTTCATAAATATGGCGAATTTTCGCGGCGACCTTTGCCATATCATAGGGGATTTCAGGTACAAGAATTACATCCGCACCACCTGCAATACCCGCATGTAACGCAATGTGACCGGCATCCCGTCCCATGACCTCCAATATCATCACCCGATGATGCGATGCAGCGGTGGGATGCAAACGATCCAGCGCATCCACAGCCACATTGACCGCGGTTGTAAAACCGATGGAAAATTCTGTACAAGCCACATCATTATCAATGGTTTTGGGAATGCCGATAAACGGAATATTACCCCGTTCGCAAAGCTTGTTCAAAATCTTCATGGACCCGTCACCGCCCACCCCGATCAGGCCGCACAAATTCAGTTCGCGGAAACCTTCAATAAATTCAGCCGAACGGTCTTTGAGGCTGCCGTCTTCCATAGGATAGGCAAACGGGTCACCTTTATTGGTTGTTCCCAAAAAGGTACCGCCTTGGCGCAACAGCGTCCCGCTGAACGTATTATGATCCAGAACTTCGGCATCAACGGGGGGGGAGATCAAGCCTAAGGTCCCGTTGTGGATTCCGACAACCTCCCAGCCATACCCTTCCATCGCACGACGTGTCACCGCGCGGATAGCGGCATTCAATCCGGCACAATCACCACCGCTTGTCAAAATTCCGATGCGTTTTTTACTCATCTCATTTCCTTTTTTGTTATCTGCGCCAAATTATATGCTATATTCAAATCTAGAGACTTAACAAACACATAACAAGTCGGGAAAGTCATGTCAGAAACCCGTGAGCTGAAAATCAAGCTGGCCATTCTGCAAACCGAACATAGGGATTTGGACGATGTGATCAACCGCATGGTCCTGACGCCGCCTTATGACCAATTGCAATTGCAACGCCTGAAAAAAAAGAAACTGACCCTAAAAGACCAGATTGCCAAACTTGAAGCCTTGATTGTGCCCGATATCATAGCCTGACAAAACGTTTGTGCAGGTCTTTATCGGCTTCGTTCAAAATGACATCGACTTTTTCACCCGCATGCAAACTGTGCAGGCCGTATGCGATTTCCACATCCATGACACGTCCATCAAACAAAATTGGACCTTGCTGAACCTGTTCAACAAGATGATCAATTTTCACCAAGGATGCGTCAAAATCACTGAGCGTCAAGACGATGCCAAAACCATCCCCGCCCAATGTACCGATGCGGTCCGTTTCGCGCAGTTGCCCGCTTAAAATTTCGGCAACCTCCCGAATAACAGTATCGCCTGCCAACAGGCCTGCTCGTTTTTTTATCTCAGCAAAATTTGCTATTTGAAAATACACAAAAGTCGCGCTGCTGATCGTCTTCCCAATCCGAGTAGTCATCACAGATATATCCCGGCACAAGGCATGCCGTGTCAGAACCGGCAAATCCATATGACGATCCATTGAACTGGAAAGTTTTTCATCGAAACTGTGTGTCATCGACAGCTCTTCACGCAAATGATCCACTTCCTCCATCAAGGATACAATGGCTTCACTCACCGCCGGGGTCAGTTCGTCTTGTGGAATATTCATGAAAGACGTCACATCGTGAATCGTGCGTTTAACCGGTGGATATTTATGCCGCCCCTTAAAACTGCCATAGGACGACTGCCCCCCGGATTGACCGGATTGCCCGCTATAGGGTTTCAGTGCGTCTGTCGCTTTAATATCATCAATCGGCATAACACATACCATTTCAAACATTTTCGATTATTTCATAATACACTGAAAACGTTGAAAAATCTTAAAAACCTTGCGATTTGGCCCGACATACATATAATACGCCCCTTTTTTACGGTCTTGTGCAAGGATGAAGACTATGGATAGCGCTGTACCTTCTGTTGGGATCATTATGGGAAGCCAATCGGATTGGCCGACAATGAAGCTGGCTGCCGATATGCTGGATGAAATGGGTGTTTCATACGAAAAACGCATTGTTTCCGCACACCGCACACCGCAACGCCTGTATGATTACGCCACCACGGCAAAGGCACGTGGATTACAAGTCATTATCGCCGGGGCCGGTGGTGCCGCCCACCTGCCCGGTATGGCCGCTGCCATGACACCCCTGCCCGTTCTGGGCGTACCGGTCAAAAGCCGTGCGCTGAACGGTCTGGACAGTCTTTATTCCATCGCACAAATGCCCGGCGGCGTTCCGGTTGGTACATTGGCAATCGGGGATGCCGGGGCGAAAAACGCTGGCATCATGGCCGCCAGCATCATCGCCTTGCAAGATGAGGGCGTTGCCGCCAAACTGGATGCCTTTCGCGCCCAACAAACCGCAAGCGTTGCAGAAGAACCCGTCGATTAAATAAGGATCAATCAGGTTATGGCTGAACAAAAACTTCTGCCACCGGGCAGCACCATCGGCATTATCGGCAACGGTCAATTAGGACGTATGACAGCATTGGCCGCAGCGCGTCTGGGCTATATGTGTCACGTCTTCGGCCCGGATCGGGATAGCCCGGCAGAACAGGTTGCCTACAAAGCTACGGTTGCCCAATATGATGACCGCGATGCTTTGGTCTCTTTTGCACAAGCCTGCGATGTTGTGACTTTTGAGTTTGAAAACATCCCGCACGAAAGTGTTCAATTGCTGAGTGAACACGTCGATGTGCGCCCGGGCTGGAACTGCCTGCACCTGTCTCAGGACCGCCTGATTGAAAAGAACTTTATCAATGACTGCGGCATTGATACGGCCCCCTTTAAAGGGGTTGATAGTCTGGAAGATCTGGAAAAGGCCGTCAATGAACTGGGCCGTCCCAGCATCCTGAAAACCACGCGCATGGGATATGACGGAAAAGGCCAAGCCTTGATCCGCCCGGAAACCGATCTTGAGACGGCTTATGCCTCAATGGCAAATGCCCCCAGCGTTCTGGAAGGTTTCGTTGATTTCCAACGCGAGATTTCCGTTGTTGTGGCACGCAGTGCCTGTGGACAATGGACCGCGTTTGAACCGGCTGAAAACAATCATGTCGATGGTATCTTGGATACTTCCACCGTCCCCGCGCATCTGCCCGATGGATTAATCGAAGAAGCCGTTCGCATTGCCGTTACCTTAGCTGAAAAAATGGGGTTGATCGGCTTGCTTGCCGTTGAAATGTTCCATACCAAGGATGACCGTTTGATCGTCAATGAAATGGCACCGCGCCCGCATAACTCCGGTCACTGGACGCAAGATGCGTGTTATTCCGATCAGTTCGAACAATTTGTGCGTGCTGTATGCGGTTTACCGCTGGGGTCTGTGGAACGCCGCAATGACCTGATTATGAAAAACCTGATCGGTTTTGATGTGGAAAAATGGCCGGATTATTTGAACGAACCGAATGCCAAACTCCACCTCTACGGCAAATCCTCCACACGGCGGGGGCGCAAAATGGGGCATGTCAATTTGGTTTACCCCTTGGGTGAGTTGCCCAAAGAATAACGATAATCCCAAGGGGTATTTAATTTGCCCCTTGGGGTTTTACACTGTCACTTCTTTCGCAATATCTTTTCGTTCAATCATAGACATGATGACATAAGCAGACAGCGCCAAGGCGAAATACCCGCCGATCAAAGGCAACAACGTCTGGTCATAAAATTGACCAACCAACGCGCCCAGTGACATGGACACAAAAGTTGTTCCTGCCCCAATGATGGATGAGGCAACACCCGCGATATGCCCTACAGGTTCCATCGCCATTGCATTGGCATTGCCGAACAATATCCCCATAAAGAAGAAAATTGACGCCATTGACACCATGAACAACACGAAAGGCGGATGCCCGGACGTGAAATAGAGATAAAAGAAAAAGCTGCCACTGCTGAGGATCATGGCGATCAAGGCAAACTTCATCATGGAACGCATGCCATATTTCACGACCATCTTGCCATTAACGATTGATGCCGCCCCGACAAAAAGCGCCAACATCCCAAAATAAAGCGGGAACAATTCATCAATCTGGAAAATATCGGCATATAACAATTTGGCCGTATTTAAGTAAGCGACCAAACAGGAAAAAGCCAAACCGCCAACAATCATATAACCACAAGAACGTCTATTACCCAATGTAAAACGCGCCCCTTGCAGAATTGTCATCAGGCTAAACGATGTGCGTTTTTCCTGAGGATGCGTTTCGGGTTGTCGTAAGATTAACCAAACGAGTGCGACAAAAGCCAACAAGGCAAACAGGAAAAAGATCGCATGCCATGTGCCGAACACCAAAATCCCGGCGCCAAGTGCCGGTGCAATGGCTGGCATAATAATAAAAATCGAAATCACAAACGACATAATCCGCGCCATTTCACGACCGGAATACTGATCACGCACCAATGCAATAGAGATCGTGCGCGGCCCGGCAACACCAAAGCCTTGCAAAAAACGTCCCCACAATACAATTTCGTAAGTGGGTGCAAAGGCGGAAACCAATGCCCCAACAATAAACAAGATCAAACCAATGTAAGTCGCAGGCTTACGTCCAATGCTGTCGGAAAGCGGGCCGTAAAACAATTGCCCAATCGCCATGCCCAGAAACAGAACACCGACCAGCAATTGCAACCGGTTTTCATCGACAATGTCGTAACTGGCCCCAACGGCATGGAAAGCGGGAAGAATGGCATCAATCGCCAGCGCAACCAGCGACATTAAAAACGCCATTAAAGCGATAAACTCGCCCGTATGTTGATTATGTGTTTTCATGGACCGGGTTATAGTCCTTTGTGACACAAATGAAAGTGAGAAATCTCACAAAGTCAGCGTTTTATCAGCCCATTCGCCATTTGACGTCCACCCAGCTTGCAAAACACATCTTCCAGTTTGGAAAATATCTTCTTTCTGGTTTTTACGGCATTAACCACATCAATCAAACGGCGACGATAAAAGAGAATGGTTTCTTCCTGATTTTCAGAATCGTCATTCAACCAATAAACCATTGTTGCACTATAAACAGCGGCCAAAGAAGCCCGTTTGGTATAATAGTTGAAATCAACCGCATCATCACCGCACCCCCACCACATCTCGTCCACAGCTTTCCAGACGACCTGCACACCTTGGGGCGCATGCTGGGGCATGGCGTAATAGGACATGGCCTTGCGCACCGCTTCACGATAGGGGGCTTCAATCGCCAGACGAACTCGCATGGCGATTTCCAGTCGATGACCGATCCCTTTGTCACTTAAATCCTGATCAACCAATTCTGCAGCCATGCGGCGATTTATATAATCTGCAAAATGGGCAAGGATATCATTGACCCCATCAGGAAAAGCACGCACGGCCATGGATGCGTCAAACCCGGCCTCAATCGCACCGGCTTCAATGGCTGCGTCTGTCCATCCGTCAAACACCACATTGGGAAGTGTTGCCAGCAAAATGTCGTCTTTTACCTTGATGTCCTGCACCGTCTTATTCCTGATTGATTGCCTTTTGCATTTCCTCAACATAGCCGAATGTCGACAGGTCGTCCATACGTTGCGGATAAAGAATTCCATCCAAATGATCATATTCATGTTGCACGACACGGGCATGAAATCCGCTGGCTTCGCGCTCAATCAAAGTCCCATCCAGACCAAAACCACGATATTTGATCTGCGTAAAGCGATTGACCTTCCCCGTCATGCCCGGCAATGAAAGACATCCTTCAAAGGCAGCATTCATCTCTTCACCAATGGGCTCAATCTCGGGATTGATCAACACCGTCAGGGGAAGACCGTCTTCGATTTGCGCATCACGACCACGCGGCACATGAAAGATCATCACACGTAATGGCACATGCACTTGTGGTGCAGCCAAGCCTGCCCCGTTTGCATCCTTCATCGTTTCAATCATATCATCGACAAGACGTGCAATTTCCGGGGACTGAATATCATTCACTTCCGCAGATCTGGTCCGCAAGACCGGATGCCCCATTCTGGCAATTTTTAGGATCACGTATCACACCTGTTTCTATTTAAGAACTTCATCTAGGATGGACATAAAGTGGGGCAAATCAATCGGCTTTGTCAAATAACGATCAAAACCGGCCTCCTGTCCCTTGCTGATCGTATCCGATAGCGCATCTGCACTTATTGCAAAGACTGGCATATCTTTCACATCTTTCAGCGCACGAATTTCACGAACAGCCTGAAAGCCATCCATCCCCGGTAAATTAATATCCATCAGTACCAAGTCCGGTTTCTGGGCCTGCAACATGGTTAAGCCAATTTCCGCCGTATGTGCAGAAACCATACGCAAATTTGGGATACAATCCACAATCCCCGCCATCAAAGACAAGTTTGAGGGATTATCTTCCACATACAACATTGTATATTGGTTTTGAGGGGCACAAACCGACCGTCCATCGACTTGTTGCAACTGAACAGAGGCAATATTCGATTTTTCTGAGGTAACAGACGCCGGGAAATCCAGCCAAAATGCACTCCCCTCGCCATAATTGCTTTCAAAACCGATCCGTCCGCCCATTTCTTCCAGTAATTTTTTTGTCAGTACAAGCCCAATCCCCGTGCCTTCAATCACACCGTCTTGCCCCGCAGCCCTTTGGAAAGGTTGGAAAATCTTTTCTTTATCGCTCTCGCGGATCCCAATGCCATTGTCGCGTATCGTCACCCGTACAAAACCATCAGATGTCCGCATTGTGTCAATCCAGACGGTCCCATTTTCCTGATTATACTTGGCCGCATTGGACAAAAGATTCAGCAAAGCCTGTTTCGCCCGTAGCGCATCCGCCCAAATCAATGGCAGACCGTCAACAGAACGATCCTCAATCTTCACATTATATTTTTCCGAAAAAGCGGACGCATAAGGCAAACAAATATCAATCAGGTTTTTAAGGTCAACATCTTCGGCAATAATTGTGAGTTTACCCGCTTCAATTTTCGACAAATCAAGAATTTCATTCACCAATTCCAGCAAATGTTCCCCGCCAAGACGAATGTGCTTCAATTGCATCAATTGCCGCTCACTCATGTTTGCTTGACCGTTGCTCTCCAATAATTGCGCAAAGCCCAGGATCGCATTAAGCGGCGTTCGTAACTCATGGCTCATATTTGACAAAAAGTCTGATTTTGCACTATTTGCGCTTTCTGCTTCTTTGACAGCAACACGCAAGGCTTCTTCCGTTTTGACCTCTTGTGTTACATCCGACCCGGCGCCTATGTACCCCTTAAATACGCCATCCCCTTCAAAAAGAGGTTTCCCCTTAATTTCGATACAGATCTCGTCTGCACTGCGCCCTCGCACCCAATAACGAATGGAAAAGGGTTTATGGTCGTTCAATGACTCAAGATGTTCCGACCACACCTGCGAAACATCTGGTATCTTCATTTGATTTTCGACAATCTCCAATCGGCTCTTGCCTAGAACGTCCTCATGCGTGAGATCGAACAGCTCATAAAAACGTTCAGAAATAAACGTCACTTTATGATTCTCATCCGTTTCCCAGAACCAATCAGATGCGGCTTCTGCCGCATTGCGAAAACGCTGTTCGCTCGTCATCAAATCTTGTGTACGCTCTGCGACCAACACCTGTAACTGATCGTGATGTTCTTGCAGTCTTTGTTCCGCTTTCTTCTGTTCCGTCACATCAATGACCGTACTGAGAATGGCTTTTTGCCCCTTCCACTCAATCAGACTATTGATGGATTCAAGGGTTATAACGTCACCGCTTTTGGTTAAATAATCTGCAACATGGTGTGTATCAATCTGCTCACCTTTTTCTTTTGCCAAGCGATATTCATATAGACGTTCACGCTCATAAGGGGCGATCATCTTTTCTACCGAACCAACGGCTAAAAATTCTTGCGCACTGTCATAGCCGCACATTTTTACCAAAGCCGGGTTTACGAATACAAATTCCCAGTGACGATGGATACAAATCCCTTGAATGGATCCCTCCACCAAATTTTGAAAGTCGATTTGAGCTTGCTTTTTTCCCGTAATATCAAGCCCTGTTCCCCGATATCCCGCAAACTCCCCTTTCTGGGTCCAAATCGGTTGTCCACTCAGGCTAATATGTCGAATGCCCCCATCCGGTCTCATCCATCGCGTTTCAAAATCGCAATAGGGTTCATGGCGTTCCAACTGTTTTAAGTGCGCCAACCATTGCGGTGTCGAAATATCATGCTGCCTACCGTGAATTTCACGCCGTGTATGCCCGATAATCTGCGCTGGCCTCAGGCCCAAAACGTCTTCGACTTTACCACTCAAATAAACAAAACGGTTATCGGGCCCGCTTTCCCAGAACCAGTCTGCCGCCGTATCCAGAAACATTTCATAACGTTCGATACGATAACGTTGATATAGATCATTCAGGCAAAAATTTAAGGATTTTTCGATGGCATTTAGCGCCGTTTCGAACACGTGCGCCGTGCTGGAAATCTCCAGATTAAAGTTCACACCGCCTTCTATATGTAAATCGACATTTCGAACATTCTCAATCGGGTGAGAATCGTAGCCCACTTGCAAAACGATTCCACCTGTTGGTTTGCTGATAACAATCCCCACTTTAAATGCTTCTGCCAACTGCAAAGCATATTCTTTGAATTCCGATATATAATTTGTGGGTAAATCCATTCAGAAACTCTCATTGCCGCTTGATACAAATATAACAGAAAAGTTTCAAAAGCCGACAAATATTCTACACACCGATAAAACCCTTTACGTCAACGCTTTCATATGGTAGAGACCCGCTTCCTTTTACATGAGATGAAAAAGGACCGGGATTTTGGCCCGGATGTTATTTTTTATAAGGAGGCCCTGACCATCGTACAGGTAGTAGTTCGCGACAATAATGTCGACCAGGCACTGAAAGCACTGAAAAAGAAAATGCAGCGCGAAGGCGTTTTCCGTGAAATGAAACTTCGCCGTCACTTCGAAAAGCCGTCTGAAAAGAAAGCTCGTGAAGATGCAGAAGCTGTGCGCCGCGCGCGTAAGCTGGAGCGTAAGCGTCTGGAACGTGAAGGCTTCTAAACACCTTCCCTGTTAAAAGGGATGATTGTTTAACTGACTATTTTCTTCCAACACATGTCATGCCTGATCATGTGTTCGGTTTATATACTACTTGAAAGGTGGTGATGTGGGCGCTTGATTTGTTTTGACCAAGACGAAACGAATCGTGGCTCATTATACCCAAAAAAAGGCGAAGCGCTTGATAGCAGCTTCGCCTTTTTTCTTGCCCCCCGGCCTCAAACTTTCTGTATATATCCTTTATAAGCCTGATCGGCATACAGAATATGCGCTAACAACCAGCTTTTTAAAAAGTCATGGATATTCTGCCCAATTGCCCCCAAGGCACCGTCGCTGGTGCGAAAACTTTCTTTGGCAGACTGCAACCAATCGCGAAATTCATCATGCTGGCGCATATGGGAATCCAAATCAGGATAGGCCCCCGCCTTCATCTTTTCTTCTTCGTCTGCAAAATGTTCGCGCACATAAATGTCCAGCTTTTCAAACGTCACCGACATGGCGCTCGCATCCATATCCTGATCATCCAGACGGTCAATCAAAGAAAAGATTTCCTGATGCTGGCGATCAATTTCCGCATCGCCCACACTGTATTCATCACTCCAAACCAAGCGTGTCATTGTTCCCGCCTTGATATTTCAGGTGGACCTTTATACCAACTTTTTAGTGAAACACGCTTGACCCTGCTCAAGTCCTAAATTGCAGTAAAAACATCCTGCATATTCACAACCGTACAATATTCGCCATCCAGGACGGACAAATATAGTTGATGAACATCTTCTGCCGCCCATTCCTTCCCCGTACGGTCAACCACTGGGACGGCCGTGCAGGCATCGGCGACAAGATAGGTCTCAAACCCCAGACAGCCTGCGTGACGCACCGTCGCATCCACACTGTTATGGGTGACGACACCACAGACCAACAGCTTCTTGCACCCTTCCATTCGCAACATGGACCCTAGTCCCGTTCCGATAAAGGCACAATTGACTTCTTTTTCGATAATGATCTCACCCGGTAAGGGTGCAGTTTCCGGTTTAAAGGCGTTGGTCGGCGCATACGTATGAAAGGTCGAAGCCGGATTGGCCTCATTATGCTTGATATGAAAGATGGGCCACTGACGCGCCCGCCACAGAGTCAGCAAGTCGAGAATACGAGTTTCATAGGCCGGATTATTTTTACCGTCCCAAACCGGTTCATCAATTGCCTTTTGCATATCAATAATCAAAAGTCCGGTTTCGTTATCGAGTTCCATATCGCGCTTGCCCCATAATAAAGAAAAGGCCGCTTCCTTCGGGAAACGGCCTTTCACTATAGACGTTTGAAATCACTTTCGCCAAGAGGCGTTGCGATTTCTTTTGCCTTTTTGACTTACTTAATACTTTGCAGCAACGTGTCCAGTGATGCTTTCGCATCGCCATAGAACATGCGGGTGTTTTCTTTATAGAACAGCGGGTTTTCGATACCGGAATATCCCGTCCCCTGCCCTCGTTTGGAGACAAACACCTGCTTGGCTTTCCAGCATTCCAGAACCGGCATCCCGGCAATGGGAGAGTTCGGATCATCTTGCGCTGCCGGGTTTACAATATCATTGGACCCGATAACAATCGCCACATCGGTTTGTGGGAAATCTTCGTTGATTTCATCCATTTCCAGAACGATATCATAAGGCACTTTGGCTTCCGCCAACAAAACGTTCATGTGACCGGGCAGACGACCGGCAACCGGATGAATGGCAAAACGAACTTCTTTGCCTTGTGCCCGCAGACGCTTGGTCAATTCAGATACAGACTGTTGTGCTTGCGCAACCGCCAGACCATAGCCCGGAATGATGATAATGCTATCCGCATCTTCCAATGCAGACACCACGCCGTCAGCATCAATGGCGATCATCTCGCCTTCGACTTCCATCGCCGGGCCACCGTCACCGCCGAACCCGCCAAGAATGACCGATACGAAATGACGGTTCATCGCCTTACACATAATGTAGGACAGAATAGCACCACTGGACCCAACCAGCGCCCCGGTCACGATCAACAGATCGTTGCCCAATGTAAAGCCGATCGCTGCAGCCGCCCAACCGGAATAGGAGTTCAACATGGAAACCACAACCGGCATATCGGCACCGCCAATGCCCATGATCAAATGCCAACCAATGAAACCGGCAATCAAGGTCACCAGAACCATTGTCCAGATCCCCGCATCATTGCTGAACATAATACCAAGGATCAAACAGGCCAGTGCTGCCGTTGCGTTCCAAACGTGGCCACCGGGTAACTTGATCGGTTTTCCGTCGATCTTACCCGCCAGTTTACCAAAGGCCACAACGGAACCCGTAAAGGTCACAGCCCCGATAAAGATACCGAGAAAGACCTCAACCTTTAAAATAGAAATCTCAACAGCGGTTTTATGCGCCAGTTTCAAGGCAAAACCTGTCAACACTTCGCGTGCTGCTTCGTCCATACCCAAAACGGATTGCAGTTCCAGTTCTGCGTTCAGGCCGATAAAGACAGCAGCTAACCCCACAAAGGAATGGAGTGCGGCAACCAATTGCGGCATCTCGGTCATTTGCACCTTACCGGCCACATACCAACCGATCACGGAACCAATAACAATAGCCGGGATCAACCAGCCCAAACTGCCTGCGGTAAAGACGGTCATCAAAACCGCAACCGCCATACCAACGATACCGTACCAAACGGCACGTTTCGCTTTTTCCTGATTTGAAAGTCCGCCCAGAGAAAGGATAAACAAGACGGAAGCTGCAATATAAGCAGCGGTCAAAATACCATAAGTCATTGTTTTATTTCCCCTTAAGACTTCTCAAACATAGCCAGCATACGACGGGTGACAAGGAAGCCCCCAACGATATTGATCGAAGCAATCAAGACAGAAATCGTCGCCATAATCACAACCAGTGAACTGCTGGACCCGATCTGCAAAACCGCCCCCAAAATCACAATCCCTGAAATGGCGTTGGTTACTGCCATCAACGGCGTATGCAAAGCATGGGAGACATTCCAAATAACTTGGAAACCAACAAAACAAGACAGTACGAAAACGATAAAATGGTTCATAAAGCTGGCGGGTGCATAAGCGCCAACAAGCAACATCAACAAACCACCAACGCCCAGCATAATCACCTGTTTCTTCGTTGCGTCTTTGAAGTCGGCAATTTCTTTTGCGCGTTTTTCTTCCGGTGTCAGTTCTTTGACCTCCGGTTTCTTTTGCGCCGCAATCGCTTTGACTTTCGGCGGTGGTGGCGGGAATGTGACCTCGCCTTCAAACGTCACCGTGGCTCCACGGATGACATCGTCTTCCATATTATGATTAACCTGTCCGTCTTTTTCCGGTGTCAGGTCCGTCATCATATGGCGGATGTTTGTGGAATAAAGGGTCGATGACTGGGCCGCCATGCGTGATGGAAAATCTGTGTAACCGATAATCGTGACACCGTTTTCGGTGACCACTTTCTCGTCCATAACAGTTCCTTCAACGTTGCCGCCGCGCTCTGCCGCCAAATCAACGATAACAGACCCTGTTTTCATGGCTGCAACCATATCGGCCAGCCACAGTTTTGGTGCTTCGCGGTTGGGGATCAAGGCTGTAGTAATAACGATATCGACTTCGGGGGCCAGTTCGCGGAATTTAGCAAGCTGAGCCTCACGAAATTCAGGGGAAGAAACCGATGCATACCCACCTGTGGCGGCACCATCTTGTTGTTCTTCTTCAAAATCCAGATAGACAAACTCCGCACCCATTGATTCAACCTGTTCGGCCACTTCCGGGCGCACGTCAAAAGCATAGGTGATCGCCCCAAGCGATACAGAGGCACCAATTGCAGCAAGACCGGCGACACCCGCGCCCACAACCATAACCTTGGCGGGTGGAACTTTACCGGCAGCCGTAATCTGGCCTGTAAAGAAGCGACCAAAATTATTCCCGGCTTCAATAACCGCACGATACCCGGCGATATTTGCCATAGAGGACAAAGCGTCCATTTTTTGCGCCCGTGAAATACGCGGCACCATTTCCATCGCAATAACGTTCGCACCGGCTTCTTTTGCCGCTGTCATACCTTCTTCGTTTCCGGCAGGATTGAAGAAGGAAATCAAGGTTTTTCCCTTAACAAGGTACTTTAACTCGCGCGTTTCCGGTTGGCGGACCTTGGCGATAATATCCGCCTTTTCCCACAAACCTTTGGCTGTTTTAATGACTTCGACACCCGCTTTTTCATAAGCTTCGTCAGAAAAACCAGCCATAACGCCTGCACCCGATTGAATGGCGCATTGATATCCCAGTTTTTGAAGCTGAAGAGCGGAGTCAGGAGTCATCGCGACCCGCGCTTCCCCCTTAACGATCTCTTTCGGTGTCCCGATTATCTGTCCGTTTTCCATGTATCCTCACAGTTCTTGGTCCTTCCCTGACGGAAGATTTCTCAACACATTTTATTGCGTTGTGTCACTCGCACGCGCAGCAAAAAGTATTTTTGTGGGTTTCCCCTGAACAATTAGAGCGTAACCTTCCCCAGTCTCCCAACTGGGAAACTAAGAATAGGATACGCGAAATTCATTTTTTAGTCCCGCTTTTATGCCTTGGTCATACCAATACCTGCAACCCCTTCATTTAAACAAATGTAATTTTAGTTGCGCATTGCAACATTGCATCATTCTAATTTACAAGCTTTATAACGCTGTAAATCGAGGGATCGCCGGCCCTTCTAAGGCGCATAAAATGGGGATTTTTTATGCTGCTCCGCAGCATCTTGGCAAGAGGACTCGCCAAAAGTTACTGTGACTTAATTGCAACAGCACTCGGAGTCGGCCTCGTGAGGATAAAGGTTGCAGTTGCAACCATAATAACTGCAAGTGAAACAATCACATACAAATTTTCACTTATCAGTAGGGAGAATCCAACGGATAGGGCCATGAAACTGACTGAAACAATTTTGGCTTGCCGGGAAATCGCTCTTTGATCAAACCAATTTCGCAGGTGATGACCAAATCGGGGATGAGTGAACAGCCAGCGTCGTAGCTTGGGAGAACTTTTACTAAAGGCCCACACAGCGACAAGTAAGAACGGGGTTGTCGGCAAAAGGGGAAGGATGACGCCTACAAACCCCAGCCCGGTAAAAACCCAGCCTATTGCTAGAAATATATGACGTTGACTGTTCGTGCTCATGTTTCTTATTTGGGTGTCTCCACCCGGCTTTCAACCCGAAAAAAGCATCCTAAGTATTCTTACAGAGTAAGTTCACCTAAAAAACGGGCAAAATTATGACATGAACGACCTAATTGACTTTCAGAGACGTCTGCGTCGTGATCTGTGACAAGGTTTGCGCCCGACGTTGACCTTCCCGTCCCAAAATCGTCGGCGCATCCACACCTCCCAATTCTTCATCCAAGGACGGGGAAAGATCACCTGCAGCCAGCAAGGCATAATAACGCCCACAACACACCCGCAAAAACGATGTGAAATTTCCCAGATCGTGTTCGGCATCAATCGATTCATGGTAAAGTTTGGTGATCAATTGATTAACCGTCATCGCATCGCGATAGGCAATTTCATTTAATGTTTGCCAGAAGAAGTTTTCCATGCGGATACTTGTTGCCACACCATCTATACGCAATGATTTCGACTGACTGACCCAAAGGTCACTCTCGGCCCCAATAAATAGCTCACACATGGAAAACTCCCGTCTCTTTCATTTCGATTTAGAATAACGCCATAAACTGCTTTAGCCAATCCGGATGGGCCGGCCAGGCCGGTGCAGTTACCAAATTCCCGTCAGTAACAGCTTGCGTAACTTCAATATCGGCATAGGTACCGCCTGCCTGTGTAATTTCAGGTGAGCAAGCCGGATAGGCTGAGCATGTACGACCAGATAGAACACCGGCGGCACTCAACAACTGTGCCCCATGACAGATCGCAGCAACCGGTTTATTGGTTTCAAAAAAATGTTGGATCATCCCCAGAACAAGGGGGTTCAAACGCAAGTATTCCGGGGCGCGCCCACCGGGGATCACCAAACCATCATAAGAGGCGACATCCACCTCATCAAATGTCGCATTCAGTGTAAAATTATGCCCGCGTTTCTCCGAATAAGTTTGATCCCCTTCAAAATCGTGGATCGCCGTTGCGACATGATCACCAGCCTTTTTATCCGGGCAAACCGCGTCCACCTGAAAATCACACGCCATAAGCGCCTGAAACGGCACCATTGTTTCGTAATCTTCGGTGAAATCACCTGTAATCATCAATAACTTTTTACCCATTGTAAAACCTCCATTTTTATCATTCAGGTTCGCAACAGTATCAAAAATGCCATGATTGCGGGTATTACAGGAATACCACATTTCACAAAAAAAAGCGTGCACTCCAAGGAGACACACGCTTTTTTATAAATTGTCTAAGTTTTCTGATTAAAAAGGTTCTGTATACCAAAGATTTGTAAAATTTACGATTACATATTTAATATCAGACACTTATATAACTCCCAACAAAACACATAAAAGAAAATGTTAATTTTTAAGAGATTCTAGCACCAAAACTTTACATTTTCGATCATTTTTTGAGCGGACAATTGGTGTTGAAGTGCAAGACACCGAAGGTGGCTCACTTCAACACCAATTGTCCGCAACCAAACCTTATTGACATTTAGAATAAGAAAGAATGATAATCGTTTTGAAAGGGATAGACCGATTGAGAAAGCCCTTTTCCTTCCCGCAAGGGGCTGTTGTGGTAACGGATAAACCATAAGGTTAAATGGCGATCGGCCAAAAATCATCATGTTTTGCAGCGGTTATGTTTTCGGACTTTCCGCTGATTTTGTTTTTAGCAAGCAACAATTATTACCAAGATTTTGTAGAAAAAATTAGATTCAACATATTTAAGCTACTTCATTGCTTGTAGCTGAACGGGCGGCATCCCCCGCTAACCTAATTATCGCCTAAACCTTCTATCCAAGTATGCGCTTTCACGTAGAAATAGCCTTCTCCAAAATCAGACAAGTTTTGAACCTTCTCTAAATGGAATTCATAGGCATCAAAATTGTCTTCAGATGCATAACATAAAGCTAACAAGATATGAGCTTCAATTCGAACCAATAACATGCCAGTTTCAATCGATTTTTCCATCACAAGCAGTGCAATCTCTTT
The DNA here is from genome assembly GCF_048267425.1 of Terasakiella sp. GTDB lineage: Bacteria > Pseudomonadota > Alphaproteobacteria > Rhodospirillales > Terasakiellaceae > Terasakiella. The sequence continues at coordinate 83,976 of NZ_JBLWXN010000003.1, forward strand.
GCATTCATTCCAATTTTCTAACTTGGAATGGATCCAACCAATTTGAAGCAAACATTCAATTTCAAACTCAGTTTGATTAAAACTCCGAACCTTCGCTAATGTATTCAATGCTTCTTCTAAAAGTTCTTCTAGCGGGTCTTCTTGCTGCTGCACCTTAACGATTAGCAGCGCAATTAATGCTCGCGCTTCACCTCTAAAATTCTCCTGAGACACAGCAATCTCAAATGACTTTTGAGCCAGTATCAATGCGAACTCAAATTGATCACTCAACATTGCTGTTATTGCCCCATAACTTAAAATCATGGAGGCTCCCGACTCACTAGTGGCACTATTTAAACCTGGAACAAAATGATCAAACGCGTCATCCTCACCAAGATAACCTTTCAGTTTCAAACTATATGAATTCAGCCTATAGATAACCTCATCTCTCTGCTCTTGAATGGTCGGGTTATCCATATAAAAGCCAAGACGATCGTGAATACTGTCAATTAACCTTTTTGCAGTAATGAGCTCTCCCATTACCAAGTAGCGTTCAATTTTGTTAAATCGAGTCATAATTTGACTCATTAGATTTCCATGTTCTTGATCAACGACATCAACTGCTTCAAGAACTTCAAGACTTCGATCAAATTGGCATAATCGTGCTTGGCAGTTTGATATTGTGCTCATTATGAAGCCGTCGATCATAGGTGAACCAGTATTCACTCTGAGATTTTTGTCTGACCTGAAGCCTTCTAATGCAAACAGTAATTCGACATATTGTGCTTTCTTATAGAATAGATTTGCTTCACATAGCCTATATGCTTCATAGGCTTCGATATATTGACCACTCCGGCTTAGATGATAAACCCTTTCCAATTGTTCGAATGCAGTTCTTGCCGGCAGCCAATTAGCGATCAATTTTGCATGAATATTTTTCTTATCTTCAACTTTATCATAAATAAGATTTCTCAAGATGGGATGCATTGATACCGTTTGCTCATTCAAAACAGCAATTAGGCCAGCATTCTCGAGAGTACCCAGCATTCTATCGAAGCCCTCATCGACTTCTATTGCGTTTTGAATAATATTTATTTGTACATCACCAGAACATGCAGCAATCAACTCCAAAATATGGTTTTCTTCTTCTGGTAACACCTCAAGAATACGCAACAGAATATTCTCTGTCATTCCATCATTATCTCTTAGTTCAGGAGTTCGATGTGTTAGTAAGAACTGACCAAGCAATTTTATAGCCAAAGGGTGGCGCCCAGTCTGAAGCGACAAAGATAACAATTCTTCCTTCTCACCTTTGACACCTATATAAGAAAAATACGAAATAACATCGTCTTCACTGAAGCCATTTAAGAGTTTATATTTAGTGCCTTCACTTACAGGCAGTAACTCTTGAGGAGTAGTTCGAGTCGTAATTAGGATTTTGGCTTTGTTTTCAGTTAAATTCACCCATGATATAAACGCCCTGCATAACCCGTCCATACATCTTTTAGAAGAAGGGTCAACTTCTCGTTCAAAGCCGTCTAAAACAATGAGTACTTCATGGTTATTCAATAGTTTTTGTAAAATAGCTAATGCTTCAGCTTCATTATTTATCGAAAGACCGTCACCTTCGATCCACTTATAGATATGCGCTAAAAAAGCCTTAAAATTCGCTTCTTGTTCGTAAAAACTCCACCAAAATATTGGAATGTCTCGTTTTGCAAATTGCTCTACTTTTTCTACCCAATACCTAGCAAGTGTCGTTTTACCCATTCCGCCTATTGCATTGATAACCAAGACATTCTGATCACTCCCCAACCAAGTATTTAGCATTTGAATGTCATTACCCCTTCCCCAAACGACATCAGGTAACTTGAAATCGTGGCAAATCATTTGACCAGTTGGGTTCCGGTCAATATCTTTAACTTGCCTTGCATAGTGATCAATCAGACTTCGCTGAAAAATCAATCCTTTACTAAAAACCGCATCTAAATCCTGTTTCGTCAACTTACCATCATTCACCCCTGACGAAGCAGAGACCACCATATGATATAACTCGAAACGAGTTTGAGCTATTAAGTCAGGAAAGACATTCATATCGACCGCAATTTCTCTTAAGCTTTCCTCTACTTGAGATTCAATTTCATTTACATCTCCGAGGTTCATGGCCCAGAAAAACTTTTTGATAATCGTTTCTTGAAATTTCTTTTCACTGATACGGGATAAGTGTTTTTTCAACCTATCCAAAGCTGTTCTATCAACATCCTTTATTTTACTTTTTTCGTAATCATCTAAAGGTCTTTGAATTAGGGCTCTGATTTCCGATCTATCATGAAGGTAATCGCCTTGAACATCATCTAATTCATGAAGCTTGTTCCACACATGAATTCCATTGGGGCCTGTTAACAAATTGTGATCGGGCTCCACACCAAGCGAAGCAGTCGTCATGTAGGTATAAGTTAGATCAACGCCAGCATTGTCGGCGCGCGCACTCAAAAAGTTACCGACACATACAGCAGCTGGCCTATGTGAGAGCTTAAGTTCTTTGCTGTAATCCTTAACCTGAAAAATTTTTGCGAACCCACGGGTTATGAGATCAAAATCTTCACGACCTTCAACAACTAAAAGATCCTCATCAGACATTCTCAACCATGCTAAAACAGTTAGCCAATGCTGATATTGAAAGCCCCGGTTTGTAGCATGTGCGCGTCGTGAACTTACTGCTTTAAGGGGAATGCATTTACCTGCGATGTTTTTTCCTAGGTTGAGTAACTCTTTTAAACTTTTCACCACTCCCCCCCAAAAAAAATGAAACAAAAGTTGTTTCATTGGCACTGAGCACAATTAAAACTTAAGGCAATAACAGAGAATTAAATCACACCCAAAAGACGCAGGCAATGCTATAAAATGGAAACTGATTTAGTTAGAAGTTCAAGAGCGGGTGATGTATTTCATTATCGATAGAATAAATACCATGAATTTCCCTTAATAGATTTCTAGTACCGCAAATTATTAGGAATATACAACTCATCTACGGCCCTAGTTGCCGCAACATATAAAATATTTAATTCAGCATCACGTTTCCAAGGCGTTAGCCCAGCCAATTCATCCTTCGAGATAAAATCGTCTGTGAGAACAACATTCGCCCATTCACGGCCTTTAACCTTATGTGTTGTAGAAAGTACTGCGGCAGCCTTTTTCTCATTTGGCGTAAATTGCCTGTTTATTAAAGCGAGCTGTTGCTCAAGTGTTTTATGATGTGTCTCTACTATTGTCCTGATTCGATATAACTCTGCGTCACCAGAAAATTCTTGTTCATCAACTAACGCATCCCAATTTGGGAACCGTGAAATGAGGTGATGAACATTGTTCGCCGGTGTCCCTCGATAGAGCTTTAACGCGTCAGAGATAATCCAATTTAAATCATTCACTCCGCCGACGATATGGATAGTGTGTCCTTGCTCAGATACTGTCACCGCTTGATTGAAAACAGACATATTTGTTCTAGCAAGTACTGTGATTGGCCATTTGGGAACGCCGTACTCTGGATCATAAAATTTTATCTTGGTGGTCAGGCCAGTATTTCCTTTTACAGCATCCTCTGGACTCTTCGATTTGTTTTGAAGTACTGCGTTTACATAATCTGCAACTTTTTCTCCAAACCTCCAGGATTTGGTTAATGGATATGTAGAGCCTGAAAGTTCAGACATAGAATTCACAGCACCGCGCCAATCGTATAATTGCTGGTGATTATCCCCGATAAGAAATCTTTTCGACTCTGAGCGCTTTAGAATTGACATAAATGCAGGGTTTGCATCTTGGGCTTCGTCGAAAAGTATTGCGTCATATGGGATCGTTCCTTCCCTTAAATCCCACAATTTCATTACTTGTTCGGGAGAGATCGGTAGATCACTATTGGGCAACATTAACATTGACCAAATATCGGTCATCCATTCGAGTAACTGTTCCGTGTTGTTCGGGTCCCACCCACAATCAGTCAAATGTTTTTCTGAAAACCACTCATCTGCCGAATAACAAAATTTTTGGACACCCAAATATAGTTGGCGAATTAAAGCCCCTTTTTTAAAGCCATCGAAGTGAGCGGGTAGCCCAATACGATCAGCCACTTCTGCATAAGGAAACTTCATGCCAGTTTTAACACGGTGGTCACCCCACTCTTCCCAAGGTTTGGTAATCGCATAAGCTAGACTATCGGTTGTACGACAATCCATTCTGGAACCTAATTTTTGCTTCCCTTCTTGTTGCATGACCTTGTTAAAGGCAAGGTATATTGCGGAGCCACATTCAACAGTGTCGGCAATAAATGAGCATAATGTTGTCTTCCCAGTTCCAGCAAAAGCCTGCGTCTTAAGGATGTCACTGCCAGTTAAATGATGTGCCGCTTCTAGAATTTTTTCTTGTTCGTCAGTCGGCGCAACTTTCTGGTTCGGCGCCTTAACATTCTCCCCTCCACGATAATGCAGGCTTGTATTTAGATATGACTTTGATTGCTCGTTTTGCTCAACTTTTAAATCAATCACACCGTTCGGATTTCTCCAGTATTCTTCAAGCGAGATAAAAGAAAAACCCAATTCTTCTGCCCTTTGGATTCCTAAATCCAAATATTTTTGTAAGTATCTCTTGCTTGCGACATAACTTCTAACTTCAAAAGGCTTTGAGAGAATTAGGAGATAATCTTCACGCAAAGCGCGATCCAGATCCGAGCGTTTTATTTCAAATTTTGGCTCTTCAAGAATATCCAGACCTGCAATAGTCAGTGAATACGCGGCGGCAGCGGCAGGATCGGACAATACCCAAACTAAATTGCCTGGTTCCATTTTTTCAAATGTAGAGTGCATTCGCTCTGGCGAATATAGCATTACTTTAGGAAAGGGAATTTTCATAACGTTTCCTTAACTTTCTCAGGTTGCAAATTCCACATTGCAAATATATCAAGAGAGGCAACCAACTCAAGAAACTCAAACAGCGAGCATAACGCCTAATCAAAGAAAAAGATTAGGCGAATTGATAGCAACCACAATCAACAGTCATGAAATGAGTGCATGCGAAAATTGCCTTAGATCTAAGATTATCAATTCTATTGGAGAGGGTAAGGATTTACCGAATGCCCAATCTTGCTATGGCTTCAGCCCTCGCCAAACTACCAACGGGTAAATCTCCCACGCACCTAAGCAATTCGATGAAATTTAATGCATATTCACTTGTTTCTCCAAATGGGAGAACTTGCACAAGACGTGTCATCTGATCATCCAACCATTGGCCAAAAGCAGTTCGTTCTGGATTTGCAGCAGCGGCAATTAACAAGATTGCGGGAAGCACCTGACCTTCAATTACTTTTGGTGATTGCTCTGCTGTTTGAAAACACTTTTCAGCTACGGCATTCGCTAAATCGATACGGCGACTAATTGACGCAATTCGAGCGACAATTGCGATTGTATTTAGAGCCTCTTCTCTCTTGTTTTCAATATGAACGTCAATGCAATGAAACATTTTCAAAAAGTGATCAATAATGTCGTTTTCAACAGCGAAATACTGGACAGCATTCAAAGGTAAATTCCACTGAGGATCCCAACTTTCAAGGTCTTTCAGCCCCATCAGCATGTCTTTGACTTCATCAGGCAATGCATTCTGTTTCGGGATCTCTGTGTGTCCTTCTAAAGGACCTGGCTGAAACATTGCTGCAATAGCTTTGCTGTCCTTGATATTGTCTATGAATTGTTGTGCCGTCTTTCCGTCAGGGGTCGCAATTGAGGCCTTGGATAATTCTTCGCTTAGAAGGTTCACGCGGCCTAAAATTTCTCCCCTGAGATTAACGGTAACTTCTGGAAAACTAGGGCCGCGAGGCTCTAGCCGATAGTCGTTATATTTTTTAATCGTTTCAGCAAAATCTGGATATTCTGCACACCATTTTATAAATGATCCAATATCGAACTCAAGATCGCTCATAGCGCGAACAAGTACGCCTGTGTGGGACCAAGCACATAATTTTCGCCAATATGCAGGTTGATTTGAAAAGACCGGCATAGTCGAAATCACATTTTCGACTAACAGAATTAAGGCTGGCATATATAAGTAAACGTTTTGTCCGCTTATGCTTTTAAACTCTTCATCTAAAAGCTTCTGTAAAGCCTCTGATGCATCTTTTTTGAGTTTCTTATTTCTCTCGGCGTGTGCAGTAGCAACTTTCAACACGGCAAGGGTGGAAAAAGGATCTTTAAGAGGGAACGAAGCGTCAATAGCAGACAGTATAAGCTCGTCATCAATGTTTTCAAACAATTCGACAAGCGCAAGGTCATGTCTCAAATAGGACACGCTCAAAAGCTCGAAACCCGCAACGGGGTCCTCTGTTATTAACGATATACGATGCCTGCGAAGCGATCCTGAAATATAGCTTTCAGCATCTTCATTATGTTTAGGGCACGGGCCGACTAATTTTTGGTAATATTCAATTTGATCAGGAACAAGCTCGTTCATTGCACCTTTTCCCGCCAGCATAAAAGCCCGCGCACGATCAAACAGAACATTGCAACTCGTGTTTATCTCTCTAAATATTTGCGTTAATTCATTATTATTTAGAGCTCTGCAGTCAATTATGCTCTGCCAATTGTCTCTTTTTAGTCCTGTAGGACCAAATTTCCTTATCAATTTTTCAAAAATGCGATGACGTACTGCCTTATCGGGGTGAAGCAGGAGAATGTCGTCAGGGTTCCAGACAGATGTTGTTTCTTGTTCGTCAAATCTCGTTACAGATAGACCATCGCCATCAGTCGAAATCAAACACTTCACCTCATCTAATGACGTAATTTCTTGCGGGGTCTGCTCTTCCAATACGAGCCGCGCGGCATTTAGGAAACTTTCCTGTGAGAATTGACCAAAGCCCCTGAAGCCAATTGCTGACCACACATCACCCTCACAGGCTTCATGAATGTGCTTATTCTTTTTAAGTCGCTCTGAGATCACCTGAGGAGAGTGCTCGACAAGGAAAGCCGTAAGGTAACTTTTAGGAATGTCAGTGTCGTGATTGGACATCTTTAATAATCCTTTCACCAACGATTTCTGCCAAAATATCTAAAACATCAGTTTGCGTAATAGAATATCTGTTTTCCAAAGTGTCGCTGACCCAACTAGAAAAGGCATCATTGCGCTTACCGTCTGCAGAAACTGAGACACAAAGAAGCTCAAATGAGCTTGCGATCTTTTTGCTGATGTCTTCATTCGAAACATCAGGTGAAGCCGGATAAATCCAGTTTTCTTGGTATGGATAAAGGTTCTCTAGTATCCAAGAGGACCTAGCTTTGGCTTGTTCTATAGATAATTGCTCATCCGCCCAAGTTGTTCTAATTGCATTTAGTACAGCTAAATGCAGCAAATGCAAAACATTTGATTCATCAGGTAATTTTAGTAATTCAGAGCTTCTAATTTTCAGAAATATGTCTCTGATCGATTTCAACTCAGCACTGGCTATAAAATGCGCTCCATCCTCCGTAAATGAACTATTGTTTATCGCCCAGTCCATTTCTTTTGGCAGAACAGGATGGGTCACATATCCACAAGTTCGTGTTTTGTGTAAGAGCTGAAAAAAATGTGCTTCGGGAATCTTGCCTAGGGTTGCCAAATGATGCTGGAGGTCTAGCAATCCAATAATAGGGATACTCTTTCCATCTTGGACAGCTAGCATGCTAGGTGCCTTACCAATCAATCTGTCATCAGCTAACAGCGCATCATATTCGCTCGAATATTGCATAAGATTCCTGATTGCTACCAAAGTTCCGTCGACTATCGGAGAACTTCCATCTTCATCATACGTCATCGGCAATAATTTTATTGAGCCTTTGCGAATGCCATTTCTGAGCCAAATTCTCAATTTAGAAAGTAAGTTTTCAACCTCTTGAGATGTTTCTTCTTTACGAATTAACGCCTTAACTTCGTCTCGCAAAGACAATGGTACATAGAGGTCCTTCGAGAGTTCGAAAAAGGGATGCATTCCGTTACAGGTATTCAAATACGTAATTGAAAGACCATCAAAATAAATTGGACCCAATGGTATCTCATTTCTCCCCGTCGTATGATCCGCCCTTATATTTTTTAAATACGTACAAACCTTGCCAAAGGTGGATTCATCGCATTTGCCTAGGCTACGCATCCACTCGTAAACATCCATTGGGGTTCTAATGAGATCATCATAGTCTTTAAGGTCAGCAATTTCTTCATAAAGTGACCCCGCTTTGAAAATAGGTAAAGGCCTGACTACAAAACCTTTTTCATTTTTGGCGCTCTCCAACAAAGTGGCGAGTTCCACACCCACTTCATCAACCAACCAATTTGGGGGCTGTGCAGGTTTTTTGAGGATTTTAAACTTTTCATCATCTAAGTATTTTCTGAGCAATTTTGCTTCAGAAATTTTACTAGGTTGATGAAAACGGATTTTACGAATTTCCGTTAGCATCAATGGCAAAGTATCGGAACTGATGACCAATTTATTCGCAGATTGTTCCAATATTTCAAGAAAATCAAATTTCGCTGCGACCAACATAGACGTTAAGTCAACTCCCAACCGATCAATCTTTTCAAATGAATGAATTAGTCTGCCGCCTGACCTAATTGGAATGAGTATTTTCTTTCTGGGGTCAATCGCCTGCTCATTAAATAAAGCATTTGAAATTAGAATTTCAGACAGAGAAACATTCCATTGCTGGGCTGCCATATGCATAGGGATTTCACCGGCCCAGTACTTTTCCCAAACATGATTGGAATACTCAGACCATTTAGGAGCATTTTCTGCTAGTTCTTTCAGTGAAAAGGACTGAATGGGACCATCTTCACCTGATAGTGTTATGGCTTTTGAAAGCCAAGAATGCGCGATATTTTCAGCGCCAAATGAAGTGCATAGATGATATGCATTTAATAATATTTGTGGATCATCTTCAGCCTTATCTACCGCAGCTTTGATCAATTCAATTGCCGTTTCTCTCTCTGAGTCAGATATTAAGCCAGCGAGTTGCAGAACAAATGATGCGGACCTTTTGTCAATCAGTACCTTTTCTCTTTCAACGATTGAATTTATTCGCTCCCATTCACCAGTTTGAAGAGAAAGTTGGATATCCAAAACCCTATCATTCTGATCATCACGTTCATTAATCAGACGATTTACTGCTTCTCTGACATCATCGTGATGTCCTGCCCTAAATGACGCCCATGCAAATTCGGCTTCTAAATCCAGAGATAAAGACCTTAAATCTTGCACACTCTTCAGAAAAACGGCGCATTTATTAAATTCACCAGTCTCGGTTAAAGATTGGGCATATAGTGAGGCCGTTGCAACATTCTGAACAACCTTAAATTCTTCCAATGCATATTTTGATAGGGTTTTCCAATCCCTATTAGCTCTCAAGAAAGATACCAAATTCCTGAGATGAATTTCATCGCGACCATCATTATAAAGTTCGATGAGTTTTACTGTAGGATCATCATCTATGTACGCTTCAATCTGTTCTTTAATTCGATGGTAATCAGATTGACTAAATTCTTCTGCGTATTCCTCAATAGTTTCTAAAGCTCTGCGCGCTTGATTTGATTCCATATAAACTTCAATCAAGAAATATGGAAAACGTCCCTTTTCAAACTCTTTTTCATATAACGCTCTGTTTGAAATTAGAAAATCAATCAGGTCTTCTGGCGTGCCAAATTGTTTTACTCTATAAAAATTAGCCTGAAGATCTTCGTGTGAAACACTTTCATTCTTTCTTTTATTTTGGAAATCCACTTTCAGAAGATTGCTATCGTAAGATAATCCCCACGCGTACGCAAAACCAGCAAATTTGATGGCATCATCAATGTTTGTCATTCGACTTTTAATGCTTTCTATCGCTTCAGCGCGCTTATTTCGGTCTGATAAATCTAACCAAGTCAGATATTCATCTGCAGCATTGGCTCTAGCCGTTTGACTGATATCTGCCAGATAAAATTTGGCTTTTTCAAACGCACTTTGCGCGACAGACCTGAAGTAATCAGTTTCTCCACCTTCAAGATAATCTGTCCCTGTCAGGAAAATCTGGCCTTTAAGTAAAAGTTCTCTCATTGATTCTGGTGTGAGCATGACTGAATTCACCACACCAACGATAAATGCCAAATCGGGATAGCGTTCAAAATATGTGTCGTCTAACAGTTTTGCGCATTTTACAGCATCGTTCCATCTACGATTTGTCATTAAAGTCACAAGGACATTACGCCAACCAATCGGGGTGAAAAGTTCTGCATTCAGAACTTCAATCTGATCAAACCAATCTAATGCAGCTTCTGCAGAAGCATGATGAAGAAGAATTGACCAAATGGTCGCATTCGCGTCGGCACTGCTATTGGCTTTTAGCAGCTCTATGGCTGCATCAACATTCCCTGCATTAGCCAGCTCATAAGCTTGAATTGATGCAAAACACACTTCAGCCGGCAATAACTCTTCCACGATCGTGTTTTTAATTTCTTCCAGGTCAGTGGTTTGACCAAGGGCTGTATATGTTCTTGCTGCCCAAAAACGAATGAGAGATTTTAATTCTTCAGAAATATTTGAAAATTCTGCACCTTCAGCGCACCGCAAAACCAAATCTTTCAAATAAGACTCAGCGTTGTAATTATGTATTCCTCTTGACCGTAGGATTAAGGTCAATTCTTCGTAAGCCCGATTTTGGGCATTTTCGTCCGTGCTGCCATTTTCTGTTATTGCGAACATGACTTGGTCAAATCTTTGGTCCATATGGGCCGCGTGGGTCTGAGATACTCCCAAACCGACCCTTTCGCCTAGCGTCAATTCATTGTATGCGCTTGCGCAAAGGACGGCTGTAACAATGTCAGTTGGGGAATAATCTTCTCCCTCGCCGGGCCATTCGCCTTGAAAGGCCGATTTTAATCTTTTTTTAATTTCAGATACATCAGTATTGATATGCGCCAGTTGATATTGAGCGAGAGTCTTTAAATCTTCCTGATTTTGTTCGTTATTCATCCATGTTTGGACGTCTTCATCTCTAAAGAACTCGGGATTGATCGCATCAATATCCAATCCTGCAAGAAATTTCCCCCACCAACCCTTTGAATTATCAATAAAAATCAAACGATTCAGCGTTTCAGAGAATAGGGGATCATTCGCATTATTCCCAACTGATAATGGCTTAACAGCGGCTGTATGCAAAGCCTCAAACTTTTTAAGTTTGGCCCGCACCACTCTCACTATTACCAGGAGCCCTTTAGCCGCAGCGACTAATGATGAAACGCTAACCGGATCCAATGAAACTTTCTCTCCCAATCACTTTAGAGGCGGATTTTACTTTAGAATACGTTGACGGGAAAGGTAAAACTAATGCTGGCACCCCGCCTTAAAAACGCTGCCAAGCTGTCCAAAAATAGGGGCTACCTCTGCCAGTAACATTGTGGAATGCTTCTTTTGCAAAATTAAAGATATGAGGCGCCTGGCGACACGTTTTGAGAAATCAGGAGGAAATTTCCTGAATTTCGCCAATTTGTTCGCAATCAAATGTTGGTCGAATTGAGCACAGACCCGAAGCTGAAACAGATTACTGAATGAATAATTAGATCATCACATCATGCCAACATTGATCATGAGCGCTCCCGATCTATTGCTGGCAGGGGCGCATTTAGATGATCTACAGTCACCCCTTTACAATGAGCATTGTAAGACCATCTCACAAACTGTTCGAGCAGTTCCTGGTTCTCGCGAGACAGCCGATCATTCGTAGCTTCCAATTTTTTTATTTTTTGAAGTGCTTTCTGGAGTTCAATCGGCTTGTCATCAATGCTCGCCCCACGCGCGCCTCGAAGAGCCTTTTTACGTTCTTCAAAAGCTGACTTGATGCGAACATGGCTGTTTAAAGTTTGACGCGTGTATCTACCAACTTTCGGCTCTATCTTTTCAAGCAATAAGCCCCAAGTCAGTTTGCCACTCCATCCATCAATTGTTTCCACAATTACTGCAATTTTGCGGTCATTTAAGTGCTTTTTCATTCACCTTCCCCGATCAAAGCCCGTAGTTCTTTGAGTATTTCAGCATTGTCATCACCAAGCTTTATTCTGTCATCTACTGCGTTACTGATCTGGCTAAATTCGTTTGGAAGCGCCAACTGAATTACCGATCCAATTGGCACAATCGGATCCTCAAAGATGTCGACTAAACCACGAAGACGGGCAGCTGTTTGAGTGTGATGCTCAAACCAACGATCCGCGCCGGCAGTCCCATTCTTCAAAGCTTCTTCCGCACCAATAATCTGCCTTTCTACATTCTTCAGAGTTTCTCTGATGCGGTGCGTTTTTTCACGATCGCCTTTGATACACACGTGCTCTGTACAATTGATGCAATCCCTATGTTTTTGACAAGGCATCATAGAGTAGTCATGGACGCAGAAACCATATTCAGTGATATGTGCCGTGGGGAAATTTGCTTCCAGAAACTGTTCACGTGAAAGCGGCATTTTTTTCATAGCTTCTGCCAGAGGGCCGAAAAACGAACTATCATCAATTTCGCGAACCAACATAATCATTTCATCTGCCGTAACGTGATCATAATCTTCATTCTGGCGAATATCTTTTCTGCCAGACCACTTTGCAATATCAAGCTGTGAAAGCCCGCCGCGTTGGGCAATAGTATTCAACCAATGACGGAATTGATGAGTGGTAATTTTGATAGGTTCACCGTTGTCATTTTTAAACCCGAGGCGTTCAAAAATGGAACCTTTACCATGCTTAACTGCTGCACCTAACCCAACGCTAATTTGGCCAGTATTCACTCGTTCAAAACTGAATGGTAGTGTACCACGTCGCGAATGAAATAAGTTCTTGTGGCAGACAAAAATAGCTTCGCTGAACTTCAAACCTGTTTCCGCATCATAAATTGGAAAGCCACCTGGCAAATCAGCAATAACTGCGGCCTATAAATCATCAAAACGTACATAGGAAACTCGATCAATATTTTTAGTATCTATACCTTTTCGTTTGATCCATTGAAGAGTATTTATACCAAACAAATATTTGAATTCAGATACTCTACAAAACTCTTGCTCGCGCAGATATGCCAAATTGTCAGGTAGATATAATGAAGTAGGGTTTTGCTCATACCAAAAAGCAAGGTCACGTGCACTCTGGGTAGTATTTTTCAACTTTTCCAAAGCTAATTTGGCAACTTCAACCATCGATGGAGCAATCCACTTTACATAAGGATCAGCCCCTTTCGAAGGCCACCACCGAATACCATAAGCAATGGAACCATCTGTATTCTGTTTTTCAACTTCACAATTCACTGGCAAACGAAATATTTCATTTATTCGGTCAGGAGACGTTGTCAGAAGCGCTCCTGTCGAAGCGATAATTACATCCGCTGGCTCAGTCGCAATTTGAAACGCCTTTGCAAGTGAATCTAAAGCACCTGGCTCTGGAAGTTTGCGGCTACGTTCTTGATCAAATTGCTTGCCAACTCGGTTGCGATCATTGTCACGCTTTAAAGTGTTTCTCCAACTAAAACGAACCGGAACCATTTCATGATCGTTGATAAATTTTGCAATCACTGCAAGCTGACCTGCAACTCGATATGCTGTACTTGATTGATACTTTGCTTTAACTAAAGCAGCTGCCCGATTGAACACGGCTGCATTAGCCTTGCAGACATCAGGAACTTTATCATTCTCTACCAATGCCCGCTCAAGTGCTCGTAACGCACTTAATCGAAGATTGACGCTTTTAGTCGGTTTCATACCCTGTTGATAACGCATGTAGGCACGTGCAAAATCAATAAAAGGTTCAGCCATCAGGTCGGCTAAAGTATTTGTCTTTGATGTATCATAATTTGTCCAGGTCAAGGCTATTCGACCAGATCGACCTCTTTGGTGAAGTTGATTGGTAATATCCCATGAGCTTTCCCAATCAACTTCACCAAAGACTCTCAATTCATTACGACAGAACTTCACAAAATCACTAACATTAACCTGAGCTTCATTACCCGCCTTGGGTACAAATTGAACAATGTCAGCCATCTACCCTCCTCGCTCTTCAAGGGTTGATTGACATAGCATAACAACGTCAGCTACTGCCATGATTGTTCGATCATTGATAGACGCAAAGCGTTCATCGCCCGTTGTTTCAAGCAAACGTTCACGCTCTTGAAGTAATGAATCAAGAAGCTCTTCGTGAGGTGCATCGAGCCACGGCTGGAAGTTCCGGCAGGTGTAACAAGCCACCGGAGCCATACCTCCACAGAAGCCAAATCTACCACAAGTGCCAACATTGCCAATTTCGGGACTGCCGATGCGGCTAGTAAGATCATCACCGCGTTTTGCTTTAGCTTCATCATCAACAATCATGCCGCAGAAGGCTTGGGCGATAGGCGCAAGTTCAAGGGCAGTCGCCTTGTCGATACGCTCGGCAATGGCCGGTGTTGCTTCGACATACACGCCGACGTTCTGAGTATCTGAGTGATCAAGAAGTTCAGCGATAAGCAACTCGCCATGGCCTTCCTGCGCAGCGCGGGTACCGAGAGTATACCTGAAGCGTCGAGGATTTATTTTTATTGGATCACCAGTACGATGGGAGGTTACACCTAATATTGAGCAAACAGCAGATAACTTTAAACTCAGTTCATTTGCCTGGAGGTGATGCTCAAGGCCTGGGACATTATTCGCCCACCAGTCAGGAAAAATCGGCAGATCACCAGTGTCATCTGTCTCTGCGGGATTGATTTTTTTCAGATAATTAATCCATGCTTCTAGGGCTTCACCAATCTCCCGAATTAATGGCCTTGGTTTAAATGACGTACGTATCTGTTCTGCCCGTTTTTTGGCGCTCGGGATGTTTAAAATATAGGTTGGTGTTCCGTCGTCGCTTCGTCCGACCATGAGGTCTTTGCACTTCAACGCCGCAATCTGAATTGGGCGAGCTCCTAAAGCAGTGAATAGGTTTACAAGGACGAAATCGTGGACACCAATATCGCCCTGGGCAAAGGCATTATTCAGGGCAGTATGAATGGCTTGCAGTTCCATGTCATCAAATGGGCCCGTGTCCGGGTCCATTGTACGAACTGCATTACCTTTCTGGTTTCCCTTGATTTTGATTTCATTGAACAGTCGAGGGACATCTTTATGAACCCCAGGGTACCCCATATCGTACCACTGTTTAAAAAAGCCTGACAGGGAACCCAGATACCACTCTCTATCCGCAGGCAACTGCGAACGATAACTCAATATTTGGGCTGAAGTGATATGAGATAAGCTATCTGTATCTTTTGCAAGATATGAAAAAAAATGTTTCGCACGCTCATATAGGTTTCCGGAATGTGATAGTGAATGCGTTTGAAGGTAATGAACGAACACAAGTTTGAGCGAATACAGAAGCTCATCACTAAAAAAATCTTCATACCCTTGGAAAGAAAACCAAACCGTGCGAGATGGGCCAGGTATCTTCCATAATTGATTTACAGGAAAAAATTGCCCGCCATCTCTCGTCATTGCCATTTCCGGCAATGACAAAACGACCGTGCTAAGACCTTGTGCTTCAGTAGTCTTCATCACCTATACCCTTCAATGCTTTACCCTGAATCTCTACCATCACTTCCCCGGCCTTATTCCTGATGTGCCGCTTGCTATAATGGGCGGCCATGCTTGAGTTATATGACCAGCCCATGAGATAGCTTCGAAGCTGCATCTCCCTTTCTTCCGATGTACCTTTTCCGTCCATGAGCTTCGAAAAATTATCGTTCCATGTATGCCGCAAAGCATGCCCGGTTATTCCATCTGGTATGCCTAGCACGCGCTCACGCAAAGTTGTGAATATTTTGGAATATCCGGATTGAGAAAGCGGCATCCCGCAGGCTTTGCCGGCCTTATGCGTCACGAAAAGAAACTTGTGCCTTCGAACCCCGGAAACAGACCTTCGGACGTTCATGATGTAGTTTTGAAGCATATCCAGAAGCGCACCTTCGAGTGGGAGCTTTCTGTCTTTGGTTTTCGTGTTTGGTTGATCCTTCCTGGGATCATCCGGATCATCTGCCCGTCGACGGATCAACACTGTCCCATCTTGAAAATTGATATCATCAATTTTGATACCGAGACATTCGCCACGCCGGACACCAACCATGTACAGCAATAAAAATATAAGCTGATTTCTGACCCGTGCTCCGTAATCCGTAAATGGGTTTTCTGGAGATTCGGGATTTAGAACCGACAGGATGTAATTGACATCTTTGTCTTCAATCCCTTCTCGATTGTTTTCTTGGTTTCGACCTTTGCTTTTCGGAAGTCGGGCTGTAAATCCCTTCTTCATATGTGCACGCGCCGTCTCCACATTTTGAAAATCATCTGATTTGCTAGAAATTCGACTGATCGACATTACGGCAAGCCAGTCGATATAGTCACGAATGTGACGTATCCGCGTAGCGCCTGTAACACCTTGCACTTGGCTAGATTTTTTAGGTGCCAGCTTTCTGAACTTTTCGTGAGAAATAACCGATAGGTTCGAAACCTTAATCTGACTGGCTTCATGCAACTCTACAAGTTCATCATATTTCATGCGCGCTGCTCGCACGACGGCTTCGATCTCAGACGTTTCAAAAAACTGCCCTTGGGCAAACCGCTCCTCGATATCAACGCCTTCAATCGAAGCCCAAGTGTAGAGTTGCATGATCGCCCGCAAATCTGCTTCGAGAGATTTGAACGCTCGGTTCGCTGAGCGCCGCATTGTAGTAATGTAAATAGTCGGCATGAACAGCGGCATCCCTGTGTCCGAATGCAGAAGAATCGGATACCGCTCACCATCATCAAATTTAACAATTTGCGTCTTGTATGGAGGCATAATCTTTACCATTTCCAATGGTACCTGTTATCAATTTTATGCCACTTAACAAAAAAGACAACTGAGAAATAAAAATAGTGCGTAAACCTAAAGGGTTACGCACTATTTTTTTACATTATAACCTTTGGTATCGGCTAGAACGGAATTTCATCATCCAGATCACCACCCGGAACACTCCCGCCGGAATTCCATTCCGGTCCGGTGCTGCCGCCTTTCGGATCAGCGGAACCGCCAAACCCACCGCCAGCAGTGCTGCCTTGACCGTAATCGTCACCACCGCCGTAACCGCCACCGGCACCTTCACCGCCACGACTGCCCAACATGGTTAATTCACCACGGAAACGTTGCAGGACAACTTCGGTTGTGTATTTTTCAACACCGCTTTGATCCGTCCATTTACGGGTCTGAAGGGCACCTTCCACATAAACCGTTGAGCCTTTGCGCAAGAAACGTTCAGCCACATCCGCCAGACGTTCGTTAAAAATAACAACGCGGTGCCATTCCGTACGTTCACGACGTTCACCGGATTGACGGTCTTTCCAGCTTTCAGAAGTTGCCAAAGACATATTGACGATTTTCGATCCATCGTTGGCAAAACGCACTTCAGGGTCACGCCCCAGATTACCAACCAAAATCACCTTGTTTACTGAACCCGCCATTGGAACTCCTTGCCTTCTATACGGTTATTTAATGTTGGGCTGACAATACAGAAATCATCTCGCGGATGCGACTCAAATCTTGTTTCAATTTTATCATCAGGGATAGAAGGAAATTATCTTTTCCATCAGCCCTCTATGGACCCGAGCGAAGACGTCTCCAGTCGATATTTCAAAAAACTTTCCCCACTATATTCCACCATCCCAACAGAGATCGCCCCGATTCTTTTTAGCGCCCCCAGCTTTTTTCGTGTCGGTGGCAAAAGAAATGTCACATACGCGATGCGCACATCTGCGCGGGCAAATGCAATCGCTCGCTTAACAATGGACAACCCCAAGCCAAAACGGTCAACTTTCAAAACCAGACCGAAATCCCACTCATTCCCTTCTTTTTGAAATCCGCCCCAACCAACATATTGCTCATCAACCAAAATCGCCCAGTGCCCTAAACCGTCGCGTTCCCAGCAGGCTTCTTTTCCTGCAACAAACGTTCGTGCAGTATCATGGTCCCATGCACCGGATAAAAGCGGCATATGTTCTTTCAGTCGAGGATCCGACATATGCTGGACAATCTCATTCAGGGCAATCTCTGACAACCGGACAAACTGGATTGTATCATCGTTAAAATAAGTCATTCTCAATCTTAGGATTTTTCCAAAAAGAGGGGAAATCACATTTTGTTGTATGATTTTCACTTTACTTCATCCGGTCCTCGGACTATCTCTTTAGCTTGAAATGTTCTCCTTTTGATCTTTTTTTAGGCATGATGATTATGAGCGTTGATGAAATTCAGGTCCGTGGGGCACGCGAACACAACTTGCAAAATGTGGATGTGAATATCCCCAAAAACTCCCTGACGGTCATCACCGGCCTTTCTGGATCAGGGAAATCGTCGCTTGCCTTCGACACCATCTATGCCGAGGGACAGCGCCGTTATGTAGAGTCTTTATCGGCTTACGCTCGACAATTTCTGGAACTGATGCAAAAACCGGATGTCGATCATATCGAGGGATTGTCACCTGCGATTTCCATTGAACAAAAGACAACCTCAAAAAACCCGCGTTCCACAGTTGGAACCGTGACCGAGATTTACGACTACATGCGTCTTTTATGGGCGCGTGTCGGTATCCCCCATTCCCCGGCAACGGGCCTCCCCATTGAAAGCCAAACCGTTTCCCAAATGGTTGACCGCATTATGGGACTGGAAGACGGCACCCGTCTTTATTTGCTTGCCCCCATCGTGCGAGGGCGCAAAGGGGAATATAAAAAGGAATTTCTTGAGCTTCAGAAAAAAGGCTTTCAACGCGTTAAGGTCGATGGCGAACTTTATGATGTTGATGGCGTCCCGGAACTGAACAAAAAAATTAAACATGATATCGAAGTTGTTGTTGATCGTCTGGTTTTGCGCGAAGGGGTGGAAAGTCGCCTTGCCGACAGCATCGAAACAGCCCTTGAGCTAGCCGATGGTTTGCTATTTGCAGAAGACGCCAAAACAGGGGAACGTCACACCTTTTCTGCCAAATTTGCCTGCCCGGTATCCGGTTTCACTATTGATGAAGTCGAACCGCGTCTGTTTTCGTTTAACAATCCGTTCGGGGCCTGCCCGGCCTGTGACGGATTGGGAACGGAAATGTATTTCGATCCGCAGCTTGTTGTCCCCATCGAGTCTGAACCACTAAGCAAAGCCATTGCCCCTTGGGCCAATTCCAGCAGTGTTTATTATGGACAAACCCTGCAAGCCATCGCCACGCATTATAATGTCGATCTGGAAACACCGTTTGGAAAAATACCGCAAAAAGTCCGTGACGTGGTGTTGTATGGATCGGGCAAAGATGAAATCACGATTTCCTATAACGATGGCAAACGATCCTATCAGGTGACCAAACCATTTGAAGGTGTCATCCCCAACATGGAACGACGCTGGCGTGAGACCGACAGCTCGTGGGTGCGTGATGAGCTGTCCAAATATCAAACAGTCACGCAATGTTCCGCTTGTGACGGACACCGCCTGCGCCCCGAAGCCTTGGCCGTTAAAATTGATGGCCTGCATGTCAGCGAAGTCACTGCTTTTTCCATTGACGAGGCGGCAAAATGGTATGGATCACTGGAAGAAAAGCTCGGCACCAAACAACAGGAAATTGCCCGACGTATCTTGCGTGAAATTAATGAACGACTGGGTTTCTTAATGAATGTCGGACTGGAATATCTGACACTTTCGCGTTCCTCCGGCACCCTAAGCGGTGGCGAAAGTCAGCGTATTCGCTTGGCCTCCCAAATCGGATCGGGGCTGACAGGGGTGCTTTATGTTCTGGACGAACCGTCCATCGGGCTCCATCAACGCGACAATGACCGCTTGCTTGAAACACTTGTTCGTCTGCGCGATCTGGATAACACGGTCATCGTCGTTGAACATGATGAAGATGCCATTCGCAGTGCCGATTATCTGATCGACATGGGACCACGTGCCGGCGTTCATGGCGGAACAGTTGTTGCCGAGGGCACCCCGGATGAAGTCATGGCCAATCCAAAAAGTTTGACCGGGCAATATTTAACCGGCATGGAACAAATCCCCCTGCCCGCCAAACGTCGCAAAGGACGCAAAGGGCAATCCATCAAAATTAAAGGCGCAAGCATCAACAACTTGCAAAATGTCGATGCCGAAATTCCCCTTGGCACCTTTACCTGTGTGACAGGTGTTTCCGGTGGCGGTAAGTCCTCGCTAGTAATTGAAACCCTTTATAAAGCCCTTGCGAAAAAACTACACGGCGCGCGCCTGCATCCCGGTGATCACAAAAAACTGGAAGGTGTCGAATTTATTGACAAGATCGTCGATATCGACCAATCCCCGATCGGTCGCACACCACGATCCAACCCGGCTACCTACACCGGGGCATTTGGCCCGATCCGCGAATGGTTTGCCAATTTGCCGGAATCTAAAACGCGCGGTTACAAACCGGGGCGTTTTTCGTTCAACGTCAAAGGCGGACGCTGTGAAGCCTGCCAAGGCGACGGGGTCATCAAGATCGAGATGCACTTCCTGCCTGACGTATATGTCCAATGCGATGTCTGCAAGGGAAAACGTTATAACCGCGAAACACTGGATGTTAAGTTCCGTGGTAAATCCATTGCTGACATATTGGATATGACGGTTGAGGAATCCGTTGATTTCTTCAAGGCTGTTCCCAGTATCCGCGATAAAATGGTCACCTTGGACCGGGTCGGATTGGGGTATATTCATCTTGGACAACAAGCAACCACCCTGTCCGGCGGGGAAGCCCAGCGCGTAAAATTGGCAAAAGAATTGTCACGCCGCGCCACTGGTAAAACCATCTATATTCTGGATGAACCGACAACCGGCTTGCATTTCGATGATATACGTAAACTGCTGGAAGTGCTGCATGCCCTTGTCGATCAAGGTAATACGGTTGTGGTCATTGAACATAACCTTGAAGTCATCAAAACGGCGGATCATATTATCGATATTGGCCCGGAAGGCGGATCCAAAGGCGGACGTATCGTGGCAACGGGCACCCCCGAACAGGTCAGTCAGGTCGAGGCAAGCTACACTGCAAAATATTTAAAGGACTATTTGAAGTAAGAGATAATAATCCGCTGACTTCACATCACCGATGAACGGGTATATAGTTTTCCAATGAGCGAAACCGATGCAATCTTTGAAAAACTGAACACATTGCAAGATGAATTAAAGCCGTTTTGCATTGCCCGGATCGGTGTGTTCGGATCGTTTGCGCGCGGAACCCCACGCAGTGACAGTGACATTGATATGTTGATCGAATTTGCAGAAACACCCGGCCTGTTGCAACTGGCCGAATTGCGAATAAAACTGGAAGAAATCTTTGGCCGACGGGTGGATATTGCCACCCGCGAAATGCTGGCCACCGATATGAAAGACAATGTCCTAAGCGAGGTTATCTACGATGAAACCTCAACAAAATGAACGCTGGGTCTTCCATCTCGATCATATGTTGCAAGCCATCAACCGGATTGAACATTATGTTGCCGGACTGACAAAAGATGATTTCATCCATGATGACAAAACCATTGATGCTGTCATACGCAATCTGGAAATCATCGGGGAAGCCACTCACCATATCCCCAATAAGATTCGCAGACACTATCAAGCGATTCCCTGGATGGCATTACGCCAAATGCGCAACTTTCTTGCCCATGAATATTTCAATGTTGACCCCTATATTGTATGGGAAACGGTTGTACGGGACCTCCACGGGTTGAAAATGTCCCTCAAACGCCTGCTTCGCGATGCAGCTTAGTGTTCTATTCGCAATTGCACAATTTTTTTACAGTTGATTACCGTTCTATTATTGCCCTGATCAAAGCTTTGCTTTAGGAATGCAAGCTGTTGCAATTGCAATATTTAACCCCACATCAAACTGTGGGGGCATATCCGAAAGCCGAGCCGAATGAATATCTATCTGCCGATTGCCGAGATATCCGTAAATATGTTTCTCCTTCTTGGGATGGGAGGGGCCGTCGGGTTCCTGTCCGGCATGTTTGGTGTCGGCGGTGGGTTTATGATGACACCTTTGCTCATCTTTATCGGGGTTCCACCAACCGTGGCGGTGGCAACCGGGGCAAACCAGATTGTGGCCTCCAGCGTATCCGGCGTCATTGCCCATACGCGACGCAAAAACGTCGATTTCAAAATGGGGTTTATGCTGTTGATCGGCGGTGTGGTCGGGTCAACAAGTGGCGTGTGGATTTTCACCGCGCTCACGGCACTGGGACAAATCGATCTCGTGATTAAACTGGCTTATGTTTTGTTCCTGTCAGTTATCGGTTCCTTGATGTTTATCGAAAGTGCGCGCGCCCTTTGGCGCAAGCGACGCGGCTATAATTTATCCGGTAACGCCCATAAACGAAAAGACCATTCCGGCTGGCAACATAAACTGCCTTTTAAAATGCGCTTTCGCCGCTCCAAACTCTATATCAGTGCGTTATTGCCCTTAAGTGTTGGTTTTGTCGTCGGCATTCTGGTTGCCATTATGGGCGTTGGCGGTGGTTTTATCATCGTGCCTGCCATGATTTATTTGCTGGGTATGCCGACTTCTGTTGTGATCGGCACCTCTTTGTTCCAGATTATTTTCGTGACTGCAAACGTGACGATCTTGCAATCCACCAGCAACCAGACGGTCGATATTGTTTTGACCTTGTTGCTGCTGATCGGCGGGGTCATTGGTGCCCAATTTGGCGCACGCGCCGGCATGAAATTACAAGGCGAACAACTACGCGTTCTCTTGGCTGTTATGGTTCTAAGCGTTTGTCTCAAGCTTGGCTTCGATCTGATTGTCACACCCGACGATTTGTTCAATGTCGGCTTGCCGGGGGGACATTGAGAATGCATCTGGCCCGCCTGACATCTGCTTTCCTCAGCCTTTTTGTGACGAGCTTATGCTTGAACGAAGCCACTGCGCAAAACACAAACGAGATTGTGGCCGCCCTTGACGATCATGTGGTCGCGATTGATACCAGTTTCAGTGGCTCCAAAGTCCTGTTATTCGGTGCAACCGAAGGCGAAGGCGACGTCATTGTTGTGGTGCGAGGCCCTTCGCGTGATGAAGTCGTGCGCAAGAAAGATCGCATTATGGGGGTTTGGGCCAATAAAGAGGAAGTGACCTTCAGCGGCACCCCGGTTTTTTACAATATCGCCACATCCGGTACATTGACAGACATGGTTCCGGCCTCGACCCGTCAGCGCCTTGAACTCGGCCCTGATTATTTAAACAGTTATCTTGCCAGCAGCAGCCGCGATATCGGTGATGCGAAAAAAGACGAATTCTGGCAAGCCTTGTTGCGCAGCAAAAAAAACAACAACCTTTACGCAAGCGAAGCCGCACAGGTTAAGTTTTTGGGCAAGCGCCTCTTCCGCGCCGATTTCTTTTTTCCGCCCAATATCCCGATCGGGACTTATCTGGTTTATGTCTACTTAGTAAAAGACAAGGATGTGGTCAGCAGCCAAATTACCCCCTTGTTTGTCTCAAAAATCGGAGCAGAGGCCAAAATCTATGACTTTGCCCATCGACATAGCTTCGCATACGGTATTATTGCCGTTATTATCGCACTTGCCGCCGGATGGGTGGCATCAGTCGTCTTTCGTAAAAAATAATAACTTTTCTTTTGTGTAGGAGAATAAACACGTGTTCGACGTAAATGAATATTTTGAAGGTAAAGTCAAATCCATCGCATTCCAAGGCGAAGCCCTACCCGCGACAGTCGGCGTCATGGCACCGGGGGAATATGAATTCGGAACGTCACAAAAAGAAACCATGACCGTTATCAGTGGTGCACTGACGATCAAACTGCCGGGTGAAAATGATTTCACAACTTACGCATCCGGTGCCACCTTCAATGTCGATGCCAACGTCAAATTCCAAGTCAAGGTCGCCCAAGACACCGCTTATCTGTGCACTTACGAATAAGCATTACAATTTACCGAATAAAAAAAGCGCCCGTCAAACGGGCGCTTTTTTTAATTTAAATCGATCATCGATTTTATGCATTGGCTGCGGCATGGATTGCTTGCATATTCTGCGCATAATCCCCACCAAAAACGGCGGATCCAGCCACGACCACATTGGCCCCGGCATCCACAACCGATTTAATGGTTTTAGGATTCACCCCGCCATCAACCTGAATATCGATATTTCGATCGCCGATCATTTCACGCAGACGTTTGATTTTGTCCAATTGCGATGGGATGAACGTCTGCCCGCCAAAACCGGGATTCACACTCATCACCAGCACCATATCAATTTCGTCCAGCACATATTCCACAACATCCGCCGGGGTTGCCGGATTTAACGAGACACCCGCCTTTTTGCCCATGTCCTTAATCATTTGGACAGAACGGTGCATATGTTTGTCCGCCTCAGCATGCACGGTAATGATATCAGCGCCCGCTTTTGCATAGTCCGCCAAATAATTTTGCGCCGGATCAATCATCAAATGGACATCAAAAGGTTTATCCGTATAGGAACGGATCGCCTGAATAACACAGGGGCCAAAAGTCAGGTTCGGTACGAAATGACCATCCATGACATCAATATGGATCCAGTCCGCCCCGGCTTTATCAACGGCGGCAACTTCTTCGCCCAGCTTGGCAAAATCAGCGGACAAGATGGATGGGGCGATTTTAAGCATATCAGAACCTCGTTTAAAAAAGATTGTCCCCGCTATAACAAGGGCCACCTTAAAAGTACACCAAAAATCAAAAGAGCGCCTGTTTGAAACAGACGCCCTTTTCATCATTCAATGAAGTACCGCTTAGCCGATAACCGGATCAAGCGAACCATTTTGGTAACGATCAGCCATTTGCGCCAAAGATAACGGCTTGATCTTCGAACCCTTACCCGCACAATTAAACAGCTCGTAACGCTGGACACATTCTTTTTCCATCGCCGCCATTGCCGGTTTCAAATAGAAACGCGGGTCAAACTGTGATGGGTCAGACTGCAAGGCTTTGCGGATTGCACCCGTAATCGCCATGCGGTTGTCCGTATCGATGTTGACTTTACGCACACCGTTCTTGATCCCGACGACGATTTCTTCCAGCGGCACACCGTAAGTCTGTTTCATCTCACCACCATTGGCATTGATGATATCTTGCAGTTCTTGAGGGACCGAAGACGACCCATGCATGACCAAATGAGTATTGGGCAATTTTTTGTGAATTTCCTTCACAACATCCATTGCCAGAATATCACCATCAGGTTTACGGGTGAATTTGTAAGCCCCATGTGATGTCCCCATCGCAATGGCCAGGGCATCGACTTTGGTTTTCTTGACGAAATCAACAGCCTGATCCGGGTCGGTCAGCAATTTGTCCTTGGACAGCTTCCCTTCAAAACCATGACCGTCTTCTTTTTCGCCTTCACCAGTTTCCAGTGAACCAAGAACCCCCAATTCCCCTTCGACAGAAACACCAATCAAATGCGCAGCTTTTGTGACTTCCGCGGTTGTATCAACGTTATATTCATAAGAGGCAGGCGTCTTGCCATCGGCTTCCAAAGACCCATCCATCATCACGGATGAGAAACCGGATGCCATTGCCGACATACAGGTACGCAATTCATTCCCGTGATCCAAATGCATACAAACCGGAACATCGGGGTAAATTTCAACGGCAGCTTGAATCAGGTGCTTGAGAACTGCATCATTTGCATAGTTCCGCGCCCCACGGCTGGCTTGCATAATTACCGGAGAGTCGGTTTTAGACGCAGCTGCCATAATCGCCAGCATTTGTTCCATATTGTTAATGTTAAATGCCGGAAGGCCGTAGTCGTTTTCAGCAGCATGATCAAGAAGCTGACGCATGGAAACGAGTGCCATAGGATTTCCTCCAGATAATAATAATCAGTCAAAGGAGAAAGGCGCCCGATCAGAAATCAGCCGCCTTTTTCACAATTTAAACTCTTTCTTTTACGGCTTGTACGACAGCCTCGGACGTAATGCCGAAGTGTTCATAAAGCTTATCAGCCGGTGCCGATGCACCAAAACCGGTCATGCCGATAAAGGCACCGTTTTGACCGATATAGCGATCCCAGCCCATTTGCAGACCAGCCTCGACAGCGACGCGCACACCATCACCCAGTGTGTCGTGTTTATAAGCATCATCCTGTTTTTCAAACAATTCCCAACACGGCATAGAAACAACCGCTGTCGGAATGCCATCAGATTGCAGGACATCACGGGCTTGCATCGCGATTTCGACCTCTGAACCTGTTGCAATGATCGTGGCTTTACGCAAACCATCGGCTTCACGAAGCACATAGGCCCCTTTGGCAGATTTGTTTTCTTCGCTATATTCTGTGCGAACCGCCGGCAAACCTTGGCGGGACAATGCCAATGCAGAAGGTGTTTTTTCAGATTGCAGGGCCAGCATCCAACATTCCAGCGTTTCCACCGCATCGGCCGGACGGAATACATTGGTATTGGGCAGAGCACGCAACGAAGCAACCGTTTCAACAGGCTGGTGCGTCGGGCCATCTTCACCCAGACCGATGGAATCATGGGTCAGAACGTAAATAACACGTTGTTCCATCAGGGCTGATAAACGCATCGCTGCACGCATATAATCGGCAAAGACAAGGAAGGTTCCGCCATAAGGAACAAAACCGCCATGCAGGGCAATCCCGTTCATAAACGCCGCCATGCCGAATTCACGAATACCGTAATGCATGTAATTGCCGCTGAAATCATCCGTTGTGACGGATTTTTGGCTATCGGCCTTTGTCAGGTTGGACCCGGTCAAATCGGCAGAACCGCCAAGCATTTCCGGGATCATTTCGCATAAGGCATTCAGCGCCATTTGTGAGGCTTGGCGCGTTGCTTTTTTCGGAGCATCTTCGCACAGTTGCTTTTTATAAGCATTGGCGCTGTCAATCCAGTTTTCCGGCAGACCACCATCATTGGTGCGAACAAAGGTTTCCTGTGCATCCAGATCCAGTTCGTTGAAACGTTCCTGCCAGGCCTCTCGTGTTGCAGCACCGCGTGCACCGGCTTCGCGCCAAGCATTCAAAATATCGGACGGAATTTCAAACGGTGCGGCGTCCCAACCCAAATCTTTGCGCATTTGGGCAATTTCATCATCACCAAGCGGTGCGCCGTGGGTTTTGTGCGAACCTTCAAGGGTCGGTGCGCCTTTGCCGATTTTGGTCTTACAGGCAATCAAAGACGGCTTGCCGGATTTTTGTGCTTTTTCAATCGCGGCTGCAATTTCATCCGGGTTGTGACCATCAATGGCTTGCGCATCCCAACCGGAAGCCTCAAAACGCTTCAATTGATTATCGCTGGCAGCCACACCCAAATTACCGTCAATGGTGATTTCGTTATCATCCCAAAAGACGATCAATTTGTTCAAATTCAGATGACCTGCTGTGGAAATGGCCTCGTGCGAGATCCCTTCCATCAAACAACCGTCACCGGCAATCACATAGGTAAAGTGATTGACCACCTCATCGCCATAACGTGCGTTTTGCAGTTTTTCGGCAATGGCCATACCAACAGCGGTGGTAATGCCTTGGCCCAACGGCCCGGTTGTGGTTTCAATCCCTGTGGCATGACCGTATTCCGGGTGACCTGCCGTTTTCGCCCCAAGTTGGCGGAAGTTACGGACTTCTTCAATCGTCATGTCTTCATAACCTGTTAAATACAGGTAAGAATACATCAACATGGACCCGTGTCCCGCTGACAAGACAAAACGATCCCGGTCCGCCCATTTGGGCTGCTTCGGGTCAAAATTCATATATTTGGTAAACAGAACGGTTGCAACGTCAGCCATACCCATCGGCATACCCGGATGGCCGGATTTGGCTTTCTGAACGGCATCTGCGGAGAGGAAGCGAATGGCGTTCGCCATATCCTTATGCGAGGTCATCGTAATACGATCCTTATTTCAAAAACAGCCCCTGAGACGGTGGGCGCACACTACCTGAGAGTCCTGTTTTAAGCAAGGTCCAAAAGCGTAAAAAACCCATGTCAGTCCCAACCTTTTATTACCATACTCATATTTCCTTTTAACCTAGAATAGTTATATGATAACTTTGTTTCGACCCACTTTAAAAAATTACAAACAGTTGCCCCCCATGCAATTTTCTTTGAGTAAAATCATATCGTACAGTTTTGTTGCACTGATCGGCTATATACCTGTCGCGCATGCGAATGAAACAGTTCGTTTATGCTATGAAGATGAAGATTATGCGCCTTATTTACGAGGTGAATCTCAGCAACCGGCAAAACCGAATCCCGGTGTATTGGTCGAAATCACCCAAGCCGCCTTTAAGGAAGCCGGGCAGAAAGTTCAATATATTCGCCGTCCGTGGAAACGATGTATGCACCTGCTGCGTGATGGCAAGATTGCCGGGATGTTTGGTGTCATCCATACGAAAGAACGCGAGAAAATTGGGAAATACCCGATGCAAAACGGAGAAATTGATTTAGAGCGACGCCTTTTGTTTGTCGACTATCCCATTTTTTACAACGCGGCCCATTCTGCAATTCAGTGGGATGGACAAAAATTTTCCGGTACCACACCTCGTATCGGGACACCACTGGGATACGCCACGGTTAAAAGCCTGAAAAACGAACATAAAATCACACCAAATACATCTTTCCTGCCCGAAACAGGGCTTAAGCTTGTATCTGAAGGTAAACTGGATGGTTATATCGTTGAAAAAAACGTTGGACTGTCCTTGTTGTCCAAACTGGGATTAAAAGACGAAGTGATTGTCCATCAGCCACCGTTCAAACGCCATGCCCTGTATTTGGTTCTCAGCCACGACTTTTACGAGAAGAATTCAAAAGTAGCCGAGAAAATATGGTCAACACTTGCAGTTTTAAGAAAAACAGTGCTTGATAGCATTATGAAAAAATATATGCACAAAATTCAATAGACCATGTCGATTGATCTGATTGCCGTCAAGGCCAGCAAACAGTCCGCCGCAAAAAGACCACCTCTTCTGTTTATTCATGGTTCTTTCTGTTCCGCCCCGATCTGGCGCCATCGCTTTATGCCCTTCTTTGCCGCACACGGCCATGATTGTTATGCCGTCACCCTCAGCGGTCATGGTGAAAATGCTGACAACTGGGCATTGCATTTTTTGGGGCTCAACGACTATGTGAAAAACATCCGTGAAGCCATTGAAAAAATTGGTGAACCTTGCGTTTTAATCGGTCATTCACTTGGTGGTATGATTGTTCAAAAATATATCGAAGATCATAGTTGTCTGGGCGCCGTTTTACTGAATTCCCTGCCCCCCAGCGGCGCACTCAGTTCCATCATGCATATGATGAACAATTCCCCGGACCTGTTTATGTCGCTCAATCAAATGATGATGTTCGGCCCGGAAGCTATGAATTTTGATATGCTGAAACGTCTGTTGGTCAGCGACGATACCCACCCGGCATCCCTAGCAGAAGTTCATAATTTATTTCAGGTGGAATCTCTTCGTGTTCTAAACGATGTCACCTTATTCGACATCCCCCGCAAACGCGCCAAAGAAGGTTTTCCCATCGCCGTGATCGGGGGGGACAACGATACCATGATCCCCGTCAGTGCCTTGCATGAAACCGCAATCTTCCACGGTGCCGATCTGGAAATTATCCCCGGTGCCCCTCATGCCGTTATGCTGGATAAACGCTGGAAAATGGTAGCAGAACGTATTCGTTCCTGGATGCTGCGTAGCCTATGAGCGCAAACAAACAGTGGTTTGTGTACGTTCTAATTAACCAGAACGGAGATTGCTACACCGGGGTAACATTGGACGATACCCCGGATCGACGCTTGGCTGAACATAACGGTGAACGTCCGGGGGGTGCCAAATACACACGGACCCGTGGCCCTTGGGAAATTTTATATGTAGAAAACGGCTTCTCAGAAAGAGGAAAAGCTCAATCCCGAGAAGCCCAAATCAAAAAAGACCGTAAGTTTAAGTCACTGCTTAAACTCCATCGCGTTTAGTTGGTCACAACAATATTGCGTCCGGCATCCTTGGCACGATAAAGACGCGCATCAGCCTCTTTCATATAAGTATCCACTGTATCCTGCTTGGTCGGAATTTTGGCAAACCCACCGACAGAAACAGTCAAGCAGTCATTCACCTCACTTTTGACGTTCGGGATCGCCAAATCTTCAACCGCCCGGCGGATCAATTCTGCAAAGATCAGATCATCATCTTCTTCATGTTCACGCGAAATAACGGCAAATTCCTCCCCCCCAATTCGGAAAGCATAGTCGCTGGGACGGCGGCAAATTTCAAAAAGCTTTTGCCCGATTGTTTTCAGCGCAACATCCCCGCCGGAATGACCATAATGATCATTCAAACTTTTAAAATAATCAATATCCAGCATATAAAGTGTCACCGCCTTATTTTCACGACGCGCACGTTTCATTTCCCGGTCCAAGACCCGTTCGAAATGGCGACGATTGTATAAACCGGTCAATTGGTCCGTTACTGACAATTCTTCAAGCCGTCGATTGACCTCGCGCAGTTCCTGCTCTGCAATAATACGCGCACGCCGTTCACGCATCAAATCCAGTGTACGCGTTGATAACCCGTCATACATTTTCAACACGGTTTCGATCAAGACGCGGAAAGAACCATTCATTTTACGATCCGCAACAACTTTGGCGTCTTCCAGCGTACTTCCCCCGTCCATAGTCGTCACAACAAGGGCCAGTCGTTTATCATCATCAATAATATGAAAAGCTAGCCAGCGGATCAAAAATTTAACCACCGCTTCGACAACATCCTGAGATGGACTGCCCCCCTCAATGCCTTTTAGTTCCAGCACACGTGGCAAAAAGGAAGAATGGCTTAATTGATGGGAAATGAACCAGGAATCATCGCCTAAGTAGTTGCTCCAAATCGCTTCTTCCTGTTCAAAATGAAAATGGGCATAATCGGCCAATTCCGCAAACGCATCATTGACCTGAGACATATCTTCGCGCACCAGCGAATTTGCCAGCTCATTCAGCAAATCAACCAGTTTTTTATGCTGTTCATCAATGACTTCAATCCCGGTTTCAAAATTTTTATTCCACGGAAAAACTTCGAAATTATCCAGTTTATTTTTCGACATATTTACTTGGGCGGCTTGCAACGGGTGTTACCTCATTTAGATATATTTAAGCCTGCAAATTAACATACCCAAAAAGATATAACAATCCCGGTATCACGCATCGTAATCAGCGCACGACGTGTATTATTTTATTCCCTTTACGCTCAAAGACATACATGTTGTCACAAGATAACTGCGCGCCACCAATCCAGCGCTGCTCAGGGTTAACATCCAGATTACTTGCTTGCCCATCCATGATTTTGTGACCTAAGGAGGTTAACTTCACGGTTTGCTCGAAGAAGGACATATATTCACAGTCTGCTAACTTTGATAACGGCTTCTCTGTTCCGCATAGCACAGGTTCAGATGTGGCAATCAAAGAATCCACGAGATGGGCGAAACTCAAATCCCCCATAAATTTTGCCTCTTCACATTTCTGCATATGCAGAAACATGTCTTTGATTTTTGCAGTTTCCTTTTCACACAAAAGCGATAACGCATAAGAGACAGATAACGGCAATCCGGTTTCGGCATCGGGATATTCACGCAGCAGCCGTTGTAATGCCTTATAAACAAACGGCAAGATGGCTTCCTGCGTTAAAAAATCACCGATCATATTAGGATTAGGCGCACAAAACGCGTGCCAAGCCTTCGCCCCATATTCTTTCTGTGATAAAGCAATTTTTACGGCTTGCTGCGGCAGCTCTTCAAAATCCTCATTCGTCATTTCCGCCAAATAAAAATCGGCCTGAACCAGATAGACATCCTTGGTCGGGAATTGGCGATACATAACATCAAGGATTTGCATAAGCTGAAGCTGATCATACAAGTCATGTTCAAACCATAACTCAATGCGTGTCCCCTGCTCACCCGCTGCCTGCAAAAACACGTCATCACGCTGGGCAAAATCACGTGCAACATCAGCCTGCGACATATCAGCAAAACCCGCAATAAAGGCAACGCGGCCAACAGATTGTTCGCACAGATTATCACACGGCAGCACAGGGCCTTCATGCAAAACGTCGCGCCACGGTAAAACAATATCCGCAATCCCCAGCTCGGCAATACGCTGTGCGGCGCTATCTCCGTTTGTAATAATCAGGCGCGACATGTCATATTTCCTGCTAAGTCAGTGATAAAGCTTCATCGAGGTCACGAATAATATCATCTGCCGTTTCCAGCCCGATTGACAAGCGTAAAACTTCGGGACCGGCCCCACTTGCAATTTGCTGTTCTTCACTTAATTGGCGATGCGTTGTACTTGCCGGATGAATAATCAAACTGCGCGTATCCCCGATATTGGCCAGATGCGATATCAGATTGACGTTTTCAACCACTTTCACACCAGCTTCAAAACCGCCCTTAACCCCAAACGTAAAGACAGCCCCCGGTCCCTTGGGGAAATATTTCTGGGCTAAATCAAAATACGGGTTATCCGCAAGACCCGCATAAGAAACCCAGCTCACCGCCGGATGTTGGCTCAGATATGTTGCGACCTTATGCGCATTTTCGACATGTCGTTCCATACGTAAATGCAAGGTCTCAATTCCGGTTAAAAGATTAAAGGCGTTTGTCGGGCTCATCGCCGGACCAAAATCACGCAAACCCACACAACGGGTTTTCATGGAAAAACCAAAATCCCCGAACGTTTCAATAAACGACAAACCGTGATAGGCAGGATCAGCTTCAACCAAAGCCGGATATTTCCCCGACCTCACCCAGTCAAATTTGCCAGATTCAATCACCGCACCGCCCATCGACGTTCCATGTCCGCCTAAAAACTTGGTGGCGGAATGAGTAATAATATCAGCGCCGTGTTCGAAGGGGCGGAACAAATAAGGTGTCGCCATTGTATTATCGGCAATCAACACCATCTGATTTTCATGGGCAAGATCCGCCAGGGCCTGCGTATCCAGGATAACACCACCCGGATTGGCCAACGGTTCAATAAACAGGGCCTTGTGTTCCGGCTTGATGGCTGCCTTCACAGCCTCCAAATCCGTACAGTCCACAAAATCAACGTCCCATCCCAAACGTTTAAAACTGACCCCGAACTGGGTCATGGACCCGCCATAAAGATTTTTTGACGCCAAGAAACGATCGCCCGGTTCCAGCAAAGAGAAAAAGGCCAAAAATTGTGCGGAATGCCCGGATGCACAACAAACACCCGCGCGCCCGCCTTCGAGATTGGCGATACGCTCTTCCAATGCCGATACCGTCGGATTTGTCAGGCGGGAATAGATGAAACCAAATGTTTGCAGATTAAACAAATCAGCCGCGTGATCGACATCATCAAACACATAAGACGTGGTTTGATAAATGGGCGTATTGCGTGCCCCTGTTGTTGCATCTGGTCGGCTTCCGGCATGAATTGCGCGTGTTTCCAAACCGTACTCTTTAGGTTGATTTGTCATTTTAACCTCTTGGAAGAAATAATACCGGAATTGATCCCTGCCCAGCTTAATTCACCAAACAGACGGCCATATTCAATTTTCGGGCAACGATCCATCACCACTTTCATTCCAGCAGTTTCTGCGCGTGTTGCCGCTTCATCATTGCGCACGCCCAATTGCATCCAGACTACCGAAATCTGCTTTTCATCTTTTAAAGAAATGGCTTCATCACAGATTGCCCCTGCTGCCTCGGAATTACGGAAAATATCGACCATTTGATAAGGACCGGGTACATCATTTAAAGACGCATAAACCGTTTCGCCTAAAATCTCGCCACCTGCAAGCCCCGGGTTTACAGGAATAACGCGATAACCTTTACCTTGCAGGTACTTCATTGCAAAATTGCTGGGACGGTTCCATTTTGCAGATGCTCCGACCATTGCGATCGTACGCACATCACGAAGAATAATTTTCAACCAATCGTCGTCATATACAAGATTACTCATTATCACTTCCTTAAAAATGTATTTAAAACTGTTCTACACTACCCATATAGGTGATGTACAGCATGTACAGGCGCGACTAAACTACAAATAGATAAAACATAGAGGCAGTATAATGTCTGACGAAATTATAACCGCAAAAGAACTCTACGAACAGTTCGGCCTAAAAAAGGCGAGCTTCATTGCGTTCGACAAAATGCAACAGGCAACTGGCGAAGAAGAAACCGAATACTGGTTACGCGTCATCAATCGGATTGCCTTGCTGGATATCGCCGGTGATGATTTTTTGCAAGCGCAAGAAAGCCAGACAAACTAAGCTTTACCGCTCATTAAAAAACGCTGCCCCATACAAGATGAAACAGCGTTTTCAAGCTAATCTTCAATTCAGGCTTAACAGCCTTTCCATTTCGGCATAGGTTGCTTGGCAATAAAGGCATCAATACCGGCTTGGGCGTCTTCTGTCAGGATATTACAGGTCATTGTCTCTGCCGCCATATCATAAGCCACCGCTTTGGCGGCTTCCAGTTGCTTGTAGAACAACTGTTTGCCAAGGGCGATAGAAACTGCAGGTTTGGACGCAATTTTATTTGCCATTTCCATCACAGCTTCATCCAATTGGTCTGCGGATACAACTTTATTGATCAAACCATATTGCAACGCTGTCGCGGCATCGATGAAATCGCCGGTTACCAACATTTCAAAAGCTTGTTTCGTTGGCATATTTCGGGTCACAGCGACCATCGGTGTTGAACAGAACAAGCCGACATTGATCCCGGATGTGGCAAAGCGGGCTTCTTCAACCGCAACCGCCAAATCACACGTTGCCACAAGCTGGCACCCGGCAGCCGTCGCAATCCCGTGGATACGCGCAATCACGGGCTGGGGGATGGATGTGATTTTTAACATCACTTCTGAACATTTCGCAAAGAGTGCCTGCATCGCTTCGCGCGTTGTATCTTCGCGCATTTCTTTCAGGTCATGGCCTGCACAAAAAGCCTTGCCGTCACCCGCCAAAACCACGCAACGTACAGAACTGTCCTTGCCAATCTGATCAAAGGTCTCAAGCAAGGTTTCCAAAACGGCGACAGATAACGCGTTAAACTTTTTGGGGCGGTTCAAGGTTACAATGGCAACCCCGTCTTCATCGCGACGTGTGACCAATTCTTCATTTATTGTTTCGGCTTGCGCACTCATTTTTAAATGTCTCCCATGTCTTAAATCTAATATTCGAAATCAAGATATCGTAAATTGACGTTTACGTAAACGTAATATAACATCTTTTCTAAACTATAACATAACGGGAGGCCACAACATGGCAAAAATCAGTGTAGAAGATTTCGACCATATCATCGAAACCGAACTTCCCTGGGCACAGGAAATCGGCATGAAGACGGACCAAATCGGTGATGGTGAAGCCGTTTTGCGACTGCCATTCAACGCCTCGATGCTGCGCCCCGGTGGAACCGTATCGGGTCCGACCATGATGGCCTTGGCGGATGCCTGCATGTACGCGGTTATTCTGTCTGCAATTGGCAAGGTAAAGCTAGCAGTCACCACCAATTTCAACATCAACTTCATGCACCGCCCTGCCCCCGGTGATTTAATGGCAGAAGGACGTATTCTGAAACTGGGTAAACGCCTTGCCGTTATGGAAGTCACCTTGCATTCCGATGGGCACGACGAACCCGTTGCCCATGCTACAGGTACGTATTCCATCCCGCCAAACAGAGAATAAGTGTAAAAAGACGCGAAAAGCTTGCTCTATCCAGATTCTTTATTTACATCCGCACGTGATAAATTTAACCTTTCGGTCAATTTATTTACTGTCCGGACACTTAAATTATAGATAGAGAGAGAAGATGAGCAACGATCATCATATTGTTCTGGATGTCCATGAGCGCCCGTCTCCCGTTTTATGGCTTATCCTAAGTACCCAACATCTGTTTGCCATGTTTGGCGCAACCATCCTTGTTCCTTACCTGACGGGTTTAAATCCTTCAGTCGCCTTAATCAGCAGCGGATTGGGCACTTTGCTCTATATCGTTTGTACCCGTGGCAAGATCCCGGCTTATCTGGGATCCAGTTTCGCCTTTATCGGCCCGATTATCGCAGCCTCCCAAATTGAAGGGATCGGTGCCGCCGGTGCCTTGGTCGGCTGTATTTCTGCCGGACTGGTCTATGTCGTTGTCGCTATTCTCATCCATTTCTTCGGTGTGCGTTGGCTGATGCGTCTCCTGCCCCCGGTCGTGGTTGGGCCTGTCATTATGGTCATCGGTTTGGGGTTGGCCTCTGTTGCCATCAATATGGCGATGAACGACCCGGCAACCGGACAATACAGCACACTGCATTTTGGTGTCGCCCTTGCAAGTCTATTCATCACAATCATCTGTTCCGTCTTTATGCGCGGCGTTTTTGCGCTCATCCCGATCCTGTTTGGCGTGGTTGGCGGTTATCTGATCAGCTTATCCCTCGGCTTAATCGATTTTTCCAAAGTTGCTGAAGCCCCTGTTTTTGCAATACCCGACTTTACCTTTGCTTTTATTTCCGAAGGGTCTGTCCTGACATTAACTGCGGTTGCCCTGATTGCACCTGTCGCTTTTGTCACCATCGCCGAACATATCGGCGACCAAATGGTCTTATCCAAAGTCACGGGGCGTAACTTCCTGGAAGAACCGGGCCTGCATCGCTCCCTTCTCGGTGACGGACTTGCCACTGCCCTTGCTGCCTTCATCGGTGGCCCACCCAACACCACCTACGGGGAAAACATCGGCGTTATTGCCATTACCCGTGTCATGAGTGTTTTTGTGGTCGGTGGTGCAGCTTGTATCGCAATTTTGTTTGGTTTTATGGGGACCGTCAGTGCGTTAATTCAGACAATCCCCGTTCCGGTTATGGGCGGTGTTGCCATTTTGCTGTTTGGTATTATCGCCTCTTCCGGTATGCGCATGATGATTGATCGTCGTGTTGATTTTGGTATGAAACGCAACCTGATTATTGCGTCCGTTATTCTGGTGATCGGCATCGGCGGTGCCTTTATACAGTTCTCCGGCGATTTCAAAATTGCAGGTATGGCCTTGGCAACACTGGTCGGCTTGATCCTGAACGCCATCCTGCCCGGTCGTGAAAAAGCCGAAGCTGGTGGTTCGATTTTCAGTCAACCTGACGACATCGAAACGGAAGCGGCTGAATAACACAATTCACGACAGCAGCGGTGTAATTCACACACACCGCTGCGGGAATTGACTAAAAACAACATCACAAAAAGTCAAAACACCTGCTGTGAAAATAAAATAAGGCCAAACGCCCATGAGAGATTGGTTATAAGTGGTATTACCACACAGGCAAATACCATAACCAATTCCTCAGGAGACAATGATGAACAAGCCAATGGCTTATAGTGGTGAAACGCAAACAAAACCGGTTGGACCTCAAGAATTTGTCCTACGCTTGCTCAACACATTAGGCCCGGACGAAGCCAAACAATTCTGTCGGGAAAACCATTGGCTCGGTATCCTCAATAAGATTTCCTAAAAAAGATAATCACTTCAATTGCAAAAAGAGCTGCCCGGTCAAACGGCAGCTCTTTTTATATGCTTCCTGCTATTTGCTCCAGCGTGCAATGTTTTCATCCAGCAATCGGTCAATATCCCCCGCTGCCATCATTTTTGACAGTTCCTCATTGATTTTAGAGAGATATTTCCTACACGGGGAATTTTTAGAAAATGCCATATACATATCTTCCGCCACAAGTGCATTCTCAACAATAACGACTTCACCGTGATAGGCATTACGCCTGATATGGCCTTTGATCGTCCAGAGCGGGGCAATGCCATAATTTACCCGATCACTGGCAATGAGCTTCAATAAAATGGCATAATTGCGCACCCGTTGAACGTCCAGCTTTGTGTCAATCAAGTTGTCGATATCATTACCGAAACTGTCCCCCATCGTCGCAGCCCCCTTAAAGTAAGGTAAGTCCTTGCGTGATTTTATCCGGGATTGATATTGCGGGTTACGGACGATCACAACCGGGTCGGTAAAATAAGGGATGGTAAAATCATAAATCTCGCGCCGTTGTTCTGTTTTATACAGCGCATATATCAGGTCGATTTCCCCGATTTCCAACGCACGCAACGTCCGCTTCCACGGGCCTTCATACGACAAAACAATCGGAACGCCGATCCGTTTACCAATTTCGACAATCGCATCAGCCCCCACCCCTGCCATTGTTTTCCCGTCATACCACATTGCCGGTGGGGCCTCGGGATGTGCAGATGCCTTAATAGATGCGCAGACATCTTCTTCTGCCTTGCCTTCGCTCACAAACGAAGAAATCAAGCAGATCAAGCACCCCAACATGTACAAAGATCGTCTGATTATCATAGGTAAAGGATACGCCCTTTCAGAAAAAAGGGCACCTCTTTATTAAAAAGAGGCACCTTTAAACATCAACTCCCAAACGTTTTGCGCATATAGGCAACAGCCGCGTTAATATCGGCGTCGCTTAATTCATCATCGCCAGCACGCGGGGGCATTGTGACTTCCGCGCCCGGTTTTTCAATTCCGTTGATGACCGACTGCGCAAGCTCTGCATCGCTTTTTGACCAAACGGCCGGGGCATTGGTAAAGTCTGGAACACCTTCCATTCCCTCTGCCCCTTTGCCATCTTCCCCATGACAGGCGACACAGACATTGTCGAACGTCTCCTGCCCACTGGCAAATGCCGGCATATTCAAGATCAAGCCGCCAAGTAGAACAAAGGCGGCAACCCCCATTTTCTTCATTTTTTCTTCCCCTCTAAAATCGGAAATAATATCCATTTCAGAATAAAACGAATTTGAAAAAATGAATATCTAATAATAAAGGGGCGGGATCAAAAAAAAAGATCCCTTAAAACGTCCCGAACAAACGATCCCCGGCATCGCCAAGGCCCGGAATAATATAAGCTTTCTCGTTTAAATGAGAATCTAAAGAAGCCGTATAAACCTTAATATCGGGATGTTGTTCTTCAAACACTTTCATCCCTTCCGGAGCCGCAACCAGAACCAACAGACGGATATCTTCATCCTTAATACCTGCCCGGTTCAAAACGTCCGCTGCATAGGCCGCAGAATGTCCCGTTGCCAACATAGGATCGCACATAATAAAGGTACGACCCTCTACCTGTGGCAATTTCACCAGATATTCCACTGGCAATTTGGTTTCCGGGTCGCGGTATAGGCCAACATGACCAACACGTGCTGACGGCATCAATTCCAACAAACCGTCACTCATGCCTTGCCCGGCACGCAAAATCGGCACCACGGCAATTTTACGCCCTTCCAAAATCGGTGCATCATCCATCGTGACCATAGGGGTGTCGATAACTTCCGTCGTCAACGGCAGGTCTTGTGTGATTTCGTACCCCATCAGCAAAGAAATCTCTTTCAACAAAGCACGAAACGTTTTCGTGGATGTTTTCTTGTTGCGCATATGGGTGAGTTTGTGTTGGATCAACGGGTGATCGACAACATGAAGATTTTTAAAATCCGGATGCTTGAACATGGCGAAACCTGTCTATATGGTCAAATCTGATACGGGCGGACTCATAACACCCCCGCAACAGCATTGCAAACGCTGATCCCCCTTGCTTCCTTCGCTTTTGAAAGTACGCGCCCCAAATGACCCAAGTCCTCACAACCGTCATCCCCGTTTTTGCCATTATTGGATTAGGATACCTGCTGGCAAAACGTGGACTTTTCAGCCAAGCCGGCGTTGATGATCTCACCCGCTTCATCTTTTACCTTGCTGTCCCTGCCTTGTTGTTTCGCACCTCTGCCAGCGGTGTGATGGAACGTGATCTCGAACTTTCTGTCCTGCTTGGCTATTACGGTGTGGGAATCGTCATTTTGCTCGCGGTTACCTTCTTTCTAAAACGTATTGGGTATGAGCGCGCTGTGGTAACGGCAATTTCCGCCTCTTTTTCAAATCTCGCGCTCACCGGTTTGCCCATCGTCCAAACGGCTTATGGAAACGAGGCCCTCGTTCCCTTAATGACCATCATCACCTTCAACGCAATGATCCTGTTTACCTTATCCTGTGTTTTGATTGAAACCGCACGCAACCCGAACGCCAATATCCTTGGTATTCTTCTGGGTGCGATTAAAAGCGTCATCACCAACCCACTGGTCATCGGATTGGTCAGCGGTTGGGCCTTTGCCCATTCCGGTTTGGATCTGCCGATTATCGTTGATCGTACCACCGATATGCTCGGCAAGGCCGCCGCCCCTTGTGCCCTGTTTGCTGTGGGCGGTGGTATGGCGCGTTATTCCCTGCGACTGGAAGAAACCACCCTGCCCGTCCTTGTGGCTGCCTTTGCCAAACTCATCTTCATGCCCTTGGCCGTGTGGCTTGTGACCAAATATGTGATCGAAGCTTCCCCGTTATGGGTAATGATCGCCACATTGGCCGCAGCCATGCCGACAGGGGCCAACCCTTTTGTCTTTGCCACCCGATACGGTGTCGGTGACAGGATCGCCGGGAATACGATTCTCTTAACCACGGCGCTTGCCCTTATCACCATCAGTGCGTTTATCGCCTTCTTCCCCCATCCCTAAAAGGCAAAACATGCGATATACAACGCGCCTAACACCTTGTTTATAAAAGATACATGAAGCCTTTCTCTATCCCCCATTTTCTGCGGGAGACAGAAACGGTATTATAATACCGCGTTTTTAATATACTGTTTTTAAACGTTTTTTTCCTGTTGACTTCTGTTCAGAATTAAACATAATGCGCGCTCCTTTTCCGGCGTGGCATTTTGCCTTGTTCGAAGAAGACCAGTTTTAATCCGTATGCAAGTGGACTGACATGAAAACTTACACTGCAAAGCCGAGCGAAATTGAACGCAAATGGTTCGTGATCGACGCTGAAGACGTCGTTCTGGGTCGTTTGGCGGCAATCGTCTCGCAATACCTGCGCGGCAAACACAAGCCGACTTATACACCGAACATCGATACTGGTGACAACATCATCATCATCAATGCTGATAAAGTAAAACTGACAGGCAAAAAACGCTCTGACAAAATTTACTACTGGCACACCGGTCACCCGGGCGGCATCAAGCAGCGTACAGCGGAACAAATTCTGGATGGCGATCATCCGGAACGCGTTATCGAAAAAGCTGTTCAGCGCATGATCACACGCAGCCCGCTGGGTCGTCAGCAAATGAAAAAGCTGCACATCTATGCTGGTGCTGCTCACCCGCATGAAGCACAACAGCCGGAAGTACTCGACGTTGCTTCCATGAACGACAAAAACAAACGGAGCGCATAATCATGGCTGAAGAGAAAAAGACTTTGGAAGACCTTGCCAGCGTTGCAACAACTTCTGAAGCTCCGGCTGCTGAAGCCGCTGCTCCGGCTGAACCGAAAATCGACGCACAAGGTCGTTC
Source organism: Terasakiella sp. (assembly GCF_048267425.1). Taxonomy (GTDB): domain Bacteria; phylum Pseudomonadota; class Alphaproteobacteria; order Rhodospirillales; family Terasakiellaceae; genus Terasakiella. Next base: position 125,389 of record NZ_JBLWXN010000003.1, read on the forward strand.
TTACGGTACAGGTCGTCGTAAAAACGCCATCGCACGTGTTTGGGTGAAACCGGGTTCCGGTAAAGTCACCATCAACGGTCGCGATGTTGAACAATACTTCGCTCGCCCGGTTCTGCGCATGATCCTGAACCAGGTTTTCGAAGTAACCGAACGCGAAGGTCAATTTGACGTAATCGCAACGGTAACTGGCGGCGGTCTGTCTGGCCAAGCCGGTGCGGTTCGTCACGGTCTTTCCCGTGCCCTGCAAAACTTCGAACCGGCCCTGCGCCCGGCTCTGAAGAAAGCAGGCTTCCTTACTCGTGACTCTCGCGTTGTTGAACGTAAGAAATACGGTAAGGCAAAAGCCCGTCGTTCCTTCCAGTTCTCCAAGCGTTAATCAAATACGCCTCCGAGACATACGGATACGGAAAACCCGCGCACTTCGGTGTCGCGGGTTTTTTGTTGAAGAAACATCCACACAACAAAAACACTAATAAGTTTAACGTTTGTAAGAAAACCAAAAAAATATTGCCTTAAGTTGATTTCCTAAATATTGATAACATACTTAATTTCACTTCTTTTCAACTTCTCATCTATTAAGGCCATATTAACTATGAGCACACATATAATTCATGTCTTTATTAGTCATGCATGGAGCCGATCTGAACACTATGATACAATAGCCGATTGGGTATTCGAGCAAAATTGGAGCATAGGTCAAGCTTCCATAGTTTTTAAAAACTTCTCTGTTCCTAAAAATGATCCTATCCATGACGCAGAATCCGATAAGGAACTTGAAGAAGCTATTTTCAGAAAAATATCTAGGTCTCATGTCATTGTCATTCCAACAGGAATGTATGCGAGCTATAGAAAGTGGATTCAAAAAGAAATTGATGGATCAAAAAGTTATAAGAAACCAATATTAGCCGTAAACCCATGGGGGCAAAAAAGAAAATCATCCATTGTTTTAGATAATGCTGATGACGAGGCTGGCTGGAATGCAAAGAGCGTTGTCACCAAAATTTGGAATCTCTACTACAATTCTTAAGGGCAAGATAAAATATGCATTCTTCAGCTAATCTAATTTGCTTTGTTGTTATGGGGTTTGGCGAAAAACCTGACTTTGAATCTGGTAGAGTTTTAGATCTTGATGCGACCTACGAAGCAATAATTGAACCTACTGTTACCAAGATGGGAATACAATGCTATCGAGCTGATGAGATAAAGCATAGCGGTTATATAGACGCGCCAATGTACGAAATGCTACTTAGAGCAGATATTGTTATTGCGGATATTTCTACAAGCAACGCCAACGCCATTTACGAGCTTGGAGTTCGACACGCTCTAAGACCAAACTCAACAATTATCATGAAAGAAAGTGAAGGGCGTTTTTATTTTGATTTAAATCATGTAAATACTTTTCAGTATGAACACCTAGGTAAAGATATAGGTCATAGAGAGGCTCATAGAGCCCGGCGTGTCCTAGAAAGCTTAATTAAAAGCTCTCTTGCAGCTAAAAAACCAGATAGCCCCGTTTATACTTTTCTTCCTAACCTTCAACAACCACATGTATCTGCAAAAAAATTCCAAAAAGTATTAGATGATGTAGAAGAAGCAAATGATACTATAGTTGATCTGATTAAAAAGGGAAAGCAGGCTCGAGAAGACAGTAACTTCCGTGAAGCTGTAAGATGTTTCAAGAATGCGGTTAGATTGAAACCGAATGACCCATTTCTCATTCAACAATACGCACTTTCAACATATAAAAATAAAAAACCTGATGAAATCACAGCTTTAAATGAAGCATTTGAAATTTTAGCCCCCCTCGATCCAAATGACACAAATGACCCTGAAACTCTTGGGATTGCGGGAGCCATTCAAAAGCGGCTGTGGTTTTTAGAAAAGAAAATGGAACACCTTGATCAGGCTATTATGTTTTATGGCCGCGGCTACACACTTACTAAAAATTATTACAACGGTGAAAATTTAGCTCTATGCCATGATTACAAACGTCATAATACGACTGATAATGATAGAGTTGCATATCATAAAATTTCTTCATACGATATTCGGGAAGAAATCGTTGCAAATCTAAATGATCAACTTTTTCAACAGACTATAGAAGACCGAAGTGATCGCAAATGGGTTTATGCTACATTATCAAACTGTTTACTCGCACTTGGACGCTTCAGTGAAGCTGAAACAGTTAAACGTCAATTTTACAACCAAGTCCCAGCAAATTGGGAAATTGAAACCTTTGAAAAAGGTTGGAGTGAAATAGAAACTATCAATAATGCAAATGCTCCTTTTTCTGCATCAATGAGATAATGCGCTGTTTCGAGAATTCCGGACAAGTAGAAGAATAGTTTGGAAATAATCGGTGTTGAATAATCGGTGACAGCTACCGATTTTACCGATCTTATATGTAGCAAATTGGTAGCAGACTATATTTTGAATTTCGCAAGGTATTGAAATAAAACCTTATCCTTTAAGCTTCCATTATTCCAAGCTTTAATCTTTCAAAGATTACCGACGCTTATCGAGAGCATATGGATTCAAAAAGCCATTTCCATTTGGAAACGGCTTTCCTTGCGTTCCCGTTGGGGGTATCACTAACGTCCCTTCACCTTTAAAGGAATTTTCTATATGGATTGGCTTGCAATCGTCCCTGTTTTCGTTATTGGAATGTTCCTGTTGATCACGTGGAACGCCTTATCCCCCATTCGTTTCATTCAACAACAACGCGCGGAGCGCGAAAAACGCTTGAAAGAATGGCAAGACCTCAAGGCAAGTGAAGCTGAGGAAGAAGCGTCCCTTTCGAAACACTCCGACAACAATCCCCTATAACGCCTGAAGGAACGCCCTAATCATTTTGGCGCTTCGCAAATGGAAGATTTTTTTCGTGGCTTGTGTCTCATCAATCAACTGCCTGTAACGAGGTGTCAATTTTTGATGACACAGCCATAACACGCGATAACTGTTCAATGAGCTTTTCCAGATCGGGCTATTTTCGGGCCAACCTTCGGGGTTCATAAACGCCCCCTTCAACAGACGTTTTGTCACCCACATACCATGCATGAAAAGAGGCAAGTCAAGATAGATCAATGTATCTGCCGCTGCAAAACGTTCCCATGCAGACGGGACGCAGCCAAAACCATCAATGATCCATTCATCCTGTTTCAATATCTCACGATGAATATCCAGATAATCTTCATGCGGGACTTCTGCACCCCCGGGGCGATATTTTATTTTATCAAGCGAGTGTAACGGCAATCCGGTGGCTGCGGCCAAATGCTTTGCCAATGTGGACTTTCCGCCCCCTGCATTACCGAATATGGCGACTTTTTTCATTTTCTCTCCTAAGGCATAATTTTTTCCCCAGAAGCAGACAATAAAAAACCGCCTCTAGGGCGGATCTTGTAATGTTGACACAACGAAAACCCACCATTCCTATGGAATGATGCGAATAATTTCGAAAAATTGCTGTGTCATATATGTTTTCATAAGACGATTGTGTGCGACATCAGGATAAATGTCAACATCGGTCCTCGTTGTTACCAAACAAACGAGTTAGACAATAAAAAACTTCCTCATTTCAATTTGTTAGATTACTGTTTGTTTGTTCTAAAAAGAGGTTTTTATGGTCACATATTCAGCAGCTTATCGCATGGTTCATTATATGGCTTGGGCCAATCATGTGACATTGCAAAATGCAGCTCAGCTTTCAGAAGAAGAGTTACATGCCTCGCGAGACACCCTTTTTAAAACAATCGCCGGGACATTTGATCATATCCTCGTTATTCAGGAAATTTTCCTCGCCCACTTACAAGGCACAAAACACAATTTCACAGGCAGAAGCCGCACAACACCGTTGCCATTTAACGATGTTGCACACCGATTAAGAGAGCTGGATCAACATTATATTGAACTGGCAGCCCATTGGAGCCAAGATGACCTAGAAGAAATCATCCCCTTTGAGTTTGTCGATGGTGGAACAGGTGCCATGAGCCGGGAAGACATCCTCTTACATTTGGCAAATCATTCCACCTATCACCGTGGATTTATCAGCACCCTGATGTATCCTCACCACATTAATAGCGCGGCGAGTGATTTAAGCGTATTCCTGCGCGACATTTGGCCGATAGTTAAGACCATCGACACCCCGCATCAGCGTTATCAGGCCATTATAAACCAATAGAAAAAACGGTAATGATCTGACTTAAAGATCATTTACCATTCACGACACATACCCAACGGCCTTACGCCGTGCAGCAACAGCTGCTTTATGCTTCGTGCGCCATTCAATTAATTTTGCAAGCCCCTCATCCAAACCTGTCTGCGCTTCAAAGCCAATTTCTTCAGCTGCTCTTTTCGGGCAACCGACACGGTTTGTTACCAATGTTGCCTGCGACCGTTCCTGATATTGAATAGGTTGCTTGAACCCTGTCAGCTCAACCAGTTTTTCCGCCAATTCTTTCAAGGATGTCCGCACACCAGTACCGACCAACATTTTCATAATAACTACAATATAGGCGCCATGATAATCCTGGCGCGGCCCATAGACATTCATGTAACGCAAGCCGACTTGTTTCAAACCATAACGATTAGAAAATGCCGTCGCCATTGCTTCCCCGCAAATCTTGGTCGCACCGTAAAAATTCTTGTTATGAAAGGGATGGTCCTCGGTCATCGGGTCTTTTACAGCATCGCCATATACCGATGCTGACGAAGACCAAACGATCCACATTATTCTGGCAACAGGCTTCCAGTATATTAAACATACCTTCAACATTCACACGAAAGGCAGAGCGCGGAAATTCATGACATTGCAAAGGCCGCAGATAATAAATCAGGATGGGTAATATCTCCTCCTGCCTCATAAATATTGACCTGGGCATCTTTTAAAACATTTTCTAAGTTTTCATGCGAACCGCGAGAAAAATTATCATAGATATAGAAACATTTTTTTGCCGCGAACATCCATAACGATGCACTTGTCGTTATCTTGAGGTAATTCTCTATATCGCAAAACGGTGCGACCATAAACAAACCGATAAAAAATAAAAAGTGATTTTAGAGCTGATCCAAGACCAAAACCGTTACAATCCGTTCAGCTTTTGATTTCTTCTACCCTCTTATAGAATGAATTGCATGTTCACTTAAATGTAACTATAACACAGTCAATTATGTATTGTTTTCGCAATGCCGATCCCTGCAGGCGGCGAATACCATCAAACAATGACAAACCTAGCAGCAAGGAATGATATTGTGTGCGGCATTGCTGGAGCCATCAACCTAAATAACGAACCGGTCCAAAACTTAAATCGTCGACTGGACGTTATGAGCCAACTGATCCATCATCGCGGCCCGGACGGAAAAGGCAGTTGGGGAAACGAGGCTCAATCTGTCGGGTTGGCCCATCGCCGTCTCTCCATTATCGACCTTACCAATCACGGTGCACAGCCGATGTTGGCGCAAAATGGAACTGCTCTGACTTTCAATGGCGAAATTTATAATTATCGCGAGCTACAAAAAAGCTTAAGCGATAATTGGACGTTCACCAGCCATTCCGATACTGAGAGCATTCTCGCCGCTTATGACAAGTTTGGCATAGATAGCGTCAATCAGTTACGCGGTATGTTTTCGTTTGCCCTGTGGGATCAAAAAGAAAATCGCCTCTTTTGTGCGCGTGACCGCTTCGGGATAAAACCCTTTTATTATGCTGAGGTTGACGGAACTTTATATTTTGCGTCTGAAATTAAAGCACTCATCCCCTTCCTGCCCGAAGTCAAAACAAATGCAGATGCATTTTCAGAATATCTAACTTTCCAATATACCATCAGCGAACAAACGCTTTTTGAAGGCGTTAAACAACTCATGCCCGGTCATGCATTGATTGTTGAAAACGGTGGTGTTCGCACATGGCGCTATTGGGACGTTTACTATGAAATCGACTATGAACATAACCCGACCTACTTCAACAACAAATTACGCGAACTTGTATCTGATTCAATCAATGTACATTTACGCGCGGATGTTCCTATTGGCAGCTATCTATCCGGCGGTATTGACTCAAGTTTGATTTCACTGCTTGCAAAAGACTTTGACCCGGCAAACAATCTCGCCTTTCATGGTAAATTCACAGAATTCCCCGGATATGATGAAAGCCATTTTGCACAGGATGTTGCCGATAAATGTCACAACACATTGCATCAAATTGACATCACAGCCAATGATTTTCGCGATAACGTTGAAAAGGTTATTTATCATCTTGATGTCCCCATTGCAGGACCCGGTGCCTTTCCACAGTATATGGTCTCAAAACTGGCGAGCGAGCATGTGAAGGTCGTTCTTGGCGGACAAGGCGGCGATGAGATTTTTGGCGGTTATGCCCGCTATGTCGTTGCCTATTTCGAACAATGCATCAAGGCGGCGATTGACGGCACATACAAAAACGGTAATTTTGTTGTGACACCGGAATCCATCATTCCCAATCTGGGTGTCTTGCGCGAATACAAACCCCTGATCAAAGAATTCTTCCGTGAAGGTTTGTTCGATAATATTGATGAGCGTTATTTCCGTTTGGTGAACCGATCCAACGATATGGAAAATGAAGTGGAATGGGAAAACCTGAATATCGCAAAAGTATTCGAAAGCTTCCAATCCATTTTCAACAACACACGCAACGTGCGCAAAGAAGCCTATTTTGATAGCATGACGCATTTCGATTTTAAGTGCCTCCTGCCGGCCCTTTTACATGTTGAAGACCGAATGAGCATGGCGCATGGGTTGGAAAGCCGGGTTCCCTTTCTGGATCACCCCCTGATCGAATTTGCAGCCACGGTCCCGGCAGACGTTAAGTTTGAAAAGGGCAATATGAAACATATGCTGAAACAAACTTATAAAGACGTCCTGCCTACCAGCTTGCTGGAACGCCGTGATAAAATGGGCTTCCCCGTCCCTTTACGGGAATGGTTTGCCGGTGATTTGCATGATATGGTTCAAGATATTTTCAGAAGTCACAAAGCAACAAATCGTGACTTCATTAACTACGATGCGGTTCTGAAAAATTTTGATAATGTGGGACAATTTTCCCGTAAAACGTGGGGCCTGTTTAGCTTGGAACTGTGGTATCAACAATTCCACGACAAAGCGGATAGCTACCGAAAACTGTTAAGTGAATAACGATATGTCAAAAGTTTCCAATAAAAAAGTCAGTGAATTCTGGAACGAGAACCCCGTTGCCGCCGAAGGTATTGAATTTGAACCGGGTTCACCGGAATTTTATGCCCGTTTCGACACTATTCGTGAAGCGGATGACTGTGAGCCCTATACCTATTCGGATTTAATTCACGGATACACGCGTTCGTCCGGCAAAACTGTTTTAGACATCGGTTGCGGTAATGGTTATGTATTGTCACGTTATGCCATGCAAGGCGCAACGGTTGAAGGTGTGGATATCACAGATACTGCTGTCAATTTGTCACGCAAACGCTTTGAATTAGCCGGACTTAAAGGGCATTTTCAAACAACGGACGGCGACACATTACCCTTTCCCGATAATCACTTTGATATTGTGTGTTCGATGGGTGTTTTACACCATATCGAAGACCCCCGGCCAATGATCAAGGAAATCTACCGCGTCTTAAAACCCGGCGGCCAAATCATCTTGATGCTTTATTATCGCTACAGCTGGAAAACAGTTGTCATTATGAGGCTAAAACGTCTCTTCCATCCCAATTATCGTGGAAAAACCCAACAAGAAGCCTTGAACATGAATGATGGGGATGATTGCCCGCTGGCACTGGTTTATTCTAAAAAGGAAGCGCAAGAGCTTTTATCCGCTTTTGAAAATCATAAATTTCGTCTCAATCAACTCTCGTGGAAACAATTACTGTTGATCCCGCCACTGGCGAAAATCCTGACGCCCATATTGCCAAGCTGCAACAACAGTATTTTTGCCCGCCTCATGGGGTGGAATCTTTATATTGATGCACGCAAACAACGTTAAACTGTTTAATACTCAAAAGAACTTTCTTATATGACTTTGCTTGGAATCTCAATTGATTAAATTTCGCAAAAGAAAATCGATTTTATTCATTAGACCCGATTATCATTGTTCTTTTTTCTATCGCAATCAGCTACGTAAATTGGGATGGAAAGCTGACATATATCTATGCCCGAGATATCCTGAACAACTTCTCTATTCAAAAGACGACTTGATCAGTGCCCCTCAATTTCCAGGTGAAAGCAAGTTCAAATTTCTGATTTATGTAAATCATCTAATTTTGCTTTTCTGGTGGCTTACTAAATTTTGGCGATATGAATATCATTTTTATTATGGACGCCCACCTGAGTTCCCTATTCTGGAAGAAAAAATAGGTTTGACCAAATTATTTGGCGAAGACTTTCTCCTAGAACTCTGGCTTGCAAAATTATTCAAAATCACTCTCATATACTTACCAGCTGGTTGTTTTTACGATGAGAGTCAGGAAAACTTCTCTAAACTGGATAATGGCAATGTCTGCAATAACTGCGGTTATAGAAATAAGTGCAACGACAAGGACAATCATAGAACTTTCGCCATTATCCGGCGTTACTTTGATTTAAATGTCGGAATAGGATCGATTGATTCTACGCAATTTAAAATGACCCACTTCAAGTATAAATCCATCGACCTAAATCTGTGGTCCCCGGACATTGCAATCCCGAGCGAACATAAACTTCCGCCTACAGATAAAATCCGCATCATGCATAGTGCATGGCTGGAAAAAAGCGGTCGTACCTGGGAAGGACGTAACATTAAAGGGTCTCCATATGTCGTTCATGCGATTGAACGACTAAAAGAAGAAGGTTATCCTGTCGAATATTTTTACGTTCAAGATAAACAATCAAACGTCATGCGTTTTTACCAAGCACAGGCAGACATCATCGTAGACCAATTAATCTATGGTTGGTGGGGCTCTACGGTTGTTGAGGGCTGTGCCTTGGGCAAACCTGTTATCTGTTACATCCGACCATCCTGGAAAGAGTTCTTCTTAAAAACATTTCCAGAATACAAAGATATTCCTGTAATCAGTGCAACAACAGATGAAATATACGAAACCCTTAAAAAATTGGTGGAAAACCCTGAACTTCGCAAATCATCAGGCCAAGCCTGCCGCAAATTTGCAGAAAACCATTTTAACCCAGAAGAAAATGCAAAAAATCTTGCTCAGTTATTAGACGATATTGCAGATAAGAAAAATGCTTAAGGAGAATCTTGTAAAAAAGCCGCTGTCCCCTGCCAACCCATATTCATCAAAGCATCAATAATTGAGAGGCCTGCTATAAATCCATCATTTCCAAATTGAGGGTAAGCGCGAGGTACAAAACCTTGTTCACGTAGCTCAAGTTGATGGGAGATAAAGACATCTTCATCCTGATATTCTTCAGCCCCGCCACCACACATATAAACGTTTCCACCTACAGATTGCGTCAAGTTACATAAAAGTTCATTGGATGAACCTTTGATATTCAATTCAGAAGAACGATAAATGTGATCCCGCGAAATACTCATTTGATCAAGCAATGTCGTAATCGCCTTAATGTTATATTCCGCTACATTATCAATATCACTCAAGATTAATTCCTCAACTAGAGGGTAAATCTCAGAAAAATATGTGTGGCGGGCATATGCGCTCTTTAAAGAGGCTGAAAATTTACGCCGCCACGGTTGATCGGCACGATAACTCATCTCGTTGATTGAGCGTGTTCCATGATAATTCCGATCAACATTCGCTGTAATCCACCGAGCATCTCCTGCAATTGAAAGTTTGACTCGATTGACCCAACAGCCTTGTTTTTTAGGAAATTGCACATGATCTAAAAAAATAAAAGCATCACTACGACAAATCTTATCGAAATATCCTAGCCACGGGAAAAAATTCGGTTGATGTATGGCAACAACTTTATTCATTGCTTCTCTCTTTATCCATCATGCTGCGAGTGAATTGAAATAAATCGTTTCAAACCAAACGCCCGTTCTGTTTTCAATAATTGCAGTTGACTGGAATAAAAGTTTTCCTCCAATACACGATCCCACACATCAAAAGTATTTTTGTCTGAATAAACCCACCACATCGGATGTGTTAACAACTGTATATGAGACAGTAAAGAACCATCAGACAGCTTGCCTTCTTCCAGTAATCCGAACTGACGGTTTGAATCGCTAAAATACTCAAATCCACTTAATGCATTTTTGTCATAAGTGTTTATACGCAGACCAGTTTGAACACCTCCCTGCAACACAGCTATGGTAGGTTGATGAAAAGAAACAGCCGTTACATCAATATTAAACTGTTTTTCGATAAAACGACTTTCAATATCAATTGCATGAATTGTTTTTTCTTGATCCCATTGGCGTAAATCATCAAAGCCCTGATCATAATGCAAGCCAATCCAGTGACCTTTTTTTAAGATATCCTCTACACACTGAGAATTATGACGTCCTAAAAGATTATAAACCGGAGAGCGAAGCATTAAAAAATAAGTTGCTTGCACTCCAAGATCTTCTTCGACTTCAGCTAATTTCAAAGCTGCACTTAAATCCGCATCTATATCATGACGCAATAAACAATATTTTTTGTCTACTCTTTTTCGTGATTGTTTAATTGCAGTTTTATCAAACGCAATAAACTCAAATCCATCCTGCAACAATGTTTCCAATAGCTGGCGATAGCCGTTCAAGGAAAAATCAATTGTCATGGATCATGCCCTTTATTCCCTCACTAAATCCAATTTGTGGTGCAGCATCAATACTTGTCATTTTCTCCGTAGAAGAAAACAAATCATTAATTGGATTTTTCTTATAAGAAAAAACAGGTTTCTTATTACATAAAGTCCCGATTTTTAAACAGATATCTTTCAGTGTTAAAATTTCAGGGCCTGCCAAATTGAAAACACCCGGCAAGGCAGCATTTACAAGTTTCTCAACAAAACGGCATCCGTCTAAAGCATGTACCGGATTAATACGTAAGCCATTTTCACCATCTATAAATATTTCCTGTTCCATTTTAATCTGGTTAATCAACCTTGGAATTAGCATTGATGCACGTTGACCTTCTCCATAGATAAAGAATGGCCTGACAATAGAGATTATCATTTCATCCTTATATGTATTTGCCAAGACCTCACCGCACAACTTACTGGCGAAATGATAATTCAGTTCATTGATTGGAAGTAATTCCGATTGTTCGTTCAAAGCCTGCTCGCTAGTCTTGTATAGCCCACCTGTCGAGAAATAAATAAAATGCGCAGCGCCGACCTTACTAGCAAAGTCCAATAACCGTGCTGTTGAATCTGTATTCACCGAAAATATATCCATTGCCTTGTCTGGAAAGTCTCGATATTTAGAAGATTGTGCTGCATGAACAATAACATCAACCGCAGGCAAAAACTTACATGCATTCCATTCACGGGCCAGATCAATATTTAAATATTCAACACCAGCCAACTTCGTCTGTGGTTCAGCATAACTCGTCGCATAAACCTTATAGTAACCGGAAAAATATTTGATCAAACTTTGCCCCAGGAGGCCGTTAGCTCCTGTAATTAAAATCTTCTTCATTATAAAAAACTCTTAATAAACTTAATTGGTAAGAGATACCAACCAATAAATAAACAGAAAATCGCAAAAATCATTTTAAAGGCAATTATTTCCCATACAAGAATATTGGAGACGAAAAAGATCGACAAAATACACAATACTGCCCCTAAAAAAAGGAATATAAGAAAGCTATTCACTTTAAATCTCATAGGATGTAGCTTTTGCGTAAAATATAGATATCCAAAAGAGAGCACTAAATAAGAAATAAGCGTTGCCCACGCTGCACCAATTCCCCCGTATTGCGGGATCAATATGGCATTTAAAATCAAATTAATAAAGGCTGTAACCCATGATAATATTGTAAATATCTTGGTTTTCTTCTCAATCGAAATTCCTATTGCACTGACTTGGTTCGTGCCTTGAATTGCAATTCCAAACGCTAAAATGGCTAACGGCAATGCACTTTCGGCATAGTTTTCTGGCATAAACACAGAAATCAGTTCACCAGAAAAAAGAGCAATACCTCCCCCAATCACTAACATCAAATAAAGTACAACTAAAAAAACGGCCCCATAAATTTCACGGTATACTTCAGGATACTGAGATCGCATTTTGATTGCAATTGGACTCCATGCCTGACCAAATGCTGTCGAAAAGAAAAGAACAACACTGGCTAAGCGAAAGGAAACCGAATAAATGCCGACTTCTTCAACAGAACTCATTGAAGCCAGCATCCATCGATCAATTGATCCAAAAAGCCAAAAAGCAATCCCTGTGAAAATATAAGGATACCCATAATGAATCAAATTTTTCGCCCATGACAAAGAAAAACAAGAAAAGGCCAAGTCACGACGGATAAAAAAAAGTGCCAATGGTAAAGCAAATAGCATCATTATAGCTTGAGCCAGAAAAACGCCATCAACTCCCTGACCTAATTCGACAACTGCGTAAAGTGCAAGTAACAAACCACTAATTCGAGTAATTGCCGATAAATAAAAAAAACGCCACGGTAAAAGATGTAAGCGAATAACATCCAAACAATATTGTATCCACTGCGTTAAAACCAATAAGACCAGCGCTGCAACCAAACCATACCAGTTGACAGGCCAGTTGTGAGCATTCATCTCTTTCAATAACCAAGGAATTAATCCGGCTCCGATAATCAAGACGACAAAACCAAATAAAAACATTGATATAAGACCAGACGTTACAATGGCACTATGATACGTCTCCCCACCTTCTTCAGCATCCCAATAATATCTATGTGTCGCATTGTTTAGTCCGCAATTCATGAACAAACCAATAAGCGTTGCAAGCGTCAAAATGAGTTCGAAGACCCCATAATCACCCGGCGTCAAAGCTGCAGCCAAAATGGGAAAAGCCATAAAAGCAATGCATTTGGTTAGAAAATCGGCACCACCATAAATTATTGCATCTCCGGCAAGACGACGTAAAACCATCAATCTTCAATCCGGTTAAGTTTTAGTGGAACATCAATTTTAGGTTCACCACTTCGATAGCCGCCTTTTAATGGATGATACAAATCAATTAAGTCAGATCTCCGACCTTCTAAATAATCGATAACATTTGTAAACAGGAACACTGAAGAATCCAAGCCATGATATTTTTCAATATACTGACGGCCCACATCTCCCAATTTGTGGCGTAACTGCGGTCTGGTAATCAATTTCCTCAATGTATTAGCCAAAGTTTCTGGAGTCGCCGAAACCAATGGACATTCACTAAAATAAGACCAACGGCGAAATGGTCGTACATAATCCTCATGTTCCAAATTGGCAATAACAGGCAAGCCAGAAGCCATTCCTTCAAGCCCGTTTAATCCATGCCCAGTAAAAATAAGCTGCTCAACCAAAACATCTGTGTCTTCTCTCAGGATTTTGCGCACTTCCGTATTTTTTAAGTTTTCTAAGAGTAAAAGCTCTACATCCAAACCTTCTTGTTGTAATTGGTTTACAGCCTCAACAACAAATTCGCTGCCTTTAAACCCTCGATGATTGGGAGCATGAGTGATGTATACGGTGCCATTATATCCATCTGCATTACTTTTTCGTGTTGATATTTCCCATTTCTGTTGGTCAATAAATAAAATGCTGGGTAATAACGCATCCCAGCGACCATAACCGTCAGGTCCCATAACACCTGGTAAAACCACATCTGCTTGAGCACACCAATAATCAACATTTTGGCTAATTCTCTTTTGGTCACATGCAGCCCTAGGATAAGACATCATCAAACCATGCGTCGTATCAACAGACCGAATACGGCGATATATATAAGAATCACTTCCATATGGAAGAAGAACAGTTTTCTTCCCCGCCAACTTAAAAAGTTGAGCTTGCAAACGCCCTGCGGGGGTGCGCCCAATAAAATATCCATCAAACGATATAAAAAAAATATCATAAAGAAAAAGTGAATGAAGAAACGCAACAAAAGGTTTGAGTTTCAGCGGTAAAAATCCATACTGTTCTTCAAGAATTTTATCCCAATCCTCGCGATCATTCGCCCGATAAAACCCCGTCGTATAAGTTTCAGAGACTGCACTGACCTCTTTCATACTTTGTGCCCAATAACTGTTATTGATAATCGGTGTACTTCCCCAAACCAGACGGCGAATAGAGGGCGATTTAGTACAGCGAGCCAATAACGCTGCTACAACGGCAATTGGTACAAAGCAAATAGTCACGAGCCACAAAAGAACCAGCAAAATAATATACATAAAAGTTCGTTTTCTCATCATTGCCTATCTTCTTAGCTTAATCTATCACGAATAGACGTAATCCAATTGCTCGGTGGCCCGACAACATCATCAATTTGAACTTGCAATAATTTTATTTTACCTTTACCACAAGCAACCTCGACATATTCTTTTCCAACCAGTGTTACTTGACCTGGAATTGCGCAAAAACATTCGTGATCATTCACTAATTCTGCAGCCCAAACAATTAATTTTTGACCGCTATATTTTGCAAATGCTCCTGCATATGGTTTGTTGGATGCATTTATAAGCCGAATAATCTCTTCAGCAGTTATCGACCAGTTAATGCGACCATCTTCAGGTTTACGAGGATAGCAACGCAATATATCTTTAGAGGCTGTAGATTGTCGTTCCAAAATAAAATTTGGGTCTGCTGCCAACTTGGATACAGCACTCACAAACAATTCTGGAATTCTACCATCAAACCATTCATAAACTTGGGTAATCGTTGTTTGAAGATCGAGTGGTAAATATTCACGCATAATGATATCACCACTATCCAATTCGCTTCCAATCATCTTATGAATACACAAGCCAATTTTGTCTTCCCCATTTATAATCGCCCAAGCTTGGCAAGCATTTCCCCTATAACGCGGTAAATCTCCACCATGCGCATTGAGTATCCCTTGCGGAAAGAGGTCAATGATATTTTGAGGAATTATACCTGTATAATTCATACTGATGCCAATTTCTGCCCCACATCCTTCTAGTATATCTGCAACGGTATGAATACGCGCGGTAGAAGCATAAGGGATATTGAGATCTTGGGCTATTTCTTCAAAATCTCTTGCTGTTTTTTTATATTCAGGTGCTTCTTTTGCAGTTATGAGTGCACATATCTCATGTCCTGCCTTCAATAAAATAGAAATAGTTTTATAAAGCGTCTCTGTGCGCCCAATTATCGCAATTTTCATTGTATTCCGTGCCCCAGAGACATGTTTATCAAACGGGTCAAAATATCACACGTCCCATAACCAACAAACCTTTCCCCCCAAAGTTCTTTTGGCTGTTGATGTATGCTACGTGTCTGTTCGTAACGCTTCAGGTCTTCCGTATTAAGATACAAATGAATTGGATGAAAATCAAAAACACGCAATCCTGAACAATCCATAACTTCAGATATGCACGTTTGGTCTCCATATAGACAGGCAATATCATCTTCCCAGAAATAAGGGATTGACACAAGATTATGCCACATTTTCCAAGGTTTCAGCGACATGCCACTACTATGAGGAATAAATTGATTCACATCATGCGTCAAACCAAACTGAGCAAATAAGTCCGTCAACACAGAACTTCTGGTCATAGAATGACTGCGTACCGCTTTAGCGTCCGGAACAATATCCATTAAACGCTGAATAACATCACGTGCATCCACTCCATTTCGCGTGTCACCTTGCAATAAAAAGTTGAAATTTGGATGAATTCCCAATTCAAACTTTGGGTTCTCTCTCAAACGGTCGAGCATAAACGTCTGATGTGTTACAAACCATGTCGCAGCAATATCTCTTTTTTCCAACACATCTATAGCATGTGATATAACCTGATCGTGGGCCCAGTCGATATCCAGCGTAATAAACACTTGGTCCGTCCATGATGCACAATCATCAATTTGGATTTCGGAAATGGTAGCAAAGCGAATTGGATTGCTCTGCATACTCATACTGCCTCCTCACTTATTAAAAACCCACCATGATCGAACAGTCTAGAAATTTCCTTACCTGTATAATTGGTTCCTTCAAACGATATCACCTCTAATTCAATTGGGCCGTCTTTACAAAACACCCAAACGTTGCCATCCTTTTGATGTGATAAAAAACCTGACCGTTCTGTAACTTCCGTAATAACAGGCTTAGCCGACCAAATATGAACTTTCTTCCCATCATAATATGTAAAAGCTCCCGGATAGGGGCGTGTTTGCGCACGAATAAACCTATCAATAACAAGTGCTTCTTGCGCCCAATCTATTAAGCCATCAGATGGTGTACGCTGAGGCATAATACGTCGATTAGCCTCATTTTGGATAATCAATCTTACCTCACCAGTTCGCAACAATGGGACGTAAGTTGTCAACAAATCAAGACCAAGTTCTTCAATGCGATCATACAGGGTAGCAATTGTATCCTTAGGCAAAATTTTGGTTTCAACCTGCGCAACAATGGGGCCGTTATCCACACCGTCAGCGAATTGAAAGAATGAAATACCTGTTTTTTCCTCGCCATTAATCATGGCCCAAACAAGCGGAGCTCCACCACTATAATCAGGTAGTAAAGAAGCGTGCATACCATAAGTCGGCGCAATATCCAGCCATGATTGTGGTAACATATGATACCAGCCTACAACAATAAAAACATCCGGTTTCCAAGATACTACTCTGTCATAAAGATTAATATCTTTCATACCGTTTGAAATCACTTCATACGCGATATCATTTTGGGTACAATAACTTGGAACATCTGCATATAAAACATTCTTTACCCCTTTGAGGTTATAAGAAATCGGAAAGCTTTCAGGTGCAGTAACAACACCAATGAGCTCAACATCATTCAAAGCAACAAGGCGCTCCAAACTTCGTAAGCCAAACTTACTTGCTCCAATAAATACAATCCGCACACTTCCCCTCCCTTCCAAAGATTATTCGCTTAGAGAGTTGTTTTCATCCACTGTTCAAAATTCAATAAAGACCAGATTAGCAATCTTCTATTTTCAATACCTTGCAAATGCTGGTCGACCAGCTCTGTTACAGCGTCATAATCAAGGTAAGTATAAATATTAGCCCCTTTGTTCAAGAGCACCTTCTTGACAAAATTAATACTTTCCCCTTTGAACCAACTTGCGTCAGGAGAAGAAAAACCTTGCTTTTGTGCCCCCGTAACTGACTCGGGTATATATTTTGCCATCATATCGCGTAAAATCTGTTTACCGTCATTCGTTTTCTGGAAATAACGATTGGCCTTACGGCCTGACTCATTCTCGTTCAAACGGATCACATCTGCAAGATTGTTAAGCTTTAGATCAATGGGGCATTTCATTGCAAAATCGACGAGGTCATTATCCATAAAAGGAACACGATTTTCTAGGCTATGCGCCATGGACAACTTATCTTCAACAACAAATAAACCGTGTAAAAAGGTTTTGGCTTCAAAATACAAAGAATGATTGATGTAATCTTCCGGCGTCTTCAATTCATTTTCGTGTGAGGCAAAAACATCTCGAAAAATATCACGTGTCCAAACATGTTTTACATCCCCCCAAATTGGCTTAAAAACCTTTTTTTGATGCGTATTACTCATCAAACGTTGCCAGAAAACATAATATTGATCGACATAATGTTCAAAGTCCTGATTGCTTACTGCACGATAATATCGCCAGGGATATCCTCCGAACAATTCATCTCCACCCCCACCAGACAAAACGACTTTTACAAAGCGCCCAGCAAGCTTAGCGGCATAATAATTTGGATAACTTTGCCCAACACGCGGTTCTTCCAAATGCCACGCCAGATCGGAAAGGCATCTTTCCATATCGCCAGCTTTGAGTACAATTTCATAATGTTCTGTTTTAAACAATGCTGACATTGCTTCAGCTTTTGTACGTTCATCAAATGTCAGTTCAATCCCAGATGCAGAACTCAAATCAAAACCACAAGTAAAACTCTTCAAGTTCGGAACCGATTGGGCGGCAATTGCGGTAATGGAACCAGAGTCCATGCCTCCGCTAAGGTAAGCTCCCAGTTCTACATCACTAACCAATTGACGGTTAACCGCTTGATTAAACAAACGATCCAATTCTTCAATATATTCTTGACGATCCGCTTTTTCTCTCGGCTGAGTAAAATTGTAATCCCAATACTTTACCACTTTTGCCTTTGGTTCGCTTTCATGAAGGTCAAGCGTCAAATAACTACCTGCGGGCAATAAGCTCACATCATTGAGCAGAGTCTGGTCCGTAAAAATATTCTGAAAAGTAAAATATTCGAGCAAAGCCTGCTTGTTAATATCTTTCTTAAAAGCTGTATGTGCAAAAATAGCTTTCTGTTCAGAACCAAAGCTGAAGATATTTCCTTGAGAGCTATAATAAAGCGGCTTAATCCCATAACGATCACGCGCTAAAGTCAACTTCTGCTCTTTGCGATCCCAGACAGCAAAGCTAAACATACCGTTAAATTTACCAAGCGCCTCATACCCCCAACAAGCAAAGGCATTAAGTACAACTTCACTATCGCTTTGACTTCTAAACCAATAACCTTTTGCTTCAAGTTCAGTGCGTAATTCACGGAAGTTATAAACCTCACCGTTGTATGTCAGGATATATCGGTGATCTTCACTGATCATCGGCTGATGGCCAGCCGGACTCAGGTCAATAATCGCAAGACGACGATGACCTAACGCAACATTCCCCTCAATCCACTGACCTTCACCATCCGGTCCACGATGTGCAATCGCATCTGTCATTTTTTTCAACGTAACAGGCGATGCGGCAGATTGATTAAGATTAATAAAACCAGTTATTCCACACATTAAAAGCGGCTCTCCAGAACCCTATCAATAACATAGTTTTGCTCTTTCTCAGTCATACCGTGAAAGAGAGGAAGCGAAACACTGCAATCATTTGCAAGGTAGGCATTAGGAAAATCTTCTGGCTTCAGATTATATTTATTTCGATAAAACTCCAACATATGCACAGCATGCGTCGCTGGCCGCGTCGAAATGCCTATTTGTTGTAAATTTTCCATCCACGCATTACGCATCTCGTTAATGTTCTTCACATTTACGAGATTCAATTCTTTTGGTTGAAATAGACAAGGGTAGCTTTGGTATCCATTTTCATAACCTTCCAGCACCTGGGGTGTTCGCAACCACGATAGTGAAGAAAACGCCTTATCAAAACGGCAAGCAAGCCTTCGACGCTCCACAACAATATCATTAGCACGATCCATCTGGGCAGCACCCAATGCAGCTTGAATATCTGTCATACGCAGATTAAAACCAGCCTCCGGATGATCTGCTAATAAATATGGTTTTGGCCCCAAATGACGTTGTAAATCGCTCATCGCCGCGCCATGATCACGTAGGCACCGCAATTTTTGCGCAAGCTTATCGTCATTTGTTGTCACCATGCCGCCTTCACCTGTTGTAATCGCTTTACGAGGATGAAAACTAAAACTGGCTAAACGACCAATTGCACCAACATGCTGTCCTTTATAATACGCACCAAAACCACATGCGGCATCTTCAACAACATGTATTTCATGCTTTTCAGCCAAAGCCAAAATTGGGGCCATATTGGCAGAGAGGCCAAACAAATGTACGGGGATAATAGCACGAGTTCGTGACGTTATTTTATCGTCGAGCTGATCCACATCCAGATTAAACGTATTTAAATCGACATCGCAAAAAACGACTTTTGCGCCGAGATGCTCCACCACGTTAGCCGTTGCTATCCAAGTGAAAGCAGGTACGATAACCTCATCACCCGGCTGCAATCCCAAACCGGCCAACCCTAAATACAGTCCTGTTGTACAAGATGTAACAGCAATGGAATGCTTTACCCCTGTAAAATGAGACCATTTTTCTTCAAATTCACGAACTTTTGGCCCTTGGACCAACCATCCAGATTTCAAGGGTTCCAAAACTTGCTCAATTTCAGAATCAAGCAAGTTCGTCCGCGCAATCGGTACATTCAATGCGATGTCAGATGTCATCTACTGCGCTCTACTGGAGTTACGACGAGATTCGACTTCTGCAATATGATCACGACGCCAATTGATTAAGCGTTTCAACCCTTCTTTGAGATCAATAGAAGCTGTGAATTTAATTTGTTCACTCGCCTTTTTCGGGTCACCGATGCGATTGCGTACCAGCGTAGCCTGACTGCGTTCAGCATAAGTGATCGGTTTTTCACAACCTGTCAATTCGATCAACATTTCAGCAAGTGTCTTAAGTGATGTACGCGTACCTGTCCCCACATTGTAATACTCATCTGTTGCATCAGCTTTCATTGCACAAACGTTAGCAGCGGCACAATCTTCTACAGCAATAAAATCAAAAGCTTCGGACCCATCGCCAAAAATAGTCGGACTATCACCACGATCAATGGCATCCAGCATCTTCATAATAACCGCAATATATGCCCCATGATAATCCTGACGTGGCCCATAAACGTTCATATAACGCAACGCGACGTAGTCCAAACCATACCGATAATGAAACGCACGTAGCATAGCTTCCATACAAATCTTAGTCGCCCCATAGAAGTTTTGATTATTATAGGGGTGATCTTCATCCATTGGTTCACGCACAGCGTCCCCATACACGGATGCCGACGAAGAAGAAACAAGTCGTTTAACACCTTTATGAACGCACGCTTCGATAACATTAAATGTCCCACCAACATTCACATCAAAGGCGCTACGTGGAAATTCGTGGCACTGCAACAACCAAAGTGCCGCAAAATGGAAAACGCCATCCGCACCGTGGAACGCAGATTCCAAAATATCGGATTGTAGAATATCACCGCCAATGTCATAAATTTTAACGCGCGGGTCCTTCAAAGCATTTGTCAAATTTTCCTGACGCCCACGAACGAAATTATCATATACAATAATTTCACTAACATCTTCTTTGACCAATTGGTCAACCGTATGAGAACCGATAAGACCGGCACCACCGACGACGACTAATTTCTTACCTCGAATGTCCATAATCAATCTCTTTCTAGGTTAAACGATCGGTTATGCAGCGATTAGTAAAATCAAAAAGCTGATATACTCCGACCATAATATAAATTTGATTTTATAGTCGACGACTGTTTAACAAAAGTCAAAGGAAGCATCAAGCAAATCAAGAGTTGGTCGCAAGAAAACTGGTGGCAATGTTTTATTTCATCTTGCTGAAAAGCCTGATCCTATCATAGACTTCATTTAAATTGAGGTACTCAACAAACATTCAGGACATAGTAAAATGACAAGGACAACAACTATTCTACGTTTGCGAGAAGTACGAGCACACGATAGTCCAAAATATTTTGATTGGATTAACAATCGAGATTTAGTCCACTTAAATGCCACCTATCAACCAATATCTTCACAAGCCCACGAGGACTGGTTCTCATCCATTACAAAACATTCGAACCTTGTGATCTTTAGCATAGTCTTATCCGAAGAGAATAAACCAGAAACCTTAATCGGAAGCTGTTCGTTAAGAAACATAGATCACCTTTCTCGCACCGCTGAATTACAAATACGGATTGGCGAACAGTCTGCCCAAAACAAAGGCTGGGGGTCCCAAGCCGTTGGCAAACTTCTGGAATTCGGATTTAATGATTTAAACTTGAACCGGATTTATCTTGATGTTTTCACAGATAATAAACGGGCGGTACGCACCTATGAAAAAAATGGTTTTCATCAAGAAGGAATTAAAAAACAAGCAGTTTTTATCAACGGCGAATATAAAGACGTTTGCTTCATGGCCATTCTAAAAAACGACTACGCAAAAAAATAAGCCCTTCATACAAAATCGTTCAAAAACTATTTAAAAGAATAAAATAACAGAAATCTCCGTACATCATTGAAAGCTCCCTAAAATAGCTGTAGTTTCGCAGCCGAATTAATATCTTGCCAATCATTGGATTACATTATGACTATCGAAAGCGATTTTTCTGCATTTTCCGGTAAAAAATTATTAGTTGTTGGTGGGGCCGGGTTTGTTGGTTCCAACCTTGTTTTGAAATTGTTGGAACAAGATCCAAAAGAAGTCATTATCGTTGACAATCTGCTGTCATCCGATATTTCAAATGTTCCAACGAATGCGCGCGTGACCTTCGTTTACGGTTCCATTACCGACGATGCTATTTTGGAAGGCTTGCCGCATGATCTGGATTATGTCTGGCATCTGTCCTGTTATCATGGCAACCAATCCTCCATTCACGATCCACTGGCGGATCACGAAAATAACACGCTGACAACCTTGAAGCTTTTTGACCGTTTGAAGGACATCAAATCTATTAAGAAAGTCGTTTACGCTGCTGCCGGATGCGCCGTTGCTGAAAAAACATACGACGAAGCGCGCGCAACAGCCGAAGATGCCCCTGTTTCCTTGGTCCATGACAGCCCCTATTCTATCTCCAAACTGGTTGGAGAATTGTATGGCAACTATTACCACCTGCAACACGGTCTGCCTTTTGTAAAAGCCCGTTTCCAAAATGTTTTCGGCCCGCGCGAAATGCTGGGTGCAGGACGTTGGCGTGGCACACGCCATACTGTTTGGCGCAATGTGACCCCGACGTTTGTCTGGAAATCTCTAAATAACGAAGCCTTGGGCTTAGATAATGGCGGTCAGGTCAGCCGCGATTTTATTTTCGTAGAAGATATGGCACGCGGCTTAATGTGTTGTGCCAAAAACGGGGATGCGGGCGAGATTTACAATCTGGCATCCGGTGTAGAAACCACGATCAAAGAACTGGCAGAAACCATTAACGACATTACCGGCAACACAACAGAAATGATCATTCAACCGCCGCGCCCGTGGGATCGTTCCGGCTGCCGTTTTGGGTCTACTGAAAAATCCAAGAACACCATCGGCTTTATCGCCCAAGTTTCTCTGCGCGAAGGTTTGGAAAAAACCATTGCCTGGACAAAAGAAAACCGTGCCAATATTGAACGTTGCATGTCACAACACGATTATTTCATGGAACGTTTGAACAACGACGGCCCGCGCTAAGGATACGAATAAATATGAGCAAAAAAATCCTCACCATCGTTGGGGCGCGTCCTCAATTCATTAAGGCCGCCGCCATCAGTCGCGCTTTTCTGGATTTCCCGGATATGACAGAAGTCATGGTTCATACCGGGCAACATTTCGATGCGGATATGTCCGATATCTTTTTTGACGAACTGGACATCCCAAAACCGGTGCACAGCCTGAACGTCAATGGCGGTGGGCACGGTGAAATGACGGGCCGTATGTTGGAAAAACTCGAACGCGTCATGCTGGATGAAAAACCCGATATGGTTTTGATCTACGGAGATACCAACTCCACGCTGGCAGGCGCCTTGGCTGCGGTCAAATTGCTCATCCCGGTGGCTCATATCGAAGCAGGCTTACGTTCTTTCAATCGTGCCATGCCCGAAGAAATCAACCGCGTTATGGCGGACCATGTCAGCACCTTGCTGTTCTGCCCAACCCAATCTGCTGTAGACAATCTGAACGCCGAAGGGATTACCCAAGGCGTCTTCAAGGTGGGTGATGTCATGTTCGATGCCACCAACTTTGCAACAGAGAAAGCGCAGGGCGCTTCTTCTATATTGGAAAAGCTGGCTCTACACGAAGGTGAATATGCAGTTTCCACGCTACACCGTGCAGAAAACACAGACACATGCGAAAACCTGACACACGTTCTGGATTGGTTAAAGGATAAGGCAAAGGAATGCCCTGTCGTCCTGCCCCTTCACCCCAGAACACGGGGGGCGGCAGAAAGGTTTGGTCTGAACTTCGATGGGCTAACCCTGTGTGATCCGGTCGGTTATTTGGATATGGCGAAATTACTCAGTGCCTCCAAAGCGGTTTATACGGATTCAGGTGGCTTACAAAAAGAAGCCTATTTCCACAAAAAACCATGTGTCACCTTGCGCGATGAAACCGAATGGGTGGAAACAATCGAATGTGGTTGGAACCGCTTATGGAAAGTTTGTGATTATAAAGAACGCAAAGATATAGACGAATATGGTGATGGTCGTGCCTCCCATATCATCTTGAAGGCAATAGAAGATTACTTGGGATAAGAACATGCGTTCATCGGATCTAAACACTGCAATTGTCTATTCTGCCTATGGCAGTCGCGCGTCCTATTACGACGATTGGCTTGATGCCTTCGGCAATGCCCCGTATTTTAAAACCAGATCCTTTAATATCGCCGTCAATGAGCCGAAAAAGGACTTTATTCAAACAATTGCAGAATATGACCTGATTGTCCTTCTGCATTCCGTAAATGCCGATAATTTAATTTATGCACGTGAAATATTGCCCGCGTTACAAAAACGCAAAGGCAAGCTTTTGTCTTTTGTCGGCAATGAAATCAGTTTACCCGGCGCCCCAATGGTGCCCAAAATTCAATATTTAAAAGATGCCGGTGCCGATTTTATCGCCACACAATTGTTACTGGAAACTGGCGAATATCTGTACAGTGATACCGGGGCCAAAGTATTGGCCGTCCCCCATGCCTTAAACCCCGATGCCTTTAAACCTGTTATTGCGCAAAAAGATCGTGCTATCGACGTTGGTATGCGATCCTTTCGATATCCCGCAACATTTATCGGGGATGAAGACCGTAACCGCCTGATCGACCTGTTCGAAGCCAATGCTTTTTCCCCGCCTTTAGTCACAGACATCAGCACCTCCAGCCGATTGGATCGTGAAGGATGGGCTGCCTTTTTAAACAGCTGTAAAGCCACAGTCAGCAATGAGGCCGGTGGACATTGGATCGATAAAGACGATGCCACAATGAACGCGATTAAAGACTGGATCAAAGCAAAAAACGGCGGGGCAAGCATGACAATTGCATCGGAATCCCCTTTGCGTCGCCTCGTCCATAAATTGCCGTGGGGTGTCCGCCAATGGCTGATCAAAATCCTCAGTAAAGGCATCATTCGCCACGAAGCTTTGATCGGACAGGATGAAGATTTTGTCGAAGTCTATGAACGTTTTTTTAAAGACAAACCCTTCCCCCCGAAAATCAGCGGGAAATGTGTTTCTTCACGTCATTTCGATGCCGTGGGCACGCAGACTTGCCAAATTATGATGGAAGGTCGCTATAACGATATCTTCATCGCTGATGAGCATTACATCCCTTTAAAGGAAGATTTGTCTAACGCACAAGAAGCCGTTGATAAGCTTGCAGACGTAACGTTTCGCACACAACTGGCTGAGCGCACATACGACTTCACAATGGCAGAGCACACTTATACCAAACGCATGGATTATATTTATAAGGCAATATCTTAAACGGTGTTGTTTATGCGTTACAGTGATTTGATCACAGCCTCGATAATCATGTCTTGTGCATCTTCTTCCAGATAAGGATGCATCGGAAGACTGATCACCGATTTTGCCAGTCTTTCTGAGACATCAACCCCTTGTTGACAACAAGGGTATGTGGCATAACCCGTCTGCTGGTTCAATGCAATCGGGTAATAGAAAACCGACGGAACACCTTGTTCCTTCAATGAGGCTTGTAATTGATCACGCCCATCATGCACCAATGTATACTGCGCCCATGACGAGGTTGCTTTTTGCATCACACGCGGCGTTTGAATATAGGCGCCCAGCCTTTCACTATAACGCTGGGCAATCCGATCGCGCGCTTTAAGCTCATCTTCAAAAATCGCAAGTTTTTCAATCAATATAGCGGCTTGTAAGGTATCCAGTCGACTATTTACGCCCACACGTACGTTGTCGTATTTATCCCCGCCTTTACCATGAACGCGCAGACTTTTAATCAACTCTGCCCGTTCAGGATCATCTGTCATCACCGCGCCACCATCACCGTAGCATCCCAACGGCTTAGCAGGGAAAAAGCTGGTCGTGGTCCATGTCGCAAGTTTCCCGGCGCGCACACCATTAAGGGAGCCCCCCAACCCTTGTGCAGAATCAGCCACAACAATCATATCATTTTCGGCTGCAATGGGATTGATTTGGTCATAATCCGCCGGTTGCCCAAACAAATCGACCGGGATCACGATTTTCGGTGTTAAACCTTGTGCGCGAGCATCCAAAACCGCCTGTTTCAGGCTGTTTGGATCCATATTGAAAGTATCCGGCAGAACATCCACAAAAAACGGCGTCGCCCCCAACAAGGGAACAACTTCTGCCGTTGCGACAAACGTCATTGCGGGAACGAAAACCGCATCCCCCGGGCCAATCCCTTCCGCCATTAAAACAAGTTGCAACGCATCTGTTCCATTGGCACAAGACAAGACATGGTCCGCTCCGGTAAAATCCGCCAACTTGCTTTCAAATTCGCCAACCTCCGGCCCCATAATAAAGGCTCCGTGATCAATAACCTTGGCAATTGCCGCATCAATTTTATCGCGAATACGATCACGCTGCGCCTTTAGGTCAATAAAGGGAATAGACGGCTGGCTCATCGTTATACTTCCTCAAGGACACCGGGGGCTATTTCGCGATATTGCGTTCCTTCTATTGGGCAGACTAAATCTTCCCCCAAACGTGCGCCCGCCTTACTCATCCAACCGATCCGTTTTGCCGGAACACCCGCCATCAAGGCATAAGGGGCCACATCTTTGGACACAACAGCTCCGGCTGCAATAAAGCAATATTCCCCAAGATCATGACCGCAAACGATCGTTGCATTTGCACCAATCGTCGCACCACGTTTAACAACTGTTTTGCGATATTCCGATTTGCGTTCAATCTCAGCCCGGGGATTGTTTACATTGGTAAAGACACAGGACGGACCACAAAACACACCGTCTTCCAATGTGACACCCGCATAAATACTGACGTTATTTTGAACTTTACATTTATTGCCGATGGTGACGTCCGGGCCAACAACGACATTCTGACCAAAATTACAGCCTGTACCGATTTTCACACGGCCTAGGATATGGCTGAAATGCCAAATTTTCGTCCCTTCGCCAATTTCACATGGATCATCGACATAGGAACTTTCATGGATAAAAACCCCCGGGAAACGGGCTTGCTCAGTCATTATTTTAAATAATCCTGCGTGAAGCTATGTTGTTCACCATTGCTTGGCTTGATATCGGCGTTACGAATTGCCGAAACCATTTCAATCGATGGACGGGCATCATCCAAACCAAATCCGTTACCCGCCAGAATTTGTTGATAGCTTTGCGTATGCAAATCAGTAAAACCGCCTGAAAATTCAATTTCATCACCATCAATGGTAATAGAACGATAAGTCGGCTGTTTCCCTTTAACTTGCTCCGGTAAATCGTTGCGATCAACGGATAAGAACCAGCGCACACGTGCACGTTCAAATTCCAAATAGCCCGCCGCCCGGTTGTCATCGCGCAAATGCACCACACTTTGAGTATTTTTACCGAACAAATGCCCCAGCATATCAAAGAAATGCACTCCAATATTGGTCGCAATACCGCCAGATTTGCTGACATCCCCTTTCCAAGAGGTATGATACCACTGTCCGCGGGATGTGATGTAGCTGAGATCCACATCATGTATCTTATCGGGTTCCGCATCGACTTTTTGCTTCAGCGCAATGATTGCAGGGTGCAAACGCAATTGCAAAATGGAATATACGCGCTTGCCGGTTTCACGTTCCATTTCGGCCAAACCGTCGATGTTCCACGGGTTCAGCACCAAAGGTTTCTCACATATCGCGTCGGCCCCGCAACGCATGGCAAAGCGGCTGTGTGCATCGTGCAGATAATTAGGAGAACACACACCAACATAATCAATTTGGTCCCCACGGCGATGCAATTTATCAATATGGCGATCAAAACGCTCGAACTCAACAAAGAAACGGGCATCCGGGAAATGACTGTCGATAATTCCCACAGAATCGTTAACATCATAAGCAGTCACAAGATCACCACCAATTTCATTAATGGCGCGCATATGGCGTGGTGCGATATATCCGGCGGCCCCAATCAGGGCAAAGCGAGGTATTTTTTGTGCAGATGTCATGTGAACCAGCGTGTTTTCGAGTTTGCAGAAATCTTAAAAAGTGAACCAGAACAACAGCCCACCCAGATAAGAGAAGTAGCGAAATACAACAAGCATGACAAGCTTTTTCATTCATCAGTAGGCCTTGCTATTTGGGTACAATGAAATACGACTAAATACGACCCAATGCATAAAGTTCCGGTGGACATTTAAGGATATTCTTCTATTTTAATGGAAAATCCCCAATCGACTAATTTCAAGAGGCAATGACGTGAAAGTTTTCATTACAGGCGGCGCAGGTAACATCGGTTCGACAATCGCAGACTTACTGCTAGCACGCAGTGATCAGGTTTTGGTTTTGGACGATTTTTCAACGGGTAAAAAGCACCATATCCAAGATCACGAAAACCTGACTTTTGTGGAAGGCTCTATCGTTGATGCGGAACTGCTCAACAAACTCATGACAGATTTCCAACCCGAAGCCGTTGTCCATTGTGCAGCATCTTATAAAGACCCGGACGATTGGGTCACCGATACGATGGTTAATTCCGTCGGTGGCGTCAATGTCATCCAAGCTTGCCAAAAGCATAACGTGAAACGCACGATCTACTTCCAAACCGCCCTGTGTTATGGCATTCACCCAACAGAACGCCCCATTACATTGAACCATCCAATTAACCCGGATAACAGTTCTTACGCCATTACCAAGACATCGGTTGAAGAAGTCTTACGCCTCAGCGGTATTGATTACGTAACTTTCCGTCTGGCAAACGTCATTGGCCCGCGTACGGTCAGTGGTCCGTTGCCCATTTTCTATCAGCGCCTCAAAGATGGTAAACAATGTTTTGCCACAAAAGCCCGTCGCGATTTCATCTACACGCCTGACCTTGCCAAATTGGTCGTGCGCGCTGTTGATGGGGAAGGCAACGGTATTTATCATTTCTCTTCCGGTTCCGACTGGGCGATTAAAGATTTCTACGACCTTGTTGCTGGTGCTATGAAACTGGACCCGATCCCAGCACCTGAAATTAAAGAATTGGGCGCAGATGATGCTGCCTCCATCTTGCTGGACCCCAGCCGTACCTTTGCCGATTTCGGTGAAATTGAATTTACCCCGATGGAACAAGCGATCCACGATATTGTTGCATATTATGACAAGCACGGTGTGCATGGTGGTTATACGCACCTGAAGATCAACAAAGAAGACTAAGGGGAGCCCCTAAAAATGCGTGTTTTAATTACAGGCGGTTCCGGTTGTCTCGGGGCCAATATCGCAGAACGTCTTTTGGCTGCGGGTCATAGCGTTTTATCCATCGACAATTTCGCAACCGGTCAACGCGGTGCCCTTGCCCCGCATGACAATCTGCAGGAAGTTGAAGGCACCATTGCCGATCAAACCTTGGTTGACAATTGCTTCGACAACTTTAAACCGACGCATATTGTGCATTCTGCCGCCGCCTATAAAGACCTTGATAACTGGGCCGAGGATGCGGCAACAAATGTGTTGGGCACGATTTATGTTGCCAAAGCTGCCAAGCGTCATAACGTCAAACGTTTCATCAATTTCCAAACGGTTCTCTGTTATGGTCGGACCGACGTTCGCCCGGTGCCGATCAATCATCCGGTTGCCCCGTTTACCAGCTATGCCATCAGCAAAACAGCCGGCGAACAATATATTGAAATGAGCGAGCTACCTTACGTTTCCTTGCGCCTGTCCAGCGTTTATGGACCGCGACATTTCAACGGGCCTATTCCGACATTTTACCAGCGCCTGTGTGAAGGCAAAAAATGTTTTGTCGTCGATACCCAGCGCGATTTTATCGAAATGGAAGACTTCCTCGACTTGTTTGACCGGATCATGCAAGACGATGCACCGACCGGCACCTACAATGTCTCCAGCGGTTCGGATGTCACAATCAAAGAAATTTTTGATTCAATTGTCGAAAACCTCGGCATTGAACTGGATGAACCGGTTGAAGTCCGCCCACCCGAAGACGACGATGTTGCGCGTATTCTACTGGACCCAAGTGAAACAGAAAAAGCCTTTGGCTGGAAAGCAACCACAACTTTGAAAGAAGGAATGGTCAAACAAATCAAGTGGTTCAAGGAACACGGCGTTGAACAAACCTACTCCCATTTAAAAATCGGGCAAAAAAATAAAGACTAATTGGTTCGTTTATAATCTATCCCATAAAGGATGCGTCTAATCCAAAAGGACGCATCCTTTTTTACCCTTTCCTCTTGCGTCTATTTTCAACTATATTTTTCCTTTACACAGGCAGTGGAAAATTACAATGACACCGGAAAGCGCCCTTACCTTCTTTCTTGCCATTTTTATTTTTGGCATCACACCGGGACCGGGTGTCTTTGCCATTCTCGCCCGTGCCATGATGGATGGGAGCCGTGCGTGCTTTATGCTCAGCCTTGGCATGGCCATTAGCGATATACTCTACTTGATTGCCGCCTGCCTCGGCCTTGCAACAATTGCAACCCATTGGGGGGAGCTTTTCAGCGTCATTCGTATTGTCGGTGCAATTTACCTGTTTTATCTTGGTTGGAAAATGTGGACCGCCCCCGTCGATGTGGATACCGTTCCAACCAAACTCGATAAAAAAGGCCACGGGCTAAGCTTTCTTCAGGGTTTTTTGATTTCAGCTTCAAACCCGAAAGTTATTTTATTTTACATTGCCTTTCTCCCCACCTTCATGGATTTAAACACACTTCAGGGCAATGATATTTTGTTGGCATCTGGGCTAACCTTAATCGGATTAATGCTGGGGCTGATGTTGATTGCCGGATTTGCATCGCGGGCACGACGCCTTTTGACATCACAAAAAGCCATTAAACGCCTAAACCGTAGTGCGGGTTCCCTCATGGTGGGGGCCGGAGCTTTTCTATTAAGCCGCAGCAATTAAAGCTTATAATTTCTTCTCGTTTCTATTTCTGCCTTTGTTAATCGTGCAAAAGATCTTTTGCACAAATCGTACGGTCATGCGTAATATGCCTGCCTCAACAAAAAAGGTCGTCTCATGGCACTCAAAGCCACCATTTTTAAAGCCAGTCTCGCTATTGCAGATATGGACCGGCATTATTACGAAACGCACAATCTGACAATTGCACGTCATCCGTCTGAAAACGATGAACGTATGATGTTACGCCTGCTTGCTTTTGCCTTATTTGCCGATGAAAGGTTAACTTTCACCAAAGGTCTGTCCACAGATAACGAGCCTGAGTTATGGCAAATTGGCATGGACGGCACCATAGAACACTGGATCGAACTTGGCCTGCCCAGCGAAAAACGCGTCCGCCAAGCCTGCAACAAATCGAACCGCGTCACTTTGCTGTGTTATGGCGGACGCACCGTTGATCCCTGGTGGGAAAAGATGAAACATCAAGTCCGACGTTTCGATAACCTTCAAATACTTAATATCCGACCAGAAGACAGTGCAGCCCTTGAAAAAATGGCCCATCGCACAATGACCATCCACGCCAACATTCAGGATGGCGAGATCGGATTTGGGGACCACGAACAGACCTTCACCATCCGTCTGGAAAACTTACTTGACCGATAGGTCAAAAACACATTTGACCTTTTCTAAAAAACACGACACAAATGTAATCCCATTTCTTTTTTAAAGGCCCTATAAACGTGCTTGATTTCACACTCATCCTTTTGTTTTTGCCAACAGCCTTTTTTATCTCCATCACACCGGGGATGTGTATGACCTTGTCTTTAACGATGGGATTGACGATTGGGCTGCGCCGCACGTTCTGGATGATGTGGGGGGAATTGGTCGGCGTTGCCATTGTCGCAATTTCCGCCGCTGTCGGCATTGCCGCCCTTATGCTGGAATTTCCACAAATATTCACCGCTTTTAAATGGGTTGGCGGACTTTATCTTGGCTGGCTTGGCATACAGATGTGGCGCTCACGTGGCAAAATGGCCATCCGTCTGGATGATGCAGGCACACAGGAAGTCTCTCGTCGCGCCCTTGCTCTGCAAGGTTTTGTCACGGCGATTTCCAACCCGAAAGGCTGGGCATTTTTTGCAACGCTTCTTCCCCCTTTTCTGGATGCAGAAAAGGCAATGGAGCCGCAAATTGCTAGCCTTGTTGTTATTCTGCTATCTGTGGAGTTTCTGTGCTTGATTTTATATGCAAGCGGTGGACGTTCCATGCGGCATTTTCTGGAAAAAAGTGGAAATGTCCGCATGATGAACCGCATTGCCGGCACCTTGATGATCGGTGTCGGCTTTTGGCTGGCTTTGGGATAATCTTTTAAACGACACGGATTTCAGCTGTTTCACCATATCCGCCCTGAATAAGCATCATAGCATGGCGGATCATGGCTTCACGTTGGTTCTTTCGAATAAAAAATGTAAATTTTCCGCCGTTTTCCACATAAGATACAAAATTGTGGATACCGTATTTCATTAAAAACGTCTGTTCTATGCTCATCTTTCTCATCTCTTTCTCACTTGTTCACGAAAAAGAGTAGCGCGCAATTGTTAGCGAAGTTCTAACAAAAAATGAAAGTTTAATGTCATTTTCGCTGTTTCGTCAGCTCATTCAAATGAAACAGCACTTTTTCAGACGCCTGTTGGACCGCCGCGATTTCCTCTAACGCCCCCTCCAAATCACCTTGAGCATATTTACGGGCCGCTTCGATACCGCGGGCATGAACCTCCATATGCGGCGTTTCCATTTCTGCAAAGGAGGGATGATGTTTTATACGTTCATCCTCACAAGCGTAATACCACCGCCCCAACCGACAACAGGTATGATCGGATAATTCATTAGGGTCCAGACTATCGCGCCCGACCATCATGGCGGCCAACCGTTTTTTCCAGATAATATGGTCCGACTTTGCAAGATGCAGCGCTTTTTTCGGTAACTTTAATTTGGAGATATCTGAAATCTGAGAGGCAATATCTTTTTCCGCACCATCCATTGCATCCAAAACCGTGTATGTTGCATTTTGGACATGTTCCGTCATGCGGGCCACTTCGGAAATACCGTAAGCAATCTCATGTGCCGCCAATTTTTGCTGCCCCACAGTTTCCGATATTTCCCGGCTGCGTTGGGTAAGTTCAGAAATCGCACGTGCAATATCCAGCATGGACTCTTGAGAGGCATTCATAATCTCATGGCCGAGTTTAACGGTTTGATCACTCTCGCTCAGTGCCTCAACAATCGCATCAATCTCTTCCTGAAAACGATTGATATTGAGGCGGATGTCTTTCGTTGCCA
This sequence comes from Terasakiella sp., assembly GCF_048267425.1. GTDB lineage: Bacteria > Pseudomonadota > Alphaproteobacteria > Rhodospirillales > Terasakiellaceae > Terasakiella. The sequence continues at coordinate 158,644 of NZ_JBLWXN010000003.1, forward strand.
GACGTGTGCGTTCTGCCAAATTGCGAATTTCAGACGCCACAACCCCAAACCCGGTTCCCGCTTCCCCTGCACGCGCAGCTTCAGTGGCTGCATTCAAGGCCAACAGATTGGTTTGAAACGCAATTTCCGAAATCAAATCGACCACCTGACCAATATCATGGGACGACTCACTTAAAGAACTGCTGCGTTCTGCAACATCGCGCATGGCACCTTCCACCTTGCTCATTGCATCATCGGCTTGTCCGGCTTGTTTTTCACCGTTCAACGCCAGTTCCTTTACCTCTTGCGCCAATGTAAAGGTTTCAGACGCTTGACGGGCAATGGTATCGACGGAAACCGACATTTCCTCGGTCGCCGAAGCCATACCTTGTGCATTTCGATCCGTTACCGATGTCGCACGGCTCAGGTTGGCAGCTGCAATAACGGCTTCATTCAATTCCATTGAAACTGACACAGTCTTTCGCATTTGTGTTGCCGATAACCGCCCGACATCAACGGATAATTTTCGGATCGCCTGACCGATACGATCTTCCCCCTTTGGGATATCCAGAAAGGCCCCCTGACCAATAAGGTCCAAAAGTGTAAGTATTTCCTCGACACGCTCGGGCGGCAGCCAACCTTTCTTTCTTAAGTCATCCATCACGGTGCCTCCCCTAAAAAACGAAACCTTATTGCCTGCATAAAAGAATAATAACACTCAAAGCGCAAGAGCAATCATAAACACTTTCTAGCATAAACAGGTATTCAACCCTTACGCCCGATATACTTACAAGAAATATACCTATCGGATCATTTTCGACAAAATAAGATAAAGACATCTAAAAGAAATAAACCTGCAATAGCATGCTCCATTTAATTGATATTCTTCGTTGATATTTAGCTGCATATCCGTATGATACGCTCGCAAAAATAAGATCGCTTTATTTTTCATACTTTGCCCAAAGGTGCGCCAAATGTTTCTTTTATCAGTCCGGGTTTTGATTGCTGTTTTTTGCATAATCGGATTGACGTGCACAGTTGACGCAGCAACAGAGAAACAAAACATTTACATCGTCGCCGAAGATTTACCCCCTTTTTCAACCGGACACCGGGTTGAAGGGGCCTATGCCCGTGATCAAAATCTCGTCCGTCAGATTTTTAAGGAAATCGGCTTTAACACAAAAATTGCTTTTTTGCCCTGGAAACGAGCATTGCGTGAAATCAAAGAAGGCCGTGCGGCGGGCATCCTTTCTTGTTCCCAAACACAGGAACGCGCGAAATATATGTATTTCCGTACACCAACCAGCCATTTCACCAATGGTTTTTTCTACCTTGCAGATCGCAATCTCCCCCACCCGCAGACGCTTGAGGATGTAAACACCTATGACGTGGCTTCGATTGAGGGACACGCAAACTTGGCACAACTTCGCAATGCCGGGTTGGAACCATTGACGGCAAACGATACCAAAAGCGCTCTTCTCATGTTGGAAGCCGGGCGCTTTGACTATCTTTACCTCAATCGCGAAATCACGATGGCTTACTTGCAAAAGAATGGGTTGGCAGAACGTATCCTATTTTCCCCCGTTTCATCCGAAGATGTCTTTTTCTGTTTTAATAAAAAATATCCGCAAATTGAGCAAATCATGGATTCATTTGAAAAAAAATTACACGAGCTTCGCGCAAACGGAACCTTGCGCACCCTTCAGGCAAAATACAAATAACAAAAGACTGGATTTCCTGTATAAAACTGATACAAGGAAACCTGAGTAAAACGTGCACAAGAGGATAAAGAGCCATGCGACGATACCACCTGACAGTCTTTTGATTTTCTGAACGGGTGCATATGGACTCTTTATGAGAGGGCCCGTTCGGGTCCTTTTTTTATATCTAAATTTCGAGAAATAACATGAACACTATCAATGCAGCTATTGTCGGAGCCAGCGGTTACACAGGTGCAGAACTGGTCCGGCTGTTGATCAACCATCCCAACGTCACTATCACAGCGATGACCGCCGACCGTAAAGCCGGGATGCGAATGGCTGATGTGTTCCCGCATTTGGGTGGATTGAATTTACCCGATCTGGTCAAGATGGATGATGTCGATTGGTCAAATATCGACGTTTGTTTCTGCTGTCTACCCCACGGCACCACACAGGAATTTATCGCAAGCCTGCCGCAAAATGTACGGATCGTCGACTTGTCTGCCGATTTCCGTCTTAAAGATATTGAAGAATACAGCAAATGGTACGGCGATAAACATCGCGCGCCTGAACTGCAAAAAGAAGCTGTTTATGGCCTGACCGAAATGAAACGTGATGAAATTGCAAAAGCACGTTTGGTCGCCAACCCGGGCTGTTATCCCACATCCGCCCAATTGCCCCTGATCCCGTTGCTGAAAGAAAAGAAAATCGGCACACAGGGTATTATCATCGATTCAAAATCCGGTGCCACCGGTGCGGGACGCGCCCCCAAGGAAGGGACTTTATTCTGCGAAGTTTCCGATGCTATCCATGCCTATGGTGTGGGGACACACCGTCATGGGCCGGAAATTGAACAAGGTTTAAGCGAAGCAGCAGGCGAGAATATTTTCGTCAGCTTTACACCACACCTGATGCCAATGAACCGGGGTATTCTGTCGACTATTTATGTCACATTGGCTGATAACGTCAGTGTAAACGATATCAGAACCAGCCTGCAAAACACCTATGCCGATGAGCCGTTCGTCCGTGTGGTTGAAGAAGGCAACAGCCCGGCAACACGCCATGTCCGTGGGTCCAACTATTGCCTGATCGGTGTTTTTGCCGACCGGACACCGGGACGTGCCATCATCGTTTGTGTGGAAGACAACGTTGTCAAAGGCGCCTCTGGTCAAGCGGTCCAGAACATGAATGTCATGTTCGGTTTTGAGGAAACAGCCGGTTTAACCCAGCAACCCATGTTCCCTTAACACTCGTAAAACTCTTCAAGAAAAAGCCCCCGTACAGATGGTTTGTACGGGGGCTTTCGTTTGCGGTTTTCAAACGGATTATACGTCCAAACCTTCAACAAACTTGGCGCGTTCCTGAATAAACTGGAAACGGTATTCCGGCTTTTTGCCCATCAGACGCGTCACCAGGTCCCTTGTATCTTCCGCATCTTCACGATCTTCTTCCGTCGGGCCATGCGGGACGGTAACGCGCAGGAGTGTGCGTCGTTTCGGGTCCATAGTCGTTTCTTTCAATTGCGAGGGCGGCATTTCACCCAGACCTTTAAATCGGCTGATATCCACTTTCTTGCCTTTGAATTCTTTCTCCATCAACTGGTCTTTTTCCAGATCATCCATTGCATAAATGCTTTTTGCCCCTGTCGCCAAACGATAGAGCGGCGGCTGAGCCAGATACAGACGACCTGCTTCGACAAGACCGGGCATTTCCTGATAGAAGAACGTCATCAGCAACGAGGCAATATGCGCACCATCCACGTCCGCATCGGTCATAATAATGACTTTCTCATAACGCAGGTCATCCAGTTCAAAGGCTTCGCGGGTGCCACAGCCCAAAGCTTCGCCCATATCGCTAAGTTCTTTGTTGGCGTGGATTTGATCGACACTGGCAGAGGCGACGTTCAACACCTTACCACGTAAGGGCAAAATCGCCTGTGTTTCACGGTTTCGCGCCTGCTTGGCTGAACCGCCCGCGGAATCCCCTTCCACGAGGAAAATTTCAGTTCCGTCAGAAACCGATCGTGTGCAATCAGCCAATTTGCCCGGCAGGCGCAAACGTTTGGTCGCTGACTGGCGTTTCATCTGCTTGGCGCTTTTTTTACGCAAACGGATTTCGGCGCGTTCAATCAGATATTCAAGCAATTGCGATCCGATTTCCGGATTACCCGCCAACCAGTGATCAAAATTATCCCGAATAGCGGTTTCCACCAGTTTAGCGGCTTCCTGTGTGCCCAATTTTTCTTTGGTTTGCCCCTGAAATTGTGGATCACGGATAAAGGCGGACAACATAATACACGCCCCGTTAATCACATCATCCGCGGTGATTTTAGACGCTGCCTTGTTACTCACCAATTCGCCATAGGCACGAATACCTTTGGTAATGGCATTGCGAAACCCTTGTTCGTGTGTCCCACCTAACGGAGTCGGCACCGTATTACAGTAAGAATTGAAAAAGGCTTCTTCATCTTCCGGCCAGGCAATCGCCCATTCAACCTTGCCCTGTTCGTCCGGGAATTTCACATCCCCGGCAAACGGTTCATCCGTTTTGACCTCGCGGCCTTCCAGAATATTGCTTAAAAAATCAGACAGACCACCGGGGAAATGCAAGACCCCTTGCGTCGGTGTTTTATCCCCGTCTTTAATCAGGCTTTCATCGCATTTCCAGCGGATTTCCACCCCTTTAAACAAATACGCCTTGGAACGCGCCATTTTATAAAGCTGGCTTGGCTTGAACTGAAGACGATTCCCAAAAATTTCAGGATCAGGGTGGAAGGTAATGGTTGTCCCGCGACGGTTATTCACCTGTCCTTCATTTTTCAACGGCCCTTGCGGGATACCACGCGAAAATTCCTGACGCCATAAAGTGCGATCACGGGCCACTTCAACACACAATGTATCAGACAAGGCATTCACAACCGACATCCCCACCCCGTGCAAACCACCGGATGTCTGATAGGCTTTACCGGAAAACTTCCCGCCGGAGTGCAAGGTTGTCATAATAACTTCAAGGGCAGACTTGTCTTTGAACTTGGGGTGCGGATCAACCGGGATCCCACGGCCATTATCGCGCACTGTGACATTGCCTTCGGCGTCCAGTTCCAGTTCGATCCGGCTGGCATGCCCGGCAACCGCTTCGTCCATAGAGTTATCGAGAATCTCGGCCACCAAGTGGTGATAGGCACGTTCATCCGTCCCGCCGATATACATACCGGGACGTTTACGAACCGGTTCCAAACCTTCTAGAACCTCGATATCCTGCGCCGTATAGTCACCGCCGGTTTTCGGCGCGTCGTCTTCAAATAAATCCATAGCCAATTTAGTTGCCCACCTTATTCATAATTTGTTGGCCCGATGATAGGAAGGATGGACCTTTCGAGCAAGCATGATATTGTCTTGATCAACACTTTATATTTTCAAACAACAATTTTGGATCAAACCATGACGACACCAGACTACGGACCCAAAGGAAAACCGGCCATTCGTACCCTTGCCATGCCGGGAGATGCCAACCCCAACGGCGATATCTTCGGCGGTTGGGTCATGTCGCAAATGGATATTGCCGGCGGCGTAACAGCCGCATGGCGCGCACAAGGACGCGTTGCAACCGTTGGCGTCGAAGCCATGTCTTTCTTGAAACCCGTCAGTGTCGGCGATGTTGTCTGTGTCTACACCGATATTGTGCGCGAAGGCAATACATCGATGGCCATTCAGATCGAGCTGTGGGTGTTGCGTCGCGACGGTATGGCACGTGAAAAAGTGACGGAAGGTATTTTCACATTCGTCGCCATTGATGACAATGGCAAGAAACGCGTCCTCCCCCCCATGCCCGATAATACGTTGGCGTTAAATTAGCCCGGTATTTTGATCCCTCATAACCTGTTCTGATCATCAGGTTTGGGGGATCAACCGTTTAAGACTTTAACCTGCATTCAAACGATGGGGTTTTACGTTTTGCAAAAAGCGCACCGTGGCGTCCTCTAAAGACATCCACGCCGCCGCTTCCTTACGATCCGGTTGGGTCACCGACTTATGGGCAGGTTCCAAAAAATCCGGCTTCGCATAACGTTTGAGGATTCTGGCCTCGCCCAATTCCTGATATGACATTTTATTTATTCCTGTTTTGTTCTCTGTAAAACTTCACAGAATAAAAGACCACATGTAACCTGCGACAAAAATACTGCCCAAGGCCAAAAATTCTTTAGCAAAAGTTGGAACATACATTTTCTTCACTCCCTTAATGGCGACTCGTTAAAAGAACATTATAAGAACATTGAAGGATTGTCAACCATGTTCTTATAATGTTCCCACAACAACGGGGTTGAATATTGCGTTTCAATAGCGCACTCTGGAAAGAAAACAACAGGGATTGCTTTCAAAATGGAACAAGAAAGCCAAGAAAAGCCAAAATTGACCAGCGCCGAAATGGGCGCTTTATCACACCTTTACCGTGGTGAAATTTATCGTTCGACCACTTGGCGCACACGATTGGACAACACAACGAACTGGGCTGTCGTCACAACGGGAATTGCCTTCTCCATCACCTTCAGCGGTGTGAATTCTTCTCCTTTACCGCTGGTGCTTGTTGGTTTGCTTGTCATCGTCTTTTTGATTTTCGAGGCGCGGCGTTATCGCTATTTCAACGTCTGGCGTGCCCGTGCCCGCCATATCGAGACAGAGCTTTTCGCCCCGATGTTAAGAGGCGAAGATTATCAACGAAATGGGGATTGGAATCTCATCCTTGCCAAAGATTATATGCATCCCAAACACCACATCAGCATGTTACGCGCCATCGGACGACGTTTGCGACGCAGTTATGCATGGTTGCTGGCCATTCAGGCCATTGCCTACTATGGGAAGCTTACGATCCACCCTGCCCCGCTAGACCATATCGGACAACTGTTTGAACGCGCCGCCATTGGACCAATTCACGGCGAAATTGTCGTCTTCATGCATGCCGTCTTCCATATCAGCTGGATTGCCGTTGCAATAGGAACACTTTATCACGACAAAATCTCACGCCTCAATCGCCGTTATAAAGGCGTTGGCATGGGATAAGTCATTAAATTGTCTGGGAGATAAAAGTGGGGGTCTCTGTTGCTAGGTACCCCCGAACCCCACCTACATAGACTCACCCATGCAGGAATTGAATTTGGTCAAGCGACTGCGTTACGCAGCAGCTGCAACCGGAGCCATACGATTGTCGTTGGCATTTATCAAGTTTTGCACCGATATCGGTGGTAGCTCACCGAGCGCAACACTGTATCTTTACTACCGCTGTCGATCCTATTTCGCCCCCCTCACAAACCGACCTGTTCGATCGGCTTATGGTGGAGGCGCCGGGTACCGCCCCCGGGTCCAGTCAGCTTATTCCATACACGCCTCTAGCGCCGTAGTCCGCCGCTAAGCGGACGCCCTAGATGTAAGCGGGAAAAAGCCAAACGTCAAGGGGCGTCTGGCGAACAATCAAAAAAGGAACGTGGTTGCCCCCACTGATTAACCCCTATATCCTCAATCTCGAAAATAATCCGTCTTCACAATTAAAAGAAAATATTATGGATCAAATCTCGCAGGATGACCTGAAAACGGCCCTGACCGGAAACGTCATCAACGAGCAACAATTCGCCTCCATCCTCCATATCGCACAAAAACGGCAACAGGCCCATCACACCCTTCATGGGGAGGATGAACCTTTTGCAATTTTTCTCGGATTTTCGGAAATTTTTATTTCCATTGGTCTGTGCATTCTGTTTGCCGGGCTCGTCGGTATCCTTACCTTACTGGATAGCTTAGTCGCTGCCGGTGCCATCGTTGCCGTCCTTAGTCTGGGATTATCCCACTACTTTATTAAAATACGGCGTATGGTCCTGCCCAGCATTGTCAGCAGCAGCGCACTGACCCTTTCCAGTATCTTATGCCTTGTCCCGGTCGCCATTGACCTTTTTTCACAAGCCGAAGGGGACGACCCCTATCTGGCCACCCTGATACTTCCCCTCGCCCCGACCTTGTGCTTGCTCGTCTGGATGTATCGTAAATACAAACTTCCCTACCTCACTTTTTTGATCGGTGTCACAGGTTTGGGAATGATACTATCTATTGCCGGGATATTAAGCTCTTCGCAACAAGCCGTCCTTGATTTTGACAGCCTGATGGACCTATCCGTCAATCCCATCGTTGCCGGAAGCTGGCTCCTCTTTGGCTTAATCGCCTTGGGCTTTGGCCTTTATTTCGATTGCCGCGACCCTTATCGGGTCGGTAACCCATCCAAATCCGCCTTTTGGCTGCATCTTCTCTCTGGTCCGTCCTTGTTGAATGTTATTGCCCTGAACATCTATTACGAGGGGGACACGACTTCTTATATTTTGACAACGTTATTGCTCTGTCTGTTCGTGATCATCGCCCTGATTATTGATCGCCGTTCTTTTATCTCGGCAGGTATTATTTATATGAGCTTCGTTGTCAGTTGGGCGACGAAAAACCTGGGCATGGATGCAGACTATATCAGCCTCTTTGTCCTTGGCCTGATTATTACCGCGCTTGCGACATGGTGGCATAAATGGCGCAGTGCATTGATGAATGCCTTGCCCAACTTCCCTTACAAGGAAAAACTTCCGCCCTATTAAGCTTAAGAAGAAACAACAAAAAAGCCCGTCCAAAAGGACGGGCTTTTTAATGGCGAGAGTGACGGGACTCGAACCCGCGGCCTTCGGCGTGACAGGCCGACGCTCTAACCAACTGAGCTACACCCCCACAAAAGGGATACTCTCTCAATAGACACCAAGTGAAACGCGAAAGTGGCGAGAGTGACGGGACTCGAACCCGCGGCCTTCGGCGTGACAGGCCGACGCTCTAACCAACTGAGCTACACCCCCTCACGTTCACTTATAACAAAGCGTAGAAGAGTGGTGGAGGGAGTTGGATTCGAACCAACGTAGGCGTAGCCAGCGGATTTACAGTCCGCCCCTTTTAGCCGCTCAGGCATCCCTCCAGGGACCCTTTGTCACACACGCTTTGCTGTGGTGTGGGCGGGGTTATAACAGTGCCCCCACAGGCATGCAACAGGATTTTTCATTTTTTTTACACATTCTTGATTTTTCGACTCTTTTCCTCGCTTTTGCCTCGGTACAAACCTCATTATCTTGGCGAATACAACTGAACTTTCTCCTTAGACATCTACACAACTCGTCACGATTCATAGGACGGTCTTATGGAAACATTGCAGAAAGCAAGAAGATGTTCATAAAACTGCAGAATCGCAAAAACAGGACAATCCGCATTCTTTGCCCCACATGCGTTTTTTTGAGACCGATTGACCACTTGCAAAAACACGAAACTCAGGCAAATAAAAACCCCCACCGGACGTAACCGTCACAGTGGGGGTTTTTCGTGTATGGGGCGACTGATGGGACTTGAACCCACGACCCCCGGTACCACAAACCGGTGCTCTAACCAACTGAGCTACAATCGCCATTGAGGTGGGCGCTTATGTACGCCAGCACGCTCTGATCGTCAATAACTTTTCGACCCAAAAAGTAAAAAAAACTGTCACACGAAAAATTTACGCAGACGATCGATTGCTTCGTTCAGGAGTGAGGGTTGTTTACAAAAACAGAAACGAACAAAATTGCGTGGCCCACCTTCCTGATAGAAGGCCCCTGTCGGCACCGCCGTAACCCCGGCCTTCAGGGTAATATATCGGCAAAACTCAGCATCATCCCCATCAAAGCCAAAGGGCGAGAAATCAACCGTTAAAAAATAAGTTCCCTGACTATCCAACACGTTAAAGCCGACATCGCGTAATCCCGTCGCCAACAAATCGCGTTGTGCCTGCATACCGGCGGTAAAATCGCGGTAATAGTCATCGGGAAAATCCAGCCCTGCAGCAATTGCCTTTTGCAGGTTCGGCACAACCGTAAACGTAACAAACTGGTGCGCTTTGGCAATGGCTTTCATCAGATGCGGGGATGCTGTGATATAACCGATTTTCCAGCCTGTCAGAGAAAAGGTTTTGCCCGCAGAGCCAATACGCGCACATCTATCGCGCATCCCCGGCAACGTCATTAAAGGGTGATGTTGGTGGTCATCAAAAACCAGATGTTCATAAACCTCATCACAAACAACATAAGCATCATGCTTTTGCACAAGCGCGGCTAAGAACGACAACTCGTCTTTGGTAAACACCTTGCCGGACGGATTCATAGGGGAATTTAAAACCAACAATTTGGTTTTATCGCTAAATGCTTTTTCCAATTCCTCACGTGGCAATTCCCAATGAGGCGGCTCAACTCGTACCAGTTTCGGGATGGCGCCGATATGGCGGATGATCGGCAAATAAGAATCATAAAGCGGTTCGATTAAAACCACTTCGTCACCGGGGTTCAACAGCCCCATAAAGCAATCACATAAGGCTTCTGTCGCCCCGGACGTGACCATTACTTCCGTTTGCCAATCGACATCCAGATCGTAAAACCGTTTGTTATGACGTGCAACAGCCTGACGCAGTTCCGGCAATCCCATCAGGGGAGGATACTGGTTTGGCCCTGCTATCAACGCATCGGCTGCAATACGACAAATTTCTTCAGGCCCATCCACATCCGGAAAGCCCTGCCCCAGATTGATACTGTTATGTTCTAACGCCAATGCTGAAGTCACTTCAAAAATTGTCGTCCCATAACCGGAGAGAATTTCGTTGACCGGTTTTTTCATCGTATCGTCAGCCACTTTTTATACTTCCTTAAACGCCTAAATATAATTGGACTGACTGTAACCTGAGACACGGGACATTGTCACCCTTTATGGATTTGACAGGAAATCAATTTTTGAAAAAACCTTATCGACATCAAAACCAATGGTCAGCATCCCATCCAATTGCGATGTTTTTTCATTTGTAATCGGTAAGGATACCTGCACCTGAAAAGCGTGTGCAGAATGATCAAATAAAATCTGAGACATATATGACGCCTGCCCACTGGATAAGGCCATAAAGGCATGTTCATCCCCTTGCCAGTAATCGCTGGTGGGCGCATTCATGGCAATATTGTAACCTTCTTTATCCGTCAAAAAAATCTCATTGATCCCTTGATGGCTCTCAAGGATTTTGCGCAGAAACTCAGACCCTTTATTAGCAAGAATATCGCTCATAAGTTCCGTTTGCCTGTCGTGCGCCATCGCCTCCTTCCAGTCTGCATCTGCCTGACGAAGTGTTTTCTTGGGGAGACGACGCGCCTGCAGTGTTTTCTCAACAGATCCGATGCCATTTTGATATTGCATCAAAATGGACTGCGCCATCTCCAAAAGCTTTTGACGCTCCGACTGTGTTGCAGCGCGTGTATCGCGTGCACACATCGCCAAAGCTTTGTTAAACTGTGAAATAAAATCTGGATTATTTTTGATAAAAGTCTTGGAAAAATAAGCAACCAAAGGCACATAGCGAACAAAGGTCGACTCTAGATCATCCTCTTCAAGTCCGGTGGCACGGCTGGCGTTCAAAAAAACTTCCTCATCCGACAACGCCGCAGAAACGCGCCCCTTTGCCAACAGTTTTGCCAAAGATTTCACGTTTGGGATCGTCGCCTGCAAGTGCAACCCATGCCGTTTAAGCCAGACTTCTTCGTTTGCACCCAAAACAGCCCCAATTTGATCAAGTGGCAACAAGTCTGAGGCCTGCGATGCCTTTAAGCGAAAAACTTTCCAACGTTCCAGCGCCAAAGGTTCTGTCGGGATTGACGTTTCATCAAGGTCTGCATCCGGTATACTCAGAAAAAAACCGTCAATGCGATTTTGTTTTATCAGTTCGCGATTACGTTTGCGCGGAGCAATGGCAATGACATAGGGCCGTTTTAGCCGATCAAAAACACATTGTACCATTTGCGGCGTACGCCCACGCAATACAGATGAATCCATCACCTGATAAGGCGGTTGTAAATGTGTTTGCAACATAACAGGTGTCGGTTCATTGGCATGCACCATCGTTACGAACACCACAATAACCGCCAAAATTGGGACAATCCGCCGCAAAAAAATCTCCCGCCAGTCTTTTTTTGATCTTAAAGTAGTACTTAAGGAGTAAACCTAGGAAGTCAACCGAAATCACAAAGATATTAATTTTACAACTAAGAAATCTTAGATTGATGAGTCAGCCAAAAGACTTTGCCAGCAGTCTGCAAAGGCGTAAGTCTGTACTTCTATTGGTCTCGTTGAGCGTCCATTTGCGCCAACAAACGGCGCTTGTCGGAAATACTGTCTTCTACACTGCGTAACTTGGAATATGAGACGCTTTGCGTCAGGCCTAAATGTTCCGCAAGCTCTAACAAAAGCTCCCGTTCGGCGCGATCTGTTTGTGCAGCCTCGATGCTTTCAATCATAGCCAGAATACTGTTCTTGCTTTTGTAAAACGCTTCTTCATCTGTCAGATTACGCACCGTCTGAACCACACGCACAACATCACCATCCACCACGATAATATCATCGCTTCGTGTCTGATCAGGGCCGACTTCCGCCTTCGTAATTAAAACCGGATACCAACCAAAGGAACGTAAGGTCTGAACCGACGCATTTTCCAGACTATCACCCAAATCCAAATCTGACGGCGTTTCCTGAATACGGATCAGTCTGCCATCTTCAACATATGCAAACATGGGGCATCCTATTATTCGTTGTCTATCTGAATTTAAGACTACCCCTAAAAATTAAATTTGTAAAATCTAATAATACTTTGGTGGTAAACACACCGATATAAAAAGATAAAAAAAACCGCATCCCTTTCAGAATACGGTTTAAATTTAGAATCTTGAGCCGATTTTTCAGCTATTCAATTCAATCAACAAATCGCAAATTTCACGAACAGCACCCTGCCCGCCTTTTTTCTGTGTAATATACAGCGTCTTTTCTTTAACAGCCTCAACCGCATCGGCAACCGTAATTGGGGTGCCGATTTTTTCCATAATCGGAATATCGTTCAAATCATCCCCCATATGTGCCACATTATCCAAACTGATGGACAGCTCGTCACATATCTTTTGCAAAATTTCGATCTTGTTTTTTGCCCCGGTATAAACATGACTTAGCCCAAGGCGCTTCCCGCGTTCCTGAATGGCATTTGTCGTACTTGCACTGATGATACAAAGCTCAACCCCGGCCTCACGCGCTTTTTTCATGCCCATGCCGTCTTTGACATTGAACTTGCGTAACTCGTCACCGGTTTCCGTATAATAAAGCCCACCATCGGTCAAAATACCGTCCACGTCCAGACTGAGGAGCTTCACCGATTTAAGTTGTTGTTTGAAATCCGCGAAGGGAAGTTTGTCACGTGCGGTCATGGCCTGATCCTGTCTTTAAAAATAAGATATCTGAATATAGGTTTAGGCGTTTTCCTGATCACGTTCCACACGTTCCGTGCGCCAACGCATGGTTTTTAACAGGGTGCCGATTGTAATAGACCCCAATGTCGCAATGGCAATTTCATCAATTTCGCGCAACACCAGATTTAGCGCATTGCCAATATCCGTATCGGCTTGTGAATCACGGGCACGTTCATTCTCGCTGACATCTTCAAACAGGTGAATAACGTCAAACAAGGTTGTGCGTTTCAAGTTCCCTGCAAAACGGTAACCGCCCCCGGCACCACGTACAGATTCGACCAAACCCGCGCGGCCCAAATCACGCAAAACCTTGGCCAAGTGATTTGCGGAAATATTATACTTGTCCGCAATATCCGTAGCCGAAAGCTGGACATCTGGATCACGTGCCAATTCCAGAACCGCATATAGCGCGCAATAAGTTGCTTTTTGGAGTTTCATTTCTGCTTACCTTCAGTCCAGCGGCATTTCCAATTCGATATAAGGACCACCCATCATGCCCTGACTTCTAAAGAAGCTAAGATTCAAATTGTCCTTACGGTGCAACATTGTACGCGCCTGTCCGACACCCGCCTTGCGAAACTGTTCGCAAACCGTTTCAAACAATCGCGTCCCCACCTGTTTCAGGCGCATTTCCGGGTTCACCCCGATCGTATAAACCCAGCCACAGGGTTCGGACCCAAATTCCCACGCGCGCACTTCACCGATGATAAAGCCTGCAAAAACACCGTCGATTTCACAGACATAGAAAAAACCCTCGTTGGAATCACCATAGCGATGATAGGTCTCTTCCCAATAATCGGGTTTATGCTGGCCTGTATTATAGGCATGCAAATCTGTCACGGCAGGTAAATCCTTCTCATCCGCATCCCGAATAATAAAGGTCACGCCATCGACGTTCATTTTTTTATGGAACTCTTGTCTAACCATGTTCCGCCTACGCCTTTGCCAGCTATAAATTTATATACAGGAAATAAAATACGCATTTCGGTACCACTTTGTAAAGACTACGTTAAAAAAACCTCGCAAAAACTTTCATGAAGGCGTATTTTTCCTTTTATGACAATAGACAAAACAGCCATAGACGGTATCAAGACATATCTCATAGAACGGGCACTTCTCAGCCCCGTTACCCCGGAAGTCTTTCGCATCGGTTGTCAACGCTTGCATGAGGCTGGTTTACCTGTCTTACGTATCAACATGTCATGGGGAACATTGCACCCTACCATCGGTGCCTTATCGCTGCGCTGGTGGAAAGGTCGGGAATTTGATGATATCACACGTTATATGCATCAAGATGGGGAGAGTGAAGAATGGCTCAGCAGCCCCGGGTATTATGCCGTTCACAATCAAATTCCTGAATTTGACGTTTTTATAAACGACGAGACCGCACACCCCGTTTTCCCTGTCTTTGACGAATTCAAAAAAGCCGGCGGCACCCATTATTTTTTACGTCTCATCCGTTTTTCCGAACCGTCCCCACTCGCCTTCGATCTGGATGGGATGATCCTATCCTTTCTCAGCGATGCCCCAAACGGGTTTAACAGCGAAGAAATGGACGTACTGCGCGACATTAGCGATTATATGGCATTCGTTCTCAAAATTGCTGTGCGCGAACGCATTACGTTAAACACCCTCAGTGCCTATTTGGGTGAGAATGCAGCCTCTCAAGTTCTCAGTGGTTCCATTAAACTGGGGGATGGCAATAACATCAATGCTGTGATCTGGTATAGCGATCTGCGCAATTCAACAATTTTGGGCGATCAATTATCCGGTCCTGACCTGCTTGCCACGTTAAACAGCTATTTTGCCTGCACTGCCGGGGCTGTAAGTGATCATGGCGGCGAAGTGCTCCGGTTTGTCGGGGATGCTGTGCTGGCAATTTTCCCCATTCATAACGAGGATATAAAAGAAGCCTGTGCCAAGGCGACAGCCGCCGCCAAAGATTCCCTTGCACGACTGGAATATGTTAACGCACAACGAGCCCCAGATCAGCAGCTTTCCTTTGGACTGGGACTGCATATCGGGGAAGTGATGTTTGGGAATATCGGCATTCCCGAGCGCCTTGATTTTTCTGTAACCGGGCCTGCGGCAAACGAAGTCGCGCGCATTGAAAATATGACAAAAGAAATCGGTGAAAGCGTTTTGGCCTCTCAATCCTTTGCCAGTCATCAGCCTGATCAATGGTGCGCCATTGGCCCTCGCCCATTGCGCGGTGTCGGGCGCCCTGTAAACTTATTTACCCTTAAATAGTATTTATGTGAGAGAGTTCACAGAAATATTGAGGAAATAAGCGTACTCGATACTGGACGAAACTTTTCTATAATTCAAAATATTCTTATTTTTATATTTAATTGCTGATCTTTTCTGGGGCACGACTATGAAATTTCTGTTGAATAAATCCGTGATGATTGCCATTGGCATTGCTGCTGTGGTTTCTATCTGGCTGTTATCTGGCCTATTCACCGAAAAAGAAGACGTCGTTGCCAAAAGTGTTGTCGAAACACATACAAAAAACAAGGTCAGCGTTCTGGTTTCAACACAGGAAGCCCACGATCACGCCGATATCATCTCGCTTTATGGACAAACCGAAGCCAACCGCGACGTCGAGCTGAAAGCCCAGACAAAAGGCCGTATTTCCGAGCTTCTAATCGAAAAGGGGACTGTGGTTAGCAAGGGTGATGTCATTGCCCGGATCGCGATGGATGATCGTAAATATCAGCTTGAAGGCGCGCGTGCTGCCGTTCGTTTTCGTGAACTGGAATATGATGCCTCTAAAAAGCTATCCCAGAAAAGCTTTCGTTCACAAACAAAACTGGCTGAGTCCAAGTCGCTGCTAAACAGCGCGCGTGCCGACCTAGAAAACATTCGCCTTGATATTGAACATACGGAAATCAAAGCCCCGTTTGACGGATACCTTGAAAATACCAGCATCGAAGTCGGTGATTTTGTTGATAGCGGGGACCCAATTGCAAAAATTGTCGATCTTTCCCCAATTGTTGTCAGCGCAGCCATCCCGGAATATTCCATTTCAAGAATCAAAGACGGCCAAGCCGCACGCGCTGTCTTAAATGACGGTCGCATACTGGAAGGCATCGTGCGATTTATTGCTGCAACCAGTGACAATTCCACACGCACCTACCGCGTGGAAATGGAAGCCCCCAACGACGCACAAGAACTGATCAATGTCGGTATTACAGCCAAATTACTATTAAGCATCGGGCGCCAACATGCCTATCAGGTCAGCCCGGCGATTTTAACCCTGTCAGACGAAGGGGTCATTGGCATTAAAACGGTCGATGATACCAACAAAGTTGTTTTCCATCCGGTGAAATTGTTGGAAGATACCCCCGAAGGCATCTGGATTACCGGCCTGCCCCAAACCGCCCGCATCATCACACGCGGCCAGGAATATGTCAGTGTCGGACAAGAAGTCATCACGACGCAAGCCGATGACGAACAAAAGGCAAATGTTGACGAACACCCGTCCGCACCTGCAATCGCCAAGGCACAGGAACAATAAGACATGAAAAATGCGATCGAAGCCGCACTGGGCCATTCGCGCACAGTTTTAATGATTCTGGCCCTTGTTCTGATTACCGGGTCCATTGCCTATGTCAATATTCCCAAGGAATCTGATCCGGACATCAATATTCCGATCATCTATGTTGTCGCCACGCACGACGGTATTTCCCCGGAAGATGCTGAACGGTTAATCCTGCGCCCATTGGAACAGGAACTGCGCACCATTGAAGGCGTTAAGGAAATGCGATCCACCGGTTATGAAGGCGGCGGCAACGTCACCTTGGAATTTGAAGCCGGTTTCGATGCAGATAAGGCATTGGATGACGTGCGCGACAAGGTCGATCTGGCGAAACCTGAATTGCCCGATGAAACCGAGGAACCGACCGTACATGAAGTCAACTTCAGCCTTTTCCCGGTTTTGGTGGTCACCATTGCCGGTGAGGTCCCGGAACGATCACTGGTAAAACTGGCCCGTGACCTGCAAGATGAAATTGAATCCATCCCCAGTGTTTTGGAAGCTGAAATTGCAGGGGACCGTGACGAAATGGTCGAAATCATTATCGACCCGGCAAAAGTTGAAATGTACGGCCTGACCCCATCAGCCGCCATGAATATGGTTTCATCTTCAAACCAATTGGTCGCGGCCGGGTCTCAGGACACAGGTCTTGGGCGTTTTTCCATTAAGGTTCCCGGCCTTTATGAAACCGTCCACGATATTCAATCACAACCCTTGTTGGTTGATGGGGATAGCGTGGTCACACTGGGTGACATTGCCGATATTCGTCGCACATTTAAAGACCCAAGCAGTTTTGCCCGTGTGAATGGCAAGCCCGCCATTGCCTTGGAAATCTCCAAACGGACCGGTGAGAATATCATCGAGACCATTGAGAAAGTCCGCGAAATTGTCGCCTCGGAACAGGCCAGATGGCCACAGTCCTTGCGCGACAATATTGATGTGTCTTATTCACAAGACCGATCCAACCAAATTCGGACCATGTTGGCAGACCTGCAAAATAACGTTCTCAGCGCCATTGTCTTGGTGATGGTCGTTGTTGTTGCAGCCCTTGGTCTGCGCACTGCCGGACTTGTCGGCATGGCAATCCCCGGCTCGTTCCTTGCAGGTATTCTTGTTATCAGCGGGTTGGATATGACCATGAACATCGTTGTCCTGTTCAGCCTTATTTTGGCGGTCGGCATGCTGGTTGATGGTGCCGTTGTGGTCACGGAATATGCTGATCGTAAGATGATCGAAGGCTATCATCGGCGTAAAGCCTATGGCTTG
Organism: Terasakiella sp.; assembly: GCF_048267425.1. Classification (GTDB taxonomy): domain Bacteria; phylum Pseudomonadota; class Alphaproteobacteria; order Rhodospirillales; family Terasakiellaceae; genus Terasakiella. The sequence continues at coordinate 176,486 of NZ_JBLWXN010000003.1, forward strand.
GCGGCACAACGCATGGCTTGGCCGATTACGGCATCAACGGCAACGACATTGGCCGCCTTCTTACCGCTGTTGTTTTGGCCGGGTGTGGTTGGGGAATTTATGAAATTCCTTCCCATTACCTTGATTGCAACCTTGGCCGCATCCCTGTTGATGGCATTGATTTTCGTACCGACACTGGGGGCCCTGTTTGGCAAACCGTCCCAGGCCGTACCGGAACTAAGCGAGATTACTCCCGAACATGACGTGGATCTTACCAAACTCCACGGTATTACGGGAACTTATGTCAAAACTCTGCAAGCATCACTGCGTCATCCGATCAAAGTTCTTGTGGGGGCCGTTGCCGTTCTTGTACTGGTTCAGGTCGTCTATGGCGCCTTTGGGAAAGGGGTTGAGTTTTTCCCCGAAGTCGAACCGGAAAACGCCAAAGTCAACGTGCGTGCACGCGGTAACCTGTCTGTTTGGGAACAAAAAGACATTCTGGAAAAAGTCGAAGCCCGTATCTTACCCATGACGGAATTCAAGACCGTTTACACACGCATCGGCAAACAACAAAACAGTGAGGAAGCCGAAGATATTATCGGGTCTGTTTCCCTTGAATTTAAAGACTGGCAGGAACGCCGCCCGGCAAATGAGATTTTGTCGGAAATTGCCGAACGGACTAAAGATATTGCCGGTATCGAAATTGATTTCCGTAAACAGGAAGAAGGCCCGCCAACAGGCAAACCCATCAATATTCAACTTTCATCGCGCAAAACCGATTTATTACCCGATGCCATTGACCGTATTCGAAATGGTCTGGAAAATATGGACGGCATGATGAACTATGAAGATTCACGCCCCCTGCCGGGTATCGATTGGGAACTCAAAGTCGATCGATCCCAAGCCGCCAAATTCGGTGCGGATATCGGACTTGTCGGTAACTTCATCCAAATGACAACCGCGGGTCTGAAATTGGGGGAATATCGCCCTGATGATACCGATGACGAGGTCGAAATTCGTGCACGCTTCCCCAAAGAAGACCGCACAATTGACCGCCTGAACGATATTCGGATTAATTCATCACTAGGTACCGTCCCGATTTCAAACTTTGTCACCCGCACCGCAGAACAACGCACAGGGAACGTCAATCGTGTCGATGGCTTCCGTGTCATGGCCGTCAAGGCTGATGTGCTGCCAGGAGTCAACGTCGATGCAAAATTAAAAGAGGTCAAAGCCTGGATTGCCCAACAGAACTTCGATCCCGCCATTAAGATCGATTATAAAGGCGAAGACGAAGAACAACGCAAAGCACAGGAATTCTTGGGCAACGCCTTCGGTGTCGCCTTGTTTATCATGGCGATCATCCTAGTGACCCAGTTCAACAGTTTTTACAGTGCCTTTTTAATCCTGTCGGCCGTTATCATGTCCACCATCGGTGTCTTTATCGGCCTTTTGGTAACAGGTCAGCCGTTTGGAATCGTTATGGGGGGGATCGGTGTTATTGCCTTGGCTGGTATTGTTGTGAACAACAATATCGTACTTATTGATACCTTTGATCGTCTCAAACACGAAATGGGCAGCACTTTTGACGCCATTGTCCTGACCGGGGCACAACGCATGCGGCCTGTTCTGCTCACAACGGTTACCACCATGTTGGGGCTGTTACCTATGGTCATGCAGCTCAATATCGATTTTATTAATCGAGACATCACACAAGGGGCGCCTTCAACGCAATGGTGGTCGCAATTGGCAACCGCAATCGTGTTTGGCCTTGGCTTTGCAACCGTTCTGACCTTGGTTGTTACACCTTGCGCCTTGATGTTGCGTTCCAACTTTCAGGACTGGCGCGAAAATCGTCGTCAAGCCCGCGAACAAGCGGACAGTTAATATTCAAGACATCTCGCACACTCTGTATCCTTAAAAATGATACAGAGTGTGCGCACAATCATACTTCTTTCGTATTAACTCCTTTAGACTATTAACTATAAGGTGAAATTTAAACGAAAAGATAAGTCAAATGCGCCGTTCCCAACGCAGAAAATACCGCTCAGGAAACCAGTTGAAACATATCGTACGTATGTTTTTCTTTCTGGCTATTATTGCATTGGTCCTTGGCGGGTTCGTCTATACAATCCTGATAAAAGAACAACCGCATGAAGCCGACATACCGGAAAATTCCAAATATGCCCCCATTTTTGCAGAAGACCTTGGACAAACCCCGGAAGCCTTAAAAGCCAAATATCCGGATTTGCTGTTGCGTACCAACAGGCGGGGTGTTTTAACCGGAAAGCACGTGATGCGCGGGGCTCAATACACCATCTGGTTTGTCAAAGATATCAATGAATACAAGGCATTCCGCTTACAAGCGCAAAAAACATATCCGCATCTGAGTGAATCCGAAATCGCACAGGATTTCGCCAAACTTTACAGCCGCCCCGTCGATAGTACATGCAGCGGAAAAACGGCCTATGCCGAAAATAAATGTCATTACAAATGGTGGATCCGCAAAAATGTGACGTTGGACCTTTACAGCCGTTTCTTAAGAAATGATCAGGTTGAACTAAGTGCAATTTCAACAGACACGTATTTGACATCAAAGTATTTTGACGCTGTAAAATCCGTTCTCCCCACACAGTAACCGCCAAATAACTGTCAGTAGAAATTTGACGCTGTCTTGGTCAATATTCAAAACCACCTCTAATACCAACGATAAAAAAGGCCTGTTTTCTCTAACTCTTATGCACATTTGATAAGTTCAAAAGAACCGCTACCTTAGAACTTAGATGCAATATCAGTTAAAGGGAGGCCCCCTCCATGAATTCCGACCTGTCTTTTGTGATTGCCCTCGACGGCGCCCCTTATCCCGTTCAATTCGAAGCAGAAGTGCTGGATGAATTTCAACGCGACCATGTCGCCAGTATGGACCTGCAACTGCGTCAATTTGCCGATGAACAATTCGGCCCGACCTTTTATCTCGATCACCAAAACCGTCTTGGCATTGTCGCCCAACTTATTCGCGATGCCATGAAGGAAGAAAATGGCATCCTCATTGCCAAGTATGTTTTATGGATGGCGTCACATTATCCAGAAATTTCTGGAATTCGCATTCATGAAGACACATATGAATTTACAGCGAATATTTTTGACGAAACAGTGCCGGAAGGTTGCTCCGTTCATTAACGATTGCCAACCTTTGCGGGCCTGTCATAGACACGCGAAGGAAACCTATGGGAAAACTTGGCAGTTCTACGTTCTGGCTAGACCAGACTTTTGACGAAACCATGAGCTTGCTGGAGGAGGCGAAATATTACCACGCCTACCGCTTCCCCAAGCAGGTCGATCACTTGAACCCGTGTCAACGTCTGGAATTGACACGGGAATCTTTACGTATAACCTCCCGACTTTCTCACATGATTTCGTGGTTAATGCATGAAAAAGCCATTCTCAACGACGAGATTACCCGACGTGAATATCTGGAAGGCAATATCCCACTGGCAGAGGAAAGTATCTGTACCAGCACCTGCGAAGAGGTTTTGGAAGACTGCCCCAAACGCCTACAAAGCCTGATGGACCGCAGCCTCTCCCTTTTTATCCGGGCCTCTCGTTTGGAAAAGATGCTGCGTAATTAAGTTTTACGCTTTCAAGATCTCTTCAACCAAATTAATCCAATAGCTGGCGCCGATATGCAGCATGCGGTCATTAAAATCAAACCCCGGATTATGCAGTAAGCAGCCCCCCGGTTCCCCGCCTGTGCCCAGCCAGACATAACACCCTGGTTTTGCTTCCAACATATAAGAGAAATCTTCAGCCCCCATGCTGGGTACCGGATTTAAATCAACATTTTCTTCACCAACCGTTTTGGCCGCAACACCGGCACAAATTTCACTTTGCTGCACATCGTTAACCGTTGCCGGATAACCTTTGGCATAGATCAATTCAAAGGTTGCCCCATGTGCTTCGCAAACCCCTTTTACAATCCGGCGAATACCGTCTTCCAGAGTTTGACGAACTTCGGGCGTAAAGGAACGGATGGTTCCACGTAATTGCACATCATTGGGGATCACATTCCATGTATGCCCTGCATGAATTTGTGTCACGGACACAACGCCTGCATCCTGCGGGTTTAACACGCGTGATGTCAGGTTTTGCAACGCAAGGACAATTTCACTGGCAACAACAACCGGGTCCAACCCCAAATGCGGCATCGCCCCATGACAACCTTTACCGATCACCCGAATATCCATTGTATCGCATGCCGCCATCAATGGTCCGGCTTTCACCGCCATTGTGCCGGCTTCCATTTCCGGCCAGTTATGCATGCCAAAAACGGCTTCTGCCGGAAACAGGTCAAACAGGCCATCTTCAACCATTACGCGCCCGCCGCCTTCGTTTTCCTCAGCAGGTTGAAAAACAAAATGGACCGTGCCTTTAAAATTACGATTCTCACATAAATAGGCCGCCGCTCCCAACAACATGGACATATGTCCATCATGCCCACAGCCATGCATCTTCCCTTCATGGCGGGAGGTATGCGGCACATTGGAACATTCCGTCATGTCCAGCGCATCCATATCTGCACGCAACGCAATTGCTGGGCCGTCTCCATTTGTCAAACTGGCTACAAGACCTGTTTTTGCCAGTCCACTATGAACCTTCAACCCCAAACTCTCCAATTGTGTTTTCACATAATTTGCCGTTTGTACCTCTTCAAAAGCGGTTTCGGGATGCGCATGCAAATGATGACGCCATTGAACCATTTTAGAAACCAATGGATGATCTTGTGAAATTTTCATTAAACAGTCCTAATGGATTGAAGTTGTATGTGTTTCAGCCTATATTATGTTGCAATGCAAAACATTATATGTCGGCCTTTCAGCTTTAAGAGTATTTACCATGACACGCATGTCCGTTCCAAACGTTAAGAACAGTATCGATCGCGCCATTCATGCCGTTGAGGGACGCATGACCAACGGCCTGTCGCCCGCCTCCATCATGGTGGCTTATTTCGACTGGTTGGTCCATATGGCCCATTCGCCGGGTAAAGTCAGTGAAATGTCTGAAAATTTTGCCCGCAAAACGGTTGATTTCAATATCTGGGCAGCCCGTGCCACGATGGATCCCGATCTGCCTGATTTTATTCAGCCCTTGCCGGAAGATCGTCGTTTTCGTTCCGAAGAATGGAAAAAATTCCCCTTTAATGTCATTGCCCAAGGGTTCTTATTGAAAGAACAATGGTGGCATTACGCGACGATGGGCATTCCCGGTGTGTCCAAACACCATGAAAGCATGGTGCATTTTGGCGCCCGTCAATGGCTGGACATTATTTCACCGACAAACTTTTTTGCGACCAACCCCCATGTTTTAAAAACCACAGTAGAACAAGGCGGGCAAAACCTTATGAAGGGTGCTGAAAACTTCTGGAATGAAGTCATGCGCAACATTGTGGAAGAACACAATGCCGCCGACAGCGAATATAAAGTCGGTAAAAATCTGGCTGTAACCAAAGGTAAAGTTGTTTATCGCAACCGTCTGGTCGAACTGCTTCAGTACGAACCAACCACCAAAAAAGTGGATGCCGAACCCGTACTGATCGTACCGGCATGGATTATGAAATATTATATTCTCGATCTGTCCCAATATAATTCATTGGTGAAATATCTGGTCGATAAGGGCCATACCGTCTTTATGGTATCCTGGCATAACCCGACAGCCCAAGATCGTGATCTCGATATGGAAGATTACGTCACACAAGGTGTGATGGAATCTTTAAAAGCCGTCACAACTATTGTACCGGATCAGAAAGTTCACGGTGTCGGATATTGTTTGGGCGGTACACTTCTAACCATCGCGGCAGCCGCAATGGCGCGTGACGAAGATGACCGTTTCAAAACGATTACGCTGTTCACCACACAAACCGATTTCAGTGAAGCCGGTGAATTGATGTTGTTCATCGACGAAAGCCAGATTTCCTACATGGAAGACATGATGTGGGATCAAGGCTATCTGGACACCAAGCAAATGTCCGGTGCTTTCCAGTTGTTACGTTCATTTGATCTCGTCTGGTCAAAAATGGTATCGGAATATCTGCTCGGCGAACAACCGCGCGTCAACGATTTGATGAGCTGGAACGCAGATGCAACCCGTATGCCTTACAAGATGCACACGCAATACCTGCGCCGTCTGTTCCTTGATAACGACTTGGCGGCCGGACGTTTTGAAGTTGGCGGCAAACCGGTTGCCGTCTCCGATATCCGCACCCCCATGTTTGCGGTTGCCACAGGGAAAGACCATGTAGCCCCGTGGAAATCTGTTTATAAAATCCATCAATTGGTCGATACCGATGTCACCTTCGTCCTTACCAATGGGGGACACAATGCCGGGATCGTAAATGAACCGGGTCACCCGCGTCGCCACTATCAGATCGGCACCAAACTGGATAACGACAAATTCGTCCCGCCTGCGGAATGGGCAGAACGACACCCTGTCATTGAAGGGTCCTGGTGGGAACCGTGGGAAGCATGGTTGACAGAACATTCATCCGGTAAAGTAACCCCACCTCAAGTCGGTACAAAAGAGGGTGATTACGACCCTATTTGTGATGCCCCCGGCACTTATGTATTTGAGGAATAAACAGGTAAACGTCTCTTCCTGTCTCTATAGAAAAAGCCCTTCTGCGAACTTGTCGCGAAGGGCTTTTTTATTTACTTGAAGTTAAAAAAACAAAGGACAATATAAACTAAATAGATAAAAAAATGGGGAAGAAACGCCATGCAACACCATCCAGAAGAACGCGATAAAGCGACCCTCTTCAATCATATGCAGGCCTTTCGAGCTTTATCACGTAGCCCCGCCGTATTGTGCGGGGATTTATATCACGCAATGGAAGATATCGTTCATACCCTGACACAGGCCCTTCCCCATGCACGGGTCGGCATCTGGACCATAGACGACACACAAACAGAACGTTGGCAATGCCTTGCATCAAACGAGCCTGCACAACCTTTTTTTAAAAGTACTGAACTGCAAGACCTGATCAATATATTGGATCGAGAATTTATTTATACTGTGGATAATACTGTCACCCTCCCCAAACGCAGTCTCGCCCCCTTGCCTTTTTTCGAACGCCCCATTTGCGCACAACTCTGTGCCGGGATTCAAATTGATGCACAAACCAAAGGGATCGTCTGTTGTGAGTTTGAACATACCGCCCATCGATGGTCCATTGATGAAATGTATTTTACGGAATCTATCGCCAATTTCACCTCACTCTTTCTCAGTGATTACAACCGGCGGCGCGCAGAAATGAAATTATTTGACGCCATGTGTAATGATCGCCTGACCGGTTTGGCGAATGCCTCTCATTTCATCCAGACATTAAAAAGCAAAATTCAACAACGTGGAGAGACACCCCTTCTGCTCGCCTTGCTGGACATTCGCGGGTTTCGTCACATCAACGACATTCATGGTCACGATTTTGGTGATGAAATTCTAAAAAAAATGGCGATAGAACTGACACGACGCTTACCCGATGCCTTGATCGGTCGAACTGCCAGCAACGAATTCATTATCGCGCGCCATATTGATGATATTGAAGTCCTTGCCCAAACCAATCACGAACTTACCAGATTACTCCACAGCGATTTACAAATTCGAAACGAACATATAACGCTTGAATCTTCAATTGGGACAGCACTTTACCCAAATAATGCAACCCGCATTAAAAGCCTGATCCGCAAATGCGACATCGCCTTATTTAAGGCAAAAGAAACCTCGCGTGCCGGATTTATCGCCTATAACACGCAATTGGGACATGACTACGTTCAGCATATTCATCTCAAAAAACGTCTTAAAACAGCCATTCAAGACAAAACTTTCGTCAATTACTATCAACCGAAAATCAATCTGGCAACACGCGCGGTTACGTCAGGTGAAGTCCTGATCCGTTGGCGTGACAAACATGGTAAATTTGTCTCCCCTGCCGACTTTATCCCCATCGCAGAACGAACCGGCATGATCAACGACGTAGGACATCTTGTTCACGACAATATATGCAACGATCTGAATTTAATCCGTGATTTCAATCGCTGTAACCATGTCCTTGCAATTAACGCCAGCGTGCACGAATTGCGCGACCCCAATTATGTCGATCATTTACTGGACTGCACACAAGCCTGCGGCCTCCCACCAAATCAGTTTGAAATCGAGGTAACCGAAAGCACGTTTCTGGATGAAGATTACATCACTCACAACAATTTAAAACGCCTGCAAAAACAGGGGTTCTCGCTAGCGCTTGATGATTTTGGAACAGGATATTCGTCCCTGTCTTACCTTAAACAAATACAGTTTGATACAATCAAAATTGACCGGAGTTTCGTTCAAAACATCCATCAATGCCGCAAGAACCGCGAGATCACGACATCGCTGATCAAGCTTTTTCATACGATGGGCTGCAAAGTGGTCGCCGAAGGTGTCGAAGATATTGCCGAAGCCCATGTGTTACGCGATCTTGATTGCGACTTTGCCCAAGGGTTCCTCTATGCCAAGCCGATGGGGATTAATCGCTATACCCAATATCTTGATTGCTCCCCTCAACACCCGACACCTTTTGTCTATGAAATTTAGCTCATCTCCCGTCCATCATCACGCAACACCACATAAATCGCAGGGATAACCAACAACGTCAAAGCTGTTGAGGAAAACAGACCGAAGACCAGAGAGATCGCCAAGCCCTGAAAAATCGGGTCTGCCAGAATAAAGGCCGCCCCAATCATAGCGGCTGCAGCCGTCAGAAAAATCGGCTTAAACCGGATCATACCCGCTTCCAGTAAAATATCGCGCAACGGGCGTCCATCACTGATCCGATGTCGGATAAAATCAACCAACAAGATGGAATTTCGCACAATAATCCCGGCCAATGCGATAAAACCAATCATGGATGTCGCCGTAAACGGGGCAGAAAACAACCAATGTCCCAGGACAATCCCGATCAAGGTCAACGGTACAGGGACAAGGATCACCAATGGCAACTTGAAACTGCCAAACTGACCGACAACCAGCAAATAAATTGCCAGAATAGCCACCCCAAAGGCCGCGCCCATATCGCGAAACGTCACATAAGTGATTTCCCATTCCCCATCCCACAGGAAAGTCACGCCGTTTTCATTGGCCGGTTGCCCGTGATATTTAATCGCAACCGGACCAAGTTCCCCCCAATCTGCCTGTTCAATAGCCTCTTCGACCGCAAACATCCCGTAAATCGGGGCTTCATACCGCCCTGCCAATTCGGCTGTGACCATTTCCAAGGCATAACCATCGCGTCGAAAGATGGGATAGGACGCTTTTTCCCGCACGACCTGTACAACTTCGCCCAGTTCTACATTGCCGGACGCCGACGGGATCGGCGTTGATAACAAACGTTGCGACATATGAAGGTCTTCTTTGGGCAGTCGCACCATGATTTCCATCGGATCGGTGCCTTCCCCACGATGGGAATATCCCACACGCACGCCACCTAACAACGCGGCGAGTGTGTCATAAACGGCTTCTTGTTCAACCCCATGATACTCGAGGCGTTGTTGATCGATTTCCAGACGTAGGCGGTCACTGGGTACCCCGAAGCTGTCATCCACATCCACGATAAAATCAATGTCTTTAAACAATGTTTTCAGCTTGTTTGCGGCCTTGCGTCGGGTTTCTGCGTCTGGTCCGTAAACCTCAGTCAGTAAAGTCGCCATGACGGGCGGTCCCGGTGGAACTTCGACCACTTTCAACGATGTACCATCCGGTGTGTTCACATTTTTCAGACGTTCCCGGACTTCCAGTGCAATTTCGTGACTTTCCCGATCACGATCATGTTTGGGCTGTAAATTAAGCTGAACATCACCCAGTTCGGGTTTATCACGCAGATAATAATGGCGCACCAACCCATTGAAGTTAAAAGGCATGGATGTCCCGACATAAGCCTGCATATTCAACAGTTCCGGGATATCTTTTAACTGGTCTGCAACATCCTTTGCGACACGGTCGGTCATTTCCAGACTGGACCCTTCGGGCAGGTCAATCACCACCTGAATTTCGGATTTATTATCGAACGGCAGCAGTTTAACCGTCACGCTTTTGGTATAAAACAACCCGCACGCCGCAATCGTTGCCACACCGACAATCGTCAGCAGCTTCTTCGATTTGCTGCGATCCTGAATGATGGGACGGGCAAAACGTTCATAAAAACGCCCCATCTTGCCACCATCCAGATCATGAGCGTGACTGCCTTCTTCCAGCATACGACCACGCAATAACATCAACAACCACGGTGTTATGATCACGGCAACAAAGAAAGAAAACAACATCGCGGCTGAAGCATTGGCCGGGATGGGGCTCATATACGGCCCCATCAGACCGGAGACAAACATCATCGGCAACAAGGCGGCAACAATGGTCAAGGTTGCGATAATCGTCGGGTTACCGACTTCTGCCACCCCTTCAATCGCGGCTTGTAACGGGGGGCGCCCATCTTTCATATTCCAGTGACGTACGATGTTTTCCACGACGACAATGGCATCATCGACCAAAATCCCGATGGAAAAAATCAGGGCAAACAGGCTGACCCGGTTAATCGTATAGCCCATCAGGTAAGAGGCAAATAAGGTTAACAAGATCGTTGTCGGGATAACAACCGCAACCACGACCGCCTCACGCCAGCCGACCGTAAAGAAGATCAGGATCACAATAGAAACGGTTGCCAGCCCCAAATGGAACAGCAATTCATCCGCTTTTTCCGTTGCCGTCTCACCATAATTTCGGGTGACATCCACATTGATATCTGCGGGAACAAGTTTCCCTTGCACTGTTTCAAGACGTTTTAGGATATCCTCTGCCACAAAAACCGCATTAGCCCCTTGACGTTTTGCCAGTGCCAGTGTGACAGCGGGTTTGCGCACCAGTGTGCCATCTTCGCGTTTTTCCATCTGCCAGACACGTTTTTCTTCTTCGCGTGCCCCAATAACAACTGACGCCACATCTTTCACATAGACCGGGCGACCATCGTGACTGGTCAGCAGCAACAAACCGACATCCGGCATCCCTTGCAAGGTTTGTCCGGCAACGACAGGCACAGACTGATTGGCTTCGCGCAGGCGACCAATCATAAAAGAACGGTTGGCATGTTGAATTTTTTCGATCAACTGGTTCAGTGAAATACCATATAGCGCCAGTTCTTCCGGGTCCGGTTCTACCCTGATTTGATCCGCACGTCCCCCGACGATATAGCTAAGCCCCACATTATCAACCTTGACCAGTTCATGCTGCAACTCGTCCGCCAAGGCATGTAAACCATTATCGGTCCAACGTTCTGCAACTGCATCTTGCGGGGAAAGGGTCAGGGTGACAATCGCCACATCATTAATACCACGCCCAACAATCAAGGGTTCCGGTATCCCCAAGGGCAAGCGATCCAGATTGGCCCGAATATTTTCGTGAACACGCAAAATGGCGTCATCTTCACTGGTGCCGACTAAAAAACGGGCGGTGACAACAACCTGATCATCTTGCGTTTGGGAATAGACATGTTCAACGCCATCAATCCCTTTGATAATATCTTCCAACGGTTCACTGACCAGTTCGACCGCATCGGTTGCCTTCAATCCATTTGCGGACACCAGAATGTCCACCATTGGGACAGAGATTTGCGGTTCTTCTTCGCGCGGTAACATGACCAAGGCCACCGTCCCCACAACCAGCGAGGCCAATAATAACAACGGGGTCAAGGGTGATGTAATGAACGTCTTGGTAATATAACCGGAAATGCCGAGCTTCATAACTGCCCCCCGATCAACATATCACCGTCTTGCAAGCCGGATAAAATTTCGATTTTATCCCCGATGCGACGGCCCGGCTGTACGACAATTTCGCGATTACCTTCCAACACGACAAAATGCAAGCCATATCGGGTAAAGACAAAACGTTGTGGGACCAGATACGTTGCACGTTTCCCTGTCGATACATAAACGCGGATGCGTTCTCCGATAAAATAATCCCCCAATCCGGCGACTTCCACATCTGCGACCACACGCCCATTGCGCATTTCCGGGTAAACTTGACGCACAACACCCTGCGTTTCCAGTACGCCAGCCTGCGTTATGGAAACCAAATCGCCTTTTCGGATAAAACGGGCATGACGTTCCGGGACTTCAATGCGCAAAATATAGGTTTCATCGGCAATATTGGCAATCGCTTCACCCGGCATAACAACCACGCCCGTTGTCACATTCACACGGATAACCCGCCCATTGGACGGCGACAAGACGGATCCTTCGCGTTCACGCTGCAAGATCAATTCCCGATCACTTTCCATCGCTTTCAGATTTTTCACCACCACGTCCAAATTGGTGCGTGCCTCATCCAGTTTGGCTTGTGAACCGGCCCCTGTTTTGCGCAATCTTTGGGCACGATCCAGCGCAATTTCCGCCAATTTACGTTCCGCCTGCAAGGATGCCCTGCGCGCTTCCAATGCCTGTTTTTCAAGATTGATTTTTTCATCTACCACGCGGGCAATGACTTCACCGGCACGAACTGCACTGCCTTCATCGACCAGCAACTCAACAATGGTTCCGCCGATACGCGCACGGGCTGGTGTCATATCAACCGTTTGCACCGTTGCCAACACGGCTTTCCTATCGGCGATTTCTTCACGCTCAACCGTATAGCTTTCTTGTGCAAAAACGGAAGAGATCTGCATGGTAACCACAACAACCCAACCGATAGCGCCAAACCATTTCATCGAAAAACTCCTTGATACAAATCGTATTGACAAATATATCACGCACAGCTAAATTAGCAACTATGAATATTGATGTTTTTAAAGATAAAGCGATTGCCGCATCCGATCTGCTCAAAATGATGGGCAGTGAACGACGCTTGATGATCCTGTGTCAATTGGGCAGAGGCGAAAAATCGGTCGGGGAATTAGAAAGCCTGATTGGTTTGAAACAATCTGCCCTATCACAACATCTTGCAAAACTCAGAGCACAGAAACTGGTCAAAACCAGACGAGAGTCTCAAACCATTTTCTATTCGTTGGCTTCTCGTGAAGTCGAACAGATTATCTTGACCTTGTACGGGCTTTATTGCCCAACGGATCAAAATGAGGATATATCCAATGACGATTGATCGCCTTGTAATGGCCTTTGCCGGCGGCGTTATTCTGCTGTCGCTTGCTTTGACTTTCTTTGTCCATCCCAATTTCTGGTGGCTGACGGCCTTCGTCGGGGCCAATATGTTTCAAGCCGCCTTTACAGGTTTTTGTCCCTTGGCAAAAATGCTGAAAAAGATCGGCGCACAACCCGGTGCGGCTTTCAACTAATCAGTCGACACTTACGGAGCAAAATTAGGCGTATCTTCTTCGATATCGTGGGGGTCCTGATGGATCAGGATTTCCGCGTCCGGGTACAATATCCGTAAAGACGCCGCCACTTCATCGGCAATTTCATGGCAATCACGCAAGGCCATGTCCCCATCCAGTTCCAGATGCAGTTGAATAAACTGTTGCGGACCGCTGGAACGCGTTCTTAAATCATGCATGCCGCTGACCCTGGCATGGGCGCGAACGCATTTTGCAATTTCCTTGCGTTCTTCATCCGGAAATTCCCGATCCATCAACAGATCAAAAGCATCCATTGCAATTTCGCGTACACTCCACAGAATGTAAGCGGCAATCACCCCGGCAATCAGCGGATCAAACCACAGCCATCCGGTATAGGCGGAAACGAGCAATGCCAGAATAACACCCGCATTCACCAGAATATCGGTCATATAGTGCAAAGAGTCTGCAGAAACCGCCACGGAACGGGTTTTGCGCACCACATAACGCTGAAAACTGACCAGCCCGATGGTCAACACGATCGACAGCACCATAACCACAATGCCCATATCGCTATTTTCAATGGCGCGCGGCTGGATAAATCGACGTCCGGTTTCCACAATCAAAAACAAGGCAGAGGCAAAAATAAAGCCCGACTGCATCAACCCGGCCAAAGGTTCTGCCTTGCCGTGACCAAAACGATGTTCGCGGTCCGCAGGTTGCAAGGCATAATGAACGGCAATCAAGTTGACCAATGACGCCCCGACATCCAGAACAGAATCAATCAAAGTCGACAACAGACTGACAGAATCCGTTGCCAGCCATGCGTAAAACTTCACCACAATCAGGATTGAGGCCACAGCCACGGACGCATAGGTCGCCAGACGCATCAAGCGCGGTTTATTCAGTTCTTCCGGGCTGATATTCACAATTCAATGGCCTTATCTGATTTTAATTAAGGGAATAAGCGCACCACGTCCCAGCCGTCATCTTTCATTTTATAAACAATACGGTCATGGAGTCGAAATTTTTGATCCGCCCAAAATTCAATTTGGCGTGGTTTAAGGCGGAAACCGGACCAAAAATCCGGGCGTGGAATTTCACCGATACCGAATTTCGCTGTATATTCAGCAACGCGTTTTTCCAGTTCCCAGCGCCCTTCCATTTCTTGTGATTGTTTAGACGCCCACGCCCCGATACGGCTGACACGCGCACGGCTTTGAAAATAAGCATCGGCCTCTTCTGCACTGACAGGTTCGATAGAACCTTCGACGCGGACCTGTTTGCGCAAGGATTTCCAATGCAAACACAAGGCTGCATTCGGGTTTTCATGTAATTCACCCGCTTTACGACTGCCAAGGTTGGTATAAAAGACAAACCCTTTATCATCAGCCCCTTTTAACAAAACCATACGGACAGAAGGAATGGCATCCTTGGTTGCCGTTGCCAAAGACATCGCAGTCGGGTCATTGATTTCAGTTTTTTCGGCCTCTGCCAGCCACTCATGGAACAAAGAAATGGGATTAGGGCTTTGCGTCACGGCTTTACTGTCCTAAATTATAAGAAACGATTAAAGGGTTCGCCCCTAATGAACGTCTTAGATAGGCGTTTGTCAACCCGCATGAAAGGTTAAAGATCATGTCTGTTTCCAAATTTGCTTGTGCAATTGCCGCCGTTTCCATGCTTGGTGCCTGTCAAACAACAATGGAAGACAATCCGAAACAAACCGTCGGCACCATCATCGGTGCGGTCGGCGGTGCCGTAATCGGGTCCAACCTTGGTAAGGGAAAAGGCAGTCTTGTCGGTGTCGCACTGGGCACATTAGCGGGCGCATGGCTTGGTAGTTCCATCGGTCAATCCATGGACGAGCTGGACCGCATGAAAATGGCAAACGCCACACAGGATGCGCTGGAACATAAATCCGTTGGACAAACATCCACGTGGTCCAACCCCGACACGGGCAATTCCGGTCGCATTACCCCGACAAAAACCTATTACGAACCGGGCGCAAAAGAACCGTGCCGCGAATACAGCAACACAGTCACCATTGACGGTCAGCTTGAAACCATAACCGGGACAGCCTGCCGCAGACCGGACGGAACATGGCGAACCGTTGACTAAAGTCGCAGAGCAGATTATTTATGCGCGAAAAATAAGCGGCATTACAGGATAGAGTCCGACGATGAAAGACCCATATAGAGTTCTTGGTATCCCCAAAGATTCAACAAAAATAGATATCAAAGCAGCCTATCGTAAACTCGCACGCCAGAACCATCCTGATTTGCATCAGGGCGACACCAAGGCCGAAGAACGTTTCAAGGAAATTCAGGCGGCCTATCAATTGCTGTCCGATGATGATAAGCGCAATCAATATGATCGTGGGCAGATCGACGCAGAAGGCAATCCGACCTTTCGTTCCGGTGGTTTTGGCGGTCAACGCCGTGGCGGCAATGCCGGTGGTTTTGGCGCAGGTGGCTTTCACGATATTTTCAAGGACTTTGCCAATCAGGCTCGTGGACAAAAAGCCAAGGGAGATCCCTTCGCTGATTTAGGACGCGGGTTCGGCGGCGGATTTGATTTTAGTGACGGCTTTGGTGATGAAACCCATCCACAAAGAAAAGGCGCAACGGTTAACTGCTGGCTGGAGCTGGATTTTGCAGAGGCCGCACGCGGGTGTAAAAAAACAGTTCGCTTGCCCACTGGCAAAGAACTGAGTGTCAATGTCCCTGCCGGTTTTGAAGACGGTCAATCCTTGCGTCTCAAAGGCCAAGGCATGCCGGGCTTAAACGGCGCCCCCAGTGGCGATGCGATGGTCGAAATCCATATCAAGCCGGACCCGATGTTTTCGCGCAAAGGCAACGATATTCATCTTGATTTACCCATTACCGTCCCCGAAGCGGTTATGGGCGCAAAAATTGAAGCCCCGACTATTGATGGTCCTGTACATGTCAAAGTCCCGGAACACGCCAATTCCGGTACAACCCTGCGCCTGCGTGGCAAAGGTATCAAAGCAAAGGATGGCACACGCGGCGATCAATATGTCAAATTGCGTGTCATGCTGCCGGAAAAATCCGACAAGGAATTCATTGAATTCGTCAAAAGCTGGTCAGAACGCAAACCGTACAGTGTGCGTGCAAAAAAATCCTGATTTTCCTTTAGATTTTAGATCCTAATCTATATGCTTCCATAAGTTATCTTATAAAGCTATGGATCGGTTTGATGCGCGCACTTCTTTCAATGTTTTTGCTTTTAGCTTTGTCCGCTTGCGTTAATAATTTTGACAAATATTATTCTGCAAACGGCACAACCCCAACACCGTATAACACTCTCCCGCCCTCCGGTGATATTAAGATTATCTCGGTCTCTCAAAAAAAAGGGAAAGAGACACTCTATAAAATGCTGGAAAATGGATACAGCTATATTGGAAACTCCAGTTTTAATGGAGAACTCGGTGACGAGACCCAATTAAAGGCAGTTGCGAAGAAAGTCGGGGCCGAACTGGTCGTTTATGCAACAGCCATGACGGATAAAGAATCCAAAACCTTCGCATTATCGACACCGGACACGCAAACAACTTATCATTCCGGCAGCTTTAACGATTATTCAAGCGGTTACTCCCCCACATATTATTCCGGGACCAGCACAACATATTCGTCCAAAACAACCTACATCCCCTATACTGTCACCAACTATGACCAAGAGGCCATGTTTTTTGCCAAGAAACGCCCCGGCGGCCTTGGGTTATATGTGCGCGACCTGACCAAAGAACAGCGTAAGCAGGTCAACAGCAATATGGGGGCTTTTGTAACGGTTGTTGTTAAAGATTCTTCTGCCTTTCGCGCCAATATCATGCAAGACGATATCCTGCTGGGTATTCGTGACGTTCCCATCAAAGATGCCCAACATTATGTCGAACTTGCCCGAAAGGAAATCGGGCAAAAGAAAGTTCCGATTACATTTTGGCGGGACGGGGAAATCTACACACTCTACGTCGATATTGACGACTACGACTTTTCTGATTTAAAACCTCAATCCTGATGGTTGAAATTTATGTCGATGCAGATGCCTGTCCGGTGAAGGATGAGGTTCTTAAAGTGGTCGCGAGACGAAATGTCAAAGTTCATTTCGTCTCCAACCAATGGCTTCGTTTGCCACAAAGCACACTGATCAACATTGTGGTCGCCCCACAAGGCCCTGACGAAGCCGACAACTGGATCGCAGAACATATTCAAGAGAACGATATCTGCATCACAGGGGATATCCCGCTGGCTGATCGTTGCATCAAAAAAGGGGCCGATGTCCTTGGACATAACGGCAAGACCTTTACACCAGACAGTATCGGGATGGCACTTGCCACACGGGATTTAATGACCCATCTGCGCGACATCGGTGAAATTGACGGGGGCGGCAATCGCCCCTTTTCAAAGAATGATCGCTCGCGTTTTTCCAGCACACTGGATACGTTGGTTCAAAAACGGCTTTAACGTGGGATTATTCCTGCCAGATAAATCCATCAAATGTATAGATTTCAGGGAAAATGCCGATTTCATAATACAACTGCGCAATTTGGCGAAATTTATCCGCCGTCACATTGCCCAGCTCAATCCCGTCTTTATACGCCAGCTTGCGTAATTCGTGTCCTTCGAAAATTAAGCTTTCAACCGATTTATTCTGCCCGTTGTAACTTTCTTTTATGACCTGAACCGTTTCCTCAATATGATTAAACGCATAAGCCCAGCCCATCAATGAAGCCTCGCGAAAGGCCTTTACACGTTTAGGGTTTTCGCGAATTTCACGCTCAGACGTAAACAGCAAATCACCATAATAAGCCTGCCCATAATCTTTCGGGGCAAAACTGTTAAAAGCAACTCCCTTTTCCTTCAGAATAAAGGGTTCATTTGACACATAGGATGCCATAGCATCCGTTTTACCGGTAATTAAATCATCCAGATTATAGCTGTGTTTTTGCCGGATAACATCAAAGGCACGCACCCCTTCTTGCTGCAACATACCCATTGTGGCTGCTGCCCCCAATTCATCAGGGGTAATCATAATCTTTCGTCCGATCAAATCGGATATATTTTCGATCCCCGTGTCTTTCCTTGTTAAAAGGATAGAAGGCGTATCCTGAAAGATCGCAGCCAACACGACAACGGGCTTCCCTTGAACACGTGTTGCCAAAAGCGACGAACGCCCCGTTCCGTAGGTTGCCTTTCCCGTCAAAACCTGTGCGACAACATCATGGGTTTCAAAGGTAAAAGGCTGTATGGAAACATCAAGGCCACGCTCACGATAAAACCCTTTTTCCTTCGCCATATAATATCCGGCAAACTGGAACTGATCCAACCACTGAAGTTTCAAGCTTACTTTTTCATATGCATGCCCTGTTGTACTTTGCAAAATACAGACAAACAGCAGCAAAAAGGCCCATTTAAAACGCATTTAATTTTCTTCGACGTAATGTTAATTTTTATTTCCTTAAAATGCATGATATTCAACCAAAAATCAACACATGCAAATAAGTAAATCAATCCAGAATATCGTACAATACCTTTTCCATCGCTTTCGTACGAGCCATTTCTGCCTCTTGAAGGGCTTGAGACGCCCGTGCGCCAATGGACGGGCTGTGAAGATCCAATCCTAAAACAGTGTAGAGCTCATTCAATTGCGCATTTTGCAAATCACGAGCCAGCACCCATTTATCATCCTGACTTAAAGCCACAAAACCAGCCTTTTCCAAGGCTTTCATCACAACAGAGGCCACATGCGTCCCTAATTCCCGATTTAAAATTTTGTCCGATAATGCGCCGCCTTTGACGTGCTGTTCTTTTAAAAGACGCAACGCATGCAACGCCGCCGCCATTTTGTCCGACGGTGAAATAATCTTTCCATTACGAAAAGCATTTCTCCCCCAGTCTTCCAACGTCGCCGTCAATAACGCCCCAATCAAGACCACCGCCCATGTGAGATACATCCAGATGAGAAAAATGGGGATCGTTGCCAAGACGCCATAGATCGCCTGATAGGACGGAAAATGAGAAACGTAAAGCCCAAATAATTTCTTTAAAACCGCAAAAAAGAAACCCGCTGTCACCCCACCGATAATGCCGTTTCGAAAAGAAATTGTCCGATTGGGCACAAAGACATAAAAAAACGTCAACGCCGCCATCATCATTAGGTTGGGCAGGATCACACTGGCAAATGACGATACATTGATCCCGCCGACACCGCTGACGTCCACCCAGTTGGTCAAGGCATAGAAGTATGTCGATAAGGACAAGCTTGCCCCCATTAACAGCGGTCCCAATGTCATCAAGGCCCAAAACATCAGCAAACGTGAGACAAAGGGGCGTTTTTCGCGGACCCTGAAAATTCGGTTCATGGCATCTTCGATTGTGGACAGCAACATAATCGCCGTCACCCCCAAACCAACGATCCCTACCGTTGTCATACCGCCGGTTTTTTCAGTAAAGGTTTGCAGATATTTTGCAACCGCATCGCCGGCTGCAGGGACGAAGTTTTCAAACACATAGGCTTGTAATTGATGTTGCACCCCGTCAAAAGCCGGGAATGCCGCAAAAATTGCAAAACTGATCGCCATCAACGGCACCAGTGATAACAAAGAAGTATAACTGAGAGACGCTGCAATACGCAGACATTGGTCTTCCCCGAAGCGACGCAGGATTAACGACCAGATTTGGGCGAGATTTGTCATATCGAACGACGTTTTTTGAGATGCGTCCATTTTTTGTTACCGACTGTTACTAAAAACTTTAAAATTGTGACGAGAGAATTCTTTCCCCTTTGCTGATAATATCCTATACAAAGTTCAAAGAATTATTGAAGCTTTCTTTGAAAAAAGGCAAAAAGAGCTTCAATTATCATAGTTACAGAAGTTTGAAGTGAGGATGTCATGACTGTGCCTGCGCTTATGGCTGGTAAAAAAGGCCTGATTATGGGAGTCGCCAACGAGCGTTCAATCGCTTGGGGCATTACAAAAGCACTGAGAGAACAAGGTGCTGAACTGGCTTTCACCTATCAAGGCGATGCGTTACTCAAACGCGTTGCGCCCTTGGCCGAGTCTGTTGGTTCCAACATTATGCTGCCGTGCGATGTCACCGATCAAGACAGTATTGATGCCGTTTTCGACACACTTGAAGAAAAATGGGGCAAACTGGACTTTGTTCTTCACGGAATCGCCTATTCCGATAAATCAGAACTCAAAGGTCGTTACGTGGATACAAGCCGCGACAACTTCCTGCAAACGATGGATATCTCGTGTTTCTCTTTCACAGCTGTTGCCAAACGTGCCGCAGCGATGATGAACGAAGGCGGCTCCCTCGTCACTCTGACCTATTACGGATCCGAACGTGTGACACCACATTACAACGTCATGGGCGTTGCCAAGGCCGCGTTGGAAGCCTCTGTTCGTTATCTAGCAGAAGACCTTGGCAAAGATAAAATCCGTGTCAATGCCTTGTCTGCAGGTCCGATGAAAACACTGGCGGCCAGCGGGATCGGCGATTTCCGTTATATCCTGAAATGGAACGAATTAAACTCCCCACTTCGTCGCAACGTCACCTTGGAAGACGTCGGCGGTGCCGGCCTTTACCTGCTGTCCAATCTGTCTTCCGGTGTCACAGGGGAAACCCATCACGTTGATTGCGGGTATCACATCGTCGGGATGAAGGCGGTGGACGCCCCCGATATTGCGACTTCTTAAACGATCAAAAGGCCAAATAAATGTCCGGTAACCGTTTCGGTCACGTTTTCAGCTTCACCACTTTCGGCGAAAGCCACGGTCCCGCCATTGGCTGCGTTGTCGATGGCGTGCCTTCGCAAATTGAGCTTAAGGAAGAAGACATTCAAGTCTGGTTGGAAAAACGTAAACCCGGTACCAGCCGTTTTACCACACAGCGCAAAGAACCGGACGAGGTTCGCATCCTCTCCGGTGTGTTTGAAGGGAAAACAACCGGCACATCCATTGGTCTGGAAATCATCAATACGGATCAACGATCCAAAGACTACGGCGAGATCAAAGATAAATTCCGTCCCGGTCACGCCGATTATACCTATTGGGAAAAATACGGTATCCGCGATTACCGTGGTGGTGGACGATCCAGCGCACGCGAAACCGCCATGCGGGTTGCTGCCGGTGCCATTGCGCGCAAAGTCTTAGGCGACGCGATTGACATTAAAGGCTATCTGGTTCAAATCGGCCCGCATAAAATTGATCGCAGCCGTTTTGATTGGGCAGAAATTGACAACAACCCCTTCTTCTGCCCTGACCCGGTTATGGCAAAAGATTGGGAAACCTATCTGGATGGCATCCGCAAGGACGGTTCCTCCATCGGGGCGGTTCTTGAAATCGTTGCCAAAGGCGTTCCCGTTGGTTGGGGGCAACCGGTTTATGACAAACTGGATGCAGATCTCGCCAAGGCTATGATGTCGATCAATGCGGTCAAAGGTGTCGAAATTGGTGACGGTTTTGATGCCGCTAGCCTGAATGGTGTAGAAAATGCCGACGAAATCCGCATGGGGAAAGATGGCAAACCTGTTTTTCTATCCAACCATGCAGGTGGGATCTTGGGCGGTATTTCCAGCGGACAGGACATTGTTGTACGTGTGGCCATTAAACCCACCAGCTCCATTCTGGTGGAACGTAAAACCATCGACATTCACGGTAACGAATGTAACCTGATCACCAAAGGGCGCCATGATCCTTGCGTCGGTATTCGCGGTGTGCCTGTGGCCGAAGCCATGATGGCCTGCGTTCTGGCCGATCATATGATGTTGCACCGCGCCCAGCAGGGTTAAGTCCTGTGGCTGGGGCGGGCCTTTTTCAAAAAACGCGACAGGCCTATCGCCTGTTCTACCCGTTGGCGGCACTCCACGCTGCGCTTTCCATTCCCCTCTGGATCATCAGTTATCTGGGGCTTGTGGACTTGAGCCTAAGTGCACAGGATCATGCCCATGAGATGATTTTCGGTTTTGCACTTGCCGTTATGACCGGATTTTTGCTGAACGGTGTCAAAAAGATTAATCTGGTCTTTTTAACTGTCCTGTGGATGGCGGGGCGGATCGCTTTATTTTTTCCAGACCTCCCCGCTTTACTCACGGCAGCCCTTTATATTTCCTTCCCGGTTTTACTCGCTATACTGGCCGCTGTTCCGTTATTCAAGAATGCGAAAAGCTGGCGCAATCTGGCTTTTGCCCCGATTTTGACCGCCTTCACCATCGGTGAAACACTTTTCCAACTCGGGCAAATAGGTATCTGGGACTTAGGCGAAGAACGCGGCCTGATCTTTGGGCTCAACCTGATTTGTGCGATGGTTTATATGATGGGCGGACGTGTGGTCACCGCTGTCACCAATGGGGCGATGCAAGCTTTTGACGATCATTTAAAACCCGGTGCGCAATCCTATTGGGAAGAAAAGGGATTTTTTGTTCTCCTCATCCTTGTGGTTGGCGACTTAAGCGGTCTGAATTTTCTCTCTGTCGCGGGTGGCCTCGCCTTAAGCTTTTGTCTCATCATGCGTCTTTACCACTGGCAGGTCTTCCGCCTTTGTCGTAACCCGCAATGTCTTTGGCTTCATATCGGATTTGCGTGGTTGTTGATTGGAATTGTCTTGCGCACAATGGGGCAGGTTTTAAATGCTCCCTATTCCATCCTTGGTATCCACACAATTACCATTGCTGCCCTTGGCACCTTGACCCTGACCATTATGTGCCGCACCACTCAACAACGTCTGCGCATAAAAATCCATATTCCGCCTGCTTTGCTATGGATGCTCGCATTCTTAAATCTTTCCGTTGTCACCCGCTTACTGATGGAAATTGTTGATATAGCCCCTTGGGCCTTGATCTCTGCTGCATCCTATAGCATTGGGTTCATCTTATTCTTTATCTGGATCATGCGGCAATTTTCCCTAAACTCTCCCAAGTAAACCAGCCCTACTAAAACACTTATAAATAGAATAACAATGATGTATAATTGTATAATAATTATAAAAAACATCATTTGGAAATAAAGGTTAGGGAGCGAAAAATGTTGCGAAAAGCATTACTTCGCAATAGTGCTATTTGTACTGTTGCATTTTATCTATCTGGTTGTGCTCTGTTTGAGCCTGTCGACACACCTATTTCAAAAAATTTAGACCTGTTGTCAAATACACCAAGTCCTGCACACCTCATTTGCACGAACACATCATTATCCACCGATCAACTCTCCTTAAATGATTTTTACCACACGGATAGCTGTCTCGCTTTTGCCGATACACTGATTGCCTGGAAAAGCTATCGCAATGCGGCTGATGATTTGACAAATGCACAATCTATGTTGAATGTCGGGGTTTTGGGCTTAGCTGCCGCAACAATTTGGGCTGCAGTCACAGAAACATCAACGGACAATATCGCCCGTTTTGGCATCGGTTCAGCCGTTCTTTATTCAGGCTCTCGCATTCTCGCCCCGGAACAACGCCGAAAAATTTATCGAACGGGGGCCAAGGCTGCCGCCTGCATCATGCGTCGGGCAAATGGATTACTCACGGACCCTGTTGTACCTTATTATATAAAAATCGATGCGCTATCTACTGAATATGACAAACTAAATAACGAGATCACTGGTTTCAAAACGAAAAACCCTGATTATCCCTCCCTTATTATAACGGCACGCAACATTGAGCTTGAACTGCTAAAGCTCAAACCGGTCTTAAACAATAGTAAAAACATTATTGATCAGCATAAAGACAAACTCTCTAAAGCCGCTGCCGAGATTACCCAGAAGTTGATTGAATTGGACGACAATATACGCGAATTGCTTGATGAGACTTTGCCCAACCCAAGCACCGTTTTCGACACAGTTCAACAAAGTTCAATGCGATATCTTAGCGATGCCACATCGCTTTATGGCTTCGTCAGTCAGCAGATAGATACGACAGAAGTTTCGACGCCTGTACCCCTTAATTCTGACGTTGATCAGGACGAACCTCCTACTAGAGAGAAGTACAACGAAGCCCAAGAAGCAAAGCAAAAGCTTGCCCAAGCTCACCATGACATCACAACCTTGGTAGAAACTCATAATTTACTGAAAAATCGCATTGCCAATATTCAAGACGGACTCGCAAATGCTCTTAAGAAATCAGCCCCCTTTAACTTTGCGGATTGTGAAAACCTTGGCGGGCCAAAGGCCTTAACCTTGTCAGAAAAAGAAATCAGTCTTGTGGTTGGTGAGACACGCCATGTTTCCGTATTTGGCGGTAAATCACCTGTTCGCACCACCATGACCAAACGCCCAAGCGGGCTCACTTTCCAACGCAGCATCAATCGTGATGGCGATACAGAGTTTGCCGTTACATGGAAGGGCAATCGAAACGATTATGGCACATACCCCGTGCATATCTTTGATGATCGCGGCGCGAACGATACCCTAAACGTGAAACTTGTTGCCGGGATTAGTATGAGTGTAACGCCCGAAAGCCTGACACCTGCCAATAATAGCTTCACTCTCTCCATCAACGGTGAACCAAACACCGAATACAAGCTGCATTATCAAGGAACAATAACACCAGCACCAACATTGGCAACCGGTCAATCAAAGGTGGAAATCAACACCCATAAACAAACATTTACAATCAACAACCTTAATCAATATCCAGACCAAACAACCCTAGCCTTTGTGTTGGTCAGCGATAAAGGCCACAGCGCCGCTTTTCAACTCATTGTAAAAACTAAATAATTTTTACCCGGCATAGATTGATTATGCCGGGTATTATTTTTTCTTTTCTTTTGTCTGACAAATATGATAATACTTTGTTCATATAACAAACAATATGTAAACCGAACATAAGTAACAGGAGGAAAACATGCCGCAACCCGATCATATCGTAAAAGTGGCCCTGCCCGATCAAACCAAACTGGATGACGACATTCAGACGTATTTCGCAAAATGCGAAGAAAAGCTAGGAATGGTGCCCAACGTCCTGCGGGCCTTTACATTTAACGCTGATAAATTTCGCACCTTCAGTAAATTCTACAACCAATTGATGCTTGGCGATTCTGTTTTAACCAAATTGGAACGCGAGATGATTGCCGTTGTCGTATCCAGCTGCAATCGTTGTTATTATTGCCTTGTTGCCCACGGTCAAACCGTGCGCGAACTCTCAGGTGATCCGCAACTGGGTGAAATGCTGGTGATGAATTATAGAATCGCGGAGCTTGATAAAAAACAGCGTACAATGCTCGACTATGCATGGAAATTGACAGCCACCCCCCATGATATTTGTGACGAGGACCGTGCGGCCCTTAAACAAGTCGGATGGGGAGATGATGCCATTTGCGACATTACGGATGTTACCGCATTTTTCAATTATACCAATAGGATGGCACACGGTTTAGATATGATCCCAAATCCTGAATACCATGGCCTGTCCCGTTAGAAAACCCCGACGCGTCTCTGTCATAAGATCGTAACTTATAATTATTACAATTTATATTGACAGAGTAGAAGAGTCGGATTAATAATGGTCTCACTAAGTTGATGATATCTGATTTCGTCATGAATGAAGATTGAGACAGCCACGTTTCCTACCGTCTCGGGCGACTTCCCCCCCTGTTCCTACCCCCACGCCCGGGACGGTTTTTCTTTTTCCCATTTTCTGATACATAGAAGCCCTGACCAATAAGGGCTATATTACTATGAGCGAATTTGCTTCCATCATTCTTCATGCAGGACGCGCCGGTGTCGAACTCGCGCTTTTTGTTTTATTGCCTGTTATGATCGTTATGCTTAGCATAATGCGTCTTTTGGAAGCCAAAGGTCTGTTGGACCGTCTCGTTAACATTGTTGCCCCTATATTACGTCCCTTTGGGTTGCCCGGCCTTGGCGTCTTTGCCATGATACAGGTTCTGTTCGTCAGTTTTGCCGCCCCTATGGCCACCCTCGCCATGATGGATAAGGGTGGCTCGCCACGACGTCATATTGCTGCGACACTCGCTATGGTATTGGGAATGGCACAGGCCAATGTAGTCTTTCCAATGGCGGCCCTTGGTCTGAATGCACCGATCACAATGGGCGTTTCTGCTATATGTGGCCTGATCGGCGCTGCCTTGACCTATCACGTATTTGCGCGAAATCTACCAGACCGCGACGATGACAACCCCATGATCGTCAAACATAAAGATGCCGATGGCCCAAAAGGCGTCCTTGATGTCATCAATAAGGCCGGCGCCGAAGCCTTAAAAATCACGGTCGGTGCGATTCCGATGCTGGTCCTTGCCCTCGTCTTTGTATCCATCATGCGCGAAGCCGGTGTTATGACCTTTCTTGAGGAGGCACTTACCCCGCTTCTCAATACCCTTAACTTACCCGGCAGCGTCATCATGGCAACCATCAGTAAATATATCGCGGGCGGAACCGCAATGATGGGCGTTGTAAAAGATTTTTTAGATCAAGGCCAAATCACCATTCAGGAAGTCAACCGATTGGCAGGCTTTCTCATTCACCCCTACGATGTCGCCGGGATTGCTGTTCTCATTTCTGCCGGTCAACGGGTCGCAGAAGTTTTAAAACCCGCTTTGCTTGGTGCTGCAATCGCCATTATATTGCGCAGCCTCATTCACGGGTTTCTCTTTTAAACGGAAATATTGACAGAAAGCTGAACCGTTAAAACATTGCTTTGTATATTTGCGAGTTCCGTATCGACATCACCCAACGATTCTTCCGCAGATTTGATATCATCATTATCTTCATTGCGACCTTTACCCTTATTCTCTAATTCAAGCTGGCGTTTTACAATCTCAATAAGGGATTTTAACTGCTGTTTCACATTCCGGACAGCATCCATAAACTCTCGATCCTCTTTTGTGCGAGAAAGTTGTTCAGCCTGTTTTTCAGCAATGCCCATCAACTCGGCTTTTAGTTTTTCTTTCTCTTCTGTTTGTGTCTGCTCTTTTTGTCCCTGCGCGCTATCTTGTGAAGGATTGTTTTTGCCTTCCTCACCCTGTGATGTTGTCGGAACAGAGTTTGCACCAGATACGGTTGCTGTATCTGCCGTTGATGCAGCCGCTTGCGCCTGCCCGCCCGTTGATGCAGCCGCTTGCGCATTTGCACCCGCTGCATCCCCGCCTGAGGCTGCAGCAGTTCCTCCGCCTGCAGCCGCGGCTCCGGTCAATGCAGAACTCGACGTACTCGCACCACCATATGCTTTGACAGCAGCCGCCAACTCCTTTGATAACTGGGCAAGACGTCGGGCAACCGCTTTGGGGTTGATACGTGCCATCATCATCAACATGGCAATTTCTTGCTTGATTTCTTCGATCTTCTGCCGTGCACGATCTTTTTCGGCATCACGGGCCCTGTCAACAGCCGTGCGCATTTTCCTCAGTGCTTCGCTTTCATTACGGCGTTGTTCTTCAAGTTTTTGCGCTAACTTCGCATCTTCCAATGCCTGTTTTAATTTTTTTACGATTGCCTCATCTTTATCCAGACGAGCAATCAGGCTTGATGCCTTGTCGAACTGGCGCTTGGATATATGATTGGAAATTGACGCAAGGGTCGTGGCGAAACTGTCGCCTCCCTTGTTAGAAAGATGAGTCTTTGTTCGCGCCTCCCCAGCCAATGTAGAGAGCGCATTTGTCGCTACCGTATTCATAATTTTCTCCTTTCTGGAGCCCTCGATGAATTCTCTCACCGATAGGTAGTTTACTACAAAGCTTTCTCCCGATCAAAATAGAACAACTCAAAACAATTTGAGCGCATGAGTTTACATTTCAAAAAGTAAATAGATTGCCACCCCGCATAAGATTGCCCCCATCGTGCGATTGAAAATTTTCAATCGCTTTTCATCATCCAGAAAATGTTGTGCCCCAGCCCCCAGCACAGCCCAAAATCCCACGCCGACGCTGCATATAAGGAAATAGAGAAAGCAAAAGATCATTAAATTTGCTTCATTTTCACCACTTGCAAAAGCCCCGACACCGGACAAGCACGCAATCCATGCTTTCGGATTTAGCCATTGCAGCAAAAAACCTTCATGGAATTTTGGTAACCTTGCTTGCGATTTTTCCAGACCTCCTTTGGCAAAGGCCAGACGCATGCCAATATAAAAAATAAAGGCCGTCCCCCCAAAATGCAAAATATCCATGACGTGCGGATAGTTTTGCAACAGGGCACCAATCCCCAACCCCGTCATATAAAGCAATGCCGTAAACCCTACGCAGGCGCCCGTAACGAAGGGTAACGTCCGAATGACACCATTGTTCACCCCAGACACCAACGTCACCATATTGACAGGGCCCGGCGATATGGAAAGCGCCATTGCAAAACTGGCCATCGCCAAAAAAAGCGTCATATAAATCTCCTTTCTCTGTTGAAAGGAATGTAATCACGCCATAAATATATTATTATACAGAATTATAAAATTATACTGTTCTGGAAAATGATATAATGATTGATGACCTTCGCGCCTTGGCGCTTTTTGTCAAAACGGTTGAACTTGGGTCGTTTCGTGAATGCGCCCGTCATTTTCATCTCTCCCCATCCGTTGTCAGTCATCAAATCAGCGATCTTGAACGCCGCCACGGTGTTCCCCTTCTCTATCGGACAACCCGTAAGCTGTCCCTGACAAAAGAAGGCCAAAACGTTTTTGATCAAGCACAAATTATGGTGGAAGCAGCCCATCATGCCTTGGACCATCTAAGCGACGGTTCAGAAATCCCATCCGGGCATTTGGTTTTAACGATGCCCGCGGGATTAATTCAAAATTCGAGCATGAAACGTATTGCACATTTTTGTAGCATTTACCCACAGGTCGCACTGGATATCCGGTTCACAGATGAACGTGTCGATTTGATCGAACACGGCATTGATCTGGCCTTACGAGTTGGAAAAATGGGCGATAGCACCCTAAAGTCACGCAAAATCGGACAGATCGAACGCAAACTGGTTTGCAGTAAAACCTATTACCACAGACATCCCACGCCAGCCCATGCCGATGATCTATCAAACTGGGACTGGATCAAAATGAAAATGATGCCCCCTTACCGGCAGTTGATTGCCCCTGATGGGACCTCTCATAAAATTTATTCACAGTCGCAAATCGAAGTTGATAATGTGCAGGCGATGTATGAGCTCACCTGTCATGGACTTGGCCTCTCAACACCGCCTGTCGATTTACTGGGCCACACCCTTAAAACCGGGGATTTAATTGAAGTTTTACCGGATTGGGGCGTTTCATCAATGCCGGTGTATGTCGTCTGGCCGCAAAATGGACTGCGCCGCCGTCTAACCAGTCTTATGCTGGATATATTGACCGCTTAAGTCGTTTTTACCTTCTGCCCACAGATCAAAAATTCGATATTGCCTTCCGGCCCCTTGATCGGACTTTGTGTCAAACCGACAACGGACCAGTCATCCAATTCATTCAGCCAGTTTTCGATTTTATCGCAGACTTCTTGATGTAATTCCGGTTCACGCACAACACCACCTTTGCCGACACGCCCTTTGCCCACTTCAAACTGTGGCTTGATCAAGGCGACCAAATAACCACCGCTACGCACCAAATCCATGGCAGCAGGCAAAACCGTTTGTAAACCGATAAAGCTGGCATCACACACCACGATATCAACCGCATCCGGGATATCGTCCGCCGTCAAATGACGAGCGTTTGTGCGTTCCATCACGACAACGCGTTCATCGGATCGCAATTTCCAGGCAAGCTGACCATGACCGACATCAACACTGTAAACTTTTGTTGCACCACGTGTCAGTAAAACGTCTGTAAACCCACCTGTAGATGATCCAACATCAATGCCAATAAACCCATCAACCGCGATATCAAATTCATCCAGTCCCTTGACCAGTTTCAAACCACCACGTGATACCCACGGATGGTCCTGACCTTTCAGTTCAATCGCAATATCTTCGGCAACTTTCTGCCCCGCCTTATCCAGACGTTTGGTCTCAGAATAAACATTGCCCGCCATAATCATGGCTTGGGCGCGTGTGCGTGATTCCACCAGCCCCCGATCGACCAACAATTGATCCAACCGGGTTTTGGTGACTTTCTGTTTCTTATGTTCAGGCACGTTGGGCATCTTCTGCTGATCGTCCCAAAGCTTTTAAAACTGCACCGACCATACCGGAGGCATTAATGCCAGCAGCCTCATACTGTTGATGAACATTACCATGATCGACAAATTTATCTTCCATTGTCAAACAACGCACTTTCAACGCCCCGTCCATCAGGCCTTCGCTTAACATATACTGTACGACATGGGCACCGAACCCACCGGCACTGCCTTCTTCAACCGTGATCAGAACTTCATGGTTATTGGCAAGATTGCGCACTAAATCCCGGTCAATCGGTTTTGCAAAACGCGCATCAGCAACGGTTGTCGCCAAACCTAATGCCTCCAGCTTTTCAGCGGCCAATAAAGCTTCGGCCAAACGTGTCCCATAAGACAGGATGGCAACGCTTCCCCCTTCTTTGATGATGCGGCCTTTGCCGATTTCAAGAACCGTCCCTTTTTCTGGCAGATCGACACCGACACCTTCGCCACGTGGATAACGCAGCGCACTGGCGCGGTCATCAATTTGCGCAGACGTTGCCACCATATGCATCAATTCGGCCTCATCACTCGGGGCCATGACGACAATATCAGGCAAGGTACAGAGATAGGCAATATCAAACGACCCCGCATGGGTCGGCCCATCTGCACCGACCAAGCCCGCCCGGTCAATCGCAAAACGAACCGGCAAATGCTGTAAAACGGCATCATGGATCAACTGGTCGTACCCACGTTGCAGGAAGGTCGAATAAATGGCGCAAAACGGCTTGAACCCTTCTGCCGCTAATCCAGCCGCAAAGGTCACCGCATGTTGTTCGGCAATCCCCACATCAAACATCCGGTTCGGGAACCGTTCACTAAACTTGTCCAACCCGGTACCGGACGGCATGGCAGCCGTGATGCCGACAATCTTTTCATCGGTTTCAGCTTCTTTAATCAAGGCTTTGGCGAATGTACCGGTATAGCTTGGTGCATTGGATTTTGTTTTCTGCTGTTTGCCCGTCACCACATCAAACTTGGAAACACCGTGATATTTATCAGCGGAATTTTCCGCAGGCGCATAGCCATGTCCTTTTTTGGTTTTGATATGCAGTAAAACGGGCCCCGGGTCTTTATCATCACGCAGATTTTCCAGCACAGAGACCACATGATCCAGATTGTGCCCATCAATTGGCCCAACATAATAAAAGCCAAGATCGGAAAAAATATTACTGCCGCCCGTCACCATTTTACGCGCTGCACTTTCTGCATCTTTCACAGTTCGCGCCAGACTACCCGGCAGTTTTTTGACCAGATCTTTCGCGCTGTGACGGAAAGATTTCAATGTTGTGCTGGTCAAAAGTTCTGACAGATAATAGCTCATAGCCCCAACAGGCGGTGCAATTGACATATCATTGTCATTCAGAATAACAATCAAGCGACTGTCCAGCGCGCCAGCGTTGTTCATGGCTTCATAAGCCATGCCCGCCGTGATGGACCCGTCCCCGATTACCGCAATCACATGATTGTTGCCACCTTTCAAATCGCGCGCAACCGCCATGCCCAAACCGGCAGAGATAGAGGTGGAACTGTGCCCCGCACCGAAAGGGTCATAATCACTTTCCGTACGTTTGGTAAAACCGGAAATACCGCCATCCTGACGCAGCGTGTCCATCTGATCGCGTCGCCCGGTCAGAACTTTATGGGGGTAACATTGATGCCCGACATCCCAGATAATTTTATCATCGGGTGCGTTAAACACATGATGCAAGCCAACGGTCAGTTCCATAACCCCCAGGCTGGCCCCCAAATGCCCACCTGTGCGCGAAACATGGCGCACCACATCGTTACGCAACTCATCCGTTAACTGGCGCAATTGGTCAAGGTTCATGCCTTTCAAATCGGCCGGGGAATGAACGGTATCGAGTAAAGGTGTGTCAGACACGTCTTTCATCCTTAAGTCTTAATTATTTTAGTTGCGGCGGTTTACCACATATTGCGCCATTGCGCGCAATAATTCTGTATCACGATCAAAAACATCCAGATGGCGATTAGCCTGTTCTGAAAGCATATGGGCCTGTTCGCGTGCGCGTTCCACCCCCAAAAGCGATACAAACGTTGCCTTGCCGCGTTCTGCATCCTTGCCGACTTTCTTGCCGGTTTCTTCTTCGGATGCTTCCACATCCAACAGATCATCCGCAATTTGGAAAGCCAGCCCCAGATCATGTCCATAATTACGCAAGGCTTGCATTTTAATCTCTTCCGCCTTGCCCAGAATGGCCCCGGCCTTACAGGCAAAGACGATCAAGGCGCCCGTTTTCAAACGCTGTAAACGGGTAATTTCGGGAATACCGAGCTCGCGGGTTTCCGCCATTAAATCAATCATTTGACCGCCAACCATCCCGTTCATCCCGGATGCCTTGGCCAGTTCGCGCACCAACGCACACCGCACACTTGGCGATGGATGCGTTTCTTCATCGGCTAAAACTTCAAATGCCAGTGTTAACAACGCATCACCCGCCAAAATCGCCGTGGCTTCGTCATATTCAATATGGCACGTGGGACGCCCACGGCGCAAATCGTCATCATCCATTGCCGGTAAATCGTCATGGATCAAGGAATAACAATGCACCATTTCCAAAGCGGCTGCGACACGTAGCGCACTGGTTTCAGATACACCGAATAAACGAGAAGACGCCATCACCAGAAACGGACGTACCCGTTTACCACCGCCCAAGGCACTGTAACGCATGGCCTTCACGACTTGTGCTTCCGGGCCTTCCGGTTCAAGTAACAAGTCATCTAAAACTTTATCAACGTCTTCGGCCTGTTCTTGTAAAGCCAATTTTAAATCAGTCACGATTGCGGCCTTCTATCAGGAAATCTCGGTCGGTTGTGCACTGACACTGCCATCAGGCGCCAGCGAAATCTTATCGACTTTGGCTTTGGCCTCTGCCAGCTTGGCTTCGCAATGGCGTTTCAATAACGCGCCCTTTTCATAGGCGGTGATTGCATCATCCAATTTACCGGAACCGCTCTCCAACTGGCGTACAATTTCTTCCAATTGGGAAAGGGCCTCTTCGAAGCTTAAATTTTCGATTTCAGTCTGGGACATCTTTAAAAACTCTATAGATTGACGGGCGGGCCAATGTACGCCCGCCGCCTGCTCAGGGCAAGTTTTTAGGACTGATTTTAAGCATGCATCAAGGTTTTCACATGCGCCGCAACGCTGGCGGCCAAGGCATCAACATCGTAGCCCCCTTCTAAAACCGAGACCACACGCCCCTGACAACATTCATTGGCGACTTTGAGAAGTTCCTCCGTCACCCAGATAAAATCTTGAACCGTTAAGCGAAGGTGGGCCAGCGGATCGCGGGCATGCGCGTCGAATCCGGCAGAAATAACCAGAAAATCTGGATTGAATGCACGCAAGGCTGGAAGGATTTTTTCTTCATAAGCGGTGCGAAATTCTTCTGGTCGTGACCCCGGTGCCAATTCCACATTGCAGATATTGTTGGCAACGCCCGTGTCACTTTCCTTGCCCGTTTCCGGGTACCCCGGCGATTGATGGGACGATCCATAAAATAAATTTGGACTGTTATAAAAAATATCCTGCGTACCATTGCCATGATGCACATCGAAATCAATCACAGCCGCTTTTTTCACTTCGGGATATTTTGCAACGGCATGGATGGCGGCAATGGCGGCATTATTGAAAAAACAAAACCCCATTGCCTTGGTCGTTTCTGCATGATGGCCCGGTGGACGTGTCGCACAAAAAACATTGCGCGCTTTTTTCGCCATAACTTCATCCACCCCATAACAGGCCCCGCCTACCGAGCGCAAAGCCGCTTCCCACGTATCGGCAGAAACGATCGTGTCACCGTCAATCGCATTGAGATGTTCGCCAACCTTGGGCACGGCACGTTCAACTGCCTCGATATAGTTGGTCGGATGAGCCAATTCCAGCTGCGCATGGCTCGCCATCGGTGCTTCGTCACGGTGAAGCAGGAAAAACTCTTCCCTGTTTAAATAACTGAGGATTTTGCGCAATCTAGCCGCGCGTTCTGGATGATGTTCACCCGTGTCATGTTTCATACAGACCGGATGCGTCAATAACAATGTGGACATAGCCTTCCCCCCTGCTTTGCATTATCTTTATGTATCAGGTTGCATATGCATCATAGGTTATATTCGGGGAAAAGCTACTCTTTTCATCAGCCTTTCTTAAGGATGATAACGTATTTTCCGTCCCGTTCTTCATTCAATAAAAGCTCATGGCCCGAAGCGTTGCAGAAATCACGAAAATCACGTGGCGCCTGAGAATCTGACGCCGTTATTTTCAAAATCTCACCGGATTCCATTGCCTTTATTTCTTTGCTGGCACGCAAAACCGGGATCGGACAGCGCATACCCGTCGCATCCAGATATTTGTCTATTTCAATTTGTGCGATAATTTTATCTTGTTTTTCCAATTGATAATCACTTTATTTATATAAAACCAAAACACGATACAGCTTTAGCGAAAATTACATTCGCAGCATATACTATTTTTTTTCGTAATATATGTTTTTTTATATGGAATATACCTGTACAACTGCTTATATTCACTTTATGAGATTTTCTTATATACGAAAAATAATATGTAATCAAAACCATTAACAGTATGCGAACAGAGCCATGGATATAGAACTTCAGAAACTTGAAGAAAACGCCCGTCGTGCCAGCACCCTGCTGAAAGCGATGAGCAACCAACATCGTTTAATGATTTTATGTCAGATCTCCAATCAGGAAAAATCGGTTGGCGAGCTTGAAGAGATTATCGGACTGAGCCAATCGGCCCTGTCGCAACATCTCGCCCGTTTGCGCCGCGATAGTCTGGTACAGACCCGACGTGATGCACAAACCATTTATTATTCCTTAAAAGGCGAAGAGGCCTCAACGGTAATAGAGACTCTTTATAATCTCTATTGTGCACCCGAAGCCGCAACTGCTTGCGCTTAAGGCAGAACAGGTTATGTTAAGAAAAAAGCCGTCGTGCTTTGCGACGGCTTTTTTCTTTTAAAGATACCTGATACAGGACTTCCTATGACTTCGACTTCTCTTTCTTTGGCAAAATCCGCCACCATTTTAAGCCCTGCTGCTGAATTAGCGGCAAATTATTATGACGGCACCGCAGACGACATCTATCGTTCGATTTGGGGTAACAGCATTCATCTGGGGAAATTCCAATCCAAGGAAGAAGCCCTGCCGATTGCCATGCAACGGGCCAAAGACACCATGATTGATGGCATTGCCCTGCATAAAGAAAGCAAAGTTCTGGAAGTCGGCTGTGGATACGGCAGTCTGGCGCGCCAACTGGCACGCAGTTTCGATTGTTCCGTCCTCGCCACAAATATTTCACAAAGACAACTGGATTATGCTGCGGAATTAACTAAGGCAGAAGGTCTGTCCGATAAAGTAAAATTTGAAAAGTGCGATTATCACCACCTCCCCTATGCGGCAAACAGTTTTGAAGTTTACTGGAGTCAGGAAAGCTTTCTACATGCAGGTGACCGCAATGTCGTTCTCGATGAAGCCCATCGCGTATTGGAACCGTTTGGCCTGCTGGCTTTTTCCGAAGTCACCTTACGCCGTTCCACCCCGCCTGCCTTGCGCGAAGCCATCCTCAAGCGGGTCAAGACACCAACCATGTGGTCCAAACATGAATATGAAGTCAACCTTGCCGCCTGCGGTTTCCAAGTTGAAAAATGGGAAGACTGGTCCGAAAATGTTGCCCTGACCTATGGCTGGACCCTCAAGCAGATGGAGCGCAAACAAGGCGAAATCATCCCGCGCATCGGCAAAGAAGCCTTCGAACATGCCTGTGAAGGCATGGCCGTCTGGAAACGGGCTGCAGAAGACGGATATTTAGGCTGGATCCACGTTATTGCGGCTGCAACGACACGGGATTAGAGCCTTATAACAAGCGCCCTTTGACAATTGAATTACCGCCGTACTTGCGCCTGATTTCTTCTATCGCTTTTTCAGATCGTTGATCTTTCTGGCTTTCTGCCATATCAAAAAGGTCCGGGGCAACCGGATCAACTTGGTTGCTGTCTTGTAACATGGAAAATCCCGTTCCGATCAGACGATAACTTCGGCCATCACACAAGGGTTCCAGCAAGTCAACGGAACAGTTAAACAGTTCCTCTGCCGATTGTGTGGGATGGGGAAGTTGGCGCGAACGGGTAATGTTGCGAAAGCCCGTTGTTTTAAGTTTTAACGTCACCGTGCGCCCTGCCAGTTCCGCCTTTTTCATACGTTCTGATATTTTTTGACAAAGCGGATAAAGCTCCTGCTTCAAATCGGAGAAACTATGCAGGTTTTCATCCAGCGTCACCTCGTTGGAAACACTTTTGGTCTCTGATTCCGGCGTTACCTTACGGTCATCTTCGGCGCGGCAAAAATGATAAAGCCTTGCGCCGATTGCCCCGTACTGGCGCATCAAATCAATTTTTTCAAAAGCACGCAATTGTCCAATCGTTGCAATCCCGTCCGAGGCCAGTTTTTTTTCCATAGCCGCCCCGACACCAAAGATCATTTTGACAGGTTTATCTGTCAGATAATCCATCGCTTCTGAGTGGCCTAAAATCGCAAATCCACGCGGCTTATCCAAGTCGGACGCCAACTTTGCCAGCGATTTATTATAGCTTAATCCCACCGATGCGGTAATGCCGATCTCTGTTTCAATACGCTTGATAAGACGCACCAAAGTACGTGCCGGACTACCACCGTGCAAAGCCTCCGTCCCGCTTAAATCCAAAAAGGCTTCGTCAATGGATAAAGGTTCGACCATCGGCGTCACATCAAACATCAGGTTTCGAACTTCACGCCCCACTTGACCGTATTTCCCCTTGGATGGCGGCACGACAACCAAATCAGGACAAAGTTTTAAGGCACGCATCATCGGCATGGCCGAACGCACACCATAAATGCGGGCGATATAACAGGCGGCTGCCACAACACCGCGATGTCGCCCACCGACAACGACCGGCTTATCTTTCAAGGCCGGATTATCACGTTTTTCAACCGTTGCGAAAAACGAATCACAATCAATATGGGCGATATGCAGGTTGTTTAATTCAGGATGAGACAAAAGACGCACGGACCCGCATTTCGGACACCGTTGGCTGTCCGGCCGATCTTCAAAACTGTGGGCGCAATCGCGACATAATGTAGGTAAGCGTTTTGTCATGGCGCTATTTTAGCGCAGAACAGACAAGAACAAAAAGAGAATATTCCGCCTATGAACAATTATATTCCGCTTCTAACTGGATAATCAGCAGCAATCCATGCCGGAAGCCCATCGCGAAAATATTTAACCTTCTGATATCCCCAACTAACAGCTCGAACACATGCAGTATAAGAACGCAAACAATGTACACCATAACAATAAAAAATGACGGTTTGGTCTTTTGGAATTTTCTTTTCAATCATGTTGCGATTGAACGCACCGGCAATATTTATATTGATGGCCGCTGCAATATGCCCTTTGGCAAAATCTTCTTGAGGTCGCAAATCGATAAATACAGCCCCTTGATCAAACAAAGCCTTTGCCTGTGCAGCATTAATTGTCTCGGCCCCTTCTACATGTTCCGGCGAAATCATTTGTGCTTGAACCGCGCTACCAAGGCAAAGCAGAACGACGGCAAAGATGGATATTGGCAATAACCTGAACATCCTACCCTCCCCATATGAAGGAAATTATTTTAATAACTGTAGGTATAACAGACTTATCTGTCTATAGCTTTGATTTTAAAGGCCACAACCACGCTGCCCCACGCACACCGCTCGAATCACCATGAACGGCCTTGCGCAGTTCCGTATCGCATTCATTGCCAAACACCCACTTTGACCAAAGTTCCGGTACGGTTTGATACCATCGATCCATATTGGACAAGCCACCGCCCAGAACAATTACATCAGGATCAAAGATGTTAATCACACTCGCCAATGCCCGCGCCAAGCGATCTTCATAAACCGTAAAAAACGGATCCGTGATATCAGAGGGCAAACCGGCAATTTCTTTGGCGCTCATTTGCGCCCTCGTTGCCGTTTCAAACATTTGCGCCAGAGCCGGACCACATAAAAAGGTTTCAATACATCCGCGAAGACCACAATAACACAACGGCCCGGGTTGTTCGTCCCCTCGTGCCCAGGGCATAGGGTTATGCCCCCATTCACCCGCCACACCGTTCACACCTGCAACAACCTGCTTGTCAATAACCAGCCCACCGCCTGCGCCAGTGCCGAGGATGACACCAAAGACCGTTTGTGCGTCTTTCCCCGCCCCATCAACAGCTTCGGATAAGGCAAAACAATTTGCATCATTTGAGACACGCACATCGCGTTCCAATGCATCGGATAAATCTTTTTGAAACGACTGCCCGATTAACCAGACCGAGTTCGCATTTTTAACCAAGCCTGTTTTTTTAGAAATCGAACCGGGAATACCGATCCCGACACTGCCTGTTTGACCGATTTCCTGTTCTGCACACCACACCAAATCGCGAATCGATTGAATGGTACCTTGATAATTTCCCTGTTTCGTGGGGATCCGTTTTCTCAAGAGTTCTTGTCCAGACGGACTTAAACATAGAATTTCCGTTTTCGTTCCCCCAAGGTCGATTCCGATTCGCATAAGAAATTCCAATAAGTTACGAAGTGTTAATCAATTGTCGGCATTGTATCACAAGATCGGATCTGTCAATGGGCATTATTTGCCCATGCGGTTGGGGCGGAAACTCCTTTGCAGGTCAAGGTGTTTATAGTTAGAATGGCATGTTGTCCGTATGTACGGGCACAGAATTTTGAATCAGGGAAACCAAGAATGGCTGATCAGTTGGAATCAAAACTGGGCATTTCTAAAAAAGGCATTTCGTGTGCGTTGGATCTAAAAGAAAAATACAAGACCCATCAACCGATTTGCGTCCCCGGCGAGAAGACAAAAATCCTCATGCCGGAAAACCTCTTAAACATCAATCTGGATCTGGAATCATTGGAAGACCCGATGCCGCTTTCCCTGAT
This sequence comes from Terasakiella sp., assembly GCF_048267425.1. GTDB lineage: Bacteria > Pseudomonadota > Alphaproteobacteria > Rhodospirillales > Terasakiellaceae > Terasakiella. Next base: position 215,934 of record NZ_JBLWXN010000003.1, read on the forward strand.
GGCGACACGCGATCCAGAATCCCCGATGTCTATGGCCGCCGCCGCCCGCCTCAGCCCCAAGGCCGGAAAGAACAAATTTGTCGGTGAGGTCATGCGCATTGTTGCCGATGCCTCCAAACATGAAAATGTCACGCATGCCATTAACATGCTGCATGAAAATGATTTCCACCCAAAGGCGATTGGTGAAGTCGTGCGCCAGACCAACCGCGCCATTGTGCAAACCCGCAAACAGTTTTCGTCTGCCTTGCGCCAAAATCTGCATGCCCTGCTGGATGGCGAAATGGCACCACGCCTGTTTGTAAAAGAATTCTTCCAATTGACGGAAAACGGCAACCTGCGCCACGACATTCGGAAACGTCTGGTCACCTCCATGCTGTTATCCACAACGATCCGCCCGTCTATCAAGTTTCTTTTCCTTGAAAACTTCGACCGCCTGCCCGAAGCCGTCCGTATGACAATCATCCGCGACGTATTGACCGCACCGGAAAACCACCATACCGAAGTCATCAAAGAAGAACTGGCCTGGATCGTTAATAACGAAAAAGGCGGATCATTCAAATATCACTAAGGTATTTGGGCACAAGATTTTTAAACGGCCTATCCTTATATAAAAAGGATGGGCCGTTTTAATTTGAGGATAAAAAAACATGTCTGAGACCATTCATTATCCCTTTGATGCCATTCCCGATGGCGGTACATCTGTCGAAGTTGCCCCCGGTGTTCATTGGGTGCGTATGCCCCTGCCCTTTAAACTGAATCATATCAATTTATGGGTCTTGGATGATGGCGAGGGATTAACAATCGTCGATACAGGCATTGACCTGCCCAATGTACGCGAACGTTGGGAAAAACTTTTTTCCGGCCCACTGGGGGCCAAACCGCTGAAACGCATGATCGTCACACATTTTCATCCCGATCATGTCGGCTTAGCGGGCTGGTTTGAAGAAAAATATGATCTCCCCCTGTGGATGACTTTGGGCGAATGGGGAATGGCGCGTAATTTAAAACTGGAAACAACGGATCGATCCGGCACCTACCTTGCGCAATTTTATCGTCGGGCAGGATTTGATGACAAACTCATGGCCCTGATCCCGGAACGCAGTGTTTCTTATCCGTCGCGCATCAGTATGCCGCCCGCCGGTATTCACCGTATTCAGGACGGTGAGTTGATCCGCATTGGCGCGCATGACTGGCAAGTGATTGTCGGTACAGGCCACAGTCCCGAACATGCCTGTTTATACTGTAAAGATTTGAATGTCTTGATTTCCGGTGATCAGGTTCTGCCTCGTATCAGCCCAAATATCAGCATTTGGCCGCAAGAACCGGATGCGGATCCCCTCAGCCAATTTTTAAACAGCTTAAACCGCTTTGCCCCTCTACCGAACGATGTCTTGGTTCTACCTTCCCATGACTGGCCGTTTCGGGGCCTGCATGCCCGTCTTGCCGATCTGGCCCATCACCATGATGACCGGTTGGAGGAAACCTATAACCTCTGTGCAAAACCGGTAACGGCCTTGCAGGTCCTCAAGGGGTTATTCAGCCGGGAACTGGACAGCCATCAAATCTTTTTTGCCATTGGCGAAAGCCTTGCCCACCTGCATCATCTGGAAGCAAAAGGACGTTTGCAACGTGACGACGGTATGGACGGCATTTCTCGCTTTGTGCAAATAAAATAAAGTACAACCTTATTGGCAGATAGGCTCATCCAGATAAGTCAGCTCAACCAAATCACCGACTAAAACCAAGTCGCCAAAATCCTGCACCAGTCGTGTCGCAATCCCGTCTTTGCGATAACGTGCGCCGATTTGGGTCGACGCAATGCTATCCTGACTGCCCGGTTGGTGAAAAGACAATTGCATATCCCACGCCGGTGACGGGTCCAATGTTGTTCCCTTCACTGCATGCAATGCTTTGCCCGTATAAGGTGGCATAGCCACATCCACATTGAAAAACGCATCTTCCCCGCTGCCATCAAAATAAGGGGAAGAAAAGACAAGGTCGCCTTTTTGCGCACGTTCAATCGATTCAATCAAATGCGTTGTTGGAAAACGTGTCCCTTGCGGGATATCTTCGCGTCGCCCATCCGGGTTGGTATAAACAACAACACCTTTACCTTCTTCAAAACGGGCTTCACCGCTGAAATTTTCTACCTGAACACCGTTTTGTTTCATGCGACTGTGAAACCGGATCCGCTTGCCATCACGGGCTTCCCAACTGGTGTAATTCCACTTCATTTGGGATTGTTGGGCATTTTCAAAATTCATCATCACATTACTTTGATGTTCAACCGTCCACCCGTCACACACGTTCTTAAAACGATAGCGTAACATCCCTTGTGCCTGTTCGACCGCAGACCAGTTTCGTCCGGCCTGATGAACCTGCTTCATGGCATACGTCGCTTCATGGGAACGCAGTTTAAATGGCCCAGCCTGCGCCGCTGTAACACTTGCAATGCTGAAGGCCCCGATTATGGTCAATATCATTTTCATATTTTGACTATACCTTGAACAGATCATTTTTGCCTAGGCGGCATTTTTTGCCTAGCGACGACAAGTTTCGGCGGACCAATTTCCGCCGATTTCAGATTGTTTTTCTGGCACATGTTTTGCGTGGTTATCCAAAAATCCGGCATCATGCACGATGCAGGGTAAATATGTGTTTTGAAAGAAAGATTGGCAACCGGGGGGAAGCCTTGAGGGAATGAAACGATAACAAGGGCGGAGTACCGCAACATGTTTGATAACATAAAAAACAATGATACTCAGGTCAGTGAACTTGTCGCCAGCATTTGCCGATTGGCAAGTTGCATGGAAGGGCGTGGCAACACCGCGCAGCGCGAAGAAACGCTGCACGAAACGCTACGCCTGACTTACAAACTGGAAGAAACCCTTAACCAGCGCAACGAACGCATTGCATATCTGGATCGGCTTGCGATGACCGACAGCCTGACAGGCTTATTGAACCGACGCGGCTTTCAGGCCGAATTGCAACGTGTTCTCGCCTCAGCCCGACGGTTTAAGGAAACCGGTATTCTCGCTTATATCGATCTGGACGATTTTAAACAGATTAACGACACTTTTGGACATGCCTGTGGCGATGAAGTGTTATGTCATGTCGCCCGCGTCATGGAACGTATGACACGGGGTATGGATTACGTTGCCCGTCTAGGCGGCGATGAATTTGCCATTTTACTGGTTCGAAGCCCGTGGCAGGACGGCGAACGCTGTATTGAAAAAATCGCGTACGAAATCAACAGCACCACCTTACGCTGGCAAGAACATTTATTAACATTGAAGGCTAGCTTCGGCATTCAAACTTACGACCACAACAGCAGTACAACCAATTTAATTTCCGCCGCCGATAATGCCATGTATCTCACCAAAAAACTGAAACGGGACAAATGCACATTAAGCGCAGCAGAATAAGTGTCAAACTGACACAAATAAAAGTGATGACAGGAGCGGATCATGCATATTGACCCGACATTGTCACACGTCCTGCTGCACGAACAGGAAAATCAGTCGCAACGTTCGGTAACGACGGGCCCCACAAGCCATGTCTTGATCACCCCGCCGCCCGGACCGGATGATTTAACCAGAATAGAACAACAAAAACGCATTGCGCCACAAGATATTGTCCAGTTTCAAGGCATTGAAATTGACCTAGACCAACTGGACGAGCTCAACAATACGGGTGACAGTGGCGAGGATGTTACTTTCGATATTCGCACCATGACCCCGCGTGAAATGGTGGATTTCAGCCTTGATCTATATATTGAGGGCTCGCTTTCTTTCGAAGAATATTCCATGCTGGCCTTTCAACCGGAACTGCACCCCGGTTTTGAAAATACCATCGGTGCGTTAACCGGGGAACGGGCCGACCCGGACCGACCGCGTGATTACATTCAACAATGGCAGGACCGTTTTGATTTTGAAAAACGTTATCCGTCGGGCGACCCCAAAAAACTGGAACAGATCGACCGAATTTTAGGTGTGCTGCACGGCTTCGAAGAAACACTTGATTTTGTCGCATGACCCTATATTCCCCCAATATTTTAATGGTTTTACAATATTAAAAAGTTAATTGATTTTTTAATACAGATAATATATGCCCTTTCGTTGTCATCCCCCCGACCTCTTTCATAAATAATAAGAGCCGACAAACGAAAGACCATTATGCGCCCCCTTCGAATATACCTACAAAAAATGTCCGGCGGCACATCGCTGCCTGCGCATGCCTCTATTTTTCATATTTTATTGGCAGGTGTTGGTGCCGGCCTTGCCATTGCAATCGGGGTTTATCTGGAAGAAGCCCTGCATTTCAACATTTTGATGGCCCCGCTTGGTGCCAGTTGCTTTCTAGCTTTCGCCATTCCCGATAGCCCACTTGCCCAACCGAGAAATATTGTTTTGGGGCATATGATTTCTTCATGCGCCGCCTTGTTCGTTTTGCAATTTCTGGGTTACGGTGCCTTGCAAATCGCCTTGGCAGTCGCACTGGCCGTTATGGCAATGCTGGCAACACGGACCTCCCATGCCCCGGCCGCGGCAACACCGCTTGTTATTTTTGCCCTGCAACCCACTTGGGATTATCTCGTTGCCCCCGTTTTACCCGGCGCACTGGTCGTCGCATTAACAGCCTTGATATTCAATAATCTACGCCCCAGTGTTCGTTATCCACAATATTGGTAAGCTCTCCATGTCGCCTGCCTGTCACAGGGCTGTCACCTTGGTGACGTGTTGCTGTCTTTTAAATTTTCCTATGTTTTTTCCATCAAATCCCTCATAAGGAAAAATCATGGAACAGATTGTAAAACCATTGCGCCTTGAAAAAGGCTGGTCGCAAGAACAGCTTGCTGAAATCGCAGGACTGAGTGTTCGCACCATTCAACGTCTTGAAAACGGTGGTACATCCTCACTGGAAACAGCCAAAGCCTTAAGCGCTGTTTTTGATACCCCACCGGATGTCTTTTTAAACAACGCACCGGATCTGGGCACGTCGCAGCTTGAAAAATTAGCAGATGTCGAACGGGAACGCCGAGTACGTCGTCGTTTCAAATTTTATCGTCATTTGATCACTTACCTGATCGTCAATATGGGCTTGGTCCTTATCAATTTGACATTTAACGCTGAAACAATCTGGTTTCATTACCCCTTATTCGGTTGGGGTATCGGCTTGATTTTCCACGCAATAAAAACATTCCTGCCGGACTGGGAACAGCGACTGGAAGCCCGCCTGCGCAAAAAGGATTAACGAAGCCCCCTTCCGTTTGTCGATTTTTATGTTAGTCTGCCTGCCTCATTCTAGGATTTGATTAAGCAAGGCACTTCGAAATGGTCGACATTAAAGATCCCGAAAACACACTGTATCTGGACCTCAAAGACGGGCGCGTCACAATTGAACTGCGCCCCGATTTGGCCCCCAAGCATTGCGCCCGCATTAAAGAACTTGCCCGTGATGGCTTTTACGACGGCATCGTTTTTCACCGCGTGATTGACGGCTTCATGGCCCAAACAGGTGATCCAACTGGCACAGGATACGGTGGGTCAGGTACGAATATTGATGCTGAATTTTCGGATGAACCCCATATCGAAGGGTCTTGTTCCATGGCCCGTTCTATGGACCCCAATAGTGCAGATAGTCAATTCTTCCTTTGTTTTGACCGCGCCCCTCATTTGGACAATCAATATACTTTTTGGGGTCAAATTATTGACGGTATGGAACATGTTCACGCCATCAAAAAAGGCAGCCCGTTTGATAATGGCAGCGTCGAAGACCCCGATGCCATCATCAAAATGCAAGTTGCTGCCGACGCAGAGTAAAATAAGGAAATACAATTATGTTGAAACGTTTGGTTCTTTCACTTTTGGTCGTCCTCGGCCTGAGCTTCAGCGCACATGCTGCCGATTTCGATAAGGAAAACACCATTTACATGGACCTGAAAGATGGTCGTGTGGTCATTAAACTACGTCCTGATTTGGCCCCGAAACATGTTGAACGCATCAAAAAACTAACGCGCGAAGGCTTCTATGATGGTGTGGTCTTCCACCGCGTCATCCGTGGTTTTATGGCGCAAACCGGGGACCCGACCGGTACCGGCATGGGCGGCAGCCAATACCCGGATTTGCCTGCGGAATTTACCAACACACCGCATGAAACCGGCACACTTTCAATGGCACGTTCACGTAGCCCGCACAGTGCCAACAGCCAGTTCTTCATCGTCTTTAAGAAAGCCGCCCATCTTGATGGTCAATATACGGTCTTCGGACAAGTGGTTGACGGTATGGAATATGTCAACAAGATTAAAAAAGGCAGCAGCTACGAAAACGGTAAAGTCACCAATCCTGACAAAATCATTCGAATGCAAGTCGCTGCAGACGTTAAGGAATAAGCTGACCAATAAGAAAAACCCGGTTCAAACAACCGGGTTTTTCTTTATTCTATCTGTTTATAATACCCATCCAAAATCGCCTGTAAGCGGCCCGACTTCTTAAGGCGTGCAATACCGTCATTCAGGATTTGTCGCAATTCCTCTGCTTGTGGAAATTGCCGTGACACCATCATATAAAAATGATCTTTATCCGCACCCGGCACGGGAAAATATTCAATTTCATCTTCTGTAAACAGCTTTTTCCCTAACAAACCAAATCCCACAATCGCACTGGGGCGCGCTATAAAAAACGTGCAATAACCGCTCAATGTACGTGATACCAAGGCAGAAAATGATTTCCCGATCAACGCAAGTTTATCGTTTTTAAGAACGCCCGTTCCTTCATAATTATAAGAATAACGCCCGCAGACACGTCCATAGCCGAATAAATCGGCTGCAATCAAAACATTCGGTGGTTTGGGAAAACGTGATTTTGCATAAAAATAATGAATTTCGGTTTCATAATAAGAATCGGTGTAGAGAAATTTCTTTTCGCGTTCCGGATGGAAGGACGCACTTAACGCCACATGAAAGACGTTTCCTGCCTCGCTATGTTCCAGACATTGTTTCCATGACGGCATAAAAAATTCAGCTTTTATATCGTGCGGCGCCAATATTGCGCGCACAACATCCACATCATAGCCTAAAATTTGATCGGGATTGTCCGCTAAAGTGTATGTATAAGGCGGCCAACCGGACCCGTCCCCGCAAAAACGGATTGTCTTACCTGCCAAACTGCTTGCAAAGGCCTGTGAGGTCATCAAAATCAGGGCCAAAAGGCACAAAACAGCCCGATTTTTGCAAAACATTTCATACACTCCGTAACTTCTAAGCGCATATGTTAACGAACTTTCCCCAATGGGTCTATTGGATTTGCCTAACAATGACCACATTTAAGCGCGATATAGCACCTTAACAAATAATCACATTGATACGGATTTGCCATGAGCGTTACCATCGCAGAAAAAGCTGAAAAATACGACCTTCGGGTTCCGCGCTATACCAGCTACCCTACATCCCCGCATTTTCTGGAAACCGATAACGATAAAGAATATCGTCAATGGCTGTCCAATCTGGATCCCAAAACAGGCGTATCATTATACATCCACGTTCCGTTTTGCGAGTCCATGTGTAACTTCTGCGGATGCTATACAAAAATCGTCAAACGCTATGACCCCGTTTCCGACTATCTGGAATATGTCCATAAGGAAATCGACCTGCTGGCGGCAGCCCTGCCTGCGCGCATGACGGCCAAGCACGTCCACTGGGGCGGTGGTTCCCCCACCATGTTAAAAGCCGACGACTGGCGATCCATCATCGACAAGTTGAAAGACCTGTTCGATATTGATGAAAATTCTGAACTCGCCGTCGAACTGGACCCGCGCACCGCAACGGAAGACTACGTTCAAGCCATTGCCGAGGCCGGGATCAACCGTGCCTCCATTGGTGTTCAGGATTTCCATGAAGAAGTGCAAATCGCCATCAACCGTGTCCAGCCGTTCGATGTGACCAAACGGGTTGTGGAGTGGCTGAAAAAATATGGCATTACCTCGATTAACTTCGACCTGCTGTACGGCCTGCCCTTCCAGACGACCGAACGCGTCATTGATATGGTGGACAAGGCTGTCAGTCTCGAACCCAAACGATTTGCTGTTTTTGGTTATGCCCATGTACCGTGGATGAAATCTCATATGAAGCTCATCCCCGAAGAAGCGCTGCCCAATGCCAGTGAACGCTGGGAACAAATGGAAGCCGCCGCCAAACGGTTGGAAGAACACGGCTTTGTCAAAATCGGTCTGGACCATTACGCCAAACCGGATGACGAAATGACAATCGCCATGAACGAAACCCGTTTGCACCGTAACTTCCAAGGTTATACGATTGATAACAATCCGGTGATGTTACCGCTTGGGGCCTCCAGTATTGGACAGACACCGGATGGTTATATGGCAAACGTTCAGCCGTTGCGCGATTATCGCCGCATGATTGATGCTGGTATGCTCCCCATCGGACGTACACGCGCCTTAACCAGCGAAGATATCCTGCGCCGTGCCGTCATCGAACAAATCATGTGTAATATGAAAGTTGACCTGCCTGCCCTGTGTCGCGCACACGGTGTGTCCGAAGATTTCTTTGCCGCTGAAGAAGAAAGGCTGCAAACCTTGGTCAAAGACGAAATCTGTACATTGGAAAACGGTGTTTTGACCTTGCCGGAAGAAGGCCGTCCCCTCATGCGGTTAATCGCGGCAACCTTCGATACCTATTTACAACAGGGACAGAAAAAACACTCCCGCGCCGTCTAGATTTAACATGCCGTGCCCAGTTGAAAGACTGGGCACGAGACGATGCAAAGAATTTTATGTCTCGTGTCTCTTTTCTGAAGCGGTGGTCCAATAATCTGTCAATTTCCACCGCACAGAAGGGATCTAAGATGGAAGAGTACTCTCCCCTTTTTGCCCTTACTTAATAATCATATCCCGTGCCTTGACGATCATATCGAATAAATAGCCGCTTTCATTTGTGCCACTTTTATCGGGATGCAAAACCTTAAGCAATACTTTCGCCCGCTCTGGCGCTCTGTTCGACTGATCGGGGTGCAAACCCAGCATATAATGTGGATCGGACGGGACAAGAACGACATTCTTTTCCTGCATTTGCGACAGTTCGGCCTTTATATCGTTATATTGCATCTTCAATTTTTGAATTTCACGCTTTTGCGCCTTGATTTGCCGATCTTTTTCACGCAGTTGATCTTTCGCAAATTCATCAAGTCGTTCATGCAAGCTTTTCTTATCCATAACCCGTTGATATTGTGACTGAATACAGGCTTGGCAAAACAAAACCGTCCGTAAATCTTCGAGGTTCTCCCCGACAAGGTCGTCGGTATATTTTGCATTCCAGAATAAATTCAAATCCGCAAAATATTCCTGAAATGAACCGACAGGTGCCTGTAGGATATGTTGATAGGTTTGATAATTAAGCGATAACATTTTCGCAAAAAATTTATGAACGTCTGGCCCTGTCAAAAACCGGATATAAGGGGAACGTTCATATTCTTTCTTATAGTCTTCACTGAAAAAACGATTTTGGTCGTTAAAGACCTCTTTCAAACTTGCGGCTTTTTCCCGCAGACCATCCGGCAAAATAGCTTCAAAAGAATCCCAGCTCACAAAATGCAGATAAAGCGAAAAAGGCAAATAGAGTGACATTGCCTTTTTCTTCTGATGATCAATGCTTAAGGGGAGACGAATACGCATTCCAAGCGCAAACCTAAGCCAACTCAGCTTTAATTTCTTCTGCCAAGGCGGCAATCGCTTCCATATCCCCCGGATTATGCCCCCAGTTCATTTTTAAATCATCGCCATTTGCCCGTGGCATGACGTGAATATGCAAATGAAAGACCGATTGCGCGGCCCCTTCCCCATTGGCTTGCAAAATATTGATCCCGTCCGGTGAAACGGTTTTTTCCACGGCTAGTGCAATTTTTTGTACTGTCACCATACAAGCGCTTAACCATTCCGGCGGAATTTCAAAAATATTCGGGGCGTGATATTTGGGAATCACCAGCACATGACCGGGGTTTGCCGGATTGATATCCATAAAGGCATAGGTTTGTTCGTCTTCATAAACCTTCAGGCTCGGGACTTCATTACGTAAGATTTTGCAAAAAATACAATCGTCTGCAAGTGACATGGGGGTATCTCCTTCTTATACCTATGCGATTTTAGCAGTGTATCATGGCTCTTTTCATTACATTTGTCATAAAAAAATAATTCGCTTACCGAACATTTTTATGGCATAGAAACTATTAATCGGTATAATCTTACCGAATTACAATTAAGTCTCTTGTCATAGACCAACGATGAAGTGAGCGAAACACCATGACTGAATACAATGCCCCCATTACCGAAATGGAATTTTTGATTAAAGACGTCTTTGATCTCAACTCCATTACCGCATTGCCCGGCTACGAAGAAGCAACACCGGACATGGTTGACGCAATTCTCGAAGAAGCCGGCAAACTGGGCCGTGATGTCATTGCCCCGCTTGCTCAAGCTTCTGACGAACAAGGCGCAACGTGGAAAGACAACGAAGTCACCACGTCCCCGGGATTTAAAGAAGCCTACGCCCAATTTGTCGAAGGCGGCTGGAACGGGATCGGTTTTGACCCGGAATATGGCGGCATGGGCCTGCCTTTCGTCCTGTCCAACGCCGTCAGCGAAATCTGGAATTCCTCTTCCATCGCGTTTGGTTTGTGCCCGATGTTGACAGGTGGCGCAATCGAAGCCATGCACCATCACGCATCTGATGAACAAAAAGCAATTTTCCTAGAAAAAATGGTCACGGGCGAATGGACAGGCACCATGAACCTGACCGAACCGTCTGCTGGTTCCGACCTCGCCGCCGTCAGCGCCAAGGCTGTTCCACAAGACGATGGGACTTACAAAATCACCGGTCAAAAGATCTTCATCACCTTTGGTGAACATGATATGACCGAGAACATCATTCACCTTGTTCTTGCGCGCACACCGGACGCACCGGCAGGATCACGCGGTATTTCCCTGTTTATCGTTCCGAAATATCTGGTCAATGAGGACGGCAGCCTTGGGGAACGCAATCCGGCTTATTGTATTTCAATTGAACATAAGCTCGGCATTCATGGCTCCCCGACCGCGACCATGTCGTTTGAAGGCGCGACAGGTTATCTTGTTAAAGAAGAAAACAAAGGCCTCGCCTGCATGTTCACCATGATGAACAACGCCCGCCTGAACGTGGGTAACGAAGGTTTTGCAGCAGCCGAGCGTGCTTATCAATGTGCGTTGAACTACGCACGCGAACGCGTTCAAAGCCCGGTTATCGGGTCCAAGGACAAAACATCCGTCACCATCGACAAACACCCCGATGTGCGTCGTATGTTGCTGACCATGAAGGCAAAAACCGAAGCCGCACGTGCTATTTCCTATTTCACCGCACGCCAGCAGGATATCGTTGCCAAAACCGACGACAATGATGCGCGCGCAACTGCGGACGCCTTGATCCAACTGCTGACCCCGGTGGTTAAAGCCTACAGCACCGATATCGGTATCGAAGTTGCCAATGACGGCATTCAGGTTCATGGCGGCATGGGCTTTATCGAAGAAAGCGGTGCCCCGCAATGGCTGCGTGATGTGCGTATCACCGCTATCTATGAAGGCACCAACGGCATTCAGGCCAACGACCTCATCGGTCGTAAAGTCGGCATGAACGGCGGCGCTTATCTGGATATTCTGCTGCCGATGATCAAAGAAGATCTAGCCGCCGCCAACGCCAAAGGCGGTGTCTTTACTGAAATGGCCGAGGCCATCGAAGTGGGTTTAAACAATACGGAAAAAGCAACCGCATGGTTGTTGGAAAGCTTTAAGGAAGACCCGAAACAAGCCGCAACAGGTTCTGTACATTACCTGCGTTTGCTCGGTAACTTGTGCGGCGGTTGGTTGCTGACCAAATCCGCCTTGATCGCACAGGCGAAACTGGATGCAAACGAAGGTAACCCGGCCTTTATGAAAGCTAAGATCAACACGGCCCGTTTCTTTGCCGAACAGATCATGCCGACCTCCAGCGCGTTAAAAGCCATCTTTACCAAAGGCTACAACGCGGTATTGGAATGCGAAGACGATTGGCTGTAAAATCCAGCCCAATGCCTTGACGAAAAAGAACAGTCTCTTGAAAAAGGGGCTGTTCTTTTATTTTTAACCTTTGCCCTTATACTACAAATGTAGTAATTACCGTTTTCATATAGAACACCTCTTTTGATTGCGGTATGTTTTATAAACGAAACGGGGAAGCCTATATGCGTTGGGCGCTATCTTTTTTATTCTGCGTTATACTTGTCATCCCTGCATATGGCGAGCTGCCTGCGCGTGCCTCCAAACAACTGAAAATCGCCTTTAACAACCCCGGTTTTGCGGATCGTGGGTTCTGGAAAGATGTCAGCGATACCATGCAAGCCGCCGCCCATCATTTCGGGGCCGACCTGCATATCTGGTACGGGGATCGAACCCCCGGCAAGATCCGCGAAAACGCTGCTGAAATTTTCGATTCCGCCATTGATTTTGATTACATTATTATCGTCAACGAGTATCAGCAACTTTCCGGTTTTCTGCGCAAAGCCGAACAACGGCGTATTCCCACTCTGTTTTTGCTGAATTCCGTCACAGATCAGCAACGGCAATTTATCGGTCGCCCCGGTCAGATTTTTAAATATTGGCTAGGCAGCATCACACCGGATAACGACAAAGCCGGATATGAAATGGCGGCCTCGCTGCTGGATTTTGCCCACGCGCGCAACTGGCAAGCACCTTATAACGTCCTGACTTTAGGCGGGGACAACCGCACACCCGCCTCATTGGAACGCAACGATGGCCTTGGACGGCTTTTGAGTGAAAAGACCGGCTTACGAGAAATCCATCGCGCTTACACCAATTGGTCGAAAGATCAAGCCTTTGACGAAACAAACAAATACCTTGCCCACGCGCCAGCCCCAAAACTGATTTGGGCAGCCAACGACAACATTGCCCTGGGTGCCATCGCGGCAATGACCAACCATAAACTGAAGGCAGGCCAGGATTACGCCATTGCCGGATTAAACTGGTCCAAAGACGGCCTGAATGCTGTGCGTAACAAACAATTCACCATGACACATGGCGGTCATTTTTTCGCCGGGGCATGGGCCATTGTTGCCCTGTTCGACCATCACAACAATCAACTGTTGGAAAAAGAAATCCACTTCCCCATGGAAGCCATTACCTTGAAGAATATCGACGAATTTGAAAAGAAACTCGGCACCCGCGACTGGTCAAAAATCGATTTTACCCGTTTCAGCAAAACCCAAAACAAAACACTGACGGCTTACGATTTCAGCCTCAAAAACCTCCTTGCTGCGACACATCCCTGAACAAGACGTATCCTTCCTGTAAAACCGGACACACTGGGTCCCCGCGTTCGCGGGGATGACAAAGTGGGGGGCAGCACAACACAAACACCGTCATTCCCGCAAAAGCGGGAACCCAGCCCATGTACTTATGGTCTTTAAAATTACTTCATTGCGTTTTTTAACGCATCCAAAACCAGCTTAATCCAGCCAAATTTATCAGGTGCAATCTGTGATAGGATAAGGGCCAAGCCGCCCAGACTAATGGTCCGGCGCACCAGTTCTTCCGACCCTTTCTCAACACCGTTGAGGGAACCTTTTCGGACAGCACCCGCGCAATCACGAACATATTTTAAACAAGGTCGCATTAACCCTGCCAGAATGTTGGCATTTACATTCAACAGCTCTTTTGACAAAAGCGGTTTTGCATCGGGGTCGGCAAACAGACTTTCTTCGACATCCTCAACAAGGTCTAACGTTGGTTCAATGACATCTTCGTCAATAATGTCATCATAACCTTTAATTTCCTTGGCGAATTTCAAGGCAGCATCTAGCTGTTCCCCACTTGGATCCGGTTCACTATTGGCATGGTAGCGCCGCCATTTGGGAAATTGCTGAATAAACAAAGCATGGGCGGCTGCCAAGGCAGAAAGTTCGCTTGCGACATTTTCCAAAAAACGATCATCCGCGCGCAAAGCCAATTCTTGCAAGCGTTGTCCATGCACGCCTAAGGCAATGATTTTCAAATCAACATAATTTTCCCCCATTGCTTTTTCATAAGCCGAGAGTACACGTTGCAATGTCGGTTCATTTTGACCGGGGCTTAAGCTTTTTAAATCTTCGAAATGATCTTTATGCGCTTCCCACGCTTCCTGCAAACTCTCCTGCAAGTCTGCATCGGTAATTTCGTTTTCATCATTTTTGCGGTGAAGCTTTCCATCTTCACACACTTCCGTTTCCACAATAGCCGGACGTTGTTTCAAATCTTCTGGTTCCGGCACCTGATAGCGTTTTTCCATCTCCGCAATCAAGGCGTTGACATGGGCGGCACCTTTTTTCCAATCTTCATCGGTGATGAGGACGCGTTCGCGTTCCAATGCTTCAAGCACGAGGCGACCGTTGGGGCGAGGGCCACCGACCAAACGGTCTTCGTACCAATTGGTCCAGACCTGCCAGTTTTCATCCAAACTGAGCAAGGTTTCTTTCATCGACTGCCAGCGTTTTTTAAGCTCTAAGTCCATCCCACCTAAAAAGAGTGGCCTTTCCATCAGGGCGTCAACAGTCCTGCCTTCTTCAAGGAACGTCACATCATATGAAATTTCTCGCCATACGTTTGAAATAGCGGCGGCGGCGGCAGCGGTGGCTCTGGCGGCGGCGGCGGCGGTGGCTCTGGCGGCGACGGTGGCGGCGACGGTGGCGGTGGTGGTGGTGGTGGCGGCGTAGGCAGTGCTGGCGGCGGCGGCGGTGGCTCTGGCGGCGTAGGCGGTGCTGGTGGTGGTGGTGGCGGCGTAGACAATGCTGGTGGCGGCGTAGGCGGCGGCGGTGGTGGCGTAGGCGGCGGCGGTAGTGGCAAGCCAAGAGGTAGAAATAGCATAGAAAGAAGGCAGAACAAGGATATCACCATGTTGATGAGCATCTTCTTCCAAAAACGGTACAACCCGTAAGGCAATGCGTGCGGCAATGGCGACGCAAATCTGTTTATCCTGCTCCTCCAGCCATTTTTCTAATTCTTCCGGTGAAGTAATCTCTGTCACGCTGATTTATCCTATTTCCATTTCTCATCTTCCCTTGGGGCGGAAGTTAACATGATTTGGCGAAACAGTACTACAGGTTTCAATAGCGGGCTGACAACATCTTTTAGGGAGGATGTATGCAAGAAACAAAACGTTTTTTCCCTTGCAAATACTGGGTCCCCGCGTTCGCGGGGACCCAGTCTGTCCGGTATGCTCACACCTATCCCGCCTCGCAATCCGATCTTCCCAAAAAGCGGAGCCTCACTGCTCAGACGACGAGAACCTCGACCCCGCCTTCGCCGAACATTTCGCGTGACACGGTCATGTCTTCTTCCCAGCGCGATTTGAAATCATCGGTCATGGAGGATCCATCGACCACCACGCGGGCAATGCCGGCTTGAATGATTTTGCGCGCGCACCCTGCACAGGGGAAATGGGTCACATACAAGGTCGCGCCAAAGGCCGTGGCCCCGATGCGCGCCATATTGGCAATGGCGTTTTCTTCGGCGTGGCTGGTCCATTTGTATTTTTCAGGGCGTTCATGGCGGCATGCCACATCATCGTTCACGCCACGGGCAAATCCATTGTAGGCAAACGTCAAGGGTGTGCCATCTTCCATCATCACGACGGCACCGACTTGTGTGCTTTTGTCCTTGGACCATTTTGCCACTGTACGTGCCACTTCGATCCCACGGGCATTCCATTTATTTCCGGCCATCTTGCCACCCTATGCTTGCTTTTTTTCCTCCAGTGATCATATTGCTTTCTTTTGGCGTATCAAGGGATATACTTCGCGACGTTATGAAAAGTTTGGACAGATATATTTTCCGGCAGATTTTTACCGGATTTGTGATGATCTCACTAGCCTTGGTCTGTGTGTTATGGCTGACACAATCCTTGCGCTTTGTCGAAATGATCGTCAATCGCGGGCTGGGAATCGGTATGTTTATCTATTTCACCGCCCTTCTGTTACCCAACTTTCTGACCGTCATCCTGCCTGTTGCCTTGTTTGCTGTGATCACCTTTGTCTACAGCCGTCTGAATATCGACCGCGAACTGCCCGTCATGCGCGCCAGCGGCATGAGCAACTGGGCCATCGCCAAACCGGCCTTGATTTTGACCGCCTGCGTTATGATGGCGTCTTACAGTCTGAACCTGTATTTGGTGCCCAAATCCTATCAGCTGTTTCGCGAACTCCAGTGGGAACTCCGCAACAGCATGTCACACCTTTTGTTGCGCGAAGGGGCCTTTAACGAACTAAGCTCCAAAGTGACGGTCTATGTGCGCGAACGTACGCAGGAAGGGCAGCTTCTCGGCATTCTGGTGCATGATGAAACCATTCCCGAACGCCCCGTCACCCTGATGGCGGAACGCGGCGCCTTGGTTGAGGTCGACGGGTCTGCCCGCGTCATTATGTTTGAAGGCAACCGTCAGGTCGTTGATAGCAATACGGGTAAATTTTCCATGCTGTATTTTGACCGCTACACCCATGAAATTCCGCTTAAGACCCAAACCAATATTCAGCGCCAGCCCGAAGCGCGCGAACTGATGGTCGAAGACCTGCTCACCCCACAAGATAACCCATTGGTCGGGAAAAACGACTGGGGCAAACATATTGTCGAAGGGCATCAACGCTTATTAACGCCGTTCCTGTGCCTGTCCAATGCCTTGGCGGCCCTGATGTTCTTAACGGCGGGACAATTCAGCCGACGCGGACAAAGCCGACGTATTTTGCTGGCCATCCTCGGCGTGATTTTCTTGCAGGTGGCCTCCCTTGGGTTGGCAAACGTCAGCGCTAAAAATCTGCAGCTTTTGCCCCTGCTCTATTTTGCGACCTTGGTTCCCATCCCCGTCAGCAGTTTCTTTATGAGCTGGCACCCCAGACGCAGCCCCAAGCGCATGGCAAAAGAATTGAAACTCGCCCAATCCGGCCAGTTGGAAGCGTAGGTACAGACAATGATCAAGCTCGCCCCGACACTTTCTGTTTATATCGGTCGTCATTTTCTGGTGCATTTTGCCGTTTTAATGCTGGTTTTTCTGGGTCTGATTTATTTGATCGATTCCATCGAACTGCTGCGGCGCTCATCCAATAAGGAAGGTATTTCCGCCTTAATCAGCCTGCAAATGGCTTTGTTAAAATTACCGCATCTGGGACAGGAAACCTTCCCGTTTGCCGTGCTTTTTGCCGCAATGTCCGCCTTTACCCGCCTGACCCGCTCGCACGAACTGGTCGTTGCACGTGCTGCTGGTGTATCGGCATGGCGATTTATGACCCCCGCGATTTTAGTCGCTTTCTGCCTTGGGCTCTTTCAAATCATGGTCATAAATCCGTTGGGGTCCGCGACATTAAGTGCCTATGAGCAAATGGAAAATCGTTATTTTGACGGGCACACAAGTATGTTGAGCCTATCGGCAAACGGTTTATGGTTGCGCCAAAGCAATCCGGACGGACAATCGGTTTTACATTCGCGCTACGTCCTGCAACAAAAGGACAATGTGGACCTCAACAACGTCACCATCTTTATTTATAGCGAGCGTGATAAATTTTCCCACCGGATCGAAGCCCAGCGCGGTTCATTGGAAGACGGTTTCTGGCATCTCTATGATGTGCAAATCCATGTGGCGGAACAACCCACGGAATTTCAGGAAGAATTGTGGTTTGAAACCGACCTGACCTTAAACAAAATTCAAGACAGTTTTGCCCCACCGGAAACCATGTCTTTCTGGGCTTTGCCGGACTTCATAAACACAATGGAGAAAGCCGGTTTTAGCGGGAAACGCCACAAACTTTATTGGCATAGTCTTTTATCCACGCCGCTGTTGCTGGCTGCCATGATTTTAATCGCAGCGACATTTACCCTGCGCCATACACGAAAAGGCGGCACGACCTTTGTGGTTGCGGCCGGTATGTTGACCGGTTTTATCCTGTATTTCTTTTCCGATATCTCAATGGCATTGGCGCTGTCTGGCGCCATTCCCGTCCTGTTGGCGGCATGGGCGCCTGCCAGTATTTGCATGCTTTTAGGCTGCGCCATGATTTTGCATTTGGAAGACGGATAGGAAGCATTCCTATAAAGGACTATACTTCTGTAAAAATCTCTTTAAATTATACGTGCTAAACGAAACAAAAGACTGATTTATCATGTTCAATTGCTGCCGTTCCTTCTTCCTTATTGGCCTGTTCAGCGCCTTCGTTGCCTGTGTCCCTTCCACTGTGTTACATGCACAAGGGGTTATGCGTATTGCTGCTGTTGTTAATGACGATATCATTTCCGAATTGGATATCGCCCAACGCGTGCGCTTAACAATGGCAACCACCCGCATGCCGAACACACCCGAAGTTCAAAAAAGTCTTGCCGCCAACCTGTTGCGCGTCATGATCGATGAACGCCTGAAAATGCAGGAAGCCGAACGTCTGGAAATTGAAGTCACCGACAAAGAAGTCGATCAAGCCCTTGAACGCTATGCCAGAACACAACGTATTCGTGATGGACTACTTGATGAATTTTTAAAATCGTTGAGCATTGACCGCGAAGTTCTTGCCGATCAAGCCCGTGCGGAATTGGGCTGGAGCACGGTCATCTCGCGCACAGCCGGAGGCCGGATCAGTGTCAGCGAAGAAGAAATAGATAAAGCCTTGGCTGAAAAAAATGCCAACAAAGGCAAGCCCGAATACCTTTATTCTGAAATTTACCTACCCGTTGACAGCCCGTCGCAAGAAGCAACCGCCTTGCAAATGGCTGATAGTTTGATTGGTCACATCAAAAGCGGTTCTCCGTTTGAAAGCCTTGCCCGTGATTTTTCACAAAGTGCATCCGCACCGGAAGGGGGCGCCTTGGGTTGGGTCCAAACAGGGCATATTGATCCGAAGATCGAAGCCGCCCTGATCCAGATGAAGGAAGGCGACTATTCCAAGCCGATCCGCACATCGTCCGGTTTCTTCATTGTAAAATTACATGAAAAACGCCTTGCAGGTGTTGAAGAACAAGATGAATTGCTGGACATTGCCCAGGTCATTCTTCCCGTTGCCACAGATGCAACACCAGAAGTTTGGGCCGCGCGCAATACGCAAGCCAGCACCATCGCGCATCAAGCACGAAGCTGTGAAAACCTTGTGGAGATCGGCAAACAGGTTGAAGGTGCAAATGCTGGAATTTTAAACCAGTTGAAACTTTCCAACATGCCGGAAGATATCCGCAATACGCTCATGCCCATGAGTGCAAATCAAATCACAACCTTGGAACAAAAGAAGGGGGCTGTTCTGGTTTTGATGATTTGCAACCGTGCCCCGGTTCCCACCACACCGGAAATTACCATACGCAATAATTTGAAACGTGAATTGCGCATGGAAAAGATCAACCGGGAAAGTCGTCGTCAGTTGCAAACATTGCGCCGTAACGCTTTTGTGGACATCCGCCTATGATCGCACCGCTTGCCGTTAGTATGGGGGAACCTGCCGGAATTGGCGGTGAAATCACACTGAAGGCATGGCGCGAAAACCGGGAAAACATTCCCCGCTTTTTTGTGATTGATTGCCCGCATCGCCTTGCCCATCTTGCCAACCGTCTGGGCTGGACGGTTCCGATCTGCCCGATTACAACCCCGCAAGAAGCCCACGATGTTTTTCCAGACGCTTTACCTGTTCTGGAACATCCCGTCACAGCCGTTGAACCGGGACAATTAAGTAAGCATAGCGCGAAATCCGTTATCTCGTCGATTGAACGGGCGGTGGAACTTTGCCTTAAGGGGGAAGCAAGCGCCGTTGTGACCAACCCCATTCATAAACATAACCTGCATAACGCCGGATTTGGCTTTCCCGGTCATACGGAATTTTTAGCAGAGCTTGCCGGCATTCAGACACCGCCAATTATGATGTTGGCTTGTGAAGAACTGCGTGTTGTGCCGATCACGGTACATGTCTCTTTACAACAGGCCATTGCGGAACTGACAACCGATTTGATCGTTGAAAAGTGTGTCATCACGGCAAAAGCATTACAGGAACGTGCCGGTATTGACCACCCTCGGCTTGCCCTTGCCGGGCTTAACCCACATGCCGGTGAAAACGGTGATATGGGTCACGAAGAAATTGATGTCATCACCCCGGCAGTTGAAAAATTACAAGAGATGGGGATTAATGCCTTCGGCCCCTTACCGCCGGATACTATGTTTCACGAGGCTGCGCGTAAGACGTACGATGTCGCCATGTGCATGTATCATGATCAGGCATTGATCCCGATTAAAACAATTGCCTTTGATCTGGGGGTCAATGTGACCCTTGGCCTTCCCTTTATTCGGACCTCGCCGGATCACGGCACCGCTTTAAATATCGCAGGCACCGGAACCGCCAGTGCAACCAGCCTGTGTGCTGCCCTGAAAATGGCAGGCGATATGGCTCATAGACAACTACAGAAACAAAACACATGACGACAGATACCCTGCCCCCTTTACGCGATGTCATCGCAAAATATGATCTAGCTGCAAAAAAATCGCTGGGACAGCACTTCCTGTTGGATTTGAACCTGACCGGACGTGTTGCGCGCGCAGCCGGCAAATTAAGCCAATGCACCGTCATTGAAATTGGCCCCGGTCCGGGTGGTTTAACCCGTGCCCTGTTGGCCGAAGGGGCCAAAAAGGTCATTGCAATTGAACGCGACCAACGCCCCATTGCTGCCTTGCAGGAAATTGCAGCCGCTTATCCCGGTCGTCTGGAAATTATCGAAGGGGACGCCCTGACAATCGATCCCGCCAGTCTGTGCGACGGGCCGCGTAAGATCGTTGCCAACCTGCCTTATAATATCTCGACCCAGCTTGTTTTAAACTGGTTGGAAAACATCACCGAATATGAATGCCTGACATTGATGTTTCAAAAGGAAGTGGCGGATCGACTGGCGGCTCAACCGCGCACCAAGGATTATGGGCGGCTTTCCGTTCTCACCCAATGGCTATGCGACGTGCGTTTGGATTTCAACATCAAACCCACCGCCTTCACCCCACCCCCCAAAGTCATGTCCACGGTTGCCACACTGGTGCCACGCGATAAACCACTGGTCGATGTGGATCGCAAACAATTGGAACGCGTCACCCAAGCGGCATTCGGTCAACGCCGGAAAATGCTGCGCGCCAGCCTGAAGTCATTAGGTGTAAATGGTGAAGAGCTTGCAACCAAAGCCGGGATCGAACCGACAAAACGCGCCGAAGAGCTTAGCGTTCAGGAGTTCTGCGCCCTTGTTCAAGCCTTGAATACTTAAATTAGTCGCCGCAAAATTCACGCAGCTTGTCGAGGTCTTCCACGATCAATTCGCGTTTCTGGCAATCCACACCGATTTCGCGCAACCGCGATAAGGCGCGTGACAAGCTTTCCGGCTTCATACCAACACGGGCAGCAATCAGGTTCTTATCATAAGGCAAAGCAACGGCTGTCCCTTCGTTCCCTTCCGTCAAGGACAGGAAAAACGCACCCAAACGCTGCGCCGGTGATTGAGTTTTCAGTTGTGAAATTTCATTGAGCAAATGACGATAACGCCCTGCCATTTTAGACAAGATTGTCCGTCCGATGCGCGGCTTATTTTTCAACACACTTAAAAAAGGATCCCCGTCAATCCGAATAAGGCGAGAAGGAATAACGGTTTCGCAATTAACCGGAAAACGACCCGAAGCAAACATCGCCGCTTCGGCAAAACTGTTTGTCGGGTTGAAGATTTCAACAATGCTTTCCTCGCCCTCTTCATTGGCGGTAAAAAGCTTCACGCGGCCTTCCAGAATAATGTAAAAACGGTCTGCCGGATCGCCTTGGGAAAACAGTAAACTACCTTTTTCCTCTTCGATCAAAACGGCACTTTTCAGCAAAGCTTCCAGATCATCCGCCCCCAACCCCTTGAAGAAACGAACCTCACCGGCCCTTTGTACCTCTGCCGGTCCTAATGCCTTACTCATACCATGCCCTCTTCAAACAGCCAGTCATCTTCACCGCAATAGTTTTTCAAAACCTCAATATCCATAATTTTGACCTGATTGCGCATGGTTTCGACACCCGTTTTTTTCAATTTTGCAAGGGCGCGGGACAAACTCTCCGGTTTCATCGCCAAGCGGGCGGCTAAAAGACGTTTACCAAATGGCAAGTCAATCACGACCTCGCCTTCTTCTGCGGATGTCATACCCAATAAATAAGCACCCAGACGTCGGGACGTATTTTTCAGCTTCAAATCGTTGATTTCACGAACAGCACCGCGCATCTCAACCGAGATATTGGCAAAAACAGCCATCTGCAAATCAAACTGTTCTTCCAATAGGCTTAGAAACTCTGCCTTAGGTAATTGGAAAATCACGCTGTCTTCCAGAACCTGTACGGAAAGGCAATAAGCCCCTTCTTCACAGACTTCAGCCAAACCGACCTTTGCCCCTTGTGAAATAATATCAATGACCGTTTCTTCGCCATTTATATTTTCAACCGATGTTTTGGCGCGCCCGGACAAAATCCAGATGACGTGGCAGGCTTGCGCACCTTCACGGCTGAGGATATCCCCGGCCTTCACCTGTTTTACTTCACCGGTACGAAAAACGATTTCCAACACATCTTGCGGCAAACGATTTAAAATCGGTAATCGGGCTAACTTGTTAAAATCCATCGGATTGTCACCAAAAAATTGTGTGAGTTTAATTATTAAGAAAAAGAACAGCCCCTTGGCAAGCAAGAAGGTGAATTAATTCTCAAAAATCGCACAAATGTCTTTTATCGCAAATGCGAAAGGAATATGTTTCAGAAACACTCAAGAAACAAGTATAATCGACATTATCATGCAACAAGAACATCCCTTCGCACAATATATTCGTATCATCGGCAAAGGCCCGCGTCTATCGCGCCCTTTAACCCGTGAAGAATCTTTTCAAGCCGCTACAATGGTTTTAAATCATAAGGTTGACCCAATACAACTTGGGGCATTCCTGTGTATTCTGCGCGTCCGTACAGAAGACCCGGAGGAAGGGGCTGGTTTCGTTGATGCCGTTCGAAATGAGCTAAAACTTCCAAACGATATACCGGCAGTTGATCTGGATTGGCCAAGCTATGCTGGCAAGGCACGGCAATTACCTTACTATCTGCTGGCTGCACTTGCGATGGCGGCAAGTGGTATTAAAATTTTCATGCATGGCGCTTCAGGCCATACGGCGAACCGCCTATACACAGATCAAGCCCTGGCTGAGCTGGGAATAGCCCAAAGCACATCTTTGGAAGATGCGGCCCTGCGCCTAAAAAAGGAAAACTTCAGCTATCTGTCACTGGATAAAATCAGCCCTGTCTTGCAGGAAATCATGGACCTGAAATCCACGTTGGGTGTGCGTACACCGGTCAATACCTTTGCCCGCATGATCAATGCCTTTAATGCCCCGTGCGTCTTGCAATGTATTACCCATTCCGCCTACCGCGACATTCATCGTGATTGCGCAGATTTGCTCGGGCAAAAACGTATGTGTGTCTTTAAAGGTGAAGGGGGCGAGATTGAACGCCGCGCTGCCAAACCCGTCAACATCCAATATCTGATAGACGGAGAACGTTTTGAAGAAGAATGGCCCGCATTCCTTGCGCCGGAAAATGCCGCCCATGATACAGATATGGACATAACCCGCCTGAAAAAGGTCTGGTCCGGCGAAGACTGTCATCCATATGCCATTGCTGCCATTACAGGCACCATCGCCATTGCGTTACGCCTGATGGGGCGCGCAACGTCTTGTGATGACGCACATGAACAAGCAGAAACAATTTGGGCCAATCGCCAGATGGATACAGTCCCTTATGCCGAGTGATCAAAATATCCGTAATCGTGTTGTTCTTGTTGGGGCCGGTCCCGGTGACCCTGATCTCTTGACCATTCGTGCCTTACGCATGATTGAACAGGCCGATGTCATCGTGCATGACCGCCTTGTCACGGACGAAATTCTCAGCCTCGTCCCCGATCATGTCGAAAAAGTTTTCGTTGGAAAAGCACCAGGGCGACATATTTTAAAACAGGAAGAAATCAACGCCCTGTTATTTGAACTCGCTTGCAAACACAAGCTTGTCGTACGTTTAAAAGGGGGCGACCCGTTTGTCTTTGGACGCGGTAGCGAAGAGGCCGAATTCCTTCTGAAAAAAAACATCCCGTTTGAAGTCGTTCCCGGTATTACGGCTGCTGCGGGATGCGGGGCCGCCGCGCGCATTCCCCTCACCCATCGCGGTGTGGCACGCAGTGTCCGTTTTGTCACGGGGCATTATAAAGAGGGTGCAGACCTCGACATCGACTGGGCCTCATTAAATGACCCGGAAATGACGGTTGTGATTTATATGGGATTGCAAAATCTGGACTCGATTGCCGAGAATATGATCAAGGCAGGCCGCGCGGCAAATACGCCTGCCGCCATTATCGAAAACGGGGCAACCCCGGCCCAGCGCATCGCCTACACCACATTAGAGCGCCTCCCTGAAACCAAACGACAAGGCGACTTTAAACCACCCTCCTTGCTGATTATCGGTCATGTGATCGACGTTGCCCAAATATTAAACCATGAATGACAGATTAAAACAGACCACTTTGATTATTGCTGGACATGGATCGAGCAAAAGCCCAAACATGGGGCGCCCGGCCCGTCTGCATGCGCAATGGATTAAAGATCAAAATATATTTGCCGATGTCAAAACCGCCTTCTGGAAGGAAGAAACCTTTCTTCAAGACGCCCTTGAGGACGTGGACACCCCCGAAGTTGTCGTTGTCCCCAATCTGGCATGTTCCGGTTTTATCAATAAGGTCGTCATTCCGCGTGAAATGGGGCTGGATGGCCTTTTGACCCGGCGTAACGGACAAACGATCCATCTTTGTCAACCAGTGGGGGAACACCCGAACCTGGCGGCGCTTATGGCCGAACGCCTCCATCAAGTGATGGAGGATCAACAACTTTCCCCAAGTGAAACAACCGTTTTTGTCGTTGCCCACGGCAACCCGGACCCGGACCGTCCGGCCTCTCACGACAGTGCGGTCATGCTGGCGACACGCACCTACAGTCATTTCCCGGTTCAAGCCATGCTACCCGCCTTTTTAGAAGAAAAACCTTTTCTGAAAAACTGGGAAAAGCGGGTCAATACCCCCAATGTTATCGTCCTGCCGTTTATGATTGCGGCGGGCACCCACGGCGCACGCGATATCCCTGAATTTTTGGGAATCGAACTCAGCCCACAACAAGAAATCGACCTTCACGAAAACGGTCGCCCCACAGGCCCGTTTGAAGCTGCAACCGGACGTCACATCTGGTTAATGCAAGCCATAGGGTCCCATCCGCGCATGGCCGAGTTTATTGTCGATATTGCCCGCGAAAAACTTGCAAGCCAAGATTAAGTCAAGCCCAGATCAAAGCGTTATTTGGGTTCCCGTCCCAATCCTTGACACAAGGCCAGATATACCCGACCCACATCGGAACCATAGAACGTATTGGCGAGGATACCGTGTTGATCTTTATCCTTGGCCTGAACGATCAATTGTTCAAACTCGCTGAAATAGCGGTTTGCATAGGTTCTAAAGGCTTCATGGTCCCGATAGGCATCCTTGATGGCATTCAGCTTGTTGCGATCTTTCAAGGCCGCGAGTTTGCGTACAAAGATGGAACGATCCCCACGGGTGAAACGACGCCACTCTTCCTCGCTGATCCCGATTTCAAGTTCACGCGTAATATCCACGCCCAGAGATTGCAGCGATTCAACAACGAAGGCATGACGGCGCATAAATTCATCCGTACCAACTTTACTGTCCACTTCAGATAGGTCTTTCACCAAATCTGTGGCATGACGGTTGAGCTGACTCATGGACTTGGTTTGTTGTTCCATCGCCTTGGCGGCATCATGAGCCTGATGGGCGGCTTCCGACCATGTTTTACGCAATAGATCAGAACGTTTTTTCAGGTTGTCATCCCATGCGCCCAGTTTTTCCATCGCCAGATCGGAGATTTGCGTCACTTCCGTATTGCGACTTTCCAGATCATCACTGGCTTTGGTAATTTCTTTCAAGGTCTGGTTCACGGTGCTGGCCAGCTCATCCATCTGATGTCGTGCGGCCGCCCCGGCAACATCAAAACCTTTCTTGATTTCCATCGCATTGACTTGTGCCGCGCGTGTTTTGCGTTCCAGCGACTTGGTTGCTTGATCCAATTGCATGGCTGAACGTTCCCCTGCAGACAGGATATCCTTGGCCCGTTCTTCCAAATGATCGGCGGCTTGCGCAATATCGGCATGGATTTGATGTGCTGCCCCGGCGACCAGATCGGAACGTTCACGCACCAGTTCACCCGCTTTGTTCAAACGATGTGCCGCTTTTTCCGAACGTCCCTCTAACTGCGTGACAAACTCCTGCATGGCCAGAATGGCTTCTTTCAGCTGGGATACCGTCTGATGGGTCACTTGTTCCACATGATCCCCGCTGCGTTCCATATTATGCGTTACGCTTTGCAATTGCGCATTGGCTTGTTCTGTACTGGTTTGCGTATCCCGGCTGGCCTTATACATATTTTCCGCCATTTCCGACATCAATTTGGCCGCGCGATCCATTGAATTTGCAATCTCGTCATTGCGGGTATCAATTTCCGCGCCCAACTGGCTGACCCGTGCCAGCGCATTATCCGCCACATCATTGATTTTACTGTTTTGGCGTTCCAGTTCCCGGTTAACCGATTGTACCCGTTCTTGCGCCTCTTCACTTGTTCGGGCAATCTTTTCACCGCTTTTGCCCAACATCTCGCTCATATCGAACAGGCTACCCTGCGCCCCTTGCGTCACATTGTTCAAATTCGCAATATGAGACTGAAGTTTATCCCCGACATCTTTCAATTCATCGCGGGTTTCCCCGGCTACCTTCAATGTATCACGGGCTGAGGCCTGTGTATTTTCGCTGACTTGCGTCAATTGACGGGTCAAATGATCGCCAAATTGACTGATCTTTTGTGCCTGCTCTTCCAAACTGCGTGAGGCACCTTCAACACTGTCCACAACAGTTTGCGCCTGCGTTCCCACCCGCTGCACACGCTTGGTCAGGTTGATCCCGG
The DNA here is from genome assembly GCF_048267425.1 of Terasakiella sp. GTDB lineage: Bacteria > Pseudomonadota > Alphaproteobacteria > Rhodospirillales > Terasakiellaceae > Terasakiella. The sequence goes on from NZ_JBLWXN010000003.1 coordinate 243,064, forward strand.
CATCTTCTACGCGGTGTTCCATTTCTGTAACCGTATCCACCAGCGTGGCCCCGGCCTGATCAGCAACCTGATTGACACGCAAGGCATGATTTTCCAACCCTTCACCAATTTCAAAGACGCGTTTTCCGGCTTCTTCAGTCGCATTCATCACGGCATCGCGTTGGCGTTGGAACCCGGACCCAACCAGTCCCATCAGCTTGGCGGCACGGTCAGAAGCACTGGCCATTTCCTGCCCGCTTAAGCGAATAGCGGATTGCGCCTGTTCCAACTGCCCTGCTGTTTGTTCCGAGGTACTGCGCAAAAGGGTCGTTTGTTCATCCAGACGAACGGAATAGCCTTCCATCTGACGGGCCGCCGCGTCTGCTGTATTTTTAAGGGATCGGGTACTGGTCTGTAACGTTGCGTCCATATCGTGCAAACGCTCAGCTGTGCGCGCACTGACCTGATCCAGTTCCTCGGTCCGGTCTTGCAAGGTCGCACTGACACTTTCCATTCGACCGGCGGCTTCACTGGACGCCTGATCCAGATTTTGCGCATGATGGGACAGACGTCGCCCGGCTTCCGCCAGCGCATCGCGTGAGGTCAAAGATGTTTTTTGCAAACGTTCATTCTGTTCAGAAATTTCAGCCCCTAAAGATTTCAGATTGCTATCCATCTCAGTTGCATTATTGCGCATTTCACCCAAGCGATCAGTCAAATGGTCGGCCTGAATTTGTGCTTTCTCACCCAACAAGGTAACTTCCTGCGCACTACGGCGCAAACTGTCCGTTGCGAGATCAATACTTGCTGCCCCTTTATCCGACAAAATCGTGATGGTTTGCGAACCATCATGCAGCGCCGCCGTCACAGACTGGATCCGGCTTGATGCATTGGTTGCCGCATCAATCAAATCCAAGGACCGTTTCTGTAAATGGATACCGGCATTTTGCAAACGTTGTTCCGACAAGGTGGACAATTCCTGCAATTCATCCGTGCGTGAACGTAAAACTTCACCGGCCCCGTTTAATTGTTCGCTTGCCTCTTCGCTGATCATCGTCACATCACGGCCGGCCTGCGATAGTTGATCACTGATTTGTTTAATACGTTCCTCTACACGGTTTGCGGCACTGGATGTTTTCTGTGCTGTTTCCTGAACTTCATCATTCAGTTTTCCAGTACGTTCCATCGCCCGTTCTGTGGCTAAATCCAACTGGCGCGCTTGCTGACGGAACACATCCGACGTACTGCGCATTCCCATCAAGGAGTTATCCGTGGAATTCATCAATTCCTGTGCGCTTTCTTTCAGGTTTTCGCGCATCTCACGCACACGATCGGAAACCTGATCCGCCGTTTTATTTAAATGATCCGTCTGGGAAACAAGGTTTTCGCGAATTTGTCCGGTTTGCGTTTGCACCAATTCTGATGTGGCGTTCAATTCTTTTAACTGGCGTTCAAACACCTTGCCCATTGCCTCGCCTTGATCGCGGGCCGCTTCACTGCTTTTGCGCAAGCTTACGGTATGATCGTCCAACAATTTGGCGTTTTGGTTCAAACGGTCTGCGGCTTCATTGGCCATTTGGTTGACCGAGCCGATGGCACTGCCCAACAAGTCGCCAATTTCAATACTGCGCCCTTTGGCCTGTTCAAAGACCGTTTCCAGTGCCTTGCCTTCCCGTTGAAAGATCGACGAAGTTTCCTTGGTTTTATTGACAATACCGTCAGATACTCTATCCAGCTCGCTTGCACGGCGTTTCAATGTTTCCGCAATATCTTCGGTGCGCGACGAGGCACGTTCAGACACATTCACCAAATCATGTGCCTGATGGTGTAAAACGTTGCCGACTTCACGCGCCCGGTCAATCGCACGATCAGATACATTCAGCAAATCTTCGGCCTGACGACGCAAACTGTCTTCTGCTTCTTTCGCCCGTGTATCGGCCTCGTGGGATACTTCGGACAATTCCACACTGCGCGAACGCAATAAATCATGGATGGCACGTGATCGCACCAAGGCATCTTCGGACGCGCGGGTCAATTCCTGTGTTTGGCCGCGCAATGAGTCCGTAATGGCGCGCACGCGCTGTTCTGCGGTTTCAGACGGATAAACCATACGGCGCAGATACCAACGCAGCGCCTGACTTTCCGTCTGCAACAAACGGCTGCGTTCCAGATAAGCCGCGATTAACCACAACAAGGCCAAGGGCGTGACGAGACCCGCAGCCAGACCACCAATTTCATGGGGCATCAATTCACTAAGCGTCGACCAACCGAAATAGGTTTCGATATAATCATAAGCCCCGTAAACCCAACCCACCGACAATAGAGCCGCAACAATGCTTAGAAAACGATAACGCACATAAAACGGGGCGTGCCAGTCTTCTTCCGCCAGCAGTTCCACATCAACCATGCGGTCGCCTTCATCAAGCAGGTAATCTTTCTGCAACGGGGACAATTCCGGCATGGCATTTTTTTTGCCCTCTTCATCCGTCTTTTCCCCGGCTTGATCTTTTACCTGATCTGCCTGATTTTCTGCGTCGAAAGCCACTTCGATAGAAGACCGACCTTCTCGCTTTGAACCATCATTGCTCATCGTGCCACTCGTGTCTGTATTCACAGGCCGTAAAAAAGGCCTCACTCCCGTTCATATTTTCCTTGCACGGTAAAAACCGTCATTTACGATACAAAAATAAACTCAATGCAACTTTTAGAATGAAATTCTTATCTTTCATCCAACCCGTAAAGTTAGAAAAATGCGAACATTAAGAAAATATACAGGATTTTTAGCAAAAATACACAGTTTTGCACTTATTTTTTCATTTTTCTTTATAGGTGCGACTCCGCAGATTTCAAAGAGTTTTGCCCAACCTGTACGCGAGGGGACAAAAGTCCTAAAAGCCCCCCTGGCCCCTGTCGCACTGGAAGGGGAATTTCTGGTTCAGTTTCGCAGTGACAAATCCCTCAATGCCATAAAAAAAGGTAACAACCCCAAATGGATATCCAAACTGGGCAAAGATGTAAAAATTGATACACGGCTCAGTTCATTCAATATCGCGCATATTCAAGTCAGCAACCCGGCCGGAGATGGCAATTGGGAAAATCTTGCCAATATTTTATCCAGCGACCCCGATGTCTATGCCGTGGAACCAAACTATGTCGTCTATGCCAATACGGCAAATCCTGCATCCCCCAATGATCCCCACATTAACAAAATGTGGTTTTTGGACCAGATCAAAGCCTTTGAAGCCTGGTCTCAACCGTCTTCAACAACAGAAGATATCATTGTTGCTGTTGTCGATACGGGGGTCAAATTCACCCATGAAGACCTCAAAGGCCACATCTGGATTAATAAAAAGGAAATTCCTGACAACAAGATTGATGATGATAACAATGGTTTTGTCGATGATATTTTCGGATGGAATTTTTATGAAGGTAACAACTGGCCCGGCCCCATCGTTTATCCAGCCCCGACCATAACCCCCGACTACCAATGCCATGAGGGACAAAGCGGCGTTTACACAAACTTACATGGTACCCATGTTGCAGGAACCATCGCAGCAATGGGCAATAACGCAAAAGGCATCAAAGGTATCGCGGATAAAGTGAAAATCATGCCCCTTAAAGCCTTAGGTGGAGGCTGTGGTCGCGGTCATACACTTGGCTCACTCGGGGCTATTGTTTATGCCTATGAAAACGGTGCGCGCATTATTAATCTGAGCCTCGGTAGTTTCGGACACTCTTTCATTGCTAAAAAAGTCTATGAAGATCTTGCCGCCAAAGGTGTTTTATTTGTCATTGCCGCCGGGAATGAAACTGTCGATAACGATGGGGAACCCCGATCATACCCGGCGAGTTACCCCATCGACGGCATCTTAAGTGTTGCAGCGACAACACCAACAGACGATCTGGCGGAGTTTTCAAACTGGGGGCGCAAAAATGTGGATATCGCAGCCCCCGGCGTTGATATTTTTAGCACCATTGTTCTTCCGAATGAGGAAAAAAAGACGCTGAGTGATAGCTACAACTTCGAGTCAGGAACCTCGATGGCGACCCCGATTGTCAGCGGGGCTGCTGCGTTACTTCTTGCCCATCAACCAACCCTGACCAATTTACAAATCAAAGAAACACTGATGAACAGCGTTGACCCCATCCCCGGCCTTGCCAATAAGGTCGCCAGCGGCGGTCGGTTAAACTTGCAAAAAATGTTAAGACATCAAATGGTTAGACAACCATCAAAGACAGCAGAAGCCCCACAAAAAAGACAAAAAGCCCGATCTGCGGAACAGCACATTGATGGCATTCGCATTTTCGATCGACGCAGCCAGCGCGAAGAAAGGATAAAATGGTAGCTTTTTCCTTGCATAGGCGCCACCAAAACCGCAAAATCCGCAACCAAGAGGGTTCTATAATCGAGGGATAATAAAATATGGGCAAGTCCGTGCGACAGGTCAGTTTTCACCGCGCCTTATGCATTGGCGTCTCTATGGGTGTTTGGATCTCGCTGACGTCGCCGGGTTTTACACAAAACACGCTTGATCCGTTTGCGCCAGACACAGTGGCCCCGACCGAACCAAACGCAACACCCAAAGCCCCCGAACCCAAAGCGCCTAAAATTGTGCGCCGTCCTGTGGAACCCGAACGCCCTGTCGTAAAGAAAGCCCCAGAGAAACCGGTCGTGGATGCCAGTCAAATTGCCCCACCCGCGCCCAGTGCCCCCGCACCTGAGGTCAAACCGGTTGAACAAACACCGCCCCCGGCCCCCGTTGAAGCACAGGTTCAAATACCGACAGCTGAACCAGCCCCGTCTGTTGTCAAGCCACAAGCGGAACCTGCACCTGTTTTCAACGTCGCGCCGAACCCGCAAACAACAGATCCGTTTGCCCCTTCCTATGTCATTTCGGCACAACCACAACCGACACCGGCCAGCCCACTGGCGGCGCCTCCGGTTCAAGCAACAACCGTGACCCCACAAGAAGTGCCCGCACAACCAAGTGAACCTGCGCAGTCTGTAACAGCAACCACGCCAAGCGCGCCCATTGCCGAAGAAAACAGCCCTTCATTTTTTGAACGTTTAGGCAAACTGTTTAGCAAAACAGAAGAGCCCACTGCGCCAGAACCGCAAAACGAGGAACTAGCCAGCGAAGAGCCTGCCCTAGCCCCCACTCAACAAAATGTGAAAACGCCACTCTCGCCTGATACGCAAATCGCATCCCCCCAAGAGGAAGTTGCGGCTCCGGCACTCACAGGTTCAGAAAAGACGGAACAAGCCTCTTTTTTTGAAAAGTTGCGTAATTTCTTAACGCCTACGCAATCATCTAAAGATCAAGACCTTCCCAAGGCTGAGACAACACAACAGGTGACGGAAGAAAAGCCGAATATCGCACCAGAGCCGGCAACAAAAACGGAACCGGACCCCACGCTCATACAACAGGAAACGCCACAGGTGCCCCCGGTACCGGAACAAGAAAACACCAGCCTCTTAAATAAAATCGGTGATTTCTTCAGTTCCCCCTTTTCCCGTGAGGAAAAAGCAGCACAACCCGCAGAAATCCCTGCAAAAAAACAGCCCCCTGCACTTACGGGCGAACCCGCTGCTCCAGTTCAATCACCTGCCCCCGTTGCAGCCCCCAAACCCATTGACCCGCGACTTGTAAAAGCCGAGTTTGGTCTGGGAGCTGACATTAAGCTGGGCCAAGGGGACAACGATCTCAGCAAACAAGCAAAGTGTTTTACCAAAAATCGTGGCACTATTGCATTTTGTACAACACCAACCCGTTGGCCGGACGCCATTGCACGACATTTTGAAGTTTCCACCCATCTGTACAAAGGTACACGCGCAATTGTGCAGTATGAAGGCAGTATCGCAACCCGCCTTTATGGTGTTTTTAAAAGTGATGGCTTCCAAGATGTTGTAAAATACTATGAAAATCAATATGGCCCTGCGACAAATTCATTTGTACGCAACACCAGATTACTGCGCAAAACCGTTGAAAATAAAAGTTATATCTGGCGCAAGGAAAACCCGCAGGAAGGGTTGATTGAAATTATGGAAATTCGCCAAATCGCCGATACACGCGGCCCCACCCCAGATATGGACAACAGTATGATCCGTTCATATTTCGAAGGGTCCCGCGAAATTTTCTCGCAAGTCTCCGATCTGGATTTCATGCATTTGCGCTGACAACAGTTCAATATTTCAATAATAATTGAAATATTGAGCGTAGTGGTATATACTTCTCAATATGGATCAGACAATTGCAGTAAAAAGACTTGGTGAACTGGGCCACGACACCCGAATGTCCGTGTTCAGGCTTCTGGTGAAAGCGGGTAAAAAAGGCATGGTCGTTGGGGATATACAACGTCATTTGGATGTTTCTGCCCCAAACCTTTCCCATCACATTCACCGTTTGATCGGCGTTGGCCTGATCCGTCAGAAACGCGACGGACGCAGTTTGTACTGTTATGCAGAACTGGATGCGTTACGCGAGATTATGAACTTTTTAGAAGCGGAATGCTGCACACTTTAAACCTTTTTTTTGCGCAGTTATTTCAACATTTGTGGAAGTATTAAATTATGTTTGACCAACTGCAAAATTACCTCAACACAATGCCGCTTAGTGACATGCTGCAAGAAAGCTTCTGGATGTTTATCCAGCTTTTCGCGGAATTGAGCATTCTCTTCCTCATCATCAGTTTTCTGGTTGGCTTGCTGCGACAAAAGCTTCCCGATAGTAAAATCCGCAATATCCTTGGCGGACAAAAAGGGCGAGGATATCTGACAGCCGCCCTTTTAGGATCCATCACCCCGTTTTGCAGCTGTTCCAGTATTCCTGTCTTGGTTGGCCTTTTAAAAGCGCGTGCAGGCTTCGGCCCGACCATGACTTTTTTATTCACATCTCCGTTGCTCAACCCCTTAGTCATTGCCCTTTTCATCCCGGTTTTAGGTTGGCAGGTCACCGCCCTTTACGCCCTTTTGGCCTTTAGTGTTTCCGTCCTTGCGGGGTTGACCCTCAACACACTGGGGTTTGAACGGTTCATCAAATCTGAATTACTCGAAGAAAAGCCACGGTGCTGCGGATCATCTTGCGGGGCTGCCCCTCAAATCACCCCCACAATTTGGCAAACGGCAGGTCGCGAAACATGGGACATGTTTAAACAGATGTTTCCTTACATGTTTGTCGCCATGATCATTGGCGCAGGCGTTCATGGCTTTTTACCGGCTGACTTTTTTACAGAGGTTGCAGGCCCGCAAAACCCCGCTGCCATTCCAGCCGCCGCCTTGATCGGGATACCGCTTTATATGCGGGTCAGCACCTTATTACCACTGGTCTCGGCCTTTCTGGCAAAGGGGGTCAGCCTGGGTGCCATCATGGCGCTTGCCATCGGCAGTGGCGGGGCAAGTCTGCCGGAAGCGATCTTACTGCATAAACTCTTTTACTGGCCTTTGTTATCAGCCTTTTTGCTGGTCGTTTTTGCAATGGCCGTGCTCAGTGGTTTCACCTTCAACTTTCTGTTTACCTGATATAGCGTCATTGCTTTTTGCTGCAATTTCCATTTCGCAAGAACAGGGAAAGCCGTTGATTTGAATCCATTTTGATTCTAAAACAACGCAATGCATTTCTGATCAGAGGATAAATAAACTATGGCCATTGTTGCGCGCAGCCCGGAACATAAAAAAACAGGTGAAACCGTTGCCAAGATTTTATTGGAAATCGAAGCCATCAACTTCCGCCCGGAAGAACCCTATATCCTGACCTCCGGCAAAGCCAGCCCGGTTTATATCGATTGTCGCAAACTCATCTCTTTCAACCGTGCGCGTCGTACAGTCATGGAGCTTGCCAAAAACCAACTTCAACAAGACGCAGGGTTTGAGGTTTTCGACTATGTCGCGGGCGGCGAAACAGCCGGGATCCCTTATGCCGCATGGATGGCGGATCAGTTAGATGCATCTATGTTATATGTGCGCAAAAAACCCAAAGGTTTTGGTCGCAACGCTCAGATCGAAGGCTATATGGAAGAAGACAAACGCGTTCTTCTCGTCGAAGATCTGGCGACCGATGGCGGTTCCAAGCTGAACTTCGTCAATGCACTGCGCAATGCCGGTGCCAAATGTGATGATGCCTTCGTCGTCTTTTTCTATGGTGTAATCCCCGGCGCCCTTGAATCTCTGGATCAGGCCGGTGTCACGCTGCATTACCTGTGTAATTGGTGGGATGTTATTCATGCTGCTGAAAAATACGGCTATTTCACCAAAGAAAAAATCGCCGGTGTGAAAGAATTCTTGGAAGACCCGCTCGGCTGGTCCAGCAAAAACGGCGGCGAGTGATGACCCCAAAAAAGCTGGCTTTCTGGATTTCGATAAAGATCATGGCCCTTGTCGCCATTGGATACTTTGTCGTTCCAATGCTGATGCCTTGATATAAAAAATGCCCCTGAGCCGATTGCTTAGGGGCATTTTCTTATCTCGGTAAAACGATTTTCGCTTCTAGACCACCTTCCGGTCGGTTCATCAACTGGGCAGTGCCGCCGTGCGCATGGGCGACAGAACGCACAACCGCCAAACCAAGGCCAACACCGCCTGTTTCCTTATTACGAGAGCCTTCAACACGGCGAAAGGGTCTGAAAACTTCTTCCAGTTCGTTTTCGGGGATACCGGGACCGTTATCTTTTACGGTTAAGCTCACCTGACGTTGATCAGCCTCTAACACCACTTCACAGGCACCTGCATATTTCAAGGCATTGCCGACCAAATTGGCAACCGCGCGTTTCAAGCCAACAGGACGGCCTTTAAAGGGGAGTTCTTCCATGCCGCTATAGGTCACATCCCCATCGGTTTCACGCATATCTTCGCAAAAACTTTCAACCAACGCGGCCAGATCAATTGGGGAAACGGCCTCGTTTGCGACATCGTCACGGGCAAAAGACATGGTTGCCTTGATCATGGATTCCATTTCATCCAGATCAGACAGCATTTTTTCACGTTGCTGATCGTCTTCCACAAATTCAGCCCGTAAACGCATACGGGTGATGGGGGTACGTAAATCATGGGAAATCGCCGCCAGCATATGTGTACGATCCTGAACGAAACGACGCAGACGGGTTTGCATCTCGTTAAAAGCACGCGCGGCATCACGCACTTCACGCGGACCATCTTCTTTCATCGGTGGGGCATTGACATCGCGCCCCAATGTTTCTGCCGCCTGTGCCATGCGGGCCAAGGGTTTATTCGCACGCCGCATAATAACAAAGGCGACCAAGGCAACCAACAGAGACAAAAACAACAACGGCATGGCAAAGGGAACGAAACCCGGCGGGGTTGGACGTTCAAACGGAATGCGCATATTCAGCCATGTGCCATCATCCAGCAACACCGCCACCATCAGACGCGCATTATACTTATGTCCATTCATCATGCGTCCCCAATGGGGGCGTTGGTCGTCCGGGACATTATTGTTGTTTTGCATACGGTGCTGACCAAAACCGCCCCCCGGGGGAAAAGGTCTACGTTCATCATCATCAACACGAATACGTTTTAGATCTATTCCGCCAAGTTCTTCGGACAAACCGGATCGAATAAAAGCCTCAACCCCAAACCAGTTCGCTTCATCATCAACTGCACTTTGTGTGCTTTGCCATGTCCGCATCCCGCGCGGACGGTTGGTGCGCAACAGGAATTCACGCTGCAAAGGGCTTGCTGCATTCATCCACTGCACATAAGTTGCCATACGTTCAATCAAACGGCTGTGTTCAGCACTTTCGCGGAAATTTTTCCAATCCCGATAATAGAAAACACCCCCAAGTGCCTGTACCAGTAAAATACCACCGATCAGGGTCACAAGGGTTCTCCCCAGCATGGTTTGCGGGATCAAACGCATTGTCAAGATTGCTCCACTTTCGCCGTGAACATATAGCCGCCCCCGCGCACCGTTTTTACTAACGTCGGATTTTTGGGATCATCTTTCAATTTTTTGCGCAGGCGGCTGACCTGAACGTCAATGGCGCGGTCAAACGGGATGGCTTCACGGCCACGCGCCATATCCAAAAGTTGATCACGATTTAAAACACGGTTGGGATGACGCACAAATGTATCCAGCAATTCAAATTCCCCTCGACTAAGGGAAACAAGAACCCCTTCATCGTTTAACAATTCACGCCGTTCGGGACGAAATTCCCATTTATTAAAGATAAAGACATCGGCATCCTCAGCCGTTACGATTTCCTGTCCACCGCTACGCCGCAGAACCGCCTTGATACGGGCCAACAACTCACGCGGATTAAACGGCTTTGCCAAATAATCATCCGCACCCATTTCCAATCCGATAATCCGGTCGGTTTCTTCGCCCATTGCAGTCAGCATAATCACCGGAATCTGCGAACTGGCGCGCAAATTGCGGCAAAGGGTCAAACCGTCTTCACCCGGCATCATAACATCCAGAACAACCAGATCGATGGACCAGTCCTCAAGCGCACGTTTCATTTCGCGCCCATCCTGTGCGGTTGTCACGCGCAGGTTATGCTGCTTTAGAAATTTCGCAACAAGGTCGCGAATTTCGCGGTCGTCATCGACGACAAGTATGTGTGATTGCTTTTCCATGAGACTAATATAATCGCTATTTTCAAAACTGCGCGGTTGAATGTGTAACAAACTGTAACAGAAATGGGCGTAGAAACAATGCGTCACCTTATCGTACCTCTTACGACACATCCCCGTTACATAACAGGCCAATAATAAACTTATCGAAAGGGCGAACGCTATCGCCGGTTAACTCTAGTCGATGGAGACTTATTATGAAACGCACTACACTCATTCTCAGCGCCGTTAGCGCCGTTGCCCTGATCACTTTGACGACTTTGGCCGTCGCTCAAGACAACAGCAAACCCAACTATAATGGCTGGTGCCCCAATGGTGGCCCCGGCGGTGGATACGGATACATGATGCGTGGACACGGATATGGTATGGGATTTGGCATGATGAACGGCCCCCGCATGGGACGTTTCATGCAAAACGGCAATTACGATCTGCAACTGACACCGGAACGCGTCAAAGAAATTATGGAAGGTCGTCTCGCTTGGCGCGGTAACGACAACCTCAAAGTCGGCGATGTCACCACCGATCAAAATGGCAATATCATTGCCAAACTGGTCACAAAAGATAACTCACTGGTCGAAACTTTCAAAATCGACCCAAAAACAGGCGCACAAACCCCCTTGCGCTAATAACTTAAATCTCCTTCCCCTCCCGTAAAACTAAAAAAGGGTTCCTTCTGGAACCCTTTCTTTTTTATCGTCAGTCTTCTTTTTCGCAGATTTCGATCTCTGCATCGTCATCTTCATCCAGTTCCCCGGCTGCCGCACGCCTTTGCCATTTCTTGTAGGAATTAAAGCTCAAAGGAATGCTCACCAGATAAATCGCACCAATAACAGACAACATCGCCCACGGTGCACTGACTAAGAAGGCAACCAGCAAGCCGACACCAATCATAACCGGCAAAACATAAGCCGCTGGAACCTTCGCCTTTTTAAAGGAAAAAGTCGGAAAACGACTGACCATCAAGCCGCCGATCACCGTCAGGAAAAAACAGGCCATTGCCGGACTGCGGAAAAAATCATCCCCGAACATGAAAGACAGCACCAACGGGTACATAATCAATAACGCGCCAGCCGGGGCCGGTACGCCGGTAAAGAAATTGTTTTCCCACGGCTGTTTATCGGGATCTTCCAGTGCGGTATTGAAACGTGCCAGACGCAAGGCCATACAAACGGTGAAAAAACAAACAAAGACCCAGCCGATCCGACCCGCATTTTCCAAAACCCAGAAATAAAGGATCATGGGAGGTGCCACACCAAAACTGATAAAATCAGACAGGGAATCCAGTTCCGCACCAAATTTGCTTTGCGCATTCAATAAACGCGCAACACGTCCATCCAAACCATCCAAAATCGCCGCAACAACAATTGCAAAGACCGATGCTTCCCACATATCGCGCGCGGCAAAATTAATCGCGGTCATGCCTGCACACAATGCAGAAATGGTCAGAATATTCGGGATCAGGTGATTGATCGGTAATCGTTTCAGTTTTGGACGGCGTTTTTCCATGATTATCTCACTTCGCCTTGGCGGGCGGCTTCGGTGCTATTTAAATCAGCCAAAACAGTCTCAGCAGCTTTGGTCGTTTGCCCCAAGGCTACCATAGGTTCCACCCCTTCGGGTAGATAAACATCGACACGGCTGCCAAAACGGATCATGCCGAACCGTTCCCCGGCTTTCAATTGATCACCTTCTTTTGTCCAGCAAATGATACGGCGTGCAACCAGTCCCGCAATTTGAACAAAAGCAATTTGCGTTCCATTTTCGGTTTCAAGCGCCACGCTCATGCGTTCATTATCCACGCTGGCCTTATCCAAAGAGGCATTGAGGAATTTCCCCGGGCGGTAAGCCACTTTCTTAACCGTCCCGCTTAAAGGAGAGCGGTTTACGTGAACGTTAAACACATTCATAAAAACACAGACGCGTGTGCGTTCCTGATCGCCCATGCCTAATTCCGCAGGCGGTGCGGCGCGGTCAATCAGTTGTACAACACCATCGGCCGGACAGATCACCAATCCATCACGAGTCGGGGTGACACGATGCGGGTCACGGAAAAAGCAAATACACCATACTGTCAGGATCAAACCGACCCAACCAATCGGCTGAACTGCACCCAACCATCCCAAGGCATATGCCCCAACCATAAGGGCCACTGTCAAGATGGCAAAAATTGCGATAAACGGCCAACCTTCGCGGTTGATCGGCACCAAAATTACTTTAAGCACGTTCTTCGTCCATGTTATCCAAATCCAATTGCCTTTCGTAACAGGATACGCCGGATGCGTAAAGACGACTTTTCTTTTTGTTTGCAACAAAGATGCATGTTAAATTGATAAAAATCTTGATTTTACGGGCTGATAGCAGTGAGCAATCCAAACACATTCCCTTCCAAAGCGAGAAGTCTGGTTGAATTTTCGAATTCAACAACAAGGGAATTGTCCGTAACGGATAATTTGCACGCCAAAGATGGTAAAATCATTCAGGACAACAAACTCTCTCAAATCGATTTTATGGTCCAGTATCAAGGATATTGGTTCGCCGTCCATGTCAAACCGGAAGGAACAAAATCTTTTCTGCATATTCATGGCATCATTGGAAAACTGCCTTATTCGTATGAAAGTACTTTTGCACGTGCCAACGTTCTGGCCGTTGTCAAAGCGGCGGGAAAAGCGTTAGGCGGCAGTGTTAAGATCGATGATAATCAAAACATTATCCTGATTGACAAACTGACGTTCGAGGGAAATATATCCCCCAAAATCTTATTGGCAGAAACCACCAAAGTTTTGTTACGCGTTAAACCCTACCTGCAACTGGTTCATACCCTTCAGCCGCCAAAAGATTTGGCCTTTCACGCGCCCAAGAATTATATCGAGCAACTTCCGCCACAAACCGTTCCGGCCCCCTCGCTCACCGATGAGCCACAGGAGCGGATGGAGGAAGAAAAAGTCACGCTAAAATTGAAAACCAATAGTGTGAAGCTCAAGGTAAAACCCGTCATTAAGCTGAAGCCAAACTAAACAGGCATTTCAAAACATAAAAAAATCCCCGCACAAGACGGGGTTTCAGACTGCTGACAAAGTGTTTTTAGTAAATAATTGACCAAAATCCGTCGTCCCGCGCTTGATGCGGGATCCATTTAAAATCAATGGACTATATATTACTCATTGAGCAAAAATGGATCCCCGATCAGGGTCGGGGATGACAGTTTAGTGGCTTTGTCAATAAGCAGAATCCCCGCACAAGATGGGGATTTTTTTTATTGAGCTCAATTTGCTTTACTGCGCCGGAATTTCAAAAACCTGCCCCGGATAAATCAGGTTCGGGTCACTGATATGTTCTTTATTGGCGCGATAGATAACCGCATAATCAAATCCTGTCCCGTAAATGCGACGCGCAATACGCCACAAGCTGTTGCCCGGCTGAACGACGATTTGGCGATCTTGTGGGACATTGCTCATGTTTGGCGCGCGAGAGAACGGAATAGTCACCCGGTTTAAAACTTTTCGATTTTCATCCACATGATCGGCACGTAATTGATATACACCCGGTTCGACAACCCGTGACGGTGCGACAACCCAATGCCCTTTATCATCGGCCGCCGTGTTGCCTAAAAACTCGTTATCCAGATAAAGGAAAACCGCGCCCCCTTCCGGTGCTGTACCGGAAATAGACAATTCCCCCTTATCGTCATAGTTCACTGCATCAATAGAAAGCGTTAAACTTTCCGCCCCGGGCACCTGCAAGGCGGTAACCGGACCGCTGCCATCTTTTGACATAGACACGGCCAAGGTCTGATCCCCTTTGCGTTCTGGTACAACAAGGACCACAACATCCTCGGATTTTTGGATTGTACCGTCCGGATTCAATGCACTCAGGCTCAGTTGGCGTTCCCCTGTTTCCAGCGGATTGGTCGGCAGATAAACCCATTCCCCACGGTCATCAGATTTGGCCATTCCCAATTCATTCTCACCATCAAGAACGGTGACTTCCGCCTTGGGTGTAGAGCGCCCTGCCATGACAACATCCCCATCGGGATTTATGCGCACAACATCAAAACTCGGTGCCGTATTCTCGGTCTTTTGCGGCTGCATCGCCGGTTTAGAGGGAGTATTTGCAGATTGCTGACTTTGTTGCCTTTCTGCCTGAGGTTGGGGAGCTATCGGTTCCTCGTCATTAAACAAGGTTAAAAAGATCGCCAATGCAACAACTGCAAGCCCCAAGCCGATTAAAACGATTGAACGCAACGTACTCTCTCCGCCTTTAAAAAGGATATGCCCTAAACCTTGAATTAAGCTGACAGGGTATCCTTAAAACATCATTTGCGCAATTCAAGAAGTCTTATAAAGAGCGCAAAATATCAAAAAACACAACACTTAACCCTATGGGCAGCAACGATACAACGACTCTAATCAGTGGTTCTGATTTTTGTAGCCATGCCGGCGCACGATTAAGGACCTGTTCCGCGCCATAATGGCTAAATAAAACCAGAACAAAACAGAAAATGGAAAGTAATGGCAAATGCCCCTGCAACCACATGTCCCAAACCAGAGTTGCCGTACACAAGCTTATAGGAAACACGGCATTTTCACTTAACGCACCCGGTGTACGTTCATGCCCCCAAATAATGGTCCCAACGACAACAACGACCAAACTTATTGCAAAATGACCTGCCATTTGGTCGCCCAGATAAAAAGCAAAGCCCGCTAGAGTGCAATTTAAAACCAACGGTGTAATCAACCACGAAAGGGGTGTTTCGGGGTTTCCAAATTCCGCACGCATCTTGAATGTGAAAATAAGCGATAACACCAACAAGACAGATCCAGCCAGCAAGGCCTTAATAAACATATCCATCTGTGTCGTCATGCCGGTTATCACCCAAACCCAGACGAAACAAAGCAACACTCCCGCACACATACGCAACACCGGATGCCTTAGGAACAATGCGGCAAACAAACCACCCAACGTGATTATCCCCACCCCATAGGCAAGAGCATTCATGCCGAACTGAAAAGGTTCCCCCACTTGCCCAAAAGCACAAATCACGCCGATCCAGCAGGCAAGGCCAACGGCGAAGGATCCCACAATATCTTTGTTTTCCCCCGTCGTTGCCCATCGCAATAGCGGCACGCCCCCCAACAGAGTGAAGGCAGGAAAGAAAAAACTAAACAACAAGGAGCTATTTATTGAATTAAGCATGGTGTAAACATAGCGTTAAATCATTACCAAATCGCAAAGAGGCCAAAATGAGTTTCACACCTAAATCCTTATGTATTTTCTGTGGTTCACGCAACGGAAACGATCCCGCATTTGTTGAAGAAGCAAAAAAACTGGCCCGTGCAATGGCTGAAAAAGGCATTGAACTTGTCTATGGTGGCGGATCTATCGGAATTATGGGAGTTATCGCGCAGGAAGTTTTGGATCATGGCGGTCGAGTCACAGGCGTGATCCCGGAATTCCTGCAAAAACACGAAGTCGGTCATTCCAACCTGAGCGAACTGATCATCACAGACAGCATGCATAACCGCAAACGCACCATGTTTGAACGATCTGACGGTTTTATCGTTCTGCCCGGTGGATTAGGCACATTGGATGAAACCTTTGAAATTATGACATGGAAACAACTTCGCTTGCATGATAAGCCGATTGTTATTCTGGATACGAAAGACTACTGGAAACCTTTTCAAGACTTGGTCGAGGCAACAATTTCATCAGGTTTTGCCCATAACAGTGCACGCAATCTATTCAGTGTTGCCAAAGACGCCAATGCGGTCTTCGATTGTCTGAAAGATATTCCTCAAGTGGATGAAAAAGTCTTCACCAGTCATTTATAAGAAACAAGAAAACTAGGCGTAATCTCAGACGTTACGCCTAGTTTTCGATATGTTTATCCAAAACCTTCATCACATCATCCAACATGAATGGCTTGGTGATATAGTCTTGAAAACCGATTTGACCCGCTTTTTCAATAGCATCAGGCATAGCGTTCGCACTGAGGGCCACCACAGGGATTTTCATGGTTTCTTCCATTTCCCGAAGCTTCTGGAAAGCTTGAAAACCATCCATTCCCGGTAAATTAATGTCCATCAAGATTAAATGGGGTTTACGGACCTTGGCCATTTCAATCCCCTGCTCAGCCGTCGTCGCCATAACCATATCCAGATTTGGGATTTCAGAGACAAACCCATCCATCAATTCTCTATTCAAGGGATTGTCCTCAATATACAGGATCGTGTGCTTAGCTGCACAACAGCTGAGCATATAGTCACTGCGTTCAATATGAATAGGGTCAAAAACAGGTTTGATCTCCTCAGCTATGATAAAATCCAGCCAAAAAGAAGACCCTTCCCCCTCCACACTGGAGAATCCTATATGTCCCGACATTTCTTCAATCATTTTCTTGGTCAGAACCAGACCGATACCAGCCCCTTCCACATCCAACCGTTCAGCCCCTAAACGGTTGAAAGGTTGAAATATCTGATCTTGTAATTCATAAGGGATTCCATATCCGGTATCTTCAACCACAATGCGCAAATAACCATTGTCCAGCTGTTCACTTCTGACCCGGATCATTCCGCCCTTGCGGTTATATTTCTTGGCATTCGACAACAGATTTAACAAAACCTGACGCACGCGCATACCGTCGGCCTTAATACAGGGCAACGGTTTGAATGTTTCATCATGCAGCGACACGTTCATCTCTTTATGCGCTGTATCAATATAAGTCAGGCAATCATTCAAAATATCGTTGATCTCAATCTTCTCGATCCGATAAGCCATTTTCCCGGCTTCAATTTTTGCCAAATCGAGAACTTCATCAATCAAATGAAGGAGATGAGT
Source organism: Terasakiella sp. (assembly GCF_048267425.1). Lineage (GTDB taxonomy): Bacteria > Pseudomonadota > Alphaproteobacteria > Rhodospirillales > Terasakiellaceae > Terasakiella. Next base: position 260,465 of record NZ_JBLWXN010000003.1, read on the forward strand.
TCCCGCATTATGAATATGGTCCAGTTGTGTGCGTTGTCGCTCCGATACGGGATGCGTTTTATTCAAGGCGATCAATTGGGAAAACCCAAGAATAGAATTAAGCGGTGTGCGCAATTCATGGCTGACGGATGACAGAAAATCCGATTTCGCCCGACTGGCCTGTTCCGCTTTTTCTTTTGCTTCGATAAAATCAGAGATATCAGTTTCAATACCGACAAACTTAATGACTTTGCCTGTTTCATCTTTGACGGGCGAAATTTTCAACCTGGCCCAGTAAGGCTCACCGTTTTTACGCACATTGCGCAGAGTACCGCTCCACGTTTCTCCCGCCTTAATGACTTGCCACATATCTTCATAAAACGCAGGATCTTGCTGGCCGGAATTTAAAAGTCCCGGCGTCTGCCCGATCACTTCATCCAGCTGATATCCATTAATTTCGCAAAAAGCAGCATTGGCATATTCAATGCGTCCCTCCACATCCGTAATCAGGGTGCTGGCGCCCGATTGATTGACCGCTTCACCCAACAGCTTGGCTTCCCACAGGGCCGCTTCTAACGCGTGACGTGCAGACAGGTCATGCCAGACAACATGAAGGAAATTTCCTTGCGATGATTTTTCAGAAATAAGCACAACCTCAACCGCAAACTCATCCCCGTTTCCCCGACAATGCACCCATTCAAAACGGTGTGTTCCATTGTCAAACGCCTTATTGATCATTTCCCCCGCTTTTTCAAAAGAGAGGCGACCATCAGGCTGTCGTGGCGGTGAAATATCACCCGGATGCAGGTTTTTTAAAGATTGCTTATCGCTTAATCCAAGCATCTCCAGTGCTGCATTGTTACAATCAACAAAGCAGTCATCTTGAATAGTCAGCATTGCATCTGTTGATGCTTCGAAGAAAAGTTTATATCGATCTAAATGTGCCATTTGAAAGATCCGTTATTCCCCCACCAGAAACGGACAATGAACCAATTATACACATTAGTTATATTTTTTCTACGGTTATTTACGTACACACCATATAATTCACCACCCCATAACGTATTGATAATAAGTGTACATCAAACAGTTGAAATATTAACCAAATAAATCCTTAATTGATTTTACTGACTTGATATAAAAATCTTTGGTAGCGATTTCTTTTGCCCGCTCAGCTTCGCCGTCATCCCCGCCATGCCCTGTCAGAACATGGACCCCGCCACATAGACCGGCAGCACGTCCGGCCTGCAAATCACCGGCTTTGTCACCGACAATCCACGACTGTTCGCATATAACATCAATAACCTGCATTGCACGCGTTAACATACCCGGATTAGGCTTGCGCGCCTCATGGTCGGGATGATTGTACGGTGCTTTCCCCACCTTGTGATGTGGACAAGCGTAAACCGCATCCACAAAGGCCCCTTCTTGTGCCAGCAGGTCAAGCATACGTTCCTGCACGGCATTGAATTCTTCCCATCCAAACATATCGCGGGCAATACCTGCCTGATTGGTAACGATAATCACAGGCCTGTTGTCTGCGTTTGCCTGTGCAATCACCGCAGCCGCCCCATCAATGAGCGCGACATCATCAACTTTATGTAAATAGTGAACTTCTTCCACAATAACACCGTCACGATCCAGAAACAGGGCGGGGCGCGCCGTTTCAAACCGTTTTGCACTGTCGAAAAGCTGACACCATATATGCTGGGCATCAATTGTCACATTTGACGGAAGTGTTAAAGACATGGGGAACAGAACCTAGAGAAAATAGCAATATTGGAAAAATCAACGCATGCCTTTTATACTACGCCAATTGCACTTACACCAAGAGCTCAGGTAATTTTTATGTGTTCCAATTTTGACAATCTTTATGATCATTTTCTTCTTAAAAAACATTTCCACCTGAATGTCATCCCGGAAGAACAACGCAAAAATCAAGAAACACGTCCCAACGACAGTGCCTTGATCATAGACGCACCTGAACAGGCTTGCCTTTTACGTTGGGGGTTTAAAGCTGACTGGTCCACCCAACTGCTTATCAATGCCCGATCCGAAACCGTATTGGAAAAAGAAACATTTGCAAAAGCCTGCAATAACAGATGTTTAATCCCGGTTCAGGCCTGGACAGAATGGCGAAAAGACGGCGTTGTAAAACATAAAACCCGGATTTCCATTGAAGGCATTGAGTGCTTTGCCCTAGGCGCTATAAGGCAAGAGGATCGTTTTTGCGTCTTAACCTGTCCGCCCCATTCACAAATCGCGGATATCCATAATCGCATGCCTATCCTGATTGCGCCTGCGCACTACCGCGATTGGCTGGACAGTTCCATTCCAACACAAGAATTGCGCGGCCTTTTGCAAACGCCGCGCAATATTGCTTTTACCAGATTGGAAATCAAACCCGAAACGGGTCAACTTCCCCTGTTTTAATGGCCCATAACAACCGGGATATCCGCATTTTCAATCACATCACGAGTCGCCCCGCCCAAGATCAATTCACGCATACGGCTGTGGGTGTATCCACCCATAACCATCAGTTCCGCACCCAGTTTTTTGCTTTCAGACAACAAGGCCAAACCAACAGTTTTACCGGCCGGAGAGAAAAAGACAGACTCCGTTTCCACACCATGCCAGCGTAGGTATTTAGCCAAATTTTCACCAACAGGACCATCCGTAGAAGATGTATCTGCCGTAATGATATGGACGGTTTTTGCCATTTTAATAAAGGGCAAGGCAGCCGCAACCGCACGCGCACCCTCCATAGACCCGTTCCAACAAATCGTCACAACTTGCGGGAAAGCCGTCATAGAGGACGGCGGAAGCAACAACATCGGGCGCCCGGTTTCGAACAACGCTGCATTCAGGGCCAGTGTCGTATAAACTTCATTATCCTGTTGCGGTTTGGAAACGAGAATCAGGTCGGCAAGACGACCATGATGGGCGATGACTTCGTCTTCGCGGCCTTGATCGTCAACCCAACTGGCGCTCATATCGACACCCGCAAGCGGCATATCACTTTCACTCACGTCATGCTTTGCCAGCATATCCAGATAAAGGGTACGTGCTTTTTGGCGTTGTTCATTGCCTTCTTTTTCCGCCATCGAAATCATATCTTCGATCATGGCGCCTGACATCCCTTCGCCCAGCAGTGGCACAGCTGCTTTTGGGTCCGGTCGGACATGCAATGCATTGACATGGGCCTTAAATGCGCCCGCTAAAACAAAGGCCGCCTGTAGCACACCGTTCGATGTGGCCGTCCCGTCAATGGGGGCTAAGATGGACTTCATGCTCATGACAACCTCCTGTCTTTAAAACTTACATAAGGATACGCTTAATTTTTACAACTTTCCAGACCTGCATCAAGTATCGATAAGGATTTTTCTAAAACGCTTTCAATATCTTGGCTTGCGTCCAGCTTTACCCAATCCATCTTGCCAATATCATAACCCGCCTGCATACGTACCACAGACACATCTGCATCCGATACATCATTTCGACGATGCGTGACCCTTTGTTCCAAAACATCCAATGGCGCTGAAAGCCAAAAGCCCAAAAAAGAAACACCCAACTTTGCCGCAAGCTTTTCCAGTTTATTGCGTTCTCCCGGCTTGGCAAAAACACCATCCACAATCACGCTATTTCCAGATTGCAAGGCGTCTTCAATTTCCTGATAAAGCTGCTTGTAGGTCCGTTGTGTCGCCGCACGGCTATAGCCATCTTGTGATAATTTTTCCCACGGTTTTACACCCAGCACACGCTTGCGGATCATATCTGTGCGCGCAACAAACGCACCGGGGGCATGCCCGATGTGGGGGGCCAACCCTTTTGCAAGAACAGATTTCCCGCACCCTGACAACCCGCCAATGGCAATCAAGGTGGGAGACTGTTTTTTCAAAAATTGTCGCGCTTCTTGCAAATAACAACGGGCTTCTTTTTCTAAAAATTCTGTCTCTCTTTTCGTCTTTTGATTTTTTGAAGCAACCGCACTGACATGAGCGCGGATCGTGGCCCGTGACGATAAAAACACCCCCAAAACTTTTAAACCTGAAATATCACCACTCAGCGCCAAATATCTATTCAGCACCAGATTGGCAAAGTCAGAACGCCCGCGATGTATCAAATCCATCAATAAAAAGGATAGATCATACAAAATATCAATAACGGCATAATCTGGTTCAAATTCAATGGCGTCAAATAGGGTGACCGCATTATTAAAAAAACAGATATTGCGCAGATGCAAATCACCATGACAATGACGCACAAACCCATTGTACCTGCGCCCCTCCAATAACTCGCCACACATACCGAGAGTCTCAGAAACGCGCTGTTTCAGATCACTTATCTGGCCCTGTTCAAACACATGGGCGGGGCAGGCATCAAGGGCAAGGTAATGTCCCTCAAACGCACGTTGCATACCTCCCAGCCCTCCAAACGAAGAGTCTCGTTTTGCGTGCTCGTAACATTCAAACACACGGTCGACCAAGCGAAGCAACGCATCTTCTTCAAGCTTATTTTCTTCGCACAACCTGTCAAACAGATTGGATTGATCAAAACGATGCATTTTGACCAACCAATCAACGACCTCGCCGTTGCCACCTAAGGCAAAACCATCCTCAACGCCGACCGCAAGCGTCTCAATATAAAGATTTGGGGAAAAAGTGCGGTTGATCTCCAATTCCAGTTCACAAAAATGTTGTCGGCTTTCAATCGTACGAAAATCAACAAAAGGCAACTGGATGGCCCGCTTTAGTTTATAAGCATAGTCCCCCGCCAAAAACACAATGGAAATATGTGTATCAAGACGCTGCACCTTTTCACCCGCTGCCAATCCATAACTCTCGGGTCGGGAAAGAAAATCAATGACATCACGCTGTTGCATTTCTGATTGTCCTGACTGAAAAGTGCGGGTAATCTCCATCCTATGACAAATAGCGTACAAAAAACAGCCGTGATTACAGGGGCAAGCCAAGGAATTGGCCATGCCACCGCGAAATATTTTCTAAACAAAGGGTGGCGGGTGATTACCTGTGCCCGAACGGAAATGCCGCCGGAATGTATGAGCGACCCCAATTATGTCTTTCATTATCCCACCGATCTAGGAGACGATGCCAGTCTCGCCGACTTTGTCAAAGAAGCCAATAAACTCCTCGGCGACGATCCGCTACATGCGCTTGTCAATAATGCCGGAATGTCGCCAAAAACACCTTATAAAGAAAGACTGGGTTGTCTGAACGGGGATTTGGACGCGTGGCAAAAGGTGTTTGACCTTAACTTCTATGCGCCCCTTAAACTTTCGCGCGGCTTTGCCCCGGCATTGCATCGTGGCGGCGGGGCCATTGTCAATGTTACCTCAATCGCCGGTCATTATATTCACCCGTTTGCCGGTTCTGCCTATTCTATTTCCAAGGCGGCCTTATCCGCACTGACCCGCGAAATGGCAAACGAATTTGCGACAATTGGTGTGCGCGTCAATGCCGTTGCCCCCGGTGAAATTCAGACCGATATGATCCAGCCAGAATATGAAACCCTTATTCCCCGTATTCCTTTAAACCGCATGGGGTCCACCAGCGAGGTCGCCGCCTCAATTTACTATCTATGTTCTGAAGATTCTTCTTATGTTACCGGCACAGAAATGTGGCTTACAGGCGGTCAGCATCTCTTTTAATTCACCACTTAAAAGAACAAACTTCAAAAGGTAATACATTCGGATTAGGTATATTCCTGAATTGTGCGCTTCTGGTAATCGGCATATAATTTTGCATTCGCTACCCCCTAGATTAAACTTTGGAGAGAGATAGAAATGCGCAACATGATATGCATGCTAGCTTTATGTATATCACTTGGCTCCGCCTTAACAGCGCGAGCCGAAGGCGATCTTCTTCATATCAACTACGCAGATTCCTATCCACCACTTTCTTATGGTCAACACGACAGTGTGAAAGGCGTTCTTCCTGAATTGATGGATGCCATCCTCGTCCAAAAAATGGGCTATGCAGTTGTTAATAATGGTAAAGCCTGGAAACGGGCACAGGAAGAAGTCTGGAATGGACGTGCAGACTTGCTTATCACATCAGCCACCCCTGAACGTGCGCAATATAGCTATCAGTCAAGACAACCTGTTTTCACACTCAGTTTCCGCCCCTTTACCAAAGTTAATTCACCTGCATCCAAGGCCTTGCAGACCACTCTTGATATTTCAACACTCTCGCAATTTAGATTTTGCGACGTTCACGGCAATCAATGGGGCAAACGGTTTTACGAAAAGCATAATATCAAATTTCATGTGACACGTTCATTTGAAGCTTGCTTGCGTTTACTGACCGTCGGGCGCATGGATATCGTTATTCATTCAGACCATATTTTATCTGACATCATCAAAAATAACGGCTGGCAAGACCAGATTAAACCCCATCCACAAGTGATGGCAGAAAGTCCAAAATTTTATCTATTGTTATCAAAGCAATCCAAACACAACCGCGACCTTCTGGCAGAATTTGATCTGATTGTTGAACGTATGCGACATGATGGCAGTTATCACCACCTGCTTCGAAAATTAAATATCGACTACGGTGTGTCCGTCGCTAAAAATTAACGTCTAATCTTTTGGAAAGGCCTTTTCATATAGGTCATTGCGCAAGCTTTCCAACCACTCCAGACGTTTTTCGACCAAATCCAGATCGTGATCCAGCCAAGCCGTGAGATGTCCAGTTTCCGTGCAATGATTGTCGCGCAAATCCCCCAGGCGCGATAACTCGGCCTGCGCTGCATCACACAAACTGTCAACCTGATTACATTGTTCTTCCAACGGCAAAAGATGCAGAAAACGGAATTTAAGCGTAATAATCAGTTTATTCAGATCGTTACTTTCTGCACGCACACGCGCAGTCAGCAGTTTTCGCAACTCCGTCCGGCCTTTTTCGGTCAGGTCCATCGCGGCATCATCTTCCATGCCTTGACCATCACTGGGCGCGATTAAGCCTTCAAATTTCAGCAATTCAAGTGACGTTCCCATCAATTCCAATGATGGACCGGTCACACGGCTCATAAAATGACGCGCGGCATGGGCAAGTACACTATAACGCATCGCCTCATTGCTTAGGGCCAATGTCCCCAAAGCGCAAAGCCGCACGGCTTCTTTTGGCGTTAATGTGTTATCAGCATACATAATTTCGCGATCCTGTTCTTCCCGATCAAAACCATACCACAAAACAAGTGGCAATGCAGTTGAGATATGCCTGATTTGCGAACGATTTGCAAGAAACAAAAAAGGACGATACCCCCTCAGATACCGCCCTTTAAGTTTGCAGGTTAAACGTTTATGTCAATGTTTAAGCCGCAGCCTTTTTCAAGGAAAGTGATTGCCAGACTTCCACCAAACAGGAGACCAGATCATCCATCATTTCTTCCGTATGGAACGGTGACGGCGTAAAGCGCAAACGTTCCGTTCCCTTTGGAACTGTCGGGAAGTTGATCGGCTGGACATAATGATTGAATTTTTCCATCAGCATATCGCTGGCGCGTTTACATAAAACGGGATCGCCCACCATAACCGGTACAATATGGCTGGGGTTTTCAATATGCGGGATACCTGCAGCATCCAGTTTGTCACGCAACATACGGGCATTGGCCTGATGTTTGATACGCACTTCGTTATGCTGGGACACATAACGAATGGAGGCACAACAGCCCGCCGCCACTGCCGGCGGTAAAGAGGTCGAGAAAATGAAGCCTTGGCCGAAGGAACGCACGAAATCACACATGGCCTTGGACCCTGCGATATAGCCCCCGACAACACCAAAACCTTTTGCCATTGTGCCCTGAATAATCGTCAAACGATCCATCAGGCCTTCACGCTCGGCAACACCGGCACCATGCTCACCATAAAGGCCAACGGCGTGAACTTCGTCGATATAGGTCATGGCATTATATTTATCTGCCAGATCACAAATTTCCTTGATCGGGGCAATATCCCCATCCATCGAATAAACAGATTCAAAAGCGATCATTTTAGGACGATCATGGGGCTGTTCTTTTAGAATACGTTCCAGATCTTCCAAGTCATTATGTTTGAAAACAGTTTTTTCACTGCGGCCCAGACGAATGCCTTCAATCATGGAATTGTGGTTTAATTCGTCGGAAATAATCAACATTCCCGGCATTTTTGACCCCAATGTCGACAAGGTCGTAAAATTGGCGACATAGCCAGAGGTAAAGACCAGCGCGGCTTCTGTTTTATGCAGGTTCGCCAGTTCTTCTTCTAATAAAACGTGATAATGGTTGGTCCCGGAAATATTGCGCGTTCCACCCGCGCCCGCACCGCATTTGTCCAACGCTTCATGCATGGCAGCCAAAACTTCCGCATTTTGCCCCATACAGAGATAATCGTTGGAACACCAGACTGTGACATCCGCAACTTTATCTGCGCGGTAATTCTTTGCATGCGGAAAATCGCCTGCTTTGCGTTCCAGATCGGCAAAGACGCGATAGTTGCCTTCGTTTTGCAGGTCGGCAATACGTTCAGCAAAAAAGTTTTCGTAATTCATTTTTTCTTCTCCACCCGGGGGGATAGCACCCGGCACCCCTTGTATCTGCTGTAATGTCCTAACCAATGATTGTGACCTCAATGTGTCCATCTTTTGTTTTTTTCATGCTCATTTTCAAATTCTACAATAAAGTCTTGATGTAAATCATAGCATTTGTACAATTGGGGACTATAAAGGTATTACCAATAAAAAAATGCGTCCCACCCTTAAAAAAAGGTTCGCACGCTTCTCTGTTAAAACAAAAAATAAGGACGACACTCATGTCCCTCAAAGATATCCTCGTGCATGTCGATCATTCACCCAGCTGTAAAGAACGCATCAAGGCAGCCCTTAAGCTTGCACAGCTTCACAATGCCCATTTGACGGCACTTTACGTTATGACAAAGCCAATGATCCCCGGCTTTATCGAAGCACAACTGAGCAAAGAGGTTATCAAAGCGCAGGTTGCGGCTTCTGAAAATGCTGCCAAAGAAATTCAAACCATGTTCGCGTCCATAACAGACGGCAATAACGTTCCAACCGAATGGCGCTGCGTGGAAGGCGATATGGTTGAACAGGTCATGTTACATGCCCGTTACGCCGACCTCACCGTTTTAGGCCAAAAAGATTCCAAAACGCTTGAAGATCCGGGTGCCAGTGAAATGCCCGATCAAATTCTCTTGCGCTCCGGTCGTCCGGTCTTGATTATCCCTCATTCCGGTTCCTTTGAAACGGTTGGCAAACATATTATGGTTGCTTGGGATGGTAGTCGTTTGGCAACACGGGCCGTCAACGATGCGATTAGCTTGATGGAAAAAGCCGATAAGGTCGATGTCCTTGCCGTTGATCCGAAAAATTCTCATCACGGTGATATTCCGGGTGCCGATATTTCCCTGCACCTTGCCCGCCATGACATCAATGCCGAGGCCGAACATCTGGCTTCCAGCAATCTGTCTGCCGGTGATGCACTGCTTTCCTATGCCGCCGACAGCGGGATCGACCTGATCGTCATGGGTGGTTATGGCCACCGCAGATGGCGTGAAGTTGTCCTTGGCGGCGTGACGCGCCATATGCTGAAACATATGACCGTACCGGTCTTTATGACCCATTAGGCACAGCGTTTTTCGCAAAGAAAAATCCCCTGCCGATCCTATCGTGCAGGGGATTTTTTGTAGCCTTTCTTATCCGGCCTAGTTTGTGGCAACCACCCTGTCGACAAAACCACCGACATCATCTGAAAGCAACTGTGATTGTTGCGCCAGCTCACTGGCTGCGGCCCGAATTTGCGTAACAGCAGAATTGGACTCCGATGCCCCGTCTGCCACTTCGCCAATGGTTGAGGCAACGGTACTTACCTCGGAAACCGCATATTGCGAATTGGCGCTGATTTCTTTAACCACTGCACTTTGTTGTTCTACGGTCGCCGCAATATCACCTGCTGTTGCGTCGATATCCTCAATAGACTGACTAATGGCTTGAATGGCTTCCACAGCAGAATCCGTTGCCTTTTTCATGGCCTGAACCTGTCCGGTAATTTCCTGTGTGGCCCGTGATGTTTGGTTGGAAAGATTTTTGACTTCGCCGGCAACAACTGCAAAGCCTTTACCGGCCTCCCCTGCCCTTGCCGCCTCAATGGTTGCGTTCAAGGCCAGCATATTGGTCTGTTCGGCAATATCATTAATCAAGCTCACCACCTCATTAATGCGACCCGTTGCTTCATGCAATGTTTCAATGACATCGCTGGCTTGCGCGGCGGATTGTACGGCGGCCGATGCCATTTGGGCAGACCGCGTGACCTGTGTATGAATTTCGTGAATGGAGGCGTTAAATTCTTCCGTGGCTGCAGCCACACTTTCCACATTGCCAAAGGCACTATTGGCTGCTGCGCGCACCGTTTCAGACAAGGCACTGGTTTGTTCCGCCAAATGGGCAAGCGATTGCGAGGATGCATCCAGTTCCTGTGCCGCAGACGACACACCGCTGACGACCCCCTTGATGTTGGACCCGATCGTGCTGGCCCCCTCAACAAAATCGCGTGTTTTCTGCCCCATCGCATTTAAACCATTATTCACAATGCCCGCATGGGTAATGAAATCACCATTCATGCCGCGTAAAATAATTTTGCGGAAATAGCGACCCTTTGCGGCATATTCCAGCGCCGCACCAGCTTCTTTGGCGAAAGCTTCAGTCTGATCCAGCAAATGGTTGATATCATGCATCAATTTATGAATATTGCCATTTCCCTCAATATTCAAAATACGTGCATCCATGCGCCCGCAAGCGGCTTCACGCGCCACATGACGAATTCTTTCCACCAGATTGTTCGCCTGAACCGTCCGATATAAAGACAAGGATTGAAAAAACACGATCCCCAATCCAACAAGGCCCACAGAAACACCTTGTGTGACAAACAAATAAACCGTGGCAACAAGCGTCATTGTCAACGCGATCAGCGAATATCTTTCCGCCTTAGAGCGAGAGAATAAATTCATCGTATTCCATTCCTGCATCTGCAAGTTTTCCGATCAATAATTGATAAGCGGCGTTCATGCCGTCTTTTTTATTGGGATGACGTTGTTCTTCGCGTAGCAATTCTGCATAGAGAGGCTTAATTTTTTCCAAGGCATCACGATCGGGCACACGCCGACTGGAATGATATCCCCTGAGCGTTTTTCCATCTTCTTCAAACGTTGGTGTCACATGGGCAAGAACCCAGTAATGATCACCATGTTTGGTTCGGTTCATCACATAGGCAAAAAGTTCTTTTCCTTGTGAAATCGTATCCCACAAAAGCTTAAAGACACATCGGGGCATATCCGGATGACGGATCACGCTATGAGGCTGCCCTAACATTTCTTTTTCCGTGTAATCAGCAACCGTTAGAAATGTCTGGTTGGTATATACAATCCGACCTTTCATATCCGTTTTGCTCACGATAATTTCGTCTTCCTTAAAGGTGCGCTCGACACCTGTTAAAGCTTCGGATAGACCGCCCATCAGATACTCCGTTCAAGACCTATACAAAAATATAATATACTTACAGGGTAGGTTATATTCTTTAACAATCCCTTATTCCAGTTGTTTGTTGTAAATTACATTAACTCTAATCAATTTAAAATAATGGATAAGTTACAATGACTTTTGCAATGCACCAAAGAGATGTCTTACCACTATTTCCTCAAGTTGGATGTAGTTTAAGAATAATTTTAAAGACAATTGTATGTGACTGTTTTTGTGATCATTAATATTTAAAATTTTTTGCGCACATATTTTTGTTATATATTTATGGCAGCTTTATCTGACAGACTTAAATCAAGTGAATAAAATAAAAAAATCACACTTCAAATGAGACTTTATGTCTCAACAAATCCTAAATTCTTACTCTTTAATGAAAAACAAAAAATTAAATCAATTACAAGTTATGCTCCACTTGCGAATCATACATATCAATAAATTTTCCCCTGTAAAAAATTATTAAAAAACTTATATGATGTAGATGAGTAATTTCGAAATTCAGAAACAGGGAATGTAAAATGAGCGATCATGTCTACAAAAAAGTCGAAATTGTTGGTTCCTCAAAAGACAGTATCGAAGACGCCATCGACACCGCACTGGCCAAAGCCTCCAAAAGCATCAAGAATATGGACTGGTTCGAAGTCAAGGAAACCCGTGGACATATTACCGATGGTAAAGTCGGTCATTATCAGGTTGTCCTTAAGGTTGGTTTTAGACTGGAATAATGTGCAAACCTGGAACGCTCTAAACCCCGGTGTAATCATTCGTCACGTTCGGTGATATCCGAAGGCGAATTTGTTTTTCGGTTTCCACGATTGCAAACAGCGCGACGCCAACACCAACAATCAGCATTCCATCCAAAAACGGGATAGGTTCTGTAGAAAATACCGCCTGTAAAAGCGGTAAATAGGTAACGGCGAACTGCGCCACGACGACAACAAGAACCACCGCCCAGACGATCTTCGTTCCACGCACCGCCTTCCATGTAAGCGAGGTACCGTAGATATTGCGGATAAAGAACAGGTGGAATATTTCCATCACAACCAGCGTGTTAAGGGCAATGGTACGGGCAAGTTCGACCGAATATCCCCGTTCAACGGCATAATGATACATGCCGAATACACCGCAAAGAAACAGCGTTGAGACCAATATAATGTGCCAAACAAGCCCACTGGTGAGCAACGGTTCATCGCGGCGGCGCGGCGGGGGGCGCATGGTGCTTTCTTCTGTCGGTTCAAACGCAAGCGCAATCCCCAATGTGATGGCGGTAATGAGATTGACCCAGAGAATTTGAACAGGTGTAATCGGCAACGTCATTCCGGCCAGTAACGCCACAATAATCGTCATCGCTTCGCCCGCATTGGTGGGAAGCGTCCAGCTGATAACCTTCTTAATATTGTCGTAAACGGTGCGACCTTCACGCACGGCGGCCGCAATAGAAACAAAATTATCGTCGGCCAGCACCAGTTCCGACGCTTCCTTTGCCGCCTCGCTCCCCTTCATCCCCATAGCGATCCCCGCATCGGCACGCTTCAGGGCAGGTGCATCATTCACACCGTCCCCGGTCATCGCCACGGTCATCCCATGCGATTGCAATGCCATAACTAGGCGCAGTTTATGTTCCGGGCTGGTGCGGGCAAAGATGTCACAATCCAGAACAGCCTGACGCAACACAGCCTCATCCATATCATCGAGATCATTACCTGTCAGAACTTTTTCCGAATTTTTAAGTCCGATTTTTTGACCAATCGCGGCCGCTGTTTTCGCATGGTCACCGGTAATCATTTTTACCCGAATCCCTGCACTATGACACTCTTTGACAGCGGCGATAGCCTCCGTACGGGGCGGATCAATCATTCCCGTCATGCCAAGCAGGGTGAGCGTCCCGTCCACATCCTTATGTTCCAGCACCGTATGTTCTGACGGCACCGCTTTCACGGCAAAGGTCAGAACACGTTGTCCCAAGGCGGCAATGGCTTCGGCTTTTCCATGCCAATAATCCATATCCAGCGGTTCTAACCCACCGGTCATGCTGCGTTGATCTTGACACATGGCGAGGATCTGTTCCGGCGCGCCTTTCACAAATATGAAGGCATGATGTTCATGGTTATGATTCAATGTCGCCATAAAGCGGTGCTTGGCATCAAACGGAATGGCATCGGTGCGTGTCCACACGGCCTGCGTTTTGCGGGCATCGACATCCATTTTCCCAGCGAAAGCAAGCAGCGCACCTTCCATTGGGTCGCCTTCCACGGTCCATACGCCATCATGTTCGCGCAGGAACGCATCGTTACAGAGTGCTGCGGCCCGTGCGAGTTCCTCCAACACAGCATGTTCAGACGGTGCAACCTGTGTTTCTTCCAGCCTAAGCAACCCTTTGGGCGCATACCCATCACCTTCCAACGCAAACAGATGCTTGCCGGTGAGGACGGAAGCCACCATCATCTCGTTACGTGTAAGTGTCCCGGTTTTGTCTGTGCAGATCACAGATACCGCCCCCAATGTTTCAATTGCGGGCAAACGCCGCACAATGGCGTTGCGGCGCGCCATTGCCTGCACACCAATCGCCAGTGTAATAGTCAGAACAGCAGGCAAACCTTCGGGAATCGCCGCGACAGCCAACCCGACCACCGCCATAAACATCTCTGTAAATTCATAGTGACCGACAAAAGATCCGTAGACCAGCAACAACGCAGCAATCAGTAAAATCAAAAGGGTCAACCATTTGGCAAAGACCCCCATCTGTGCAACCAGCGGCGTGGTCAGCGTCTCAACTTCTGAAAGCAGGCCACTGATGCGCCCGATCTCGGTCAGACTACCGGTGCCGACAACAACCCCACGCCCCTGACCAGCGGTTACCAAAGTACCGGAAAAGGCCATACAAGAACGATCCCCCAGGGCAACATCCCCGCGAACCGGATTTGTCTGTTTATCGACAGGTACGGACTCACCGGTCAGAATTGCCTCCTGTACCGACAAGCCATGTGCGCTCAAAAGTCGGAGATCAGCGGGCACTTTGTCCCCCGCTTCAAGTAAGACAACATCACCGGGAACAAGCGTATCCCCTTCAATACTATACCTTTCGCCTTCACGCAGCACATTGGCACGAGGCGCCAGCATATAGCGGATTGCATCCATCGCCTTTTCCGCTTTGCCTTCCTGAATGAAACCGATAACGGCGTTGGCGACAACCACCGCCAGGATGACACCCATATCAATCCAGTGTTCGAACACAGCCGTAATCACAGCAGAACCAATCAGCACATAAATCAGAATATTATGAAATTGCAGCAAAAACCGCATAAACCCACTGCGTCGGGCAGTTTCCGGTAGGCGGTTAGGTCCATATTTCACGAGCCGTTTTGTCGCTTCGTCATGCGACAGCCCACCCGTTGAAACATCAAGACTTTCCAACAACTTTTCGGCAGATAACGCATGCCACGATTTTTGGTTCTGATCTGTGTGCGGCTTTTCCATCATCTTTCCATCCGATCAATATGCCCTCATCAATCAGGCATTGTCTCTGCATTCCGATTGCTGCTTTGCAGCATAAAATTGTAATCAAAAAAAGTAAATGAAAAAGGCTCTGACGACACCGCCGTCAGAGCCTTTTGCTTTTTAGGGTCAGAACTTATTCTAAACTGGTTTAAAAGCTATAAGTAATGCCCATAAAACCGGAAAATTGATTTTCGTCCCCTTTGGTCTTTACCAGAACACTATCTGCGGCATCCCCCGTCAGCTTTGTATAATTGGCAGATACCCCAAACCCGATCTCTTCCGTAATTCCCCAGTTTAAGCCCACTTGTACGCCAACAGACTTCAAGCCACCTTCCGCATCATAGCGGGCATAGCCGGAACGTGTTGCTTGTTGCTGACTAATACCAAAATAACTTTGCATATAATCATCATCTGCAAAATTGGCTGAGGCTTGCGTTGACAATGAAACCGTCTCTGAAAGACCAAAAGTATAACCCACAGCAAGGTCCAACATAGTCGCTTCAGTTTCATCACTGACATCTTGGGAAATCACAGCGCCCGCATTCCACCCCACGCCCTCTTGGGCAAAGGTAAACGCAATTTTCCCAAGGACATGACCATTGACATCGCCAAGACCGCGCAGGGCCTCATTGTCATCTTCATCACGACCACCTGAATAAACAACACCGGCATTCACCCGATACATACCTTCGGGGCGATATAGTCGTACCAGCCCCACATCAAGTCCGTCAAACAGGCTAAGTTCCGCACTTAAAAGACCTACTTCTATCGCCTTTTCGTTTTTGAGTTTGATTTTGTCCATCTCCCAACCGACACTGGCAATGGGAACAACGCGCAATTCCCCATCATTTGAACCTTCATATTCCGCTGAATAAGCAACACCAAGGCCAGCTGTTGCAGAATATTCCCCTGCAAAAGCCGTGTTTATGCCGTTCATTGAAAGGAAAAAAAGACTCGCGGGAAGAACAATCGACTTATACGTCTTCTTCATCATCATTTACAAATTCCAATATATCGCCCGGTTGGCAATCTAAAGCTTGGCAAATTGCTTCCAACGTACTGAACCTGATGGCTTTCGCCTTTCCTGTTTTCAAAACAGACAGGTTCGCATTGGTTACCCCTACAATTTCAGACAGTTCACCCAGCTTCATTTTTCGTTTTGCCAACATGACATCCAGATTTACAACAATCCCCAATTGAGTGTTCCTTGCCCAAACCCATTCTTTAAATGGTCAATTCCAATTCTTCTTTCTGCTCCAGCGAAATTTCCATAATTCGCGTGATCAAAAAGCACAGCACACCGAATGCCAAAAGCGATATTTCCAGCGTATCCAGGATCAGCATAATCCCGATGTCGGGGAACTTATCATAGATACCGCGCACCCAAAAATAGATTAAAAGGGCTGGATTTCCAAGCGTTTCGACACCGGATAAAACAATTAAGCTGACAGAGAACCGTTTAAAACAGATTATTGTCTCGTGCGCAAAAATCACCCCTTGATCAAAAAGATTGCACATCTTGATCAACTGAAATAATCCCCAGAGCAAAACAAAAATCGGAATGAATACAATCAGGCCAATAAATATCTGATCCATATTTTCAAAGGCAGAAATACTTCGCTTCCATATCTCGCCATCAAATTTGAGATAAACATCCTGGTCGGTCAAAAACAGACTTACACCCTCAACGATCTGCAAGATCATAACGGAGATAATTAACCATCTTAAAATCAGGACCAGCCTTGTTAATTTCACTTCATTCATTACACGCAAACCACCTATACCCTTGCCCCGGCTACAACTGCCAGATCCAGTCCATTAATTTTACTTTGAAATAATATGTGTACGCACCTTGCAGCACCAAAAGAAGGACAGCAAAAAGCGCCACATGAAAAACTGATTTTCGAACCGACATCCTCTTACCTCCAACTGGGACCAATATGAGGATAGGTATCAGCACGCCTTTTGATAGTCAATATTTTTTTATCGTTTTTCGATATATTTTTATTGTTTAAAGTTTTATTACAGTCAAATAAGGCATAAAAATTGATTTTACACCTGTTCCCTTAAAAGCCACAAACAAATAGGTAGTACCAATAACTCAAATATGGTGGACATCCCTTCGTGAACATGCCATGCCTTTTTCCTTCACATTTAAAATAGAGGATAGGTGACGCACGTCATGTTCGTTACAGACAAACACCCGCAGGATTTACAGCTTTTTTTGGATAAACTGGGTACGCGCCTGCAAAAAACGCCACAAAAAGGCTCGGTTGCCGACTATATTCCCGAATTGGCCCGCGTGGACCCCAATCAATTTGCCCTCAGCATTTGTTTTAATGACGGACGGCAATTCAGCACGGGGAATTCCACCACCAAATTTTCCATTCAAAGCATCTCCAAGGTCTTTACCCTTGCCATTGCCTTGGGGCGGTTGGGCGATAAGCTGTGGCAACGTGTGCGCAAGGAACCATCGGGCAATCCGTTCAATTCCATCATTCAACTGGAAACAGAACACGGCATTCCGCGCAATCCCTTCATTAACGCCGGGGCCATTGTTACCACCGACAGTATCCTGAGCGGCAGCACCCCAAAAGAAGCCTTGGCGGAAATCCTGATGTTTGTACGCGCGGCGGCCTCAGATGACGATATCTATATTAACGAAGCCGTGGCGAAATCTGAAAACCAGACCGGACACCGCAATTACTCCCTCGCCCATTTTATGAAATCTATGGGGAATATTGAAAATGATTGCGATTGCACATTGGGCACGTACTTTCACCAATGCGCCATTGAAATGAGTTGTGAACAACTGGCCCGCGCCGGGCGTTTTCTCAGTGGCGGTACTGATAAACATCATATGATCGACAAACAAAGGGTGCGTTCCATCAATTCCTTAATGATGACCTGCGGCCATTACGATGGGTCGGGTGAATTCGCCTATCGTGTCGGCATTCCCGGTAAAAGCGGTGTCGGCGGCGGCATCCTCGCCATCGTGCCCAATCAGGCCTCTATCGCCGTCTGGTCCCCGGGCCTTGATTCATGCGGAAACTCCCTGCTCGGTACCCAAGCCCTGGAAGACCTCTCCACCCACTACAACTGGTCCGTTTTCGGCGGCCCGGCCTGAATGTTTTTTTCGTGCGAAGTCGTTATGGTTTTGTATTAAAATAAACAGAACACCGCCGAAGCATCGCCTGTGATGAGATAGACGTCCTTATAAAAATCACATATATACTCAAGCCTTCGCGTATTGTCATAGGCTTACTTAGAGCACATATGTTTCTGAATTTTTTGTAAACTCTCTGCAATATCATGCACACCTAAACGCCGTGGCACATTCGTTCCTAAAAATTGCTTAACGTCGATCGTCGTTTTCTTGTTAATTATTTTTTCATTAATCCCTTTATAAGTTAACTGGATTTCGAACGGTTTAAGATAAGGTTCGCTTGCAAGAACCTGAATAATGGCAAAGAAATTTATGTACTTTTCCCCTTGAGGCAAAGTATTTAGTGGGGTTCTTCCTGTATGATTTCCAACAGCCACCCCGTTTGCTTTAAAATTATCAATATCATTCTTAAAAATGAAATTGACATCAAATGCTGGCCCTTGACCAACGTTTGCAATGATAAAATTAATAGCGCCATTCCCAGATTGATCCGGTGAAAGGTAAGCAACAACATGTGGTTCCGTTGAGGCTTTACGCATCTTTGTATTTTCATTGGCAAGCTTTATTGTCAAAACAGAAATCACAGCAGTAGCAGCAGCCGATACTAGCGCTGAAACCGTAGCTGGATTGGCTATAAGCCAATCTAAAATATTCCACATATAAAGACCCTTATATAGTTTACGTTTTACTTAGAGCTTATATATCACACAATAACGTAAACATTCAAAAATAGAAAAGATATAAATTACAACAATCTTTATTTGCAAACGCAGTTTTCAGTTTTAATTTAGAGGATTTTAGACTAAATACAGGCAAAATAATACGTCACCATCCAATCTTTTTTACAGCCTCACGTATCTTTTAAGCCAATATTTTCTGCCATTGTTGAAAGCCTGCACCGTGTCCAACCAAATGCCAAAGTCTAGCAATACACCCAGAAAACAGGGGAAGGTAGACCGCAGGCTGTCCGTGGCACCGATGATGGAATGGACGGATCGTCATCAGCGGGTCTTTATGCGGGGGTTGACCAAGCAAACGTTGCTCTATACCGAAATGGTTGTCGCACCGGCGATTATTTTCAGCAAGGACGGACCCGGGCGGTTTTTGGATTACAGCGATATTGAGCACCCCATTGCCCTGCAACTGGGCGGTAGTGATCCGGCGCAGTTGGCGCAATGTTGTAAAATCGCACAAGAATGGGGTTATGACGAGTTTAATTTGAACGTTGGCTGCCCCAGTGATCGGGTCAGTGCCGGGCGATTTGGCGCCTGTTTGATGGCGGAACCTGATTTGGTGGCTGATTGCATCAAGGCGATGCAGGATGCCAGTGATATTCCCGTCACCATCAAACATCGGATCGGGATTGATGATCTGGATAGTTATGAATTGCTCTGTACCTTTATTGAGCGGGTGGCGCAAACCGGGTGCGAAACCTTTATCATTCATGCGCGCAAGGCATGGCTGAAAGGCTTAAGCCCCAAACAAAACCGGGAGATCCCACCCCTGCGCCACGATATCGTGCATATGGTCAAAAAAGATTTCCCACATCTTGAGATTATCCTCAACGGTGGCATTCAAACGGTTGAAGAAGCCGCCAGCCATCTGGACAAAGTTGATGGTGTGATGATCGGACGGGCGGCTTATGAAACGCCCTACATCATGGCAAATGCCGACCAGTTGATTTATGGCGACACGCGCCCTGTGATCACCCGTGAAGAGGCCCTTGCCGCCTTTCTGCCTTATGTCGATGACAAAGTTGCAAATGACGTCTATGTCCGGCATATGGCGAAGCATCTGTTTGGCCTGTTCCAAGGGGAACGCGGGGCCAAAGCATGGCGACGTTACCTGAGTGAACATATGTTCCACCCCCACGCCAACGGCGATGTCATTCGCCAAGCCGCCCGGTTGATTGAATAAGCCGGCTTTCCACTTGAAATGATTCTAAAATGCAGGCAATATGTGCCAAAAATTTTAGAAAGAACTACTCGTGCCCAAGAAGATCGACTGGAATGAGAAACTCAGTACCGAGATTCTCAGCCTCGATGAACAACACGCTGCGCTTTTCCAGTTGTTCAACGAGTTTATTGACGCGATGGAAACAGGTTCATCGCAAACTGTTCTCGTTGAACAGTACACACACATCATAAGCGAAACACTTAAACATTTTGCTTATGAAGAACAGATTATGAAAAATATCGGCTTCCCGGAATATAGCGCCCACAAAGAACATCACGAAATTCTGCGCCAAGATGCTGATTTGATCCTCACGGATTTGCAAGACGGGAAAGACGGTGCTGAGCTCTCACCGTCCGTCAATTTCCTGCGCGCCCTGATCGTCAAACATATGGTCGAAAAAGACTTAAAAATCCGTGATTACATCAAGCAGGGCACTTTGTAACCCTTAAAGACGATTACTTCTTGCAATAAAAATCCGCGATATAAGGGAATTCATTTTTCCCGGACCACTGTGCGAGTTCAAGTGGATTTTGGCCTTGTGCAATTTGCTTGGTCGGCAATACCGCAACGATATCTTTCTCGCAATTTACCAGCACCGTCATATTCAATGTTTCCTGATGTTCCTGCATCATAACGGTTGCCCCCATGATGATTTCAGGATGTTCTTCGTTGGTGCGTGTTTGCGTGGTATCGGCTGCAATAAAATGTGAAACGCGCGGCACCAGATAGGTCCACGGTTCAAAGATGGAAGAGAAACGATATTCTTTTAACACAACAACTTCGGGCGGAAAGGCCGCCGCCGTGCGATCCCCCCATGTGTAGCGCATGTAAGCGTTGAAAGTGAGTAAGGAAATCCCGGCCAGCATCGGTAAAACAAACTTGGGCAGATCAACACGTAAATAACGCGAAATCGCCCAAACAGGCCCACAAACAACCGCAACCAAACAAAGCGCAATAATAATATCCCACATAGGAAAAATCTTTTCTCGTTCTTAAAAAACTAGGTCTGAGAAAATGCGCAGAAAGTAGAAAAAACTCAAGCTTTTCCTATCAAATTCGCTACTTTTTCAACGATTTTTGAACATAAGTTCACGTAGCATCAATTTTTCACCCTTCGCCGCCTTATGCGCGGCTTGGGCAAGGAACAATTCACCGGAGGCAACCGCGTCCACCAAAGCGTTATGTGCCCTGTAACGTGGCAAATTATACGTTTCGCGCGCCTTCGCCAGCCTGAGAACACCGCCATCAATCGGCTGGTTGCGTTGTAAGCGGTTGCGTTTTTCAAGCTCAAGCGTATCCACCGCCCGTGTCAAAAGCGGATATCCATAGAGCCGTTCACACGCAATATTCAGAAAACCCAGTTCAATCGGTGCATGATGGGCCAGCAAAACCCGCCCGGATAAAGCCATCAATACATGCGGTAAAACATTTTCCAGTGGCTCGGCCTCGGCCAGACGGTCATCCGTCAGGCCATGCACAACAACCGAATTTTCTGGTAAATCTCCTGACGGGCGAACCAAATAATGTGCAGATTCAGATAACACAACATTTTGATCGACAATAGGCGCAAAACCAATACTGAGGATTTCATCGGTATGCGGGTTTAATCCGGTCAGTTCCAGATCAATGCACAGATATTCCAGTTCCCGGTAATCAGTCTCCGGCCAGGGGATCGGTTTTCGATAAAATTGTTTCATCGGCCCTTCCGGCATCTTGAGTAGATACCATTCACGACGCAGGTCCGGGCCGAATATTCTTTTCCACATAACAGTCGTCTCTTAGAGCAAATCCCGAGCAGGTTATCTCAACCTGCACCGACGCATTTGCATTAAATTAAAATGTTCTAGGTATAGGCAGAAGCTAAAGCCGACTGCATGGTTTTCACCACATTGAAAGCATCCTTTAGATGGTTGCGTTCAAAATGCGACATATCATCCGGTGGCATAAAGTTATCCGCTTTTTGCGAATTGCGGATTTGTCTAGCTTGGTGGCGCAAACGCGTAATACTAATGAATTCCAGCGCATCCAACAAATCATTTGCACCCGCTTGACTAATGATTTTCTTTTCAACAGCCGCTTTCAAGCGATCTTCGGTATTTACCTCGCTCAATCCCGCATCCAACGCATAGGTCCGTGCAAGATCAATAATCGGCACAACCCCATTGTGTTTGAGATCGAATGTGTGATCATTTTCCCCCCCGCGAATAAGGACAAAATTCTTGAAAAAGCCAAGCGGCGGTTGGTGTGTCAAAGCGTTGCCCGCCATGAAAGACAGGAAAATACGATTGCCGGTGGCTTTTTTCAGAACGAATTCACGCAAGTTCGTATAGAGGCTTTCATCCCCATAAATACTGCGCATATCGAAAAAGACACTCGACAGCATCAGGGCTTCGGGTTCCGGTGTATCGATCCACTTGGCGAAATATTTTTTCCACTGCGATAAAGGTTGGCGCCATTTATCATTGGTCGCCATCACGTCCCCCGGACAATAGATGTACCCACAATCATTTAAGCCATCACTGACGAATTTCGAAAGATTGCGGAAATACTCCCCATGCAGGGTTTCGTCGTAGCTGTCATGCAAGACCAGTCCGTTATCCTGATCGGACAACGCGGTCTGTTCATGGCGTGCTTCGGAACCGACAACAATCCATGAATAAGGTATAGGTGGTTCGCCGAATTTCTCTTCTGCCAGTTGCAACAAGCGTGTGGCGATTGCATCGGTAACGGTTGAGACCACATGGCCGATATTATGGGCACTCGCCCCGGTATCCACCAAATTCATCACCATTGCCGGGACCTGTTTCACAACCTCGCGCAAGCCGGCGATACTGTTGCGTTTATAAATATCGCCCACCAGATAAACCATCGACGTCGTTTGTTTTTGAATAATATTTGTCGTGGTGACAACGCCCGCAACCTCACCATTATCAATAATTGGCAAATGGCGAATATTGCTCCGCGACATCGTCAGCAAGGCATCAAAAAGATAATCATCAGCCTGAATGAAAATAGGATCGGTTGTCATAATTTCAGACAAGGGGTGATCGTAGGCAATGCCCTTGGCGACCACCCGGTTGCGTAAATCCTTGTCCGTAACGATCCCGATCAATTTCCCGCCATCCGTTACCAGAAGGCAGGAAACCCCCTCTTTGGACATTTGCTGGGCGGCCTGTTGGATGGTCACATCGGCAGATGTTGTCACCGGGGCGCGTTTCAACATGTCGCGGACCTTTGCCGACATCAACCCCATGCCGTTTTCACCACCTGTTTCCGCCAATTCACGTGCAGAACGCAAACGATCCCCCCCCATCGGGGAGAAAAAGAATGCGAATTGCGGATAGGCTTCACGCAAGCGGTCAAATTCCGTTACCGGCATCAAATACAGCAGGCTGTCCTCAATCGCTTCACAGCGGTTTACCGCAATGCCACCGCGCAAAATCGCGCGTACACCAAAACATTCCCCTTCCGACAAACGCGCAAGCAGATTGCCTTCCGGGTCTAATGTTTCAACGGCGCCTGTGCGCACAACCCACAAGAATTTATTCTCTTCACCCGGTTCGAACAAAACAGTTCCCCGTCGGGCATAACGAACCTCAATGCTTTTCGGCAGTTTTTCCAACGCCTCTTGCGGCAACAGATCAAAAGGATGATGTTGTTTTAAAAAATCCCGGATCTCAATAAGTTCAATGTCCATATAGTGCCCCCTACAACATGGAAATAATACCAAATTTCATACGGTCTGGTATGAGTTTGTTGTAGATTGAATTCTTTCCCACCATTCGTCAAGCGATACCCTATCGGATCGGATATGCATTTTATGAATATGGAGAATAAAAATAAAAAACGGGCCCTGCCAACAGCAGAGCCCGTCTTAAATTGTGGTCTATTCAGACAACTAAAATAAAATCTTAGTGGTCTTGAGCAGCACCCGCACCTTTCGGGATACGAATGTCTTCAACCATGTGCTCGATTTCTTCCGGAACCGGCTCAGTCATGTTCATTACGATGAACGCAACCGCAAAGTTCAGGATTGCACCAACTGTACCGAAGGCTTCCGGAGAAATCCCGAACAGGTGGTTCGCAGGCGTGTTCGCCAGCATGTTTGTCCCCGGAATAAAGAACCAACCTTTGAATGTAAAGATATATACCAAGGTGGAAACGATACCCGTTGTCATACCGGCAATAGCGCCTTTGTTGTTCATCTTCTTGGAGAAGATACCCATCATCAGAACCGGGAAGATAGAAGATGCCGCCAGACCGAAGGCAAGTGCCACGGTTTGTGCCGCAAAGCCCGGAGGATTCATACCCAGATAACCGGCCAGCAAGATCGCAGCAGCCATCGCAATACGCGCAGCCAACAGTTCTTGTTTTTCAGAAATTTCAGGCATGAAGGTAGACTTCAGCAAGTCGTGAGAAACGGCAGAAGAAATTGCCAACAACAAACCAGCCGCTGTGGACAGGGCCGCAGCCAAACCACCGGCAGCAACAAGGGCAATGACCCAGTTCGGGAGTTGCGCAACTTCCGGGTTCGCCAGAACCATGATGTCGCGGTCAACCTTAACCATTTCGTTGCCTTTCCAGCCCCAAGCTTCGGCTTTCGCAGCAAATTCCTTGTTTTTCTCATTGTAGTACTGGATTTTGCCGTCGCCGTTTTTGTCTTCAAACTTCAGCAAGCCAGTGGCTTCCCAGTTTTTAAACCAATCCGGACGTTCAGCATAGACCAAGTTACCGTCGGGCGATCCAACTTCACCAGTTTGAATAGCGTTCATCAGGTTCAAGCGAGCCATAGCACCAACCGCCGGAGCTGTTGTGTAAAGCAACGCAATGAAGACCAATGCCCAACCAGCAGACGCACGCGCATCACGGACTTTCGGTACCGTGAAGAAACGAATGATAACGTGCGGCAGACCCGCTGTACCGATCATCAGGGAGAACGTGTAGAAGATGATATTCATCGTTCCACCCTTCTGCGCGGTATATTCCGCAAAGCCCAAATCAGTAATAACCTGGTTCAGCTTCGTCAACATCGGTGTGCCGTCTTCCGTACCGGAGAACAGACCGACTTGCGGCAGCGGAGAGCCCGTCAGGTTTAAAGAAATAAACACAGCCGGTACAGTGTAAGCGGAAATCAAAACGCAGTACTGAGCGATCTGAGTGTATGTCACACCCTTCATACCGCCGAGAATAGCGTAAACCGCAACGATTGCCATACCGATCCACAGGCCAGTTACGAAATCCACTTCCAGGAAGCGAGAGAACGCAACACCAATACCTTTAACCTGACCGATAACGTACGTAACAGATGCCACGATCAAGCAAACAACCGCCGTTACACGGGCAGAGGTAGAATAGAAACGGTCGCCCACGAATTCCGGCACCGTATATTTGCCGAATTTACGCAGGTACGGTGCCAGCAACAGGGCCAAAAGCACATAACCGCCTGTCCAGCCCATCAGGAAGATGGACGCATCATAACCCATGAACGAGATCAAACCCGCCATGGAAATAAAGGAAGCCGCAGACATCCAGTCTGCCGCCGTGGCCATACCGTTGGCCACCGGGTGTACACCGCGACCCGCAGCATAAAATTCACCCGTTGTGCCAGCCTTGGCCCAAATTGCGATACCAAAGTAGAGCGCAAAAGAGCCGCCCACAAAGATATACGTAAGAGTTGTAAGATCCATTTAAGTCATTCCCCAGACGATTATTAGTCTTCGCGTACGCCGAAATCAGCGTCAATTTGAGCCATTTTCTTGGCGTAGATCGCAATCAAAGCCAAGAAGACGAAAATTGACCCTTGTTGTGCAAACCAGAAACCCAGTCCAACACCACCAAACGGTACCATAGCATCCAGCGCATCACGCAGGAGAATACCAAAGCCATAAGAGCAGATTGCCCAAACAACAAGCAGCCAAGTCACGAGACGAATATTAGCCGCCCAATAACCTTGTCCATCATGTGTACTCATTTAAAAAAAGCCTCCCCTACAGATCGAGAGTGTCCGCCACATGGAAAGCAGCGGTTTATTGTTACAAAAAATTATTTTACGACAACTTTGTTACAAAGTAAGCGCCGTAACCCGCAATTTTGTACCTTAGAAAAACACCTCCGGTCCAGTCATCAATGCAAAAAAAATTGAGAAATCTTAAAATATTGTACGGTAATGAAACAACTTTTTGCAGATGCGAAGAAGTATTCTAATTTTAGAAATTTCCACAAACTCTATAGTTTCCGCCGAGATTGATCAAAGTCAATTAAAAAGCAGAGGAACTCTCACGTTTCTGGTATTACCGACTATTTTTTTTGCATTGTGCAACGCAATATGCGTTTTTTTCATGCCTGATTTCCGAATCTCGCATAGCTTTCACATCAGAATCTTTGCGAAACCACGGAAACCTGCGTTATCTGGAACGAAAAAACGGTCAAACCTGAATTGGATTTGACCGCTTTCTCAGCAATTTAAAATCGATTCCATCATAATGATACAATCTAAAAGGATTTTTATTCCTCCGTTCCCGCATTCCGAACAGTCTCAAGGAAGCTGCGAACCTCTCCGTCCAGACCGGCAATGGCATTGCTCATATCCGAAATAGAGACTTGTAAATCTTTCGCTTGTTCACCTGTTCTCATCGCCCCTTCACGTACCATTGAAATGGTTTGGGTAACCTCTGCCGCACCTGCCGCCGCTTGCTGCACGTTATGAGAAATCTCCTGCGTGGCGGCACCTTGTTCTTCAACTGCGGAGGCAATCGTCGCCGCGATTTCATTCACATTCAAAACCGTGGAAGATACCGTTTGAATAGCCACGGCCGTCCCTCGGGTCTCGGTCTGAATAGAGGCAACCTGTTGGGAAATTTCATCCGTTGCAAGCGCCGTTTGGTTTGCAAGATTTTTCACTTCGGTTGCCACGACGGCAAACCCTTTACCGGCATCTCCTGCACGGGCCGCTTCAATCGTTGCATTCAAGGCAAGTAGATTGGTCTGGGCCGCAATATCTGTAATCAAACTCACAACTTCGCCAATTTTTTCAGCTGCCGTCGACAAGCGTAAAACCATTTCATTTGCACGTTTAGACTCATCAACGGCTTCTTGTGTTGTCGAAGAGGACAATTGCACCTGAGAACTGATTTCATTGATAGAGGCGGAGAGTTCCTCCGCCGCAGAGGCCACAGCATGCGCGTTCGAAGAGGACTCTTCCGCACTGGCTGCCACAAGAACCGCTTGCTCCATAGATTGATCAGATGTATCCGACATCTCTTCTGAATCGTTTTTAATCCGCGTCGCCGCCGCATTGATCAGCGCGATGGTCTTGCCCAATGTTTCCTCAAGGTCTGCCGCCATTTTTGCCCGTTCTTCGGCCCGTTGCTGACTGGCCTCGCGTAACGCACGTTGCTGGGCGGCCTCCATTTCCTGCATTTTTTTGGCATCATCGCGGAACACTTCCAAGGCCGTATTGATCTCGCCAATTTCATCCTTACGACGTCGCCCTGTGACAGTCACTTCGAAATTGCCATTTTTCAATTCGTGGATAATACCAACAGAGTTTTGAAGTGGTTTTCTAATAATAAGCTGCCCCAGAAACAGTAGAGAAACGCATAAAACAATCACCAGCACAACGGCAATCACAATCATATTTAACGCGATCCTGTCGGCACTTGCCGTCAAAGTTTCAGTCGGGATCTCCACTTCAATATACCACGGAGTCTTCACATCCATAATCGGAATGGGCAAAAACAAATGGTGTGCCGACCCGATTTCTTCGATCACAACATCTGTACCTGTCATTTTCTTTACAGCCGCAACCTGTTTGGCATCTTTATCATCCAGATCTTTACCCACTTTTGCTTTATCCGGATGGGCAACCCATTTCATCTTGTTTGAAATCACAGAGACACGGCCCGTCCCCATAGGATGTAATTTAGCAAACGCAGCGGCCATATCATTAACCGCCATATCCACACCGATCACACCGATGGGTTTTCCCGCCTCATCCAAAACCGGATAAACAAAAGACGGAAGAAGAATATCAACACCATCAATATTGTACATGACGGGATCAACCACAAACGGCTGTCCTGTTTTTAACGGGATGTTGTAATAATCCCCCGTCGGGTCTGAGGGGTCCACATCCAGACTGGTCAAATAGTAAGGCGTTACACCACCACCAAAATTATAAAAATAGGTCGCATAGCGACCCGTCTTTACGTTATGCGGTTCTTTACCTTGATAATCCGCATCGCGCCCATCAAACGCATTTGGTTCGAACCCAGCCCAAGCCCCTGCAATTTCGGGATGCATTTTCATCGTATCTTCTAAAACAGCATCATAGGCAGAACGGTTATCAACCCCTGAGCGCCGCATCGCCATAAATGTTTTTTGCAATTCTTTCGCCACCAACATGGCGCTGTCCAATTGCAATTTTACATTTGCACTCTGCGTTCGACCGATATCTGCCGCATCGGCCAAAGCAAGATCCAATGTTGCTTTGGACGCTTGATTGGTTGCTATTGTAATCCCAACGATCAAACAAAAAGACACGATTAATGACGAAAGAGCGGCCATTTTTCCGCCCAAAGACAAGCGATCCCACATCACATAACATCCCCAGCTCTTAGATTTTAATTATAAAATTATTAAAACACCGAAACAAAGTTATCACAAGTAGAAAAAGCTCCACCTAAAAACCATTGAATGATTATCACTGTATTTCAACTTTTTTCCTTTCTTTCCCCTTTCCTGTTTGGCGGCTTCATCGTATAAAAAGAATTCAGGGGTATTCGTCATAAAAAGCAAATCACGGACCGGAGCGTAAATACAAAGTGGCATCAAACCATATGCAGCATAGAAAGAAGCGTAAAAAAGCGCAGGATGTACAGAATTCTGCCCTAATGCCTCTTTATGCCGCGTTGGATTTAGGCACCAATAACTGTCGGATGCTGATTGCACGGCGCACCCGCCAAGGATTTCGGGTTGTAGATTCTTTTTCACGCATCACCCGACTGGGTGAAGATGTGGCCCAAAGCGGCCGTTTGTCCGAAGACGCAATGGAACGGACTGTCAAAGCCTTGTTGGTCTGTGCCAAAAAAATTCAAAACCGCAATGTCACTTTTGTACGCTCTGTTGCAACAGAAGCTTGTCGGCGTGCAGAAAACACCCTTGATTTTCTCAATCGCGTTGCGGAAGAAACCGGACTGGATCTGGAAGCCATAAACCCGGAAGAAGAAGCCAATCTCGCCCTTGCCGGATGTGCTTCTCTCCTCAGCCTTGAAAAGCCCAAAGCTCTCGTCTTTGACATTGGCGGTGGCAGTACGGAAATCATGTGGATTGAGCTGGACCGTCTGGGGGATCCACATGTGGTCGATGTGATCTCTCTGCCCATCGGGGTTGTGACGGTTTCCGAAGAATACGCCCACGCCGAAGAAGTCACACAAGAAAGCTATCAAGCCATTCAGGATCATGTCATAAAGGAACTGCGGGCCTTCAATGAACGCAACGCGATTTCACATGATGTGGCAAACGGCATGGTCCAAATGCTGGGAACCTCAGGCACAGTCACCACGCTTGGCGCCATTCATCTAAAACTACCCCGTTATTTACGGTCCAAAGTTGATGGGATGAGCCTGCCGTTTGACGAAATCCATCGTGTGTCCCAGAAGTTGGCCGTGATGAAATGCGATGAACGCGCGGCACACCCTTGCATTGGGACCAGTCGCGCCGATTTGGTCATTGCCGGGTGTGCAATTTTGGAAGCCTTATGCAAACTTTGGCCTGTTGGGGAACTGACGATTGCAGACCGCGGCATTCGCGAAGGGATCTTACTTAATCTGATGCGTGCACAAGAATAGGCGCAAAAGCCCTTTATTTCTGTTATAAAGAAGATTATGTAAGAGACGCGAGCGGGTGATAATGCCCATCGACAACCCCAGACGACGTAAAGTGCCCCCATGTCCCAAAGCAAGAAGTGGAAAACCGTTCAAGCCAAACGCGATAAAACCGTGCGCGTTAAAACTGCGCGTGGACGCAAGCTTTCTTCCACACGCTGGCTGCAACGCCAACTCAATGACCCTTACGTTCAAGAAGCCCACCGCAAAGGTTATCGTTCCCGCGCGGCCTTTAAGCTGATTGAGCTGGATGACCGATTTGAATTTTTAAAACCCGGTCAAAAAGTCGTTGATCTGGGATGCGCGCCGGGTGGTTGGACACAAGTCGCCGCAGAACGTATTGATGCCGAAAAAAATCCGAACGGTCATGTCATTGGCATTGACTTGCAAGAAGTCGAAGAAATTCCCGGTGCAACCCTGCTGGTGGGTGACTTTATGGACAATGACGCCCCTGATCGGCTGAAAGAAGTCATCGGCGGGCCTGTCGATGTGGTCTTGAGCGATATGGCAGCCTCTGCCAGCGGACACCCGCAAACGGACCATATTCGGATTACAGCTTTGGTTGAGGCTGCAGCCTATTTCGCCGAAGAAGTCCTGAAACCAAACGGTTGGTTTGTGGCAAAAGTTTTGGCGGGCGGGGCCGATGCGGATTTGTTGAAACAACTTAAACTGCAATTTCAAACGGTTCGCCACGCTAAACCGCCGGCAAGCCGCAAGGATTCATCAGAAACCTATTTGGTTGCCAGCGGTTTTCGCGGAAAGAACACCTTCAGCGACGCATCCTGATTACGGCCTAATTTCGGGCGAGATCGTCAATCCCCCGTGTAAAGGCCCCCAACCCCTGACTACGCAACGGAACAAAGGGTTTGGATTGTTGCGCACAAATTCGTTTAATTTCACGCGTGGCTTCGTGACTGACGCATGTGACCGGAAACATGACGGCATCAGCCTGTGCAACAATGGACTGCAAACGCGCCTGACCATCGTGCAAACCGCCGTCGTGGTGCAAGAATTGCCCGTTTTTCTTTTCTACATAGTCACGGAAGAACGCGGCTTGCTTGGTCTGCCCGCCGATATAGGCAATGCATCGACCACAAAGGTCTTCCCCGCCGGGGCAGCCTTGTTCTTTCATGCAGGCATTCTTTTCCAATGACAGGAGTTCCTGTTCCAATTCAAGAATACGTGCATCCTTAAATGAAAGTGCCGCACTGGTTTCTTTATATTTCAATTCCATTTCCAGCATGCGGGCCTGACTTAAATCGGCACGGTCCGTTTCTTGAAGGACCCGCGCGGTCAGACAATCAATTCGTTTCTCAAGGCGCGCGACAGAATGCCCTTCCTGTTCCGCCAATAACATCGCCTCAAGCTCATCACTGCGGCTGGCCTTGGCTTGCGCATCGGAAAGTTCCCGTTTTAAATTACCGATAAGATGGTCGCGCTTGTCGATGGCTTTGCGATGATTTTTATTGAGATCCTGCATATCATTTTGCATGACCGTAATCGTGGATTTTAAGTCTGCAATTTCACGATGATCAGCCCGATTGCTAGCCCCTTCCAGATGCGACAACATATGAACCTCACCATATACTTGCGCCAGCAATTCATGGGAACTCGCCTGATGGGTCATCACCGCCCAAAATGGTCCGGGGATATAGCCCCGTTCAAACGCATCCCGCCAAAGAGCTTCGACATCTTCCGATGTTTTTGCTTTGGCAAATGTTTTGATTGTGCGGGCGTATTTGCGTTCCAAAAACTTGTGCAGAACACGCCCGACCCCTTGGGAATAACGTGCATTGCCCACCATAAAGCCATGCAGTTTATAATCCGCACTTCGCCCATCGTAAGCCGGTGCCTTACATTTTTGCCCCAACTTGCGCAATTCATCATGCGAAATGCAGGTGCCAATCACCGAACAATGCCAATGAACATCCAATTCCCAAAGTTTACGGCGTTTGGGGATCATCTTTAGCTTCGTCTCGAGCATCAAATCGGGTTTATGCAAATCGCACATCGAAAACTCCATAACAGCATTTGGAAATCTTGGCTGTCGAATTGTCCGGGCCTTACATTTTGGGGAGAAGAAGAAACCAAAACACAAGGCCCGGACGATCGTTTCACAGCATCCCGTGCTCGGGACACTTAAAACGTTATTAATAATCATTATCATTTGCAAGAACTATTTTCGGTTTATTGAAAAAAAGTTTGCTGCGCTGCATGAATCTTGTGGAATGTTGGTAAGACCTGTGTATATATAACGCGCCAAATCCAGACACCCGATATCCATGGAGATGGCCGTGACTATTAAAGAAGCTTTGACCTTCGACGATGTATTGCTTATTCCCGCTGCATCAGACGTTTTGCCCGCCACAGCAAACACTTCCACAAACCTGACAAAAGGCATCAAGCTGAACATTCCGCTTGTCTCTGCTGCAATGGATACGGTCACGGAAAGCAGCATGGCGATTGCCATGGCCCAGTTTGGCGGCATCGGTGTCATTCATAAAAACCTTGAGATTCCCGAACAGGCTTCCGAAGTTCGCAAAGTCAAAAAATTCGAATCCGGTATGGTCGCCGATCCACTGACCTTCCCGCCGGATGCAAAACTTGCCGAAGTCATGGCGAAAAAAGAAGAAGTCAAATTTTCAGGTTTCCCGGTTGTTGAACGTGGCACAGGCAAACTGGTCGGGATTATTACCAACCGTGATATGCGTTTTGCCGAAAATCCCGATCAACCCATTTCGGAATTGATGACCAAGGAAAACCTCGTCACCGTCAAAGAGGGTGTCTCCGGTGAAGAAGCCAAACGCCTGCTTCATCAAAACCGGGTTGAAAAGCTGTTGGTCGTTGATGATAAATATCGCTGCATCGGTCTGGTGACCGTACAGGATATTGATAAGGCTGCGACACACCCCCTCGCCTGTAAAGACGAACATGGTCGCCTGCGCGTCGCCGCAGCAACCGGCACAGGCGACAGCGGTTGGGAACGTTCCGTTGCCCTGATCGATGCCGGTGTGGATGTTTTGGTTGTTGATACCGCCCACGGTCATTCCAAAGGGGTGATCGAACAGGTTGCCAAAATCAAAAAACATCATTCAAACGTTCAGGTGATCGGCGGCAACATTGCAACCGGTTCAGCAGCACAAGCCCTGATTGACGCTGGTGCAGATGCCGTCAAAGTCGGTATCGGTCCCGGTTCCATTTGTACAACCCGGATCGTTGCCGGTGTTGGTGTTCCACAATTAACCGCAATTATGAATGCGGTTGAAGTCGCTGCAAAACACGGCGTTCCGGTTATTGCAGACGGTGGGATCAAACATTCCGGTGATATTGCCAAAGCCATTGCCGCCGGGGCAAGTTGTGTGATGGTGGGATCTATGCTCGCCGGTACGCACGAAGCACCGGGTGAAGTCTTCCTCTATCAAGGACGTTCGTACAAATCCTATCGCGGTATGGGGTCTATGGGTGCAATGGCGCGCGGTTCTGCAGACCGTTATTTCCAGGCCGATGTCAAAGACGACATGAAATTCGTCCCCGAAGGGATCGAAGGCCGCGTCCCTTACAAAGGCGAAGCATCTGCCATTGTTCACCAGATGGTTGGCGGTTTGCGTTCCTCTATGGGCTATACCGGCAATGCAACCATTGAAGATATGCGCACCAAATGTGAGTTTAACCGCATTACAAACGCGGGCCTGCGCGAAAGCCACGTTCACGATGTCACCATCACACGTGAAGCGCCAAACTACAGCGGTTCAAAATAAGAATTAAGTGCATTCTAGTTGAAGACAGACTAAAAAGTTTGCGATACTCTGAACCCCTGCATTTGATGCAGGGGTTCTCTTCTTTCAGAACGGATAAGAATAAATGAAACCGGCAGCGCGCATCCAATCGTCCATTGAACTGATGGACGAAATTCTCAAAGGCATAAAACCTGCCGACACCCTCATTGCCGATTACTTCAAAATCCGTCGTTATGCCGGTTCCAAAGACCGTCGCGCCGTAAACACTCAAATTTACAACATCCTGCGCAACCGTGCCAAACTCGGTTGGCTTGCCCAAAAAACAGATTTGGAACCAAATGCAGAAAATCTGGTTTTTATGGATTGTGTACTCAACGATATGGATGTGAACGACCTGTTCAACGGGGAACAATATGCCCCGGCCAAACTGACAAAAGAACAAGTCGAGGCCCTGCCCGTTCTCGCCCAATTGGACCTTGCAAGCGCGCCCGACCCCATTCGTCTGGAATATCCCGACTGGATGGATAATGAATTACGGATTTCCTTGGGCGATGATTTTGAAACATGCCTTCAGGCACTCAATGCAGAAGCGCCGCTTGATCTGCGGATTAACAGCTTGCACCCTGACCATGACAAAGCTCAGGACTTGCTGAACAAACAAAATATCGACACAACGACGACAGATTTTTCCCCCTTGTGTCTGCGTTCTGCAAAAAAAGTCAAACTGGGCGGTGTTCAGGCCTACAAGGACGGTATCGTTGATATTCAGGATGAAGGATCCCAACTTATCGCCTTATTGAGCGGGGCCAAAGGCTGTGACCTGGTCATGGATTTTTGTGCCGGCGCAGGGGGCAAGACATTGGCTCTGGGTGCAGACATGGCCAACAAAGGCCATCTATACGCTTTAGATATTTCATCAAAACGTCTTTATAAAATGCGTCGTCGGCTGGAACGTGCCGGGGTGACAAATGTCATCCTGCATCCCATACAAAATGAAACCGACCCGTGGTTAAAACAATTTGAAAATCGTGTAGATCGTCTGCTGATTGACGCCCCTTGTTCCGGGGTTGGTGCATGGCGACGTTCACCGGAAAGCCGCTGGAAGATGACACCGGAATTACTGGCTGATCTGGAAGGACGCCAGCAGCGCATCTTGCAAAACGCGGCCCATTTGGTCAAACCGGGTGGGCGCATGATTTACGCCACCTGTTCTTTACTCAAACGAGAAAATGAAGATCAGATCGAACGTTTTCTCAATGAAAACAAAAACTTCAAACTCCTGCCCATTTCACAAGTCTGGGCGGAGACATTAACAACGCCCTGCCCGTTTGAAGGGAATTTCATGTCCATGCGCCCCGATCAACATCAAAGTGACGGATTTTTCTGCGCTGTGTTGGAACGTCTGTAATGGAATTTCTCAGCTATGAAACGCTCGGCCTGCTGTTTTGTGTGGCCTTAATCGCAGGCTGGATTGATTCGATCGCGGGCGGTGGCGGACTTATTGCCTTGCCTGCCTTGCTTGGGGCGGGCCTTTCCCCGGCGCAAGCCTTAGCCACCAACAAATTGCAAGGCAGCTTCGGTACCTTCGCTGCCACAATGAATTTTTATAAAAAGGGACACCTGAATCTTAAAGAAATCTGGCCGATGATCGTCATGACCTTCATCGGGGCCGCGTTGGGCACATTGGCGGTTCAAGCAATTGATGCGTCTTTGCTGATTGACGTCATTCCCTTTTTGCTTGTTGGCATGGGCTTTTATTTTTTACTTCAGCCACAAATCGGCACACAAGATCGCAAAGCACGGATCGGCGTTTGGGCCTATGGCTTGTTTTTCGGGTTTTCCATTGGCTTTTACGACGGTTTCTTTGGGCCCGGTACCGGATCTTTCTTTGCCGTGGCTTTTATCACCATGATGGGGTTCAACATTTTAAAAGCCACGGCCCATACCAAAATTCTGAATTTCACCAGTAATATTGCGTCCCTGCTTTTTTTCATTTTGGGTGGGCAAATGGTCTGGGTGGTTGGTCTGGTCATGGCGATGGGGCAGTTGGTCGGGGGCTACCTTGGTTCGCATATGTCCATGAAACATGGTGGCAAAATTATCCGTCCCTTGTTGGTCGTTATCAGCTTTGCCATGACGATCAAACTGATCTGGTCATCACCTGATCACATAATCCACCAATGGGTTGTGACTTTATTCAATCTGTAAAATCCGCTTCACTTCCTTCTGAGATGCTTCCAATATCTCGTCACTCAGGCTTTCGTCTTCTATCGCGCGCGCCAATGTGACCGACCCGACCATCAAGGATAAGGCCGTTAATCCATTTTCACGCGATGACTTGCCACCGATCAACCATCGCGAAAAACGGTCCACCAAACGGCCAAGGACTTTGCGTGGTCCTGAACCAAAACGCGCCGCTTCCTGTGTCAAGGCTGTCAGCGGACACCCCTGATCCGGGTAATCCCGATGCCTTTTTGAAATATAAAAATCCACGATCATCTGTCGCATGACTTTTTCGTCATTGATGCCTTCTTCTTTCAGTCGATTGATCGTTTCAATCGCCAACGTTTCAGACAGGGCTTCGACCAACAAATCGTCTTTCGATTTAAAATGGGCATAAAAACCGCCCCGTGTCAGTCCGGCTTCTGCCATGACCTTGTCCACACTAGCCCCATCGTAGCCATCACGTTTCCAAAGTTTACGTGCCGCCAAAACAATGCGTTCGCGTGTTTTTTGCTTATGTCCTTGCGGATAGCCCATAACTCAACCTTTCCCGGCACAATGACTCGACTCTTTCCAAAATATGTTATACATCATATCTAAATATGACGCTTATCATATTTAGATCAACAAGACCGGAGAAAATAAAATGACGCCCCCCCAACTTTTTGTAACCCCCGTTTACGCGATCATCCTGACAGTGATGTTGATCTTGTTAAGCGTCCGTGTCATCAAAGCGCGTTGGCGTCATCGTGTATCCTTTCACGACGGCGGGGTTGACGAGTTAACCCGCGCTATTCGATCACATGGAAACTTTATCGAGTATGTTCCCTTATGCCTCCTTCTAATGGCATTGAGTGAGCTAAACCATGCGCTCGATTGGACACTCTATGTTGTTGGGACGATTCTGTTACTGGGCCGCCTGCTTCATGCCATTGGTGTGGGCAAAGCGATCTTGAAACTCCGGGTTTACGGTATGGTTCTGACGTTTACGGCCTTAATCGGTGCGATAATTGTGCTGATCACCACATTTTTTAACGTCTAAGCAATAGACTGCCTATTGTGGGGGCGGGGCGCATGATGTATGTTGCGCCCTCCTTCAAGACCATAATCTGGTGGCCCCATGACCGATCGCATTCTTATTATCGACTTCGGATCTCAGGTAACACAGCTGATCGCGCGCCGCGTGCGTGAAAGCGGTGTCTATTCTGAAATTCACCCGTTTAATTCCATTACCGACAGCTTTCTGGACGACTATAACCCAAAGGGGATCATCCTCTCTGGTGGTCCGGCATCCGTAACTTGGGCAGAATCCCCGCGCGCGCCTGAAAAAGTATTTGAAATGGGCATTCCTGTTTTGGGTATCTGCTATGGTCAACAGACCATGATGCAACAACTTGGCGGGTTGGTCGAAACATCCGATCACCACGAATTCGGCCGCGCCTTTGTTGATATCAATAAAGACTGTGCCTTGTTTGATGGTGTCTGGTCTGTCGGTGCCAAAGAACAAGTCTGGATGAGCCACGGTGACCGCGTCACCAAACTGGCCCCGGGTTTTGAAGTTGTCGCAACCTCAGAAGGCGCGCCTTTTGCCGCCGTTGCCAACGAAGAAAAGAAATTCTACGCCGTTCAGTTCCACCCCGAAGTGGTCCACACACCGCACGGCGCGCAACTCATTCAGAACTTCACACACAATGTTGCGGGATGTTCCGGTGACTGGACAATGGCGGCCTTTAAGGATCAAGCCATTGAAGCCGTTCGCAAACAAGTTGGAAATGGCAAAGTCATTTGTGGCCTATCCGGTGGTGTCGATAGCTCGGTCGTTGCCGTTCTCTTGCATGAAGCCATTGGCGAACAACTGACATGCGTTTTCGTTGACACAGGCTTTATGCGCATGGGCGAAGCCGAAGAAGTTGTGACCCTGTTCCGCGATCATTACAACATCAAATTGATCCACAAGGATGCCTCCAAACTGTTCTTCGATGCCCTTGGCGATGAAATCGATCCAGAGAAAAAACGCAAAACCATTGGCGGTTTGTTCATCGATGTGTTCGAAGAAGAAGCCAAAGCGGCAGGCGGGGCCGACTTCTTGGCCCAAGGGACTCTATATCCCGATGTGATCGAGTCTGTTTCCTTCACGGGCGGGCCGAGTGTCACCATCAAATCCCACCACAATGTCGGTGGTTTGCCCGAACGCATGAACATGGATCTGGTTGAACCGTTACGCGAACTGTTCAAAGATGAAGTCCGCGAACTGGGTCGTGAATTGGGTCTGCCGGAAAAATTTGTCGGTCGCCACCCCTTCCCCGGTCCGGGCCTCGCTATCCGTATCCCCGGTCAACCCTTAACACCGGAAAAATGCGATATCCTGCGCAAAGCCGATGCCATCTATCTGGAAGAAATCCGCAACGCTGGCCTCTATGATGCCATCTGGCAGGCGTTTGCCGTCTTGCTGCCCGTTCGCACCGTCGGTGTCATGGGCGATGCCCGGACATACGATTACGTCTGTGCGCTCCGCGCCGTAACCTCCACCGACGGCATGACCGCAGATTACTACCACTTCGACCACGAATTCTTGGGCCGCGTGACCAACCGCATTATTAACGAAGTGCGCGGCATTAACCGCGTGGTCTATGATTGCACCAGTAAACCACCGGGAACCATTGAGTGGGAATAAGAGGTTTTAAGGGGTTGGCTTCGGTCAGCCCCTTTTTTTAAGGTGTGGGAAGCAAGATTTAACCTTTTTTAGGTAACATAAAAAAACGCCCCCAAGTTTCCTTGAGGGCGTTTTGATTTAGATATTCGGTCTAACAAACGGTTAGCTCATGATTTTATCACGGAGCAATTTGTTTACGACACCCGGGTTGGCTTTGCCTTGGGTGGCCTTCATAACCTGACCGACGAACCAGCCGAGCATTTTATCTTTACCGCCACGGATTTCTTCAACTTTATCCTGATTGGCTGCCATAATCTCATCGATAGCGGCTTCAATCGCGCCCGTATCGGTGATTTGCTTGAGGCCTTTTTCTTCGACGATCTTTTCAGGATCACCGCCAGTTTCCACCATGATTTCGAAGACGTCTTTGGCAATCCGGCCTGAAATGGTATCGTTGGAGATCAATTCAACCAGTTTCCCAAGATTGGCTGCGCTGACCGGGCTATTCTGGATCGAAACGCCTTGTTTGTTCAGTACCGCAAACAGGTTGGTAATCACCCAGTTTGCCGCCAGTTTGGTATCGCGACCCTTGGCCACTTCTTCGAAATAATCGGCTTTTTCTTTTTCTGCGACCAGAACGGAAGCATCATAAGGGGACAAGCCCAGTTCGTTAATGAAGCGGTCTTTTTTCTCGTCCGGCAGTTCTGGCAGGGTTTTTCTGATATTTTCCACAAAGCCTTCCGGCAAAACCAACGGCAGCAGGTCCGGGTCCGGGAAATAACGATAATCGTGCGCGTGTTCTTTGGAACGCATGGATCGTGTTTCACCCTTGCTTGGATCAAACAGACGGGTTTCCTGCACGATCTCACCACCGTCTTCGTAGACTTCAACCTGACGGGCGGCTTCGGCCTCGATCGCCTGCATGACGAAACGAACGGAGTTGACGTTTTTGGTTTCTGTACGGGTACGCAGGCCTTCTTCGCCCACTTTGCGTACAGATACGTTTACGTCACAGCGCATGGAGCCTTCGTCCATATTCCCATCACAGGTTTCCAGATAACGCACGATAGAACGCAGTTTGCGCAAATAAGCACCTGCTTCTTCCGGTGATGTCATATCCGGCATGGAAACGATTTCCATCAAACAGACCCCTGCCCGGTTCAAGTCGATCAAGGACTTGGTCGGATGTTGGTCGTGCTGGGATTTACCGGCATCAATTTCCATATGCAGACGTTCGATCCCGACTTCTTTGGTCGCGCCATCTTCCAAATCCAGAATCATGGTGCCTTCGCCGACAATCGGCTTGTCAAACTGGGAAATTTGATAGCCCAGCGGCAAATCGGCGTAGAAGTAGTTCTTACGGGCAAAGACAGAATATTCGTTGATCTTCGCCTTCAGGCCCAGACCCGTACGAACAGCCTGTTCAATACATTTTTCGTTAATGACCGGCAACATGCCCGGCATGCCCGCATCCAAAAACGCGACATTATGGTTCGGTTCTGCGCCGAAAGTGGCAGAGGCACCGGAAAATAACTTCGCGTTGGAAATGACCTGACAATGGACTTCCAGACCGATCACCAATTCCCAATCGCCTGTTTCACCTTTGATAATGTAAGCCATATGAGTTACGCCTCCAACATCTTAGGCTTGGCGCTGAATGCAGCGGCCTTTTCCAATACATCTGCGGTACGCAGGACGGTTTCTTCATCAAACGGACGCCCGATCAGTTGCAGCCCCAACGGCAAACCGCTGG
This sequence comes from Terasakiella sp., assembly GCF_048267425.1. Taxonomy (GTDB): domain Bacteria; phylum Pseudomonadota; class Alphaproteobacteria; order Rhodospirillales; family Terasakiellaceae; genus Terasakiella. The sequence goes on from NZ_JBLWXN010000003.1 coordinate 300,854, forward strand.
CGGACAAACCTGTCGGAACCGAAATGCCCGGCAGGCCGGCCAAAGATGTCGGTACGGTAAAGACATCGTTCAGGTACATTTTTACCGGATCGTCTTCATTTTCCCCAATCCCGAATGCTTCGGACGGGCAGGTCGGTGTCAGGATCACATCGCACTGTTCATAGGCTTTTTCAAAGTCTTGCGCGATCAAGGTGCGGATTTTCTGTGCCTTGGCATAATAGGCATCGTAATAGCCCGCAGACAGAACATAAGTACCGATCATAATGCGGCGTTGTACTTCTTCACCAAAGCCCTGTGCACGGGTTTTCATGTACAGGTCATCCAGGTTTTTCAACTCCCCTTCTGCGCGGTGGCCATAACGCACACCATCATAACGCGCGAGGTTGGAAGAAGCTTCCGCCGGGGCAACGATGTAATAAGTTGCCAGCGCATATTTTGTATGCGGCAGGGAAACATCCACCACTTCGGCACCGGCATCTTTAAGCATCTCTTCGCCTTTTTTCCAAAGCTCCAAGATCTCCTGCGGCATGCCGTCCACTTTATATTCTTTCGGGATACCGATTTTCAGACCTTTGATATCGCCACTGAGCGCAGCCTCAAAATTCGGTAAATCAACGCGGGCCGATGTGGAATCATGCACATCATAACCTGCCATAGATTGCAGCATGATCGCCGCGTCACGAACCGTTTTGGTCATCGGACCAGCCTGATCCAGCGAGGATGCGAAAGCCACAATGCCCCAGCGCGAACAACGACCATATGTCGGCTTCAACCCAACAATACCGGAAAAAGACGCTGGTTGACGAATGGACCCACCCGTATCGGTGCCTGTTGCCGCCAAGGCCAGACCGCCCGCAACCGCTGCGGCAGATCCACCGCTTGACCCACCGGGCACAAGATCTTTGCCGACATTTTCGCCCCACGGGTTCTTTACAGAACCGAAATTGGACGTGATGTTGGCAGAACCCATTGCAAATTCATCAAGGTTGGTTTTGCCCAACATGACCGCACCGGCTTTTTTCAAATTACCGGAAACCGTGGCTTCATAAGGCGGAATGAAATTATCCAGAATGCGTGAGGCGGCAGTTGTGCGCACCCCTTCGGTACAGAACAGGTCTTTCATACCGATTGGCAGACCTTCCATCGCACCTGCATCACCAGATTTAATCTTGGCATCACTGGCTTGTGCTCGTTCAAGTGCCAGTTCCGGCGTTTCGGTAATAAAGGCGTTCAGGTCTTTATGTTTTTCCATCGCGTCGATGTGGGCTTTGGTCAGCTCCACCGCGCTGAAATCACCGGCTTTCAGGCCGTCGCGGGCCTCTGCCAGTGTTAAGTTTGTTAATTTCGTCATGTTTATTCCACCACCTTGGGAACGAGATAACAATGATCGGTCTGATCCGGTGCATTTTTGAGAACCAAGTCCGGCTGGTCGCCGCTTGTAACCTCGTCCTGTCGCCAGTGCAGCGTTTGTGCAGCTACGGATGTCATCGGCTCTACGCCGTCGGTGTCAACTTCTGAAAGTTGTTCAACCCAATCAAGGATTTTGGTCAAGTCTTGAGCCAGCGGCTCCAGCTTTTCATCGGCCACTTCGATGCGTGACAGAAAAGCAATGTTCTTGACGGTATCTTTGTCTAATGCAGACATGACGATTTCGTCCCTTATCGACCCGCCAATGCGGGCTTACAAAAAAAGTGAAAGTTTGAAGCGCGGAAAGTAGCACTGGAAAGCATGCAAAACAAGGGGTAGTGTAGAAGAAAGTCACGAAACGGAGCTTCTTGCCTCCAGAGCCGAATAAAACGAGTTTCAGATGCCCCTGTCTGCCGCCCTTCTACAAACCCTGCACTCTATTGTAGGCGATAAAGGATTCACTACAAACCAAGGTGAAATCGCCCCTTACTTGCAAGAAAGCCGTAACCGTTTTCAGGGGCATTGCGATGTCTTGATCTGCCCTAAAAACACACAAGAAGTCGCAGAAGTCCTTGCCATTTGTAATGATGAAAATATCCCGGTCGTGCCCCAAGGTGGCAACACAGGTCATTGCGGCGGGGCTGTCCCGCAGGGTGGCATTTTACTCAATCTATCGCGTCTCAATAAAATTCGCCAATTGGATGCCCTTAATGCAACCATAACCGTTGATGCCGGATGTATTTTGCAAAATGTCCAATTAACAGCAGACAAGGCCGATCTTTATTTTCCGCTGTCCCTTGCGGCAGAAGGCAGTTGTCAAATCGGTGGAAACCTTGCAACGAATGCTGGCGGCATCCATGTTTTGCGTTATGGCAACATGCGCGACTTGGCCCTTGGGCTGGAAGTTGTGCTGCCGGACGGGCAAATCTGGGATGGCTTACGGGCCTTGCGCAAGGACAACACCGGATATGATTTGAAACATTTGTTTATCGGATCGGAAGGCACCTTGGGCGTTATTACCGGCGCTGTTTTGAAATTATTCCCCAAACCCAAAGCCCGCGCCTGCGCCTTCGTTGCCAGCGAAAGTCCGGGGCATTTGATGGATGTCTTTGCCTATATGCGGGACTATTTTGGCGAACAGCTTTCGGCCTTTGAAATGATGCCGCGTTTTGGTCTGGATTTGGTCTTGAAACATATCACAGGAACGACAGACCCGTTTACCACCGCTTACCAATGGTATGGTGTTCTTGAAATTTCGACCTCCCGCCCGAATACAAATCTGCAAAATGAATTAGAAGAGGCTTTACATCCCTTGTTTGATCGCGGTTACATCCAAAATGCCGTTATTGCACAGGATTTAATGCAGGCAGAAAAAATATGGGCCTTGCGTGAAAGCATGTCGGAGGCCCAAAAACGCGAAGGCGGTTCGGTGAAACATGACATTTCCGTCCCGGTTTCCCATATCCCTGATTTTCTGGCAGAAACTTCTCATGCTGTTTGTAATGTTGTTCCCGGCAGTCGTATTTGTGCCTTTGGTCATGTCGGGGACGGCAATATCCATTTCAACATCTCTCAACCTGAAACAATGGAAAAAGCTGCCTTCCTGACCAACTGGGAAGCCTTTAACGAAATCGTCCATGAAATGGCTGAAAAATATGAGGGATCATTCAGCGCCGAACATGGGATCGGTCAGTTAAAAATCAACGAAATGGACCGCTTTCGAGGTGGCGTTGAACTGGACAGCATGCGTCTCGTCAAACGTGCCTTCGATCCAAATAACATTATGAACCCCGGCAAGGTGGTTAAGCTTTAAACACTTGCGAGAACGTGTTCGGCTTCCTCTTTTTCCCGATAGAAAAAGGTGCGGATTTTAGCGACGCTTTCTTCACATAACACATTTACTAAATCACCCAGCATCGGGCGTGCATTATCGTCGCTGACAATATGCATATCCAACGTTGATATCCTGTTTTTATGCATTAAGTCCAAAACGCTACGAAATTCAGCAAGCCCCATCACAGCAGGTCGTCCACGCACATCAACCAAGACGCGCACGTTTTCACATCCCGCGTTTGACCTGAAATGTGCCGCATAAAAATCTAAAAAATCGCACGCGCGGGCCCCCTCCAGCATGACAAGCTGAGTATATTTTTCCTCGGCTGTTACAATCAGTTTAACCGACATCACTTACCCGCAAATTACCAAATCTACACACACGTATGGCGCAGAGCACCAACTACAAATATGCAGAACGATTATACAGATACGCACAAGAAAAATGTAAAAAAATTCACATTCACTCTAATAAATGCCGAATTCGGGTAGAAATATCCGTCGCGGCATTTAATGTTTGTGTGTGAGCCAGAGAGGTTTCCTCCCCAAAAGGAAGAGCATATTGATTTTCAATCAACGCATGTACCATCCGCATATGCTTGTCAGAAATCATTCCTTGCGGGGCATAAATGTAAACAGGTTTTCCTGTGCCGCAGCATTCCGAACACATGGACACGCTGTCGCCTGTCACAATCAATAGATCAGAGCAGGCTAAAATCCCAAAATAAGGGTTATCACCCTCATCCCCCCATTTGTACTGAAAGGACGCCACCGTTATTTCATTCAGAAGTGGGCTCGCAGCATCTCCGGTTCGACGCGATGTGGTCACCAGTACACTCGCCCCTTTTTCTTGCGCCATATTATTAACGGCACGCCCCAAATCACGCGCCATTTCAGCTGAGAAATCCCGATTTTTTGTTGCCCCACCCACAATTAAACCGATCCGTGGTGATGAAAGCGTCATAAAACGATCCGCCCAGTCCGATGACGCCTGCACCAGTTTGTCGGCTGTCACACGATGGGGGGCCCCAAACATTGTCATTTCATTTTCTTGCAAAGTGCCGTGTAAATCATGTGCGGGCACACAAATCAAATCAAAATCTGCCGCCCCGGCTGAACCGGGATGCATAATTTGAACAAGTTTACTTTGGCCCTGACTTTTCTTTTTTATATAACGCGCAATCGGAGCCGTCCGACGCCCGGCTGCAATCACCAAATCAGGCCAAGGTGCATTTAAAGCACGACGACTTTCAGCGGAGACGCCGCACAAGCTTGCCCCCAATAAAAAGTTGGGGAGTTTTGCCAACGCATTATAGGTAATATCCTTGCGGATAAAGGGCAAACCCAAAGCTTCCGCAACACCAAGACATTGGTTTACGTTGCCAGCCCGATCATCCAGCAACACCCATATCGTTTTCATGCTCGTCCTTGAATTCATTAACTCTGGCCCGTTTTTCTATCTACCCTTTGTTATCCTGACATGAACCATTTTGCAATTCATTCCATTTTATTGCGAGGCTTTGACTAGTTCACAACAATTGCCTATGCTGCATGAAATGGGACAATTTGGCTTTTATAAAACGCAATGAGCGATACCTCTTTTGAATTCACGGCTTCAACCGAATTCAATGACAAAGATGATGACCTGTTACAAAACCGATCCATCAAGATTTTGTTGGTCATTCTTATTTCTATCGCCATGCCCCTCACGTTATGGGCGTTGGCGCAATGGACCCATACCAACAGCCTCAATGATTTACGGCGCAAGCTCGACTCCCGTATGCAGCTTTATTCGTCCAACATCGTCAGCGAATTGGAAAAATACGAATATCTGCCTGTTATTCTGGCGCGGGATCCGATTTTAAAATCCTTATTCGAAGGCGAAATGCTGGATTTTCGCATTGATCGGGCAAACCGTCACCTCAGCGCCATTGAACAAATTGCCGAAGTCTCCGCCGTTTACGTTATGACGACACAGGGCAATACAGTTGCCGCCAGCAACTGGGACGAGGAAAATAGTTTCGTCGGGAAAAATTTTCGGTTTCGTCCCTATTTCAAAAATGCCATGCAAGGACGCACCGGACATTACTTTGCCTTGGGGACAACATCCAATATTCCCGGTTATTACCTGTCCTACCCCATCGGAGACGGCGATAAAATTGATGGTGTTGTCGTTGTGAAAGTCAGCGTCGCCCGGCTGGAAGAAGCATGGGCCCGTGCAAAAGAAGAAGTCATCGTAACAGACCGTAATGGCGTTGTTATTATTTCGGGACGGGACGAATGGCGTTTTCGAACGCTGGAAAAGCTCCGCCCGGATTTACGCCAAAGCCTGATCAATTCCCGGCAATATTCAGATGCACAGTTGATTCCTATTGAAACAGGGCGCGAACGCATTATCGACGACAATACCAAACGCATTGCCATCCGCCATCCGTTAGCCAATGGCAAAGATGCAAGCAAATGGGAAGATATCTACATACGTTCACGCCCCGTTTTAGGGACAGATTGGATCGTTCATTATATCTTTCGCGAGGCCACCTTGCGCAATGACGTGATCAATACCCTGATCATTGCCGCCTTTGCCTGGTTAATCGCTATTCTCAGTTTTCTTTATATGCTGCAACGGCGCAATATGATTAATCATCGTCTCGAATATCAGGAACGCCACCGCCAAACATTGGAAAATGCGGCGATCGAACTGGAACACCGTGTTGAACGGCGCACCAAAGCCCTGAGTGAAGCCAACAAACGTCTGGAAGAAGAAATTCAGGAACGTCATAAGGCAGAAGACGATCTGCACCGCGCCCAAGATGAATTGATACAAGCCGGGAAACTGGCCGCCCTCGGGCAAATGGCGGCCGGGATCACCCATGAGATGAACCAACCGCTGACCGCCATTCGCAGCTATGCCGACAACGCAAGTGTTTTGCTGAAACGGGACCGGCTGAACGATGTCGATTCCAATCTCGTTCAAATTTCGCAATTATGCGCACGACTGGGAAAAATTTCGGGACAACTCAAAGTCTTCTCACGCAAAACTCCTTCACAGAAAGAACCCATTAGCCTTGTTAAAGTTATGGCTGATACGTTGACATTGCTGGAAAGCAGTTCCAAATTTGAAAATACTCAAATCATCAACAACATTAAAGATCCCTCCATCAGCGTGTTGGGTGAAGCCATCCGTCTGGAACAAGTCCTGCTGAATATCCTGCGCAATGCACTGGATGCCTTGGCAGACAAAGCAGGGGCCTGTATATGGATTTCAGCCCACGCCCAAGGAACCCGTATGGTCATTCATATTCGCGATAACGGTCCCGGTTTTGAAGGAGATGACCTTGAACGTATTTTCGATCCGTTCTTCACCACCAAAGAGGTCGGCAAGGGACTTGGATTAGGACTTTCCATTTCATCACGAATCATTCAGGATTTCGGTGGTGTTCTTAAAGCGCACAATCACCCGGACGGCGGTGCCGTCTTCACCATAGAACTTTTACAGGCCGCACATGGTTGATTATCAATATAAAGGTCCCGTCCTTTTTGTAGATGACGAACTACACATTCGCCTTTCCGCAAAACAAACACTGGAATTGGCCGGTTTTGATGTGGTCTGCCTGGAAACGGCCGAAGACGCCCTGAAACAAATTCAACAAGGTTGGCCCGGTATCGTCATTTCCGATATTAAGATGCCCAACATGGACGGCCTTGCCTTTATGGAAGCGGCCCATAAGATTGATAGAAACCTGCCCATTATCCTGATCACCGGACATGGCGATGTGACAATGGCAGTGCAAGCCATGCGCGATGGGGCTTATGATTTCATTGAAAAGCCGTTTCCATCCGAATTGCTCAGTGATGTTGCCGGACGCGCAATGGAAAAACTGTCGCTCCTGCGCGAAAACCGCGCGTTGCGTGAGAAACTCAAAAGCCAAAGCGGTGTTTCTTCCAACTTTTTAGGAAAATCTCACCCTATGGAATATCTGCGCAACCTGATTGCCAATATTTCAGATACAGATACCGACGTCCTTGTCGTTGGCGAAACCGGGACAGGAAAAGAAATGGTGGCGCGCTGCCTGCATGATAACAGCAGTCGCAGTAATGGACATTTTGTGGCGGTGAACTGTGGCGCTATGCCTGACAGTATTTTTGAAAGCGAACTGTTTGGATTTGAACCAGGTGCCTTTCCCGGAACAACCAACCGCCGGATCGGTAAAATTGAATATTCCTCCGGCGGGACCCTCTTTTTAGATGAAATCGAAGCCTTGCCCATGTCCATGCAGGTAAAATTGCTGCGTGTCCTTCAGGAACGTTCCATCGAACGATTGGGGTCCAACACCGTCATCCCGCTCAATTTACGTATTGTTGCAGCTTCCAAAGCCAATTTATTGGATGAGGTCGAAAAAGGAAACTTTCGCGAAGACCTTTATTATCGTCTCAGCGTGGTTGTTATAGAAACGCCACCATTGCGCGATTGGCGCGAAGATATCCCCGTTCTGTTCCAGCATTTCGTGGAGGAAGCCGCCCAACGCATGTCGCGCGACGCCAACGAGATTAAACAAGGGCAATTACAAGCCCTGATGCAACATAACTGGCCCGGCAACGTGCGCGAACTTAAAAACGCCGCCGAACGATATGTCTTAAGCGGTGGGCAAAATCCTTTAACCATGCGTTTGTCATCCACAAGCAGTGATGAACAAAATCTGCCGGAAAAAGTCGAAGCCTTTGAAAAAGGGCTTATCATGCAAGCCTTGGAAAAATCCAATGGCTGCATAAAAGATGCGATGGAAATTTTGGGCATCCCGCGCAAAACACTCAGTGATAAACTCAAAAAATACGAAATTGATCGCGCCGACTTTACATAAAGTTAGCCCCTGCCCCTAAAGTGAGAAAAAATCAAGCAAAAGCGGTATTACCACTCTTGCGAATCTGGTAAATCTGCCATGCGATTCTTGCATGACTGCGACAATGTTCATTTGCCGAACAATTGAATTGGCGGAAATCCGCCACGCCTTTTCTGACGCATGAGCGGAATTCCATCCAGCCTATGCAAAAAACGTAAGAAAATATCGATTGCTGCGCTGCACACCTTATTTTTTGCGGGTTTTCTCAATTTTCGTCCTTCTATTCAGCCCCACATTTTGAAATCTTATGGGTACTTTCTTTGCTTAAAGTTTCAAACTCTGGTGAGGGCGGCAACGGGAGTATCGTCGAATAGACTGTTTTTCAGTCCATAAACGACACGCCGCCCCCACTCTTTTATTAATTGGGAGGAATATTCCTTATGCGTAAACTTACTGCCGGCCTTTTTGCTGCCGCCGCTATGATGACGGCAACTGTTGCAACAGCAGCAGAGCCGATCGTAATCAAGTTTTCTCACGTTGTTGCTGAAAACACACCGAAAGGTCAAATGGCCAATAAATTCCGCGATCTGGTTGCAGAACGTCTGGGTGGCAAAGTAACAGTCGAAGTTTACCCGAGTTCACAGCTCTACGGTGATAACAAAGTTCTTGAAGCAATGTTGTTAGGCGATGTTCAAATCGCTGCACCGTCTTTGTCTAAATTCAAAAAATACACAAAGAAAATGCAACTTTTTGATCTGCCGTTCCTGTTTAAAAACATGGAAGCTGCTGAAAAATTCCAGCAAGGTGAAGCTGGTCAAAAACTGTTGAGTTCTATGAAACGCAAAGGCGTCGTCGGTTTGGGTTACCTGCACAATGGTATGAAGCAAATCTCCGCTTCCAAACCGCTACGTGTTCCTGCTGATGCAAACGGCTTGAAATTCCGCATCATGCCTTCTGACGTTCTGTCTGCCCAGTTCGAAGCTGTAAATGCTGTTCCGTTGAAAAAACCGTTCTCTGAAGTATTTACACTGCTGCAAACCAAAGCGATCGACGGTCAAGAAAACACTTGGTCAAACATCTATTCCAAGAAATTCTTTGAAGTTCAGGAATATATCACAGCCTCTGACCACGGTCTGCTGGACTACCTGGTTGTAACGTCTGCTGAATTCTGGGACGGCCTGCCGGACGACGTTCGCGCTGAAGTGAAAAAAGCTATGGATGAAGCCATTGCATTTGGTAACAAAATTGCGGGTGAAAAAGCCATTAACGACCGTAAAGCGATTGAAGAATCCGGTCGTTCCAAAGTTATCGACCTGACTGATGCTGAACGTCAGCAGTGGGTTGAAGCTATGAAGCCTGTATGGGCTAAATTCGAAGGTGATGTCGGTAAAGACCTCCTCGACGCTGCAATCGCAGCCAATAACTAAGCTGTCTGCTAAAAAAACACCCCTCAGAAAACTTCGGTTTTTTGAGGGGTGTTTCCTTAACTACACTTACCATTAACACAAACAATTATTTTAGGGCATTGTGATGGTTGCAAAATTAACACGCAATTTAGAAGAAGGGGTTCTGAGCTTTTTGCTTGTAACCATGACCCTTCTCGTATTTGTCGAAGTTGTCCTGCGTTTCGGCTTTAACACCGGCATTCACTGGGTACAGGAAGTCACCTTGCATACGTCTGCCTGGTTTGTTCTGTTCGGTATTTCCTATGGCGTTAAAGTGGGTGCACACATCGGGGTTGATGCGGTCGTTCGCCTTCTTACACCGGAAGTCAAACGCATTGTCAGTATCGTAGCCGTTCTGCTTTGCCTGCTTTATTGCGGTTTAATTATGTACGGCGGCTGGATTTATCTTGCAAAAGTGTACAGCATCGGCCTGGCGATGGAAGACACCCCCACCCCTGGTATTTTACAAGCCATAATCCCCGAACATATGATGTGGGATGTTTTCAAAATTGATGAAGAAGACCCACTGCTTCCTATGTGGTTTGCCCACGGCCCTCTTTTAATTGGCTTTATTTTACTGACAATCCGCTTTTTGGATGTCTTGAAAAAACTCATTACAGGTGAATGGATGGAAATGCATATGGCTGACGAAGCGAAAGAAGCACTCGAAGAAGCTGGCGTCAGCAGTGATGTTAAAATGTATGATGACGCCGAGGAGACCAAATAATGACCATTGCATTCCTTTTCGTCACTCTATTTGGCTGCATGTTTTTGGGCATGCCGATCGCAATTGCGCTGGGCTTGTCCTCTGTCAGTACGATTTTGTTGTTCTCGGACGACTCTCTGGCTTCCATTGCTTTAAAACTGTTTGAAGCTCTGTCCGAACATTACACCCTACTTGCAATCCCGTTCTTTATTCTGTCTTCCGCCTTCCTCTCCACCGGGGGCGTTGCCAAACGTTTGATCCGTTTTGCCGTCGCGGTCGTCGGTCATATTAAGGGCGGTTTGGCAATGGCATCCGTTCTGGCTTGTATGCTGTTTGCCGCCGTTTCCGGTTCAAGCCCTGCTACCGTTGCTGCCATTGGTTCCATCGTTATCGCGGGTATGGTCAAATCTGGTTATCCCGAAAAATTCGGCGCAGGTGTTATCGCCAACGCCGGGACCTTGGGTATCCTGATCCCGCCGTCAATCGTAATGTTGGTTTATTCTGCCGCAACAGAAGTCTCTGCCTCTAAAATGTTCATGGCCGGTTTTGTTCCCGGTATCATGATGGGCCTGATTTTGATGGTTGCCATTTACATTGCTGCGCGTGTGATGAAATTGCCGTCACAGCCCTTCCCCGGTATCAAAGAATTGTTCAATTCAATGATCAGTGCGATGGGCGGGATTATGTTGATCGTCATCGTTCTGGGCTCTATTTACGGCGGGATTGCCTCGCCAACAGAAGCCGCTGCCGTTTCTGCTGTTTATGCTTTCTTCGTTTCCGTCTTCGTCTATCGCGACATGGGACCATTGAAAGAAAAAGCCTGGCAGAATGAAGGCGAAAACGGTGTTGTTCTTGCTGGACGTGCAATCATGCAATCCATTGTTGCGCTACCGAAGTGCGTCAATGACCCTGATGTCCGCAAAGTACTGGTCGATGCAACCAAAGTTTCCATTATGTTGCTGTTCATCATCGCCAATGCCATGTTGTTCGCACACGTCCTGACCACAGAACGCATTCCGCACCATATTGCTGAATATATCGTTGGCTGGGGCTTGCCGTGGTGGGGCTTCCTGATCGTGGTCAACCTGTTGTTGCTGGCTGCCGGTAACTTCATGGAACCCAGTGCCATTATCCTCATCATGGCACCTATCTTGTTCCCCATCGCCACACAATTGGGGATCGATCCGATCCACCTCGGTATCATCATGGTTGTCAACATGGAGATCGGTATGATTACACCGCCTGTTGGATTGAACCTGTTCGTTACCGCAGGGATTACGGGCCATTCTATCGGTTGGGCGGTCAAAGCGGCCTTACCGTGGCTGTCCTTGTTGCTCCTCTTCTTGATCCTGATCACTTACATCCCGCAGATTTCACTCTTCCTGCCGGAGTTCTTCGATCAACTTCAGGGATACAAATAAGACTCTCTTCGACATCGGAGTCTCCCTTGGGCCGCTTTCACAGCGGCCCAACATTGTTAACAAACCCCGTCATTCTTGGCGGGGTTTGTTGTTATTCAATACCTGACCTATGGACGATTTTTATAACGTGAATCACAAAGGCCTCGCTAATGCGAGGCCTTTGTCCGGAAACCCGTTTTTTCGCAATTATGAGGCCGCTTTGGCGAGCCTGCGACGATCCCGCAAGGAACGCACGGTTTTTCGTCCATCCCCCGTCGGTTGGTAAAAGGTCGTCATTTCCTTTTGTGCATCCAGCCAAATGGCCAAGGCTTTATTATCACCTGCCTTGATATCAAACGCATCAAATCCGCAACGGTGCATCAAAAAGACTTGATCACGCAAAACATCACCAATCGCGCGAATTTCACCATCAAAGCCATGACGTTCACGTAACAGGCGCGCGTAGCTATACGCCCGACCATCGGTAAAGGCCGGAAACGTCAACGCGATCACTTGAAAAAAAGCGAGATCATCGACAATCTGATCCGGGTTTTCGCCACTTTTCAAAACAATCCCCAAACCATCACTGCGTTTAAGAAGCGTTTCACGATCATTCTTCCATCGTGTCAAAGAAACGATGATATCACCATTTGGCAGGTCATCTTCATCTTGAACAAATATCCATTTGTCTTCGATGACCAAATTGTTTTTAACGAGTGCCATAGAGAGCCTCCTTAAACGGCGTGTCACCGACACGGTTATAAGCATCAAGGAATGTTTCTTCGCTGTTTTCACGCAAAGATAGATAGGTATTGATCACCCTTTCCACCGCATCAACGATTTCATCGGTTGAGAAACCTGCACCCAGAATTTTGCCGATCTTCGCATGTTCATCTGCGCGACCACCCAAGGTGATCTGGTAAAATTCCTGACCTTTTTTATCGACACCTAAAATGCCGATATGACCAACGTGGTGGTGAGTACAGGCATTGATACAGCCAGAAATCTTAATCTGGATTTTACCAATATCATGCTGACGGTCCAGTTCCCCAAATCGTTCACTGATACGTTGGGCCAACGGAATGGACCGTGAATTTGCCAGCGCACAGTAATCCAGCCCCGGACAAGCGATCAAATCCGTGATTAAACCTGAATTCGGCGTTGCCAACCCTTGTTCCTTCAATCCTTGCCACAAGGCATAAAGGTCCGAACGTTTCACATGGGCAAGAACAAGGTTTTGCTCATGCGTGGAACGAATTTCGCCGAAACTGAATTGGTCAGCCATATCTGCCAACGCATCCATTTGAACATGCGAGATATCACCGGGAATGCCGCCGATCGGTTTCAGAGAAATATTGGCAATGGCATAGCCCTGTTGCTTATGCTCACGCACATTGTTTTGTACCCAGTAAGCAAATTCCTGATCACTGCCAACTTTTTCTGCAAATTCCGCACTCAAACTCGGTAATTTTTCAAAAGCAGGCGGGGCGAAATAACTACGCAAGCTGTCGATTTCCTCAGGGGAAACCTGCAACGCGCTGTCACGGATGTGTTCCCATTCTTTCTCTACCAGATTGGCAAATGTCTCCGCACCGATTTCATGGACCAGAATTTTCACGCGGGCTTTATATTTGTTATCGCGACGCCCAAACTGGTTATAAACGCGTAAAATCGCTTCCAGATAAGATAACAAGTCTTCTTTGGGTAAGAACTCGCAAATGGTTTTCCCAACCATCGGTGTACGGCCTAAACCGCCGCCGACCATCACTTCAAAACCAAGTTCGCCTTGATCGTCACGACGAATACGCAGGCCGATATCATGTACAGCGACCGCTGCGCGATCTGTTGGCGAACCGGTCACTGCCATCTTGAATTTACGCGGCAAATAAGTAAATTCGGGATGCATAGTTGACCATTGACGGATCAATTCACACCACGGACGCGGGTCTTCCAGCTCATCAAAGGCCGCACCGGCATATTGATCGGTTGTCGTGTTACGAATACAGTTGCCACTGGTTTGAATGGCATGCATCTGGACTTTCGCCAAATCGTTCAAAATATCGGGAATATCCACAAGCTTGGGCCAGTTGAACTGGATATTCTGACGTGTCGTAAAATGCCCGTACCCTTTATCGTAATTACGTGCAACATAAGCAAACTGGCGCAATTGTGTGCTGTTGAATGTCCCGTAAGGAATGGCAACACGCAGCATATAGGCATGCAGTTGCAAATAAACGCCGTTCATCAGGCGCAACGGGCGGAATTCTTCTTCGCTTAATTCGCCACTCAGGCGGCGGTTGACCTGATCGCGAAACTGCGCGACACGTTCGTCCACCAGTTGCTGATCGTAATCATCATACTTATACATTATCGTTATTCCTAGATTTACTGCGCCTGATAACCAAGGTCGGGACGAACCGACGGCCCCTTGGTTCGAATCATTTCACGGTAACGCACGGGGATCAAACCACCTTCGCCTTCCTCAACGTCAATCAGATAAGGACCGACGACAACCAACTGATTCTTCGAACAAGAGGCCTGCTTGAGCAAAGCCTCCCCTTTTTCAACATCATCCAGTGTTGTCGCCTGATTAATGTTGGTATGCCATTCTCCGCTGGCGTTATAAAAAACAGCAAGCCCATTATCCAGGCGGTTCGCTGTAATGACTTGTAGGGACATAATCAAAAGCCTCAGTTTGTCTTGTTTCCTGCCATGCTATACCACAGCTTTGCAAACTATATGAGCGCATTTTATTAATTAGTCAATATTTTTTGTTATTTATTTTAAATATACATTTTTATTATGTTTAATTGTCAACTTGCCGTTTAGTAAACATCCCCCTTGATTCCAAAGCCATTTTATTAGAACCTACACTCATACCCTTAAGGAACAATACGAAGGACGGAAGTTTCGTGCAGCCCATTTACGTATATCTTATCGATGATGATCAAGACTTGCTGGATTATCTCGAAACTGCGATGACATCCGACGAACGCCAGATAATTACTTTTTCCTCTGCCCAGTCTTTTCTGTCGCAGGTAGAAAACGTAAATCCAGCTGGTTGCGTCGTTCTGGATGTCAATATGCCGGAAATGGATGGACTGGAACTTCAAGCCAAACTTAATGAAATGAAGTTTGCCCTGCCCATTATTTTCCTGACAGCCCATGCCGAAGTACCGATGGCGGTAAAAGCCATGCAGGCTGGTGCGGTTGATTTTATTCAAAAACCCGTCCAACCCGAAGAACTCATCAACTGTATTTCGCGTGTGATTGATACGCCCCAAACAAAATTACCCAGCGCCGAAGAAACTGACCTGATTAAAAAGACTGTTTCGGAATTAACCCCGCGTGAACGTGAAGTTATGACATTGATCGTCAAGGGGGCTTCCAATAAAGAAGCAGCACAATCTTTAGACATCAGCCCACGGACTGTTGAAATTTACCGCGCAACCGTCATGCGTAAAATGGACTCGGCCAACCTGCCTGATCTGGTTCGCAAAGCCATCGCAATCGGAATGTGACATGCGCTATCTCTGGACCTTGCTTTGTGCCTTGTTGCTCTTCAGCACAAGTGCCGTTGCGGAGCATGGCGAGACAGCGAAACACGCAGAGACAGATAAAACAGTCTTGCTGACCATTCACTTCCCGCCTTACATCATTAACGAGGACAATTCTAAACTCAGTGGTTTTGATGTCGAGGTTGCCCGTGAAGCATTTCAACGGATGCACGAACCGTTGGAAATTAAGATCGTTCCCTGGCGCCGCGCCCTTGCCTCTACGGAACAGGGGGTTGCCAACGGTATCCTCACTTGCAGTCCCCGACAAATCTTTCTTATGTCCGACCCGATCAGTACGGCAACAGATGCGTTATTTCTGAATGCGGATCATAATTTCAGGGATTATCCGATTTCCTCAGTTGAAGATTTAATCAAATATCCCGACCTTAAAATTGGCGGGGTTGCCGGATATCGCCAGTTAAAGTTGCTTGATCAGTATGGATTGCCTTATGATACATCCCCAGACGACAGTACCGCCTTCAAAAAACTATTTGCCGGGCGGATCAATGTTTTCCTTACAATTAAGGAATTTGGCGAATATACGCTCCAACAGCTACAACTATCCCGACTGATCAAAATCATTCCCATACGCAGCAAGCAATATCATATCTGTTTCAGTAAAGCGCGGCCCGACACACACGACCTTATCCAGCGTTTCAATAAAGCACTGGCTACAATGCACGCGGATGGAACCTACCAAGCCATCCATGATAGATATAAATAATCGCTGTTTTCTTACCATATCACTTGACATACCCCCCTCTTAAATGCCATTTCACGCTGTCTGATTGGACGATATTAGACCTTCCTTGGAATTCAAGAAAAGAGACGAGCGAAAGATGCATCCCTATCGCACACATAAATGTAATGAGCTGCGCGCAGAAAACGCAGGTGACGTTGTCCGCCTTTCCGGCTGGATCCATTCCAAACGCGATCACGGCAACCTGCTGTTTATTGATTTGCGCGACCACTACGGCATGACCCAGTGCGTCATCGATATTTCTTCCGACCTCTTCAAAATCGCAGAAGAAGCGCGTGTTGAAAGCGTTCTCACCGTCACAGGTAAAGTCGTAAAACGGACGGCTGAAACCGTTAACCCGGAAATGCCGACAGGTGAAATTGAAATTTATATGGACGAAGTTGTCCTTGAATCGGCTTGTGCCGTTCTGCCCATGCAAGTCGCTGGCAACGAAGAAGCCGGAGAAGAAATTCGCTTGCGTCATCGCTTCCTTGATTTGCGCCGCGAACAACTGCACAACAACATCAAGCTGCGCTCCAACGTTATTTCTGAAATCCGCCGCCTGATGACGGCTCAGGATTTCATGGAAATCCAGACACCGATCCTGACAGCCTCTTCCCCGGAAGGCGCGCGTGATTATCTGGTACCGGCACGTAACCATCCCGGCAAGTTTTATGCCTTGCCGCAAGCCCCGCAACAGTTCAAACAATTGTTGATGGTCTCCGGTTTTGACCGTTATTTCCAAATTGCGCCCTGCTTCCGTGATGAAGATGCACGTGCAGACCGTTCACCGGGCGAGTTCTACCAGCTCGACTTCGAAATGGCATATGCGACACAAGAAGACGTATTTGCAGCCATCGAACCCGTCATGCATGAAATCTTCACCAAGTTCGGCAATGGTCGCGATGTCACACCACTGCCTTTCCCGCGCATCCCTTATAAAGAGTCCATGCTGAAATACGGCTGTGACAAACCTGATCTGCGCAACCCGATCATCATCGCCGATGTGACCGAAGCATTCCGCGATTCAGGTTTCGGCCTGTTTGCCAAACTGGTCGCGGCAGGTAACGTTGTGCGCGCCATTCCAGCACCGGGTGCAGCGTCACGTCCGCGCAGCTTCTTCGACAAGCTCAATAACTGGGCACGTGACGAAGGCAAAGGTGGCCTGGGCTACATCGCAATTGACGAAGATGGCAACGGCAAAGGCCCGATTGCAAAAAATCTGGATGACGACCGCGTTAAATCCATTTTGGAAACCTGCGGTCTGGGTAATGGCGACGCTGTCTTCTTTGCCTGCGGCAGTGAACATGACGCAGCCAGCTTTGCCGGTGTCGTGCGGACCCGTGTCTGTGACGAACTGGACCTGCTGGAACAAAATAAATTCAACTTCTGCTGGGTTGTTGACTTCCCGATGTATGAATTGAACGAAGATACCGGCAAGATTGACTTCTCTCACAACCCGTTCTCTATGCCCCAAGGTGGTATGGAAGCGCTGGAAAGTCAGGAACCATTGGATATTCTGGCATGGCAGTACGATATCGTTTGTAACGGGATCGAATTGTCATCTGGTGCCATTCGGAACCATAAACCGGAAATCATGTACAAAGCTTTCGGTTTGGCAGGTTATGAAGCAGACGTCGTGGAAAAAGAATTTGGCGGCATGCTGCGCGCATTCAAATTCGGCGCACCGCCTCACGGTGGTTGCGCACCGGGTATCGACCGTATGGTCATGCTGTTGGCTGACGAACCGAACATTCGTGAGGTTATCGCCTTCCCGATGAACCAGCGCGCAGAAGATCTTCTGATGCAAGCACCCAGCGAAGTTTCCGTCGAACAACTTCGTGAACTGCACATCAAGCTGAACCTTCCCAAAGAAAAAGTGAAGGTAGAAAAAACCAGCGAAGTTGAAAAAGAAGCTGAATAATCAGATCTTATAAAAAATCAAATGAAGAACGCGGCTCCCCAAAAAGGGGCCGCGTTTTTTCATGCCAATAAAAAGAAAACCATGCCGAGTAAATCCCCCCTTATCTTAATCAGCCTGATCTTTATCCTTTCAGGTTGTGCCGCCCCGCCTGCCCTGCAAATTCTTAGCCTTGCACTGGATGGCATTTCTTACATCACCACCGATAAAACATTGACCGATCATGGCTTATCAGCGCTTACACAAAAAGATTGCAAGTTGTTGCGCAGCCTACAGGATCAAGAGATTTGTCAAAAAGAAAATCAAGTCCCTCAACCCGAAACAACGCAAGATCAAGCTAAGCTTGCCGCTGCAAAACCGAGCGAACCAACGGTACAGTAATCGGTCGTTTCTCAGACAGGGCAAATCGGTCAATTTCCTGAACCAGTTCGCGGGCTTGGGCAAAGGAACGTTCCATACGTGTCAGCATATAGGCAATCACGTCGCGTTCTACCTTGACCTGCCTGTCACTGAATAATTTGACCAATACCGCTTCCATCAGCGCATCGTCCGGCTGCCCGATTTCCACCACCGGTGCAGCCCCCAAACGGGATTTAAGGTCGGGTAAGGTGATCCCCCATGCGTTTGGCGGATTTTTTGCCGTCAACAATAGCGTGGCATCATTTTCTTTGGCGTAGTTATAAAGATGGAACAACGCCTGTTGATAATCTTCGACCCATTGATCGACATCTTCCAAGACGCCCGCTTGTGCCCCCTGCATCACCTGATAAGGGTCCAAAGACAGTGTCACGTTAATTGCCCCTGTGGCTTGCCTGAAAACTTCTGCCAGATGGGTTTTTCCGCAACCGGCTTCACCATAAATCACGACAAAGGGAGCAGGCCAATCCGGCCAACGATCCAGCCATGCGACCGCCTGCGCGTTTGATGCACTCACCAGAAAATCTTCCCCCGACATAGAGGGACGATAATCAAATTCCAAAGGAAGCTGGGGCGAACTGGACACAATTTACCGTCTGTTTGTTTATTTCGACATGTCGCCTGTATAAAGCGCACTTTTCATATATTGGGCAAGTCCAAAACGCACCAGCACCCCAATAACAGCCGCCACCGGGACCGCCAACATCACCCCGGTAAAACCGGCAAGCGATCCCCCGGCCATCAAAGCAAAGATGACCCACACCGGATGTAATCCCACTTTTTCACCAACCAGTTTAGGCGTTAAAAAGTTCCCTTCAATGATTTGCCCAATCGCAAAGACACCACCAACCATCGCAATGTCCATCCAGCTGTCAAACTGGACCAAGGCAATTGCAATCGAGACCCCCAGCCCCAATATGGAACCGAAATAGGGAATGAACGAGATTAAGCCCGCCCCCAGTCCCACCAAAAGGCCAAACTCCAATCCAAGAACAGAAAGACCCGCAGCATAAAAAACACCCAAAATCAAACAGACACTAGCCTGACCGCGTACAAAGCCTGCCAACGTCTGATCGACAAGGCGAAACTGGTCGCGAATAATATCGGCATGTTTGCGCGGTAGCCAATTATCAATGCGGGCCACCATCACATCCCAATCGCGCAGCAGATAAAAGGTCACCAACGGGGTTAGAACCAAAATAGAGACAATATCAACCAAGGCCACGCCGCCACTGATGACCTGTTTGAGAACCTGCCCCAACACGCCCAGACCCTGTTTTGCAAAGCTGGCAATTGTTGAGCCCAATTCCTTAAGGTCACTTTCGCTGACACCTGCAAAAATGTCTCTAATCAGCGGTTCTGCCAAATTTCGTACATAATCCATATATTCTGGAACCCGACTGGCAAACCCGATTACCTGAGTCGCCAAAACGGGCAGTAAAGTCGATAAAACACCAATAGTCAGAATAAAAAAGCAAACCGTAATCACACTGGTTGCGACCAAGCGTGACAATCCCCATTCTTCCAAGCGATCCGCCAACGGGTCGACAAAATAGGCAACAGCCATGCCAGCCACAAACGGTGTCAAAACGTCACTGAGGATATAAAGCAAGAGGATAAAGGTTAATAAACCAATCCCCCATATTCTGAACTGTTTCGATGCGTTCATATCAATTCCCGTTCGTCTGCGAAATGGTTTGTCCCCACTGGTATAAATATATCAGCCCGGATAAGACAGTCGTCAAGGCTGTTATGTAAATGAGGCCTTCAATCAGAAATGCGCCCCCTTCTATGTCCAAGCCATTAATCCCCAAAACAGCCGCAACCAGCGCAATTTGAACCGTGGTATTAACCTTGGAACTGAAATTTGGCGACATTCGTAAATTTCGTGTCAGCAGTTCAATCAAAGCCGCGCCAATTACAATGGCAACATCACGAAACACAACCATGATCACCAGCCAAAGCGGCAAAAGGTCCTGAACACCCAAAATAACGAAGGCACTGACCAACAACAATTTATCTGCAATTGGATCAAGATAGGACCCTATCGCACTTTGCGCTTTCATAATTTTGGCAAGATAGCCGTCCACACCATCGCTGATCCCGGCAATAATAAACAGCCAGAACGCCGTTTTGATCTCGTGTTCCAAGACAAGCCAAACCATAAAAGGCACCGCAAATACGCGCCCCAAGGTAATGATATTCGGTATATTCAGCCAGACTTGGCGGCTCACGAACGGTTCCCCTCAGCCAAATTCAAAAGAGACCAGCTTTCCCCATTTAAGGTCAGGTCCAAATCCACTTGACGTAAGGAACCGATCAATTGATCCAGTTTACCAATAAAATGTAAATTGATTTGTACGGTATCACGCGCCAGTAAAGCCAACTCGACACGGCGCACAACGGCAACTTTTTCCAGACGTTCCTTCACAGCCAACCATTCCGGCAATCCCTTAATCGCCAAATTAACCGGTAAAACATCCATTTGTCCGAACTGTAATAAATTATCGCGTTTCCAGCTTTCCTGAACAATGTCTGAGACCTCATCGGCAAGACGGGTCAGAAACGCGTTCGCGCTCTCACCTTCTTGTGCCGCCAACCCCAATAAGGTCGCACGCCCTTCATATACGGACCCAATCCGGTTCACAATTAAATCAACACTATTGGGCAAACCTTCGCTATCACGCCCCGTTACCGATAAATGTGCAATCACAACGCTTGGGACTTCATATCGTTGCGTCATTGCCATTAAGGCATCACGATCCCCAGCCAATGCCTGTTGGGCACTCACCCCGGAAATATCAGCTAAATCCCCTAAAGGCAACGCGAGGGGAACAAGGCCATTTTGTGTTTGTTGATTGCTCCAAACATCGCGCCACGGGTTTGGATTTTCCCATAAGGATAAGCGCGTTCCGTCTTCAAACAGGGGCAGGATCAAGACTGGTTTGCTGATGGTTTCCGCAAAAGGAATACCGCGAGCCTTTAAAAGATTTCGAATGGCATCGGCCTTAAAATGATACGTGTAGGTCGCCAAATAACGCACGGATGAAGATTTTTCGCCATTCACGCTGAAGTCACGAATATATTGTGCACGTCGGCTGGGCTCCACCCACGGCAACAAATCACGGTCCGCCTTCATGGTCAGGCGTTTCAGCAAAATATCAAACGCACGGCCTTCGCCTTCTCGCATCGCTTGTTGGCGGGCTAAAGTGACATTTTTGGCGGTGACATCCACATAAACGCCATTGACTTCAAAGACATCGTCGGCTTGAGCTGGTCCCATATTCAGGACAAACAATCCCACCCATAAACCAAACAGGATAATCGTGCGTATTTTATCAATCATAACCGCCCCTTGATGGAAATTTCTTCGCTTTTGTTTTGCCCTGTTTTCCGCTTGGATGCAAGAAAATGGCAGTTAAACCCACTTTGACATTTATTTTTAATAATTAAAAACTTGATTTCCGCACCGCACAATAGCAATATTGCAATGCAGCGCAGAAGTGCTTTTTATATAAAGACATTGCCGAGGCAACCCCACATCATGTTTTAAGGAGTCAATTCCATGAGAATGAGTGTAAGCCCAAAAGAGATTGCAGAATACCTCGTCAACGAATTCGGCCACCAAAAAGCTATTGAAGAATGTCATTATCATTTGAACCGTTGCGTTGATGCTGAAACCGCCGGTGTCTGGCATAATATTGGTGCCGCCTTAAACGGCATGCAACCCGTACAACGCTGCAATTAAAAGAATCACCTGACAATCGCGTTTTCTTCATTGCAAACTGGCTGTAATTCAGTATGTTCGGGGCGTTCAACATGGTGTATGTTGGACGCTCTTTTCATATGGATTTAGTGAAGGTTGGGTCATGGCTGATCAAAAGGGTCTCACCTATAAAGATGCAGGTGTCGATATCGATGCGGGTAACGATTTGGTCGATGAGATCAAACCGCTGGCAAAATCTACCAAACGTGCAGGCGTCATGGACGGATTGGGCGGTTTCGGTGCTTTCTTTGATTTGCGGGCTGCGGGCTATCAGGACCCCATCCTTGTTTCTGGCACAGACGGTGTCGGCACAAAATTGAAAGTCGCCATTCTTGCTGACAAACACGATACGGTTGGAATCGACCTTGTCGCCATGTGCGTCAACGATCTGGTTGTGCAAGGGGCCGAACCGCTGTTGTTCCTTGATTATTACGCGACAGGCAAACTTGATGTTTCTGCCGGGCGCGATATCATCAAAGGCATTGCAGAAGGCTGTATTCAAGCAGGTGCCGCCCTGATCGGTGGCGAAACGGCTGAAATGCCGGGTATGTACAGCGAAGGCGATTACGATCTGGCCGGGTTCTGTGTTGGTGCGGTTGAACGCGGTCAAGAACTGACCGGTGCAAATGTAAAAGAAGGCGACGTGGTTCTCGGCCTTGCTTCCAACGGTTTACATTCCAACGGGTTCTCATTGGTGCGCCGCGTGGTTGAAGCCGCTGGACTGGATTATGCCGCCCCTGCCCCGTTTGATGCTGAGCGCAGTCTGGCCGAAGCCTTGCTTGATCCTACAAAAATTTATGTCAAAAGCACACTCGCTGCCATTAAATCCGGTGGTGTAAACGCACTGGCCCACATCACAGGTGGTGGTCTGGTTGAAAATATTCCGCGCGTTTTGCCCGATGGTCTGGGCGTTGACATTGATGCATCCAGCTGGAAATTACCTGCTGTTTTCTCTTGGTTGGCTGAGGCTGGCGGCATCGCAAACCATGAACTGGCCCGTACCTTTAACTGTGGGATCGGCATGTGCGTCATCGTAGATGCGGATCAAGCAGACGTCTTGACCAAGATCCTGCAAGATGGCGGCGAACGCGTAACAACAATCGGCACAGTCGTCAAACGCGATTCAGGTGAACTTGTCAACATCAGCGGTATTGAGACATGGCAAAGCTAAAAGTCGCCGTTTTAATCTCGGGCAGTGGCAGTAATCTGCAAGCCCTGATCGACATGTGTGCGAAAGACGATGCCCCAGCAGAAATCACCCGTGTGATTTCTAATGTGGAAAGCGCCTATGGTTTAGAACGTGCGAAACAGGCCGACATCAAAACCACGGTGATTGACCACAAAAAATATAATGGTCGCGAGGCATTTGAAGAGGCGTTGCATCAGGTTCTAGATAGCGACAAAGTCGATTTAATCTGCCTTGCCGGTTTCATGCGTCTTCTGACCGATGGGTTTGTGCAAAAATGGCGTGATCGTTTGATCAATATTCACCCGGCTTTGCTTCCTTCGTTCAAAGGGTTACATACCCATGAACGCGCCATTGAAGCCGGTGTCAAATTTCATGGGGCGACCGTTCATTATGTTCGCCCGGCAATGGACGAAGGCCCCATCATCGTCCAAGCCGCCGTTCCGGTCCTGCCCGGTGACAGCGCAAACGATCTGGGCGCGCGCGTGCTGGAACAGGAACATAGAATTTACCCGCTGGCCCTGAAATTAATTGCTGAGCGCAAAGTCCGCGTTTCCGGCGAAAAGGTTATCTATAACGGTGTGGAAAATCTGAATACAGCCTCGATTAATCCATCAGCCTGATTAAAAAATAACGAATAAAAAAAAGTCCCTTGTTCGCTTATCTGAACAAGGGACTTTTTTTATGCCTGCCCCTTTGCACGCCAAAGAACAACGTGCAAAGGGTTTGACTGTGTTAAGCTTTCGCTTCGTCGCGCAATTCCACACGACGGATTTTACCGGAAATGGTTTTCGGCAAAGCGTCGCGGAATTCGATCTCGCGCGGGTACTTGTAAGGCGCGGTCAGATGCTTGACGAAATCCTGAATTTCTTTTTCCAGCTCATCAGATGCTTCATAGCCAGCCGCCAACGTCACGTAGGCTTTCACGATCTCGCCGCGCATTTCATCGGGTTTTGCCACAACAGCAGACTCGGCAACTGCCGGGTGTTCGATCAAAGCGCTTTCAACCTCGAACGGGCTGATACGGTAACCGGACGAGGTAATCACGTCATCAGAACGACCAACGAACCAGATGTAGCCATCTTTATCGCGTGTTGCCGTATCCCCGGTATAATACCAACCATTGCTGAAACATTTTGCATTGGCGGCTTCGTCTTTGAAATACCCTTTGAACAAACCGTACGGATATTGCTCCGTCATTTTAACGGCAATATGGCCCACGGTATCGTCGGCAACAATCTTGCCGTCATCATCAACCACATCCACAGTCAGACCAGGAACAGGTTTGCCCATAGAGCCGGGGCGAATTTCCATTCCCTTATAGTTCGCAACGATATTGACTGTTTCGGTTTGCCCGTAGCCGTCATAAACATCACAACCGGTTGCTTCTTTCCACGTGCGCATCACTTCCGGGTTCAACGGTTCGCCCGCACCGATGCAATGTTTCAGGCTATCAAGATTATAAGGTGACAGGTCCATTTGGGCAAAGACACGGTAAACCGTCGGCGGGGCGCAGAAGGATGTTACCTTTAAGCGTTCGATTAATTTCAGGTGGAAATCCCCATCGAAACGGCCATCCCCATCATACAGAACAATCGTTGCGCCCATCAACATCGGCGGGAACAGCATGCCCCATGCGGCTTTGGCCCAACCGGTATCAGTCAATGTCCAATGAACATCACCGTCTTGCAAATCCATCCAGTACTTGCCGGTAATGGCATGCGCCAACCCATAGGAATAATCCCGCGGGACCATTTTCGGCATAGACGTTGTGCCAGATGTAAAATAGATCAACATCATATCGTCTGCACCGGTCGGCTCCACATCATCACGTGACAATTCATCAGAGTTTTCAGCGCATAATGTTTCAAAATTCACCCAGCCATCACGGTCTTCACCAATAATAATCAGGTGTTCCAGCGTCGGGCATTTTTCTTTGATCTCTTCAATTTTTTCGGCATGTTCCGCTGTCACAATCGCCAGCTTTGCACCTGCACGATTGATGCGGTATTCCAAATCATGTGCCGTCAGCAGGTTTGTCCCCGGCATAGACACAACGCCGACCTTCATCGCACCGACCAGCACTTCGTACCATGCCGGGATACGGGCAATAACCACACAGGCAAAATCGCCTTTTTTACAGCCCAATGAACGCAGGCCATTGGCAAAGCGGTTCGCTTTTGCGTTGAGTTTTGCGTAAGTGTGTTCTTCCATCTGTTCGCCATCACGGCTTACAGCAATGTAGGCAACTTTATTCGGTTCATCCTTGGCGCGTTTTTCAACCAAATCGAACGCAAAATTATAATTGCTCGGGATCTCCAGCGAGAACTCGTTACGCATTGCCTGATAGACATCACTCATTGCTTTTTCTCCTAATTTGAGTTGCCATGCGCGGCAGTGTAACGCAGTTTTAAAATCAAAATGTTAAAAATTGTAAAGAGAAACAGGCTCGGCTCCTCGTTTAGCAGCCAAACAGTTTTGACCCCCTACATATATTATATTAACCATTTGATTTTTATAAATTTATTTATACAAAACCATGCTGTTTTTTGTTCATCTCACCAACATTTTTTTTCAACTGACGCCCTGTTTTTTTGTCCAAAACAATCAAACCGATGCTTTTTAAATAAGACTCGGTGTTTTTGCGTATCATTTATCAGGGTTTCTAGGTATGCCGCTTATGCCTCTCGCATATCATCAAGGAACGATTCAACTTCTTGATTAAGCTTGCTGCTCTGATCATCGATACTTGAAACACCTTCCAAAACTTCACTGACCTTTTCGTCATTATTTTTAATCGCATCCGCCACATCGACCACACGTTCAGAAATCGTGTTCACATGGGTTGCTGTATTTTGTACAGTTCGGCTAATTTCAGCTGTCGCGGCACTTTGTTCTTCAACAGCCGCCGCAATCCCGGCAGATAATTGATCAATATCGGAAATAATGGTGGTGATTTGCGCGTTGGCTTCAACCGCTTCTGCAATTTCATTTTGGATATTGCCAATCAGTTCTGAGATATTGTCGATCGCGGATGCCGTCTGGTTTGCGAGATTTTTCACCTCACTGGCGACCACAGCGAAGCCTTTACCGGCCTCGCCCGCACGCGAAGCTTCAATCGTTGCATTCAGGGCCAGCAGATTGGTTTGCTCGGCAATCGTATTGATCAAGCCGATCACACTTTCGATTTTTTCAGAACCATCTTTCAAGCGTTCAATATTGTTATTCAGGTTGGCCGCACGACTAACCGCCTCATTTGCCACTTGCGAACTATTGGCGACCTGCCCACTGATTTCGGTGATGGAACGTGACAGTTCCTCCGTATTGGCTGCAACCGAGGAAATATCCTGCGTCATCACTTGCGAAGCTTGTGTCACTTCCTGAGTTTCAGACAAAGTGTGACGCGAGATTTCATTCATTGAAACCGCCTTGTTACGGATATCACCCAACGATTCAGACAGAATGGATAGGGATTGTCCAACAGCCCGATCAAAATCGTCCGCCAATTTTTGCGCCTGCGCTTTCTTTTCTTCTTCGGCACGTTTTTGCTGTTCTTCCTGCGCCTTTTTCAGTTCGTCCGCTTCACGCAAACCATTTCGCAACAACGCAAGGGCCGAACCCATCATACTGATTTCATCACTGCCATTGCGATTGACCCGCGTGGACAGATCCCCACGGGCAATTTGTTGCATGCCCCGAACCAAAATCATCAAACGTTTCACCAGATTGCGCAAGACGTAGAACCAGCCTACAAGGATAACCACCAAAATGGAAATCACCGTCACAATAACCAACGCAATCATGGTCTTTTGCGCGGACTCGTGGTTTTGTGCAACCGCCCCGTCCATATCGTTTTTGAGATCAGCAACAATTTTGTCGACCTCAACCGACAAAGCACTTGAAACATCACGCGCCTGATTAAGCAGGGCATCGCTTTCATTGCGTAATTTCAGTTGTTCCCGGCGCAGTTTCAAAATGTTGTTTGTGGCATCCCCCTTACTGCCCAATGTCAGAAGTTCCTGAAATAATTTTTCAAGCTCGGCAACGTCTTGGGTTTGCGCCATTACAGACAACGGACTAGCCATAGATGCGATGGATTGTAAAAACCCTTCTTCGACTTTTTGCAGGCTTTCGGCTGTTTCGCTTTGCGACCCTTCCAGCAACATACCGATCAAAAGATTTGCCCCGCTTTTAAAACCCAGAACGGCTTTTAAAAACTTGGTGACTTCCAACGGGGCCATTTCCAATTCCGTTGTTTCGAGATCAATCTCTTGCCCCGCCTTGATCTGTTCCATAACCTGTTCAATATAAGCCAGCCATTTTTCAGAAATATCCAGCATACTGATATTGACGCCACTGGTCATGGGATCAAGTTTTGTCTGGGAAATTTCACGCAAGGAAATTAGATTTTTCGCCAATTCATTGCGCCGTGCTTCCATCTGCTGCATTTGGCGCACGATCTCGTTCATACGCGTCACCAGCGGCGGGATTTGCTGCAATTTCGCCTGTAAGGCTTCGGCCTGCTTTTTATCTTTTAACAGGGGGGCTAGCGAGTTCACCCCTTGATTAGCATCCGTGATCGTTTTTTCAATCATATCCATATGGGTTTGGCGTTCTTCATCTGTGGATGCCGCACTCAACAACGGTGCCGAAGCCACCAACTGTGATGTCTGGTTCGCCAAAATCAACGAAGAAATAATCACCGGGACCTTTTCTTCACTGATCGCATTTTGGGTTTCACTCAGTTGATTAAGCCCATTCCAACTGACAAAACTGACCAGAACGCAAAGGAAGCCTACACTTCCAAAAGCAAGCAGTAGCCTTTTGCCAATGCCAAAGCCGATTTCACGATTTAGATTCAAGTCGTCATCCGCCGCATTTTGAATCGGTGTGCCCGTATTATTCATACCCAAGTACCCATAGTTACACGATTAATTTTAACTGGTTTTTTATCCTGCCAGATTACAGCGCAGGTTGTCCTCAGGAAATCCGCATCACTGCGTACATTTTTTACGTAAAATAACGTAGGCGCCGGTTGACCGACATCATTTCATTTTTTGCGCCCCGGCGTTAATTCTGTTCCAACTTAATTTCTATATCAGGAGCATTTTTATGAACGTTTTTCGCTTGGCCATCACAGAAGATAATAAAATTATGAGTGTTGAAGGTGACCTTGAACTGGGCCAAGCCCCAAATGGCATCACAATTCACGAAGTTTATAACTGCCCTGAAGAAGCGCAAATCGAAGATGCAGCCTATCTCCTGTCCAAAGGGCCGTTAAAAGAAGGCATGTTCCGTCATAACTTCGCCGACCTTGCCTCTGGTGGCGCTTCCTGCTGTGGTGCATGTAGCTAACTAATCACATAAAATATAAAAGCGGCGCATCCATGAGGACCGCCGCTTTTATAGCTTTATATATATTTAAGCTTAGCCTGAAAGCTTCTGCGCAAATTGCGCTAAATATCGCATACCCTCTATGGCACGACTGCCGTACCAACTGGTCATTTCACCATCAATAATATGAAGCTTATCAGCAGGAATATTGTATTCCTCGCTGAATTCATCCAAATGATGCTGTTTAAACAGAAACGGTTCGCTGGAAAAAAGGATGGCATCCACCTCGTCTAAAATGCCACTTTCCAGATCAATTTCAGGATAACGCACCTCTGCGGCTTGCGGCTGGGTGATCATATGGGCGGTGCGGAGCGATTGAGAGATATAAGTCTCGCCCGTCACCGTCATCCACGGATCTTTCCAGATAAAATAAAGGACCTTTTTTTCTTCCAGTCCTTGTGCCGTCAACTGGGCATGTGTCAGGGCGGCCTGAAAATCTGAAATTAGTCGCGCGGCCTCTCCCTTTTTATTGAAAATATTTCCGATCAGGCTGAACAGATCAATATTATCACTTGGTGTGTTCGGATGGGTGACAACGATATGAGGGATAAACTCAGCCAGTTCATCAACCAGTTCTTTGGGGTTTTCATCCACATTGACGATCAGGTGCGTGGCGTTCAACGCCTTGACCTTATCCATATTGACCTGTTTGGTCCCGCCAATACTGCGTACTTGCTTGACCTGATCTTTGGGGTGGACACAAAAAACAGTGCGCCCGACGACTTGATCCCCCAACCCCATATCAAACAGCAATTCCGTAATACTGGGGACGAGAGAGATTATGCGGGCATCCTGACTTGGCTGATGGCTTTGCCCGATCGCATCTATAAACATGAAAGGAATACCGTCTAATTAATCAACAATTTTAAAAAGTCTATCGAATTTGGAAAGGTCGAACATGCGCCGTACCATCGGCTTGGCCCCGGTAATCGTAAGCGTAATCCCCTTGCTTTCCGCCTGTTCATGGAGTTCAATCAACATCCCTAGACCGGATGAATCGATATAGTCAAACTCATGCACATCCAGAATCCATTTTTTTTGATCAGATGTCGCCATTGCTTTGGCAATTTCAAGAATTTTGTGACGGGACGAGGCTTTGATATTGCCGTAAAACGCAACCCGTTTGACATCATTTTCATCAATGAGAGAATATTCCATTTGCCACCCATGATTGATTATTTTGTTTATCAAGACAGCCAGACTACTGAGAACAACTTTCTTTGGCAAGTCTCCAGACTATATGTCTTTACAGGAACGCCGCTTATAATCGCTTGTGCAGGTAGTCGGTTACAGATACCGATTACCGAAAGAAAAAAACAGGAAGGAAGCTGCAAGAAGACAAGTAAATTGGTAGCTGTCACCGATTATTGGCACCGATTATTGTAAACAAAACTTAAAAAATAATATAATTTTGAGGCTGACTCTGGAATTCTCGTAGGCAAGTAATTCGGTAACTGTCCCCCGAACTTGTAACTGTCCCCGAACTTCGAACTTCACTTAGTAGGTAATAAAACAACCACAGTGGTTGTTTCAGACAATGGCTACATCGTAAGTGCCTATCCAATTAAAGAATTCGAAAGATATTGATATGGTAAATAAAATAGTTCTCGCATGTGAATATATGACTTCACCAATTTTCTTATATGAAGATGAAGATCAAACCCTAGTAAAACTAGGTTTCTATTCCGAGCAAAAATTTGGGCCAGTTGATATTTCAAGTTTGAATATTTCAAACTCTCTGAGAGAAAATATTACCATGTGGGATCAAGCATATCAGAGAACATTTAATCATGATTATCCACCTGATTCAGGCTTTGTTTCTCCAAATGAAAAGGAAAAGCACATAAAACTAGGAAAAAAACTAGCAGAATGCCTTACAACCGAACTTGGTAGAGGATATGACGTAGAGTATAAACCAATTCCATAAGGCGGAGTTCGGAGTTGAGTTGGAGTTCGGGGGACAGTTCGGGGACAGTTCGGGAAGAAAGTTCAGAGTTCGGGGCAGAGTTCAGAGTTCGGGGGACAGTTACAGAGTTCGGGGCGAGTTCGGGGGACAGTTACCGATCTCTCGGTTTTGGTCCGGGCTTTTTAAAGTTCGGGGGACAGTTACCGATCTCTCGGTTTTGGTCCGGGCTTTTTAGGCAATAAAGTGCCTATTCCGGGGGCAGCCTCGAAATTTAATTAGGTGGCTGACCCCGGAATTCTCCTTCATTTTCTGAAAGAGGTATGAAAAGCTTAGGCAAGTAATTCGGTAACTGTCCCCCGAACTAGTGCCCCGAACTAGCCCCCCCGAACTAGCCCCGAACTAGAAAAAGAATGGTTTAACAATGGAACAGTCTATGATTTCAAAAATTGATAAGTGGTTTTCTGAACAGAGCTTCGTACTTATGACCATTGCCGGTCAATGGATTGGGCGGCCTATGGACAACGTATACACATACGAAAAATCTGAAGAATGTAAGGAAGGTATACTCATATACCTCGATAATGGGTGGATCATACTATGCCTAACTCCTCAGGAATTAGAATCCAATAAGAATGAACTAGTTTTAGGTGCTGAATCGTTCCACTTAAGGCGACCCAACAGTGAATCCAAAGATTATAAAAACGGCTATATTCGTTTCTTTACAAATCCGTAGTTTAGTTCTGTATTCCGGGATCAACCTCGAAATTATCTTTCTCAATCTTTCATAAGAAGTTCTCGCGGATATTCCGGGGTCAGCCACCTAATTAAGTTGCGCAATCAAGAAAGATAATTTCGTAGCTGACCCCGGAATTCACGGAATTCGAGAACTCGTAAAACCGTTTTTTTAAGTCTCTGAAGCTGTCATATTTTTACGACCTTCACGTTCTGCCATCGCATCGTTAAACGAGAACTGGCAAGTGTGAAACATTCTCTTATTTTCCTTCGTGTTTTGACGATTATTTTCACAGGCCTGCAACGTGTAAAGAGCATCCTTATCTTTGCGGGCCATAACTTGATATTTAATCAATGTAGCCATATAGCTTGTCTCTGAAATTGGAAATTTCCGTTTGGCAAGCTTATGCGCAACAATCGCTTTATCCCACATTTTTATATTTTCGTATTCCCGCAGCAAAATGTCAAAAACCTCATAAGTGGGCTCTGGTCCATTTGCGGCAATTTCCAGATTTTTAATAGCTTTGTTATTTTTACCCTGCGCTTTCCTTATTTTATAAAACAGGAGACGAATTGTAGAGTCGGGATCGTTTACTTTCCCTCGTAAAGAAAGGCGGATTTTTTGTTCAGCTGTTTTCAGGTCTTTCTTTTCAAAGGCTAAGCGCGCTTGGTTAAAATAGAGGCGGCGTTCAATGGCTTTAAAACCGACACCTTGGAAGACATGCCTCTGATAGGCCTCGGTCTTGAGACGAGGAAGATTCACAATTTCGCGACGGTATTCTTTTTGAATATAATATTTTGCATTCTGGTAGCGGACTTTCCCGCTCGGATGGCTAAAGGCATAGGAACGGAACCACCCTTTTGCTGTCTCTTCAGCTTCATTGTGTGGTGTCTGGGCAGAGACTTTTTTGATATATGTTAAGACACTGTTCCAGTTGTAACCTGCGTTATAAAGCATATCAACCGCCAGAAGATCCGCTTCAAGCTCATCTTCACGTTTGTGTTCATATGCCAGTACGTTCGTATAATAATCGCTGACCGGATCATCAATTAAACTGGTGACGATTCCGGTGGCTGTGGCATCCACACCTAGCTTATTCGAAATCAATGCACCTAGTGTGTAAAGACCAGAGCGCACACCTTTAGCCGCTAATTTTTCCCAAACCTCGGAATTCATGTGACGGAAAATTGAATGAGACATTTCATGCGCCAAGATCGCAGCGAGTTCATCCTCACTCGCAATGTTTAAAAGCGTGCCGGTTGGAAGGGTCAGCAAGTTAAACGTCGACATCCTCGCCGTATAATAATTTTTATCTGTAATTAAAAAAGTTACAGGCGGATCAATATGTGCTTCGGAATAATGTTGCAGCAACTTGTTGGCGACTCTATTGATATATTTTTTTAAATAGTCATAACCTGGACCGACAAGAGAGCTTTCATCATGAAGTCTTAAAACAGCTTTTTCAAAATCTTGCCTATTACCTGTAAGCCCTAAGCTTTTCTCTTTTTGTTTAAGAGCCTTCACGTCCTTTGAGAACTTGTAATCTTTTTTAGCCAGATCCCCTTTAAAATCAATCCCATCCAAAAATTTTGTTAAAAAATTTTCTTCTAATTCAGGGTTTTGCCTTTCCTTAACCGAGGCTTGCATCTTACCGGGAATTTTGTCGTAAATTGGATTTGTCTGGCCCGTTGTTTGACATGCGGACAAGGATACCAGACAGAGACCGGCACCTAACAAGGTTTTAAACTGCTTTATCTTTTCCATTTTTCTTAATCCTTGCAGTTCCCTAGTCCGCGTGAGACAAGTTGCCCATAATCTGAGGAACGTGCGACCGCCAATTTAGGGCGTTCTTTCAGTTGTTTGATCAGGCAATTCATATCCGTTACGACAATGGTTTTTTCATCGGTTTGGACGAATGATTCAGGCAACCAAAACTTGTCACTATACTGCAGCATATGAGGCTTCTGAGGGTGACGGACGACTTCAAAAGGAAGCGGTAAGAGCTCACTTGTTTTCACCGTAACAAATTCCCCGGACATCGGATCACTATATAGGTCAACAGTATTGTCTATAGAATCATATGCAATAACATTCACGAGTTGAACATCTGCAGCAAAGCTTGAGTGTCCCCCTAAAAAGGACGCAGACAAGAGAAGCAGTCCGATCAAGAGTATTTTTTTCATTTTTAACCTCATTTTATTCGGTAAAAGAGCATGCCGCTCTTTCATTTAGTTTGATTCGGTTCATTAAACCTAAACGAGAATATGCTCTTAAGGGCATTAACGGTCAAAACACCAATAAAGGTGAGCGCAAGCATGGAAACCCCCAGCCAGTTCACAGGTTCAAAATTCCACCAACTGACAAAAGCGATTTCTGCCGAAAAAATAGTTAAGAATACAAGCAGGCTTAAAAAAGCCATTTTAAGAAGCAGCTTATATGGGGATTGCTTGGTATTTGACACGATCGATTTAATAATCAATGCCTCAACAATAATAATAAAAATTGTTAAACAAAATTCAACCAGAGTGGTCGCATCTATATGCCAAAATAGCTTTTCAGCAGGACGATAATATTCTGTTCCATAGGTACGCAAATTATCGTAGGCCATAGCGTGAGCGACGACACCGGGGACCTGTGCAATCGTTGGTGACTGCGTTAAATCTTCATTTCCAATGAGAGAAGCCCCGATCATGACGACCTTATTGGCGACAAACTCGCCAGCGATCTTTTTCTTAGTCAGGTCGGATGATTTTTGAAATTTCAGAAAATCCAACATTGGAATGAGGGAATGGAAAAAACAGCCTTTTTGAGAAGAAACCGACAGAAATTTATTTAGTATTGCTTCTGCCAAATAACGTATTGACCGAGCGAGCCTCCCATTAAAGTCTGCCGGATGCTCCTGACAATCTTGGTTATAAAAAGGGTATTTTATATTTAACTGTGCTAATCCATTCCCCCATTGAATATCCATAGGGTCTGAAAAGACCTGAGAGGCACTCTCCAAAATTGAGGACGTACAATTCCCTTCTTTCTGACATTGGTCATAATAGAGTCTAAGCGCCGGTGAATAACCAATTTCATTATTGCACGCCTGATACCCAACAAGGGGGTAATAACGATCATAACCTTGAAACCTGACAAAAGGTGAAGCTGTTGAGATTTGATCGATATTGCCGATATTCTTCAAGCTCTGTGACGTGCAATCCTGACCATTCCATGTGCGGGTATGCAGGTTTGGATTGGGAAAATAAACGTCAACCCCGGCACGTTTTATTCTCTTCAAAGTGTTTTCAAGATGCACTTGTTCTTGAGCGTCCCCCCGAGGATCCAAAAGCAACATATCTATAAAAATAGCTTTTGGGCGCAGTTTGGCGACATTGTACAAAATATCTGCATATTGGCGTAAAGTCGGCGGATAGTTGAGGTAACCAATCTCGTGATTATTCGCTTTCGCAGCGTTAATCGTACTTTCATCAATCAATAAGATAGATATTCCACCACTTTTCTCGTTATTATAGAATGGCGATGTAATCCGGTTATAGGCAGAAATAGACTGTTGGTCTGTTGCACTGGTCAGCCCAACAGGATCAAGAATTGATATAAGAGATGCGCCAAGGGCAACAAGAAAACCTCTGATTATGGTCCAGCGCGTTGTTTCCTTTTGAATATATTTTTGAACGTCATAAAACCATCTGACAAAAAAAATAGGATTAGATGCCACGCCCCACATGCCCCTTCGATTGTATTGCCCGATACAACGACCCGGATTGTAGAGGCGATGCCCCCTTAATGCAACGCGAAATTGTTAGAAATTCAAGCGTTAGCCTCTTCCAACGCTTCCGCAGCTTCCAGCCATTCCATTTCGGCTTCTTCCAGTTGATTGTTGATCTCGCCAAGCTTGATTTGCAAGGCTTGCAGCTTATCGCTCGGCCCCTCATAAACCTTGGGGTCAGCGAGTTTGGCTTCCAGTTTTTCTTTTTCCTGCGTGTACTTTTCGACGCGTTTTTCCGCCTCTTTGGCTTTTTTGCGCAAAGGGGCTTGGGCCGCGCGTTGGGCGGCACGATCTTGGCGACTGGCCTTTTTTTGATTGGCCGCGCTGTTTTGATCAGTGTTGGTGTTGTTTTTCTTGTCGCCGCGACGCGCTTCAATCAATTGGCGTTTATATTCCGCCAAATCCCCATCAAAGTCTTTACAATCCCCTTTTTCCACAATCCACAGGCGATCACAGGTTAGTTCCAGCAAGTGTGGATCATGCGAAACAATCACAACCGCCCCGTCATAGGTATTGATGGCTTGCACAAGGGCTTCGCGGGAATCCACATCCAAATGGTTGGTCGGTTCATCGAGAAACATAATGTGCGGGGCCTCGAAGCTCATCAGCGCAAACAGCAAGCGGGCTTTTTCGCCACCGGACAATTTTTCAATTTTGCTATCGGCTTTGTTGCCTTCGAACCCAAAACGCCCCAGTTGCGCACGCACTTTGGACTCCACCGCATCCGGCATCAAGGCGGCCATATGGTCAAACGGTGTTTTTTGTACGTTCAGTTCATCGGTTTGATGTTGAGCGAAATAGCCAACTTTTAACTTACTGGATTTGCGCAAGCTCCCTTCCATTGGCGCAAGGCGGTTGGCCAGCAGTTTAACCAATGTGGATTTACCATTGCCGTTGGCCCCTAAAAGGGCGATACGGTCATCCATATCAATGCGTAAAGACAGTTTCTTCAGGATCGGTTTATTTTCTTCATACCCAACATCGACCTCTTCCATCGCGATTAAGGGCGAAGACAGCGGTTCCGGGTCCGGGAAATCAAAGGTATAGGTCTTTTCTTCCAGTACCGATGCAATCGGTTCCATTTTTTCCAGCATTTTCACGCGGCTTTGCGCCTGCTTGGCCTTGCTGGCCTTGGCACGGAAACGATCAACGAAGCTTTGCAAGTGTTTGCGCTGAGCCATCTGCTTGGATTGCGCCTTGGCTTGCAGGGCGAGCTTTTCCCGGCGTGTTTTTTCAAACGTATCATAATTGCCGCCATAGCGCGTGAGCTTGCAATGTTCCAGATGAATGATCTCGTCCACCACCGTATTTAACAAGGCCCGTTCGTGGCTGATCACTAAAATGGTGCCGGGATACCTTTTTAAATAATCTTCCAACCACATGACGGCTTCAAGATCCAGGTGGTTGGTCGGTTCATCCAGCAACAACAAATCAGGTTGGGCAAACAAAGCAGCCGCCAAGGCCACACGCATCTGCCAACCGCCAGAAAAATCGCTACAGGGTCGCAACTGCGCTTCGTGGTCAAAGCCCAGACCATTCAGGATCGTTGCCGCGCGTGCCGGGGCGCTATGGGCATCAATATCAGCAAGTCGGGCGTGGATTTCACCGATCCGGTGCGGGTCGGTGCAGGTGTCGGCCTCAGCCAACAGACTTTCACGTTCTCCATCAGCCTTTAACACGGTATCGAGCAAAGAATCACTGCCCGTTGGTGCTTCCTGTGCGACTCGTCCCACGCGGGCGCGTTTTTGTACGCTCAGGCTTCCATCATCCGGTGCAAGCTCTTCTAGAATTAGTTTAAACAAAGTGGATTTGCCCGTGCCGTTTTTGCCGACAAGGCCTACCTTGTGACCTGCCGGAACGACAACAGTTGCCTGTTCAAACAGGATGCGCCCGCCAATGCGGTATGTCAGATCATTTATATGTAACATAGTCGCGCTTTTAGCACATTTTTTGGGCATTTCACCATGAAAGATGAAAAACATAATTGTGCAGTTGCAAATTGCGTTTTGACGCTGTATAAGGCGCCCACTTTGTCGCTGGGTATCCGTCCCGGTGACTTCACAGAGATTTTACAGACAAAGGGGTTTCCCTATTATGGCTATCGAACGTACACTGTCCATCATCAAACCGGACGCAACTCGCCGCAACCTGACGGGTCAAATCGTCGCTCGTTTTGAAGAAAAAGGCCTGCGCGTCGTTGCTTCCAAGCGCATCCAACTGACTCAAAAGCAAGCTGAAGGCTTCTACGCTGTGCATAAAGAGCGTTCTTTCTTCGGTGAACTGGTTGAATACATGATCTCCGAACCGGTTGTTGTACAGGTTCTGGAAGGCGAAAACGCCATCCTCGCTAACCGCGAAATCATGGGCGCAACAAACCCGGCGAACGCAGAAGAAGGCACAATCCGCAAAGATTTCGCCATCGACGTTCAAGAAAACTCCGTCCACGGTTCCGACGCTCCGGAAACGGCTGCAGAAGAAATCAAATACTTCTTCTCTGAGTGCGAAATCGTCGGCTAATCTGATATCCTCAGATCGCAAACGAATAAAAAGCGGTGCTTCCTACATGGAAAGCACCGCTTTTTTTTGTGTTGGATTAACGCTTACGCTTGCCTAGCAAAACCAGCCCAAAAGCAACAGATCGGTAACTGTCCCCCGAACTCTGAGGGCCCCCGAACTCTGAAGAACTGATTATTAAAGTTTCGAGGCGCTCCGAAATTCAGGCACCTAGCTTTTTCTATCTATCGTAATTGCGCGATATAACAAATGTCATGTTTTCGCCAAGTCTCCGTGATTTTCTGAATGAGCCCCCAATGTGCAATATCAATTTTACCTTGATCAAAATCGGTCCGAGGCTGGATATAGGCTATATATCCTTCACCTTGGTAACTAAAAGGATGTTGTATCCCCCCCCCAAAAGTTCGAGAGTAATATGGGTTTGCCAATAGTCCTCTTTTATTAGGGTCATAGTTGGGGTGAAGTTGTAATTCAACTAAATGATCACGCCTCTCATTTATCTCTCGATTAATGAGTTCCATACCGGTATCGGCGTTTATGATTCTGCCGCCATCCACCTTTTTCCATTGGGCTGCAAGAAACTCATCAAGCCCACCTTCAAGGGTAAAAATTTGAATATTTTGAAAGGGAGACGTATCATAGATTCTGCCCATTCCTATATTTCTTAAAATGATTTCTTTATAACCATCCCCGTTTGTATCCATTTCAGCAACATTTATAAAGCTCGAATAATCTTT
>NZ_JBLWXN010000004.1:0-295742 GCF_048267425.1 Terasakiella sp.
GTGTTGAAAGTCGACACCCAAGTCGTTGCGCAGCGTACCGAAGACAAGGATGGCTACACGGCAGTGCAGCTCGGATTTGGTAGCGCCAAGGTCAAGAACGTGAGCAAGCCCATGCGCGGGCACTTCGCCGCTAATAAGGTGGAGCCGAAAGCCAAACTGGCTGAATTCCGCGTGGAGCCTGAAGGTCTTATCGAAGTGGGTGCAGAAATTTCTGCAGAACACTTTGTGGTTGGTCAGTACGTAGACGTTACTGGTACTTCCATCGGTAAAGGCTTTGCAGGGGGCATGAAACGTCACAATTTTGGCGGTCTTCGTGCTTCTCACGGTGTATCAATCTCTCACCGTTCACATGGTTCCACCGGTCAATGTCAGGACCCCGGCCGCGTCTTCAAAGGTAAGAAGATGGCGGGTCATATGGGTGCTGCGCGTGTGACTGTTCAGAATCTCGAAATCGTCGCCACAGATGGCGAGCGTGGTCTTATCATGGTTAAGGGCGGTTTGCCCGGTGCCAAGGGTGGTTACGTTCTGGTGAAAGACGCTGTCAAGCGTGTTGCGCCGGAAGGTTTGCCGTTCCCGGCAGCCATCAAGACTGCTGCTGTTGCGGATGCTCCGGCTGCTCAAGAAGCACCGGCTGCGGAAGCACCGGAAGCGACTGAGGAATAAGTGGCATGAAGTGCGACGTAATTAGTCTTGAAAATAAGAAAGTCGGCGATATCGAGCTGGACGATGCCATTTTTGGTGTTGAGCCGCGCGCTGACATTCTTCACCGTGTAGTAAACTGGCAATTGGCACGTCGCCAAACCGGTACTCACAAAGTTAAAACCCGTGGTGAATTGGCAATCGTCAAAACCAAACCGTTCAAGCAAAAGGGTACCGGTAACGCTCGTCAGGGCTTTAAAGGTGCAACCCAAATGCGTGGCGGTGCGACCGTTCATGGTCCGGTTGTGCGCTCTTATGCACATGACCTGAACAAGAAAGTTCGTAAACTCGGCCTGAAATGTGCGCTGTCTGCGAAAGCAGCTGGTGGTGCGTTGGTCGTTATTGACGAAGCCAAGCTGGATGCCCCGAAAACAAAAGAAGCGGTTGCTAAGCTGAAAGCTTTGGAATTGACTTCTGCACTGTTTATCGATGCAACCGATGTTGACGCCAACTTCCAGAACGCGATTGCCAATATTCCCGGCATCGACGCTCTGCCAAGTCAAGGCGCCAACGTTTACGACATCCTTCGCGCTGACAAATTGGTTCTGACCAAAGGTGCAGTCGAAAAATTGGTGGAGCGCTTGTCATGACAAAATATCTAGCAAGCAAAGTAACCGTTTCTTCTGAACGTAAGTTTGAATTACTGCGTTCTCCGGTTATCACCGAAAAGGCGACACTGTTGTCAGAACACAACCAGGTCACTTTCCGTGTACCGATGGATGCGAACAAAATTGAAGTTCGCAAAGCTATCGAGGAAGTGTTTGGTGTGAAGGTTACGGCGGTTAATACCATTATTACTAAAGGTAAAACCAAACGTTTCCGTGGCCGCGTTGGTCGTCGTTCCGATGTCAAAAAAGCAATCGTGACACTCGCCGAAGGTGAGTCTATCGATGTGACGACGGGGGTCTAAACCATGGCTTTGAAAAAATTCAAACCAACGACTCCGGGCCAGCGTAATCTGGTTCTGGTTGATCGTTCCGATCTTTACAAAGGCAAGCCGGTCAAAGGTCTGACCGAAGGTCTGCGTAAGACCGGTGGTCGTAACAACACTGGTCGCATTACCTCTCGCCGTATCGGTGGTGGTCACAAGCGTCGTTATCGTTTTATCGATTTCAAACGCAATGCGAAATTTGATGTTGCGGCAACAGTTGAGCGTCTTGAGTACGATCCTAACCGTACGGCCTTTATCGCTCTTATTCGCTACGAAGACGGCGAATTGTCTTACATTCTCGCTCCGCAACGCCTGCAAGTTGGCGACACTGTTGTGTCTGGTCAGCGCGTTGACGTAAAACCGGGTAATGCAATGCCTTTGGCAAACATTCCGGTTGGTACCATTATTCATAACGTCGAATTGAAGCCCGGTAAGGGTGGTCAGATCGCGCGTTCTGCCGGTACTTACGTTCAGCTCGTTGGTAAAGACCAAGGGTACGCTCAGCTTCGTCTCGGTTCAGGTGAAGTTCGCCTGGTCCGCGGTGAGTGTCTGGCAACAATCGGCGCTGTTTCCAACCCGGATCAACAGAACGTGAAACTTGGTAAAGCTGGCCGTAATCGCTGGCTCGGCAAGCGTCCGTCTGTCCGTGGTGTGGCAATGAACCCTGTCGATCACCCGCATGGTGGTGGTGAAGGTCGCACCTCTGGTGGCCGTCATCCGGTTACACCTTGGGGTAAACCGACTAAGGGTAAACGCACTCGTAGCAACAAGAAGACGGACGCGCTGATTATGCGCAGCCGTCATAAGAAATAGGAGGCCGGCTCGTGGCTCGTTCCGTATGGAAAGGACCGTTTGTTGACGGCTACCTTCTTGGTAAAGCTGAGAAGGCACGTGAGTCCGGTCGCAATGATGTCATTAAGACATGGTCGCGTCGTTCCACTATTTTGCCGCAATTCGTAGGCCTGACTTTCGGTGTCTACAACGGTAACAAATTTATCCCGGTATTGGTGACAGAAGACATGATTGGTCATAAGTTCGGTGAGTTCTCTCCGACTCGTACCTATTATGGTCACGCTGCCGATAAGAAAGCCAAGAGGAAGTAAGTTATGGGTAAGAAAAAGACAGAGCGTCGCCTTGCCGATAACGAAGCAATGGCTCGCGCCAAAATGATCCGTGTCAGCCCGCAAAAGCTGAACCTGGTCTGTGCTTCTATCCGTGGCAAGAATGCTTCTGCAGCGGTTGCTGAATTAGCATTTTCCAAGCGCCGTATCGCAAAAGATGTGAAAGCGGTTCTGGAATCTGCGATTGCCAATGCAGAAAACAATCACCAGCTTGACGTTGACAACCTGTTTGTCGCAGAAGCTTCTGTAGGTCGCGCTATGGTTATGAAACGCTGGAAAGCACGTGCTCGTGGCCGTGTTGGAAAGATTTTGAAACCGTGGAGCAACATGCGCATCATTCTGCGTGAACGTGAGGAGACAGCATAATGGGTCAGAAGGTAAACCCGATTGGTCTGCGCCTCGGGATCAACCGTACATGGGAATCTCGTTGGTACGCCGGTAAAAGCGATTATGCTGACAAGCTTCACCAGGATCTGGAACTGCGTGAGTTAATCAAAAAAGAACTCGCACAGGCAGGTGTTGCAAAGGTTGTCATCGAACGCCCGGCTAAACGCGCTCGCATTACAATTCACACGGCTCGTCCGGGTGTTGTAATCGGCAAAAAAGGCCAAGACATCGAGAAACTCCGTCAGCGTCTTTCTGTTATGACAGGCAATGACGTTCGTTTGAACATCGTGGAAATCCGCAAACCGGAACTGGACGCACAACTGGTTGCTGACTCTATTGCTCAGCAATTGGAACGTCGTGTTTCTTTCCGTCGTGCGATGAAACGTTCCGTTCAATCTGCCATGCGCCT
This sequence comes from Terasakiella sp., assembly GCF_048267425.1. Taxonomy (GTDB): domain Bacteria; phylum Pseudomonadota; class Alphaproteobacteria; order Rhodospirillales; family Terasakiellaceae; genus Terasakiella. The sequence goes on from NZ_JBLWXN010000004.1 coordinate 3,548, forward strand.
CGGCGCACTCGGTATTCGTATCAACTGCTCCGGCCGTTTGGGTGGTGCTGAGATCGCGCGTACTGAATGGTATCGTGAAGGCCGCGTTCCGCTGCACACACTGCGTGCAAACGTTGATTACGGGACTTCTACCGGTCACACCACTTATGGTGCGTGCGGTGTGAAGGTCTGGATCTTCAAAGGCGAGATCATGGAACACGATCCGATGGCTGTTGAAAACCTTACTGCAGACGCACCGACAAGTGCGCGCTAAGGAGAGAGGTTAGTCATGTTATTGCCAAAACGTACAAAGTTCCGCAAGCAGCATAAAGGCCGTATTAAAGGCAATGCTAAAGGTGGTTCTTCTTTGAACTTTGGAGCTTACGGCTTGAAAGCTTTAACTCCCGAGCGTGTAACGTCCCGTCAAATCGAAGCTGCGCGTCGTGCCATGACCCGTCACATGAAACGTGCCGGTCGTGTCTGGATCCGTATCTTCCCTGACGTGCCTGTTTCCAAAAAACCTGCTGAAGTCCGTATGGGTAAAGGTAAAGGTTCACCGGAATTCTGGGCTTGTAAGGTAAAGCCGGGCCGTATCATGTTTGAAATCGATGGTGTACCGCACGAAGTAGCACGCCGCGCCATGGAATTGGCGGCTGCTAAATTGCCGGTCCGCACGCGCTTCGTAACCCGCTTGGGTGAAGGAGAATAAATATGAAGGCTGCAGAAATCCGCTCCAAAAGTTCTGACGAACTGAAGGATGAACTGCTGAAATTGCGTAAGGAAGCGTTTAATCTTCGCTTCCAGCAAGCTAGCGGTCAATTGGAAAACACAGCTCGAGTCCGTCAAGTGCGTCGCGAAATTGCGCGTATCAAGACGGTCATCGGCGAAAAAGCCTAAGGAGAAAGTGATGCCCAAACGTATCCTCCAAGGCGTTGTTGTTAGCGACAAGCAAGACAAGACTGTTGTGGTGAAAGTAGAACGACGCTTCAAGCACCCGCTCTACAAAAAATTCATCAAGCGCTCTAAAAAGTATGCCGCGCACGACGAGAACAATCAGTTCAAACTTGGTCAATTGGTGAAAATCATTGAAACCAAGCCTATTTCCAAGAACAAGTCTTGGGAAGTTGTTACTGAGGAAGCCTAAGCCTTTAGGCTTCCTCAATTTCGTGACATAAAGAAAAACTTGATAAGTCTTGACTGTTGATGCCTAAACGATTAGGTATCCTCACCTTGAGACATCAAGATTATTCTTGTGTGACTCAAAAGAGAGGAAGTCTAAGTGTTTTTAGACTTCCTTAATTTCGTGACCAGGATCTAGAAAAAGGAATATTCTATGATTCAGATGCAAACCAACTTGGATGTAGCGGATAACTCCGGTGCACGCCGAGTGCAGTGCATCAAGGTTCTCGGTGGCTCCAAGCGCCGTTGGGCTTCTGTAGGCGACGTTATCGTCGTTTCTGTAAAAGAAGCCATTCCGCGCGGTCGTGTGAAAAAAGGTGACGTGCATCGCGCCGTTATCGTTCGCACAGCCAAGGACATCCGTCGCCCTGATGGCTCTGCAATCCGTTTCGATAAAAATGCTGCTGTTTTGATTAACAAAAACGGCGAGCCGATCGGAACGCGTATCTTTGGCCCGGTTACTCGCGAACTTCGCGCTCGTAACTACATGAAAATCGTCTCCCTAGCTCCGGAGGTGCTTTAACATGGCAGCCAAGATTAAGAAGGGCGATAACGTCATCGTCCTGACCGGTAAAGACAAGGGCAAACAAGGCGAAGTCCTGAGTGTTCAACCTGATAATGCCAAAGCAGTTGTGCAAGGCATCAATCTGGTGAAACGCCACACGAAGCCGACCCAATTCCAAGCCGGTGGTATCGTTGAGAAAGAAGCTGCAATCGCACTTTCAAATATTGCAATCGTTGACCCGAAAGAAGGCAAAGCAACACGCGTTGGCTTCAAAATTCTGGAAGATGGCAAGAAAGTTCGCGTAGCCAAGCTTTCCGGCGAAGTCATTGATAGCTGAGGGATTGGATAGATGGCTCGTTTAAAAGAAGTATATAACACCACCATCCGTCAGGCGATGAAGGAAGAGTTCGGTTATGCAAGTGATATGCAGATCCCGAAACTTGAAAAAATCGTCATCAATATGGGTGTTGGTGAAGCTGCTCAGGATAAGAAAAAGATCGACGCAGCGGTAGCTGAACTGGAAGCAATTGCAGGTCAGAAAGCAGTCAAAACCATAGCGACTAAATCCATCGCCGGCTTCAAGCTGCGCGAAGGTCAAGTAGTTGGTGCAAAAGTTACGCTTCGTCGTAACCGTATGTTCGAATTCATGGATCGCTTGGTTAATATCGCTTTACCGCGTGTTCGTGACTTCCGTGGCCTGAACGGCAAATCTTTCGATGGTCGTGGCAACTATGCTATGGGTATCAAAGAACAAATCGTGTTCCCGGAAATCGACTACGATCAAATCGACGCGATCCGTGGGATGGACATCGTAATCTGCACAACGGCGGATAATGACGACGAAGCTCGCGCTTTGTTGGCTAAATTCGACATGCCGTTCGCGAAGTAACGATAGAAGGATATTTAGTTATGGCTAAAGCAAGTGCTATCGAGAAAAATAAGCGTCGCGAACGTAAAGTGGCGAAATTTGCACAAAAACGCGCAGAGTTGAAATCAATCATTATGAACCGCGACCTGCCGGGCGAAGAGCGTATGGATGCTCAGTTTAAACTGAACGCTATGCCGCGCGATGCGTCTAAAAGCCGCATTCGTCTGCGTTGTGAAGTAACTGGCCGCCCGCGTGGCAACTACCGTAAGTTTAAGATGTGCCGGATTAAATTCCGTGATCTTGCTTCTAATGGTAGCCTGCCGGGCGTGGTGAAATCTAGCTGGTAAGGAGATACGATCATGTCTATGTCAGATCCCTTAGGGGATATGCTGACCCGTATCCGTAACGGTCAACAAGCGAACAAAAGCGCGGTCTCTGCACCAGCGTCTAAACTTCGCGCGAACGTTTTGGATGTTTTGAAACGGGAAGGTTACATTCGTGGTTTTGAAAAAGTCACCGGCGCTGCTGGTTTCGACGAACTGCGTATCGAGCTGAAATACTATGATGGCAAGCCTGTCATCTCTCAAATCAAACGCGTGTCTACACCGGGTCGCCGTGTGTATTCTGGCGTTAATGGTTTGCCGAAAGTCTTTAATGGCTTGGGTATTTCTATTTTGACCACCCCGCGTGGCGTCATGTCAGATGCAGAAGCTCGTGAAGCCAATGTTGGCGGCGAGATCCTCTGCACCGTATTCTAAGGGAGCATACTATTATGTCACGTATTGGTAAGCACCCGGTAGAAGTCCCGTCCGGCGTTACCGTTACTATTAACGGTCAGGACGTTGTCGCCAAGGGTAAAAACGGTGAATTAACTTTCACTGTGATGGATGAAGTTGTTGTTTCTGAGGAAGAAGGCAAAGTTGTTGTCGCTCCGAAAAACGAAACTCGTCGCGCTCGTCAAATGTGGGCTACGGCTCGCACACGTATTAACAATCTGGTCATTGGTGTGAACGAAGGTTTCTCCAAATCATTGGAAATCACTGGCGTTGGTTATCGTGCCGCCGTTAAGGGTTCTAATCTGGAGTTGCAACTGGGTTTCTCACATGACGTAATCGTGCCGATTCCGTCTGACCTGCAGATTGCTTGCCCGTCTCAAACAGAGATTACGATCTCTGGTGCGGATAAACAAAAAGTTGGCCAAATTGCCGCTGAAATCCGCGCATTCCGTCCGCCGGAGCCTTACAAAGGCAAAGGTGTTCGCTACAAGGGTGAGTACATCCTTCGTAAGGAAGGGAAGAAGAAGTAATGTTGAATACAAGACAACTTCAGGAACGTCGCAAAAGCCGCGTTCGTTTCCAGATCCGCAAGCGCGCCGCCGGTCGCCCGCGTTTGTCGATTTTCCGTTCCAGCAAGCACATCTATGCGCAAATTATCGACGATACACAGGGTGTAACGTTGGTTGCCGCATCTTCCATTGAGAAAGATCTCAAAGGTAGCTTGAAAACTGGTGCTGACAAAGACGCTGCCGCTAAGGTTGGTGCTTTGGTTGGTGAGCGCGCTGTCGCTGCCGGTATCAAGGATGTCGTCTTCGACCGTGGTGGCTACCGCTATCATGGGCGTGTGAAAGCTTTGGCTGACGCAGCTCGTGAAGCTGGTCTGTCGTTCTAAAGGAAGAATGAGATATGGCACGTAATCCTAAAGAAAACTCTCGCGGTAAAGGCCGTGGCAAAGAGAAGGTACAGGAGCAAGACTCCGACCTGATCGATAAGCTCGTCGGCATTAACCGCGTCGCCAAGGTGGTCAAAGGTGGCCGTCGCTTCTCGTTTGCTGCTATGGTCGTTGTTGGTGACGGTCGTGGTCGTGTCGGTTTCGGCACGGGTAAGGCACGTGAAGTTCCGGAAGCCATCCGTAAGGCTACTGAACAAGCGAAACGTAACATGATTCGTATCCCGCTTCGCGAAGGTCGTACACTTCACCACGATGTGAAAGGTCACTTCGGCGCAGGTAAAGTTATCCTGCGTGCTGCACCGTCTGGTACTGGTATTATTGCCGGTGGTCCGATGCGTGCAGTGTTCGAAACAATGGGCGTACAAGACGTTGTTGCGAAGTCGATGGGTACTCAAAACCCGAACAACATGATTAAAGCTACTTTCGATGCGCTGCAGAATTCATTCTCTCCGCGTTCCATCGCTTCCAAGCGTGGTAAGAAAGTTGGTGAAATCGTGGCCCGTCGGGACTCAGGTGCGGCTGCTCAGGCTGCTGCAAAGGAGTAATGAGACATGGCTAAGAAAAATACCATTAAAGTGCAACAGGTCGGTAGCCCGATCGGTCGCAATAAAGATCAACGTGCTACGTTGGTTGGCCTTGGTTTGAACAAAATGAACCGTGTTTCCGAACTGGAAGATACTCCTTCTGTTCGCGGCATGATTTCTAAAGTTCAACATCTCGTGGAAATCGTTGAGTAGGGTGTGGTTTCACACCTTCCTCTTTTTCGAGAGTTTACGAGAAACTTTAAAGGATTTGAAACATGAAACTCAATGAGCTTCGTGACAATGACGGCGCAACAAAGTCTCGCATGCGTGTGGGCCGAGGGATCGGTTCCGGCAAAGGCAAGACTTCCACGCGTGGTCAAAAAGGTCAAAAAGCCCGCAACACAGTTGCTGTGGGTTTTGAAGGCGGTCAAATGCCGCTGTATCGCCGTTTGCCTAAGCGCGGCTTTAACAACATCTTCCGTACGGAATTCGCTGTTGTTAACGTCGGTCGCATTCAAAAGGCGATTGATGCAGGTAAAATCAAAGACGGTGACACTGTCACTGTTGAGGTTCTGAAGGCCGCTGGTCTTGTGAACCGTGTGAAGGACGGCGTTCGTCTCCTGAACAAAGGTGAGATTACCTCAAAAGTAACGGTTGAAGTCAATAGCGCTTCTGCTGGTGCAATCGCTGCTGTCGAAAAGGCAGGCGGTTCCGTCAGTGTTGACGCTGCTGAGTAAAACCGACTTCGATTTTCGGACCAAGTAAGTAAGTCCAGGGGACCGTTATGGCATCTGCCGCAGAACAATTAGCCGCTAACATGAGCTTCGGTTCTATTGCGAAAGCAGAAGAACTGAAAAAGCGTATCTGGTTCACGTTGGGGGCATTGATCGTTTATCGAATTGGCGCTTACATTCCTATTCCGGGTATCGATCCGGTTATTCTGCGTGATCTGTTCACGCAGAATGCCGGTGGCATTCTTGGGATGTTTGATATGTTCGCCGGTGGTGCGTTGGGTCGTATGACCATTTTCGCACTGAACATCATGCCTTATATCTCAGCTTCCATCATCATGCAGTTGGGCACGGCGGTTTCGCCAAGCCTGGAAGCCATGAAGAAGGAAGGCGAGTCAGGTCGCAAAAAGATTACGCAATACACCCGTTATCTGACGGTGTTGATCGCGTCCTTGCAAGCATACGGTATTGCCGTAGGTCTGGAAGGGATGAATTCCTCTGCTGGTTCAGCGGTTATAGATCCGGGGTATTTCTTCCGGGGAGCAACCGTTATCACGCTGGTTGGTGGTACTATCTTCTTGATGTGGCTGGGTGAGCAAATTACGGCTCGCGGGATTGGTAACGGCATTTCTTTGATCATCTTCGCAGGTATTGTGGCGAATTTACCAAGTGCTTTGGCGGGAACGCTGGAACTTGGTCGTACGGGGGCTCTATCCGTATTGTTCATCATCATACTGCTGGCGATGAGTGTTGGCGTGATCATGTTCATCGTGTTCATGGAACGCGCCCAACGCAAAGTCGTGATCCAATATCCCAAACGCCAACGTGGAAATAAGGTTTATGGGGGCGAGTCTTCCCATATGCCGCTTAAGATCAACACGTCTGGTGTGATCCCGCCCATTTTTGCCAGCTCTTTGCTGTTGCTGCCGACGACTGTTATTTCCATGACAGCCGGGCAGGGACCGGAATGGCTGCAAACTGTTGCCGCATGGCTTGGTCGCGGGCAGCCGTTATATATCAGTCTGTATCTTGGGTTGATTGTTTTCTTTGCTTTCTTCTATACCTCGGTTGTTTTCAACCCGGTAGAAACGGCGGAAAACCTGCGCAAGAACGGTGGGTATGTACCGGGTATTCGTCCGGGGAAAAATACGGCGGAATATTTGGATAAGATCACAAGTCGTTTGACAGTTATCGGTGCGGCATATTTGTCCGCTGTCTGTCTACTGCCTGAAATTCTAATTGCGGAATGGCAAGTTCCTTTCTATTTTGGTGGGACAAGCTTGTTGATCGTTGTAACGGTTACAATGGATACGGTAGGGCAAGTGCATTCGCATCTTCTCGCCCACCAGTATGAAGGTCTGATTAAGAAGTCAAAACTCAGGGGGAAAAGAGGATGAAACTTATCCTGTTAGGTGCACCAGGTGCTGGTAAAGGTACTCAAGCAAAACGTCTCGAAGAAGCTTATGGCATTGTTCAACTCTCCACCGGCGATATGCTGCGTGCGGAAGTGGCCAGTGGCAGCGAAATCGGACAAGAATTGAAAGCTGTTATGGAAGCAGGCAATCTCGTTACTGACGAATTGATTATTTCTATGATTTCCAGCCGCGTCGAACAGGATGATTGTCAAAAAGGTTACATCCTTGATGGTTTCCCGCGTACAACAGCACAAGCCGAAGCTTTGGATGCCATGTTGGCTGAAAAAGGTCAGAAGCTTGATGAAGTCATCGAAATGGTTGTCGATGAAGATGCGCTTGTTGAACGTATCACCGGTCGTTATACCTGTGCCAAATGTGGTCAAGGGTATCACGATAGTTTCCAGAAGCCTAAAGCTGAAGGTGTCTGTGATAAATGTGACGGGACAGAATTTACCCGTCGCGCCGATGATAATGAAGAAACCGTTCGTTCCCGTTTGGAATCTTATCGTGAACAAACAGCCCCGATTGCGTCTCACTATGGTGCAAAAGGGATGTTGAAGAAAGTCGATGGCATGGCTGACATCGATGAAGTTACCGCTCAGCTCAAGGCGATCTTGGGTTGATTTAATTGGAAAGGGGGCTTGACAGGAAGGATTTCCTTTCTATAATCCCGCCCCTCGGTTTCCGGTAAGTTTTTTACTTACCTTTAGTATTTTTTTGGTGTGAGGAGAACCGCTTTGGCGCGTATTGCAGGTGTAAACATCCCGACACAAAAACGTGTTGTGATTGCACTTACATATATTCACGGAATTGGCCCGGCGAAATCACAGGAGATCTGTGAGAAAGTAGGCATTCCGTTAGAGAAGCGTGTAAACGAATTAGCTGACGACGAAGTCGTTAAGATTCGTGAAACGATTGATGCAGACTACACGGTTGAAGGTGACCTTCGTCGTGAAGTTGCGATGAACATTAAACGTCTGTTGGACTTGAAAAGCTACCGCGGCTTGCGTCACCGGAAAGGTCTTCCGGTTCGTGGTCAACGTACCAAGTGTAACGCTCGCACCCGCAAAGGACCTGCGCGTCCTATCGCGGGTAAAAAGAAATAATTCAAGTAGGATAATTGAATTATGGCAAAAGCTAGTAGACAAAGTCCGCGTCGTCGTGAGCGTAAAAATATCGTTTCTGGTATTGCACACGTAAACGCAACGTTTAACAACACGATCATCACCATTGCCGATGCACAAGGTAATGCAATTTCTTGGTCTTCTGCTGGTGCACAAGGTTTTAAGGGCTCTCGTAAGTCCACACCTTATGCAGCACAGATGGCAGCCGAGGATGCTGGCAAAAAGGCGATGGAACACGGCATGAAGACCCTTGAAGTTCTGGTTAAAGGCCCGGGCTCTGGGCGTGAATCTGCACTGCGCGCTTTGAACGCAGTTGGTTTCACGATTACATCTATTAAAGATGTGACGCCGATTCCGCACAACGGTTGCCGTCCGCGCAAACGTCGTCGCGTATAATTCGCTTTTGAAAAGCGGGTTTTTCTCACAAATAACCGGTACCGGTTAAGGTATCGGTTATTTGCCGTGAACCCAGCTTTTTGGATTCGCGTATTTTTTTTTAATGCTTGTGTGAGGTCAGGGTTGTGATTCAAAAGAATTGGCAAGAACTCATTAAACCGTCCAAGCTTGAAGTGAAGTCTGGTGAAGATGATGGTCGTACGGCCGTTATCGTTGCTGAACCGCTTGAGCGTGGATTTGGTCTGACTCTTGGTAACGCTATTCGTCGTGTGTTGCTGTCGTCGCTGCAGGGTGCAGCTGTAACCGCAATTCAAATCGACGGCGTTTTGCACGAGTTTTCGTCTGTCGCGGGTGTCCGTGAAGACGTGACTGATATTGTTCTTAACGTTAAGAACATTGCTCTTCGTTGCGAAAGCGAAGGCGTGAAGAAAATGCATCTTCAGGCAACCGGTCCTGGTCCAGTGACCGCCGGTATGATCGAATGTCCGGCTGACATCTCTGTGATGGATCCAGATCTCGTGATTTGCCACCTTGATGCAGATGCCAAGCTGAATATCGAATTCACAGTTGATACGGGCAAGGGCTACGTTCCCGCTGTTCAAAACCGTCCGGAAGACTCTCCGATCGGTTTGATCCCTGTTGATGCGATCTTCTCTCCGGTGAAGAAAGTGTCATATAAAGTGGATAACACGCGTGTAGGCCGTGTAACCGACTATGATAAATTGTCTTTGACAGTGACCACAGACGGTTCCGTAACACCGGAAGATGCTGTTGCTTTGGCGGGTCGTATCCTGCAAGATCAACTGCAACTCTTCATCAACTTCGAAGAGCCGGAAGTGGCTCTGCCGGAGAAGAAAGAAGACGATCTTCCGTTCAACAAGAATTTGTTGCGCAAAGTGGACGAGCTGGAACTTTCCGTTCGTTCTGCCAACTGTCTCAAAAACGACAACATCATCTACATCGGCGATCTGGTTCAGAAAACCGAAGCAGAAATGTTGCGTACGCCGAACTTCGGTCGTAAGTCCCTCAACGAGATCAAAGAAGTTCTCGGTGGTATGGACTTGTCACTGGGGATGGACGTTGACGGCTGGCCGCCGGAAAATATCGAAGACCTGGCAAAACGTCTGGAAGATCCGTTCTGATCTTTTAGATAACCGTTGGGTTGTTTGGGGTCCTGTTGGTCCCGACTTTTCGTTCCCGCTCTTTTCTTGATTGATGGGAAAAGGGTGAGGCGAAAAGATTTACTTATCGCTCTTGCCTTGCAAGACGAACTCTGATGAAGGAGATACCGCTATGCGTCACCGTATGTCTGGTCGCAAATTAAACCGTACTAAATCACACCGCCGCGCTTTGTTTGCGAACATGGCGGTTGCTCTGATCACTCACGAGCAAATCAAAACAACTTTGCCGAAAGCAAAAGATCTTCGTTCCATTGCGGACAAAATGATCACTTTGGGCAAACGTGGTGATTTGCACGCACGTCGTCAGGCGATGGCTACTCTGCGCGACGAAGCAGCTGTTAAGAAGCTGTTCGACGTTCTTGGCCCGCGTTACAAAGAACGTAACGGTGGTTATACACGTGTTCTTAAAGCCGGCTTCCGTTTTGGCGATGCCGCTCCGATGGCTTTCATCGAGCTGGTTGAGCGCGACGTAGAAGCAAAAGGCGCAGCCGATAAGGCGCGTGTTGAAGCTGAACGCGAAGCAGAAGATGCTGCTGAAGACCTCGCTGTATAAGTGATCTTTTGCACCTTTAAAAAAGGCGGTTACCTTCGGGTAGCCGCCTTTTTTGTTTTAAATGGTTTGGAAGATCAGTCCCCAGACGGTCAGAAGCAAAAGAATAGAAAGCGTTTTGTTGATTACGCTGCGATACCGAGGCGTTGTGACTGTGGTGCGTGTGATAGCCCCCATAACGGCCCAAAACCCCATGCAGGGGCAGGTGACGATAAAGAATGTGAAGGCAAGGAGGGCTGCGTTTGTTTCTTTATCCAGTGCAGGAAATAAAAACAAGCTGCTGACGGTTAAGGCCATCATCCAGACCTTCGGGTTTATAATTTGCATGAATGCGCCATCTTTCCAGTTTGGCAGGTCTTGTGTGTGATGTTTAAAGTTTCCGTCAGATTTAAAAAGGCGCACAGCCATCCAACTTAACCATAGAGCCCCCGCAAATGTCATGCATGTTTGCAATAGGGGGTACTTCAACAAAATATGTGAAATGCCGAAAAAGGTAAAAAACAGAATAAGGGAAGCGGAGGCAGAGGAGGAGAAGACAAAAGGCAGGGTACGACGTAGCCCTGTTTGCATCCCGAGGCTGAAGGAAAGAATGTTGGTCGGCCCCGGCGTGATGGACGCTAAAATAGAAAAGGCGATAAAGCTGAAAAAATAAGAGATCATCTTTCAATCCTTTGAAATGATAATCTCGATTATGTTGTTTGTTTTGAAATTAGTCTGGAATGTCTGTGCAGTTTTTTGCATAGGCTGAAGGGGTTAATCGATAAGCCCGCTTAAACCAACGTCCCAAATGACTTTGATCGGCAAAGCAGAGACGATGGGCAACGTCGCTGGGGGCATGGCCTTGTGAAAGCAAAGTGCGTGCACGTGCCAGTCGTAGCTGGATCAAATAGGCATGTGGGGAGATGCCAAATGCGTTTTTAAAGGCCCGCGTGATCTGAAAACGGTCATAGCCAAAATCCAGTGCGATATCCTGAACCAGCATGTCGGTTTCGATATTCGCATTGATATACTCACGAATACGATAGGCCAGATAGTGTCCGTGTTTTGCATGTTCTTTTTGCCGCCAATTCATATGCCGCGTCAAGGTTTGCAGCATGGTATCCATACAGGCTTCCTGAACGATATCGGGATCATGCATATGTTTTGCGCGAAATGCATCGGATACAGCGCAGGCGAGAGGATGATCCTGTGATAGTGTACTGTTGAATGTGAGTTCAAATTTATCGGGCTTATCGCAAAAAATATCGGATATTTGGTCGTGTAACCATTTTTCCGGTATGTTTAGGGACCGATAAGTGAAGCCGCCTTCATAAGGGGCATGACCGTCATGAATTTCGCCCGGCTCAATTAAAAAACAGCCACCTTTAAGGGAATTATGTATTTTGTGACGGCAATTGAATTGCTGAATACCGCTTTCCGTTAAGCCGATGACATAGGTATCATGCAAGTGCGGGTCATAGGCATGGCCTTCAAAATGGGCATGCAGAGTTTCCACGCCCGTCCTATGGTCGTGTTGAAGATTAACCCAATCTGTGTTTTTTGTCGTAACCATACCTGCCATCTAAGCATACCGTGTACGATATTCTAGAAGATTTGTGCATTTTTTAAACTACCGTTTTTGTAAAACCTCTGACATTTTTTTTGAACTGATCTAAAAAAGAAAGGAAGATTAAAAATGGTCTTTGCCGTTTCTACGAATTTATACAAAGAAGCCGAAAGCTTGAGCGAATATTGGTCACCGCGCATTGTTGCGGAGGTCAATGATCAATATGTCAAAGTTGCGAAGGTCAAGGGGCAACTTGTATGGCACAGTCATGCCGATGAGGATGAACTTTTCTATATTCTGAAAGGGCATCTGAAAATTGAATATCGTGACCATGTGGTTGAACTTGTTGCTGGTGATGTTCATGTCGTGCCCAAAGGGGTTGAACATAATCCGGTGGCTGAGGAAGAATGCTGCCTCGCCTTGGTTGAGACAAAAACAGCGTTACATACAGGCGATGTCATCAGCGAGAAAAGCAAACCGATTGAAGATCAGTTAGAAGGATAGAAAGAGAGAAAGCCCAAAGTCGATAAATTTGCTCTAAAGCTTTTTACCGACTTTGGGTTTGGCCTTGCGCGTTCAAAGTGATAAGAACAAATCTAAGAAGAATTCCTGTTTTGATGATCTCAAAAAAGGAAACTTAGTCAGTTCACTGGGGACATGGGGTCTTATGTTTATCAGAATTTTCCTTATTGCGTTTTTAGTTGCAACATCTGCTCATGCCGAGATTAAAGAGGTTCCAACATCAAAAGTGCAAGTGCAGTTGTCCTACGCCCCTTTGGTGAAAGCTGCAGCCCCGGCTGTGGTGAATGTTTATACCTCTAAAACGGTGCGGACGCGCAATGTGTCGCCTTTATTCAATGACCCGTTCTTTCGCCGTTTTTTTGGCGATGCGTTTCGTAATGTTCCCAAAGGCGGGCAACAAAAGAAAGTGCAAAACTCGCTGGGGTCCGGTGTAATTGTCGAAGCTGGTGGCGTCATCATTACAAATCATCATGTCATTGAAGGCGCAGATGATATCAAAGTGGTGTTGAATGACCGGCGCGAATTTGAGGCAAAGGTTCTGGGCTCAGACGAACGCACTGACCTGGCTGTTTTAAAAGTGAATACAGAAGGGGCGATGTTGCCGACATTACCGTTGGGGGAAGCTGATAGCTTAGAAGTCGGGGATATCGTTCTTGCCATTGGTAATCCATTTGGCGTGGGACAGACCGTAACCAGCGGGATTGTTTCCGCATTGGCCCGCACACATGTTGGCATTACGGATTATAGTTTTTTCATTCAGACCGATGCGGCGATTAACCCCGGTAATTCCGGCGGGGCGCTTGTGGATATGAATGGCAAGCTGGTTGGCGTGAATTCGGCCATTTATTCAAAAGGTGGCGGGTCCAACGGGATCGGCTTTGCCATTCCGGTCAGTATGGTACGTTCTGTGCTTTCTGGTGTAAGCGAAACGGGCAAAGTTGTGCGTCCGTGGCTGGGGGCAAGTGGGCAGTCTTTGACGCAGGATTTAGCCTCTACCTTCAAACTTCCCCATCCAACAGGTGTTTTGATTGATACGATTTATCCCGGTGGTCCGGCAGACTTGGCAGGTCTGAAACGTAGCGATGTTATTTTGTCTATAGACGGTTATGAGATCGATGATCCGCAAGCCTTGCGTTTTCGCCTCGCAACCCGTCCATTGGGCAGTCAAACAACACTGGAAATTCTACGTCATGGTAAACGCATGAACCTGAAATTCGACATCTTGCCGCCACCGGAAACTCCCAAACGCGAAGAAACCCGTATTCAGGGGCGCAATCCTTTTACCGGCGCGGTTGTTGTCAATATGTCACCGGCGCTAAATGATGAATTGGGCTGGGACACAATGACCCGTGGTGTGGCCATTCTGAAATTGCGTCGGGGCAGTACATCCAATCGATTGGGCTTTCGTCCCGGGGATCAGATTGTTGGCTTGAACGGGCAGGACATCCAATCGGTTCAAGACCTCATGCGGGTGTTGGACAAGCTGGAAGGACGCGAAGGCAACTGGCTGGTCGGTATTATCCGCAATGGAAAACGCCAAGAGTTGAGATTTCGCGGATGAGTTCTCTTTTCGATGATCAAGCCCCAAGACCGCTTGCTGACAGATTGCGTCCCCAAACATTGGAAGATGTGATTGGTCAAGATCATCTTTTAAGTGAAGATGGCCCCCTTGGTCGTATGGTGCGTTCTGGCGGGCGTTTGACGTCTATGATCCTGTGGGGGCCGCCGGGGTGTGGTAAAACCACTGTGGCGCGCCTTTTGGCTGATAAGACAGATTTATATTTTGAACCGCTCTCTGCGATTTTTTCCGGCGTGGCGGATTTAAAAAAGGTTTTCAAAGATGCCAAGTCTCGCCATCAAGCCGGGCAGGGTACTTTGTTGTTTATTGACGAGATCCATCGTTTTAACCGTGCGCAACAAGATGGTTTTTTACCTTTTGTCGAAGATGGAACGGTTGTTCTGGTCGGGGCAACAACGGAAAATCCCTCGTTTGAATTGAATGCGGCCCTGATGTCGCGTTGTCGGGTCATGGTGTTGAAACGCCTGTCGGACGAGGCATTGGAAGGATTGCTAAGTCGTGCGGAAAGCGAACAAAAGCGTAAGTTACCGTTAAATGAGGACGCGCGCGCGGCCCTGCGCGCAATGGCCGATGGGGACGGACGCTATTTGTTGAATATGGTCGAAGCGGTGTTTGAACTGCCCGATGATCCTCTTTTGGATACAGATGGGCTGTTGAAGGTCGTGCAAAAACGTATGCCGATTTATGACAAATCCCAAGAAGGTCATTATAACCTGATTTCGGCTTTTCAAAAATCTTTGCGCGGTAGTGATGCCGATGCGGCCCTTTATTGGTTTGCGCGCATGCTGGATGGTGGGGAAGATCCGAAATATATTGCCCGACGTTTGTTGATTACCTCGGTTGAAGATGTTGGCACCGCAGACCCTAATGCCATGACACAAGCCTTGCAGGCGTGGGAAAGTTACGAACGCTTGGGCAGTCCGCAAGGCGAATATGCCTTGGCACAGGCGGTTATTTATGTGGCGACGGCACCGAAATCCAATGCGTCGTACACGGCTTATAAGGCGGCACGCGACATGGCACGCAAGACGGGGTCCATTATGCCACCTAAACATATTTTAAATGCCCCGACCAAGATGATGAAAGATATCGGGTATGGCGATGGTTATCAGTATGACCATGACGCTGAAGGTGGCTTTTCCGGTCAGGACTTCTTCCCCGAAGAAACCGGGCGTATGGAATTTTATCAGCCCAATGACCGTGGCTTTGAACGCGAACTCGCCAAGCGCCAAGCGTATTGGGCGAAACTACGGGCAGAGAAAAAGCGTTAAACCTCTTTTTTCATCAACTCTTTTAATTCTGCAATTTCGCTACGAAGGCTAACGATTTCGGTTTTCAGGCTTTCTGTGTCGGCGTGCATGTTGGCTTCAATCTCGTGGGCTTCGGCCTGATGTTGGGATTGCATGGCATCAACGATGACACCGATAAACAGGTTGATAACAGCAAAGCTGGTCACGAGGATGAAGGGAACGAAGAAAATCCACGCAAGGGGATGTTGTTCCATAACCGGGCGGACAATCCCCATTGACCAGCTTTCCAATGTCATGACCTGAAACAGGGTGTACATGGACGCCCCGATCGTGCCGAACCATTCTGTAAATGTTTCGGCATAGAAATTGGTGGTGAGAACGGCCGAAACGTAGAAAATCAAGGTAATCAGCCCGATAATGGAAAACATACCGGGAATTGCTGAAATGAGCGCCTGAATAACCGAGCGCATTTGCGGGACCATTGACATCAGGCGTAAGACCCGAAGAATACGGAAAGATCGCAAGACGGCCAGTGGGCCGGATGCCGGGATCAAGGCAATGGCGACGACCGCAAAATCAAACAGGTTCCAGCCGTTTTTGAAAAACGACCAGCCGCGCCCATAGAGTTTTAGGCCAATCTCGATGACGAAAATGCCCAAGGCCGCTTTATCCAAGAGATGCAGCAAGCTTCCAAATTGCGCCATGAGAGCATCGGAAGTTTCTAACCCTAATGTGATCGCATTCAGGATGATTACGCCTGTGATGAAATACTGAATTTTTGTGCTTTCAACCCAGTTCAAAAGACGCAAACGTGTGGACATGTCGGCTTTTCCAGTCATGTTGGTTTGATATAAGGCGTAAATTATCCGAAAAAATAAAATACGCAAGATGAACTGTAAGATAAAAAAACGCCCCGCAAAAGAAATCACGGGGCGCTCAAGTTGGGGCGAAGTGATCAATAGGCGCGATCTGGGATCGTCCATTGATAATCGGTTAAAAGTTTGCGCAACAGACAGGCCTTGTCTGTGGTCAGGTGTTCAAGCATGTCCGGGCATTCTTTGCTTTGATAGCCGCTTTTATACCCTGCGCGGATATGACAGTTTTGACAGTTGGTTGCGACGGGATGGATGACCAGTTCGATATAAGGGTTCATTGCAACCGGCATGTTAAAACCGGGTTTTGGTGTAATGTCGTAAGAGTCAACAAGATCGTAATGTCGCCACGGCCCCTTGGCTTTTAAATCCTTGGGTTTGTTTTGCGAATAAATGGTTTTATCTGGTTCCGGTGTCCACCAGACAGAATTCAAAGACCAACTTGGCACTTCTTTTGTAT
Organism: Terasakiella sp.; assembly: GCF_048267425.1. Classification (GTDB taxonomy): domain Bacteria; phylum Pseudomonadota; class Alphaproteobacteria; order Rhodospirillales; family Terasakiellaceae; genus Terasakiella. Next base: position 19,957 of record NZ_JBLWXN010000004.1, read on the forward strand.
TGATATGCATGGAAATTGTGACCAGATAATCGCCTTCTTCAAAGGGTTGGTCGTAGGCCCAGTAACTTGCTGCATTTAAGATAGCTTTATCGCCATCATCAAAAGATTTCCAATCCTCTTTTGTAACTTGATGATAATAAAAATCCTTGATGTCATGGACCTTGCTGGTCTTGGTGATCGGCAATTGGGGAATGCGGTCTTTATCCAATCCGTCAAAGGTCACACCATAAAGGTATTTGGTCTGCACTTCCTGTCCGGCTTTTTTTCCTGTGGGATCAATGGCAATGGTTTTATTCCATAATTCATATCCGGCATATTTGGTGAAGTTGGGGCCATAGTCTTCTTTCCAGACCGGAAGAACACCCAGTTGACCTTTTTTGACCGGCCAATACATATGTTTTGTAACGATATGTTTTTTGGGCGCATCTAGCAGATGAAATCCTTTGGCTTCAAGATCAATAAGGGTGGATTTGCGGTTTAGTTTATTTTGTGTGATCCAGTCTGCCGCCTCTTTGCTGAAAGCTTCGTTGGCGATCATAATGTCACCGTTGGACTGAAAATGTTTTCCGTCCATGATGGTACAGTTGCCGTTTGAATCCAGATATGTCGCCTTGGGATAAGCTTTGATAACAGCCTCAGGAACGGGGTAGGCGGGCAATGTTAAATCATCCTGAATAATGTTTGCTTTGTTCAAGGCCATCAGTCCGTGGGCTTTATGGGCGGAAGCGGTTCCTGTGTTTTGTGCTTTTCCAACCGGGCAGGGTTTATATGTCGCATCGGGATTTTTATAAATACCTGTTGCGTTGGGCCAACTGTACCAAACGGGCCAGTTCATCCCCTTTGGTTCCTGCATGATCCCGGCCCATAAACGCCAGCCATGTTCGCGCAAAGGTGTTGTGTCCCCTTTTTCCACGGCATCGGACAGAACTTTACCGTCTTTTAGATAACCGTATCCGTCAGGAAAAGGGTGATATGTTGCGTCCGGTGATTTGGCATTGAGATCGGAAACGGCAAGCCCAAGCAACGCTGCGGTGAGGGAAAAGACGATTTTATGTTTTTTGAACATATTTGACCTACCAAAGAATGATTCTAAGATAGTTATGTTTACATAAAGTTGTTTTGTATTCAATTAATCTCTTAAAAGAATGCGAGTTATTATTCGCTTTAATTTTGCTGATTTTGTCGCTAAAGTCTGCGCTATGTCGATATCTACAGTCATATATGTCGCCGCAGGCGGGGCCGTTGGGGCCGTGGGCCGTTTTCTGGTTGTCTCGTTGGTGGGCAGTTGGGCGCACGCCGCAGGCAGCAGTTTTCCGTTTGGCACAATGGTTGTTAACGTGCTGGGGTCTTTCATTCTAGGGGCCTTGGTTGAACTGAGCGCTCTTGCCTGGTCACCCAGTCCGGATGTACGTGCGATGATCGTTGTCGGCATGCTGGGTGCCTTTACAACCTTTTCTACTTTTTCGCTGGACGTGGTCACATTGATGACGCGGGGTGCGTGGGGGCAGGTGGCGCTTTATATGGGGATATCTGTTGCATTGTCGATCGTTGCGCTCTATATGGGCATGCAAACGATGAAAGCCCTTATCACTTAATTAGTATTATCAAGATTGGATGAGTCCTATGTCCGGTGTGAAAAATATCACCGTTGCGGCCGACGATGACGATATTCGTCTGGATCGTTGGTTTAAACGTCATTTCCCTGAACTGCCTTATGGTCGTTTGGAAAAGCTGTTGCGCAAAGGGCAAATCCGACTGGATGGAAAACGCGTAAAAGCCAATCAGCGCATTGAAAAAGGCCAAGTGGTTCGTGTTCCTCCGTTTGGTGACACCGCAAGCTTAAAACCGGTTGAACCCAAGGCGCATATTCATTTGACGCAAGATGAAATCGACGAAGTGCGCTCATGGGTGCTTTATCGCGATGATGAAGTGATTGTCATTAACAAACCGGCCGGTCTGCCGACACAGGGTGGAACGGGCATTAAACGTCACCTTGACGGGTTATTGCATGCGTTGCAGTTTGATAAAAAAGACAAGCCACGCCTGTGCCATCGCCTAGATAAGGATACATCCGGTGTTCTTGTGTTGGCGCGTAGTGCCACAGCGGCTGGTTCCCTAACCAAGGCGTTTAAATCAAAAGATGCCCGTAAACTTTATTGGGCCTTGACTGTCAAGGTGCCCAATCCGCGCGACGGAAAAGTCTTTCAACCGATCGCAAAGCACCCTTCATGGCGTGGGGAACGCATGGTGATTGATGTGGATGAAGGTCAGGATGCCCGCACACTGTATCGTACCATTGAAAGTACAGGCAATGTGGCGGCATGGGTGGCGATGGAACCCCGCACCGGGCGAACACACCAGTTGCGCGTCCATTGTGCTTATCTGAAAACGCCGATTCAAGGTGACGGTAAATATGGGGGCGAAGATGCCTATTTGACGGGGGAAGGAGTTAGCAAGAAAATGCACCTTCATGCCCGCCGGATACAAATCCCCTCACCAGATGGTGTGGGTGTTATTGATGTGTTTGCGCCGCTCCCGGATCATATGAAACGGTCATGGGATTTCTTCGGGTTTGATGAACAGAATGAAGAGGCCGACGAGCTTTTTGATCTGAGCAAGAAAGTAACCGCGACTTATAAACATCACGACTGATTGTGCGGCTATAGGGTTCTTTCCTGAATAAAACCGGGGGCGACTGTTTCGTCGCAAGGGGTGACAATCACGTCATCAACCTTTGCAGCAGGTGGTCCCTTGCGGCAAAGTTCGATCAGTTTTGTGAGCTTGTCTTCTTCACCGTGAATAAGCGCTTCAACGGAGCCATCCATTCGGTTACGGACCCAGCCATCGATATCCAAGGTCAATGCGGTTTCGCGTGTCCATGCCCGATACCAGACACCTTGTACACGTCCTGTGATCTTAAGATGATATGTCTTTGTCATAAAGAAAACCTCGGGTCCAAAATCTTATTCGGACCCGAGTGTAGCATAGTGTCAGGCTGCTGTTGAAGCCTTAGACTTGAGGAATGTGGCAAAAGCTTTATCCGTATAACCAACATGTTTTTGCCAAAGGGATGCAAGAATGCCGATCAGTTCTATGGATGCATGCTTGTTGGGTGCTTTCATATACAGGTTAAAGGAGGTCTCGAGACGTTCCATGAACTGTTTATGTTCAGCCGCATGGGCTTCCAAATCCGGATAACCTGAGTTTCGCATAATCTCTTCTTCGTCCGCAAAGTGATGCTTGGTGTAGTCTTGCATCTTGTGGAAGGTGTCTTCGATTGTATGCTCGTCGTCATCATTTTTGATTTCGGTATAAAGTTCGTTGATCAATCCTAATAAGAAACGGTGATCATCGTCGACTTTTTTGTTACCGCAGGATAGATCATCACTCCAACTAAACAGGGTTTGTTCATCCTGTTCATCTACTTTGATCTGTTTGAGGAAGCGCGACACCAGTTCACGTAACGAGGTGGACTCTGTTGCCAGTTTATCCGAAACATCCATCAGGCTATTGGCGGCTTCATTGGCACTTTCAGCGGATTTTTGAACCTCAATAATTGACGACGAGACTTCACGTGTGCCACTGGAGGCCTGATCCACATTTTGTGCAATTTCGCGTGTGGCGGCACTTTGTTGTTCTACGGCGCTGGCGATCGTCGCTGAAATTTCGTTCATTTCCCTAATTACGCGGGAAACGGAACCAATGGCGTTGACGGAACGCGAGGTTGACTGCTGTATCTCTGTAATGCGGGCGGTGATATCGTCCGTTGCTTGCGTTGTTTGATTTGCCAGATTTTTGACTTCCGAGGCAACAACAGCAAACCCTTTACCCGCATCACCCGCACGTGCGGCTTCGATGGTGGCGTTTAGGGCCAGCAGGTTGGTTTGTTCTGCAATGGTTGTGATCAGTTTGACGATTTCGCCGATATTGGAAACATCTTCTTCCAGCTCGCGGATATGGCTAGATGTTTCTTCTGACTCCGTCACAGCCCGGGCTGTTACTTCTGAGGCCTGAGTAACCTGTCGGTCAATTTCAGAAATGGAACTGGATAGTTCCTCCGCTGCCGCCGCAACGGTTTGAACATTGGCTGTAGCTTCCTCCGATGCGCTGGCAACTGTGGTTGCCTGTGCTTTGGTTTGATCAGATTCGACGGTCACTCTGTTGGAGGCTTGGCGAACGGCCTGGTCGGAACTGTTGAGACTGTCGAGAACGTTAATCATGGTCATTTCGAATTCACGAATGTAACTGTTGATTAACTGACGTTGCTGTTCTTTGATTTCTTCGTCTTGTTGCTTGGCGATATGCAGTTCTTCATTCTTGATCATATTGTCTTTAAAAACCTGAACGGCTTCTGCCATATGGCCGATTTCATCACCACGGTGTGTTCCTTCAATCTCCGTATCCAAGGCACCGGATGCCAACGAGGACATGCTACGGGTCATCTTGTTTAAGGGCCGGGCAATATCGCGGGCGATAAAGAAGGATGCCCCCAGAACCAAAGCTGCAACAAGAATTGCAATGCCCCCTAAAAGGAAAACGGCCTTATAAAAAGCCTTATCGACATCATCCATGTAGATGCCTGACCCCACAACCCATTGCCACGGTGTGTAACCTTTTACGAAAGACAGTTTGGCGATGGCTTTGTCATGTCCGGCTTTTGGCCAGTGATAGTTGACAAAACCCTCTCCGTTTTTACCTGTTTCTGAAATTTTTCGGAAAAGAGGAACACCGTTGGGGTCTTTTGTATCTCCCATATTTTTCCCATTAAGGGAGGGGCTTATGGGATGCATCAGAATAGTTGCATCAAAATCCGTAATGAAAATATATTCCTGCCCATCGTAACGCATGGCCTCCAATGTTTCTTTGGCAGCTTTTTGCGCAGCTTCTGGTGTGAGGGTCCCTTGGTCGGCTTTTTTTGCGTAATCAAGAACGATACTATAGGCACTTTCTACAATATGGCGCGTTTTGATTTGGCGGTCTTCGACCATTGTAAGACGAAATTGCTGCAAGCTCATTGCCGTTAAACCAGCAAGGCCTGTAAATGTGATAAGTGACAGAAATAGCAGCTTCTTTGATATCGATATATTTTGTAAAAACATATACTTTCCCCCGATTAGCGCGTGATTTGGATAATAGTCATACAACTCATAAGCTCAATTGAGCAAAAGAAGTACTTGATGGGTAAAGTGTTACTTCAAATGAGTAATACGATTTAATTTGTGTTGATAGATGGGGGGGATGGATCAACTATACAACAAAAAAAAGCAAAGGTGCGGACACCTTCGCTTTTTTCTTGTGAAAAATCTTTCGACTTTTCTTAGTCTTCGCTTACGAATTCGATGATTTTTTCATCAACGGATAAAGAACCACCAGCAGAAGCGTGGATTTTCTTAATAACCACGTCTTTTTCCGCACGCATGATATTTTCCATTTTCATGGCTTCAATCACGCAAAGTTCTTCACCGGCTTTGACTTCCTGACCTTCTTCGACGGCAACCGAGAGCAGCAGCCCCGGCATGGGTGACATCAGGAAGGCTGACATGTCCGGCGGTGCCTTGAACGGCATCAGCTCGTTCAGTTCTGCATGACGTTTTGTCAGGACTTTTACGTCGGCTTGTGCACCAGCGTGGAACAGGCTGTATCCTGTTGCCATACGGTCGACCTGAACGCAAATTTCCGTCCCGTTGATATCGGCAAAGAACAACGGTTCGCCAAATGTCCATTCTGAACGAATGTGCATTTCAGTACCGTCAATTTCAACGTCGTAGCCTTCTGTCGGGTTTGGTGTGACTGTTGTATTGAATTTTTGGTCGTTATAAAGAACAACCCATTCATCATTCAACAGGCGACCACGACCGCCTTCCATTTGGCCGGAAATCATAACTTCGCGTTCTGACTCCATACGTTTCATAAAGCAGGCAACCGCGACCAGGTTTTTCGGGTCTTTTTGCGGGACCATAGAAGCATCAAAGCCATCGGGATATTCTTCTGCAATGAAGTTCGTGGTCAAGGCACCGTCGATGAAACGTTGCTTGGACATAACAGCGTTCAAGAAGGAGATGTTATGACCAACGCCACGGATGTAATACTCATCCAGCGCACGGCGCATATTTTCCGTACATTCTTCGCGATTTTTGCCATGTGTAATCAGTTTGGCAATCATCGGGTCGTAGAACATGGAAATCTCACCACCTTCATAGACACCTGTATCGACGCGCACAGTGTCACTTTCAATCGGTGGGCGGTATTTAACCAAGCGACCTGTGGAAGGCAGGAAGTTGCGGAACGGATCTTCGGCATAGACACGGGATTCCATCGCCCAGCCGTTGATTTTCACGTCTTCTTGCTTGATGGTCAGTTCCTGACCGTCGGCAATATTGATCATCCATTCAACCAGATCGACACCGGTAATCAATTCGGTAACCGGGTGTTCCACCTGCAAACGGGTGTTCATTTCCAGGAAGTAGAAATTCTGATCTTTATCAACGATGAATTCCACTGTACCGGCAGAACGGTAATCTACCGCTTTGGCCAGTGCAACGGCCTGTTCGCCCATTGCTTTGCGCGTTTCTTCGTTCAGGAAGGGGGACGGCGCTTCTTCAATGACTTTTTGGTGGCGGCGCTGGATGGAACATTCACGTTCTGCAAGATAAATCGCATTGCCGTGTTTGTCGGCCAAAACCTGAATTTCGATGTGGCGCGGTTCTTCAATGAATTTTTCGATAAAGACGCGATCATCACCGAAAGAAGATTTGGCTTCGGATGTGGCACGTTCAAAACCGTCGCGGCATTCTTCTTCGTTATAGGCAACGCGCATGCCTTTACCACCACCACCGGCAGAGGCTTTCAACATTACGGGATAACCAATTTCAGCGGAAATTTCGACCGCATGGTCTGTGTCGCGCACAACATCGGTATAACCCGGCACAGTGCTGACACCAGCTTTTTGCGCCAGTTTCTTAGACTCGATTTTGTCGCCCATCGCCTGAATAGCAAGCTTTTCAGGGCCGATGAATTCAACACCGATTTCGTTCAACGCATCAAAGAAATGGGCGTTTTCCGACAAGAAACCATAACCGGGGTGCACGGCCTGTGCACCGGTGTCTTTGATGGCTTTCAGGATGTTATCCATCACCAGATAAGACTGGTTGGACGGGGCCGGGCCGATATTGACGGCTTCGTCTGCCATTTGGACGTGAAGCGCTTCTTTATCGGCATCGGAATAGACCGCAACGGTCTTGATGCCCATTTTGCGGGCTGATTTGATTACGCGGCAGGCAATCTCACCGCGGTTTGCAATCAGGATTTTATCGAACATGTGTCCGGTTCCTATTCTTTGCTAAAACTCAGATTTGAATGAAATACGCTTTAGGCAAACCCTAGAGCGGAATGTTACCGTGCTTGCGCGCCGGGTTTTTCAAATCTTTGTTTTTCAACATTGCGAGAGATTGACAGATACGGCGACGTGTACCGTGCGGCATGATCACATCGTCGATAAAGCCACGGGCACCAGCCTTGAACGGGTTGGTGAAGTTTGCAGCATATTCGTCAGTTCGTTTCTGAATTTTTTCAGCGTCACCGATGTCGGAACGGAAGATAATCTCCACGGCCCCTTTGGCCCCCATTACGGCGATTTCTGCAGACGGCCATGCAAAGTTTGCATCACCGCGCAAGTGTTTGGAGCTCATAACGTCATAAGCACCACCGTAGGCTTTACGGGTAATAACGGTCACTTTCGGTACTGTTGCTTCGGCAAACGCATACAACAGTTTCGCACCATGTGTAATGATGCCGTTATATTCCTGATCCGTGCCCGGCATGAAGCCCGGTACGTCCACAAATGTGACGATCGGAATGTTGAAGGCATCACAGAAGCGTACAAAACGCGCCGCTTTGATAGAGCTGTCGATATCCAGACAACCCGCCAAAACCATCGGGTTATTGGCAACAAAGCCGACTGTATCGCCATTCATGCGGCCAAAACCGATGATGATGTTTTTGGCGAAGTCCGGCATAATTTCAAAGAAGTCACCTTCGTCGACGACTTTGGTGATCAGTTCTTTCATTTCATAGGGCTTGTTGGCGTTATCCGGCACCAATGTATCTAGGGAAATGTCATCGCGATCTGCCGGATCTGTTGTCGGGCGGGTCGGGGCTTTTTCCTTGTTGTTGCTCGGCAGGAAGTCAACGAAATCGCGCAGCTTGAGAAGGGCTTCGACATCGTTTTCAAAGGCGAGGTGAGCCACACCGGATTTGGATGTGTGGGTGATGGCACCGCCAAGTTCTTCTTGCGTCACTTCTTCGTGGGTCACGGTTTTGACAACGTCCGGACCTGTCACAAACATGAAGGAGCTGTCTTTAACCATGAAGATAAAGTCGGTCATGGCCGGGGAGTATACGGCACCACCAGCGCAAGGGCCCATGATCATGGAGATCTGCGGGATAACACCGGATGCTTCGACGTTGCGTTGGAAAACGTCTGCGTAACCGCCCAAGGAAGCGATACCTTCCTGAATACGTGCCCCACCGGAATCGTTTAAGCCGATGCAGGGCGCGCCCACTTTCATGGCTTGATCCATGATCTTGCAGATTTTTTCTGCATGTGTTTCCGACAGGGAACCACCGTAAACCGTGAAATCCTGTGAGAAAACAAAGACCAGACGGCCATTGACCGTACCGTAACCGGTGACAACACCGTCACCCGGTGTGTGGTCCTGTTCCATGCCGAAATCGGTGCAACGGTGTTCAACGAACATGTCCCATTCTTCGAAGCTGCCTTCGTCGAGGAAAATGTCAATTCTTTCGCGGGCTGTCAGCTTGCCCTTTTTGTGCTGTGCGTCGATACGACGCTGACCGCCACCCATGCGGGCTTTGGCGCGTTTTTCGTCAAGCATCTGGATAATGTCGTGCATCTAAATATGTCCCCTTCGCCCTTGTTCGGGCATAGATATATTTGGAAGGATATGTAGCTTCCTGACGTTATGATTACCACAATCGGATTTTACGCACCAGAAAAAATACGCACTCTAATACCGAATTACCGATTTATTTTATTTGGTATTGATTTTTCACGGTTTTGCGGCTGTTTTGATGGATAAAAACCTCAAGTTTTGTTGAAAAACTGGAAAAACACCCCGTGGAAAGGAGAGAATCCGAAATACACGGTTTTCTTGATGTTATTCGTGGGAATGTGCAGGAGGTTTGGATAAGGGGATAACATGAAGTTTTCCATACTTAACGCCGGTTTGCGATGTGATCTGATCTGCCATATGCCTCACCTGATGGACGGAGCCATGCAAAACGGTGGCTTCCAGACAGTTTTCCGGGTCCACATGTAAATGCAGGGTCGCTGTCGGGATATCATGGTGGTGATGCTGTGTTTCCATCAGGCGCGTGGAAAGGGTGCGTTCTTTATGATTGTACATATAAACAACGCATCCAACACAAGGCGCCTCTTCGTTTTCAGCGATTTGTTGGTCTTTTACCAATTGTCGAATAGCATCGCGTATGCCTTCAGACCTGTTACTGTAACCCTTCATTTCGATCAGCCGATCAAAATCGGCGAGCAGATTGTCGTCGATGGTAATGGTAATTCGTTCCATTTTTGCCTCTTGCTTTTGCTGCACTCAGTATGATAATTTTCAAAAACATCATACTTTTCATATTGTTTAAACAATCATACAAGGGTTGGGAAATGAATCGACTATTCTTTAGCGTCGCAGCAGCAGGAATGTTGTTGGCGACTTCTGCGTTTGCACATACGGGTGGCGACAGCGTTCATGGTTTTGCAGCGGGCTTTGGGCATCCATTCGCCGGATTGGATCATATTTTAGCAATGGTTGCTGTCGGTGTTCTGGCGGCTCAACTAGGTGGCAAAGCAATGGCATATGTGCCGGCGTCGTTCGTTGCCATGATGTTGGTTGGCGGTCTTGTTGCAATGGTTGGTGGAACCGTTCCGTTCGTTGAATTGGGGATTGTCGGTTCCGTTATCCTGTTGGGGGCTGTTGTGGCGTTTGGGCGTCAAATGCCGTTATTGGGGGCAATGGCACTGGTTGGCGTTCTCGCAATTTTCCACGGTTTTGCACATGGTCTGGAAATGCCGGTAAATGCAGAAGGCAGCCAGTACGCACTGGGTTTTGCATTGGCAACAACCATGTTGCACCTTGCTGGTTTGGGCATCAGCTTTGCCTTGAAACAACTGGATGAAAAAATTGCTCCGCTGGCATTGCGGATCGGTGGTGGTGCGGTCGGCACAGCCGGTGTGGCCTTGCTGGTTCTGTAAAAGTGAACGTCATTCATTAAAAAAAGGGAGAGTGCATTGGCTGCGCTCTCCCTCAGCTTATTGAGAAAGCCCCTAAGCTGTCATCCCCGACCCCGATCGGGGATCCATCTTTGCTGAATAAGTAACATATAATCCATTGATTTTAAATGGATCCCGCATCAAGTGCGGGATGACGGATTTTGGTCAATTATTTACTAAAAACACTTTGCCAGCAGTCTGGGAGGCGATTATGCCTCCCTTTTTTGTTCTATAGATAATTTAGGAAACGTATGACGTTTCTGAGGTCGTTCAGAATGGTTTCGCGTCGATCTTTGGCTTCCCAATCCTCCCCCCACAATTCGATTTGATAGGTTTCGTCAATTTGTGAAACTTCAAAAGCGGCATCGGCATCGAGATGATTGTTCATTAGGGCCAACGCAATGACGATGGAGCCTGTACAATGGGTGGCACTGGAAAGGGCCGCCAGTTCCCAATCGTTATATTGATCAATCACTTTATGGAAGGCATCGAAAGTGCCGTCCGGTTGTGCCAGATGCATCACGCCTGTTTGTGTGTTCAGTTCAATGCCATATGTTTTTTTGGTCCAGTCAATTAAAGGAATCCAGGCGTTGGCTTGGCGTGTTGCCAGTTCTTTCGGGTCATCGGTCCAGTAACAGACAAGGTCTGTTTCACCATATTTTGCAATTTGTTCAACGACACCGGCGCGTTGTTGGCCGATACGGTCAACTGTTGTGGAGGCCAAGGCCATGACAGGCATGGCCGCAGGTTTGATGATTTCGTCTTGTTCATCCCATTCCGAGGCCAATGCCTCGGCAACATCTTGTGTGGGCAGGTGCAACGGGCGTTTTGCCGGGGATTTGAGATGGCGTCCGTCCAATGTTACGACGTATCCATTGTCATGTTCTTCAATCCCAACGGATCTGTAAAAACGTTTGAGTGCAGAAGAAGAGTCCATTATCTGTCTTTCCCGATATAAAAAAGGCCCCCGCGCTGGCAGGGGCCTTTTAAGAGTCTTGCCAATTGGCCTTTATTTAGACTTTCCGAACAGATTTAGCAAGCCACCAATCGGATTGTCCGATGCGGGTTGCTTTTCCTCTGTTGTGTTTTCAGTTGCGGCAGGTGCCGTAGAAGTTGATTTTTTACCCAGTGCCGTGGCGCAAGGATCGCCATCGGCCAAGGCTTTGTCTGTCAGGCTGCTGAACAGGATGGACATGCCGCCTGTGGCAATCGCTGCACCGACACCCATTGCAGCTTTGGCTGTTTCAAAGGCGTCAATGCCAATGCCGGGGTTGGACAAAGGACCACTGACACGAACCATACTGGCCAGCCCACCGACGTTGACGCCCAGGTCTGCGGTATCGCCACGCGGTTCCGGTTTGACACCCACATCCAATGTTTCGTTTGCCAAGTTGATTTCGCCGGAACTGGCAACGTTCATAACATTGGTTTGCATAGCGATTGTTTTATCGAATTTGGAAACACCTTTGTTAAAGTCGAGGTTAACAATCATGCAAGAAAACGGTGTGAATTCCCCCTCTTTGGCACTGGGCAGGATATTTTCAAAGACACCCGTGATCAGGTCACCACCTAAGAAATTGACCTTACTGGATTTAATCTTGCCTTCCCCGACGTTGACCAGAGTTTTACCTTGTAAGGAGGCCATCAAGCCCGCGACAGATGTGCCTGTTGCGTTCAAGTCAAAGCGAATTTGCGTTTTGCCTTCGTGGATCAGGTCGGTGACACCTGTTTCTTTCAGACTGTTGCCAAGGCCAAGGTCTTTGCCTGTCAGGTCGATTTTCAACTTTGCAGGGGAATTACGACCATCCAGTGTGACTTGCCCGTCAAAGACACCACCACCCATCGCAAAAGCAGGCAGTACGTTGAGCAAACCATTTTTCAGCGTTAATTTCTTTGTGAATTGGGTCAGCGTGAAATCATTGGCAATCAGCGTTTCAGCTTTATAGGCCACATTGGCATTCACGGCTTTCAAACCGTCCAGAACAAGTGGGTCGGACGGAAAGAGCTTTTCAGCTTTGGCTGATGTGCCTTCTGCCGGTTTTTGCGGTTCTGCACTCGCTTGTTCGCCACTTTGTGGTGTGACGTCTTTGGTGTTCAGTAACTTTGAACCCAATGCGACGTCAATTTGCGGGACTTTACCGCTCAGGTCTGCTGTAATATCGCCGGATAAATCGCTACCGCCAATTTTGATGTTCAAACCACCGACTTTATACTTCATTTGGCCGCCGGAAACTGTTGCAGCCATTTCAAACGGGCCAACTTTGCCAACTTGACTACCGGCTAATTCTGCAAGGCGGGCAATGTTGTCGCTTTTTGCACTGAGGGCCAGATTCAAGCCATTACCTTTGGCGGGTTCTTGAATGTTGCCTGTGATTTTAACTTCGGCTCCTGCGGCTTTCAGGGTCAGGTCAAGGTCAATGGGGGCATTATTCATCAGGTCTTCAGGTGTGCCAACTTTACCGGCCAATTCAACAACATGATCGTTGAAGGATCCTTTAAACAAAAGATTCAGGGGATCGTCCAAATCATCGGCGGAAGCTTCCATCGTGTCGATGACGATAGATGTTGTTTCGCCTTTCACACCGTCTTTATAGATAAAACGTGCTTTTTCGATGCGCACTTTGTTGACTGCGGGCAGCTTGGCCGGGTCGGAACTAGATGCACTCTGTTCTTCTGCTTTGGCCTCTTTGGGGCCCATTTCCCAGTTGCCTTTGCCGGCCTTGTTTGTTTCCAGCAAAATTTCCGGCTCAATCAAGGCAACTTCAACGATGTGGATATCCCCAAAAAGAAGGGGCATCAGCTTCATTTCAGCTGCGAAGCTTTTGACTTTTACCATGTTGGGGGCTGAACCCCATTCTGCGTTGGAGAGCGAGACACCGCTGACGCGTACCTTCGGGGAAAGGGAAATATCCAGTTCCAAATCACCGTTGATCACAAGATCACGCCCGGTGGCTGCTTTGGCCTGTTCGGTGATTTCTCCTTTATACTGATTGAAATCAGTGGACTTGAGGATTGCAACACCGGCAATAATAACGCCGACGACAAGGACGACAAGCCCCCCTAAAATTAGTTTTAAACGTCCCATATCTATTCATCCTTCATTATTGTGTTTATTGCCTCGGTAAGTTCATCATACGTATTTATGATCAATGCTGCACCTGCTTCTTTCAGTTCTTTGGGGGCATGATACCCCCATGCGACGCCAATAGATTTTACATTTGCATTACATGCCATAAGTATATCGTAGGTCGTATCCCCAATAACAACCGCATTTTTTGCCTCAACACCGGTTTCGGCCAAGGCCTTTTCCACCATTTCCGGATCGGGTTTGCCCCGTGCCCGACACGCGGTTTGCAATGTTGTGAATTTGTTTTCCAGATTATGTGTTTGCAAGGTCGGGATTAGCCCACGCATGGCTTTTCCTGTGGCAACGCCCAACAACCAGCCTTGGGATTCCAAGGCATCCAGTGCCTCAACCACACCGGGGAAGAGGGGTTCTTCTACAGCGTCGTTTTCCCGCATGGTTCGAAAATGGCGTCGATATGTTTCTGCCATTTCATGATGGAATCGACTGGGCTGGGCATTGAATAAATGTTCCATTGCGATTTCAAGGGGTAAGCCGACGATTCGACGGATGGAGTCGCGAGGGATACGGTCCAGATTATAACTGTCACAGGTCAAATTCATGGCCGTGATAATAGCGTTCTGGCTGTCAACCAATGTGCCGTCGCAGTCGAAAATCGCCAGTTGCAAAGGGGTCTCGGGGGTCAAAAGGGGCTCCTGTGATAAGAATCACTTACAATCATAAATATTTAGCTTGCACTAGGCTAGCTCAGATACAATCATTTTAATAATCCTAAAGTTTGTATTTCTTCTACAAATGTAGAATACTACAAACATACGAGGTTACAGTCTGATTGTGACAGACGTCTACGCGGCTTGTGTGGGTGGCTTTCATTCGACGATGAGCGATGAAGATTTGGTTTAAGCTTAGGAGGCAATACATGAAATTTTTTAAAACAGCCGTAGCACTTGGGGCCCTTCCGCTTTTGGCAGCCTGTGCGTCTAACTGGGACGTTGAAGGTGCGAAGATGGCGCAGAACAACGGTAGCGCTTTCCAAAAAGGGCTGCAGAGCGAGTATGCGCGCTTGGCTGGTCTGGAACGTGACGAAGGCGACTGGGCTGATGCACGTCGTTTTGTCGGGAAAGCACTTGCCGCAACACAAGGCGATGTTGAACCGCAGATGATTGCAGATCGCAGCTTGCCGGAAGACAAGGTTGGCGAACTGAGTGCTGCGCGCGAGAAACTGATGGCAGCCTATGCCGCGGGTGGTAAAGAAGCATCCCCGGAAGCAGCTGCTCGTGCACAAGCCGGTTTTGATTGCTGGATGCAGGAACAGGAAGAAAACTTCCAACCCGATGATATCGAAGCCTGTAAGAAATACTTCATGGCTGGCTTGAATGACATGACGGTTAAGCCGATGGCAAAACCGGCAATGGCACCGATGGAAGACATCATTGTTTATTTTGACTTCAATAGCACAGCTTTGAATGATGAAGCCAAAGCCTTGTTGGTGAAAGCGTCCATGATGGGCCGTGGTGTACAAACTGTTATGGTCAATGGTCATACAGACACCAAAGGTTCCGCAGCTTATAACGAAGCACTTGCCTTGTCCCGTGCACAGGCCGTTTCTGAATTCCTGAAAGGTCATGGCGTTGCAGGTAATGCAATTCGTGTTGGCGCAAATGGCGAAAACATGAACGCTGTCACCACAGGTGACGAAGTTGAAGAATCACGCAACCGTCGTGTGGTTGTTTCCTTCAAATAAGGAATATTCAGTTCAAATCAAAAAGGAGACCTCAATATTGAGGTCGCCTTTTTTATGTTTGAAGAAAAAACAGAAGATTATTCTTGCGATTCGTCTTCGAAAACAGCATCGAAACAGGTCATCAACAGGCTGTCAATTTCTGACATCGTGATCCAGATACCCAAATCCTGTAGGGAGGTCACGCCATGTTCACTAATTCCGCAAGGTACGATTCCATTAAAATGAGACAGGTCCGGTTCTACGTTTAATGAAATACCGTGAAACGTGACCCATTTGCGCACACGTACGCCAATGGCACCGATTTTATCTTCACGCCCCATACCACGATCCACCCAGATTCCCACGCGTCCGTCGCGTCGTTCCCCTGTAATATTAAAGGTCGCAAGGGTTTGAATGACCCATTCTTCCAGATTCTGTACGAATTTGCGAATATCACGCCCGCGCTTGGTTAAATCCAGCATGACGTAGGCTATGCGTTGACCGGGGCCGTGATAGGTATATTGACCGCCACGCCCGGCGTCATAAACGGGGAACCGTTCCGGATCGATCAAATCTTCTTGTTTTGCGCTGGTTCCGGCAGTGTAAAGTGGGGGATGTTCCAATAACCAGATACATTCTGGCGCGCTTCCTTCGGCAATCTCTTTAACACGCTGTTCCATAAAGGAAAGTGCTGTTTCATAAGGAACTTCGTCGTCGCTGAAACGCCACTCGATGCCATTTCTCATCAAAGTCGAAATTTTTTTATCATTCATGTCTTGATCTATGTGAATCATTTGTATATACCACGCCACAAGATGAAACGCGGTTCGACACCTCATACACCGTCCTTTCATCAAATGCCACATTTTATGCGGTCGTGGCGGAATCGGTAGACGCGCAACGTTGAGGTCGTTGTTCCTTAACCGGAGTGGAAGTTCAAATCTTCTCGACCGCACCAAAATCTCCCTGCTTTCATGCGAAAGCGGGGATTTTTTTTAAACAAAGTGCTAGTGTTTCTGTGTCATCCTCTGTTTTCCCCGTTCAAAACTGTCACCTGTGCCAGAAGGCACAATATAAACCGTGCACTTTTCCAGAAAAACGTTGTACAGCGCACGAAAAATTAGAAAACTGTAATTTGCTAAATTGTCGAAAGTAAACAAAACCAGTGTGCCGTGTGGCACAGGAAGTCGAATTTTTGCCATAATCGCGATTTTGTTAAAAAAATGTTGCAATAGAATGGTTTGCCACCAATAGTGGGTGGGTTATTTTAAGGTTGTGTTTTGGATGTGAGGCATTATCATTTTTCAATAGAGATAGATAGAAAGGTTTCACAGATGGCGTCCAAAATTCCGTATATGGCAGCTCCGGGTTTAATTGGAAAAATATTACCTAAAATTCAGGAAGCAAGGAGACCGGATCGCTTCACTCAGGATTATTTGGCCACCAAGTTGAAGCACTCGGGAGGTAGTGCTCAGGCCATAATTCCGCTTCTTAAGAGGTTGGGCTTTTTGAATAGTGATGGAACTCCAACAGAACGATACGACAAATTCAGGAATGAACATACTCAAGGTGCGGCGATGGCAGCAGGTATGCGTGAAGCCTTCAAAGATTTATTTGATCGCAATGAGTGGGCTTCTGATATGGAGAAAGCCAAGTTACAGTCTTTGATGATCGAAGTTACAGGGCTTGAAAAAGATAATCGGTCTCTTCAATTAATGATGTCTACATTTTCTGCGTTAAAGGCGTTTGCCGACTTTGAAGCGACTGAAGATGCTGCAGTACCTGAAGTTACGGTGAAACCTGAGACTGTTCGCAATGACGAACCAGTGCAAACTGCATCTCAGGCAGCGCAAAGCGTGGGAATGAATTTAGCCTATACTATTAATTTGAATCTGCCTGAAACTACGGACCCAGAGGTCTTTAACGCTATCTTCAAGGCGTTGAAGGAAAATTTACTGGAAAACTGAAAAATGAAATCAGAGAACACAGTAAAACTCTTCGGTTTGAACAATATCAGCATCGAATCTGAAATTCGTCGAGTGGAAAAGAAGCTGGACGTTGACCTTGGACATCGTGATAGGAACGCCCCGAAGGATGATCATACATATTATCCGCAGTTTTCAATGAAACTGCGGAATGAAGCAGAGGCTATGTCTGGGCACTATTCAATCTTTTACTGTCTGGAAAACTCCATTCGCGAACTTGTAAACGATCGACTGGAAGAAATTCATGGTGAAACATGGTGGTCTACTGAGGGAGTTGTGGTTCAAGAAGTGAGGAAAAATGCTGAAAAGAACCAACAGAAAGAGCTGAGTACAGGCATTACACCTCGTTCGGATGATTTGTTAGACTATTGTAACTTCGGCGAACTAGGTGAGATTATAAAATCAAATTGGCCTATCTTCGGCGATATGTTCAGGGACAAAAAGGCAGTAGAGAAAATTTTGGGAAGTCTTAACACCCTGCGAGCACCAATTGCACACTGCAAGATTTTAGCTGAAGATGAAGTTCTAAGACTGCACCTCGCTCTACGTGATTGGTTTAGGCAAATGAGCTAGGAATAGAAACGCTGGTAGATATGGTAGCTTTCCCATTGCAACTGTCCCAATTTCTGTTGCAATTGTCTCAAAATTGCTTGTTTTGTTGCAACGATGTTTCTTGTATGCCGCAGTATCTCTAAGCTTCCTGAAAATAGTACTGCGTTGAGGTCGTTGTTCCTTAACCGGAGTGGAAGTTCAAATCTTCTCGACCGCACCAAAATCTCCCTGCTTTCATCCGAAAGCGGGGATTTTTTTATTTTGTCTTCCTTTGTTTCTATCCTTTAGACTGTTTCCAAAATTTATAAAATTGGAGATCTGGCATGGATAAGTATGTTCTGAAGAAAGAAGAGATTGAAGCGTTCGCCGGTACGGAAAAGACGCATTTTCTAAACCCGAACGGGAGACGGATTAATAAGTCGCTGGGGGATTTGACCGGGATTACCGGATTTGGTTTTCATTTGATTGAGGTCCCACCGGGGGCGGACTCAACAGAGTTTCATCTCCATGTTTATGAAGATGAATGCACTTTTGTACTTAGTGGGCATGGTGTCGTGCGTATTGGAGAAGAGCGGACCGATATCGGCCCGGGTGATTTTATCGGATACCGCAAAGGCGGTTTGGCCCACTGTATGACCAATACAGGCCAAGAGGTCTTAAAATGTATCGTGGTTGGTCAACGTCTGGCCCACGATGTGGGTGAATACCCAGATAAAAAGAAACGCCTGTTTCGTAATGAAGGGATGAAATGGGAAATGGTGGATCTTGATAAAATCGAGCATCCGCAAGGAGGAAAGAAATAATCTTCGACATTCGGATTTTATCAAGGGTGCGGACTAAAAGCGATTTTTGTCACAGCTTTTTCTGTTGTGATTTTTCCCAATACGGATATTGTTGCAGGAGACCTGTCGAAAAGATGGGCATTCAAGAAAACGTCCTTCTTACCCAACGCATATAGCTGAATAAAAACAACACGATGCTGAAAGTAAGATTTCTGACACTTCAGGAGAGGGAAGAGTTGGAGACCCGATAAAATTCGAATCGCTGTCGAAATAGCCACACAAAAGGGGACGAGTGAATGGCAGAAGAAGATAAACGAAATACAGAAGCCAAATTTCGGGAAGGGGCGCTGGAATACCACCGCAACCCGGTCCCCGGTAAAATCAGTGTCACCGCGACCAAACCGTTAGCGAACCAACGCGATCTTGCGCTGGCTTATTCGCCGGGCGTTGCATTTGCCTGTGAAGAAATTGTCCGTGATGAAAAAGAAGCCGCAAATATGACGGCGCGCGGAAATTTGGTTGGTGTTGTCACAAACGGAACGGCCGTTTTAGGCCTTGGTGCAATCGGTCCGTTGGCGTCCAAGCCTGTAATGGAAGGCAAAGGCGTTCTGTTTAAAAAGTTCGCAGGTATTGACGTTTTCGATATTGAAATCGAAGAACGCGACCCGTACAAACTGGTTGATATTATCAAATCACTGGAACCGACATTCGGCGGGATCAACCTTGAAGATATCAAGGCACCGGAATGTTTTGTCGTTGAACGTGAACTGAAAGAACAATGTAATATTCCAGTCTTTCACGATGATCAGCACGGCACGGCCATTATCGTTGGCGCAGCGGTGAAAAACGCACTGCGCATTGTCGGTAAAGACATTCACAATGTGAAATTGGTGGCCTCCGGTGCGGGGGCTGCGGCCCTTTCCTGTTTGAATGTGTTGAAACACATGGGGATGAAGCCGGAAAACATCATCGTGACCGATATTGTCGGTGTTGTCTATAAAGGCAGAACCGAGGAAATGGACGAATTCAAGGAAGTTTTTGCACAGGAAACAGATCTGCGCACCCTTGATGAAGCCATTGAAGGGGCAGATATCTTCCTTGGTCTGTCGGCACCGCGTGTGCTTAAACCGGAAATGGTTGCCAAAATGGGCGATCAGCCGATTATTTTCGCGCTCGCCAACCCGGAACCTGAAATCCGTCCTGAATTGGCCAAAGAAGTACGCCCGGATTGTATTATGGCAACAGGGCGTTCGGATTATCCGAACCAGGTAAATAACGTTTTATGTTTCCCTTATATTTTCCGTGGTGCGCTGGATGTCGGCGCGACAACGATTAATGCGGAAATGAAAATGGCCTGTGTAGAAGCCTTGGCAGACCTGACAATGGCCGAAGCGGACGAACGCGTGACCAAAGCTTACGGCGAAGAAGATTTACGTTTCGGGCCTGAATATTTGATCCCGAAACCGTTTGATCCTCGCCTGATTTTGAATGTGACTTTGGCCGTGGCAAAAGCGGCGATGGATAGTGGCGTGGCAACGCGTCCGATCCACGATTTCCACGCGTATCGTGAAAAACTGTCACAGTTTGTTTATCGTTCCGGCATGACGATGAAGCCGGTGTTTGAACAAGCCAAACGCTTGCCCAAGAAAATTGTTTATGCGGAAGGCGAAGATGAACGCGTCTTGCGTGCGGTTCAGATCGTTGTGGATGATGGGATTGCCGTGCCGATCCTGATCGGCCGTCGGGAAGCCATTGAAAACAAGATCAAAAGCTTGGGATTACGTTTGGAACTCGACAAAGATGTCGAGGTCGTCGAGATCATGCGGGATCCGCGCTTCCATAATTATGCGGATTATTACCATCGCATAATGGGGCGTCATGGCGTTTCGCCAAAGGCAGCGCTGGGTCTTGTGCGTTCACGCGCGACAATCGTTGCAGCGATTATGCTGCACCGTGGTGATGCCGATGCAATGGTTTGTGGGACAACAGGGCGATACTTCAAACATTTGGAAGAAGTCCGAAACATTATCGGCTTGCGTGAAGGTAAGTCCGTGATGGCGGCCATGAACCTGTTAATCACGGATAACGATACTTTGTTCCTGTGCGACACCTATGTGAATTATGATCCAACTGCCGAAGAGTTGACGGAAATCACCCTGATGGCGGCGGAAGAAGTTCGTCGTTTTGGCATGAAACCGAAGGTGGCGCTGGTATCTCATTCCAACTTCGGGAACCGTGATTCTGTTTCATCCCTGAAAATGCGCCGTGTGCGTGAAATGGTGTTGGAACGCGATCCCCGCCTTGAAATCGAAGGCGAGATGCATTCCGATTCTGCATTATCTGAACAGCTTCGTAACAATATTTTCCCCAATTCACGCTTGCGTGGGTCGGCGAACCTGTTGATTATGCCGAACCTTGATGCGGCCAACATTTCCTATAACCTGATGAAAATGACGGCTGACGGCTTGCCGGTTGGTCCGATTTTGTTGGGGGCTGCGAAACCGGCGCATATCCTTTCACCTTCTGCCACGGTACGTGCGGTGGTGAATGTCAGTGCAGTTGCAGTTGTGGATGCACAAATCCACGCTGGTGAAGCGGAGTAAGAATGCGTGACTGAGTTGCCTGAACAACAAATGGAAGAAGACAAAAGCGTCCAGCCTCAAGTCGAAATTGAGGAAGGCGACGCGTTTGGTCTTGGGGATGAACATGTTAACGATGTTCGCGACCATTTGCGCGATGGCAACGAAGAAGCCGTTCGAGACCTGTTTGAGGAGCTGCACTACGCGGACGCTGCCGACGTGGTGCAGCAGCTCAAACCAGAAGATCGAACCAAGGTTCTCCAGATTGTTGGGGATGACCTGGAACCGGAAGTCTGGTCCGAATTGGATCAGGATATTCTGGAAGAAGTCGTCTATGAAATTGGCGCCGATACGGTTGCCAAAGCCTTGGTCGAGATGGACAGTGACGATGCGCTGGCCGTTATTGAAGAACTGGATGAAGAAGACCAGAAAGAAGTTCTGGAAGCCATGCCGCATGGGGAACGTGCGGTTCTTATGGAAGGTTTATCCTTTCCTGAAGATTCCGCCGGTCGTCTCATGCAGCGCGATTTGGTGGCCGTGCCGGCTTTCTGGACGGTAGGGGAAACGCTGGATTACCTGCGTAGCGACGTGGACCTGCCGGAAGATTTTTATGAGATTTTTGTTGTTGACCCAAAACACAAACCCTTGGGGACCGTGCCGCTTAGTCAATTGATGCGTAATAAACGTCCGGTTCGGGTTGGCAACTTGATGGAAGAACAACTGACAACTATCCCGGTTGAAACCGACCAGGAAGAAGTTGCCTTTATCTTCCGTGACCGTGATCTGGTTTCCGCCCCTGTCGTTGATGACAATGGGCGTCTGTTGGGTGTGATTACAATCGATGACGTTGTTGACGTTATCGATGAAGAACACGAAGAAGATATCATGCGTATGGGTGGGGTCACGCAGGATGAATTTTACAGTTCCGCATTGGATGCGGCTAAATCCCGTGTCTGGTGGCTGGTTGTCAATCTGGGGACGGCGATTGTTGCCTCGATGGTGATCGGTCTCTTTAGTGCGACCATTGAACAATTGGTGGCCTTGGCCGTTCTTATGCCGATTGTAGCCTCGATGGGGGGGAATGCGGGCACGCAAACCCTGACAATTGCTGTACGTGCCATTGCCATGAAAGAATTGACACCTGCAAATGCCATGCGGGTTGTCGGGAAGGAAATTGCGGTAGGGGCAATGAATGGTGTGATTTTTGCCATTCTTATTGGTCTGGCGACTTGGGCCTGGTTTCGTGACCCGGCCCTAGCATCCGTCATTGCAGTGGCGATGATCGTTAATATGGTTGTTGCGGGGCTTGCAGGCGCATTAATTCCAGTTGCGCTTGACAGATATGGGGCAGACCCTGCAATCTCGTCATCTGTTTTTCTGACAACGGTGACTGATGTTGTCGGTTTTTTTGCTTTTCTTGGGCTTGCCGCCCTGTTTTTGCTTGGTTAATCTGTCTGAAGCGTTCTGAATTGAAAGAAAACTATTTACGTTTACGTAAAGGTTAAGTAATGTTTTGGCGTTATGACAGAAAAAAGACAGAAAACATACAGCATCACAGATTTGTCCAAAGAGTTTGATATCACAACTCGGACAATCCGCTTTTATGAAGATAAAGGCCTGATCTCACCGGCCCGTGAAGGGCAACGACGGATTTATTCATCGCGCGATCGTGTTCGCCTGCGTTTGATCATGCGTGGGAAACGGCTGGGTTTTGCTTTATCCGAAATTCAGGAATTGATTGATCTTTATGATACGGATCGTTCAGAAGTTATGCAGTTGCAAGTTTTCTTGAAACGCATCCAAAGTCGCCGCGATGCTTTGTCCCAGCAACAACAGGACATTACGGCAATGCTGTCTGAGTTGGAGACACTGGAAGAACAGTGTTCTGGATTGTTAAAACAGAAGCAAAGTTGAGTATCCCCCTAACACACTGATCCCTAAGTAGTGATGCGTATTTTGAGTTTGCTTTTCGCAAGGTATATTGCGGCAAAAATGTAACTCATGATGTGTTAGGGATAAAATGACAATCCGGTTGAAGCTGATTAGCGCCGTTGTGCTTATGCTGGTTCTGTTGATGATCAACAGTGTTTTGCTGATTTCTGTGACAAATGATAGTTCAAATGCTTTTGAAAGTATCGAATCCTCTTCTAAAAAAATTGGTGAAGACGTTTTGCCTTTGTTGGCTTTGTCGCAAGGTTTGCGCACCGACGTTATTCAGGTTCAGCAATGGTTGACGGATATTTCGGCAACACGTGGGCAAGATGGCCTAAACGATGGTTTTGACGAAGCCCAAAAACATGCAAACAGCTTTAATGAAAATCTGAAAAAGGCTCTGGAACTCAGCCAATCTTTGAAAATGGATAAGCTGGTTAGTCATTTCCATATGATGGGAGAAGATTTCTCACCATTTTATGAGACAGGAAAGCGTATGGCACAGGCCTATGTTGACGGAGGCCCGGTCAGCGGAAACCGTTTAATGGGGGCCTTCGACGAGGTTGCGGCCAAAATTCAAAATGATGTACAGAATGTAACATTGGAAGTCGAAGCGATTGTTGCAAAGCAATTGGAAAACGACAATGTCATTTTGGAACATAGTAAAAGTGAAAATGACAAATCACGTATGATTGCGATTGTTCCCATTATTGTCTCTCTTATCGTTGGTGTGTCTGTTGTAATCGGTGTAATCGGCATTTGTCGCAATATCTTACAGATGACTCATTCCATGACGGATTTATCGCATGGTAAACTGGATGTGGACGTGATGGGGCAGGACCGTCGCGATGAACTGGGCGAAATGGTCAGTGCGGTTCAAGTCTTTAAAGATAATGCAATTGATAAACTGCGTCTGGAACGTGAACAGGAAGAACAAGAAAAACGCGCTGCCGTTGAACGACAAGAAGCACTCTTTCAAATTGCAGATGATTTGGAAGGACGTGTGAAGGGCAGCATGAAACAGATTTCTGAAGTTTTGAATAATCTGGAACAGACAGCGACGCAAATGTCGTCTGCGGCGGATCAAACCAGTGCGCAAAGTCAGGCTGTTTCTGCTGCTACGCAACAGGCGACTGCAAATGTAGACGCTGTTGCGACAGCGGGGTCGGAGTTAAGCGCGTCGATTTCTGAAATTTCCAAACAGGTTGCACAATCATCTCAAATAGCACAAGAAGCCGTTGTCGAAGCCCACACCACAACGGGAATTGTTGCGAGCTTGGCACAAGAAGTCGGTCATATCGAAAATATTGTGAAGTTGATTAATAATATTGCAGAACAAACGAATTTGTTGGCGCTGAACGCAACGATTGAAGCTGCACGCGCCGGTGAGGCAGGTAAGGGGTTTGCCGTTGTCGCAAGTGAAGTGAAAAATCTTGCACAACAAACCTCAAAAGCGACGGAAGAAATCAGTCAACAAATTACAAAAATTCAACAACAGACAAATGGTGCTGTTGATGCGATTGACGGCATTGAAAAGACAATTTCCAGTTTGAATGATTACTCCTCTTCCATTGCCGCTGCTGTTGAAGAACAAAGTGCGGCAACAGGTGAGATTGCACATAACGTGGAAGAAGCCTCACGCGGGACGCAAGATGTCGCACATAATATCTATGGTGTGGCACAAGCGGCGACACAGACGGGTGAATTAGCAAACGATGTCACGGTGTCGGCCAATGTCGTCAAAGATGCAAGTCAGGCGTTAAGGTCAAATGTACAAGAATTTTTGGACGATATTCGTGATGGGTCGTCTGGTTCTTTTCGATATTAATTCACGCTCAGGACGAGCTGTTTCAAAACGGGCAGGGGACGTGTTCCTGCCCTTTTCTTTTTTTGAAACGTTGACGTTTACGTAAACGTCAACTAAACTGATAAAGTTAACAGATAATGGACCGTGAGAGAATGAGCGTTATTACCAGCAATAATCCCCCTTTGACACATCGCAGTACCGTTCAACAATGGGAATGTGACCATATGGGGCATTTGAATGTCCGTCACTATATGGCGAAATTTGATGATGCTGCCTGGACTTTTTTATCCATGCTTGGATTGACCAATCATTATTTTGAGGAATGCCAGGCCGGTGTGGCTGCGGTTGATCATCATGTGACCTATAAGCGCGAATTGATGCCCGGTGATTGTGTTGAAATTCACACCAAGCTTGTGTTGCTGGACGGACGAAAATTCAAACTGATCCATGAGATGACCCATAGCGTGAGTGGTGAGGGTGCGGCAAGCTGCGAATTGTTCGGTGTTCATATGGACCGTCAGGAAAGGCGTGCTGTTCCTTTCCCTGATCACATCCTTGCAGCAGGTCAAAAATATTTGACTGTGTAGGAAGACGCCTCGCAATAAAGCAGAAAGGAAGGCCCGCATTATGAATTTAACACCCAAAAGCGAGAATTATGTAGAGCTGGTTCAAAAGGCATTCGATACGCAGGGTTTTATGAAATATCTTGGTGTTGAAATTGCAGAATTACGCCCCGGTTATTGCGAACTTCATCTGCCCTTTAAGCCAGAGTTGGACCAACATCATGGCTATTTTCATGGCGGGGTAATCGGCTCGCTCGCGGATGTGTCTGGTGGGTTTGCCGGGTTTAGCTTGCTGCCAGAAGGTCAAGCCATGTTAACGGTCGAATATAAATTGAATATTATCGCCCCCGGTGCCGGTGATTTTCTAAAAGGGGTCGGACGCGTTGTAAAAGCCGGGCGCACACTGACCGTGACGGAAATTGATGTCTTCGGTGTTCGCGATGGGATTGAGACGCAATGTGCGACAGCGATTCAAACCTTGATGGCTGTGTCGGCTTAGTTGGTGATGAGGCGTGAATCTTCAGAAGGCACCTGCATTTTTTTAGATTGAGTTGAGAAACGCATCTTTGCACTTACTTCGGCAAAGGGCTTGTGTTGTTCAAGGTACTTGTCAAACAGGATGATAAACTTGTCATATCCTTCTTGTGTATAATGATATAAGGGGGCGTTATGGACTTGTTGAAAAGGAATGGGCGGTGGCGAAAGGGTGTTTTTTTTCGAGCGTATAGCTGTTCCACTCCCCAGAAAGCCTGCAATTTTTCCACTGTTATAAGCTTTTAGAAGATTGGTGGTATTATGAAATGCCGAAAACCTTTTTCCTTTAACGTAATTTTCTTCCCATAATATCCCTTTTACATATCCCAATGGCCGTTGATCTGTTTCTTGATAGTCTGGAGTGACCCAAAGATAGCTATAAAGTTGAAGAACGGGATTTTGTGAACGTAAAAATGCTCGTTGGTATTTTTTTTCGACAAGGGCAAGGCGAAAGACTTCTGCATCAATTTGCCCTTGGTTAAAGGAGGACAAGGCACGGCGTCCCGGCAATGCGATAAACTTTGAAGAACAGCCAAGGTCTTCATAAACTTTGCGGATAATGGGTAGAGTTAATTTACTCAGTACATTTTTTTCGATGTAGCCGATGCGTTCTGGACAAAAGGCTTGTGCAGGCGAAACATTTGCCCAAATACATATGTATAGTAGGGCAAATGCAAACAGTTTTATCCATGTCAGATGCTTTGCCATGTTAATCTAAGTGGGGATCTTGCCGCTTGAATACAACTAAAAACACAAGCAAAAAAATCGCCAACGGCGTTAATTAACCATTTTTTTCATATGGTTAATTGCTTTGTTTAGTAAGGAAGTCTTTGATTATCTTGCGAAAACAAACCACCAAAAGTAGCTGTTTTTATATCTTCTTTCATGGCGTTTGTTTGCAGGTTTTGCGTTGTAAAGCAAAAATCTCTAAATTTAAGTTGACGTTTACGTAAACGTTAATTACTTTTGAGGCAGATTTAAACAGGGAACAACTGGCGCCAGAGCGTTGAAAGAATGCGACGTCGGTTATTTTTAACTCTCAGGGAAATGGGAAAGAGCAATGAGCTTTGTAGAGTATCCGTCTTTAAACTTTAATCTTGGTGAAACGGCAGACATGATCCGCGATACGGTTCGTTCGTTTGCACAGGAAGAAATTGCACCAATCGCAGAAAAAACTGATTTGGAAAACTCTTTCCCTAATCATATGTGGCCGCGTTTTGGTGAGTTGGGTCTGCTGGGGATTACGGTTGATGAAGAATACGGCGGGGCAGGTCTGGGATATCTGGAACACATCATTGCGATGGAAGAAATCAGCCGGGCTTCTGCCTCCATCGGTTTGTCATACGGCGCACATTCCAACTTGTGTGTGAACCAAA
Organism: Terasakiella sp.; assembly: GCF_048267425.1. GTDB lineage: Bacteria > Pseudomonadota > Alphaproteobacteria > Rhodospirillales > Terasakiellaceae > Terasakiella. The sequence continues at coordinate 47,175 of NZ_JBLWXN010000004.1, forward strand.
TCAGTCGCAACGGAAATGAAGAACAAAAAAAGAAATACCTTCCTAAGCTGATCTCCGGTGAACATATAGGTGCCTTGGCAATGTCTGAGCCGGGCGCGGGATCCGACGTGGTTTCTATGCGCTTGAAGGCGGAAAAGAAAGGGGATCGTTTTATTCTCAACGGGAATAAAATGTGGATCACTAACGGCCCTGATGCCGATACATTGGTTGTTTACGCCAAAACTGACATGGATGCAGGCCCGAAAGGGATTACCGCCTTTATCATCGAAAAAGGTTTCAAAGGTTTTTCAACAGCGCAAAAACTCGACAAACTCGGTATGCGCGGATCAAACACTTGCGAGCTGGTGTTCCAGGATTGCGAAGTGCCGGAAGAAAACATTCTCGGTGAATTACATAAGGGTGTTCGCGTTTTGATGTCCGGTCTGGATTATGAACGTGCCGTTCTGGCCGGTGGTCCGACAGGGATTATGATGGCGTGTATGGATGTGGTTGTGCCTTATATCCACGAGCGCAAGCAATTCAACCAGTCTATCGGTGAATTCCAGCTCATTCAGGGCAAGGTTGCCGATATGTATTCCACCATGAATGCGTGTCGTGCTTATGTCTATGCGGTTGGGGCGGCTTGTTCGCGTGGGGAAACCACCCGTAAAGATGCCGCTGGTGTTATTCTTTATTCTGCTGAAAAAGCCACACAAATGGCCTTGGATGCTATTCAAATTCTGGGTGGCAATGGCTACATCAACGAATATCCGACAGGTCGCCTGCTGCGTGATGCAAAACTGTACGAAATTGGTGCAGGGACAAGCGAAATCCGCCGTATGCTGATCGGTCGTGAACTGTTTAACGAAACTAAATAATCTGGAGAATACTCAACATGTCAAACGATCCTATTGTCATTGTCGGTTCTGCGCGTACACCTATGGGCGGGATGCAAGGCGATTTTTCCGAATTGGTGGCGTCTGAGCTGGGTGCACAGGCCATCAAGGCGGCTGTCGAGCGTTCCGGCGTGGATGCAAAAGACGTGGGCGAAGTGATCTTCGGGAACGTTTTGGGTGCAGGCCAAGGTCAAGCCCCTGCGCGCCAAGCTGCCCTAGGTGCAGGTCTGGAGTTGAAAACAGGCTGTACCACGATCAACAAGATGTGTGGGTCCGGCATGAAAGCCGCTATGATGGCCCACGACCTGCTGAAAGCCGGTGTCAATGACGTAATGGTTGCCGGTGGTATGGAAAGCATGACAAATGCGCCTTACCTATTGCCCAAGGCACGTGGCGGGATGCGTTTGGGTCATGGTGAAGTTAAAGACCATATGTTCCTTGACGGTCTGGAAGATGCCTATGACAAAGGTCGTTTGATGGGGACGTTTGCTGAAGAATGTGCGCAGTCCTATCAGTTCACCCGCGAAGAACAGGATGATTTTGCTATTCGTTCGTTAAGCCGGGCCAATGCAGCCATTCAAGATGGTTCCTTCAAAGGTGAGATTGCGCCGGTTACAATTAAGTCCCGTAAAGGCGAAAAGGTTGTTGAAATTGACGAACAGCCGGGCAAAGCCATGCCGGAAAAAATCCCGACACTGCGTCCGGCTTTTGCCAAAGACGGCACAGTAACGGCGGCAAATTCATCTTCTATTTCAGATGGTGCGGCAGCATTGGTGATGATGCGCCAGTCTGAGGCGGAGAAACGGGGCCTGAAACCATTGGCGCGTGTTGTGGGGCATTCAACCCATGCACAGGAACCGAACCTGTTCACAACAGCACCGGTTTTTGCCATGAAGGATTTGTTGTCTAAAATTGGTTGGTCCAAGGATGACGTGGACCTTTGGGAAATCAACGAAGCATTTGCCGTTGTGACAATGGCGGCCATTCGTGATCTTGAACTGGATGCGGACAAAGTCAACGTACATGGTGGGGCCTGTGCCTTGGGTCACCCGATCGGTGCATCCGGTGCACGTGTGATTGTGACCTTGCTGGCAGCCCTTGAAAAATACGGCAAGACCAAAGGGGTAGCTTCCTTGTGCATTGGCGGTGGTGAAGCAACCGCTATGGCCTTTGAACGCATCGCATAACATCAGTAATGAACCTGTGGGAATAGAGTCAATCAAATGATTCTGAATGAAGAACAAACATTGATCCGCGATATGGTGCGTAATTTCGCCCAAGATCGCATTGCCCCGAATGCTCGTGAGTGGGAGGCCAATGAGGCCTTCCCACCCGAGATTTTTGCCGAGATGGCAGAGCTTGGCCTGATGGGGATGGTTGCCCCGGCCGAGGTCGGCGGATCGGAAATCGGTTACGTTGGACTTGCACTGGCACTTGAAGAAATTGCTGCCGGAGATGGCGCTTTAAGTACGGTTCTTTCTGTCCATAATTCAGTGGGTTATGGGCCGATTTTAAAGTTTGGCAATAACGAGCAAAAAGAAAAATTCCTCGCCCCGATGGTCGCGGGGGAGAAGCTTGGATGTTTTGCTTTAACTGAGCCTCATACGGGGTCTGACGCCTCTGCCTTGAAGTGTCGGGCAAAGCGTGATGGTGATCATTATGTACTGAACGGAACCAAGCAATTTATCACCTCTGGTAAAATTGGCGATACGCTCATTGCATTTGCCGTAACGGATCCGGACAAAGGCGGGAAGGGGATTTCTGCCTTTATCGTGCCGACAGATACACCCGGTTATATCGTTTCCAGCCTTGAACACAAGATGGGACAGAAGGCATCGGATACCGCACAAATCGTTTTTGAAGATATGCGTATTCCGGCTGAAAACCTTTTAGGGGAAGAAGGCATGGGCTATAAAATCGCCCTGTCCAATCTGGAAAGCGGTCGCATCGGGATTGCGTCACAATGTGTCGGTATGGCACGTGCGGCGTTGGATGCCGCTGTTGAATATGCCAAAGAACGCGAAGCGTTTGGTAAACCGATCAGCGAACATCAGGCAATTGCTTTTAAACTGGCAGATATGGCAACGCAGGTACATGCGGCCCGTCAGATGGTTTTACATGCCGCAAGCCTGAAGGATGCGGATCAGCCGTGTCTGAAAGAAGCCTCTATGGCAAAAGTTTTTGCTTCTGAAATGGCGGAACGTGTGTGTTCAGATGCTATTCAAATCTTTGGTGGTTATGGGTATTCATCTGAATTTCCGGTGGAAAAATATTATCGTGATGTTCGGATTTGCCAAATCTACGAAGGTACCAGTGAAGTTCAGAAAATTGTCATCAGCCGTGCTGTGATCAACGGTTGAGGATGAGGGAACGGAGATGAAAACAGTGGACCCGCGCCCGATCGATTTTTATTTCGATTTCTCTTCACCTTATGCCTATTTGACCAGCACATGGATTAATGAGCTGGCCGAAAAATATGGTCGTCTGGTGGTTTGGCACCCGATTATGTTGGGCATTGCCTTTCAAGAGACAGGTATGCGTCCGCTGTTTCATCAACCGCTTCGCGGCCCTTATGGGGAACGTGATTTTCTGCGAACGGCACGTCTACTAGGTCGCCAAGCCGTTGTTCCAAAAGAATTTCCTTATATCTCATTAGCGGTGTCGCGGGCATTTTACTGGTTGGAAGACCATCATAATGAGGTGATCTTCGACTTTGCACACGCGGTATTTGCCCGTTATTTCGAAGATGGAATTGCCCCAACTACACATGAAGATGTTGCCCGCTTGGCAATTCAGGTTGGCGTTGATCCGGATAAACTGATTGAAGGGTGCCAAGACCCGCAAGTTAAGGCGCGCTTAAAAGACGAAACAGCACAAGCATTGAAAAGGGCGTGTTCGGTGCCCCCTTTATCATTGTTGACGCAGAACCCTTCTGGGGTAATGATCGCAAAGACCAAATCGAAGAATGGTTGAAAACAGGGGGATGGTAAATATGACCAAAGGCCCGATTGAATTTTATTTTGAATTTGGCAGTCCGTATGGCTATTTCGCAGCGCAGGAGATTGATGCGCTCGGTGCGGAATTTGACCGCGAGGTTCTCTGGAAACCTTTTATGCTGGGGCCCGCTTTTAAAACCACAGGCTCTCGTCCCTTTATGGAAGTGCCGCTAAAAGGTCCCTATTGTGTCAAAGATTGGGAACGTATGAGCGCTTATACAGGCACGCCTTGGCAAATGCCGGAAAAATTCCCGGCTGCGATTTTGGCGGCACCGCGTGGATTTTATTGGTTGAAAGATCAAGGGAAGACCTTGAGCGCACACAAATTCGCAAAAGCGGCGTACAAGGCTTATTTTGCAGATGCCCGCCCCATGTGGGAAGTGGAAGAAACCGCAGATGTTGCCGCCGAGTGCGGTATCGATCGTGAAGAATTTATCAAAGCTGTGACCTCATCTGAGGCCAAACAAAGATTAATCGAAGAAGGTCAGGCTGCTATTGACAGTGGCGTTTTCGGCTCTCCTTTCATCCGTGTGGATGGTGAGGATTTTTGGGGTTGGGACCGTCTGCCAATGGTACGCGACTGGCTTAAAACAGGGAAATGGGGATAATTTATGAGCGTCCTGAAAAGTTCAATTAACACCCGTTCCGAAGATTTCAAGGCAAATGCCGAGGCCATGCAAAAGCAGGTCGATGATCTTCGCAACGTAATTAAGACCGTAAAACAAGGCGGCGGGGTAACGGCAAATGAACGCCATATTCGCCGCGGTAAGTTGCTGGCGCGCGAACGTATTCGCCGTCTGCTGGATGTGGGCTCACCGTTTTTGGAGCTGTCCCAGCTTGCCGGTTGGGAAATGTATCCCGAAGACGGCACCATTGCCGCCGGTGGCGTGATTACCGGGATCGGTCGTATCGAAGGTCAGGAATGTATGATCGTCGCCAATGACCCGACGGTCAAAGGCGGGTCTTATTACCCGATTACGGTGAAGAAGCACTTGCGCGCTCAAGAAATCGCGATGCAGAACAATCTGCCTTGTGTCTATCTGGTGGAATCTGGTGGGGCGAACCTGCCGCGCCAGGACGAAGTTTTCCCGGACCGGGATCATTTTGGTCGTATTTTCTATAACCAAGCCAATATGTCCGGCCAGAATATCCCGCAAGTTGCGGTCGTTCATGGATCCTGTACGGCGGGTGGGGCATATGTGCCTGCCATGTCCGATGAAAGCATTATTGTTAAAGAACAAGGCACAATCTTTTTGGGCGGCCCACCGTTAGTGAAAGCCGCAACGGGCGAGGTTGTAAGTGCCGAAGATTTGGGTGGTGCGGATGTTCACTGTAAAACATCCGGTGTTGCCGATCATTACGCGCAAGATGACGGGCATGCCCTTGCCTTGGCGCGTCAGGTTGTGCGTAACCTGAACCGTGTGAAAAATCCAAATTTGGATATTCGTGAGCCGGAAGAACCGCTTTATGATGCCAAGGAACTGTACGGTATTATTCCGGCAGATACCAAAAAACCGTTTGATATCCGTGAAGTCATTGCCCGTATTGTGGATGGGTCGCGTTTTGATGAATTTAAGGCGCTGTACGGTACAACACTTGTCTGTGGTTTTGCCCATTTATATGGCTATCCGGTCGGGATTGTGGCGAACAACGGTATTTTGTTCTCCGAAAGTGCGCAAAAAGGCGCTCACTTTATTGAATTGTGTGCCCAACGTGGTATTCCGCTATTGTACTTGCAAAATATTACCGGCTTCATGGTTGGTCGTAAGTACGAGGCAGAAGGCATTGCCAAACATGGTGCCAAGATGGTGACGGCGACGGCGTGTGCGAATGTGCCGAAAATCACCTGTGTGATTGGTGGGTCTTTTGGGGCAGGCAACTACGCCATGTGTGGTCGGGGATATTCTCCGAACTTTATGTTTATGTGGCCCAATTCGCGTATTTCCGTGATGGGGGGCGAACAGGCCGCTGGCGTTCTGTCGACTATCAAGCGTGACGGGATGGAGCGTAAAGGCGAAGAATGGTCTGTTGAGGCCGAAGCGGATTTCAAAAAACCGATCTTGGAAAAATACGAAAAAGAAGGTCACCCGTATTACGCATCTGCGCGTCTGTGGGATGATGGTATTTTTGACCCAGTCGATACACGCATGATGTTGGGCTTGTCCCTGTCTGCGGCCCTGAACAAACCGATTGAGCCGACGAAGTTCGGCGTGTTTCGGATGTAAGGGGACGATGGATCAATGAGCGAAACTTCAAAAATCGAAATCGACGCGCGCGGTGTGGCGACACTGACCATGACGCGCGGGGATATGCATAACGCGTTTGACGATGCGATGATTGCAGATCTGACGTTGAAGCTGAAAGAACTGGATGCCAATGCTGCGGTTCGTGTAGTCGTCTTGGCGGCAGAGGGCAAAAGCTTCAGTGCCGGGGCGGACCTGAACTGGATGAAACGCATGGCGGGGTATTCTTATGAAGAAAACTTCAGCGATGCGATGGGGCTGGGTGGTTTGCTGCAAACACTGAATTTCCTGTCCAAACCGACGATTGCCCGTGTTCAAGGTGCGGCGTTTGGCGGTGGTGTCGGACTTGTTGCCGCGTGTGACATGGCTGTGGGGACAGAACGGGCAAGCTTCTGCCTGTCCGAGGTGAAACTGGGACTGATCCCGGCGGTCATTTCCCCTTATGTGGTCAATGCAATGGGGCAGCGTGCGTCGCGTCGTTATATGTTGACGGCGGAACGGTTCAAGGCCGATGAAGCTTTGCGTTTTGGCTTGCTGCACCGTGTGGTGAATGAAGACGAGCTGGACGGCGCGGTCGAAGACCTGATTACCAGCCTGATGATTGCCGGGCCGAATTCTGTTGCGGCCTGTAAGGATCTGATTTTTGCCGTTTATAATCGTCCGGTCGATGAGGCGGTGATTAAAGACACGGCTGAACGTATTGCCAAACAACGCGCGTCCGATGAAGGAAAAGAAGGCTTGAGCGCTTTTCTGGAAAAACGAAAACCAGCTTGGGTCGAGGGGTAAGAACGATGTTTAATAAAATTCTGATTGCAAACCGTGGCGAGATTGCTTGCCGTGTCATTAAAACGGCACGCCGGATGGGCGTGAAGACGGTTGCGGTTTATTCCGATGCCGATGCCGGTGCCATGCATGTGGCAATGGCGGACGAAGCTTTTCATATCGGCGGATCAGCAGCAGCGGAAAGTTATCTGTGTTACGATAAAATTATTGATGTCTGTAAAAAATCCGGGGCGCAAGCCGTGCATCCGGGCTATGGCTTCCTGTCGGAAAATGCGGCCTTTTGTCGTGCCTTGGCGGAAAATGACATTACCTTTATTGGCCCGCCTGTCGGCGCGATTGAGGCAATGGGGTCCAAATCCGAAGCCAAAAAGATTATGGAAAATGCCAATGTTCCGTTGGTACCTGGCTTTCACGGTGAAGAACAAAGCGTGGAATTGATGCTGAGTGAAGCCGAAAAAATTGGTTATCCGGTCATCTTGAAAGCGTCTGCCGGTGGGGGCGGGAAAGGGATGCGGGTCGTCTGGAATGCAGATGAAATGTCTGCGGCCTATGATGCGGCCAAACGCGAAGCTATGAAAGGCTTTGGCGATGATCATATGTTGATTGAAAAATACCTGACAAAGCCACGCCATGTGGAAATTCAAGTCTTTGCCGATCAACATGACAATGTGGTCTATTTGTTTGAACGCGATTGTTCGGTTCAACGTCGTCACCAAAAAGTATTTGAAGAAGCCCCCGCCCCGATGATGGCGCAAGACCTGCGTAGCAAAATGGGGGAGGCTGCCTGTAATGCGGCCCGTGCCATTGGATATGAAGGCGCAGGTACAGTCGAATTCTTGCTGGATGAAGACGGGTCTTTCTATTTTATGGAAATGAACACCCGCTTGCAGGTGGAACACCCGGTTACGGAAATGATCACTGGCGAAGACCTTGTGGAATGGCAATTGCGGGTGGCTGCGGGTCAAAACCTGCCGCGCAAACAGGATGATTTGACGATCAACGGTCATGCGATTGAAGTGCGCGTTTATGCCGAAGACCCGGATAATGATTTTCTTCCGGCAACCGGGAAGTTAAAACACCTGCGCCCGCCACAAGAAAGCGCGCATGTGCGGATTGATACCGGTGTGCGTGAAGGGGATGAAGTGTCCATTCACTATGATCCGATGATTTCCAAACTGATCGTTTGGGCCAATACACGCGAAGGGGCCTTGCGTCATTTGCGTAAAGCCTTGAACGAATATCAGGTCGTTGGTGTCACAACGAATATTGAATTTTTGGCAACGGTTGCGGCGCACCCTGCATTTGTTAATTTTGATGTGGATACGGGATTTATTGCAAAACACGAAAGTGATTTGTTCCCGGATCGTGAAAATATCACCGATGATGCCTTGGCACTGGCGTGTCTGGATGTCTTTATCAGTCGTGATGAAGAAGCGCAGTCTCATGCTGATTGGTCAGGCGACCCGTTTAGCCCGTGGAACAGCACCAGCGGTTTCCGTATGAATGATGACAACCATCACGAGCTGTATTTTATCAATGGTGAAGATATTATCACCGTGACCTGTCATTACCGCGACGAAGGCTACCTGATGGAATTACCGGGTGCCGATGTTATGGTGCGTGGTGTGCGTGATGAAAACGGGGACTTACTGGCTGATCTGGGTGGTCGTCGGATGAAGGCAACCGTGGTCCGTCATGGCGATGGGCTGGAAATTCTGGTACATGGTCAAGCCCATGCGCTGAAACTGTTTGATCCATTAGCTGCGGCCGAAGGCATGAATGAAGCAAGCGGTTCCTTGACCTCGCCCATGCCGGGTAAAGTGGTTGCTGTTTTGGTGGAAAAAGATCAGGAAGTCAAAGAAGGTGATAACCTGATGATCCTTGAAGCCATGAAGATGGAACATACCATTTCCGCCCCTATGGACGGTGTGGTTGTCGATATCTTCTTTAATGCCGGTGATCAGCTTGAAGAAGGTGTCGAGCTGTTGAAAATCGACAGCGAATAAATCTTGTTTAAAATTACTCTAATAACTGTAAAGTGTCCCCCTGTGTCTCAGCAGGGGGCCTTTATTTAGGGAGAAAACAATGGCTTTACCCAAAAAAGTCAAGATTGTCGATGTCGGTCCACGCGACGGTCTGCAAAACGAAAAAGAAATTGTACCGACGGATGCTAAGGTCGAATTGATCCATCGTCTTGCGGATGCGGGGCTTCCTGTGGTTGAGGCGGGCAGCTTTGTCTCGCCCAAGTGGGTGCCCCAAATGGGCGATAGTGCAGAAATTATGAAAACGATTACCCGCAAGGCGGGCGTATCCTATCCGGTTTTAACCCCAAATATGAAGGGGTTTGAAGGGGCGATGGCGGTGAACGCACAAGAGGTTGCCATTTTTGGGGCGGCATCTGAAAGTTTTTCACAAAAGAACATTAATTGTTCGATTGCAGAAAGCCTTGCCCGTTTTGAACCGATCATGGCTGCGGCAAAAGAAAAAAACATTGCGGTGCGGGGATATGTTTCCTGTGTGGTCGGTTGTCCGTATGAAGGCGATATTGCCCCGGAAAAAGTGGCAGACGTTGCGGCCAAGCTCTATGAAATGGGCTGCTATGAAATCTCGCTTGGCGACACGGTTGGAGTGGGGACACCGGGCAAGGTTCAGGATATGTTAAAGGCCGTTAGTGCGGTTGTCCCGATGGAAAAACTGGCTGTTCACTTCCATGATACGTATGGGCAGGCGTTGGCAAATATCTACGCAGCCCTTGAAATGGGTGTGTCGGTCGTGGACTCGTCTGTTGCCGGATTGGGCGGCTGCCCTTATGCCAAAGGGGCCTCTGGTAATGTGGCGACGGAAGATGTTGTTTACATGTTAAACGGATTGGGTATTGAAACCGGCGTCGATTTGGATAAATTGTGCGAGGCAGGACGCTTCATCAGTAATGTGATTGGTCGCGCACCTGCATCCAAGGTATCATTGGCATTGGGCGCACGCTGTTAATCGGATAAACAGTTCATGTGCGCCTGTTACAGCATATGGGGCGTACATGAACAAATCCGCAATGACCAATCTGGTTGCATTGTTATTCTGTGTGATCGGCTATTTTCTACCCGTACATGGTGATCTGTTTTTCACGGTCGGTCTTTTTGCGCTATCCGGTGGGATTACGAACTGGCTTGCCGTTCATATGCTGTTTGAAAAAATCCCGTTTTTGTATGGTTCAGGTGTGATCCCCAGTCGGTTTGAAGATTTCAAAGCCGGGATCAAAAAACTTATTGTTGAAGAATTTTTCTCCCACGAACATATTGAACGGTTTTTCCTGCAAAACAGCGAGTCTATGGGGTCGTCTATTGTCGAAAAGATCGACTTTGACCGGGTGTTTAATGGTTTGACAGAGGCAATCGAAGGTTCATCACTGGGTGGGATGTTATCAATGGTGGGGGGGCGCAAAGCCTTGGAACCTTTGCGTGAACCTGTAACCCAGAAGCTTCAAAATATTGTCGGCGAACTTGCTGAAAATTCAACCAAAGGGACCAGCACACAAGATGTAACAGCGGCGTTGGTGGCAAAGGTCGAAGTTATTATCGACAACCGTTTAAACGAACTGACACCGCAAAATGTGAAAGACATTGTACAGGATATGATCCGTAAACACCTGGGGTGGCTGGTTGTTTGGGGCGGCGTATTCGGTGGCCTTATCGGTCTTGTTATTGGTTTGATTTAGCTTCTGTATTTAAATCTCTTTGGGCGAATTCCAGTAAGGCGGTCTTTCTGTCTTGAAAAATATTCTGACTCTTTACTGATTTAAGTACGTTTAATCCGTTAAGCGAGATTGCAATATCGGGCAATAATCCGCAAATGGCGACTTCGCTGTCGTCTTGAGAGAGAGTCTGTATGGCTTCTTTTAAAGTCAGGGCGGCGGTTGTATCGATATAAGTCGTGCTGGAAAAATCAAAGAGTATGATTTTCGATTTATGATCACCATTGAGTTTGGCAAAAGCGGTTTTGGCTGCAGCGAAGCTCAGCGGGCCGTCAAAGTGATAAAACACCAAGAAATGCGATAGGTTTTGCAAGGCTGTTTTTTCTTCCGTACTCAGGCGGATCATAGACTGGTCTTCGTCATTATTCCCCCCCTGAAACCGTTGCACCCCTTTGGCTTGAAGGTCAGCCATATGTTTGACGAATGTTAAGCTGGCCAAAACCAACCCGGCACCGACAGCAATAATCAGATCGACAAAAACGGTCAGGAACAAGACCAGCAACATATGGACAACCCCCTTGCGTGGTGCTGTCCTAATCAATTGCAGGTAATTCCAGTCGATAATATCCCAACCAACTTTCATCAAAATTCCGGCAAGAACGGCATGTGGTATTTTTTCCGCCAGTGGGCCAAGTCCCATAACCATCGCAAACAGGATAAGGGCGTGGACAATCCCGGATAATGGGGTCATGCCGCCGGCTCGGATATTGATGACCGTTCGCATGGTTGCCCCGGCACCGGGAATGGCACCGAACAGTCCGGCGATTGCATTGCCGATACCTTGACCGATTAATTCACGATTGGAATTATGCGGCTTTTTTGTCAGGCTATCGGCAATAAGTGATGTTAGCAAGCTGTCGATGGATCCGAGCAAGGCAAGAATGAGGGCGGACCCCAACATATCGCTTAAGTCGCCATATGATATTGTCGGGATGTGGATTTCAGGAAATCCGGTGGGGATATCCCCAATGATGGGCGCATTGGGCAGGACTGTTAAAACACATAGGGTGCCAACAATAAGGGATAGCAAAGGGGCGGGTAAAAAGTGACTAAGCCGTTTTGGCCAAATAACCATTAAGGCCAAAGATAATAAACCGACGATTAAAGCATCGTTGTTTATATGCGAAAGCATGTCGGACAAGGCGCTTAAGGCGCCGACGGTACCGCCCTTGGGAATATCGTGCCCCAACAAAGGGGCGGTTTGCAAAATAATAATGATACACCCGATACCGGACATAAAACCGGAAATAACCGTATAAGGCACAAGCGAGATAAGGCTTCCCAACCGGAATATGCCAAACAAAATTTGCAAAATCCCACCCATGATGACAACGCTAAAGGCCATAACCGGATCGTTTGCATATTGCATAATCACGGCGGCCATCACAACAGTCATGGGGCCTGTAGGACCGGAGACTTGAGACGGCGTTCCACCAAACACAGAGGCAAAAAAACCAACGAGGATGGCCCCCCATAATCCGGCAAGCGGTCCGGCACCGGAGGCCACGCCAAAAGCAAGAGCCAGAGGCAGCGCAACAACAGCAGCGGTTATACCACCATAAAAATCGCCTTTAATATTTGAAAAAATATTCATAGATTGCCCTGTAATGCTTTGTCGGGCCAACCTGAAAAGGCGGGGGGATGAGTTCCACTTCAGGTGGACGTGACGTCTGAAATTTTATTATTTTCACTGTCTCTCAGCATGCCATAGGAATAATTGACTAGGCAACTATTTTGTCATGTGCTTATGGTTCTTGAAGATAAGCATTCTGATCAATGAGTCGGGAGCTTGTACTGTTCCCTTATGCGGGCGTAATCACCGTTCTGCTGGATAGATTGCAAGTGAATGTTGAATGTATCGCGCAGTTTGGGATCGCGAAAACCCACGTACCACCAAAGCTCATTGTTTTGAGGGACAGGGGCATAGGTAAAATTAAGGTCCAATTGATTACGTTCTGCCTCATTTAAGGAAGGGAGAATTGTTTGTATCCACCATGCGAGCAGAGTTTCATCAATAATGATGGCGTCAAAGGATCCTAGAAGCCAACGTTGCACTTGAGCTTTTTGCAGGGGAAATTCCTTATAGAGCTTAAAACCCCTCATAACTTTGCGAAAACCAGTCCCTAAATGAAACAAGGCGCCTTGCCATGCATTGACGCGATATCCCGTTAAGTCCTGCCAATTGCGAAATGTTATATCTTCTCTTTTTCGTGTAACGACAAAGTTGCGATAGGAAATAAAAGGATTGGAATAATAAAGGGCTGGATGGGTGGGTTGAACCTCAACCGCAATGTCAACATCACCTTGTATTAAAGCACGTTCCATGCGTTTGTTTGGATAAAACGAGGGAATGATCTCAACCTGCATTTTTTTGAATACGGCATTGGCTAATTCCCACGAAATACCACGGGGAGGATCATTGTCGATAAAGGGAGGTCGGGAAATACCAAAAACGACTTTTAGCGGCTCTTTTGCCAATGTGTTTTCCGGGAAAATTATGGAAATAAAGCACAGCGACAGGATTGATAAAAATAGGCGTAAATTCACTAGCGCTCTCCCATGTTGGAATAACTTTAATATAGTGACAGGTTTTGTTCAAACTTATTTTATCTATCCTGGGGTGAGTGGCGGGTTCTCGGTCTGGACCTTTTGGGTCAGACATGCGACAAAGGGCAACCTTCAGACAAGAGACAATGAACAATGACTATTCATATGCGAAAACTTGCCGCCCGTGTGGAAGATATAGAAGAACTGGAAAGTATTCAGGCACGTAAATTGCGAGATTACGGAATGGTTTTTACCGATACGCGCAATACTCCCAAACGCAAAGAGGAACTCATGGACGGGGGATCATTATATTGGGTGATTAAAGGACAGTTTCGTGTGCGCCAAGAAATTATTGGTTTTGAAGAAAGGATGGATGACGAAGGGCGAAAGTATTGCCTCATCTTTTTAAAACCCGGCTTGATTAGAACTCAATTAAAGGCACAAAAGCCTTTTCAGGGGTGGCGTTACTTTGAAGACAAAGATATCCCACGCGATATTGATGAACGCAGTTCTGAAGGTGATCAGTTACCCGAAGATATGCAGTCTGAATTACGCGAACTTGGCTTGCTTTAGCGGATTATGCCAAAGGGTCGGTTTGAAAAAGGGTCACCCGAATGCCGCCATGTGAAAAGGATGTTTTACTCTTTTTAAACGGTAGGTCCGTTGCCTTCGCCAAGGCATCGTTATTGGTAATGATCGCGACACGCCAGCCTTTAAATTTGTCTGCCAAGGTTTTTCCCAAGGCACTATAAAGCGGAAACAGTTTTTTTGTTTCCCCAATGCGCCCACCGTAAGGTGGATTGACAATAACAAGCCCGGTTGGTCCATCCGGTGCGGTTAAATGGCTGATGGCCTGTTTTTCAAAATGACATAATGCGTCAATACCTGAACGTTGTGCATTGGCGCGACTGATTTTTATCGCACCGCCATCCCGATCGAACCCGTAAAAACGAATATCAGATTTGGGTTTCTGGGATGTTTGTGCGCGTGCTTCTTTTAACTTTTCCCAACGTGTTTCATCAAAACTTGCAAACTGTTCAAAGGCAAAACTGCGGCTGCGCCCCGGTGCGAGGTTGGCGGCAATTTCACCTGCCTCTATCACAAATGTACCGGACCCGCACATGGGGTCGAGGACGGGTTCTTCGGCGGTGAATTGACATTGGCGCAATAAAAGGGCCGCTAAAGTTTCGCGCATGGGAGCTTTATTGACGGCTTCTTTGTGCCCACGTTTATGCAAACCGGTGCCAGAGGTATCAAGGCTGATTGTACATAAATCTTCGATGATGCGGACTTTGATACACAAATCAGCATCGTCTGAAATCGGGGCGCCGAGTTCTTCTGTGATTGCGGTTTCAATGCGTTGTTTCGCCGCGCCTTGATGGTAAATTTTTGATTTTTTGCAGGTCACCTCGATGCGGACCGGGATATCTTTGCGCAAGGTATCTTGCCAAGGAAAGCGCCGGGCGCGTTTGTCCAGTTGTGCCAAATGCATGGCGCGAAATGTACCGAGGCGTACTAAAATCTTGCTCGCCCCGCGCAAATCCAGATTGGCGCGCCAAACGTCAAGCCAGCTTCCTTTGACAGTGACGCCGCCTTTGGCACTTACCGGTTTTTTAAATCCTTTTTCCACGGCTTCTGATTTCAGGGCGGGTTCAAGGCCCGGAACCGTGACGAGGAATATTTCGAGGTCTGTTTGTGTGTTCATGGCGCATACTTATCCTGTAAAGGGGCAAGCGTCGATAGATTTATAGTCCGATGGCCATGTTTATTTGTAGTTCTTTTGCACAGAGGAGACGATTTGGCTGGCAAAATCGGTACTGTTGTTTGTCGCATGAAATGTTGCTGAGATTGCGGCGGAAAGCTCGGGTAAAAGTTCCAGATCCTTGCGCTTGGGAAGGGTGCCGCTTTCCCACAACGATTTGGCAACTTTTTGTAAGGTGGCGACCAAGTGAGACAGATGGTCGAAATCACTTTCTTCCAGTCTTTTGGCAATATCTTCTGAAACAACAACAAGGCGTTGCGCCATACCGAGGCTTTCTTTGTTGAATTGCCCGGCCTGATAGGCTGGGACAATATGATTGACCAGATAGCCGATTTGGAAGGCATGTCGTTCTATTTTTTGTGCATTGATATTCCAAAATGAGCTTTCCACATCCTTTTGGAATTTGCGGGGATCAAACTTGCCTTCTGCTTTTAAAGCAATACTGTTGGGCACATCCATTGTTGGAATGTCTTGTGTGCCGGGGCGTTTGCTAGAACGTCTGTCCGGGCCGATGTAATCTGTGGTCACAACAAAGGGTTTGCGTTTGGCAACCAGATAATGAATGCGATCCAGAACTTTTTGGGCAACAACGGGTTTGATTTGCAGATCGTCCAGTCCTGCTTGCGAGGCTGCCCGCACGGTGCTTTCATTGGCTTCGTCAATAAACAGAATGATGGAGCAAAAGGGGTTGTTCCCGCACTGATTGTGACGCAATTCCCGTACGGATTCACAGACATCACCGCCGGGCAGGCTGATATCACAGAGCAGTAAATCCGGGCATTTGACCACAATGTGTTCGATCATTTGATCAAGGTCGCCCGCATTATGTATTTTGCGAAAACCGGATTGATTCAAAATACCTTTTAATCCACTGCGGACCAGTTGGTTCTGGTCCGCAATCAGAATATCGATATCCTGAAACTCGTACTTTTTCACACCCGATCCTTTGTTTTTATATGCGCCCACTTCGAGGAACATAACACTGAACGGATGCATACCCTAGCTTTTTGAAAATAAAAATCTCTCAAATACAGGTTGGGGAAGGCTTTTGATTAACTTGCTCAAAACGAGCAAAACGAGGAAGGCAAATAACAGGCGGGCAAAGAGAATACCGCTCAGGTCCGCCCCAAGGGCAAGGATGAGTATAGTATCTTCCAACGCGCTGTGAAACAGGCACATGAAGCTGAGGGAAAGGAAGATATCTTGTGAAGACATTTTGCCTTCCTTGGCTTCGCGCAGGATTAACGCCCCCCCATATCCAAGGCCCAACATAACACCAATCATCGTTACAGGAATAGCATTGGAACTGATCCCCATTAATCCGAGAAGAGGGGAAAGCGCCTTGGAAATCAGATCCGTTACTTTCAATAGGTCCAGTATTTTTAATAAGAGGACAAGGGCAAAGATGATCCAGAAGATGGAGAAGAGGGAGATAACACTGTCTACGGCCCATTGTTGCCAACTGGCATCAGCTTGGGTGCTTGGCAACCATGAAATCACACCATTTTCCTGTAACATGTCAAAGGATGTATAGAC
The DNA here is from genome assembly GCF_048267425.1 of Terasakiella sp. GTDB lineage: Bacteria > Pseudomonadota > Alphaproteobacteria > Rhodospirillales > Terasakiellaceae > Terasakiella. The sequence continues at coordinate 63,665 of NZ_JBLWXN010000004.1, forward strand.
GATGTTTAAAATGGCCCCCAGTGTCATGGCGCCGACAATGCGTAGTGCTGTGGTGGCAATTAGGCTGGGTCCAGATTTTTGGACAATACGTTGTTCGATCGGCAGGCTGTGTGCAATCAGGATCATGGTTCCCAAGACCGTAATTTGGGCAACGCTCATGGGGGCTTCGGGCAACAGGGCGACAAGGGCGACCATACCGGCATAAATATTGACGAGCATGGCTGTTGTCCAGACGATGCCCGCTTCCGGTGGCAAGCCAACAAGGTCCATAAATGGGGTGAAAACGATGCTCACATACTCAATCAGGCCGAATTCAACGGCGATACGGACCAGTATCATAATCGGCACCATGACTTTTAGCAGCTCCCAATAAAGGGTGAGGCTGTCACAAAATGGTTTTTTGACCCAGTTGAACAGTGCTTTCATAATTTTATCCTTAGATCAATAAGAAGGCTCTGACCTTAGAATAAAATTGAATCAATATGTGGTCAAATATTGCAAATTTATGCAATAATGTTGCATGGATAAGATTGATCGAAATATTGTCACGATTTTGCAAAAGAATGCAGATGTGACAAATGCAGCATTGGCGGAACAGGTGAACCTGTCGCCCAGCAGTTGTTTGCGCCGGGTTCAGAGGCTTAAACGCACAGGCGTGATTAAGAAAACGGTGGCGATAATTGATGATAAAGTCTTGGGGCGCAATCTGATTGCGGTGGTTGAGGTCGATTTGGATCGACACGGTGCACAGGCACAGGCCGTTTTACACGAAAGATTAAGACAGGAAATTTCTGTGACGCAAGCTTATGGTATTACAGGGGAAAGCGATTGCCTGCTGATCCTGAAGCTTATGGATATGGATGAATATCGTCAGGTTTGTGAACGACTATTCAATCACGATAAAAATGTAATTCGTTTTCGGACGTCGTTTGTAATGAATGTGATTCAGTCTTGAACGTCTTCTCAATATGATCCCCAACGGGGAGGATGCTTTCAACAAACTGGCGCATAACTGGTGGGCAGTTGTTGAAAATCAAACCATGTGTTTCTTCATCATGCCAGCTTACAATGGCGTCGACATCCGCGATAAAGGGGATGTGAATGGTCACTTTTTGACCAATTGGCAAATATAGTCCCTTATACCGGGTTTGTAGCTTCATGCCTTTGATGGAAATGTCTTTGACCAGAATTTCATATTCACGGTCCTGAATGCGTACAGATGCGAGAAAATCAATACGTTGTCTTCTGTTTTTTCTATTCTCAGTTACCATTTCTATTCCGCCCCTTCTTATCCTTTTGAAGTAGTCTGGCATAAAATTGTATTAATTCAAAGTCATTTATTGTTTTCTTATGTTTTGTTAATAAACGCAGGGATTGTGGTGAGTTGCTGGATAAATTGGAATCGAGATAAAAAAACACCCTCGAAACACGGGGTTAGGAGGGTGCTGATACATAGGTATTAGGAGACAGCTTGCGCTTAACGCCAACCAGCCTGATCAAACATTTTAACGGCTTCTTTCTGATGAGTTGCAAATTTTGCCAGTTCAATATCGTCGGCCTTAAATTTGCCCCAAGCAGCAACGGTTGGTGAAAGCTCGATTCCATCACGTAACGGATATTCGAAGACATCTTTGGCATAGATAGCCTGTGCTTCGTCAGATGCGAGGAACTCGATCAGTTTAACCGCATTTTCTTTGTTTTTTGCAGATTTTGTCACACCGGCGCCGGAGATGTTAACATGAGCGCCCCGTCCATCTTGGTTCGGCCAGACAAGCTCTACTTTGTCTGCTGCAGCTTTTTGGGCGGCATCTTTGCCGGCTTGCATGCGGCCAAAATAATACGTGTTTCCAACAGCAACATCGCATTCACCAGCGGCAACAGCTTTGATTTGGTCACGATCCCCGCCCTGAGGTTTACGGGCCAGATTATCGACAACAGCTTTGGTCCATGCTGCGGCTTTTTCTTTACCGTTATGTTCGATTAATGAACCGAGCAAGGATTGGTTATAGATGTTACCGGAGGAACGAATGCAAATGCGACTGGCCCATTTCGGGTCGGCCAAATCTTCGTATGTGGTGATTTCGCCCGGCTTGACACGGTCTTTTGCGGTGAAGATAACACGTGAGCGCAAAGAGAGGCCAAACCATTGACCTTTCGGGTCACGATATTGTGCCGGGATCAATTTGGACAAGGTGTCAGATTCAACGGATTGAAGAACACCTGCATCTTCCGCACGGATCAAACGGCCAACATCGGCAGTGATCAGGATATCGGCAGGGCTGTTCATGCCTTCGCTTTTCAAGCGCTCCAGAAGAACGTCTGCTTTCCCATTCACCAGATTGACTTTAATCCCTGTGTTTTCTGTAAAGCGATCCAGCAAAGGACGGATGAGAACCTCTTTGCGGTAAGAGTAGATATTTACTTCTTCCGCCGCATTTGCGTTCATATTGAAAGAGGTCAAACCAACGATACCAGCCACAAGTGAAAGTGCGGTTTTGCTCAGTGATATTTTCTTCATGTTCAGTCCCATTAAGGTCAGAAGGTTGAATATGCGAATGATTTTCATTTCTGAATGGTTGATATCGCAAGTGAGAACGACTTGCAAGTAAAAAAGCAGCCCTCAATATGATTAAGAGCTGCTTAAGTTTTATCTATCTTATTGTTTTAAAGCTTAGTTCTATTCTGCGGCGGCGCTGACATGACCTTTAAATATTTCTTCAGCCATATGGTCGGCAATGACGGAGGTAGGCAGGTTGCGCGCATCTGATCGTTGGAAGATTTTTAAAAGCGTGTCGTAGATCTTGTGTGTCTTTGCTTTTACGACTTCCAAATCATAATCGTCGGTTTCGTGGGCCACGTTGATGAGACCGCCTGCGTTGATGACGTAATCAGGGGCGTAGAGAATCCCTTTTTCCATCAGAATTTCGCCATGACGGGCTTCGGCCAATTGATTGTTGGCTGCCCCTGCAACAATTTTGGTTTTTAGCTGGGGGATGGTGGTGTCATTAAGCGTCGACCCCAAGGCACAAGGGGCATAAACATCCACGTCTTGCCCGTAGATATCATCCAGTGCGACAACCTCTGCCCCAAATTCTGCAACGACACGGTTGAGGCTATCTTGATTGATATCGCAAGCGACCAGTTTTGCGCCCGCTTCGTGCAGGTATTTACACAGATAGTATCCGACATTGCCAACGCCTTGAACGGCGACGCGCATGTCTTTCAGGTCATCGGTCTCGTGTGTATGTTGCACGGCGGCTTTGACACCTAAAAAAGTCCCCAGCGCAGTCAAGGGGGAGGGATTGCCGCTGCCGCTGGATTTACCACGGACATGGGCTGTGCTTTCGCGAATATAGTCCATGTCCTGTACGGTGGTGCCGACATCTTCGGCGGTGATGTATTTACCGTTCAGGCTTTCAATGACGCGACCGAACGCACGCATCAAATCCGGCGTTTTGATTTTTTTGGCATCGCCAATAATTACGGATTTACCGCCGCCCAGTTCCAGACCGGCAACGGCGGCTTTGTAAGTCATCCCTTTGGAAAGACGTAACACGTCTGTCAGGGCGGCTTGTTCGTTTTCATAATTCCAGAATCGGGAACCGCCAAGTGCAGGACCCAGATTGGTGTTGTGGATTGCAATAATGCATTTCAAACCGGTTAATTCATCGCAACCAAACACAACATTTTCGTGCCCATCGAAATCGGGGGCCGTAAAGACAGACATGATCTTCTCCTGTTAAAAAATTCTTTTCATCTCGTTTCCTTTTATGTGTGTAATCCTGATGTGAATTCAAGAGTAAATATAGCTTAAATCATTGTTTTTATAGGTAATTTTTGGCAATGCAGCAATCGTTTCGAATCTTTCTGCTTTATGTTAAAACAAGGTAGCTTTCTTACGTTGAAAAATTGCGTTTGAAACTTTATTACTTTTTCTCGAATCGACGTGCTTGAGTGCAAGGCGACAGCGTGCTAACCATTGCGTCGAAATGGTTTTCTAAATAATAAAATTACCAAGGAGTAGGCGCGTGGCAGTCTTTCATGGGGGCAATTTAGCAGGTGCAGCACAGGCTTTTGGGGTGCCGTCACAGGGCTGGCTGGATTTATCGACCGGAATTAACCCCGCGCCCTATCCGATTCCCGATATTGAAAAAGGTTTGTGGACGCGTTTACCCGATCAGGAAGTGTTGGATGATTTAAAGGTCGCGGCGGCGCAATATTACGGGGTGGATGCCCCCTCGGACGTTATCCCTGTTTCCGGTACGCAGACCTTATTGCAAATTTTCCCGCATTTATTTGAAAAGCCCAAAGCCGTTCGTATTGTTGGACCAACTTATAAGGAACACGAATTCTGTTGGCGCTTGGCAGGACATGATGTTCGTGAAGTTGAAGATGTATTCGAAGCCATGAGCGACGGGGAAATCGTGATTGTGGTAAACCCTAACAATCCAACAGGGGATGTACATGCCCCTGACACATTGGTAAAGATGGCGGATGAATTGCATCAAAAAGGTGGTTTGTTGATTGTCGATGCAGCCTTTAGCGACTGCACACCAACACTGGATTTATCTGGTCATGTTGGACAACCGGGGTTGGTTGTTTTGCGTTCGTTCGGTAAGTTTTTTGGTCTGGCGGGTATTCGGTTGGGTTTTGTGCTGGCCAGTGGTGGGTTGGCAGAACGCCTGAAAGAAGGAATTGGCCCTTGGGCGGTGAATGGCCCGGCGATGGAAATTGCCAGACATGCTTTTCGCGATATTCACTGGATTAAACATACACGCGAGACTCTGGCCCGTTGTGCATTTCGTTTAGATGATATTTTAAGCAAAGGTGGTTTGCAGGTTGTTGGGGGAACATCCCTTTTTCGATATTGTTTTCACGAAAATGCAACAGGGGTTTATGAGGTTTTGGCCAAAAATGGTGTTCTCGTGCGCCCCTTTCCTGAACGCCCACAGTATTTGCGCGTCGGTCTTCCCGGTGAAGAAAAAGAGTGGCAAAGGTTGAACGACCTCATGGAAGTTATTAACTTGTGATGTTTGTCACAGTAAGAAATGCGAAAAAAATAGTATAGCTTCAGTAGAAGAACAAATCTTGAGGAAGGTAATTATGGCGCTCTACGAAGTCGCAATTTATAACGAGCTGGTGAAACGTGCGGTCGAAAATGGCGAACGGGCCAGTTATAGTGATGAATGGGCGGATGTTCATTATATTGAGATCAGCGCACGCGATGAAGCCGATGCACGTCGTAAGATTTTGACGAAATATCCCAAAGACCGTGGCTTTATCATAAAAGGAATTAGTCCTGCCTGATAAAGTAAATGTTAACAAACTGGTCCTACCATTATTCTAGTTATGAACATGAATAGGGAGGCAGCATCATGTTTGCCGTTGCGACCGGAAATCAAAAAACGTTTGAAGTTGGTATTTACAACAGAGAAGTCCGTGCATGCGTAAAAGAAAACAATACGCATCTGGATTATGGCGATGAATGGGCCGATGTTCACTATCAGAACGTCGTGGCTCAGGACAAAGCCGAAGCACTGACAATGATCAACGACCGTTATCCACCCGAACAGGGCTTTGTGATTGAGTCGTGTGAAATCGGTACACGCAGATATTAAGATGCACCAAGCAACAAGTTAGCGTTGCTTGGCGATTTCTGCGTCTCGTAAATCTTTACGACGAATTTTCCCTGTTGCTGTCAGGGGAAGCTGGTCGCAAAATTCAATATGGCGAGGGTATTCGTGCGGAGACAGTTTGTCTTTCACAAATACCCTTAATTCTTCTTCCAGTGTATCTGTGGCTTGAAAACCGTCTTTCAGGACGATGAAGGCTTTGACAGCTTCGGTGCGAATTGGGTCGGGGACACCGATAACAGCCGCCAAGGCGACACTTTGGTGTTTTGTCAGGCAGTCTTCAATTTCAGAGGGGCCGATCCGATAGCCTGCCGATGTAATCAAATCATCGTCTCGTCCGACAAAGAAGATATAGCCATCTTCATCCATATAACCGAGATCCCCCATAATCAGCCAACCGTTACGGTATTTTTTCTCGTTGGCTTGCGGGTTATCCCAATAGTGAAGCATCATAACCGGATCGCCTGCGCGCACAGCGATATCACCGATCTGACCGCGTTCAACCTCGTTCCCGTCGGCATCAATAATGCGCACATCATGTCCTGGGACCGGGCGACCCATTGAGCCGGGTTTTGTTTGCATAAGGACAGAGCAATTGGCAACGACAAGGTTGCATTCGGTTTGTCCGTAATATTCGTTTAATGTCAGACCAAACGCCCGTCGTCCCCATGCCAGAAGTTCTTCGCCCATCGGTTCGCCAGCAACAGTCACGGTGCGTAAATGCAAATCAAAATTTTCCGCGATGTTATCAACCTGACGCATAAGTTTAAGCGCTGTTGGCGGCATAAAGATATTACGGACTTTATGTTTCTCCATCAATTTTAAGGCATCGACCGGATCAAATTTCTTTGCACGATGGGCAAGGACGGGGATGCCCAAATACCATGCCCCCATAAGGATATTCATCAAGCCACCGATCCAGGCCCAGTCAGCAGGTGTCCAGAATAAATCACCGGATTGAGGGGGGAATTCTTGCGGCATACCAACGCCGGGGACGTGGCCCAACAGGGTACGATGGGCATGAAGGGCACCTTTTGGATTGCCGGTCGTCCCTGATGTATAGATGATGAGTGCCGGGTCTTCTGCACGTGTGTTAAGCGCGGTGAATTGATCGCTGCACTGTTGGGTTTGATGTTGAAAATCTTCACAACCTTCCACTGATCCATCGACAATAAAGATGAACTCAAGCGCCGGGAGTTTGTCACGCAAGGGGGCAATTTTTTTATAATTTTCACGATCTGTGACAAGGGCGCGTGTTTTGCTGTTGGCAAGGCGGAATTCCAAGGCTTCCTCTCGAAACAGGGTGAAGAGAGGGATGGAGATCAAACCGCTTTTCCATGCGGCAACGTGTGTTGAAGCTGTTTCGATAGATTGGGTCAGCAAAATAGCGACACGATCACCGGCTTGCATGCCTTTGTCTTGAAACAGGTTGGCAATCCGGTTGGAAAAAGAGCGAATATCACCAAAGCTATATCGTGTCACGCCTTCCTCGCCTTGATCCACGATCAAGGCAGTGGCGGCAGAATCACGTTCGGCATGGCGGTCACAAACGGCGACGCCCATATTGAAATGAGACGGTATATCCCACTTAAAAGCGGTGCAAACGTCGTTGTAGTTTGATTTCTTTTCCAGCATTCCACTCTCCCATATTTTTTATGATTGTAGGGGGAGTAAACAGTTTGGCAATCCCCATAACTGCGTAGGGGAGGGGCTATTTGTATAAATTATTCAGGGTTGGCAAACAGATCATAGACATTGACACCATTTAGGACAACGCCATCATAGCCTTCTTTTATAATGCCATACATAAAGGACATGTTGTTACCATAGATGATTTGTTGCCAGCTAGGGTGCCAGTATTTCACCAGATAACGATCCGAACTGTTGGGGGCAAGGTCCAGTAGCCAGGGCGGGTTACCCATTTTCCAGTCCGGTTTCCAGTAATAGGCCCCGGCGTAAGCTGTTCCAATATCCATCTGGGCAAGGACAGGGCGACGCGCCCCGAGTTTTTTATACTGCATCGTGCGTACGTTATGGGGACCAAAGACCTGTGCGCGATGATGGAAAACGTTAGTGACCACCATGTCGTAATTGGTGTTATGAATTTTCATGGCGTATTCCTCTGCACTGCCGATGCGGGAGGAATCGTTTACAAGAAGATAGTTTTTCACCAGACCGGCATTACTGATGGTATGGGAGTTTTCATGCAAAGGGCGTTTTGGCCAATTCGGTAGCTTGTTATTGTTAAACCCCATACCCGGTGCAACATAAGGCACAAAGTTATGTTTCATGGAAAAACGTAAGGCTTTGTCGATATCCACGGGTTTGGAGGCATAATCAAGCGTGAAAATTCGAAGACCGGCATCACGGGCAACTTTGAGGTCCGCGAGCATTTCTTCCTGTTCTTTTTTATCGGTTGGTACACCGAAACCTTCTTTACCATAGGACAGGGAAGGTTGGATAATACCGTCCAGAGATTTCATAAAAACGGAACTCGGAGCGCTGATTTGCTGGTCAATATCGACGATTTGCGTCAAAAGCCCTGTTCCATCGTTTACAATAACAAGGAAGTCGCGTTTGAATTGGCGCCCATATTTGGCGATACCCTGAACGAATTTGCGCATTTCTTCTGCATAATCGACCAAGGGATCAGCAAGAAATAAATCAGGTTCTTGCGTTGGTTGATCGGTCAGTACTTTCCCTTGGGAACGGAGCTGGGCGTGTGCTGGTGTTGCCAGAAGCGACAACCCGACAGCTAAGGAAAAGCAAAAACTTGTCAATGTTCGTTTCATAGGGTTCACGTTCAATTTAATTTCAACTGCTTGCGGACCTCTTGTGCGATGGCGAGACTTGAGGTCAATCCCGGTGATTCTATGCCGAATAAGTTTATAAAACCTAAAATACCATGATCTTGTGGCCCTTGAATAAGGAAATCACGCGCTTCTTCATCAGGGCGTTGTATTTTGGGGCGCACGCCTGAATAATCGGCATGCAAGTCGCCGTCTTTTAAATCGGGCCAATAGCGCCGGATCGCATCATAGAATTTTTCACCGCGTGTTGGATCGACATTATAGTCAATGTTATCACCGTTATCCAACCATTGAACATCGGGGCCAAAACGGGCTTGTCCCCCCATATCCAATGTCAAATGAACGCCCAGACCCGCATTTTCAGGGACCGGATAAATCAGATGGTTAAAGGGGGCCTTACATCCCAGTGAAAAATAATTCCCTTTGCAGTAATAATCGTTGGGGATCAGCTTTTCATCGATACCATTGATTTCACGTGCCAATGAAATGGCATTGAGCCCGGCAGAGTTAACGACAATATCAGCACTGATTGTCATGGGCATATCGCCCCCGACTTCAAGTGTCATGCCGTTTTGTGTGACCTCACCACGCAGAACGGGACTGTTCAGGGCGAGCATGGCCCCATGATCTTCCGCATCGCCCTGTAAGGCCAGCATAAAGGCATGGGTGTCCAAAATGCCCGTTGATGGTGACAGCAAAGCCGCTTTCGCATTCAGGTTTGGTTCTTTTTTGAGAACGCTATCCTGATCAAGCCAGACAAGATCGTCTACGCCGTTATGAGCAGCTTTTTCACGAATGGCATGAAGGGCGTCGACTTGTGCGTCAGACGTTGCCACAATCAATTTTCCAAGCCGTTTGTAAGGGACACCATGACTATCGCAGAAGTCATAGATCAGATGTTTACCTTCAACACATAAACGGGCTTTTAAGCTGTCTTTGGGATAATAAATCCCGGCATGGATCACTTCACTGTTGCGCGAACTGGTGCCCATACCAATGGCTTGATTGGCTTCAAGGATAATGACTTCTTTACCACATTGGGCCAATTCACGGGCAACGGCCAGTCCGACAACACCCGCCCCAATGACAATAGCATTTACATGTTCGCTCATTGCAAGAGACCTCAAATAATATTAGTGCTTTTTGCTTTCCAGTTCGTGCAGGTATGCAATAACGCTTTCGGTCACCGGATTATACTGAGCGGGTTGTTTTTCATTGAGGGCCATATTGTAGATGCCGCTGCAATTTTTGTTGGCTACTTCGTTTTCTTTTTCCCACTTTTTTTCAACCAGTTTGATAAAGCGTGAGATATAGCCCGGCTGAATTTCCGTGATACCTTGTTTTTCACTGAAATTGTGAATCAGGTTTAACAGATGATTGACCTTTTCAGGTTCTTCCAGCTTTTTATAAAGGCTTGTGCAGCCGATTGCACTGTAGAGAAAGCCTTCTTCCTGACTGACATCTCCGCTTTCATAGAGGATAAAAACAGAAACGGAAATAAAGAGTGCCAAAAAACCGGCGACAATAATCAGTGCGTTTTTCATTTTATTCGTCCAAATATAAGATTGCGCCCACGCTACTGTGTTCCTTGCAAAAAGACAAGAGATCGAACTACATTAGGGCAACGAAAATAAATGAGATTGGTGCTATGTGCTCTGAAATAGTGAAATCCGTCTGTCCTCACGATTGTCCCAGCGTTTGCCCGCTGGAAGTGGAAAAATTGGGCGCACAACGGATCGGAAAGGTAAAAGGCAGTTCTGAAAACCCGTTTACGGGCGGCCTTCTGTGTGGAAAAGTTTCCAGATATCAAGAACGTATTCATCACCCTGATCGCTTGCTTTACCCCTTAAAACGAACAGGGGCCAAGGGAAGCGGACAATTTGAACGCATTTCATGGGATCAAGCCTATGATGAAATCTGTTCCAATTTAACCCGGATCCAGAAGGAAGACGGTGCAGAAGCCATTTGGCCGTTTTACTATGCAGGCACAATGGGATATTTGATGCGCAATGGCATCAATCGGTTATCCCATACATTGGGGTTCAGTGCCATGCAGGGGACCTATTGTGTGGCCTTAAGCGGTCCGGGCTGGCTATCCGGTGTCGGGGCGCAATATGGCCCAGATGTACAGGAAATGAAAAAATCAGAACTGATTGTGATTTGGGGGCTGAATGCGGTTTCCAGTCAAATCCATTTAATGACCCACGCCCTTGCCGGGGTGCGCAATGGGGCAAAACTGATTGTTGTTGATCCTTATAAAAATAAAACAGCTGATAAAGCCCATATGCATATTGCTTTGCGCCCCGGTACCGATGGGGCGCTTGCCTGTGCCGTGATGCATTTGCTGTTTAAAGAAGGATATGCTGATCGGGAATACTTGGCAAAATATACTGACGTACCGCAAGAACTGGAAGAACATTTAAAGGATAAGACACCGCAATGGGCCGCTGAAATTACCGGATTACCAGTTCATACGATTGAAAGTTTTGCCCGTCTTTATGGAAGTACAAAAAAAAGCTTCCTACGTGTTGGTCATGGCATGACCCGTTCGCGCAATGGGGCGCATAATATGCATGCGGTCTCCTGTTTGCCTGCCGTCACGGGGGCATGGCAGTATGAAGGCGGCGGCGCCTTATATGGGCAAAGCGGATTGGCAAAACTGAACTTAAACCTGATTGAAGCCAAAGACGGGGGCAAACGCGGTGCCCGTATTCTGGACCAATCACGTATTGGGGAAATTCTGAATGGCAGCCCTGAGGCTTTGAAAGGTGGATCCGCAGTTAAGGCCTTATTTATCCAAAATACCAATCCGGTTGCCGTTGCCCCGGATACTGAGGCGGTGCGCGCTGGATTTATGCGGGATGATTTGTTTACCTGCGTGCATGAACAGTTTATGACCGAAACGGCAAAAATGGCCGACATTGTTTTACCGGCTACGATGTTTTTGGAACATGATGATCTATATACCGCCAGCGGTCATTGCACATTGCAGGTTGCCAAGGCTGTTTTGGAACCGGCCGGGGAATGTAAATCCAACCATGAAGTCGTAAGTACCCTTGCAAAACGCTTGGGCGCAACACATCAAAGCTTTGATCTGAGTGACCGAGAAATCGTGGAAGAAACGTTACAGGCCTCAGGTTATCCGCCGATGGATGACATTATCGAAAAAACCGGACATGATTTAACCCCTTCATTTGAAAAGGCTCATTTCTTGAACGGTTTTGCACATCCTGATGGTAAGTTCCGTTTTAAACCGGATTGGCCTGCGCTGGGACCGTTGGGGGCTGAAATGCCGGAATTGCCGGATCATTGGAATGTGATTGATGAAAAATCAGAGGAACGCCCTTATCGTTTGATCACACCGCCGTCGCAAAACTTTTTGAACAGTACCTTTAGTGAAACCAAAACGTCACGCATTAAAGAACGCTGTCCTGAGGTTAAGGTGAATGAACGTGTCATGCGCCGCCTTGGTATTGCAGAAGGGGAACTTGTGCGGATCGGGAATGAACGCGGCAATGTTCTGTTGAATGCCGTTGCGGTAAAAGGCCAACATGAAGACACGCTTGTTGTGGAAGGGATCTGGCCGAACGAAAGCTTTATCGAAGGTAAGGGAATTAATACGTTGGTGTCATCACAACCGGGATATCCCAACAATGGTGCAGTTTTTCACGATACCTCTGTTTGGTTGGAGGTGCCAAACGCATGACCGCGCATGTCATCGTTTTCGGGAATGAAAAAGGCGGCAGTGGGAAATCCACTGTCGCCATGCATGTGATTGCCGCCCTTTTGGATCATGGACTTCAGGTCGGGTCCCTTGATCTGGATTTACGTCAGGGCACATTATCGCGATATGTGGAAAATCGGACCAAGGCACAACGTTTGTTAAAGGCACCGGACCATGTGCGAATTGTGGAAGACAACGGTCATTTTGAGGATGCGTTTCAACGATTGAGCGAAGCAGAAGATGTAATCGTAATTGATACCCCAGGACATGACAGTCCATTGGGGCGTCTGGCCCATAGTTTTGCCGATACGTTGGTAACCCCCTTAAATGACAGCTTTATTGATCTCGATGTCTTGGCGCGTGTGAACGGGGAAAGCTTGAAAATCGAACGACCCAGCCATTATGCGGAAACCGTCTGGAAGCAACGGCAACTGAAAATGCATAAAAATCCGGGTGCCGTGGTTGATTGGATTGTTCTTCGCAACCGCCTCAGCCATTTGGACGCACGTAATAAACGCGATATGGAAGGATTGCTGGATGCTTTGTCAAAACGGATTGGTTGTCGTGTCGTCAGTGGTTTCGGTGAACGGGTGATTTATCGCGAACTTTTTCTAAAAGGCCTAACGATGATGGATATGAAAGGGGACGAACTTTCCATGTCACATGTCGCCGCCCGTCAAGAAGTCCGAAACTTGGTCGAGGCGATGAACTTGCCTTGTTTAAAAGGATGAGAGGATTATGATCGCCTATCTCGTACTTGGATTTGCCCTTTTATTGTGCCTGTACCTTTTGGGGCGTTGGTTTATTGAAGCAAACCCAAAAGACGTGATCCGGGTATTGAAATGGGGGATCGGTCTTTTACTTCTGTTACTTATCGTATTTTTGCTTGTCAGTGGTCGGTTGGGCTGGGCGCTGGCGGGGCTTCCGGCTTTATATGTCTGGTTTCGCCGTTTCCATAGTTTGTTTAATATCGGAAAAACGGCCCGATCATGGTATGGCCAAGGACAAAAAGAACAAAAAACAACGCCACCACGTGACGGGATGACACGACAGGAAGCATTGGCCATTTTGGGTTTGGAAGAAGGCGCGAGGCCTGAGGAAATAAAAGCTGCTTACCATCGCTTGATTGCACAAGTACATCCAGATAAAGGAGGATCGGATTATTTGGCGTCTCAAATCAATCAGGCAAAGGATATCTTGCTGAATGATTAAATGTTTTTGGTATATGCTGCTTGGGGGACTTCTTGCGTTTTCCCCTAATCGCGCGTTGGCGGTTGAATTTTGCGATATGCAAAGCGTTGTTGCGACTTATAAAGCAGCGCTTCATCGGAAAAAATATGGGGATGTAGAAAGCGCACACAAGACCTTTCTGAAGCTGGCCCATGCGGCGGTTGCCCCGGCGCAGCGGCATGTCGCTGAATATTTTCTAGAAGAAGCCCGCGGTGATATGGCGCTGGAAAAGGCGATTATGTGGTCACAATTGGCGACATGGGGTGGAGATGCGGCCGCACAGGATATCGTTAAGCGCGCGGTTGATTCTGCAAGGCATCAGGTTGCGAATACAGGATTGGCGTGGGCGAAAGATTGGCGGCCATCAAAAGCCGATTGTGGTTTGGGGGCAGGTGAACAACAAAAAGGGGATGATTTTCAGGTTGTCGGACGTTTTCCCATTATCCGCCACGAAAAATTAGATGAAGATATTTTTGCTGCTTTTGCAACTCGTTTGGGCGAAGCGTTCAGTGAAGTAGAAGCCGTTGCCCCTTATTTTGCACCATTGGTGCAGCTTATACCTGCCTTGGAAATTTTACCATCGGGTGAAGGAAGTGATCGTTTCATTCAATGGGGTGAGGAAAATGAATGGGTGCAGGTTTCTGCCGGTTTCTTACATGATCAATCACCGCGACAATTGGCGTACAGTCTTGTACTGGTCGCACAGCGTCATTTGTTTGCAAAACTGGATGACGCTGAATTTCAGGATCAGATAGCCACTCGGTACGGGAAAATAAAGATTTATGGGTCGCTTTATGGGGATGTCAAAACGAAAGAGTTTCTTTCGCAAATGAGTGAAGCGATCAAGCGAGCACGTGAGCTTCCTGTCATCTTGCGTGATAAGGTAAATTTTCTGGATGAGATCCATTATATGCCGCCATCACGCTACCACGATAGACGTTTTCCCGATAGCAAGTTGTTTGCGACGTATGATTATCGACGCAGTCACCCAGAAAAACGCATGATGGTTGTGACACACGAAATAGCCTTTCAAACGGTTGAAGAACTCATTCTGGAATTGGTTAGAGTCGGTGAACTTGCCCAACAGCATGTGCGTATTGAAGGTATGAAAGGGCAGGTGAATAGCAAAAAACGCGAAGATGCCATTTTGCAGGCGTTGCAGGGAAACCTGAAAAAAATGGAAGAAGCCTTCACCGGACAAACCGCCAAAAAACAAGAAAGTGTAACGGCATGGGAGGCCAACGGCCCGGATGCTGTTACCAAGGTTTATTGCGAGTCTGTTTATGCACAGGTAAAAGCGGCCATTGCCTTGAAGATGGATGCGATTTCCGCCAGTCAAACGATCAAATTCCGTAATTGTGCAAAAGCGAGAAAGGTATGGCGGGATTATCGCAGCGGTGAAACAAAAAAATAGTGTAATTTGAGTGCGCGTTTGCTTGCGTTACACAGCATGCTGTGGCACAAAGCCGTGTCCAGAATTGATGTAATCTAGGGGATGAATATGACAAAACCAGTCAGGAAAGCTATCTTCCCGGTTGGCGGGTTGGGGACACGTTTCTTACCTGCGACCAAAGCCTTGCCAAAGGAGATGCTGCCTGTTGTGGATAAACCTCTTATTCAATATGCGGTTGAAGAAGCAATTGCTGCCGGTATTGAACAGTTCATCTTTGTAACAGGGCGCGGAAAAACGGCGCTGGAAGATCATTTTGACCATTCTTACGAACTAGAAGATACATTGGTCGAAAAGGGTAAAACAGACATCCACAAAGCGGTTTTGGACATTTTGCCCGAACCCGGTAAAGTGTTTTACACACGGCAAATGAAGCCGAAAGGCCTTGGTCATGCCGTTTGGTGCGCCAAAGAACTGATCGGTGATGAACCTTTTGCAGTTTTGTTGGCTGATGATTTGGTCTTGGCGCAGAATAAATGCTGCCTTGCCCAGATGATTGATGTTTACAATCAAACTGGTGGAAACGTGGTTGCGATCGAAGAAGTACCACGCGAAGAAACTTATAAATACGGTGTGCTGAATGTGGTAGAAGATGATGGTCGTATTGCACAGGCAAATGGCCTTGTTGAAAAGCCTGATCCACAAGATGCACCGTCAAACCTATCCATTATTGGTCGTTATATCCTGCAGCCGGAAGTGTTCGCACAGTTGGATAAACAGGAAACGGGCGCCGGGAATGAAATTCAATTAACCGATGCGATGGCCAAGACAATCCCTGATGTTGAATTTAGAGGGTTGCGTTTTGAAGGTCGACGTTATGATTGTGGCTCGAAGTTGGGTTTTATCGAAGCCAACCTAGCCTTTGCCTTAGCTCGTGATGATCTGCGCGATGGTGTGCAGCACATTTTGAGCGAACTCACACAATAGATTTAAGTATTAGGAAATCCAATGCGTATTGCAATGATTGGTACCGGGTATGTTGGCCTTGTTTCCGGTGCATGTTTTTCGGAATTTGGGACCAACGTCACCTGCGTCGATAAAGACGAAACAAAGATTGCCAAGCTGCATGAAAATATTATGCCGATTTTTGAGCCGGGGCTTGATAAGTTGGTGGAAAATAATGTCAGTGGCGGACGTTTGGAATTTACAACGGACCTGACAGAGGCCGTGAAGGCAGCCGATGCGGTTTTTATCGCTGTTGGGACACCGACACGCCGTGGTGATGGTCATGCGGATTTGTCTTATGTTTATGCGGCTGCCAAAGAAATTGCAGAAGCGATGGATGGCTATACGGTTATTGTCAATAAATCCACGGTTCCGGTAGGTACCGGAGATGAAGTTGAAAAAATTATCCGTGAAACACGCCCTGATGCCGAATTTGATGTGGTCTCAAATCCGGAGTTTCTGCGTGAAGGTTCCGCGATCGAAGACTTTATGCGCCCGGACCGGGTGGTGATCGGTACGGAAAGTGAGCGTGCGCAAGAAGTGATGCGCCAACTCTATCGTCCGTTGCACCTGATTGAAACACCGATCCTGTTTACACAACGCCGCACGTCGGAATTGATCAAATATGCAGCGAATACGTTTTTGGCGGCAAAAATTACCTTCATCAATGAAATTGCAGATTTGTGTGAAAAGGTTGGCGCAGACGTTCAGGCGGTTTCCAAAGGGATTGGTCTGGATGGACGGATTGGTAAAAAATTCCTGCATGCCGGTCCCGGTTATGGCGGGTCCTGTTTCCCAAAAGATACATTGGCTTTGGTGCGTACTGCCCAACAGTTTGACAGCCCTTTAAAGATTATCGAGACGGTTGTCGAAGTAAATGCCGAGCGTAAAAAGAAAATGGCGCAGAAGGTGATTGAAGCCTGCGGCGGGTCTGTTGACGGGAAACGCGTTGCTGTTCTTGGCGTTGCCTTTAAACCCAATACGGACGATATGCGCGATTCACCAAGTCTTGATATCATCCCGGCATTGCAGTCTGCCGGCGCGGATATTGTTGCCTTTGATCCCGAAGCCATGACGGAAGCCAAGGAATTACTACCCAATGTGGAATGGAAAGAAAATTCTTATGACACGATGGAAGGCGCAGACGCACTTGTCATTATTACGGAATGGAATGAATTCCGTCTGTTGGATTTAAAACGGGTCAAAGAGCTGTTGAAAGCTCCGGTGATGGTTGATTTGCGCAATATCTATAATCGTCAGGAAATGAAAGAAGCCGGATTTGAGTATAGCTGTATTGGCCGACCCAAACTGGAAGTTTAAATTTATCCATAAAATCCCCGCTTTCAGCGGGGGTTTTTGTACGTAGGTTATAAAGGGGAAATAGATATGACGGTCTCCATCAATCCCAATATTTTGCGCGAGTACGATATTCGCGGCATTGTGGGTGATACTTTTACCGAAGAAGCTGTTGAACAATTGGGGCGCGCCTTTGGGACACGCGTTGTGCGTGCTGGCGGCAAATCCGTTGCTGTCGGATATGATGGGCGACTGAGTTCACCTGCACTGGCAGCCGCAGCCGTCAGAGGTTTGACAGCCTGTGGGCTTCAGGTTTTCGAAGTAGGCCGTGGTCCTACGCCGATGCTTTATTATGCGACCTATGCGTTGAACAGTGATGCGGGGCTGATGATTACAGGCTCGCATAATCCGCCGGATTATAACGGTATGAAACTAATGCTGTCCGGCTTGTCCTTCTTCGGTGCCGATATCCAAGACCTTGGGCGTCTGATTGAAGCTCAGGATTTTGAGAACGGGGAAGGGGAGAGTGCACAGCGCCCTCTGCTGAATGGGTATGTAGAACGCATTCTGTCCGATTTTAAACCCGGGCGAGATTTGAAAATTGCATGGGATGCGGGGAATGGTGTGGCAGGTGAAGCCATGCGCATGATCTGTGACAAACTCCCCGGTCAGCATTCTTTATTGTTTGAAGATATTGACGGGACATTCCCGAACCATCACCCCGATCCAACCGTTGAAAAAAACCTTGTGGATTTAAAAAAGTGTGTTGCCGATCAAGCTTGTGACCTTGGTATTGCTTTTGATGGGGATGGGGATCGCATTGGGGTGGTTGATAGTCAAGGCCGCGTGCTTTGGGGGGATCAGCTTATGGTCATTTGGGCAAAGGAGATTTTGTCGCGTCAACCCGGTTCGACCATTATCGCAGATGTCAAAGCATCTCAGGTTTTGTTTGATGAAATTGCACGTATGGGCGGTCAGCCGATGATGTGGAAAACCGGGCATTCCCTGATTAAATCTAAGATGAAAGAGCTTGAGTCCCCGTTTGCCGGTGAGATGAGCGGCCATATTTTCTTTAAGGATGGCTATTACGGTTTTGATGATGCACTTTATGCGGCAATCCGGTTGATCTCGATTTTGACGCAAACGGATGAAACGCTGGATAGCATGCTGGATGGCATGCCGAAAATGATCAATACACCGGAATTACGTTTTGACTGCCCTGAAGATCGCAAATTTGCTGTTGCAGAAGAAGTCAAGGCACGCTTGGCCGGGGATGCGACCCTTAAGGTGATTGATGTGGATGGGGTGCGTGTTGTCACTGAGGATGGCTGGTGGCTATTACGGGCCTCTAACACGCAACCGGTTCTTGTGGCACGTTGTGAAGCAAAGGATGAGGCTGGATTGAACCGTTTGAAAGCAAACTTGGTGGAACAACTGGAAGCCAGCCAAATTGCAGCACCGGATTTTTAGAGCCTCCTCTAAAATACACAGAAAAAAACGCCCTCAAAAATGAGGGCGTTTTTTTGTTTTAGATCGTTTTATTTATTCAAGGCGACTTGTGTCGATTTTGCGCGAAAGACCATGCAGGGTTGACGCATTTTTTTCAAGGCACGACAGGCGCGGTAGGCTTCGCGTTTTTCCACGCCGACAACACGGGCGCGATAAACTGATTTCCGCCCGTTTTTCAATGGCACGACAAGGGTCTTTGCGCCGCTTAAATAGCTCGGGGCGCGTTTTACGGCTGCGATGGCCTGACGTTCTGCCTTGGAATACGTACCATAAGCCCCAACTTGAACGCCCCAGCCTGTAGAGCGGCGCTTGGAGGCGACTTCCTGAACACGTTGTTGTTCTTTGGCTTTCGTTTTTTTCTGGTAGGCGGCCATCATCTGAGGATCAACTTTTGTGAATGATTGATCGAGAATACGCGCCATGATGTTGTTGCGTTGTGTGGCTGTTTTGCCGCCAAAGACAACACCGATCAGGCGGTGCCCCTCTCGGTTGACCGAGGACACGAGATTAAAGCCGGAGGCACGGATATAGCCGGTTTTAATGCCGTCCATACCGTCGTATTTTTTCATCAGCTTATTGTGGTTGCCGTAGGTACGTCCCTTGTAGGTCCAACGTTCTGTTTTGAAATAGCTGTAATATTGCGGGAAACGTTTCCATAACGTATTGCCCAGTTTTGCCATATCGCGCGCTGTACTGAGTTGGCGACGATGAGGCAGGCCGGAGGCATTGCGAAATGTTGTACGCGTCATGCCGATCTCTTTGGCCTTCTTGGTCATTTCTTTGGCAAATTCCCATTCCGTGCCGCCCAAATGTTCGGCAACGACGGTGGCGACATCATTGGCAGATTTGGTGACAAGTGCATAAATTGCATCTTCCACCCGGATGTGGCTGCCGCGTTTCAAACCCAACCGAGAAGGGGGTTGCCATGTGGCGCGGCGTGAAACACGCATTTTTGTATCCAGCGTGACCTTTTTGCTTTCAAGGGCTTCAAACAACATGAAAAGGGTCATCATTTTCGTCAGGGAGGCAGGGTAATTGCGCGTGTCAGCGTTGGTGTTCTGCAGAACTTTACCTGTCTCGGCATCCATCACAAAGGTGGCATATTTTGCCTGAGCAGGTACGATTAGGAAGGGCAAGCAGGCAAAAAATGCAATCAACCCCCATTTTACTGCTGTGTGTTTTGTTGTTTGAAATGTTCGATAGTGTGCTCTAGCGTTCATTTTTTCGCAACCTGTCCCGTTCAGTGTGCCCAATAAATTCCATCATGTGAAATGCTTCATGGTCAGTATGCCTGCAGTTTGATAAGAAAGAGTTAAACAACATGAAGGATTCTTAAAGAAATGTCTATTCTTCGCGCCTTTTTTGCATTGATGCTGGTCATTGTCGTTGCCTCCTGTACCTATCAAGGGGGATTGGAAAATCCGGTGACGAGAAAGTTCACCTGGTTTAGTTATGTAAACGGGGATGATATACGCAAAGTTTGTGCCGGTTTAGGTGCTGATCGCTACCGCTTTGTCTATAACGGGATTTATCAACGCCAAACGCGCACCTATGATGTTTTTTTTCATGCGGGTAAAATAAAGACTTTAGTCACGGGTGAAGCAAATTTGCGCCAAACGTCTGTGCAGGATCTTTTAGGCCCGTGGAGAGGTGTTTCCTCTGAAATTCTTGTAACCGATAAGGTGTTGAAAGATATTAAAAATTCCCTTATTTCGAGTGCTGCGCTGCAACCGGTTCCGCATGGCTTACGCCTCTATTCCGATAAATTTTACTGGACGGTAGCGGCTTGTGTGGATGGTGCTTTTTACTTTAACGCATACTTGTGGCCTTCTAAAAGATGGGACGATATGGTCTTTGATGATTTGCTTCTATCCCTTGATAACACAGGCGTTAAGGTGGAAGAGCCTAAACGTTTGTCACCACTGGATATTTGGGGGAGCATGAGGGATGTGAACCCGTTTTTGTTGCAGGTTGGTGAAAATGGACTTATTGGATTTGAAGGCGGGTAAGACAATTTAAACTTTTGTTGCGGTGCAAAAAAATAGTTGACGAAACACAATTTTATGGTATCTTGTGTTAAATGCTGCAGTGCAAGATTTTAGCAGTGCAGACGTTGACAAAATCCCAAGTTTTCGCTGATGAGGTTGAAGATGACTAGCACTGACAAGAAAGCTCCGGCTCCTGCCACGAAGTCCACAGCAACGACGCGCAAAGCGCCAGCCAGAAAAGTCGCTGCTGCAAAAAAAGCAGATGCACCTGTGAAGGCTGAACCTGTTGCAGAAACAACTCCCAAAGCAGCACCTGCTGTGGAAGCGAAAACCGATGTAAAAACTGAAACGGTTACAGCCGCGCCTGCGAAGGCTGCAAGTACCGTTAAGAAAACTTCTGCAACAGATGAAAAACCTGTTTTGGAAGCTAAACTTGAACTTCTCTCTACCCAAATTCAGGAAGGTTACAACGAAATGTTCGAATTTTCTAAAGAGCAAATGGAAAAATTCTTTAAAGTAGACGGTGTTGATACGTTCAAAGCTGTTGAAGATGCGATGGCTTTCTCTAAAGGCAATGTTGACGCATTTGTCAAATCTTCCTCAATCGCTGCAAAAGGCGTTCAGGATGTTGCTTCTTTGTTTGCTGAAATGGCACGCACGTCTATCGAAGAAAACATGGTTGCTTCTAAAAAAGTATTTGAATGCAAAACACCGCAGGAAATCGCTGAGCTTCAAGCCGAGTTGTTGAAATCCGGTTACGATAAAATGATGGCAAATGCGACACGCATTTCAGAAGCCTCTACCAAAATCGCTGAAGAAGCTTCAAAGCCGCTGCAACAGCGCGTTGAAGCTAGCGTTGAAAAACTCAACGTGACAACAGCTGCCTAAAACACTTTTGTTTTAGAAGCCTTGCTTTGAAAAAACACCCGGTTTTGATGATCGGGTGTTTTTTTATGCGCTATTTTCACCTAGGGGGTTTCATCACGCATAAAACGGACTAATATTAAAGGAACCGGATACGAACCGGACCAATGGATTGTATAAACGATTGATGAATGAAAATGAGTAACGAAGATCATAGAGACAATGACGACGATGGTGATGTTGGGATTGCGGTAAAAACGCGATCAAAAACCAAGCGCCCGTCTATGTATAAGGTGTTGTTGTTGAATGACGATTACACCCCCATGGAATTTGTTGTCCATATTCTGGAACGTTTCTTTGGTAAAAATCAGGAAGAGGCCACACAGATCATGTTGCATGTCCATACCAAAGGCGTGGGTCTGTGCGGGGTGTTTACCTATGAAGTTGCTGAAACCAAAGCCGCACAGGTGATGGATCTGGCCCGTCAACATCAGCATCCATTGCAGTGTTCGATCGAAAAAGATTAATAACGTAACGGCAAAGAAGGGATATAAAAATGCTATCGAGAAACTTGGAACAAACCCTTCATCGCGCTTTGGCCCTCGCGACGGAACATAGACATGAAATGGCCACACTGGAACATTTGCTCTTGTCCTTGATTGAGGACCCGGATGCGGTTGCCGTGATGCGTGCGTGTGATGTATCAATTGATCAACTGCGCGAAGACTTGGTCGTTTTTCTAGATGAAGAACTCAACGATTTACGCCATGACACGCCCATTGAACCTTCCCCGACAAGTGGGTTTCAACGTGTTGTGCAACGTGCGGCCATTCATGTTCAATCTTCGGGGCGCGAAGAGGTCACAGGCGCGAATGTTTTGGTTGCCCTGTTTTCCGAACGAGAATCACATGCCGTTTATTTCCTGCAAATTCAGGATATGAGCCGCCTTGATGCGGTCAATTATATCTCTCATGGGATTGCCAAAGTACCGGGACTTTCTGAAGATCGTCCTGTTCATGGGGCTGACAGTGACGGGGAACAGGATGACGAAAGCGAAGAAGACCGCGCCAAGGCCTTGGATACCTATTGCGTCAATCTGAATGAAAAGGCAAAAGAAGGAAAGATTGATCCGTTAATCGGTCGTCAGGCCGAATTGGACCGTACCATTCAGGTTTTGTGCCGCCGCAGTAAAAATAATCCCCTGTATGTCGGTGATCCCGGTGTGGGGAAAACGGCAATTGCCGAAGGCTTGGCCCTGCGCATTGTTGAAAAACAGGTGCCGGAAGTTCTGGATGAAGCGATCATTTATGCCCTTGATATGGGGGCGCTTCTGGCAGGAACCCGCTATCGTGGCGATTTTGAAGAACGCTTGAAAGCCGTTGTTAAAGAATTGGAAGCACGCCCGCATGCGGTTCTGTTTATTGATGAAATTCACACGGTCATTGGGGCCGGGGCAACTAGTGGCGGGGCGATGGATGCCTCGAACCTGCTGAAGCCTTCTTTGGCGAGCGGGTCGTTGCGTTGTATCGGTTCGACAACTTATAAGGAATATCGGGGGCATTTTGAAAAAGATCGTGCCCTTGTGCGTCGTTTCCAGAAAATTGATGTCGCAGAACCTTCTATCGAAGATACCATCAAGATTTTGCGCGGCTTGAAACCCTATTACGAAGCACATCATAAGGTCCGCTATACCAATGATGCGCTGAGTGCGGCGGTTGAACTCTCTGCCCGATATATCGGGGATCGCAAGTTACCTGATAAAGCAATTGACGTGATTGACGAAGTCGGTGCATCGCGTATGTTGCTGCCGGAAAGTAAACGCCGCAAAACGGTAACGGTGAAAGATGTGGAAGATACGGTTGCAAAAATTGCCCGGATCCCGCCGAAGTCCGTTTCGACAGATGATAAAGAAACGCTGAAAAGTCTGGATAACGACCTCAAGCGCATGGTGTTCGGGCAAGATTTGGCCATCGATAAGTTATCGACGGCGATTAAACTGTCACGGGCCGGGTTGCGCGAACCGGATAAACCGATTGGTAGCTATCTGTTTTCTGGTCCCACCGGGGTCGGTAAAACCGAAGTGGCCCGCCAATTATCCCGCACCTTAGGGGTGGAACTGTTACGCTTTGATATGTCTGAATATATGGAACGTCACAGCGTATCCCGATTGATCGGTGCACCGCCGGGTTATGTTGGATTTGACCAAGGCGGGTTATTAACCGATGGAGTAGACCAACATCCGCATTGCGTTGTCTTGTTGGATGAAATTGAAAAAGCACACCCCGACCTGTTTAATATTTTGTTGCAGGTGATGGATCATGGCAAGTTGACGGATAACAATGGCAAGACCATTGATTTTCGCAATGTCATTCTGATTATGACTACCAATGCCGGGGCAGCCGATTTAGCGAAAAATGCCATTGGCTTTGGTCGCGAAAGCCGCGAGGGTGAGGATCAGGAAGCGATTGAAAAACTGTTCACACCGGAATTTCGCAACCGTTTGGACGCGATTGTTCCTTTTGCCAATCTGTCCGAAGATGTGGTTGGTAAAGTCGTCGATAAGTTTATCATGGAACTGGAAGGTCAGCTTGCCGATCGGGGCGTTGAATTCCAACTGACACCGGCAGCGCGCAAATGGTTGGGTAAAAAAGGCTATGACAAACATTATGGTGCCCGTCCATTAAGCCGCGTTATTCAAGAACATATCAAGAAGCCGTTGGCCGAAGAATTGCTATTTGGCAAACTGGTGACGGGCGGATTGGTTAAGGTCAAGATTGACAGTAACAAAGTGGTGTTTGAATTCCCGCAAGAGGAATTAGCCGCCAAACCGAAACGCAACACGGATAAAAAAGCAAGCAAGGTGCCGGCAACGGTTAAATAAATGTTTGCCTTCCAAACAATCTTGTGCCTAGATTAAGGAAACGGGTCATTCTTCCCCTGTCGGGAGGAATGACCTTATCTTGATGAGAAGAGGCACCTATGTTCGACAATTGTTTGGAAAATATTTTAGTTCTGGATCTCTCCCAATATATTCCCGGTCCGTTTGCGACGATGACGTTGCGTGATCTGGGTGCCGATGTCATTAAGGTGGAACCGCCTGTTGGCGATCCGATGCGTTTTGCCTTTATGGAAGGTGATGATGGTATTTCTCCCCTTTACAAACAATTGAATGCGGGGAAATCCGTTGTCAAAATTGATTTAAAATCGACAGAGGGCAAGGCGGATTTTACTAAGTTGGTGGAGAAAGCCGATGTCCTTTTGGAATCTTTTCGACCCGGTGTGATGGCGCGTTTGGGATTTGACCATGACACCTTGAAAAAAATGAACCCGAAACTGGTGCATTGTGCGTTGTCTGGTTATGGACAAAACGGACCTTATGCACAAGTTGCAGGCCATGATATGACATACGTTGCCTTGACAGGGGCCTTGTCACAGACCGGGCACAAAGACTGTGGGCCGGTACCGATTTTCCCCCCACTGGCGGATCATAGCGGGGCAATGCAGGCTGTGAGTTCTATTCTGGCAGCCTTGTTTAGACGTGAACGTACAGGGCAGGGGGCTTTTATTGACGTAAGCTTGTTTGAGGCCGCCTTAAGCTGGAATTATCTGAGTTTGACACCCGCCGCCCAAGGCAAAGTTGATGACTGTGGACAGGGGGAACTGACCGGTGGCGCAGCTGCGTGGTATGGCATTTATGAAACAAAAGATAATCGCCATTTTGCCTTTGCGCCGATTGAACCCAAATTTTGGCAGAATTTCTGCAAGGCAGTCGAGCGGGAGGATCTGAGCGCACGTCAAAACGAACCGCAACCCCAAGACGATTTGATTGCGACTTTACGTGATTTGTTTAAGACACGTACATTGGACGAATGGGCCGCCCTGTTATTGCCTGCTGATTGTTGTATGGAACCGATCCATAGCCCGGATGCGGTTTTGAAACATCCACATGTTCAGGCGCGTCAAATTGCGTTTGGGGATGAAATTCGCTATCCGGCATGGGTTGATAATCAACCGCCCAAAGCGCGCCCGGCTATGAAAGAAGTTACAATTGAAAGCCTTCTGGGAGCGCTGTAAGCAATTACTCTTGCAGGTCACTTTTGTAGGGAGATAGCTTCATAAGCTCTTGCATTTCCAGACGATTGACTTTTTGGTCGTGCTTGAGAAAATCGTCAACGGCGTTGCGAAAAGAGGGGGTTGCAATCCAGTGTGCGCTGTAAGTTTCAACGGGCAGATATCCGCGTTGAATTTTATGTTGCCCTTGGGCACCGGCCTCAACGCGCTTTAACTGATTGGCAATGGCATAATCGATCGCTTGATAGTAGCAGGCTTCGAAATGCAAAAAACGATAATCTTCCAGACAGCCCCAATATCGTCCGAACAAGGTGTCATTGCCTTTTAAATTTAAGGCGCCTGCGACGATACACTGATCTTGCAGGGCAAGGACTAAGACGGTTTGATCACCAAGGCGCTGTCCCAAGAGTGAGAAAAAATCCCGATTGAGATAAGGGTGCCCCCATTTACGTCCCGATGTATCAAGGTAAAAATCGTAGAAAGCGTCCCAGTGATGTTCCTGAATTTCAGGTCCGCTGAGTGTTGTAAGCGTGATACCGCTTTCAACAACAGATTTTCGTTCCTTGCGGATTGATTTTCTTTTGCGTGACGACAAGGCATTTAGAAAGTCATCAAAACTCTCATAATGATTATTGGTCCAATGATATTGATGCCCAATCCGACCCAGCATTCCCAAATCCTGCATCACTTCCCATTCTGCTTTTTCAGTGAAATTGATGTGAAGGGAGGAAACGCCGATTTTATCCGCATGGGCAAGCAAGTGGGTAAGAAGTCGTTGTTTATCTTCGAGGTTGCAATCAGGGTGTGTTAACAGGCGTTGCCCGCTGACCGGCGTGAACGGAATAGCGCAAAGAAGCTTGGGGTAATAACGTCCACCAGCACGTTCGTAAGCTTCGGCCCATGACCAGTCGAACACATATTCGCCATAGGAATGGCTTTTTAAATAAAGGGGAGTACAGGCGATAATTCGCTTTGTATCGTCGGTTAAAACAAGATGTTGTGGCAACCATCCATTGTCAGGATGAACGCATTTACTGTCTTCCAATGCGGACAGAAAAGCATGTGTGGCGAAGGGGTTGTCTTCGCCCACACATGCATCCCACATCTGTGGATCAATTTGATTTATACTTTCAAATTGTGCGATTTCAGGCAAATTCAAAGACACCATCAATTTCAACAGAAACACCAAGGGGCAGAGCGGCAACACCCACGGCGGCGCGGGCATGTTGCCCAACGGGTTCGCCGAAAACTTCGACCATCAGGTCAGAGGCCCCGTTAACGATTTTAGGCTGGTCGGTAAATTCCGGCATGCTGGCGACAAAACCACCCAGTTTGACAACCCGTGTAATACGATCAAGGTCGCCGCCAACAGCTTCTTTAACTTGGGAAATCAGGTGAAGGCCACATAAACGGGAGGCCGCCATACCATCCTCCACACTTAAATTTTCACCATAGCGCCCGATGTATTTTAATTCACCATCCAGCATGGTGATCTGGCCGGAAACGAAAATAAGGTTGCCGGTTATGACATAGGGTACATAGTTGGCAACTGCTTTATTGGCTTTGGGTAAGGTGATCCCTAACTCTTGCAGGCGTGCTTCGATTTTACCAGCCATTTTTTATCCTTTTATTTGGAATATCAATAATTTGAATTTAGGTGAAGAGGGGGAAAGAACAAGTGCTATTTTATGAAAATAAAGGGGAAAGTTGCCGAAATGGCACGCTTTCCCCTTTATTCAGTCTTCGCTTCGTCTTATTTGGTGGTGATTAGGAACAACCAGATGTTGAACCGCAAGTCACGCATTTTAGGCAGGTGCCGTTACGCACCAAGGTGAAGTTGCCACATTCGGGGCACGCATCGCCTTCATACCCTTTCATACGGGCTTCGCGGATTTGTTCCAATTTTTGGTCGGTTTCTTCAAAAATATCAGGTTCGCCGTCGATGGTTGCTGCTGCTGCCAGATCGGCTGCACCGCTTGCGGCAGAACCGCTGACGGAACCGCCACTGGGCGAACCTTCAGAACCTTCGCCCGGCTTACCCTTAAAAACCAGGAAGCGACCACGCATGTAACCTTGGGAGGCCACGCGTTCAATCATCTGGTTTGCCTTATCCTTATCTTCTTGCGGAAGTTCGGATTGGGCTTCACCCCCACCAACAGTATCATGGTGTAAATCGTCCGGTTTAATGTGGGCAAGGTCGGAACGATCCATATAAGATACCGCAAGCTCGCGGAAGATGTAGTCAAGAACGGAAGATGCCATTTTGATGGTGTCGTTACCTTCCACCATACCGCTTGGCTCAAAGCGTGTGAATGTGAAGGCTTCCACAAATTCATCCAGCGGGACGCCATATTGCAGGCCCAAGGAAATGGCAATGGCGAAGTTGTTCATCAAAGAGCGGAAGGCTGCGCCTTCTTTGTGCATATCGATGAAAAGCTCACCCAATTGACCGTCTTCATATTCCCCGGTACGCAGGTAAACTTTGTGACCGCCGACAGACGCCTTTTGTGTATAGCCTTTACGACGGTTCGGCAGTTTACGACGTTGGGCGACAACGCGTTCAACGATGCGTTCGGCAACCAGTTCCGCACGTTTCGCAGACGGTTGGTCTGCAACGGCTTCTGCGAATGTTTCGTCCGCATCTTCGTCTTCCAGAACCTGTGCCTGTAGCGGTTGTGACAGTTTGGAACCATCACGATAAAGCGCATTGGCTTTCAAGCCCAGACGCCATGACAACAGGTAGGCTTCCTTGCAATCCTTAACCGTGGCGTTGTGGGCCATATTGATGGTTTTGGAAATAGCCCCGGAAATAAAGGACTGAGAAGCCGCCATCATGCGAATGTGGCTTTCAACAGACAAGAAGCGTGTCCCTTTGCGTCCACAAGGTGTGGCACAATCAAAGACGGGCAAATGTTCGTCTTTCAGGTGCGGGGCACCTTCCAATGTCATGGAGCCGCAAACATATGTGTTGGCATTATCGATTTCTTTTTTGTCAAAGCCGAGTTCTATCAGCATATCGAAAGAAGGATCGTTCAGCTTATCCGCGCTGATGCCCAGTTTGTCGATACAGAATTTCTCACCAAGCGACCATTTGTTGAAGGCGAATTTGATATCGAACGCATCAGCAAGTGCTTTTTCCAAAGCTTCCAAAGATTCGTCATCAAAACCTTTTTCACGCAGTTGTTCGTGAGTCAGGAAAGTGGACCCTTTCAACGTGCCATGACCGACAGCATAGCGGATCATGTCGTTGGCTTGTTGTTCCGTATAGCCGAGTTTGATCAGGGCTTGTGGGACAATGCGGTTGATGATTTTGAAATAACCACCACCGGC
Source organism: Terasakiella sp. (assembly GCF_048267425.1). Taxonomy (GTDB): domain Bacteria; phylum Pseudomonadota; class Alphaproteobacteria; order Rhodospirillales; family Terasakiellaceae; genus Terasakiella. The sequence goes on from NZ_JBLWXN010000004.1 coordinate 92,515, forward strand.
GAGTTTTTTGAACTTCACAAGGGCGAAGTCCGGTTCAATCCCTGTGGTATCACAATCCATAACCAGACCGATTGTCCCCGTCGGGGCAATCACAGACACTTGCGCGTTGCGGAAACCATGTTCGTTGCCAAGTTCCAAAGCGCGATCCCATGATTTGCGGGCGGCTTCCACAAGGCTGCTTTCCGGGCAATTGGAAGCATCCAGCGGAACCGGTAGAACAGCAAGGTTTTCGTAATCGTCTTTCAGGCCTTGTGCGGCACGACGGTGATTGCGAATAACGCGTAACATATGATCTGCGTTATTGGCATACCCCGGGAAAGCCCCCAAGTTTTGTGCCATTTCTGCAGATGTTGCGTAAGCTTCGCCTGTCATCAGGGCGGTGATCGCGCCACATAAAGCGCGGCCTTCTGCACTGTCATACGGCAGGCCAGAGGCCATCAACAGGCCGCCGATATTGGCAAAACCAAGCCCCAGCGTCCGGTAGTCATAAGATCGTTGTGCAATCTCCTTGGACGGGAATTGCGCCATCATAACCGCGATTTCCAATGTCACTGTCCAGATGCGAACCGCATGGGAGAAAGAGGCAACATCAAACGTGCCGTCTTCTTTGGTGAATTGCAGCAGGTTCAAGGAGGCAAGGTTACAGGCGGTATCATCAAGGAACATATATTCCGAACAAGGGTTGGACGCGTTGATGCGACCATCGCTTGGGCAGGTGTGCCATTCGTTGATGGTGCTGTCAAACTGGATCCCCGGATCGGCACAGGCCCATGCGGCATAACCGATATTTTCCCAAAGTTCCTTGGCCTTGATGCGTTTGGCAACGCTGCCGTCTTTGCGGTTGATCAGTTCCCATTCGCCGTCATCCAATACCTTTTGCAGAAATTCGTTGGAAACACGAACTGTGTTGTTGGAGTTTTGACCCGCAACTGTTGTGTAGGCTTCGGAATCCCAATCCGTATTGTAAGCCGGGAATTCAATATCGGTGTAGCCTTGTTTGGCAAATTCAATAACACGCTGAATATAGTTTTCAGGGATCATGGATTTACGCGCGGCAATGATGGCTTTTTTCAGCGGCTTGTTCTGCTTGGGATCAAACGCATCTTCGCTGTCGCCTGCCGTGCAGCAAGCTTCCATAATGGCACCCATATGTTTTTGGGCGAGTTTGGAACCTGCAACAAGGGCAGCGACTTTTTGCTCTTCTTTAACTTTCCAAGAGATGAATTCTTCAACGTCGGGGTGATCGACATCGACGACAACCATTTTGGCTGCGCGACGGGTGGTGCCACCGGATTTAATCGCACCAGCTGCGCGGTCACCAATTTTCAGGAAGCTCATCAAGCCGGAGGATTTACCGCCACCGGATAGGGGTTCGCCTTCTCCGCGTACGTTGGAGAAGTTGGAACCGGTCCCTGAACCATATTTAAAGAGACGGGCTTCACGAACCCACAGATCCATAATGCCGCCTTCATTGACCAGATCATCCTGAATAGACTGGATGAAACAGGCGTGAGGCTGGGGATGTTCATAAGAGGATTTGGAGCGCACCAGTTTACCGGTCTTGAAATCGACGTAATGGTGGCCTTGGGCCGGACCGTCAATACCATAAGCCCAGTGCAGGCCCGTGTTAAACCACTGTGGAGAGTTCGGTGCACCCATTTGCGCACACAATTGATAACGCATTTCGTCGAAATAGGCGCGCGCGTCAGCTTCGCTATCGAAATAGCCGCCTTTCCAACCCCAATAGGTCCAAGTTCCGGCTAAACGGTCAAAAACCTGCTTGGCTGAATGTTCCCCACCAAATTGGTCTTCGGCAGGCATGGATTTCATCGCGTCCTGATCAGGAACACTTGCCCATAACCACTGCGGGACGTCCTTCTCTTTAACAGCTTTTAAAACAGCGGGAATGCCAGCTTTACGGAAATACTTTTGAGCCAGTACATCGCAGGCAACCTGTGACCAACTTTCCGGGACTTCCAGATCGCTTGCCTGAAAGACGATAGAACCGTCCGGGTTACGGATTTCGCTACTTGCTTTACGAAAGACAAGACCGTCGTAAGGTGATTTATCTTCGTGCGTGAAATGACGTTGAATACGCATTGATGCCCCTGATGCCTCTTACTTTTAAAAGAATGGCTTAAATCGTTAAACAAAATTTTGTGGTTATCCCGTCCCAGAACGTTGTGCACACCTATATTGTGGGTGCCTTCTTCCGTCATGGGCACAAGATGTAGAACATTTTATGAAATGGATTTCAAGGTACTACCAAAGTATAGTTATTCACCGTTACCAACCCGAAATAATCAGAACGTTAGCGACACTGCCGATTCCGCATACCTTTTCCCTGTGGAAAAAAAATCAAAAAAAAAATCACAAAAAAACCTCTTGAACTGTTTCATTTTTAGGCAAAATCTCGCAACCCCTTGTGTTTGCTTGCGATCAAAGGCACTAGGTATGGTGTGACGGATGGGGAAGGTCAAAAAGCTAGAGAAACTCTGATGAGAATCGAATTTTGCTTGCTTGATTGATGGTAAATATGCCAGTTTTTTACTGCAAACGGATAAAAGAATCGCAATCCTTTGTGAAAATACACCTCAAAAGGTAGAATTGTTCCAGAATTCTTTTTGCGCTATATGTTGCACAAAGATGAAACAAATCTTGCGGCAATATTTAAGAAACGATCAGAAGTCAGGAAAGATCGGGAAACTTGTGCTATGATCCCCAGCGAGAATTTGGGGTGGGACCAATTAAATTGACTGAAGAACACAAAAAAACGGCGCTCGAACAAAAAATGAAATCCCTCGACGATGAAACACCGCAAGAATTGAAAGCGGAAATTGGCAAACTCAGGAATGCGTTGCGCGAATCAGAAAATCGTCTGGGGAAAATGATCGGTAACTTGCCGGTGACCTTGTTTCGACTGGAAATGGACGCATGCGGAAAAATTTCCTTTCCTTATATTAGTTCTACGATCAGTTCTTTGCTGGGGGCTGATGAAGAAACAATCATGCAGGATGCTGATAATTTTCTGAATTTGTTGGATCAAAGATCACGCGAAAGGCTGTTTCGCCGCTTACGACGTTCCGCACGCAGCAATACGCCTTTTGATGAAGAGGTGCGTTTGCAGGATGAAAGTCTTGGCAAATTGTGCATCCGCGTTTTTGCCAATGTCGCCGCCCATAATAAAGAGGGAACGATTTGGGACGGGGCGGCGATGGACATCACCGGGCAGCACTTGCTGGATGAACGCCTGCGATATCTCGCTTACCATGATGAGATGACCCAATTGCCCAACAGGATGGCTTTGGAAGAGCATCTCAATATTTTGTTTGAGAAAAAAGACGAGAAATTCGCCATTTTGGCTTTGGCGATTGATCGCTTGGATCTGGTTAATGATACCTTAGGTCAGGAAACGGCCAATCGATTGGTTGTAACCGTGGCAAGCGAATTGGCAGAATATTTGCCCAAAGGGACCTTTTTAGCTCATCCGCGGGCTGAAAGCTTCTCGATTGTCTTGCGCGATATTGATGGCGATACGAGTGTCGCCGAGATTGCCGAGTGTATTTTGGATCGTATGAAAATTCCGTTTGATGTTGGTACACGTCGCCTTGATGTCAGTGTCAGCATGGGGATCAGCTTGGCCCATCGTGATGGAGAAAATGCAGAAAGTCTGATGATGAATGCGGATACGGCTTTGCGCCGTGCCCATTTGACCTCGCCGGGAGGCTATCGTTTTTATGTCGAGGAAATGAATACGCGGGCGTTGCGGGTCCTGGCCTATGAAAACCGACTGCGCAAAGCGATTCTGCGTAAAGAATTTATCCCCTTTTTCCAGCCGCTTATTGATGTGAAAACCGGTGAAATCGCAGCAATGGAAGCCTTGGTACGTTGGCGCCACCCTCGTCTGGGATTGGTTTGGCCGGGGGAATTTATTCCGGTTGCTGAAGAAGCTGGCTTAATCGGTGATATTTGTCATCAGGTTCTCTATGAAACCTGTATGACGGCAAAACGATGGCTGGAGGCCGGTTACGGGGCCATTCCAATGGCGGTGAATATATCGTGGCGACAATTTGCTCAACCGGAACGTCTTTTACAGTTGATGAGTGATGTTTTGAAAGAAACCGGTACTCCGCCGGAATTGATTGAGCTCGAATTGACGGAAAGTTCGGTGATGGAAGAACCCGATTCTGCCATTCGGACCCTGAATGATCTACGAGAATTTGGTGTGATGGCATCCATTGATGACTTCGGAACGGGGTATTCTTCTTTATCCTATTTGAAACGTCTGCCCATTTCCAAATTGAAAATCGACCGTGCCTTTATTAATGAGGTAGCACATAACGAACGTGATGCTGCAATTGTGGATGCGATTATCAGGTTGGCGCAAGCCTTGGGGTTGAAGACGGTGGCAGAAGGGATTGAAACGCAAGAACAGTTTGAATTTTTGAAAGAAAAAGGCTGTGATTTGGGGCAGGGGTTTTTGTTCAGCCGTCCGGTTCCTGCTGAAGATATGGAAAAAATACTACAAGAGGGTGGATTTTCTGATTTCAGAGTCTTGCAGTAAACCGCTTAATCGACTAAACATGGCCTAGGAATTTTATGTGCGTAGATCGCGCGATTGACAATGGTACCCTGCTCGGGGCTTCGGAGTTGAATTGATATGACAATCGGAACACGTGTTTACACTTGGCTTAACGGCACGTTGGTTGGTACTGACGAATTCGGTAACAAATACTATCGCAACAAAAAGAAGCTTCAGGGCCGTGAGCGTCGCTGGGTCGTTTACCGTGGGGTGAGCGAAGCCTCCAAAGTACCGGCAGAATGGCATGCATGGTTGCATCACACTGTTTCTGAACCGCTGACGGAAGAAGCAACGCAAGCGAAACAGTGGCAAAAAGAACACCTGCCCAACCTGACAGGGACGACAAACGCTTACTTCCCGCAAGGGGACGCGCGTCATGGCGGGCAGCGCGCTCGTGCGACAGGTGACTATGAAGCGTGGCAACCCGAATAAGCCATTGAATTTATGGCTGTAGACCTCTAAGATTTGCGGGCGCTTTTAGGCGCCCGTTTTCGTGCCTGACTGGTACGGGGTGGGCTAGGGAGAGATTGACGTGAAGTATTCTGCGCGTAGAGAGAAAACCGTTGGTGGCCTGACTTTTTTGGCTTTGGTTCTGGCTATTCTCATTTCTTATGGCAAACCGGATGAAACCGGTAATGAGCAGTTATATAAAGTATCAGCGACGTTCAGCCGTATTGATGGCTTGATGGAAGAGTCGGACGTACGCATGGGCGGTGTTCGCATCGGTTATGTCTTAGGGGCTGATCTTAATGCGAATTACCGTGCCGTTGTGACGATGGCAATCGACGGAAATGTACGCTTGCCGCTTGATACCTCGGCCGCCATTCATACGGACGGTTTGTTTGGCAACAAGTTTATCGAACTGGAACCCGGTGGGGATGAAAATTATATTGATGACGGCGGCCGGATAGATATGGCGCAAAGCTCTGTTGTTGTTGAGGAACTTTTGGAATTGATCATTGCCGAAGGTAAATCCAAACGTGCACAAAAAGAAGAATAAAGGGAAGGTAACGAAGAAATGATGGGTAAAAATATCGTTGAAACAGTGATGGGCGGTGTTGTGTTGCTGGTTGCTGCGGGCTTTCTTTATATTGCGCTGAACGAAGCACAGGTTAAATCGGTTGAAGGATATACGGTAAAGGCAGCTTTCCTGAAGATTGGCGGATTACAAAAGGGCAGCGATGTGCGCATGAACGGTATTAAGGTCGGTTCCGTACTGGATAGTACTTTGGATAATGAAACCTACGATGCGGTTATTTCCATGACCATTCGCCCGGATTTGAAATTGCCTGCTGATACGGTGGCCTCGATTGTGAGTGGCGGCTTGATTGGTGGAAAATATGTACGTCTGGAACCGGGGGCCGATCGCGAAAACTTTGTTGAAGCGGGGGGCTCCATCGAGAACACTAAAGATTTTAAATCACTGGAAGATCAAGTCGGTGAAATTATATTCCTTGCAACCGGCGGGGAGGGGCAACAGTGATTTTGTCACGTACCTTATGGGGCATTTTGGGGCTGTCTGCTTCCTTGACAATCAGTCAGGTTGGTTACGCTGAACCTTATGATACGGTGATTTTACAAGGTCTTGATAAGGTGACGGCAAGGGTATCGCGTCTGGAGGCCCCGGTCGGCCAGTTTATTAAATTTGGAAATTTAGAAATTGTCGCACGCAAGTGTGATAAGCGTCCGCCGACAGAAACGCCGGAAAGTGCGGCCTTTTTAGATATTGCAGAGGTCAAACCGGGCGAAGCTGCTTCCCCTGTGTTTCGCGGATGGATGTTTGCATCCAGTCCGGCACTAAACCCGATGGAACATCCTGTTTATGATGTATGGGTTCTGGATTGCACGAACATGGCTTCTAATTCTTCAGATAATTCTGTTTCTGTTGGATCTGAATAAAAGGCCGAAATTGTCTGCATGGCTTCATCCAGCATCAAATGATAACTTTGACGCGGCACTTCAATCGCGCCCATTGAGGCGAGATGATCGGTAATAAATTGACTGTCCAGAAGTTGGTAATCCGATAATCGCAAGCGTGCGACCAGATGTACCAAGGCGACTTTTGAGGCATTGGAGCGTCGTGAAAACATACTTTCACCAAAAAAAGCAGTACCGAGGCTAACGCCATAAAGGCCGCCAACCAATTCCCCGTCTTGCCAACATTCGATACTGTGCGCGCAGTTCATGCGGAAAAGTTCGTTATAAAGGCGAAAAATATCTTCATTCATCCATGTGTCGGGACGGTCTTCGGTACTTTCTGCACATTTTTCCATAACCTTGTCGAAGGCCGTATCGCAGGTAACCTTAAATTTCCCTTGGCGTAATGTTTTGCGCAAAGAGCGTGATATCTTTAATCCGTCCAGTGGGAAAATACCGCGCATTTCCGGATCAACCCAGAACAAATCCCGTGATTCTCGTGTTTCTGCCATTGGAAACACACCGGCACCATAAGCCCGTAGTAATGTTTCGGGCGTAATGACATATCGTTCGCTTCTGTCCATGTGAACTCCTTATCTCATTGATTTATATATAAGGAGATGGAATTTAAATACAAGAAAGCCGTCAGCTTGAATTTTCTTCAAGTGACGGCTTTTTGTTTTTTAATCAGTCAGGCCGACGAATTTTTCCAGCCATTTGATATCGTAATCCCCATTAATGAAATCCGGGTTTTCCAGAAGTTTCTGATGGAGAGGAATAGACGTTTTAATCCCGCCAATGACATATTCGCCAAGGGCACGACGCAAACGCATCAGGCATTCGTTCCGGTTGTTGCCATGCACGATCAGTTTAGCAATCATACTGTCATAATGCGGTGGCACGCTGTAGCCGGAATAAAGGGCCGAATCAACACGGACACTCAAACCGCCCGGGGCATGATAGTCAGTGATTTTACCGGGGCACGGCATGAAGTTTTCCGGGTCTTCTGCATTAATACGGCATTCGATGGAATGGCCCTGAAATTTGATGTCATCCTGTGTGTAACCCAATGGTGCACCAGAGGCGACACGAATTTGTTCACGGGCAAGATCAAGACCGGAGATCATTTCTGAAATTGGGTGTTCCACCTGCAAACGCGTGTTCATCTCGATAAAGAAGAACTCGCCATCTTCATAGAGGAATTCGACCGTTCCAACACCACGGTATTTCATTTTGCGCATCGCATCGGCAACGGTTTCACCGATTTCCTTGCGTTGTGCTTCATTTAATGCCGGGGAAGGGGCTTCTTCCAGAACTTTCTGATTACGACGTTGCAATGAACAATCACGTTCCCCCACGTGAACGGCATTGCCGTGCGTGTCACACAAAACCTGAATTTCAATATGACGTGGTTTTGTCAGGAATTTTTCAATGTAAACATCTGCGTTCCCAAATGCCGCAAGGGCTTCGGTACGTGCTGTTTTCCAATTGACTTCCATTTCATCGGGATTGCGGACCAGTTGCATACCACGACCGCCCCCGCCAGCAGTGGCTTTGACGATCACGGGATACCCGAATTCTTCACCGATTGCCAAAGCGTCCGCGACGCTATCGACAGATCCCTTGGAGCCGGGAACAACAGGCATACCTGTTTCTTCGGCAATTCGTTTGGCTGTGATTTTATCGCCCATCATACGGATGTGTTCCGGTGTCGGACCGATAAAGGTAAAGCCGTGTTCTTCAACCATTTCGGCGAAGTTGGCATTTTCTGACAGGAAACCATAACCGGGATGGATGGCATCGGCGCCTGTAATGGTTGCCGCAGATAAAATAGCTTGAATATTCAAATAGCTATCTTTACTGGGCGGCGGACCGATACAGACAGCCTCGTCGGCGAGACGCACATGCATGGCATCGGCGTCAGCCGTGGAATGAATGGCAACCGTGGAAATACCCATTTCTTTACAGGCGCGATGGATGCGCAGGGCAATTTCGCCACGGTTGGCAATCAGGACTTTTTCAAACATGGGCAAGCCCTATTATTCGATAATGAAAAGCGGATCGCCGAATTCGACGGGTGAACCGGAACTAATCAGCACGCGCGTCACTTTTCCGGCTTTCGGCGCATGGATGGGGTTGAAGACTTTCATAGCTTCAATCAGACAGAGGGTTTGGCCTTCAGTAACCGTGTCGCCGACAGAGGCAAACTGCGGTGAATCGGGGTCCGGTGAAAGGTAAGCAACACCAACCATCGGGGATGTGACCGCACCAGGATGATTGGCCGGATCACCGGCATCGCCTTCTGGTGCAGGGCCGCCGACAGGGGCAGCAGCACCGACCGCTGCGACCGGGGCAGCAGCTGCCGTTACAGTAATGTTTTTAGCAACACGAATGTGCCAGTCATCCTGACCGTATTCGATTTCAGTAAGACCGGTATCGTTCAGCAATTCAGCCAGTTCGCGAACCAGTTCGCTATTGAATTTATCCTTAGCCATTATAATTGATTCTCTTCATCAGCGACTTGAAAGGAGACGTGAGATCGCCTGTAACGCCAGTATGTAACCCTGTGGTCCCAACCCGCAGATAACGCCTGTGGCCATCTTGGAAACATAGGATGTATGACGAAAGGCTTCACGTTTGTGAATGTTGGATAGGTGTACTTCGATGACCGGCTTATCCACCGCTTGCAACGCATCAAGGATGGCGACAGAGGTATGGGTGTAAGCTGCCGGGTTAATAACAATGGCGTCAAAGGACTCTTTTGCTTCTTGAATCCAGTCGACAAGATTGCCTTCGTGATTGGATTGACGGAAGTCGATGTCCAAACCAAGATCGGATGCGCAAGTTTCGCACATGTCTTCAACATCCTTAAGGGTTTCGTGTCCGTATACTTTCGGCTCACGCGTGCCCAGCATGTTCAGGTTTGGTCCGTTTAATATGAGAATTCTTTTCGACATTTTTTGCTATTAATGTTGCGAAGTAGTCCTAGCGTTATAGCATGCCTTACACAGCATGCAATCTTTCTTTAATCGCCCTCTTGCACATCGAGAAACCCTCGTCCATACTCGGGCCGTTTTTAAAGCCTGAGAGTAACCATGATTGTCATTGTAAACGGTGAAGAAAGAACGCTGGAAACGGCGCAATCCGTAGAAAAACTTCTGCTGGATATCGGTCTTGACCCTAAAAAAGTTGCGGTTGAACGCAACCGTGAAATTGTGCCTAAATCACAATTCGACACTGTTCTGCTGGAAGACGGCGACAAGTTGGAAATCGTACATTTTATTGGCGGAGGATGTTAAGACGTGAGCGACACATTTGAAATTGCCGGACAGAGTTTTTCTTCCCGATTGTTGGTTGGGACCGGTAAATATAAGGATTTCGAAGAAACTAAGGTAGCGATTGAAGCCAGTGGGGCCGAAATTGTAACCGTTGCTGTACGTCGTGTGAATGTCAGCGATCCAAGTCAGCCGATGCTGGTTGATTATGTCGATCCCAAAAAATACACTTATTTACCCAATACGGCGGGCTGTTTCACCTGCGACGATGCCGTACGGACCTTGCGTTTGGCCCGTGAAGCCGGTGGCTGGGATCTTGTTAAATTGGAAGTCTTAGGTGATCAGCAAACGCTTTATCCCAATATGCCAGAAACCTTAAAAGCGGCAGAAATGCTGATTAAAGAAGGCTTCAAGGTGATGGTCTATTGTTCGGATGACCCCATTGCCGCCAAAATACTGGAAGATATGGGCTGTGTTGCGATTATGCCATTGGGTTCGCTCATTGGTTCCGGCCTTGGGATTCTCAATCCGGTCAATATTCAAATCATTAAACAAAATGCCAAAGTCCCTGTTTTGGTTGATGCGGGCGTGGGGACGGCCTCGGATGCCGCTTATGCAATGGAACTGGGCTGTGACGGTGTTTTGATGAATACGGCAATTGCCGGGGCAAAAGATCCGATTGCAATGGCGAAAGCCATGAAGCTGGCCGTAGAATCGGGTCGCTTGGCATTTAAGGCCGGGCGTATGCCTAAAAAGCAATATGCGGACCCGAGTTCCCCGACTTCCGGCCTCATCGACGCAAAATAGACTTTATATATAAGTAGGCAATAAATGACGACGCTTGGGCTGCTGGTCTGCGGGACTTTTTCCGATAAAATCATGCGGAAATATGATGGTCTTTATGAAGATTTTTTCATTCAGGGGCTATCGGCACAAAAAGCGTCGTTATCTTTTCAAACCTATCGCGTATTTGAAAATGATTTTCCCGATAGCGTTGACGCGTGCGATGCATGGTTGATTACGGAGTCGGTCAGTGGTGTTTATGAAGACTTGCCGTGGATTACCCGTTTGTTGGCATTTGCGCGTGATGCTTATGAGAAAAAGATTCCGTTGGTTGGAATTTGTTTTGGGCATCAACTGATTGCACAGGCCTTGGGCGGCAAAGTTATCAAATCGCCAAAAGGCTGGGGGCTTGGATTTCAGCGATACGAGCTGCAAGACAATATGATCGGTATTGAGAGTGATTTTCTCGACCTGTATGCTATTCATCAGGATCAGGTTGTTGAAGTTCCACCTGTCGCAACTGTTTTTGCCAGTTCTGAACATTGCCCGGTTGCCGCGTTGCGTTACGAAGGGCGCGCCCTTTCGTTTCAGGCGCACCCCGAATTTAGCCGGGAATTTGAAACAGACCTTATTGAAAGTCTGCTGGGGGAAAAACTGGATGTTGCCATCGGGCGGGCGGCAATCGATTCCATGCAGTCCACGAATGTTCACAACGCACAGGTTATGCAGATAATTGGTGATTTTATCACAGGTGAAAACTTGTGCGAATGTGACTGATTTTTCATAATTCTCTTCACGAATGGTTAGGGCTTTTTGCCTATTCTGATAATAGAAAAACGGAAATCCTTTTCCAAACCATCATATGAAGAGGCATACATGATTGATAAGAAAAGCTTTTTAAAAGTAGGGGCATTGGCTGCATCTCTTTGGGTCGGTGCCACTTTACCGGCGCAGGCCGAGGTGGATTATCAATCATGGCTGAATGATTTCAGAAATACCGCGGCCCGTGCCGGAATTTCTAAAAATACTCTGGATAATACCTTGAATGGTTTGGTGCCCAATAAGCGAGTGCTGGAACTGGATCGTCGTCAGCCCGAGTTTTCCTTGACCTTCTGGAAATACTTGAATGGACGGATTTCTGAAAAGCGTATTCAGCGTGGTCGCGACCTTTTAAAGAAACACGCGGCTTTGTTTCAAAAAGTGCATGACAAATACGGTGTGCAGCCGCGTTTTCTGGTCGCGTTTTGGGGGCTGGAAACCAATTTTGGTGATTATACGGGGGTCTTTCCGTTGATCCAGTCTCTGACAACATTGGCGCATGATGAACGCCGTTCAGAATTTTTTACCAAACAGTTGATGTCGGCTCTACAAGTTATGGATCGGGGCGATATTCCTTTTGATGTAAAGGCCTCTTGGGCAGGCGCGATGGGATTTTGTCAGTTTATGCCGACAACCTATCAGGCCTATGCCGTTGATGGGGATGGGGACGGCAAGCGTGATATGTGGAAAAGCTTGCCGGATGTGTTTTATTCTGCAGCTAATTTTTTGTCTCAATCCGGTTGGCAAGCGGGCGAAACATGGGGACGTGAAGTCAAGTTACCGGACGGGTTTAATTTGGATTTAACCGGATTGGGGACAAAAAAGAACCTGTCTGAATGGGCTAAGTTAGGGGTTGTAAAAATTGATGGGGGCGCTTTACCCGTTGCGGATATGCAGGCCTCTGTGATTTTGCCGGGGGGATATCGCGGGCCTGCATTTTTGGTTTATGAAAATTTCCGAACCATTTTGGATTGGAACCGGTCAAACTTTTATGCCGTTGCCGTTGGTCATTTGGCAGATCGATTGGTTTGGGGCGGTCCGTTACAAACGACGCAGATTGAGGAAACACCGCTTAGCCGTGCGCAAATGTTGCAAATTCAAGCACGTCTGAATGATCTGGGACACGATGTTGGTAAGCCTGACGGGATTGCCGGGTCGCGTACGCGCAAAGCCATTAAGGCCTTTCAAAAGTCTAAAGGAATTCCGGCGGATGGATATCCCAGTATTGAACTTTTAGACCTTTTGAAATAAGGCGGGGTTGATGGGATGGCAATTGGGCAGTATGGTAGGCATACCAAGGCAAGCAAGGTTTATAAAATGAAGACATTCTTTGGCCCCGGAAAGATTGCATTGGCCCTGATGGCCGGTATTCTGCTGAGTGGGTGTGCGGAAACGCAATTTCTTTCCAGTTCCGTCAAACATGCGGGTGGTTCATCCGGGGTAAGTGGCAAATATAAAATCGGGAACCCTTATCAAATTCAAAGCGTTTGGTATTATCCGGCGGAAGATTTTGATTATGTGGAAACAGGCATTGCCTCTTGGTATGGGCCGAAGTTTCATGGAAAGCCGACAGCCAATGGCGAAGTTTTTGACATGAATCAGGTCAGTGCAGCGCACCGTACATTGCCCTTGCCGTCTTTGGTACGTGTGACAAACCTTGAAAACGGGCGTTCGTTGGTTGTCCGTGTAAATGACCGTGGTCCTTTTGCACATGGACGTATTTTAGATATGTCACGACGTGGTGCCCAATTATTGGGGTATGAGAAACAAGGAACCGCACGGGTAAAGGTTGAGATTTTGAAAGATCAAAGTCTCGCTCTGAAAAATTCGCTGGTTAATCAGGTTGCGGGCAATCAGGCACCAATTAAATCCGGTGCCATTCAAAAACCGATGGTCAGTGCGCAAAGTCTGGACGCCCCCAACGGGGCAGACGTGGCGCCGACACCCAAGCCTGTACAAACAGCGATGGCGGCACCTCAACCTGCACAATCGGCTTTAAGTGAACCGGTTATGCAAAAAACAGATACAGCCGTTCGTACATATCCGGTTTCGCCGACACGCATGTATATACAGGCTGGCGCGTTTTCGCGATTTGACAATGCTAACCGGGTCAAGGCGCAATTGATGGATGTCGGCGATGTCCAGATTTCGCAAGTTCTGGTAAATGGACGCGATTTTTATCGTGTTCGGGTCGGACCGTTTCAAAATGTCGATCAAGCCGATCAGCTTTTAAATAACGTTATCAATGCAGGCTTCCCGTCTGCGAAAATTATTGTAGAAAAAGGAAAAGGCTAAAATGAGGTTGCGCACTACCTTTCTGTCAACGGCACTCGCCGCTTCACTCTTTGCAACATCATCTTTTGCGATTGATACGATCGCGCGCGAAGCCTTTATGGTTGATGTCAAAACCGGTCATGTTTTGCTTGAAAAGGATGCTGATGTCAGTATGCCACCGGCATCCATGAGCAAACTAATGACGCTTTATCTTGTTTTTGATCGTTTAAAAGACGGGCGTTTGTCGTTGGATGATCAGTTTAGCGTATCTGAAAACGCATGGCGCAAGGGTGGGGCTGCATCAGGCAGTTCCACAATGTTTTTGGAGCCACGCCAAAAAGTACGTGTGGAAGACCTGATTAAAGGAATTATTATCCAGTCGGGCAACGATGCTTGCATTGTCGTTGCTGAAGCGATCTCGGGATCTGAAAAGAATTTCGCTGTTGAAATGACCGAAAAAGCGCATGAACTCGGCATGATGAATTCGTCCTTTGCCAACGCAACGGGCTGGCCGGACCCTGGTCAACGTATGACGGCACGTGATTTATCCGTTCTGGCGCGTGCCTTAATTCGCGAGTTCCCCGAATATTATAAATTTTTTGCCGAAAAGAATTTCAAATATAACGGTATTCGTCAAAGCAACCGTAACCCGTTACTTTATAAAACAATGGGTGCCGATGGTTTGAAAACCGGACATACCTCAGAAGCTGGGTATGGTTTGACGTCTTCTGCCATTCGCGATGATCGCCGTCTTGTTCTGGTTGTTAATGGCTTGAACAGTGTGCGCGCCCGATCCAGCGAGTCTGAACGGTTGATGGAGTGGGGGTTTCGCGAATTCAATAATTACTCTTTGTTTAAAAAAGGCGAAGAAGTAACGCAGGCTGAACTTTGGCTATCTGAAAAGCAAACGATTGGGTTGGTCATTGATCAGGATGTGGAAGTGACTTTGCCCCGCAAAAGCCGACGCGAGATGAAAGTCTCGGTTAAATATGACGGCCCCATTCCGGCACCGATTAAAAAGGGTCAGCAACTGGCAAAGGTCGTGATTAGCGCACCGGATACAAAAAACATTGAAATTCCGCTTTATGCCGCAGAAGACGCGGGGCGTCTCGGCTTTGTTGGACGTTTGGGCGCTGCACTTAAATCCATCATCTGGGGCGTAACCGGCTGATGACCAAAGGGCGTTTCATCACCCTGGAAGGTGGCGAAGGGGCGGGCAAAAGTACACAGGTCCGCCTGCTGAAAGAATCCCTTGAACAAGCTGGCCTTGAAGTCGTGTTGACGCGCGAACCCGGTGGCAGTCAGGGTGCGGAAGAAATCCGTAAGTTACTGGTGACGGGTGATGCGGGACGTTGGGACGGGATGAGTGAGGCCTTGCTTAACTTTGCCGCACGACGAGATCATTTATGTAAAACCGTTTGGCCTGCGATTGAACGTGGGGCTTGGGTGATTTCGGATCGTTTTGCAGACTCGACCATTGCCTATCAGGGATATGCACATGGCTTGCCTTTAAAATCTCTATATGACCTTTGGGATATAGCGATTGACGGGTATCGTCCTGATCTGACTTTTATTTTGGATCTGCCTGTAAAAACAGGGTTGCAACGTGCCCTTGGACGAGGTGATGCAGAAGACCGTTATGAAAAAATGGCTTTGGATTTTCACGAAAAATTGAAAACAGGTTTTCTGGAAATTGCCAAGGCAGAACAAAACCGTTGTTGCGTCGTTGATGCGACACAATCCATTAATGAAATTCAGTCCGATATCCGTCGTGATGTTCAAACACGCCTTGGAGTGACCTTGCCATGAGTGAGCCGGAAAAGCTCACCCCGCGCAGCACCCCGGATTTGTTAGGCCATTTCGAGGCGGAACAGACATTGCTGGAAAGCTATAATTCCGGTCGTATGCATCACGCATGGTTAATGACCGGGCCGCGCGGGATTGGTAAAGCAACGCTGGCCTATCGCTTTGCCCGCTTTTTGCTGAAATATGGTCGCCCGGGCGGCGATGACCAAGGGGCAGGGCTGTTTGGTGAGGAATTAGCGACGACGGAACCTGAAAGCCTGTATGTCGATCCGCAAGATCCGGTGTTTCGCCGGATTGCGGTTGGCGCACATGGCGATGTCATGACGATTGAACGCGAATTTGATGAAAAGAAAAATCGTTTCAAGGGTGTGATTGGTGTGGATCGTGTGCGCGGTGTCGGTTCCTTTTTGGGGAAAACATCTGCTGAAGGCGGCTGGCGGGTCGTCATTATTGACGCCGCTGATGAAATGAACCGAAATTCAGCCAATGCTGTTTTGAAAGTTCTGGAAGAACCGCCGGAACAGGCCGTGTTATTGTTGTTGGCCCACAATCCCGGACGTTTGTTGCCGACCATTCGTTCGCGGTGTCGTACGTTACACCTTAATCCCCTAAGTGATGATATTTTGATTGATCTGTTGGGCAAGCATGCCCCCGATTCGTCACGTGAAGATGCGCAAGGCTTGGCAAAACTGGCAGAAGGCAGCTTTGGTCGGGCACTTTCTTTATATGAAGAAGGCGGTTTGGAACTACATTCAGAGCTGTTGAAACTGCTTTCAACCTTGCCGCAATTGGACGTGGAAGCCTTGCATAAGCTGGGGGACAAGATGGCACGCGCGGGGGCTGATGATGCCTTTCGCACGATGGGGGACTTGTTGTGCTGGTGGTTAGGACGCTTGATCTCGCAAGGGGCACGGGGTAAGACCTCAGGGCTGGGCCTGAGTGACAGCGAAGACGCTTTGATGATCCGTGTCCTGCAAAGTGCGGATTTAACCCAATTGATGGATGTGTGGGAAAAAATATCCACCAACTTCGATCAGGCACAAAGCGGTAATCTGGATCGCAAGCAAGCCCTGCTGACATCTTTTCTTGCTCTTGAAGGGGCAATGAAAAGATAAACGCCTATTCAAACGTTTGACTTTATAATCAGGAGAACCCCATGTCGGGATCTAAACCGTTTTACATTACAACGCCGATTTATTATGTGAATGATAAACCGCATATTGGTCACGCCTATACGTCGTTGGCTTGCGATGTGATGGCTCGTTTCAAACGTTTGGATGGTTTTGATGTAAAGTTTCTGACCGGTACGGACGAACACGGTCAAAAGGTCGAAAAATCTGCCAATGCAAAAGGCGTAGACCCTAAATCTTTCACTGATGGCGTTTCGCAAAACTTCCGCGATTTGGCGGCCTTTATGGGCTACAGCAATGATGATTTTATCCGCACAACAGAAGAACGTCACAAGAAAGCCTGTCAGGCCTTGTGGACCCGCCTTCAGGAACGCGGGGATATTTATCTTGGCGGTTATGAAGGTTGGTATGCGGTGCGCGATGAAGCGTTCTATACCGAAGACGAATTGGAAAAGAAACCGGACGGCACCCGTGTTGCCAAAGCATCCGGTGCAGAAGTGGAATGGGTGGAAGAACCGAGTTATTTCTTCAAATTATCCGCCTATGAAGACCAGCTTCTGAAGTTTTATGACGAAAACCCGAATTTTATTCTGCCGAAATCGCGTCGCAACGAAGTGATTAGTTTTGTAAAAGGAGGGCTTCAAGACCTTTCCGTTTCCAGAACGACCTTTAAATGGGGCGTTCCGGTGCCCGGTGATGATGATCATATCATGTATGTCTGGATGGACGCGCTGACCAACTATATGACGGCGGTTGGCTATCCCGATGAAGAAGCAGAACAGTATAAAAAATACTGGCCGGCAGATGTGCATATGGTGGGTAAAGATATCTTGCGCTTCCACGCAGTTTATTGGCCTGCATTCCTGATGGCGGCAGATTTGCCCTTGCCAAAGCGTGTGTTTGCGCATGGCTGGTGGACCAACGAAGGTCAGAAAATTTCCAAATCGCTTGGCAATGTGATTGATCCGATCGATCTGGTCAATAAATACGGTTTGGATCAAGTGCGTTATTTCATGCTGCGCGAAGTTCCGTTTGGCAATGATGGGGATTTTGCCCATTCTGCAATGGTTACACGCATGAACAGCGAATTGGCCAACGATCTGGGCAATTTGTCCCAGCGTGTTTTGTCCATGATTGTCAAAAATTGTGACGAGGCCATTCCCACACCGGGGGCTTATAGCGAAGAGGATCAGGTGATGATTGCTCAGGCCTATAATCTGGTGTCTGGTGTGCGCGAAAAAATTGATGTGCAAGCCTTTAATGATGCGATTGAAACCATTTGGCTGGTGATCCGTGCCGCGAATGCTTATGTGGATAAGCAAGCACCGTGGAAATTGAAAAAAGAAGACCCGGATCGTATGGCGACGGTCTTATATGTCTTGGCGGAAACGATCCGCAACGTCGCTTTGGTTTTGCAACCCTTTATGCCGACCAGCATGGACAAAATGTTAGGCTTGCTGGAAATTGCCCCTGAAAACCGCAATTTTGAAGCGTGTGGTGAGGCAGGGGCCTTAATGGCCGGAACCAAGCTTGAAAAACCCGAAGGCGTTTTCCCACGCTTCATTGACCATGAAGAATTGGAAAAGACCTATGAGGGCAAGGACGGTACGTTCTTTATCAAACGGGCACTTCGTCAGAACCCGAAAAATAAAGAAACTGTTTTTGAAATTGAATTTAAAGACGGCAAGCTGGATGAGCTGAATTCCGCCGATCTGGAAAAAGCGAAAGAGAAGGGGGCTTTGACGCAAGTCTGAGCCTGCAACCGAAAAAGATGTTAGTTGATAGCCATTGTCATTTGGATTTCCCTGAATTTCAGGAAGATTTTGAAGCGGTTTTAGCACGTGCTGAAGAGGCTGGTGTCAAAACCATGATGACGATCTGCACCCATGTGACGAAATTTGATCAGGTCCATGCGATTGCCAAGGCGCATGACAATATCTTTTGTACGGTTGGTATTCACCCTCATAACGCCGATAGCGAACCGGAAGTGACGGTCGACCAGTTGGTTCACTGGGCAAGTGATCCAAAGGTTGTTGGTTTTGGCGAAACCGGGCTGGATTATTTTTATGAACATAGTCCACGCGAGATCCAGCAAAGACAGTTTCGCACGCATATTGAGGCTGCGCGAAAGTTGGACCTGCCGGTCATTGTTCATACCCGCGATGCCGAAGAAGACACGCTTGCCATTATTGAAGAAGAATATAACAAGGCACCGTTTCGTGGTTTAATCCATTGTTTTTCGGCATCGGATGCGTTTGCCCAACGTGTTGTCTCGATGGGGTTTTATATCTCTATTTCCGGCATCGTGACGTTTAAGAAGGCAGAAGAACTACGAGAGGCAATTAAGAACGTTCCTGTGGACCGCTTGTTGGTGGAAACGGATGCACCGTATCTTGCCCCGATCCCCAAGCGAGGAAAACGAAACGAACCGGCTTATACGGCCTTTACAGCGGCCAAGGTTGCCGAGATCAAAGGGCTAAGCGAAGAAGAGTTTGCCAAACAGAGTACGGACAATTACTTCACACTCTTTTCCAAAGCGAAACGAGGCTGATATGCGTGTAACGATCCTTGGATGTGGCCCTTCAGGCGGTGTTCCCGGGATCGGGCCTTATTGGGGCAAGTGTGATCCTGATAATCCGAAAAACAGGCGGCTTAGGCCATCTATTTTTGTGGAAAATGAGTCCCTATCTCTACTAGTAGATACATCTCCTGATCTACGCCAGCAGCTTTTAAATAAGGATTACACGCGTATTGACGGGGTTCTTTATACCCACGGTCACGCGGATCATTTACATGGCATTGATGACCTGCGCAGCGTAAACCGCACGCAGAACGAAGTGCTGGATATCTATCTTAATCAGGAAACGCTGGATCATATTCAACAACGATTTGGCTATGTTCTGGAACCATTGGCACCGGGGGCGGATGTTTTTTATAAGCCGGTCCTGAAGCCGCATGTGGTGGAAAGTGGCGTTGCGTTTGAGATCAACGGGCAATCGATTATGCCGATCGTGCAGGATCATGGATATTGCGAGACGATCGGCTATCGGATCGGGGATTTTGCTTATTCGACGGACGTGGTGAATATGCCACCGGAAAGTTTTGATTTACTGCGTGGGATCAAGGTTTGGGTGATTGGGACGCTGGTTGATGCACCACATCCGACCCATGCGGACGTCGAAAAGGCGGTGCGTTGGGTTAAAGACATTGCGCCTGAGAAGGCGTTTTTGACGCATTTAGGCAGCGGGTTGGACTATAACGCGCTGTCAGAGACGTTGCCTAAACATATCCAGCCTTGTTTTGATGGGTTGGTTATCGACGTCTAGATTCAAGGAACTGAATCCGAAATCATTAGAATCAACAAACTGATTCTATTTAACGCCCCTGTGAAAATAGGGGCGTTTTTTGTTGTGTTTTATATCTACGACAGACTCATGAAATTGAGTCAATCTCCCTAAGTTTTATTGAGTGTGTTTGTTTCAAAAGGCGCGATATTTGTCTTCAGGTCCGTTTGTTTTATCAGCGCGCATGCAAGGCAAGACAGCGCAAGAGTAGAAATCTTAAAGCACGTCCTGACGACAAAACGCCAAAAAATATTAAAAAGATATCCAAGATTTAACTGACGGTAAGAATGCTGCTAATACCAACTAACCATATGAAAAATATTATGTATTAAAATAATACATAATATATATTATGCGACAAAAGATATGTGGGGAAAGATGAGGTTCGAGAAATTCTGATGATAGCTCCCCTGCGGATAAGTTACTTTAACTTCGTGCTCATTTGCTGGTTGTGCTTCAAATAGACGCAATTTTCTGCGCTTAGCTTTAATTTGTTTGTGGCTTGGCTCCGTGCTTGATCTGTTTGATTTTTGCTATTTTCGACTTTCTTGCGAGGACGTTCTCAGGCATGGTGCCTATTCAAATTTCCTCAGTCTTTTTGTGTCGGGAGCTTAAAAGTGACAAAATTTGATTCCTCTTCTTTTGAGAGCGAGATGTCTCGCCTGTTGGCGATCATGGCAAAATTGCGTGACCCAAAAGACGGATGCCCTTGGGATATTGAGCAGTCCTTTGAAACA
Organism: Terasakiella sp.; assembly: GCF_048267425.1. Classification (GTDB taxonomy): domain Bacteria; phylum Pseudomonadota; class Alphaproteobacteria; order Rhodospirillales; family Terasakiellaceae; genus Terasakiella. Next base: position 113,182 of record NZ_JBLWXN010000004.1, read on the forward strand.
ATTGCCCCGCACACAATTGAAGAAGCTTATGAAGTTGCTGATGCGATTGAGCATAAGGATTGGCCTCACCTGCAAGAAGAATTGGGTGACTTACTGTTGCAGGTGGTGTTTCATGCGCAGATGGCAAAGGATGAAAATCTTTTTGATTTCAATGATGTTGCAAAATCCATTGCGGACAAAATGGTATCGCGTCATCCGCATGTTTTTGGGGATGAAGTCATTGAAACAGCGGATGCGCAAACCGTTGCATGGGAACAGCAGAAAGAACGTGAACGCAAAGAAAAAGCGATGCAGGCCGGACAGGATATTCCGTCTGCGTTGGATGGTGTTGCGGGTGGTTTACCCGCCCTCACCCGTTCGTTGAAATTACAAAAACGTGCCATTCGGGTTGGCTTTGATTGGCCAGACGTAGATGGGGTTCTGGATAAGATCCGGGAAGAATTGCAAGAGGTCGAAGAGGAGGTTCATCACGTCCAACCGTCCAAAGATCGGATCAAGGATGAGATCGGTGACTTGCTGTTTACAGTCGTCAATTTGGCGCGTTGGGCAGATGTGGACCCGGACAGTGCGTTGCGGTCTTGTAATGTAAAATTTGAACGTCGCTTTAAGGCAATGGAAGCAGGTGTTCGCGCAGACGGAAAAGAGATGATGGATGCGACGCTTGCGGAAATGGAGCACCATTGGCAAGTGGCTAAAAAACTTGAAAAATGAGTTCAACTTTAACTTATATATAATTGATTAATAATAATTAAATAGTATTGTTAAAGTGAAAAATCCCTCAGGTGAAGTTGAGGGATTTTTGCATGATATAGAGGGGCATTTAATCACGTAGTAATTTGATCAGTGCAGAGGTATCCCAGCGTCCGCCGCCCATGCGTTGGACCTCTTTGTAATACTGGTCAATCAGTCCGGTGACCGGTAAAGCGGAGCCATTTTTACGGGCTTCATCAAGGGCAAAACCAAGGTCTTTTCTGACCCAATCGACAGCAAAACCGAAGTCAAATTTATCTTCAACCATCGTGTAGCCACGATTGGACAATTGCCATGACCCAGCAGCCCCTTTGGAAATCACATCGATAACTTTTTTAGGGTCCAGTCCGGCTTTTTCTGCAAAGGCCAAGCCTTCGGAAATGGATTGGACGGCACCAACAAAAGTGATCTGGTTGACCATTTTGGTCAATTGCCCTGCTCCGACATCGCCCATAAGCGTGACGGCTTGGGCGTAACATTCTTGAACCGGTTTGGTGTGTTCGAAATTTTCCGGACTACCGCCAACCATAATGGTCAGAGTACCGTTTTCTGCCCCGGCTTGACCGCCGGAAACGGGGGCATCCATGAATGACAGTCCGCGTTTTTCAGCTTCGACGGACATTTCGCGGGCAACTTCGGCGGAGGTTGTCGTGTGATCCACAAAGACTGTGCCTTTGTCCATCGCGTCAAAAGCGCCGTTTTCGCCTGTGCAGACGCTTCTAAGGTCGTCATCGTTACCGACGCAGGCAAAAACAATTTGCGCCCCCTCAGCGGCCTTTGCAGGCGTTTCTGCAAAGGAACCACCGTATTCGGCAACCCATTTTTGCGCTTTGGCAGTTGTGCGGTTATAGACACAGACGTCATGCCCGCCCTTGTGCAGGTGGCCTGCCATCGGATAGCCCATGACACCAAGGCCAAGGAATGCAACCTTCATCTTTATCTCCCTTTTAAATTCTTAAATAATTGGGAGGCAGTATAAGTTTGTGTAATGAGAAAATCAAAGATTAGATTGCTATAGAGACAATGTAATCAATCTTCAAACCCGTTGATAACATCCATAAATATGCTGCTATAACGTTCCAGCTTTGTTTGACCGACGCCGGAAAGGGCCAAAAAACTGTCCGCATCACTCGGGCGTGTTTTAGCCATTTCGATCAAGGTAGCATCGGCAAAAATCACATAGGGCGGCACGTTTTGTTCTTCGGCCAGGTCTTTGCGTTTGGCGCGCAAGGCTTCAAACAGGGATTTATCATCTTCACGTTCCAGCACAATGGTGGCCCGTGCTTCTCGTCTGGCTTTGGCGGAGCGACGGGCATCGGGGTCTTTGCGCATGAAAACATTGCGTTCCCCGCGTAAAACTTCGCGCACATCGGGGCCAAGTTTTAAAGCGCCGTAGCCTTCGATATCCATGCGCACCAGCCCAAGGGCGACAAGCTGGCGGATGATGGAACGCCAAGTGTCGCGTTTAAGTTCTTTTCCGATGCCATAGGTGCTGAGCTGGTTATGGCGAAAACGCATTATTTTGTCGTTTTCTTCGCCGAGTAAAACATCAATGATATGCCCTGCCCCAAATGTTTCTCCGGTTCGATAAATACAGGATAGGATTTTTTGGGCGGGCACGGTGCCGTCAAATGTTTCCACCGGGTTAAGGCAGGTATCACAATTGCCGCAAGGCTCGCTTAAGGTTTCGCCGAAATATTCCAGCAGAACCTGACGACGACACCGATGAGTTTCGCAGTAGGCCAGCAAAGCGTCCAATTTTTGACGTTCAATATGTTTTTGACGTTCCGGCAGATCCGAGCTTTCTGTAAACTGGCGCAACTTGGTGACATCCTGCAAGCCATAGGCCATCCAAGTTTGTGACGCCAATCCATCCCGTCCGGCCCGACCTGTTTCCTGATAATAGGCTTCAAGGCTTTTGGGTGGGTCCATATGGGCAACAAATCGGACGTTGGGTTTATCAATCCCCATACCGAACGCGACGGTGGCGACCATAACGATGCCTTCTTCGCGGACGAATTTATCTTGATTGAGGCTGCGGATGTTCTTGTCCATACCGGCATGATAGGATAAAGCGTCATAGCCTTTGTCCCGGAGCCAGTTTGCGATTTCCTCAACCTTTTTACGGCTCATGCAGTAAACGATGCCGCTATCGTTTTCGTCATATTCCTGCAGGAATTTCAAAAGCTGAGTCTTCGCATTGTTTTTTGGTACGATGTTGTAACGAATATTAGGGCGATCAAATCCAGTGATAAAGACTTCGCCTTGCCCCAGATTAAGCCGTTCAATGATATCTAGGCGGGTTGGCCCGTCTGCGGTCGCGGTTAAGGCGATGCGTGGTACATTTGGAAAATGGTCGTGCAGGTTGACCAATTGGCGGTATTCGGGCCGAAAATCGTGTCCCCATTGGGAAACGCAATGGGCCTCGTCAATCGCAAATAAGGAGATGTCGCAATGATTTAGCAGTGTAAAAAAGCGATCGGTCAGCAGACGTTCTGGGGCGACATAAACAAGGTCCAGTTCCCCTGCCCGCATGGCGCGCTCAATTTCGTAAGCTTCGTCTGGGGCAATGGTGGAATTGAGTGTTGCAGCCTTAATACCGACTTGGCACAGAGCAGTGACTTGATCCTGCATCAGGGCAATCAGGGGGGAAATAACGATTGCACAGCCTTTGCGGCATACGGCCGGGATTTGGTAACAAAGGGATTTCCCCCCGCCCGTTGGCATGAGGACAAGGGAGTCTCCCCCTGCAATCGTGCGCTCGATGACGTCTTTCTGCACGCCACGAAAATCGGAAAAACCAAAAACGTTCCGTAAAATTTCCTGTGGTGATTTAGACATGATAGCTGTCTGATCCCGGATTGAGGAAACGGCGCGCCTCTTCCCAAACATCTTTATTAGGCGTAATCAAAAGGCAGTCCTGCGCATAAACTTTTGGTTTATAGGGGGTTTGCGATCCCACCATAAAATCATATCCGCCGGCTTCACGGTGAAGCAAGATACCTGCGGCATGATCCCATGTATGAAGACGACGGTATTGCGCACAATGAAATTCCCCTGCTGCCAGAGCAATATAATCATGGGCCACCGAACCGTAACGAATGGCCATATGGGGAACGGGGCCTAAGCCATCGACAGCACGATTTTCCAGCCAGCGCCGATGTTTGGCGTTTAAGGAAACCGTCATATGTTCGAGACTGTGGAATTTCTTAACGTGAAGGGGACGACCGGCCAAACTTGCCCCTGCCCCTTTTTCTGCCACAGCGGTGCGTTTGCGGGCCGGGTCGTGAATCCACGAGGCAATTAATTCCCCTTGATGAGCCAAGGCGACCATAGAGCCAAAAACGCTATCGCCTTTTGAGAAATTACGCGTCCCGTCGACAGGATCAATAATCCAGACGGGTTCTGTGCTGTCCAATGATTTTAAAACAGATTTATCTTTGGCAACCGCTTCTTCCCCAACAACGACGGAGCCGGGCAAATAATCGATTAAACGGGCGGTTAATTTTATTTCGGCTTCGATATCAGCCGTAGTGACCAAGTCACCGGGAGATTTTTCCATAATGTCGCTGGCCGCCAGCTTTTGAAAGCGCGGCATGATCTCTTCCTCAGCGACTTCGGAAATAATGCGGGTGATATGATCGACATCCAATTTCATGCGCCAGTTATAGCGATGCTCGAATGTAGAGTCATGCACGAAATGTTAAAAAATTAACGTTTGGCAGGATTGAAAGGTGGTTTGAATTTCACTGATTGACTGTTTTACGGGGCATAGTGATTGCTTTGAGGGAGAAATGAGTGGCTGACTTTGTTTTGTTGATGAACATCAAGGTGGATTTTGGTCGGAATAATTATCACATGCAGAAAATGTATAAACAAATCTGAGTGTAAAGGATGCCCCCCAAGATGTTCGTGAAAGCGCTTGCACGTTCTGCTGGATTATCATGTCTGTTGTTTGCCGGATCCCTCTGGGCGGCGGATGTTCCTGAAGATTATGAGTATGACAAATATAATGCCGAAGACATCAATGAACTCTGCGCGGGTTGTCACGGTAGTTTAGGCCAAGGCGGCGGCGGTGGCGTTTATCCGCGACTGGCAGGATTGCCGCAAGAATATATGGAAGAGCAGATCAAGAATTTCAAAACCCGCAAACGGGTTAATATTCCGATGGTACCTTTTGCCAATGACCGTGAATTACCGCCGGAAGATGTCCGTGATATCACGACGTATCTCTCCAATATCAAGCTGGCAAGCCAATTGCCTGAATTGAGCGGTCGTATAGATGGGTTGGAACGTTTGCAACAGGCAGAAGCCGTTGTACAAATTCCCAAGCATGAAGGTGATCTGGAAAATGGCGAAGAATATTATATGGAAATGTGCCGCGGGTGCCACAACAAGGATGGTATGGGCCGTGGCAATAAGCCGGCAGTCACCGGACAGCATATTAAATACCTGAAAAAACAGTTTCAGGATTTCAAATCCGGCGAACGTGAGCATGTGGATCAAGTCGAACTATTCGGGGAAATGACAGACAAGGATATCGAAGACGTTCTCGCCTTTTTGTCTGTTCAGGATGATTGATTTTATTTAGGGTCAGGACCCTAAGGTTTGTAAATATCGCGGTCCCGTTTATAGGCATGTTCCAGCAGGTCCATAATGCGTTTGGCTTCCGGGTTATATTCGGCTTGTTGGCGCATGGCTTTGGTGATGAAGGTGGCGAAGGTGACGGCTTCACCCTTTCCCTTTAGGTCATAATCGCGTGCGATTTCTTCCAGATCTTCGTGAATCAGGTGTTTCGCCATGACATTAAGCTGTTTTTTAACAAGCTGATGTCGGGAACGCCATCTGGCTTGTGCTTGTTTTGTTGCCATTTCTATCCCTCTTTCACATCTACTTGTAGATAAGATCATCTGTGTGATTTTACAAACAGTTTGCGGGAAAGAAGTTAAAGAAAGGCAAAAGAGAAGCACAAAGCCAGTTGGAAAGACAATATTTACGGACAGTTCCCGTTATTAAGTTGGGGACCATCCGGTTGGTTGTTGTGAGGCTTCGTCTGTTTCTTCTGGTTCGATAGCAGGGAAAAGCTGTGGGAACTTTTGCTGAAAGCGCGAGCTATTCATATCATTCATTTTGACGGTGATATGAAATCCGTTCTCGCCTTCATTGCGTTCTGTCACTTCGCCATGTCCATAAATCCAACTGAGCATTTGGCCGTCACTGTAAGGGACCTCGACTTCGAAGATCTGGAAACGTGCGCTGAGCAGTTTATTGATATCGTCAAGAAGTTGATCACACCCCTGCCCTGTAACGGCAGAGACCATACTGACCAGACCGTTTGAGCGATTGACGCGATTGGTAATGATATCCAGATCGTCCTGATCCAGCAGGTCGGCTTTGTTATAGACCTCGATCAAGCAATCTTCGAGTTTTTCTTCCACCCCCAATGTTTTGAGAACATCCAGAACGTCGGCTCTTTGGGCTTCTGTGTCGGGGTGGGAGGCATCTCTAACATGTAAAATGACGTCGGCTTCGTGAACTTCTTCCAGCGTGGCATGGAAGGCCGCCACCAATTCATGCGGAAGTTGGGAAATAAAGCCGACCGTATCGGAAATGATGACATCACGCCCGGATGGTAGCGTGATGGAGCGCATGGTCGGGTCCAGTGTGGCAAACAGCAAGTCCTGTGCAAATACCTCCGCTTTTGTCAGTCGGTTGAAAAGCGTTGATTTCCCGGCGTTGGTATAACCGACAAGTGCAACGATCGGGTATGGCGTATTGCGCCGGGCTTTGCGGTGTAATTCACGGGTGCGTTTGACTTCGCCGAGGTCTTTTTTCAATCGAACGATGCGTTCGTCAATGAGACGACGATCAATCTCGATTTGTGATTCACCGGGACCGCCAATAAAGCCAAGGCCACCACGTTGGCGTTCCAGGTGGGTCCAGGATCGCACCAGGCGGGATCGTTGATACGTCAGGGCCGCCAGTTCGACCTGCAAGGCCCCTTCTGCCGTGCGGGCACGTTCCCCGAAAATTTCAAGGATAAGTCCAGTACGGTCAATGACTTTGCAATTCCAGGCTTTTTCAAGATTGCGTTGCTGGATAGGAGACAACGCTGCATCAACGATGGCAAGTCCGATGTCATCGTCATCCCATTCGTCTTTATGCTTATCCACGCGGCCAATGGTGGTTGCCAGTGCCTCAACCACCCCTTGACCAAACAAGGTGGCCGGTTTGGGACGTGCAATATTGACGACTTCGCTATGGACCACATCCACATGAATAGCCAAGGCAAGGCCGATACATTCTTCCAGACGAGCCTGAGGGGAACGTAACGCACCGCGTTCGCTTTTTAAATGCGGGTGAACGACCAAACAAGGAGTTCGGTCGTTATCATCGCTCCAGCCCGTTTTTGATTGGTTCTTGGGCGGATTATTTTCGTTCGTCACGTTTACTCTTCGTCTTCGCCGGACGGATCGAACAATTGTACAGGTGAAGAAGGCATGATTGTCGAAATCGCATGCTTGTACACCAGTTGTGTATGACCGTCTCTGCGCAGCAGCACAGAGAAGTTGTCAAACCAAGTTACAATCCCCTGGAGTTTTACACCGTTTACCAAAAAAATGGTGACGGAGTTTTTTTGTTTACGAATGTGATTTAAAAAAACGTCTTGCACATTCTGAGACTTTTCAGCAGCCATGGGTCTATATTCCCTAATTATCTTTATCGTTGGCATTTATGGTTTGGTCTTTTATAGAGTTTGCTCGACTTGTTGATCAGTCTCCCAAACGTCACATTTATTCAATGTCGAAGCTAACTCCATGCAATTACTGAAATACCAAGAAGGAGGGAACTCGTCAAATTCTCCTTGACTCGGTGCTTGCTCTCTTATCAGTACGGATATACATCCTGAGTTGTGTGCGCACTCCAGATCCACATCTGTATCCCCCACGAACCAGACGTCTGAACCCCTAGGAATTCCGCTGTTTTCAAGGGCTAAATCAACAGGTGAAGGGTCGGGTTTATCCAGTTGAGCATCCCCTGCTCCGACAAGTTTTTTGAAATATTTTCCCCATCCTAAATGCTCAACTTCTTGGCGCAGGTATTTTCCCCTCTTGTTAGAGACAATAGCAAGGTAAAACCCCTTGCTGTATAAGGCTTTGAGAAGGTTTTCGGCACCGTCAATTGCCTGTAATCGGCTGATATGGGATTCTTCGAATCGGGCATAAAATATTTTACCGGCTTCTTCCCAACGATCTCCAAACAATCCGGGAAAACTATCACGCATGGATTTACGAATGCGTTGGCGGGTTTCGTCATAGGTCCATGCATCATGTCCCATTGCCACCAGCGTATGATTGATCGCATCGTGAATGGCAGGCCATGTATCGACAAGGGTATTATCCCAATCAAAGATCACGGCTTGCGGGCGGGGGAAATGGCTCACGTTTTTATTCCTCAAGAAAATCGGCATAGATTTTTGCAATTTGTTGGGTGAAAAGACCGGGCTTTCCATCTGCGATGGTTGTGTCGTCAATTTGAATGACGGGTTTGACGCAGGCGCTTGAGCTTGTCACAAAGGCTTCTTTCGCTTTTTTTGCTTCATCAAGGCTGAAGGCATCTTCAACAATTTCAATGCCTTTCTGCCCGGCAAGTTTGATGATTGCCTGCCTCGTAATACCGTTCAGGATTTCGTGGGATGGTTTGCGCGTTTGCAGTTTTCCATCTTCGCGTAAAATCCAGGCATTGTTTGACGTCCCTTCTGTTACGAACAGGTCGTCAGTTAAAAGCCATGCATCGTCAAAACCGCTATCCTGTGCTTTTTGTTTGCTCATGGAAGCTGCGAGTAAGGATGTGGTTTTTATATCGCAACGTACCCAGCGGATATCCGGCAGGCTCATCACTTTAATCCCTTTAAGGGGGGCATTTGCATCAAAGGGGGCCACCCGTCTTGCCGTCATAACAACGGTTGGCAGTGTATTTTCGGGATAGGGAAAATCGCGTGCGGCGCTGCCACGTGTCACTTGCACATAGATCAATGCGGTTTTCACACGATTACGCCTCACCAGTTCTTTGATATTAACCATGAAGGCCGCCCGTGATTTGGGCATGTCCATATCCAGCTCATTCAAAGAATGTTCCAGCCGTTTCAGGTGTGCCTCTGCATCAATTAGTTTCCCTTTATAAAGGTAAATGACTTCATAGACGCTATCGGCAAACTGAAAACCGCGATCTTCAATATGGACACTGGCATGTTCGTGCGGCACATAAGCACCGTTAACATAGGCAAACCTTGACATTTTTTAAAAGAACTCCAGCCGGACCGAGAACATTTTTTCCACTTTGCGCACTGCATCGGATGCAGCAAACAGAACGATCCGGTCTTTGGGCTCAATGATTGTGCTCCCCCGTGGTGAAATGACCTGCCCGTCGCGCACGATGGCCCCTAGAACAACACCATTAGGCATTTTAACATCACGCAACGGCGCACCGACCAGTGGTGAGGTTGCCAAGGCTTCGGCTTCGATCAATTCTCCAAATCCTTCGCGTAAACTATGTACCGAATGAATACGCCCTTTACGGACTTGCTGCAAAATCTGTGAAACGGTGATGCTGCGTGGGTTCACAACAACATCGATACCTAAATTGTTTAAAAGAGGCTCATATAAGGCCTTGTTGATCAGGGTTACTGTCCGTTGAGATCCCATGCGTTTGGCAAGTAAGGAGCCTAAAATATTGGTTTCATCATCATCGGTTACGGCGACGATGGTTTCAGCGGCTGTGACGTTGGCTTCGATCAAAAGTTCCTGATCACGGACATCCCCGCATAACACGGTGGTTTTCGTAAGCTGGGAAGCAATTTGACGGGCGCGTGTTTCACTTTTCTCAATGATTTTCGCATTGACCCACGGATATTCCCGTTCCAACTGTTGGGCGAGGAACAGACCGATATTGCCGCCACCGAAAATCAACAGGCGGCGGGCTTCTGTTTCATCGTGACCAAATGCTGTCAGGGCGCGCACCATATGTTCTTCATCGACAACAAAGAAAGCCTCGTCACCGGGGAGCAACTGGTCGTCCGCTGTCGGAATAATGGATTTCCCATCCCGAACCAGCCCGATGACGACGATGTTGAGGTCAGGAAACAGTTGTGTCAGTTGGCGCAAAGGTGTGAATACAAGGGGGCAGTCTTTTTCACAGCGAACCCCGACAAGGCGAACTTTCCCATCACACAAGGGGATCATATCGGTTGCCCCCGGAACGGTTAGACGGCGCATAACCGCGCGGGCAACCTCGATCTCAGGTGAAATAATCACATCGATCGGTAAGTTGTCGCGTGTGTACAGATTTTGCCATTCCGGTGCAAGATAACTTTGAGAACGGATCCGCGCCACTTTTTTGGGGATTTTGAATAGAGAATGGGCCACTTGTGCGGCAACCATATTGATTTCATCCGTATAGGTCACGGCAATCAACATGTCAGCATCTTCAGCGCCGGCTTCTTTTAAAACATCAGGATGACTGGCGTGCCCCGTTACCCCCCGGCAATCCAGCGTGTCGGTAATTTTACCAATTAATGCAGGGGATTGATCGACGACGGTCACGTCGTTATCTTCCAGCGCAAGATAATGGGCGATGTTGGAGCCAACTTGACCGGCACCGCAAATAATGACTTTCATTTCAAACTCTCCTTACGCTTTTGCTTTTTCATCCATCGTCAAGTTCAGAGATTTTAACTTGCGATGAAGAGCGGAGCGTTCCATGCCGACAAAACTGGCCGTTTTGGAAATATTACCGCCAAAACGGCTGATTTGGGTATTAAGATATTCGCGTTCGAAGATTTCACGGGCTTCGCGCAGCGGCAAGCTCATAATTTCACTGGTGGGGTCCCAATTTAATGTATCGGAATCACTGGTTGTAACCTCACGGGGCAACATATCGACTTTTATCGGGTCATCCGGTGTCCCTGGGGCCATAATTAAAATACGTTCCACCACATTGCGAAGTTCCCGCACATTGCCAGGCCAGTCATAGGCCTGCATGGCGGCTAAGGCCTCCTCACTGAAAATGCGCGGTGAATGTCCCAGCACCTGTGCGGTTTTATTCATAAAATAATTCGCGAGATAAGGAATATCTTCGCGCCGTTCAAATAAAGCGGGAAGATCAATTGGAACGACACTGAGGCGATAAAACAGATCTTCGCGAAAACGATCTTCTGCCATTTCCACGTTTAAATCCTTGGAAGATGCAGCGACAACGCGGACATCAACTTCAACAGGGGTATTCCCCCCGACCCGCTGAAAACGCTGTTCCTGAAGGACGCGGACAATCTTCCCCTGTGTTTCGCTGGGCATATCGCTGACTTCATCCAATAACAGGGTGCCGTTGTGGGCCTGTTCAAAGAAGCCGACTTTACCGGGATTGCCGTTGACTGCTTCAACACCAAATAGTTCACTTTCTACACGATCTGCGTCCATCGTTGCGCAATTGAGTACAACAAAGGGGCCTTTTGCTCTGCGTGACTGAAAATGAAGATGACGTGCGCAAACTTCTTTGCCGGACCCGGCTGGTCCGTTGATTAAAACGCGACTGTTGGATTGTGCTACCTTTTCAACGCTTTGGCGCAGTTGATTTAAGCGAGAGGAGATACCGATGAGTTCGCTTTCCACCGCGCCACGGCTGCGCAATTCTTCGTTCTCGCGCCTTAAGGTCGCAGTTTCCAGTGCGCGTTCAACCGCCATTAAAAGGCGATCAGTTTTGAAAGGCTTTTCGATAAAATCGTAGGCACCATCATGTAACGCCTTAACAGCCGTTTCAATGGTACCATGGCCGCTCATCATAATAACCGGCAGGTCGGGATGATCTTTTTTCAGTGCCTTTAAAATACCCAAGCCATCAAGCCTGCTGCCTTGTAACCAGATATCCAGTAATACAAGGCTGGGACGGCGTTTGCGTACACTATCTAACGCCTGTACGTCACTGCCGGCTTCGCGCGGTTCATATCCTTCGTCTTCAAGAATACCCGCTGTTAACATGCGAATATCGGCTTCATCATCGACAATTAAAATATCATACGCCATCGCTTACCAACCTTATTGCCATATCCATCGGATTACTTTCTTTCTCTTTTTGCGGGCTGGACCCGTGTTCTTCCAATTCCGGGAAGTGCAATTCGACAATTGCGCCGCCCCCTGCTCTATCCTTCAAGGCCATTTTTCCTTGGTGTTCTTCTACGATTTTTTTAGCAATCGCAAGCCCCAATCCCGTTCCTTTGGTCCGCGTTGTGACGTAAGGGTCTGTTAAACGTTCGCGTTCTTCCTGTGGAAAGCCAATGCCGTTATCTTCAATGCGAATAATGATTTCCTGATTGGTTTCCAAAAGCTCCAGCGAAACCTTTCCCAAGGGGGCGTCATGTTCCGTTATATGTGCATCATCTGGATCAAAATCGTATTTTGAAAAAATGCCTTCCGCTGCATTTTTTACCAGATTGGTGAGAAGTCGGGCAATTTGCTGACGGTCGCACAGCAAGGACATGTCCGGGGCGGCCAGTTTTATGTCGTATTCCACCATTTCTGTACGGTTGCGTTCCAGAAAGATGATCTCGCCGCATAACTCACTAATATTTTCGGGCTTCAGGACCGGGCGTGGCATGCGGGCGAAGGAGGAAAATTCATCAACCATGCGCCGCATATCGTCCACTTGTCGGATAATGGTTGCGGTACACATTTCAAATGTTTCGGGGTCACTGGTAATTTCTTTGGCGTATTTACGTTTAAGACGTTCTGCCGATAATTGAATAGGTGTCAGCGGGTTTTTAATCTCGTGAGCAATGCGACGGGCTACGTTTGCCCATGCCGCCCGGCGTTGTGCGCTTTGCAGTTCAGTAATATCGTCGAATGTCAGAACATAGCCGATAATATCGTTATCAACCCATTCTGCGGCAATGCTGGCATTGATGATACGCAACTGACCATCCCGCAAAAGCTTAACTTCCCGTTGCGCGACGCGAATGGGCTTTTGCTGAGCTTGCGACAGGAGGTCTTTCAATTCCGGGACGATTTCTTCCAAGGGCTTGCCTGCAAGTGTACTGATTTCACTTTTTAGAAAAAGACTGGCAAAACGGTTGGGAAGATGGATTTTGCCTTCTGCATCAAGACCGATAACACCGGCGCTGACCCCATCCAAAACTGTTTCGGTAAATCGGTTGCGCTCTGCCATTTCACGGTTTGCTTCAATGAGGCTTTCACGTTGCGTTTCAAGCTGTTCGGCCATACGGTTAAAGGCGCGACCGAGAAGACCGATTTCATCACCGCTATGATCTTTATCAACCCGTGCGGCAAGATCGCCTTTGCGGATACGTTCACTGGCGGTAATCAGGTCGATCAAGGGCTGAACCATCTGGTTGGCAAAGGTCATCCCCAGCCATGCCGCAGCCAGCAGGAGCATCAATGCAATGACCATGAAGATCATCACAAAGCTGATGTGAATGCCTTCGCGTTGTTTTTCCAGTTCCGAATATTGTTTATAGGCATTTTCGACCCGGTCAATGGATCCGCTGATTTCCGGCGGGATAAAGCGCCCGATAAACAGATAGGTGTCGATGTAGTTATCCAGTTTGACAATGGCGCGTGTCCGATCGTTTTGCGGTTCAAACGTGACGACAACTTCATTTTGATCGGCCTGATCCAGAACCCCGCGTGATATTTGGTCAAAAGCAAGACTGAGTGTCAGAGCTGTATGGGCAAGAACGCGGCTTTGCCCGTCAATGATGGCGGCTTCAACAAGGTTTTTTTCTTGTGCCAGCTGGTTCAACTCACGTTCCAGAACATAGCGCGAGCGTGAAAGTTGTGCGGCTTTGCGGTTGAGCGTGTTGGCCATTGCCAGTGCATCGATCTGAATGGACCTGACATGGGAATCACGATAGGCCTTGGCAACGGTTTGAGAGGAACTCAGCGCGGTTGAGACGCGTTCGCTGAACCAAGATTGCATCCCTAGGTTCAAGTATAATCCGGCAAAAACGGCAACCAGAATTGCAGGGGTTACGGCAAGTAAACTAAAAAATACAACGAGCCGGGTATGAAGTTTTGAACCGGCAATGCCACGGGAATGTTGCGTGTGTAATTTGAGTATGCGTCGAATGATGAGGGCGCCAAGCAGCAAAAGCAAGACGGCATCGACATAAAGTAAGTTCAGAATGTCCGAAGGATCGGCCCCTGAAGGACCGGAACTGGTCATGGCAACAAAAGTTGCAACCCCCGACGAAACTGCGCAGATAACCAGCAGGAAAGCCAGTTTTCGGCTTAATCCCGTTCGACGAACCCAGGTCATTAGTTTGGTCAGTTGATCAGCACTGGATTTGGGAAAAGACGCAGACATGATGGCTTATTATAACTCCCTCGGCTTGCTTGCCCCATCGCATGTTGAAAGGAGTTTAGACATATCTGTTGCAAAGTTGCAACGCCTGTTGCGCATTTACCAAAGATTATTTCACGGCATTTTTGGTTATAGGAATATTCAGCTCCCGAATTTTTTTGCGAAGAGTGTTTCTGTTTAATCCCAAAAGTTGAGCAGATTTTATCTGATTTCCGTTTGTGGCTTCTAACGTCATGGAAAGTAAGGGACGTTCCAGTTCTTTTAAGACCCGGTCATAAAGACCGGACGGCGGCAAGCTGTCGCCATGGGCATCGAAATAAGATCGTAAATGCTTTTCAATGGCAGAAGAAAGGTTATCGGGATCACTATCGCCGCCACCGTTTGCACTTTGGGCGTTCAGTTCAGCCAATTCCTGTTGAATGACTTCCAAGGTGATGGTTTCTTGTGAATATAAGGCAGCAAGGCGCCGAATGACGTTTTCCAGTTCGCGGACGTTACCGGGCCAATTATGTTGTTTTAAACGTTCGAGTGCTGGTTTCTCAATGGTTTTCCACGGCAACCCTTCTTCAGCGACCTGAGATAGGAAATGGTTGGCGAGCTCAGGGATATCTTCTGTACGTTCACGCAACGGGGGTAATCGGATCGGCACCACATTCAGGCGATAATATAAATCTTCACGGAACAGACCTTGGCGGATCAGGCTGCGTAAATCGCGGTGGGTTGCGGCAACAATACGGACATTGGCTTTGATCGGGGTCGACCCACCGACTGTCGTAAATTCACCTTCTTGCAGGACGCGCAGAAGGCGGGTTTGTGCTTCGGCTGGCATATCCCCGATTTCATCCAGAAACAGGGTGCCGCCCTCGGCTTGTTCGAAACGACCGGATTTCCGGTTGGTGGCACCGGTAAATGATCCTTTTTCGTGACCAAACAGTTCACTCTCGATTAATTCTTTGGGGATCGCGGCCATGTTAAGGGCTACAAAACTGCCATTTCGACGCTTGCCATAATCATGCAGGGCGCGTGCCACCAGTTCCTTACCTGTGCCGGACTCCCCGGTAATCATCACGGACAGGTCGGTCCCCATCAAACGTGCAAGCGTGCGATAAATATCCTGCATGGCAGGGGAACGCCCAATCAGCGGGAGTTCTTCTTCCATGTTGTTGGCTGGTGCCGTGTTCGACTTACTGGCTTGTGGTGTTTCAAGTGCTCGTTTGACAACGGATATTAATTCATTGAGATCAAAAGGTTTTGGTAAATATTCGAAGGCGCCGCGTTCGGTAGCGCGCACGGCTGTCATCAAGGTGTTTTGGGCGCTCATGACAATGCAGCGCAATTCTGGGCGAATTTTTTTGATACGTGGAATGAGATCAAGTCCGTTTTCATCCGGCATGACCACATCGGTGATGACCAGATCCCCTTCCCCGTCATTGACCCATCGCCAAAGGGTTGAGGCATTTCCCGTTACGCGGACTTCATAACCAGCGCGCCCCAATGCTTGATTGAGAACGGTACGGATGGCAGCATCGTCGTCTGCGATTAGGATTGTTGCACTCATTTTATTTTCCCTTCTTGTCTAACGGGCCGTTTTGTTTTTCGGAATACATGGGCAGCATGATGCGGAATATGGTTTTCTTCGGTTCGCTTTCGCATTCAATCAGGCCCCCATGATCGCCCACCATTTTTGCAACCAAGGCAAGGCCAAGGCCGCTGCCCTTTTGTTTTGTCGTCACAAAAGGTTCAAATAGATGGGGGCGTAAATCTTCCGGTATGCCGGGGCCGTTATCTTGAATGGAAACCATTAATGGTAAATGGACGCGTGTGTTGGACCCCGGAACTGCCAAGCGCACACCATGTTGGTAAGCGGTTGTTAAAGTGATTTCCGCGTTTTCACCTGTGGTGGCTTCACAGGCATTTTTAACAAGATTGAGAACGATTTGAATCAAGTTGTCTTTATTGCCAAAAACCAAAGGTAAGGAGGGGTCATAATTTTCAGAAAAACGGATATGAGAACCAAAACCGTTTTGTGCCAATTGGCGAACATGTTCCAGAACCTGGTGAATATTGACACCATCGCGCTTGATAGGGCGACCATCTGTAAAGGTTTCCATGCGATCCACGAGGGCGCAAATGCGATCAGTTTCGTCCGTAATCAGCTTGGTAAGGGCTTTATCTTCTTCGCTGGCTGTACTTTCCAATAATTGAGCTGCACCACGAATACCGGATAAGGGGTTCTTAATTTCATGGGCCAACATGGCGGACATTGCGGTAATGGTGCGCGCGGCGGAACGATGTTTCAGTTGCCGGGCAATCTGGTCGGCCAAAGACCGCTTGGTCAGGGTCAGGATGATTAAGGACGGATCTTCGACCAGGGGTGAGGCATGCGCGTTGACCAGATGTTTCCCCAGACGTGGTGATTCAAGTGTGATGCTGTTTTCCGAAACGGTGGCCTGATCAATACGGGCCTGATGGATCAGGGAAAGGATTGGGCTGTCGTTCGGGATGAATTCTTCCAGATCATGCCCTTTTAGATAAGGTGCGCTGGCTTGTAAAAGCTGTTCCCCTGCCGTGTTGACGAACTGGAGGATACCTTTTGAATTAATGACGAAGACACAAGAGGCAACAGAATTGAGGATGACTTCACCATCAAAAGAGATGCTGGCTTTCGGCATGTTCAGGCAACCTTTCGGGTTATGTTATCGTTATAAAATTTTTGAATTAGGCTGCGCACCTCATCGGGTGAGGCAAGTTTCATAATTTGATTGCGAAAATCTGTGGCACCGGTCAGGCCTTTGCAGTACCAGCCGATATGTTTGCGGGCATGGCGCACACCGACATGTTCGCCGTAATGATCCAGCATGGCATCGTAGTGCGATAAAAGAATTTCACATTGTTCTTCTAATGACGGCGATGGTGTTTTTTGACCGTTTTTCAGATAGTCCATAACCTGTCGTAAAAACCACGGACGACCATAGGCCCCGCGCCCAATCATAATGCCGTCGACACCGGCCTGCTCGATCATTTTTTCAACGTCTTCAAGGGTGTTGAGGTCACCATTGCCGATGACGGGAATATCAAGGCCTTGCTTGATCGGGGCAATCGCGTTCCAGTCGGCATGACCGCTGTACATCTGATTTCGGGTGCGCCCATGAATGGTGACGCAAGCCAAGCCAATATCCTGTGCCATGCGGGCCAATGTCAGGGCATTCAGGTTGTCTTCATCCCAGCCAAGGCGCATTTTGACGGTGACAGGAATAGAAACGGCCTCTTTCACGGCGCGCATGATATCGCCTGCGAGTTCTTCGTTGCGCATCAAGGCTGACCCGGCGAATGATTTCACGACTTTTTTAACCGGACATCCCATATTGATGTCGATAATGTCAGCGCCGCGTTCTTCGTTTAATTTTGCGGCTTCAGCCATGATTTGTGGGTCTGTACCCGCCAACTGGACCGCAATAGGGCTTTCATCTGCGCAGGATGTGGCCATTTTTTGTGTTTTGTCTGAGGCGCGCAGCATTTCTTGACTGGCAATCATTTCGGATACAACAAGCCCTGCCCCGAAACGTTTGACCAGTTTTCGAAAGGGCATATCCGTTACGCCGGACATAGGGGCGAGCACAACGGGGCTTTCCAGCTTTATAGGGCCTATGGATAATGTCTGTTTTTTAATCATAATCACTCTCTGCACAAACTATAGGCATTTTATTGCAGCGCGGCAATCGAAAAAAACAGAAATGAAAATCAAATTGTTTCATTACGCTTGTTGGGTCGCAAGGGTACGTTTATATACTCGGATTATGATTAAATTACGAAAATATACAGATGAAGATGAAGCGGCAGTTGTCGACGTTTGGTGCCGTTCTGTCGATGCAACACATCATTTTCTCAGTGATCATGATCGCAAAGAAATTGAGAGTGAGGTTATTGAATTTTTACCGAAACTTCCTTTGATGCTTGCTGTGAATACGTTGGACCGACCAATTGGTTTTATGTTTGTGCATGAGGGACATATGGAAGCGTTATTCATTGATCCTGATTTTCGTGGTTGTGGTGTCGGGCGCAAGCTTGTGGAGCACGCACTGATTGAGAATCCGAAGCTAACCACGGATGTGAATGAACAAAATGAACAGGCTGTTGGATTTTACAAGCGGCTTGGTTTCGAAGAAACAGGGCGTTCGCCACTGGATGATCAAGGACGCGCTTATCCTTTAATACATATGAGCTTTAAGAAGGGGGTTAAGTCATCATAACATCGGTGACGAATTTGACACCAAAGAAGCCAAGGCTGAGCAACAGATAAGCGACGAGAACGATACGGGTGGCCTTGCGCCCACGAATACCGCTTTTGTGATGCGCCCATAACAAGCCAGCAATCGCAATGAAAGTTGCAATGGAGAAAAGCGTTTTATGGTCGGCTGGCAGCAAATTGCCGGTTTCCATCATGGAAACACCCATGCCGGATAACACGCCAAGCCCCAAAATGATTTCACAGGCAATGAGCAGGTGAACCAATAGTTTTTCGCTATCAAGAACGGATGGCAAAATACGGCTGAGTTTTGTGGGGCGTTTCTGTTTAAGCGCACGTTCCACCAAAAAAGCACTGAGTGCGGCAATCGCGGCAATTGTGGCCAAGGCATAGGTGAAGATTGAAATGAGGATATGGAACGCAATCCAGTGGCTTAAAGGTCCTTCGCTATTTTCAATCACATGCCCGGGGAATGCGGACCAGAGAATCGCCCAAAGTCCCATTACAGCCATATAAGGCATCAAAAGGGGCGTTAAGCGCCATGCCAATTGATAGAATCCGCAAAGAATGGTGTGGCTGATAACAGTCGCAGAAATTGTGACCCAGATTGCCAAGGAAAGCGAGGTGCGCCATTCACCGGAAAGCTGCGCAAGGGTCCAACTTACAGAACCCGCCAATGCAACAGCCATGAGGGACCAGAAAGATCCCCCCTGCCCTTTGGGTTCTTTTAGAAAATAGAGCGCCGGGACAGCCAGAGCCAATACCGCGCTTAAACTGAAGATCATCGACTGTATCATCATGGCAGTATCTAGCCTTATGTGAGCCAAGGATGCAATAGCTATTGTCTGAAAACCTTTCGCTGGGTATGAAGATCATATGAAAAATATTTATGCCATCATTGTTGCCGCAGGGCGTGGAAGACGCTTTGGCGGGGATTTGCCCAAGCAATATTGTCGTCTTGGCGACCAAGCGGTATTACGCAAGACGGCTTGCGCATTTTTATCCCATCCTGATGTAATTGGCGTGCGCGTCATCATTCATCCTGATGATCTTGATTTATATCGTAAAGCTGTGGACGGTTTAGACCTGTTAGATCCGGTCTTTGGCGGCGATACCCGACAAGAATCGGTCTGTCGCGGTTTGGAAAGCTTGGTGGATTTGGAACCACGTGGTGTCTTGATCCACGATGCGGCCCGTCCCTTTGTAACACTGGATGTAATAGATCGTGTGATTGCACATATCGAAACAGGCGTTGGTGTTATTCCGGCTGTTCCGGTTTCTGATACATTGAAACGTGAAATGCAGGATGCTCAATGTCCTGAAACCGTGGACCGTACCGGATTATGGCGTGCGCAAACACCACAAGGTTTTTTGTTTGATGAAATTATTCAGGCACATCAAAGACATCGTGGTCAGGAATTAACCGATGACGCGGCCTTGATGGAGGTCGACGGGCGCCATATCGTTTTGTCGCTGGGCAGTGAAGATAATTTTAAGATTACAACGCCAGATGATTTGCATCGGGCGGAAAGGATGTTGCAAATGGATGTGGAATTTCGGACCGGGACAGGGTTTGACGTACACCGTTTTGATAAGGGTGATTTCGTCACCTTATGTGGTGTTCAGGTGCCTCATACACACGCTTTGTCCGGTCATTCCGATGCAGATGTCGCGTTGCACGCTTTAACCGATGCGATTATGGGCGCTATTGGCGCTGGTGATATCGGCAGTCACTTTCCGCCCAGTGAAGCGCAATGGAAAGGTGCCTCATCGGATCGTTTTCTAAAAAAAGCCTGTGATTTGGTAACTGAGCGCGGCGGGCAAGTTGTCAATTTGGATGTAACGATTATTTGTGAACGTCCCAAAATCGGGCCTTATCGGGAAGCTATGCGCCAATCTGTTGCCGAGATAGCCAATATTGATCTGGATCGGGTGAGCGTGAAAGGAACCACGACGGAGAAACTGGGCTTTACTGGTCGCGGTGAAGGCATTGCTGCGCAGGCGAGTGCGAGTGTGAAAATTTACCGATAAAAATGTAACGATGACGAAATGGCATCATTACTCATTGTCGTGTGGTTTTGTGGTTTGCTCCTTAATCCAATTTAGGAAATCGGGGTTACCTTTTTCGATAGGCAGGGTCACGATACAAGGGCAATCGTAGCTGTGGGAAGCCTTGATCAAGGCGATTGCCGCGTCAATATTTTTATCCGTCGTTTTTGCGAAAAAGGCTGTTTCCGAATCCTCTTGAATGTCATCGTTCCACCAGTACAAGGATTGTATGGCCGGTAAAATATTGACGCAGGCGACGAGGCGTTCTTTCAATAATATTTGCCCGATGGATCGCGCTTCCTGTTTGTTTGAACAGGTTACATACAGGACCATTGATTTCATGTTGGCCTCCTCTCCTCAAGGGTTTGTGCCTGCCGTTGCCGGGGCGGTACGTATAAGACTTGGCTATTTTTGTCAGACGGATTACCATACGATAATCCTTCACGAATGCAAAATGAGATTGCCATGACAAAGGACGATGCCAAAATTCATGATGAAGACCTGTCCTTAAAACCGAGTGATGCACAACGAAAATGGCTGTCACGCGGATTGCAACAGGCAGGTGGAAAACTCCCTCTGTTTGACGAATTTGGTCAAGAGATCAATTCCCAGACGGTTCAAAGCTGCATCCGAAATGGTTGGGCCGAACCTTGGTTTTCAAATCCGTTAAAACCGGACTGGTTGGTTTGTAAATTAACCGATGTGGGACGAGAGGTTTTAAAGGGAGGTTAATAATTTCTACAAATTTATTTATGTTCAATTAATGCAAACAACATAATTAAATTGTTTTAATTTTAGTTTTCTTTAATTCGAAGGCGGCTCGTTCATTTTTCTTTTTTTAAATTGCTACTGCAAATGAAGTTTTTTCAGGCGTGATTTGTCGAAGATTAATAAAAAAATGCCCTGCTCTTCTTTAAAATAACTGCGCGCGCAGATTTTTGAAAGGCATGAGGGGGTGGAAATGAAGTAATCTGGAAAAAATATCTCCCAAGGATTATATTTAACCCTATGAAAAAATTATACATTTGTACCAATAAAGCTGTTGCCTTGGGCCGTCCGTCTTGTGGCCTGCGTGGGAGCGAAAAAATAATGGCGGCCTTGCAAGAGGAAGTGACGCAACGTTCCATTGCCATTGAATTAGAGGCAATTACCTGTTTGGGACAGTGCAATGATGGCCCTAGCATGCGTATTGCTGGGGGTAATTTTTATTTGGGTGGTGCGCCAAATAAAGTTTCAGAGATTGCCGATTGGTTGGAGCAGGAATTAAAAAATTAACCCAATTAATCTTTATCCGGCCAACGTAAACCGTTTTTTAAATGGCGTTCAAATGTTGTTGCTGGTTCCGGACGTGATAACAGATAACCTTGCAGCAATGAGCAGCCGCCTTGACTGAGGAAGTCCGCTTGAATTTGTTCTTCCACACCTTCTGCAATACTATGCATGCCAAGGTTTTCACTCATTGTAATCATGGTGGAGATAAGTTGGCGATTGCCTTCTTCCTGAAACATGCCGCGAATAAAGCTTTGATCGATTTTCAGGTGATCAATCGGTAGGTTTCGTAAGTAGCCCAGATTGGAATAGCCGGTTCCAAAATCATCAATCGCAATGCGTACGCCGATTTCCTTGAGCGCAAAAAGGTTGGTTTTCACCTGTTCGGGTTCGTCAATAAAGGACCCTTCAGTGATTTCGATTTCCAGACAGCGACCGGATAAGTCAAATTGTTCCAGTGTTTTCTCAACAAACAACGGGAAGGTACTGTCTTTGATCTGTTCGGGCGCAATATTGACCGCAACGGTAAGAGCTGGATATCCCTTATCCTGCCATTCCCGAATTTGGCGACACGTCTTTGTCAGGACCCATTCACCGATTTTTGAGATAATGCCAATTTCTTCGGCAATGGGGATAAATTCTGCCGGGCCGATTTCACCTATTTTTTCGTTGTGCCAGCGCAGCAGCGCTTCGGCGGCGACAATCGTACGATCCTCTGCGGCGGCTTGCGGTTGGAAGTAAAGTTCGAATTCATCATGTGCGATTGCGCCGCGCAATGCATTTTCGATTTCCAGTTGGCGCAAGCTTTGAGATGTAAAGGATGCATTGAACAGGTTATATGTACTGCGCCCGGCATCTTTTGAACGATACATGGCGACATCAGCATTTTTAATAATCGTTTCCGTGTCTTCGCCATCATCGGGGAAAACACTGATACCCAAACTGGCCGTGACAAACAGATTTTGTTGATCAACGATAAACGGCTCGGAGAACGCTTCGACAATGCGTTGAGCGACTTTTGTTACTTCATCAACACTTTCAATCTCGGGGAAGAGTAAGATAAACTCATCCCCGCCCATCCGGGCAACGGTGTCTTCATCACGTGTACAATGTTTCAGGCGTTCTGCGGCCTCAACCAAAAGTGCATCGCCTGTGTTGTGGCCCAGGGTGTCGTTGATCTTTTTGAAATGGTCCAGATCGACGAACATGATCGCAAGGCGCTCGTGATGGCGTTTGGAACGGGCAACAGCCATATTCAGGCGATCAGAAAACAGTCGACGGTTTGGCAGTTTGGTCAGTTCATCAAAATAGGCCAGTCTGCGAATTTGGTTTTCCTGATTTTTACGCTCGGAAATATCGCAGAAAATACCCGCATACTGATAAATATCGCCGGCATCATTACGAATGGCGGTGATGGTTAGCCATTCTGGGTAGACTTCCCCGTTTTTTCGGCGGTTCCAGATTTCACCCTGCCAATAGCCATCGATCTGAAGCTGTTGCCACATTTCTGTGTAATAGTTTTCCTCATGCCGACCGGATTTGAGGAGCGCGGGCGTCTGCCCCACGGCTTCATCGCTGCTGTATCCCGTTACATGGGTAAAGGTCGGATTGACATAATCGATTTTGCCTTGTGAATTGACGATAATGATCCCATCCAATGAGGCTTCGATAATTTTGTGGGCAAGGTGAAGGCTGTTCTGCGACGCGCGCAAGGCTTGGGAGCGTTCTTCCAAAATAGAATTGATGCGCCGGACATATTCAAATTGTAAGCTGGATAAAATGCCGGAAAAACTGATCAGGCCAATGATATTGCCGCTGTTGTCAGATACGCCGAGATGACGAAACCCTGTTGACACCAGCATATTACGGGCTTCCAGAAGGTTTGAGTCTTTAGGAATGGTTTTCAGCGGTCGTGAAGCTGCTTCCCCGATCGTTTCCGGGAAGTTGCGTTGCGACAGAAAACGCGTAACATCTTTTTCTGTGACAATGCCGTAGCTGTTGTCGTTAAACAGAACACATACCGCCGCCTGTGGAGCGTTCTGAATGATTTTCAAAGCATCGCTGAAACTGACATGTTCAGGGGCAATGGGGGCGGCAACAGTGATGGTTTGTTCCACTGTTTTGACTGTCAGATAGTATTCTTCCCCGTGTTTTAAGATAACATCGGTTTGCGTAATAATGCCACAAGGAGTGCTGTCTTTGCTTAGGACCAGCAAATGCCGAACTTTTTCTTCTTTAAACCGGACGGCAGCCGCGCCAATGGAAATATCTTCGCGGATGGATTTAACCGGCGCGTTCATCAGCTCACGTACCGGACGATCAAAAACGGCCAGATTGGAAACATCAAGACGCAGGCTGTCACGCTCTGTCCAAATTCCGATCGGAACGCCCTTCTCTTGGACAAGGATAGAACTGACCCCGGCTTCTTGCATGGCTGCGGCGCACTTTGTAATCGTATCATCGGGTTTGCAGGTGAGCAAAGTCCGGTTTACGATGCTGCTGATCTCTTCGTTTATGGGGTTCATGTTCAGAGGCGTTCACATTTGTTATATTACATTTGATATTAAACTATCACGTTAGGTAAGTAAAAAAACAGTTACCTTTTCGTATTCGACCGAAAGTATGAGTTATTCAATCAAACAGACTTCATCGAATGCAGGTCTTGGACCACGGTCATAAAGGCCTGCTTTATCCCCATAGCCAATATTGCATAGGAAGTTGGATTTGAAGCTGGAATCTTTAAAGAAAATATTGTCGAGTTTTTCAGAATCAAAACCGGACATCGGCCCACAATCAAGTCCTAAAGTGCGACATGCCATGATTAAATAGGCGCCTTGCAAATCACAATTCCTGATTGCTGTTTCTTCGCTAAGTTCGGGGTTTTGCTCGAACATATCGGCGGCACCGGGGAAGCTGGGAAAAAGACGCGGCATATTGGTGAAAAAACGCATATCTGTCGCAATAATGGCCGTAACGGGGGCCGCCATTGTTTTGGCAATGTTGCCTTCGGATAAACAGTCTTTTAGTTTTTCTTTGGCTTTTGGGCTTTTGATGAAGGTTATGCGTGCGGGACAGCAGTTCATACTGGTGGGGCCCCAGCGTGCCAAATCCCAAACCTGATTGAGAAGATCGTCGCTTACCTCTTTATCCAGCCAAAGGTTATGGGTGCGGGCTTCTAAAAAAAGTTGATCTAGGACTTCCTGTGATAAAGCGGCTGACATCTTATTTCCCCTATTCGATCTAAAATTATTTTTGTTATCCAAATAAGATAGGCTGAGTTTTCTTATCCTTCAATAGATTAGGTTGTTTTTTTCAGATTAGATTTATCTTGTATTATTAGTGTTTTCGAATTTAAAATCACGACTGGTTTAAAGTCGGAGGATGAAATGAAACGTTTATTGGTTATGGGGGCGTGCTGCCTCTTTGTGTTCGGGGCGTCTACGGCTTATGGGGATGATCGCAATGTCATTTTGGTTCCACAAGAAGTGAAATCGATTTTTCTGGAAGAAATGCGCACACACCTTGATAATCTAAACGAAATAACCTTGGCCTTGTCTGCGGGGGATTTCAAAATGGCCGCTTATATCGCGGAAAATAAAATGGGATTTGGATCTTCAGTTCGCACTGTGATGAAGGAACAGGGGCGAACCGATGAAGAAATCGAAGAAATGTTGATAAAATTGCGAGAAAGTAAATCACGCATTGATCACCCCGGTCGTGGGATGGGTCGTTTTATGCCGGATGAAGTCCGTGAAATGGGACGTGTTTTCCATGATGCGGCGGCTAACTTTGCAAATATCGCCAAAAATGTTGCGACACCGCCGACGACTGATGATTATCAACGCGTCTTTACAGCGCTTAGTGAAATAATTGATGTGTGTAGTGCCTGTCATTCATCTTATCGTGTGGAATAAATTGTGATGCAAACCAAAAAGAACGCGGATGTTTTAAAAGAAAACATTGAATTAAAAGAAAAACACATTCTGGATGTTGGCAGTGGCGAAGGTCACCTCAGCCGCATGATGGCCAAACAAGGTGCGCATGTTATCGGGATTGAATGTTCACCCCGTCAGATGAAAAAGGCGTTGTCTTATGACTGTGTCCGTGATGAAAAATTCATCGATGCCGTTGGGCAGGATTTACCGTTTGAAGATGCCACTATGGATGTGGTCGTCTTTTTCAACAGCTTGCACCATATCCCGGTTGATGAACAGTTCAACGCCTTAAAAGAAGCCGTGCGTGTCTTGCGCCCCGGTGGATTTGTTTATGTTTCCGAACCAGTGGCAGAAGGCCCGCATTTTGAACTGCTTAAACCCATCGATGATGAAACCTATGTGCGTGCGAAGGCTTATGAAGCTTTGAAGCGATACGAGGAATTGGGGCTTAAATGGGTGAAAGAGGAAACATACAATCACCCCGTGCGTCGTCAAAGTTTTGAAGAATTGCGCGATAAATTGACAGGTCCGAACCCGGAACGCGATGTCATTTTCGAAGAACAGGATGCTAAACTTCGCGCAGCCTTTGCCCATTATGGTGTTCAAAAAGAAGATGGCTGTACCTATTTCGATCAGCCTACCCGTATGAACTTACTGCAAAAGGTGTGAGGCGATTAGTTAAAAGCCGTTTGCAGCCACGTGATAAAACGGTTTGTTTTTTCACAGGTTTGCGGTTTTTTGGATGATAGTACGACATAGTCCACAGGTGTGTTGACAAAACCGAATGGCGCCACCAGCAGCCCGTTTTTTATATCGTCTGCAACCAGAACCCGTGGACCAATCGCGACCCCCATACCCGCAACAGCGGCCTGCAGGCTGAAATAGAAATGATCGAAAAACTTTTCTGTTTGCGGTGAAATGGATTGAGTTGATAAAATTTCCCAGTCTTTCCACGCTTGTGGTCGTGTCCGGGTGTGCAGCAGCGTCCATTGTTTTTCTGGGTGATTTTGTACGTAGTCAGGACGGCATACCGGACCAATTTCTTCTTTGCCTAATGGTGTGACCCAGTAGTCATCTGACCATTTAAAATCCGAACGCCGGATCGCAATGTCAATCCCCTGCTCTGCCAAATCGACAGGACCGCCTGCCGTGGAAAGATGAATGTCCAGGCCTGCGTGCTGGCTACGAAAGTTTTCAAGCCGGGGCATAAGCCAGCGCATTGCGAGTGAGGGTTCGCACGAAACTGACAGCTTTTGGTCTGTCGCTTTACTTGCCAATTCTTCACAGGCCCGTTCCATTTGCGCAAGGATATCATTCATCCGTATTGCAAAGTTTTTCCCTTTTGCGGTGATGTAAAGTCTGCGGTTACGGCGTTCAAACAATAAAACACCGAAGTAATCTTCCAACTGCTTTACGCCTCGACTAATTGCACCATGAGTCTGATTTAATTCCTGAGCCGCTTTGGTGAAGCTCTCGTATTTGGCAGCAACGCAGAACGCTTTTAATGCGGATATGGGAGGTAAGTTTTTCATCATCTGTGACTTTTGCTCACAATAAAGAATACAAGATATGATTTTTATATAATTTTTTCAAATGATCAAATGAGAAAGGGAATTTAATATGTAAATAAAATGGAGGATAAAATGGAATCTCAATTTTTTGCCGTTGCAATGATTACCCTTCTCGCCGTGATCAGTCCGGGACCGGATTTTGCAATGACAGTACGTAACAGTTTGCAAAATGGGCGTGTTGGCGGATTAATGACGGCGCTTGGCATTGCTTGTGGGGTATCGGTACATATTTTGTATACTCTATTGGGTTTTACCTTTGTCCTGATGGAAAATCTCTGGCTCCTCGAAATTATGAAATATCTGGGAGCCAGCTATCTCGTCTGGATCGGGCTTAAGTCGCTTTTTTCAAAAAAGAAAGATAACCAACTGGTGCAAAGCGAGCAGAATATAGGAAGCTTCGGAAATGGTTATGCATTTCGCCAAGGCTTCATCTGTAATGCACTTAACCCAAAAACAGCTTTGTTCTTCATTGCGTTATTTACACAAGTCGTCTTGCCGGAAACATCTTTGCAAACCCAAGTTGGTTTTGGTCTTTTTATTGCTTGTGCACACTGGATCTGGTTTTCATGTGTTGCCATCGCGTTGACACATCAAAAACTGGATACTGTTATTACTAAGATTAAAGATGGACTGGAAAAGGTTACAGGTGCGTGCTTGTTGGGACTAGGACTGAAGTTATTGTTTTATAAAGGATAGAATAAAAAAAAGGCCTCGATAGTGAGGCCTTTTTTTGACTGCAATGATTTTAGCGGAAGCTGTTGTTGATCCCGGCCAAGGCGTGATTGCCGGGGCACAGGGTTTTTTCATCCAGCGTATTAAGCGGTGTTTCCGTTGTGCCCAAGAAATCGTGCATATCGCGCAAGGTTGGGTCGCAATAGAGCAAACCTGTCAGGATTTCACCTTTAACGCGGTGTTGTTCAATCGCGTTAATAGCGGCAAAGCGATCTGTTGGATCATAGCCATCTTTTCCTTTATGCAGGCGGATCAGGGATCCGTCATGCAGGCAGATGTCTTTGCTTTCACCTTCTGCGTATTTTGTGGTGATTTCTTCACGTGAGGGTACGAAATCGGCAATATTACCGGCTTCGACATGTTCACGCACATAATCATAGCTGCGTGTGGAAGTCGCATGGTTGTTGAAGGTTACACAAGGCGACAATACGTCGATAAAGGCAAATCCTTCATGGCATAGGGCCGCTTTTAACAAGGGGACCAACTGATCCTTATCACCTGAAAAACTGCGCGCAACAAAAGTTGCCCCCAATTGCAGGGCCATTGTCGGCAGGTCAATGGCAGACCAAAGGATTTCTTCCCCTTTTTTGGTATGTGACCCCTTGTCTGCGGTGGCAGCTGTTTGCCCCTTTGTCAGGCCGTATACGCCGTTATTGGCAACGATATAGGTCATATCAAGGCGGCGGCGCACCACATGGGCAAATTGCCCCATACCGATGGAGGCTGTATCCCCATCACCGGACATGCCGACATATTTCAAACTGCGGTTGGCCATGCTGGCCCCGGTTGCAACAGACGGCATGCGTCCATGAACCGTGTTGAAACCATGCGATTTACCAAGGAAATAAGTCGGTGCCTTGGACGAACAGCCAATGCCGGACAGCTTGGCAACCTTGTGTGGTTCCAGCGATAGTTCAAAACAAGCTTGAACAAGGGCTGCACCAACCGCATCATGCCCGCAACCGGCGCATAAGGTGGACAAGGCCCCTTCATAATCGCGATATGTCAGACCAAGATCGTTTTTTGCAAGTTTCGGGTGGTGAAATTTGGATTTCAAGTAACTCATGTTCTTACCCTCTTGCCACTTTTGAAGCCGGTGCAACGGCGATATGATCGAGAATGGTTGCGCTGATGAAATCGGCCGTAATCGGTAAACCGTCGTAGTTACAAACCTTGACTAGTTTTGCCGGGTCAATGTCAAGTTCATTCATCAACAGGGTCCGCATTTGGGCGTCGCGGTTTTGTTCAACAACAAAGACCTGATCGTGTTGTTCGATAAAATCTTCCACAGCCTTGGCAAAGGGGAACGCCTTGAGGCGCATCCCGTCGACGTTTTGGCCTTGTGAGCGGAGAAGATCAAACGTTTCATCCATCGCAGCATTCGTTGTGCCGAAATAAACCACACCGATTTTGCTGCCTATGTTTTGGCTGTGCATTTCCGGTTGTGGCAGAATTTCGGCAGCAGTACGGAACTTTTTATTTAAACGTTCCATATTGCGCACGTAATCTTCGCCACGTTCTGTGTAAGCGGCATATTCGTTGCGTGACGTCCCACGTGTGAAATAAATGCCTTTTTCCGGGTGTGTGCCGGGGTATGTGCGATAACAAATACCATCACCGTCCACATCCAGATAACGTCCAAATTCTTCAACTTCTTCAAGTTGTTGGGCATTTAAGACCTTGCCACGATCATAGGTGCGGCTGTCGTCCCAACTGAGTTCGTCACTCATGTGATCGTTCATACCGAGATCAAGATCCGTCATCACCATGATCGGTGTTTGAATGCGTTCGGCATAGTCAAACGCATCCGCTGTCATATGGAAGCATTCCGTTGGTGTGGAGGGGAAGATCAAGACCTGTTTCGTATCCCCATGAGAGGCATAAGCGCAGGCAAGAATGTCGGATTGTTGTGTCCGTGTCGGCATCCCGGTTGAGGGACCCGCACGTTGCACATCAATTAAAACAACAGGAATTTCGGCAAAGTAAGCAAGGCCGAGGAATTCCGTCATCAAGGAGACACCAGGACCGGATGTTGCGGTAAAGGAACGTGCCCCGTTCCAGCCTCCGCCAATGGCGATACCGATGGCGGCCAGTTCGTCTTCGGCCTGCATAACAGCAAAGTTCTTTTTGCCCGAGGCCGGATCAATACGCAGACGATTACAGTATTTTTCGTAATTTTCCACAACGGAGGTGGATGGGGTGATAGGATACCACCCAGCAACCGTTGCCCCGCCATAAACGGCACCGAGACCTGCGGCTGTGTTGCCGTCGATCAAAATACGGTTGCCGACTTTGTCTGATTTTTGAACGCGAATACTCAGGGGGCAGTTGAAATTTGTTTTGGCATATTGATAACCAAGCTCTAACGCGTGAACGTTCGGTGAAATCAGCTTTTCCTTGCCTTTAAACTGATCGGCAATCAAGCCTTTCAACACTTCGAAATCCATATCCAGCAAGGCTGCTAGCGCACCGACATAGATGACGTTTTTAAACAGCTGACGTTGACGCGGGTCGTTATATTCACGCAGGCAGATAGCTGAGATGGGCATCCCCAGAAACGTAATATCTTTGCGCATCAATTGTGGATCGATTTCCTTGGTTGAGTCATAGAGGAAATAACCGCCTGCCTCGACACTTTGTACATCATCCATCATGCTTTGCGAGTTCATGGCAACAACGATGTCGGCCCCACCGGCGCGGCGCCCCAGATAGCCTTTTTCACTGACGCGCACGTCATACCATGTCGGCATACCCTGAATGTTTGATGGGAAGACGTTGCGCGGGCTTACGGGAACGCCCATGCGGAAAATTGCTTTGGCGAACATGTTGTTGGCACTGGCAGAGCCGGTTCCGTTTGTGTTGGCAAAGCGAATGACGAATTCGTTGACTGAATTAATGGTTTTCATCTTTATGCCACCTCAATCTGTGTCGCTTTGAAAAGGAATTTCTGCATATCCCATGCTCCTGTCGGACATCGTTCGGCGCATAGTCCGCAGTGCAGACACACATCTTCGTCCTTAACCATAATTTTGCGGCTTTTCAGCTCGCCGGAAACATATATATCGCGGTCGTTTCCAATTGCCGGGACACGTAAGCGTGAACGTAAATCGTCTTCGTCACCATTG
This sequence comes from Terasakiella sp., assembly GCF_048267425.1. Lineage (GTDB taxonomy): Bacteria > Pseudomonadota > Alphaproteobacteria > Rhodospirillales > Terasakiellaceae > Terasakiella. The sequence continues at coordinate 144,230 of NZ_JBLWXN010000004.1, forward strand.
GTGATGAAGTTGATACAGTCCATTGGGCAAATATCTTCACAGGCAACGCATTCAATGCAGCGTTCCCCCAAAAAGACGGTCTGTACATCACAGCTTAGACATCGGGCAGCTTCGCTTAAAGCGAGTTTCTCATCAAATCCCAGTTCGACTTCTGCATCGATATTTGCCAATGCTTCTTCCAAATTCATCACCGGCACCGTGTTGCGCGGATCGTTGGAAACAGCACTTTGATAGGACCATTCGTGAATGCCCATTTTCTGTGAAGTTAAGTTGTATTCCCCGACCGGAACGGCATTGACGTCTTTTTCCTTATTGAGAAAACGATCAATGGATCCGGCTGCGATATGTCCGTGGGCAACGGCGGTAATGATATTTTCTGGACCAAAGGCCGCATCCCCCCCAAAGAAGACTTTTTCATTGCTGGATTGCAGGGTGTCTTTGTTCAGAACAGGCATGCCCCAGTCATCAAAATCGATACCGAGGTTGCGTTCAATCCACGGGAAGCTTGCATCTTGACCGATTGCGACCAGAACGAGATCGCATTCGACCAGAACAGGTGCCTCCCCTGTTGAAATCAGTTTACGTTTGCCTTTTTCCCAGTGTGTTTCTACACGGTCAAATTCAACACCGATAAATTTCCCATCTTCCACCACATACCGCAAGGGGGTGTGGTTGGGAAGGATTTCGACGTTTTCCGCCATTGCATCTTCGCGTTCCCATTCTGAAGATTTCATTTCCTCATAGGAAGATCGCACAATGGCTTTGACCTCTTGTGCGCCCAATCGGCGTGCTGTGCGTGTACAGTCCATTGCCGTGTTGCCGCCACCCAGAACGACGACCCGTTTCGGTGCTTCTTTAATATGACCGAACGTGACACCCGCCAGCCAGTTGATGCCGATTTCGACATGATCACCGGCTTCTTCCAATCCATCCATTTTTAACGGACGGCCACTTGGGGCGCCAGTACCGACAAAGACAGCGTCGAAACCTTCATCCATCACGGCTTTCATAGAGGTTACTTCGCCATTAAAGCGACGTTCAACACCCATATCCAAAACCACATCGACTTCGCTGTCCAAGGTTGTCAAGGGCAGACGGAAAGATGGGATTTGGGTGCGCATCATGCCGCCAGCCAGAGCATCGCGTTCAAAAATTGTACATTCGTATCCCAAGGGCATCAAATCGCGTGCCACTGTCAGGGATGCCGGTCCGCCACCAAGCAAGGCAATCTTTTTGCCATTTTTCTTGGTCGGGATGATGGGAAGACGGTCTTTGATCTCTTCCTTATTGTCAGCGGCAACCCGTTTAAGGCGACAGATCGCTACGGGTTTTTCCTCGACGCGCTGGCGTCGACAGGCTGGCTCGCACGGACGGTCACATACACGGCCCAAGACACCGGGGAACACGTTTGCTTCCCAGTTGACCATGTAGGAGTCCGTATAACGGCGGGCTAAAATAAGGCGAATGTATTCCGGGACCGGCGTGTGTGCCGGACAGGCATACTGGCAATCCACCACTTTATGAAAGTGGGAAGGATCAGATGTGTTGGTGGGTTTCACGGTAAACCTATCTCACAAACTGTCATAAAAGAGTCAAAACGACTATGACTTCTTTACGGGCATTCTGCCTAATCTTCAAGCATGACTTTGTAAATTATTGTCGTTTTTTTGGGCATGTTGATAATAATAATTCGCAAATTAGAGTATTGAAATGTAAATATTTTTTATTTTATTGGTCTTACCAGCCCATGAAAAAAATAAGCTGGACCTGACTTTATAAATGTTCTAAATTGAGTTTATAGCAGACCTACAATTCCTTGGCAGCACACTTTCTTTTTTGAGGAGAAAAAGAAGATGGAACAGCTATTGAAAATTGGGGTATCCGCCTGCCTGTTGGGACAAGAAGTTCGATTTAACGGCGGTCATTGCAATCATCGTTTCCTAACCCATTATTTTTCCAAATATGCCGTGTTTGAATCGGTTTGCCCGGAAGTGGCAATCGGCATGGGTATTCCACGCAAATCGGTACGTTTGGAACGTGAAGATGCCACGAGCGATGCCGTGCGAATGATTGAACCAAAAAGCGGCCATGATTACACCGATGATATGGTTGCCTACAGTGCTGAAAAAGCGGCTGAGTTAAATGATTTAGACGGATTTGTTTTTAAGAAAAATTCGCCAAGTTGTGGTGTGTTTCGTGTGAAAATCTATCAAAATGACCAACCGAGTGAACGTCGGGGAACTGGTTTGTTTGCTCAGGCGATCATGGAACGTTACCCCGAATTGCCGGTGGAAGAAGAAGGTCGCTTGTCTGATCCCTTCTTGCGGGAAAATTTTGTGGAACGGGTCTTTGCCTTTCGCCGTGTCAAAGATTTATTTGATCGCAAATGGAGCCGCCGTGATGTCATTGCATTTCAAGCCCGTGAAAAACTGTTGCTGATGGCGCATGCGCCGCATAAGGCAAAGTTGCTGGGCCAATTGGTTGGACGAATTAAACAGTATCAGCGCGATGACTTTGCAGCGGCCTATATTCAGGCTTATATGGGCTGTATGAATACAAACCCAAGTAAAGGCCGTCATACGAATGCGATGATGCATATGGCGGGGTACCTGAAAAACAAGCTCAGTCAATCTGGTCGGGCGGAACTGGCATCCGTTATTTCAGATTATCGTCAGGGCTATGTTCCGATGACTGTGCCGATGGCGTTGATGCAACATATGATCCGTCGTTTGGAAGAAGGTTATCTGGCCAATCAGACCTATTTGGCCCCTCACCCGCGTGACCTTGCCTTACGTAATCATGTTTAAGGATGGGACTGTGATGAAACGCTTCTTTATACTGATCTTATTGATTGTGGGATTTACAATGACACAGGCCAAAGCTGAGACAACAGCGTTTGATTTTATCTTCGAAGATATTGACGGCGAAGAATTGCCCCTGTCTAAATTTACAGGCAAGACGGTGATGGTGGTCAATACGGCTTCTTATTGCGGTTTTACCAAACAGTATGATGCTTTGCAGGCTGTTTGGGCAAAATATCGCGACCGTGGACTGATTGTCTTGGGGGTACCGTCTAACGATTTTGGGCAACAGGAACCGGGAACGGAAAAAGAAATTAAGGAATTCTGCGAAGTGAATTTCAATATTGATTTTCCGATGACGCAAAAAGAGGTTGTGAGCGGTAAAAATGCCCATCCATTTTATCAATGGGCGCGCAAGGAATTGGGCTTTGTGGCTGCACCCAAATGGAATTTTCACAAATATCTGATTGATGGCAATGGTAAGCTTGTTGATTGGTTTGCGACAACAACAAAACCCGATGCCCCAAAAGTAATTGCGGCAATTGAAAAGAGTTTGGGGCGTTAAAACGCCCCCTTCTTTGTGTTATTTCATACCGCTGATGTATGTGGCGAGGGCTTGAATTTCCATTTCGGTCAATTTGGAGGCAATGGAATGCATAACCGCGTTATCGTTGGTTCGATTGCGGTTATGGAACTCGGTAAGCTGGTCGGCAAGGTAGCGTTTGTGTTGACCTGCCAGTCGCGGTAATTTTTGTGTCCCTTTACCCTCGTCCCCATGACAGGTTTTACACGCGGTAACGCCTGAATATTTGTTGCCGTTCATGTAAATATATTGACCAACGGCGGCAAATTCTTCATCACGCACGCGGTGGGAAAGCGGCGGTTTGGCCGCAAAATATTTGCCAAGTGCGACCATTTCATCCGGTGTCAGGTCTTGTGCCATTTCATTCATGGTGCCTGTACGTCGCCCGGCTTGAAAGTCAGCCAGTTGTTTGGCGATATATTCTTCATGCTGGGCAGCAAGCCGGGGATAAATCGCACTGGAGCTTTCCCCGTCTGTACCGTGACACAAGTGGCATTTTTCTTCGACGATTTCGATGGCACGATCCAGATTATCAGCCAAGGCCGATTGTGTGCTGATAAAAAGTGTGGAAATCAAAAAGGCACGTTTAAACATATGTTCTTTATCCCCTGTGAACCGATTTTCTTGTTTATAGCAGAAAAGATTGTGTTTTGGGATGAGGAAAAGATATGTGTGCTTATTGATCTAACTTTGCAATTTCCTGATCATCCAGTTCACGCAAAACACGAAATCCGGTATCGTCGCTACGTCGTGTCGGGAAATCGCGCCATCGGTTGGTGACACGGATTTCTTTGGGCGGGAAGCTCCAGCCACCGCCGCGAATAACGCGTTTGCCGCACCCTGCGGGGTTTTGATAGGCGGTGCCGTCCAGCCCGATCCCTTCAAATTGATCATTCCAGCAATCTTCCACCCATTCAAATACATTGCCGCTGGTATCGAATAATCCAAGCTGATTGGGGGCAAAGCGTCCAACAGGTGCTGTTTTTTCACTATCCCAAATGCTGCCGCATCCTGCGCAATTGGCAAGGCCTTTGCCCAGTTTATCCCCCCAGGGATAAGCTGTTGTGGTTCCCGCGCGCGATATATATTCCCATTCGGCATCGCTGGGTAAGCGGTAGGTATGTCCGGTTTTTTCACTGAGCCAGCGGGTATAGGCTTTGGCCTCTTCCCACGCGACATTAATGACGGGACGCCGTCCCCTGCCCCATGCAGAATCTTCTGGTGGGGTGCAATCTGTTTCCCGGCAATATCGGGTGTATTCGGCAAAAGTGATTTCAAAGACCCCTATGGCAAAAGGTCTGGTCAAGGTGACGGGTTGGATCGGTTTTTCGTCGAAGTCACCATTGGCATCACCGCGCAAATAACTGCCCGGTTTGATCAGGCGCAAAAGCGGCCCACTGCTGCCATCGACAAAATGATCACGTAAGGTATTTTTGTTCATTTGGGATTTGAATCCAGATACCAATAGCTTCTCTGGATGATCGTTACGGCTATACCCGCTTTTAAATTCAATGGCTTGTATGGACTTCAAATCCAGTTGCAGGGCGTTCCCATTTAAATCTGTCAGCCCCAAATCGGTTTCAGCATGTAGACCGCTCAACCATGAGTGATCGTTTCGTCGGCGCAAACGAATTTTAAGAACCTCTTCATCCTCGGAATAGGTCAGGTCCAGTAGGTCGGCCTCTGTGCTGGGTAAAATAGCGGTTTGTCCATCTTGCTCGACCCGGAACAAGGTGGCTGTATGGTAGCCTAAAAAGACGTCGCCATTGTTCATTTCGATAATATCAGGGGCGGCTTCTAACGGTTTTCTTTGGGCGCGTTCTTTTCGGCTGTGTTCAAATTCAATCAATTGAATTTCGGTTTTATCCAAGGGCAGGTCGGGACCCAAGGCACGGGTGGTGACAAATGTATTTTCTTTTATCTGCCCACTGAAAACTTCGCCATCTGTTGTGGTGACGCGATCATTCGCCTGTGGTGTGGGGGCAAAGAAAATATGTGTCAGTCTGTCACGTGTCAGCGTTATGTTACCATAGTCGGTAGCAAGCTGAATTGTCTTTTGTGCGATAATCCCGTTATGGAATTCGCCGCGTCGCGTCTGAATGACATCGGCCCAAACGGTGTGGGCGAATGTGATGGCGGATAGAACAGAAGTTGCAATCAGGTAACGTTTTTTTGTTTTCATTAACCTTCCTCCCCACGTGTATAATACGCATTAATTACACAAGTGAAAAGTGTGCTTTTTAGAAAACAAAACGGCCTTGCACCGGATGATGCAAAGCCGTTTAGGAATGTCCGTATAAATCCGTTGTTTAAGAGGATTTGGACTGAATGTAGTTTTTGAGACCCATTTTATCGATCAGGCCAAGCTGTTTTTCCAGCCAATAGGTGTGATCGTCTTCTGTGTCTTTCAGCAGGTCAATCAGCATTTGACGAGAAACGTAATCTTGTTCCTTCTCACAGAGGGCAATAACCTTTTTCAGCTCTTTACCGACCATGAGTTCATATTCAAGATCGTTTTGCAGCATGGAGGGAACGTCTTTGCCGATTTTCAGCGCGTCGCGTGCTGCGACATCCGGTGTACCTTCCAAAAACAGGATACGTTCCACGATGCGGGCTGCGTGTTCCAGTTCTTCTTCCTGTTCGTGTTTCAGGCGTTCGAACAATTCACTCATGCCCCAATCGTCATACATGCGCGAATGGATGAAATATTGATCCGCAGCACTCATTTCGTGGGCAAGAAGGCCGTTCAGAGCCTCAATAACCTTTTTGTTGCCTTTCATTTGATCGGCTCCTTATCTTACGTCTGTGATTGAATGTAGTTTTGCAGACCTTGTTCTTTGATCTGCCATTGCTGGGTTTCCAGCCAGTCGAGGAATTCTTCTTCATCTTCGATGATGTCATCCAGAAGATCGCGCGAAACGAAATCGCTTTCAGCTTCGCAAAGTGCGATGGCTGCGCGCAAATCCTGCAACATGGGGTCCAGAAGGTCCATTTCGCACTGGATAATTTCTTCGGTATTTTCACCAATGCGCAATTTACCGAGGCTTTGCAGATTGGGCAGACCTTCTAAAAACAGAATGCGTTCAATCAGCTTGTCCGCTTGTTTCATGTCCTTGATGGATTTTTTGTATTCTTTGCTACCGATCTCGCCCATTCCCCAGTCGTTAAACATACGTGAATGCAAGAACGTTTGGTTAATGGAAACCAATTCGTTGCCCAGAATTTTATTGAGTTGGGCAATGACTTTTGGACTGCCTTTCATTTTGTTTTCCTTTCAGGGGTCGCGAAATATTGTTGAGCCCATGATATGTGTATTTGTTGAGAATAAACAAGTGGGAAATATAAAAAAGTTTAATAAATTCAATGATTTAGTTAATAATGATTATTAATTCTAATCGCGTTTCAGTTCTTGCTTATGTATGTAATAGCTTTGTTCACCCATCATACGAGCTGGAAAAACTTTTATTTCAGAAAGACTTGAGGGGGCAGTGGTACTGATATCCCATAGGGGGAAATCCACTTGATAAGGGTAATATTTGTCAAAGACATGGCTATTGGGAAGTCGATCATGGAGGTAATGGACACCATGATGGGTTATCACCTTATCGGCACTTTCGTTTAGCAGGTGTTGCCGTGTGAGTTCTAAAGGGGACAGTCGGGGGGAATGGATGTTCATTTGATTCGAAATGAAAACCTGTAAAGCGATAAGGCTATAAAGGGCGATTTTATTTATAAGATGATCGGTTTTTGCGATGAATATGAGGCTTAAAATCAAAGGTAAAGCCAAGTGACGCAAATTTTCAGGATTTTGGAAAAGCAGAATCCACCCCCATCCGAATATGACGATAAAGAGCAAAATGCTTTTACGATGAGAATAGAGGCTGAAGGCCAAACCAAGACTGAGAGCTAAGAAATAGGCTACCCCGCCGGGGATAAGAGAAAAGCTGTCAAACCAGGATAGCTTGTTGGTACCCAGTGTTGTATTTCCCCATAAAAGGAAATGTCCTTCGATAAAGCGCCAGCCTTCCCAAACAAGTGGCATTTGTTCGATGGCGAGCAGGCCGAGCAGAAACAGCAAACACAGTATGATACAGGCAAGAACAAAAGGAAGGGCCGCTTTTTTGTCTTTTACAATTGCCGCAATTATAAAGATTGCCGCAAAAATAACAAAGGAAGGACGACAGGCTAAAGCGCCACCAAGTAACAGGCCGCTGATTGTGAAATTACCTTTTCGGTATTGCCATAGGGTTGCGAGAAAAAAGGCAATGCCCGCACCGTCAGACATAAGGCTTAGCCCTAAATATGGCAAAAGCGGCATGCTGAGTGCGCATAGAAACACGGCAAGACGGTTTTTTTCCACGCACAAGAGGCAAAGGACGGGAATGGCAAGTGCCATTGAGAGGGAGAGAAAAGACAAGGCGCTTAGCGGACTAAGGCCAAGGCCATATAAAGCTTTGCCTAACAGGATAAAGCCCGGATAACCGGGAAAGTGTGGTCTGAATTCCAGAATACTGAAACGTTCGATACCACGTAAGAAAAAATAGGCATCATCGTTTGAAAGCGAGGGCGCAAATGAAAATAGCCAAACAGCCAAAGCTCCATAAAGGGTGCAGGCGATAATCCAGCCCCCTGCCCTAAAGCTTGGCAAATTCTTTCACCAATTGATCGAGTGACTTTTGATATGCGTCCGGGTCAGCAGGTGTTTGGCCTGCCCCAAATACGCCGGGTTTGCCGATAGCATTCAGGCAACCTTGTAAGATTTTTTCGATGTTGTTTGCTTGTGCTTTTGGTAATTCCGGTTCAATCACGTCGAAGAAACGTTTGGATTTCATTACCATGACTTTTGCGCTTTGATAGTTCTTAAGATTACGCGCCGCGATAATCAGGCGGCGTTGAATTTCGGCCGCATATAAGCGATGAATATTGTGAAGGATGGCTTTTTGATCTTTTTGTTCCACAGCCTTTTCAAAATTGTTGAACAACGGCTTATCGAACTTATGTGACAGAAACTCGATATCATCTTTCATCAGGTTGAAATATTTAACAACTTTATCGAAATCATTTTTTTGAAGTCCGCTGACGATCCCGTTACGCCCATCGATCAGGGGTTCTTTGCCGGCAGCGGAATAGGAATAGGCGCTGGCATGCCCTGAAATGGTAAAACCAAGCAGAAGAATGAGAAGAAAGCGCATAATATTCTCCTAAGCGACACTTTGGGTCTCAATGACCGTACGTTCGTTGCGATGATCAAAAATGGCACGGCGGCAGTCTTGGCCGTTCAGAACAGCGCGTGCCGCCATTTGGCCCATTTCCATTGCTGTATCTGTGAAGATATAGCGAAATGTTGCCTGTCGTCCACATTGAATAAGGTTGTTAAATGGATTGAGATAGGCAATGGCTTTTTCCCGTTCGATTTCGTATCCCACAGACATCAAGGGATAGGCCTGCGCCCCGAAGGTGGAAAAATATTCCCCTGTCGCTTGTCGGGACGGAACACCAAGGCGATCCAAGTCGATGCAAGCGCGTTTAAACAGGTCGGCATCCTCCATTGTCCAGAGGTCACTGCCCGGATCACAAGGAATTTCCAGCATGAGCGAGCTATGCCCGTTTGGTGCCATATAGGGGGAACGTCGTTTGGGTTCTTGCAGACGGGTCGCCATGATGTGTGGATCGGATAGATATTGCCATGTGTTATCCGAAATATTATCCGTTTCCATCGGCATGCAGAAAAAACGCACACCACGAAATTTTAAGGTGCTGGTCCCGCCACATAACCTTACCATATCGGGTAAGGATATTGTTGAAAGGTATTGATCTGCAATAATTTTTTCACCATTGGCAAAGATAGCGGTAATTCGATCCTGTCCACATTCAATCCCGTCTATTTGCGTCCCATAACGGATTGTTCCGCCAAGGTGTTCGAATTCACGGGCGATTTTTTCAAAAATAACACCAAAGCCATATTTGGGATAGCGGTACGAATGAGCATAGGTGCGCGGTGTCGCATCGCGTGTTGGCAGCAGGCGACGTGCAACATCTTTTAAATCCAGCAGGCTGATGCGCTGGGAGGCCCAATCGGCAGACAGGTTTTTAGGATCAATCCCCCAAAGTTTTGCTGTATAACCTTCGAAGAAATTACGATAGAGCGTTTTGCCAAAACGGCTTTCGATCCATGTAGCAAAGCTGGTGTTATCCGGTTTTTGAAAGGGCAAAGTTGCCAAATCCAGCCCCGCGCCAGCCAATAACGCAGTTGGGGCTGTTTTTAACAAATTCCCAAGGGCGAGCGGATAGGCATAGGTTCGACCACGAAAGCGAATGACGCTTTTGCGATAGGCCGTTAAAAGATCATCCCCGACCAAGTCTTCGACCAGTTGCAGCAAGTCGGGATCATGGGTGATGAAACGATGCCCACCAAAATCAAACCGATACGTACCGTGTTTGCCTTCAAAGACTGTGGTGCCACATAATCCGCCTTCAACCTTGCGCTTTTCATACAAGGTGACCGTCTTGCCTGCCTTGGCAAGCTCATAAGCGGCCATAAGGCCCGCAGGCCCGGCACCCAATACAGCGATGGTTTCAACCATATCAGGGATGCTCCAGCATGGTGGTGGCTTGGGTCATCAGGACGGTTTCCGGATTGGGGAGTTCTGGATAGGTTTGACGCACCGCATCTGTGACCCATTGCGGATAGATACGGAACATCAGTTTGGTTTCGACCTGTAACGGGTAAACGGCATCTGTCGGGATGTCAAAACGTTCATCGCGATATCCGTTTGCCGGAATTTTGGTATCTTTCAGCATTTTTTCATAACGCCAGAACACAAGACCAACCGGTTTGCCATCTTTGTCGCCAAAGACTTTTTGGAAGAAACGCGCATCTTTTGCCACATTGCCTTTGTCATCCATTTTACCTTCGGACAAAACGATATTGCCCTTGGCATCCTTAACGGTAATATCCAGCCATAATTGACGGAAATCGGCAACACCGGTGGGTAAGGCATGCCCTGCCCCAACGTTTTTAACACGCACGTTTAACTTTCCATCCGCACTGATGCTGTTTTCCACCTTGGCAGCAGCTTGCAACAGCTCAATACTCATGTTTGCCAGTTTTTCGTTGCGCAATCCGACAAGATGGTGATTGGCCCCTGTAAACTGATGGGTGACGACGTTGTCTTTTACTCGTCCGCCATCGGTGGAAATACCGGGAACATTTTCCCCGATCCGTTTGATGTCGCCGTGCATATGGCAATCAATACAATCGCGGTGTTTGCTGGGATCTTCCGGGTTGTTGTATTCGGATTTTTCCCATTCGCCATAGGTATCGACAATAACGGCACCTGTGCCGGGGGCAAATTCGTTATGGCACGTGCTACAGAGTTCGGAGTCCTTGTAGAACGGTTGGCTATAGGATTTTGCATGGACTTCCGGCTTGGCATTAATCTGGTGGTTTCCCGCCCATTTCAACAAATCGTTTTTGCTGTTTTCAAAGATATAAAGCTCACGGTCTTTAACATTGACGGAGAAACTGGCATTCCCACCTGCTTTTTTGCCACGGGCATCTTCCAATTTGGTGATGCGGTGACAGAAGAGACAGCCCGTGCCCTCATCCAGATCAGGTTTCTTTTCTTCCAAGGCTTTAAACAGGGTTTCACCGCCTTTTTCGAACATATGGCCTTTTTCGATCGTCGCGGTTAAACCTGTCAACAATCCTTGGGGATGGTGACAGCCCATACACCATTTGCGGAATTCTTCGCCTTCGGTTTGGGCGGCGACTTCTTCCACAACCTTGTAATAAGGGTTGGAATCCCCCATCAAACGGTGCAATGAGTCTGCCCATTGATCAAACATATCGGAATGGCATTCTGCACAGGCTGCGGAATTGACCCATTCTTCGGCGTGTACGGTCTTGCGTTCATCATCCAGTCGTAACCATGTGGACAGAAGCGGCAGGTTACCTTTTGCCAGAACAAAGCTATGGAGATCATCCATTTTGTTTTTGACTTTTTCAGGCAGGTTCGCCGGGTCTACTTTTTTGGCACCATCACGTTCATCAAATCCCATACCGCCTTGTGTTTCCTGAATGATACGAACGTAATCACCCGCAAAATCACCGGCAACCATATTGCCTAGTTTCTGGTGACCGATCAGGGCATTATCATATTTATCGGTTGGCGTATCACGGAACATATAGCCGGTGGTAAAATTAAACCCGTCCAGATGGCAGCTTTGGCAACTCATCCAAAAATCACCCGCCATTGGATAATCGGTATCATCGTTGGTGTTACCCGACATAAACAAGGCTTTGCCACGTCTGAGCTGGGGGTCCAAGGGGTCGTTTTCCACCAGTTTGGCGAAAACGGGTTTGACCAGCTTGGCACGTGCAAACGGTCCCTCCCCACCACGGGTCATTTGGGTGATATCAAGGCTCATGGCATTCTGGATGAAGATATCCTGCCCGGATACGACAATTCCGCGTGGTGTATCACCGGGGAGATGGCGATAAATTTGTTGTGCTTTTGCCCCCCCTTGATTGAGTTTACCCACACGGCGCGCGCGGCGTTTTTTCTTTTTCTTAATCGAGGTTCGGCGTGACAGGTCAAACACCATCAAATCTTCACTGCCACTGAGTGTGATATAAACTTTTTTACCGTCTGCGCTGAATGTTGCATCATGCGGGTTAGATACAATACGTGTGCGTTTGGTGGTTTCCACGATGTTGATTTGCTTGAACAAATGTTTGCGGCGATCAACCAATTCCTTTTCCTTGCCTTTTTTCAGACTGAGCAAGGAGACAGTGGGAAAAACAGTGGATTGAAACTGGAATGGGTGATCAAAATTCCAAAGAACATGTGGTAGCCAGGCTTCCGTTTCATCCGGGCTGACGGCAATGTCGTCCAGCAGGCGTGGCACCCCTTGTGAGATAAATTCGTCTTCAGGTTCCTGTGTTTCATGTAATTTCAAGGTCACGTTAAGCGCAGGCGGTAAAACGGTTGTATCGTAAATGGAGACTTCACCGATCATGGCATGGGTCACCAACAAGCGCCCATCTGATAACAGTGCCAAACCACGTGGCGTTTCACGGGTTTTTAAATCGTAAATAACGCCCTTATCCGGGTGCAGACCCAACAGGCGGTGCCCTTCAAAAGCTGCAACCCAAAAAAGTTTGTTTCGCGGATCATACACAATCCCGAACGGACGATAGGCGACTTTATATTCGCTGAGGATTTTGTTTTGATTGAAGAAAACAACACGGTGGCCGCTATAATCGGTCGCTGCGATTAAGCCGTTTTCGCCAAGAGCTATACGACGAATATCACCGCCAAGTTTAATCTCGCCTAATCGTTTTGCGCTGTCTTTATCAACCCACGAGACACTGCCCGTATCACCATTGGCACTATACAGGATTTTTGTATCGGGACCGAGTGTGAAGCCCGTACTTTCAACGGCTGCAAATGCGGTGGTGGAAAGAGCTGCAATGGCAAGACCAAAGGCGAGAAGCCATTTTAAGGCTTTAAGCATGCTCCAGCGTTTTGCATGCATATAGACAATGATGGCAAGGGGGATACTGGGTAATAAATGCATCCAGTACACAGCCTGCCCCATCAGGTCACCCCGGTTGCCGAAAAAGGATAAATACAGACCGCTCAGAAACAGTAAGATTAAAATATATTCGATAAGGGTACCGGACTTACGCAGGAAAGGTTTGGTTGATGATTTCATTAAATCACGATGCGATAACCAAAACGGCAGAACGAAAATGGGAAAAAGAATTAAGGAAACAAGGAAATGAATTCCCAATGCCGGTCGTGTCACTTGCCACGGCAGATTAAATCCATCCCATAATAAAAGGCCGCTAATCACGAGAATATAAAGGATAAATTCGGCAGGCTTGGATTGATACGAAAGTTTGCGCCAAAGGGACGCCGCCGCAACAACTTCTTTATGTGTTTTTCTTGTTTGCGTACTCATGTTCGCTCATTCTATCCGGAAGTAAATAAGAATAAATATTAATCTCAGAAGGTCTACATAATTGCAAATGCGTCTTAATTGATATACGTCAAATAATCTATGAAAGAACGCAAAAAACCGGGAAAACCTTTTGAGAGAGGCTTCCCCGGTTTTAAAATGAAATAGGCTTATCGTTTTGAAACAATTACCTTATTTGCCATTGTCATAGCGGTACCGTGTTTTCCGCCGGCATAAACAACTTGGGCCACACCGTCTTTATCTGTGTCACCATTGTTGTTTTCGCTGAGCAGGTTCTCACCGGAGTCGCCGACCCATTCAGCCAACTGCATACCTTCATTGGTTTTTTCACCGTTAATGACGGTACGGAACCACGTGGTGTAACGCTTTGTCAGGTGTGCCAAGTTCAGATTGGGATTGTTCTCACCTTCTTCGTTACGAAGATCCAGCATCAAGGAACGTAAACCGGCACTGACAGCTGCCACTGTGTACGGTGTATATTGCGTTGGTTGCCCGATAACATTGGCATAAGTGCCTGTATCTTTGTCAAACATCAGGGCTTCGACTTGGTTATAAACGTTACGTGCAGCTTCTTTGTAACGCATATCGCCTGTGGCGGTTGTTGCGGCTGCGAGACCACGGATCACGGCAAACTGAGTGCCAACGGTTTGGTTTTTGCCTGCGCCATCTTTCAGGTTATAGCTATCAACAGCCAAGCCATTTTTTGCAATCAGTTTATCAACGATAAAGTCAGCTTGCGCCTTGATCATTTCCAAAGCACGTTGACCGCGTTCTGTATTCAGGCTTTCACCGGCAGCAGCTGACGCATAACCAACCGGCAGCGCATCTTGTGAACGTTGGAAGATCGTCAGGGCTTGCAAGGCGTAAGCGGCATCAAAAGTGGTCACGTTTTGACCAATAACATCATCAACCAATGTGCCTGCTTTGGCATCAAAATGCAGGGCATCCAAGTTTTTGAAAGCGGCATTTGCCAAGACACTAACGACGGAGAACGGATCATCGCTTTCTACATCGTTATTCAGGTCTGTATCTGTGTTGGCCGCCGGGGCACTGGGGAATGGCGCCCCATCAAATACAGAAAGGAAAGCCGGGTTTTGGTTCGTGTTAGCACTTCGTTGGTCACTAAAGGCGTAAACTTCGCTGAGGGGCCACAACAGCATCCATGTGTCGCGTAATGTGGAACGACCATCTGTCACTTTCAGGTCCCCAATGGCTTTGGTGCCATTGACCATTTTTTCGCTAACCGCAACATTGGCCGGGAACCAGACCGGACCGTTTGCCGGATCATAGGTACTGGTGATTTTTGTGCCCAGTTGTTTACCGTCATAGCCGAACTGGTTTTTCAAGGTAAGGAGCTTGTCCCATGTGATTTCTGTCAGGATAACACCGTTGAAACCGTCTGCTGAAGACACACCCAACGCATGTTTGCCGTCCGCATCCATATCGGATGAGGTGGCTTCCACTTCTTCGTCACCTTCAACTGTATGCATGCCGCCAAGGAAATCTTGTGACCACATAACGTCTTTTAACATCTGTCCGCCGACGGCTGCGGGATTGAAGGATTTGTCCATACCGGACTCAATCCATGCAAGGGAGGCATAATCACGGAAATAAGCCGGGATATCGACTTTGACTTTGGATGTTTTACCCGTTGCATCCAACATTTCCACTTCGTCGGTATTTACGATTGCGGTATCTACTGGCCCGGCAAATTCAGGCATACCCTTTCGATACGGGAACGTGACCGGGTACATATTCAAGGGAATTTCTTCTGTCGGGAAAGCAACGGAAGCAGACAATTCAATAAAACGTTTGCCTAAGCTTTCCGGTGTACCACCGCGTTTTGCGTTCAATGGACCGTTGGCAAGATGCGGCCCCATTTTTGATTGATAATTGACCGCATACATGGCTTCTTCGGAATACTCATAAGACTCGATCCCGGCGGTGTAATCGAAGGCTGTCGGTTTGTTCAAGGCCACAGGGTCAAGTACATCAAGGTCAAGGCCGAGGCTTTCAGCCAAGGGTTCGCCGGAAAGTTCAAATTCCGTATATGCCAGAAAACCGCCCCCGGGATTAAAGGTTTTATCGACGACTTCCACCTTTACACCGTCGGCAAAGGCAGCACTGGAAAGAGCCAGTGCGGAAGTTAAGCTCAGGAATTTAAGTGTTTTAGACATTTGTATTCCAATTGGTTTGTTGCGAGTAATTATCAATATCTATTCTTTTTGCATAAAAAAAACCTATTTGCAAATGATTTTCATTAATTGTTGACGGTATTTTAAATGGAGTATATTGGCGAGTTTACAAAAAAACGGGACAGATAATCTGCCCCGTTTAATAGACTGTAAAACTGTAAAATCAGCGATGACAGCTTAGAAGTTAAATGTGACGTTTGCTGTAAGCGTATGTGCTTTCATATCGTCAAAACCGTTTTGACCAGTGTTTGCCCAGAGATAACGGTATTTTGCGCCGACATATGTATTCTTGTTGATTGCGTAATCCAACCCAACAATTGCGTTTGCAATAAGGTTTGTATCGCTTTCGCTGCCATTGACTTGCAATGTTCCGATAGAATCAATTGTATCTTTGCTATAAACCGCACCAATCCCAAGGCCAACGAAGGGCGAAAGTCTGCTTTTTTTGTTCCCCAGAGGGGTGAAAATAGCATTGGCAATTGCTGTAACGGTTTGAATAGAACCATCAATATCTGCACTGCCGTTGACAACATAGTTTGTCCCCCCAGCGCTTGCCGTCAGGTTCCCCGTGACTTTGTCGTAATCAAACTTGCTGTATCCGGCTTCAAGTTCAAGGGCAACAAGGTTGTTCATATGGCGGCCTACTGCGCCGGATATGGTGTAGCCAGCTTTCCTTTCGATGTTACCTGTGGCGTTTACCGTAACCCCGTATTGAGTGGCGGAAGAAGAAAAGGAGGTATCTTCAGCGATCACGATGCCCCCATCAACCCGGCCATAATAAGGTGAGTTATCGCCAGCTTGCGCAACGCACGCAACAGACATAGAGGCCATTAAAGACAGCGCAAATTTTTTAATCATTTTAAATTTCCATTTTTGCAATATTTACACTTTTTAATTGTTCGTTGTCGGGGCTGTCAAGTTTTGTTTATTTTTTTTAAACAATCATTGCACAACAAGTCTTTAAAATGTTTCCATAGAATGTAAAAGACAGAGTGAATTATCGAAAATACAGTTAGGGTGAATAAGAATATGAGCAGAGCAATCTCACCGTTTATCGCGTTGTTAGCGAGTATTTGGTTGATCAACCTCGGTGGTGGATTGCAAGGTACTTTGCTGGGTTTGCGTGCGGAAATGGAGTCTTTTGAATTGACCTCCACCGGCTTTATCCTGTCTTCTTACTTTCTGGGCTATATTGTCAGCTTTTTCGTTATTCCCTCTTTTATTAACAGTGTCGGGCATATCCGGTCTTTTGCGGCTTTTGCTTCGCTTTCTTCTGCGGCGACGTTGTTGCATGCGGTTTTTGTTGACCCCTATGTCTGGTTTTGTTTGCGCCTTCTGACCGGGTTATGTTTTGGCGGATTGATTTTAGTTGGGGAAAGCTGGCTGAATGCATCCTCCGGCAATGATAATCGCGGGACAGTTTTTTCGATTTACATGTTAATTGTATTAAGTGCCTCTGCAATCAGCCAAATCTTGATCAACCTGACCTCGGTTTCAGGTTATAACTTGTTTGTATTGGTCTCTGTTGCTTTGTCGGTTGCCCTTTTACCCCTTACTTTGGGGAAAAAGATTGTTGCACCTGAAATTCAGGAAAGTGCGACAATGGCTTTTGGCAAACTGGCCAAACGCTTTCCGCTGGGTATGTTGGGGATTGCAGTGTCCGGTTTGGTCAGTGGGGCACTGTGGACAATGCTGGCTGTTTATGTTTTGCGGATCGGGCTGGATACATCCGATGTCTCTCAGGTTATGTTTTTTCTGATGGTTGGCGGGATGATTTCTCTTTGGCCGATCGGGAAACTTTCAGATCGTATAGACCGACGTAAAATTATCCTTGGATTGGGGCTCGGGACCTCTTTGGTCTGTACCCTCTTTTTAATTCCGGCCTTCCTAAATGCCGATACCATTAAATATCTGGCGGCTCTTTTAGGATTTATGGCCTTCCCGCTTTATGCCATTTCATCCAGCCATATCAGTGATTATCTTGAACAAGATGAATTTGTCCCGGCTTGTGGATCGATGGTGTTGTTTTATGGAGTGGGTGCTCTCATTTCACCGTTGGTCTCTGCCCAAGCGATGCAAATTATCGGGCCGCAGGGATTGTTTATGTTTATGTTTATTATTCAAATTCCGCTGATTGTTCTCGCATCCATTCGCATCTTTAAGAAAGAGGCGTTGTCGAGCGAAGAGAAAACAGACTTCGTTTTCGAAATGCCCAAGGTTACACCGTCTGTCAGTCCTCTTGATCCTCGTAACCAAGAGGCTGAGGAATTGGCGGATGAAGCACAAAGAGAAATGGAAGAACGAGAAATCGCGGATCAGGAAGCCCTTGACGATGATGATACGATCCGGATGACGGACTGATTATGTTTTAGAGTTGAAAATTAATGCGGGTAATTATAGAATTTGTATATAGGAACAGGGGTGTTCATGCATATGCATATATTTTTGACAGTTGTTTTTGTCGTTCTTTTGGGAAATTTTAGCGTAAACGCACAGTCTCCCAATAGTTATTGCCCCCAAAAAATCGGAATGATTCAGGGGGACCCTCTGGCAGTTCCGGCCAAAGAAATTCTGTTGAAAGTGTACAAGAAATTAGGCTGTAATATCAAGGTCGTCCCGTTACCTGGCGCGCGAGGGATTTTGCACTTCAATAAAAAGTTAGTTGATGGTGAACTTTATCGTTTACCCCTTGCAGAAAAAGCCTATGAGAGAACTTTTGTACGTTCGCTCGTCCCACTCTTTAAATTGACAAATGCTGTCTGGGAAAACCCTGACTATAATATATCCAGCAAAAAGCCCTTGGGGTATGTCAGGGGCATTAAGTGGCATGAAGAATATGTTCAAAACCATTTTCTGGATATGCAAAAAATTGCTCAGTTTAATTCAGAAGATAAAATGTATGAGGCCTTTAACCGTGGCATAATAGGTGCTTTTCTAAGTGAAAAACAAACGGTCAAATTGTTGTCGGAGGATGGACGACTGACTGTTTCTCCTCGTCTTAAATTGACGGTGGAAAGTAAACCGCTCTATCATTATCTAAGCAGCAATTATTCGACTTTTATGGCGGATTTTTCCAAGGTGATCGAAGCTGAACATCCATTTTCTATTTTGGAATAAAAAAAAGCCTGGCTCAAGTGAACAAGGCTTTTTTCATATCAGCTTTTCTTTGGCTTGCGCTTGCGTTTTATCGGGCCCATGCCAGCCTTACTATCCCCGTCTTTTTTGGGTTTATAAGACTTTTTGCTTTTTGTTGGCTTGTCCGTTCTCGGGGCGCTGTCTTCATTTGATTTGCCCTCAAACTTTTTATGCTCACCGGATTTTCCACGATGGGCGGGTTTGCGTGGACGACGATCACCGCGGTCTTCGCGATCATTTCTGCCGCGTCCTTTACGATTGTCACGCGGACCGCGTTTGCCCCGTGTATCAGCGCTAAACTCAGGGACTTCTTTTAAACGATCAATCGTAACGCCGTTTTCGACTTTGCGGCTGGGGCCGACAGCGGCGAGGAATTTATCAATGCTGTCGGGGTGAAATTCAACAAAGGTGGTGTCGTCCTGAATTTTGATCGCACCGATTTCCCCTTTGGTGATATGGCCCGCCCGACAGAGCATCGGCAAAATCCAGCGCGGTTCTGCATTATGTTTGCGTCCAACAGACAGGCTGACCCAGACGCCGTTTTCAAAATCGACCCGTGGGCCTTTTTCCGGGCGTTCCCGGTCTTTGCCTTGCGGGGCATCCAGCAATTCTTCAGGGGCCGGTTGTTCGGTATTTTGCAGACGGATCAAGGCCAGTGCGATTTGTTCAGGGCTGAATTTTGCCATGACGTCCTGCAGGAAGTCCTTTTCATTTTCGTCAATTTCCTGTTCGAACACAGGATTGGTCAGAAAACGTTCCCGATCACGTTGCAGCACCTCTTCGACAGAAGGCGGCTTGGTCCAGTCTGCGGTGATCTTGGCATGGTTCAAGACTTGTTCTGTACGGCGGCGTTGATTGTATGGCACGACCAGTGCGCTGACCCCTTTTCGCCCTGCCCGTCCTGTCCGCCCGCTTCGGTGCAGCAAGGCTTCGCTGTTGCGTGGAATATCGGCGTGGATCACCAGTTCGAGATTGGGCAGGTCAATGCCGCGTGCGGCAACATCTGTTGCCACACAAACGCGGGCACGTCCATCACGCATGGCTTGCAAGGCATGGGAACGCTCATTCTGGCTCAGTTCACCGGACAAAGCCACGACGGAAAATCCGCGGTTGTTCAAACGGCTGTGCAAATGGTTTACGGTCGCACGGGTGGCACAGAAAATAATGGCATTTTTGGCTTCATGGAAACGCAAGATATTGATAATGGCATTTTCGCGGTCACTCGGGGCGACTTGAAAGGCTTTATATGTAATATCGCGGTGTTGCTTTTCCGCTGCCTTGGTTTCAAGGCGAACAGCGTCCCGTTGATAGCGTTTCGCCAAGGTGGCAATCCCGCGCCCGACAGTTGCGGAAAACATCAGCGTGCGGCGCTCAACCGGTGTGGTATCCAGGATACATTCCAGCTCTTCGCGGAAACCCAGATCCAACATTTCGTCGGCTTCATCCAGAACGACACACCGCAGTGCCGAGGGTTCTAAAGACCCGCGTTCGATATGGTCACGCAAACGTCCCGGCGTACCGACGACAATATGTGCGCCGCGTGACAGGTTGTTACGCTCGGTTCGCATATCCATACCACCGACACAAGACGCGATTTTGGCTCCGGTGAATTCATAAAGCCATTCAAGTTCCAGCTTCACTTGCAGGGCAAGTTCGCGTGTGGGCGCAATCACCAGCGCCAAGGGCTTTTCCGCACGGGAAAAGTTTGTCGCTTCGCCTAAAATTGTGGGGGCAAAGTTCAACCCGAACGCAACGGTTTTACCCGAGCCGGTTTGTGCAGAAACAAGCGCATCTACATCAAGCATTTCAGGGGCAATCACGGCCTCCTGAACAGGTGTTAACGTTTCATAGCCTCGTTTTACCAATGCCTGTTCGAGTGATGAAACAACACCTTCAAATTTTGTCATACTGTATCTTTCAAAAGAGAAGATATTATTATGCTTCTCTTGTTTTCATGTGCCCTAAGTATGACCGTAATGTCCGGTCATGGCACGCTCTTTATCTGTTTTCGAGAATAGTTCCCGTCAGGTTTGCGCGGATCCGGTCCGTTGAAAAAAAGCTTCGCTTAAAAGAGCAAAACTTTCCAATGATTAAGATTATGAGAAAACAAATGATAACCAAAACCAAAAAATGAGCTTTAAATCAATGATTTACGCGTATCCAATATAAGCGCAAATGAACCGAAACCCTTACCTACACTTCCGCCTGCCAGAATGCAAGCACTTTCCCTTGCGAGAGCATGATGAGGTTGAGGACGTTTAGCGTGAGAATTACTGAACGGAGAAGAGGTTTGAGTTTTAGGGAACGGGTCCAGTCGACGACGATGATATTGAAGCGGAGATTGAATTGTACGGTAGGTGTCGCTTGATCCTTTGGGCTATTATTGCAAGAGATGCCACTTTGGTTCGGTGTATGGTATGTAGGTTAGCGACCTGCTAAAGCCTTTTTAGTCCTTAAATCACGCTGTAGCTTCTTTCGTAAATCGACAAGGCTTTGAGCTTGGGGTAGCCATCCCTTGTCGATTTGAACAGCTTCAAATAAACGACTGGTTAATGACGGTAAAATTGACAGCTTCTCTTCAATGGTTTGCGCCGCGTTTAGATCATCGAACCCTTGTTTGATCTTTAGGTGCCTTTTATTGGGAAGGGCAATCTTGTCGTGCTGAACTATGACACCCGTAACAACCTTTGGTGTGGAGACAGGAAAGTAATGAGCTTTATGAGATTTTAAGCCATGCCGAGAGATAATGCCTCTGATGATTGAGAGAAATTTCTTGCTCACGAATTCACCAGATATGGTGATGTCATCAACGTAGACGGTCATCTTACAGTCGCTGTCTGTGACTAAGGTATTGATCTCTTCAAACATAGGTTTATGGGCATAGTATGACAGCAGAGGGCTTGCGCTACTTCCTGTCGCCAGATGCTCATCCACAGTAGTTAGTTTTGAGAGAATAGCTGCGACTTCTGATGAGCATTCCAATAGGTTTCGAAAGAAACCGTAAATCGATTTCCTTGTCACCGATGGATAGAATCTCTTTACGTCAGCCTTGATGATGGAGTTGCGACCGATATGGACTCTGGCATTTGTGAGGTAAGACCTCCCTGCCCGTGCAGAGTGGAGATAGTCTGGTGCTTCAATTCTGGATAGCAATTGATAGATACGTTTGTGGATAACTTGAAGTTGAGGGTTTGGTTCCTGTACCTTGCGACCATCTACATTAAAGAAACGATACCTTTCAACATCAGGTTTGTTGGCTAAGGTTTCGAGTTTCTCTTTTGAAACGAATAGTAGTTCCGCGAGTTTATGCGGAGAACTCATTCTGTAAAATGGTGAAGTCTCAAGTGGATAGCTATCCAATCATCTAATCCTTGTGTTTCTCAGGGTCTGCGTCAGAGATCGTAGCAATCCAATCCAGCATTTTGACTACCTTGCCAGCTACTGATTGCTTGATGTTTTTGACTAACGTAGGGTCTTCGATATTCTCGGCAAACAGCATTAATGAAGATGCTGGTATGTCAAAATACCTTGCGTATTTTTCAAGGGTTTCAAGCGTGACCTTCTTTCTGCGTGATTCAATTTCCGAGACATATGACTTAGATAACCCTACGCCAGTTGATACTTGGGTTTGGGTTTGGTTATGATAAACCCGTATCAATCTAAGTGCGTCGTTAATCATGTTCGTTACCTGTATCATTGAAATGGTTAGGGGGAGTTATTCAGTTGAGAAAAACAACACCATCCGCACGAGTTTGACCACGAAGGCAAACACAGCTAACAGAACGCGCCGGTTTACCAAGCAAAAGCGAATACATCGCTTCCCACCTTGAAGGGCACGTTTGAACAACGTCTCCTGTCTGGTGTTAAGGGCTGTTGGTTTCAATGTTTCCATATATATACCTTTCTGGTTCACCATGGCACCATTGCCATAGCGTCGCGTAAACCAGAAACGAGTCCAGACAGGAGCATTCCCCCTTAACCTATCCGCCGTAGCCGATCGCGTCGGCTACGGCTTTACCGCTGTGTCCTTGATTTCTTCCGAGGGATGCTTCCACTCTTCCGTCTTCTTCGGAGCAGCAGTTGGTAGGGACCGAAGTCCCCGCAAGCCAAAGGCTTCGGGTAATGCGACATCTCGCCACTTAACGAAACGATCATAGCAATGCTATTCGCAATATGCAATACAATATTCGCTGCTGGCGAACTTTGGTGTGTGATTGTTTGTGGGTTCCGTCGAAAGCCTCTAAAGGAACTATGCCCTACATGCCCTATTGCAAATTTCAGGCATGAAAAAAGCCTTGAAAAACAAGGCTTTTTTCATTTTGGTCGGGACAGCGGGACTCCGACCGTAACTGATAAAGTCTTTAAATAACAATAACTTACTAAAATTAAATGTAAGTATAAAATTGATGTATGTCGTACTTACACTTACATATTCGTCAAAGCTCTGTCAAATGTTCCATGTGAATTTTGGTGAAAGTATTCCCGATGGGTATATGCCCGATGGGTATATGGATGTTTGGATGAGTCTCAGGTCGTGTTTTTAAGGCTCGTAGGGAGTCTTTGTTGTGGGTGCTGCACCTACCCTAGCTGATTGAATTATCGACTCTCCTGCGGACTCTCAGGGCAAGCTGAGTAATTGACAAACTGTAGTATTCATGTTGCTCAGTGGTGTTTAGAGCTGATTATCCTTACGGGTCCTAGAGTGGTAAGATCAAGGTGGAGCTTTAGTGTTATCTACCTACTTGATAGATACCCTCAACTTATAACCAGTAATCAAAGTAGCACTGTTTTCCATTGTCATCGCAACCTTCTTCGCATCAGTTTCACGACATAACAGCGCATCATGGATTGGAAGGCATGGACAACCAAACTCAGCAAGCACCAGCATTGTTTTGACCAGTATGTCACTTTCCATCCGCTGAAGCTTATGACCTAATCCCTTTTGAAACAAATGAGCAACA
The DNA here is from genome assembly GCF_048267425.1 of Terasakiella sp. Classification (GTDB taxonomy): domain Bacteria; phylum Pseudomonadota; class Alphaproteobacteria; order Rhodospirillales; family Terasakiellaceae; genus Terasakiella. Next base: position 167,892 of record NZ_JBLWXN010000004.1, read on the forward strand.
GACTTATGCTTAGCCTTGATAGCGTTCTGTATTTCAGAAACTTTTGTGTCATCGTTAAAGTACTTGGCAACGCCATCAGGGTAGTTTCTCAAGCGTCCCCTGAACGTCATAGCATTGAAGATTTTCTTTAGACCTGCACGGCTGTAATCACTAACATCATAGAGGTCATCTTGAGGCGGCTCTTTGTCAGCCAAAGTGTACATAAGACAGGGCATCATCTGATTGAAATCCACTTCAGCAATCTTTTGTCCATCAATCATGAGACGACTGCGTCTATCCTTCTTTGACATGTTCTGCCACGTACCACCCCAAAGGCGACCACCACCTGCAAAGTCAACACCGTCATACATGTCATTAAAGCTCCGCACCAATTGCCTATGAACAAAGTCATGGTCCTGAGCACCTTCAAGATTTACGTCAAAGGAATGTAAGTGATTGTTGATGATAGTTAGCTCTTTTCTGAAACGATTTGTCTCATCAGTGTCAGGGTATTCCTTTAGCTTCTTTGGAATAGTGCCACTTTTGTCACGTTTCCTTGTCGGGTCTTCAGTTTTAAGAATGATGGTTTCTTCTTCGTCAATAAGGTAGTCGAAATCATCGAAGCTCAAGTCAATCTTTCTAGTCAGGTCTATCAACTTCTCAGAAGGAAATAGACGTTGCCTGTGCCAATCACTTTTAGGCTGCTTGAGTGTAACAAAGTCAGCAATATCTAATTGGTCCAAAACAACAGGGAAATCCTTGGTGATTAAGTCAGACTTATATCGACTGCTATTCATATGGACTTTCGAACGAGGCACTGCGCAGTAGTCATAATTGGAAGAAAGATAAGCATGAAGCGCGTTACAAATGATTGCATCAATGCGTTGTTCAAATCTTAACTGAGCTTCTGCTGTACGTTTGCGTTTACGTGTTTCCAGTTCCATGACCTCTTGCACAGCAAGCTGGCAGATTTCCTTTAAGTTATCTGAAGCAGCTCTTAATGCAGGCCTGAAGAGGCGGATTGTGTCATCGTCTTTATTGTTATCGGTCATTATTGAAGTTACTTTATTAAAGTTGCTTTATAAAAATTAATACATATATGTGGTGCTATTTAGCAAAACATAGATACAGGGACATAAGCCCTTTTGTTTATGAAATCCATTCAGCAAACGCGATAACACCCGCTGTTGCAGCTACCATAAGGAACAATGCAATCATTTCCTTGATGAAGATGATAGTGTCTTTGTTCATTTGTCTTCCCCTGCTTTTAGGATGCGATAAACGCTGGCTCTGGAAATATCAAGCTCTTTGGCTATGTCATTGGGCTTCATGCCTTCTTCCTTAAGCTTGAAGATATCCTTGGCCTTCTTCTGAGCTGTCTTCTGTCGCCCAACATACTTCCCTTCTGCTTTGGCTTTAGCGATACCTTCTCGCTGGCGTTCAAGCATCATGGAGCGTTCAAACTGCGCTACTGAACCAAGTACATTCAAGACAAGTTCACCAGTTGCTGTTGTCGTATCAAGACCCAGATTGTCCATGACCTTCAGGTATGCCTGTTTCTCTTTGACCGTCTCAACAATATCCCCAAGGTGCTTCATAGACCGTGCAAGCCGATCTAGTTTAGTAACATACAGAATGTCGCCTTCGCGTAGGTAGTCGATAGCCCTGTTTAACTCAGGACGCTGTGCAACAGAACTTACCTGTTCTTGAAATATCTTCTCACAGCCTATTTCTTGTAAGTCTCTAAGTTGTGCTTCAAGTCCTGCTTCCTGTTCAAGAGTACTTGTCCTTGCATATCCGATTAACATTCATCACCTCCATGTCTCACACGTCTCTTAAATGTCATAAGATTCAGAGTCTCAAAAGTCAATGCCTTTTATGTGAGACGGATACGAAAGCTGGAAAACAGTGTCACACGGGCTTGGTCATGTGAGACTGATTGAGTTCTATGGTGGGGGTTAAGTGGAAGTCCTGAAAAAGCATAGGGGTGGCCTAAGGGGGCAAAAGAGCGATACGTTATATTAATAATGCCCTCTCACATTTTTGAGGTATTTTCTCTGACCGGAGAGATGATGTGTATGGCGTATGCTGTGGGTTAAATAAGTATCACTCTGATGTTGAGCGAAAATTATCTACCATATGTCTCTAATAATGAGGGAAGGTATAGTTTTTTCAATTATAAATCTGTTTAAAGCTGTAGACTCTCAATAGATTCAATATTAAGTTTCGTCTCCAAGTTGTCAAAGAGGAAGTGAAAATTAATGGTCGTCTCTGTTGCCGAATATCTTGGTCAGCGTACTGACGTTGACTTTCCTGCAATCACGCCAGTTGAGCCAAAATCAGGTGCTATATGTCCATTCATGGACCGCCACTGCGATAAAGTATCCAAAGGGGGGCAACCTGTTTGTATGGTGCGCAAAGCTGACAATGCCATATGGATTGTATGTGAGCATCGTTTATGCGCTACCCGGACAAAGAAACAAGCTCCTTCTCCAACAGACCCCTCAAAAAATATCAATGTCCCAATCGGCTTAAATGATTATCAAGTAGATACCTTGTGGAAAATTGCAACAGTCATTTATCGTGGCGACTTCACTAAATCTGACATTGGTATTAAAAGAGAAGTCAATATTCCCTTAGCTGAAGCTGGAGTAAATTATAAAGCCGACTATGTAATGAGGAACTTTACTCAAGGAACCAAAGTGGATGAAATTCTCTTAGAAATGCAGGGCGGCGGAGAAACGAGTTCCACCGGAGCGATCACTAGACATTTGGCTAAATGGGCAAAGCAAACACCTATAACAAATGAATTCTTAAGAATACCAGTTAAGGCCAACACAATTGAAACGAATGCATGGAGGAGACAACAAGAGCAATTTCTTGTCAAGGGGAACGTGGTGAATCAAACAGGTGGCAAGCTGGTTTTTGCAGTTGGAAACGCCTTATTTGACTACCTCGAAAAACGCTTCAAGAATGCTTCATTTAGAGACTTACGTGATTACAACTGGACATTATGCATTCTGGCGTTTGTAGAGGATACAAGCTCTCCTCCGGTTTCAGGGCAGATACCCTTGAAGATAGATAAAGCCCGAATTCTTTTTACAAATTACGGCACCTTTGTCCGCTTCCTCACTGATCAAGGTGGCCCCAACCCTGAAATGTTTGATGGTGAGTTCATAATGCTTGATGGAAACATCAAGACAATTGATTAACCAATCTCGCCTTTATCTACTTTGATGATACGCTTAGCGACCCATTCCACGATTGGAACGGCAACAGCATTCCCTGCAGCTCTCACTCGATTAGAGTCCAGTTCTTTGGAAAACCTTGGAGTTCTTCGTATTCCGAAGCCGTCATTCGGCGCACAAACAGCGTCGGTGCTTCCTCTAGAGTCGAGAGTGTAGGTTTCTCCGTCTGAGCGGTAGCCTTTTGCTTGTGGCCCTGCAGTGTGCTTTCTTCCAATGCTTGCATGTTGGATAGAATAGAGATTTGTTTCTTGTAGCTTTCCTCCAAGTCTTTCGGAAGTTGTTGATCTCTCGCCTTGGCCCTGCTTATCAGTGATTGAAGTTGCTCCGGGTTCAAAAAGCACTCCAGCGGAGCGGAGGTTTCCACGACTTGCGACAATGTACACTCTACGTCGTCGCTGTGGTGTTCCAAAGTATTTTGCATCCAAGACTCGCCAAGATACGCCATACCCGAGTTCATCCAATGTTTGGAGCAAGATTCTGAAATCTTCTCCACCGTGACTGTTGAGGAGGCCGGGAACGTTTTCGAGTACCAACCAGTCAGGTTTTCTTGCGTCAACGAGTTCCGCATACTTGTAGAACAATCCACTTCGTTCTCCCTTCAATCCTTTTCGTTTACCTTGATTGGCAAGTGATACATCCTGACAAGGGAAACCACCACACCATACGTTTGCATCAGGTATTTCAGATGCGGTTAGTTTGGTTATATCTCCATGCAACGGAACGCTAGGCCAATGTTTCTTGAGAACCTTCTGACAAAAACTGTTAATCTCGCACTGAAAAACAACTTTCATGTCTGCGCGTTCGCACCCCAAATCAAATCCGCCAATACCTGCAAAGAATGAAGCTACCCGGTACTCATTTATACCTTTGGGCTGGATTCTTTTTTGCTCAGCGTCCATTAATCGCTGAACAATTTCTCCATGCGAAGCTGTTTTTACCCATACAAAAGCCTCCAGTGCATCGAGGTCGATTTGGTAGCCATCATGGTTCGACGTTTTCTCAGCTAAAATGTCACCCTTGCGAATGAACCGTCTTGTGCCTTCAATGCCCTTAACTAGCCCTTGTCCCAGCAAGTAGGCAGTTGCTTCTTTTACATTTACATATGCCATGACACGTTATATGTTCTAATTATGTTCTAAAAAAGTTTAGTTAACTTTTTGTACAACATGAATGATATATAATGCAATATATTTTTATATGTATATTTAATAAGTAAATAAAAACAATAATTTATATGATGTAAAATCAAGAGAAATATTGAAAACGGCCTGCAAATAAAAGTAGGCCGTCATTATGAGAGCTTTTCTAAATTTAATGCGACAAATCCATTTTAAAGTTGATATTCTTGAACTTATCAAGCAAGTTCTGAGTGGATTGTAACTTACGATTGGTTTGATACGATCTACAGGCTAAAATTATTCTTCAAGTTAGTTCTCCAAGTTCCTCATGCACTTCTTTGATACCCGTAAGCAATCGCTTACGTGCTTTATGACCTTTATTGTAAACCGATGCTGCCAAGGTAGGCGCACTATGGCCCATCATCCTTGACCATTGCACAGGGTCCATTCCTACGTCTTCGCATGCGCTGGAGAAGCGTCTTCTGAAAGAGTGCATATCAAACGGTGCATTTTTGAAAGTGCTTGTCCTGATGCGGTTAATGGTCTTTTGAAGATTATGGTACTTCTTGTTGTCTTCCCCTGCTCTAGTTAGTTCAGGGAATAGTTCATTGTTTTCAGCGGCTTTTACACGCTGTTGAAGTGCTTTGATTGCTTCAGGTGATACGATGGGTAGAATGCGTGTGTTTGCTTCAGACTTTCCGCTGATGATAGTAATCCAAACGACTTCACTTTCTTGGTCATCTTTGTCAAAGACCACTCGGTCTGTTGTCAGTTCGCATAAATCGTTGGCTCTGACACCCGTATGCCAAGCGAGAATGATAAGGTCGTTCATCGCTGACTTGTGTTTAAAGGTCCCATCATTGATAGCTCTAAGCCAAGTTTGTGCTTCTTCCCTGTAAATCGGTCTGAGGGTTTTAACTGTCTTAGGTTTCTTCCGTTCGCCCGGTGCAGAAGATGCGATACCTCGCCACGGGTTGTGATTATGGTCTTCAAAATATCCACGCATGCCGCACCAGCGCCATAGGGACGACAGGGCCTTAAGTTTGGCATTGTATGTCTTTGGGGCGTATGGACGTTTTGTTTTGGGTGACAGGGTTTGCTTCAGGTATTCGAAGTAATCCCCTGCCCTGCGCCTTGTCAGATCAGCTATGGGAACATCACCGCCCCAATCAATGAACTCTTTTACTGCGATTTTATACCTGTTGAGCGTGCTTTGCTGGATACCGTCAGACGCTTGAAGCCATTGATCAAGTGCCATCGAGACAGGGACAACTTTACGCGTGGCAATGTCATAGTATTGTTTCGCCGTTGTATAGCCCTTTTGTCTTTCGATCTCTTCAGCTTTAGAGATCAGATAAACCTCTTCGGGGTCATCATCTGGGTTGATTGTAACAGCAAGATTCGCAGCTTCTTTAAGTGGGTCGATACGATCAAATACTTCTTTTTGGATTTGGATGAGGACTTTATGTTTGCGTCGGTTGGCTTCGTGAATGTCCTTTGTGCCAAGCCCTCGGACAATCTCACGCTTGCCGATCAGTTCTCTGAACTCATCAGGGACATAATAAACAACGGCCCAACCACCGCCAGTTCGTTGTCTCAAGTTTTTTCGAATGCTCATTTCAGTACTCATGGGTGTAAGTATATACATACATCACTTAGTACTTACAAGAAGAGGAAGCCCTTGAAATTAAAGACTTCCTCTCTCTATGGTCGGGACAGCGGGATTCGAACCCACGACCCCTACACCCCCAGTGTAGTGCGCTACCAGACTGCGCTATGTCCCGACGATGTTTGTGGCGGCAATATATAGAGGGCTTTCAGGCGATGCAATGGTTAGTTTGCAAAAGTTTTCACTTTTTATGCCGCGCTCTCAATTTTGTCTTTCATAGCTTTGAGCTCACTTAAGACATCTTCAAGTTTGTTACGCTGTGTGGGGCTGAGGGCGCGTTTGACAATGATCTGAGGTTCCGGGGCATCCGGGGCGAGAATGGGTTCCGGTTCGGGCAGGTCGTTCAGTTCTTCGTAATCATGTGTCGCAAGCGGTTGAAAGTAGGAAGCCCCGCCTGTGCTTTCCTCAACCTCATCCTCAGAAATAGATTCAAGGCTTTGTTCTGGTTCCCGTTCGTCCGGTATTTGCCCCATATTTTCTGATGGGCTATCGAACAGGCTGGCTTGCTGGACCGCCGGGGCGACTTGTGCGCGCAACTGTACGGAGACGGTTGTTCTTTCCCCTTCAGCAGGTGCCGGAGTTTGTGGTTCCGGCGTTTCTGAGGTGTCATCAGATGCCGTCACGCTGCCTTCGTTGATAAAGCTGCGGGCGCCTTCTTCGCGCATGAGTTTTTGGACACCTTTAATGGTGTAGCCTTCATCATGGAGCAATGTCTGTAAACGACGCAGCAACGCGACATCGTCGGGGCGGTAATAACGTCGACCGCCCGCGCGTTTCAGCGGTTTGATTTGTGGAAACTTGCTTTCCCAAAAACGCAACACATGGGTTGCCAATCCGAGTTCCTTGGCGACTTCGCTAATCGTGCGGAACGCATCGTTCGATTTGGTCATCTATCAACTATGCGCTTTCGGCGGCATTATTGGTTTTCGTTAATACGGGCCTTGAGCACCTGAGAGGGGCGGAAGACGAGTACTTTGCGTGGCAGGATCGGCACTTCTTCACCTGTTTTCGGGTTGCGCCCGATACGTTCGCCTTTGGAACGGACGGAAAAGCTGCCGAAAGAGGAGATTTTTACCGTTTCATCATTGGCCAATGTATCTGCGATCATATCCAGAACAGATTCAAGCAGGTCCGCAGATTCATTACGAGACAAACCAACTTCTTGATAAACAGCCTCGGTCAATTGGGCGCGGGTAATGGTCTTTTCACTCATTGGGGGTCCTCGCAAAGTTGGAATAGACAGACTTAAACGGTACCTTAGGACGATTAATCCGTCAATATCAAAGGTTTGCGTAGTTGATTTTAATTTATGCTGCTTACCAGCGAATAAGGGCGGAACCCCAGGTCAAACCACCGCCCATTGCTTCGATAATCAGCAGATCTCCGCGCTTTATGCGGCCATCGCGCACGGCTTCGTCCAGTGCCAGCGGGATGGATGCGGCGGAGGTATTGGCGTGCTTATCAACCGTGACAACCACCTTGTTCGGGTCCACTTTCAGCTTTTTCGCTGTGCCGTCCAAAATACGCTTGTTGGCCTGATGGGGAACAATCCAGTCAATATCATCCGCCGTCAGGTCATTGGCGGCCAGTGCTTCTTTGACGACTTCGGCCAGATTAACAACGGCATGACGAAAGACTTCTTTGCCTGCCATGCGAACATGCCCTGTGGTCTGGGTGCTGGACGGTCCGCCATCAACCATCAAAATATCTTGGTAACGCCCGTCAGAATGCAGGTGCGTGGATAAAATACCTGCAGATTCGGCTGTTTCTTCTTCGGCGCGCAGGATGACAGCCCCTGCCCCATCGCCAAATAAAACGCAAGTTGTGCGGTCTTCCCAATCCAGCAGGCGTGTGAAACTTTCAGCCCCAATGACCAGTGCCGTTTTGGCCTGTCTGGTTTTTAGAAAACTGTCGGCAGTTGCCAGAGCATACATAAAGCCGGAACAAACCGCCTGTACATCCATTGCAAATCCGTGGGTCAAGCCAAGCTGAGCCTGTACCTTGGTCGCGGTTGAAGGAAAGGTATTGTCCGGTGTGGTAGTGCCCAGAACGATCAGGTCGATATCCTGAACATCAATCCCGGCATGTTCAATAGCTTTCAGGGCAGCTTTACGGGCCAGATCGGATGTTAGTTCACCATCTGTAACCATGTGACGCTGTTTGATGCCTGTACGTGCAGTAATCCATTCGTCACTTGTATCGACAAATTTTGCAAGATCGTCGTTTGTTACGATTTTTTCCGGAAGGTAAGAGCCGCATCCGAGGATTCTAGAACGTAAAGCCATGTGAAAGTCGCCACCAAATGTTATGAATCGTTGCCGCTGTGGGCATCCATGAGACGCTCCAGATCTTCCTTTATCAGGTCGTTGAAGCCGTGATGCACCAGATCATGTGCGACTTGGACGGCATTTGCAAACCCTAAAGCGTCTGTACCGCCATGACTTTTCACGCAAATTCCATTCAAGCCGAGGAACATTGCACCATTATAGCGGCGTGGGTCCATCTTTTTCTTGAAGTTCATAAGCGCAGGTTTTGCGATGGTTGCCCCTAATTTTCCAAGGAAACTACCGGTAAGCGCGTCTTTCAGGAAAAAACCGAGAAGTTGGGCTGTGCCTTCAATTGTTTTTAAGGCAACGTTTCCCGTAAAACCGTCTGTCACGATCACGTCGACCGTACCCAGACCAATGTCGTCACCTTCGACGAAACCGTAAAAATCGATATTTAATTTCGTGTTTCGCAAAATAGCGTGGGCTTGCTTGACCGAATCATTGCCTTTGAGGTCTTCTTCCCCAATGTTGAGGATACCGACTTTCGGCTTGGCTAGTCCCAGCACGTTACGTGCATAGACTTCGCCCATTACGGCAAATTGGGTCAGGTTGTCTGCATCGCATTCAACGTTTGCGCCCAAGTCAAGCATAACCGACCCGCCGGTGCGATGTGGCAGGTACGTTGCAATTGCAGGACGATCAATACCGGGAAGTGTGCGTAGGACAAATTTTGCCATTGCCATAAGCGCACCGGTGTTTCCGGCAGAAACAATTCCGGCAGCTTCCCCCTTTTTGACGGCATTAATTGCCAGACGCATAGATGAATTGCGGCGGTTACGAAGGGCAACGGCCGGTTTATCATCATTCGTCACGACTTCGTCAGTATGGATAACTGTCGAAATTGCTTTGACGTCAGGGTATTGAGTCAACAAAGGCTCCAACTGACGTTCATCACCCACGAGGAGAAAACGAACACCAGGGAGCTTTGTCTTGCAGATGCTTAAGCCTTTGACGACCATATCGGGCGCATCATCACCGCCCATGGCGTCAATGGCTAGCGTCATTACGTTTGACAAGAGGGTAATCCTTCCTTCGAAGCGTATTATACGGCTTCGACGTCAGTAACCTCACGGCCATCGTAGTGGCCGCATTCAGAACAAACGTGGTGTGGGCGTTTCAATTCACCGCAGTTCGGGCATTCGTTGTACACAGATGCTTTGAGAGAATCATGTGAACGACGCATGTTGCGACGGGATGTGGAAACTTTCTTCTTAGGAACAGCCATTATTCTGTACTCTTTAATATAAGCTCGACAACGAGGGAGCGGTTATTTAAACGAAAGTGTCATATAGAGCAAGCCTAAATGGCGCTATTTGTCACTTTTATTTTTCAATTCGGCTAAAACGGCAAAAGGATTGTTCGATTCAATCTCTTCTTCCGTGATTTCAGGCCCGACACCCAATTCGGTATAGGCCGTACCATCTGCGCGGGGAAAGGGATCGATTTCCAAACCCAGTTCCTCTGCCATCGCCGCGCCGAGGTCTATCACACCATCGATGATGGGATCAAGCTCCTCTGTCGCATCAATTTCAATTTCTACCTCTTTTTCTTTGTCTGGGGGCGTAATTGAGCTGTCATAGATACGCTGAAAGTCAAGATTAATAACGGTTTCAATCGGTGCGAAGGTTGCGACACATTCTTGCGTAATTTTTGCCTGTGCTTGAAAATCGCAGGCGATTTTTTTCCCGCTTAGGCGTTTTAAGGTGGCGGTTCCCTTGAAAAAAGCAATGTTTTTCAGATCAAAGCGCTCTTTAAGACCCGATAATTCCTCCCCATTGGCTTCAATGTGAATTTTCTTGGGATTAGGCCCCAACTTATCGGCTTGAAAAATATAGGTGAAGTCTTGCGTATTCATGCGTTTTTATCTCCTACAGGAGCAGGGCCGAAGGATACATTCCCTTTTAAAAGCTCGTCAATGGATGTGTTTTCAAGGTTTTTCGCCTCGCGACGCAGGTATAGCGCCATTTTTTCAAGCGATTCGTCACTTACCGGCGTTTTGCGATAAAGGTTACGATCTAGTGCAGCTTTCAACATGGCGTTCTCTTTTTCAGCCAATCCTTCTTCATACACCGTAATACGCCCGTAGAGAGCCTCTGCCATCTTGGGAACGCGTCTGGCCAGTCCCATGTCGCCAACGCCTAATTCACGCAGGTTCTGGTCCATATCGGCAAACATGAGGTCATATAGGGACTGTAGGAATTTTTCGGTGCGTTCCTGTTCGGTTTTTAATCGACGCATGACAACAAAGGTATGCAGGACGATCATATCGTAGCGCCCTTCCACGGTATCTGCGACTTCGAGATGCAGATAAAAGTCGGGATTGCGCGATTGATTGATAATCGAGACATAAAGCTTTTGTACTTCTTCGGCAAAAGCGGGCTTGGTTTTAAACAGTTTGGAAAAGATCACGATGCGCCGGGCTCCAATAAAACTTGATCATCGGGTTTTATAAGATATTGTAGGGGCTCTTATCAAAGTGAAAATCAAGGTTTGTGAGTTGCGATGTTGAAAAAGGTTCGCTCAAATACTGTTTTTGGTCTAGGTGCCTTGCTGGGGGCAGCGCTTATGCTTAATGCCTGTGGGGCGCAATATGCAACGCGGGGCAACCTTCCGACAGAACAACGCCTGTCTGAAGTGATCCCCGGTGAAGTGCATGCGCGTGATGTTGCAGAAATTCTTGGCACGCCTTCTACCTTTTCTACATTCGGGGGTGAATCCTGGTATTATATCAGCGAACGTGTCGAATATTTCGCCTTTTTAGAACCTAAAATTCTCGACCGGAAAGTGATTCGCGTCCAGTTCAGTAAAGATGGTACGGTCGAAAAGGTTGATGAACGCGACAATCAGCACACGCGCGATATTCAGTTCGTCGAACGTACCACCCCGACAGCGGGTAATGAACTGTCCTTCTTTGAACAGATTTTCGGCAACTTGGGTCGCTTCAATAAAGGTGAATAAAAACGGTATTAGCCGGGGTTATCTGCGACGGACTGGATCAGGACGTCGGAGACAACTTTGCTATCCTCTTCCCCCAAAACTTTATATGTGATGCGTTTAAGACGTCTTTTCAGGGCCGCGATATCCAATTTGTCTTTGTTACGTAATAGACGGGGCATGAAGACATAGAGGTCACGCAGATAGGCGTCTTCCAGACGGACCATCTTCGCTTTGACAACTTCTTCCTGATCCAGTGCGACTTCAAGGGCGAATTGCACTTGAATGCTGCCGGCAACGCGCTCCCCTTGGAACATGGGGATGGTAAAGGGTTTAATGGCGACTGTGGTTGTTGTCGTCTTTTTTTCCAGCTCGATCTGTTCTGGTGTTTTCTGTGGCGCTTCCTTGGGTTCAAATGGACCAAGTTTGAGGAAATAGAGCGCCCCAACGGTGCCCCCGGCCACAACAACTAACAAGACCAAGAAGAGAATAGCTTTTTTCATTCATTTTGCCCAAAGTACCCGATTAACAGGTTGTTATTATCGTCGTCCGACATGCAGATTGCAAGGTCGGCGCTTAGAAATGACGATATCCTTTTTTCAAATCAGTAAGTTGCGTGCCGTCTTCTTTGATGAGGCGGGTCTTGTTTTTGTCTGTTATTCTGCCGATCACACTGATTTTTGTGGCACTGTTTTGTGCGATTTCAACCAACTCGCTCTGTCTGTTTTGCGCGATGGAAAAAAGGAGTTCATAATCATCTCCGCCATTCAATATGAATGAAAGTAACGCAGAATCCTTTTGCAAGGCGCGTTGTGCAGCCGCGCTCAGCGGGATATCGTTGATATGAATATCGGCTGCGACGTTCATATGTTCGAAGTCTGTCATCAGGCCATCCGATATATCCAGGCAGGTGTGAGCCAACCCGATAAGTTGTTGTCCAAGTTCCACACGCGGCGTTGGGCATAGATATCGTTTGTGGAGTATGCCTGTTGGATCCTCCAACTTACCTTGGGCAACCAATAGACCGAGGGCGCTATCGCCAATGGTTCCGCTGACACACAATAAATCACCGATGCCTGCACCTTGTCTGGATAGGGATTTGCCCTGCTCTATCTCGCCAATTGCGCTGAGGCTAAGGGTTAAGGGTCCTGTTGTCCGTGTTGTGTCCCCGCCCAGCAGGTGAATACCATAACGGTCTTGCATATCGCCAAGGCCATTTGCAAAGGCACGGATCCAGTCGGTTTCTATAGTGTCGGGATAGGAGGCATTGAGCGTATAATAACGCGGCGTTGCTCCCATTGCCGCGAGGTCCGACAAATTGACGGCCAGCAATTTATGCGCGATGTCGTGTGGATGATCATCGGCAAAAAAATGAACACCGGCAATCAACGTGTCCGTTGTAATGACGTTTTCATATCCGGCTTGATGTGAAAAGACGGCCGCGTCATTTTTCAACGCAAAAGCTCCTTCGACCTTTTCAGCCAAAGGAGCCATAATTTGCGCAATCTGTTCGAATTCACCCAACACTCTTTAGGCTTTCTTGAAGTCGTCCGGGCGCAATGTTTTTGCCAGACGGTCCAAAACGCCGTTTACAAAGCCCGGTTCCGGCCCTTCAAAGAAGGCATGGGCAACATCGACATATTGTGTAATGACAACGCGCGGCGGGACATCAAGGCGAATGTAAAGTTCGTAAATGCCGCTCATTAGGATGATGCGAACAATGGCTTCCAATCGGTCAATCGTCCATTCCTGAGACAACGCACCCGAGAGCATTTCTTCCAGTTCGTCACGACGTTTGGAGACACCGCGCACAAGATCGCTGAACAATTGTTTGTCTGGTTCTGCCAAGGGGCTGGAATCACGATCTTCATCACCGTCTTCTTGCGGTGTATCCCAGCGGGTGCGCAGAAACGCAATGAGGACATCATCGACATTACTGTCGGACAGTTCCACTTCGTAAAGGGCCTGAACGGCAGCCAGTCGTGCGGAACTTCTTTTGACGGATTTATTCTTTTTCATCGGGGACGGTGTCCTTATCTGGGCAACAGGTGAAGTTGTTTTTTCAATTCGATCATTTGCAGGCAGGCTCGTGCCGCTTTACCACCAACATCTTTTTGGTCGCGATACGCACGTGCGAGGGCTTGATCCCGGTTTTCACAGGTAATCATGCCAAAACCATGTGCAAGGTTATGCTTAACGCTTAAATCCATCAGGGCGCGTGATGTTTCATCTACCACCACATCATAATGGGTCGTTTCGCCACGGATGACACAGCCCAAGCTGATGAAACCGGTGTAACGGGCACCGGCGGCCCCAATTTCCATTGCACGAATAGCATAGGAGAACGCAGAAGGAAGTTCGAAAACGCCGGGAACCTGATAACGTTTCAGCTCATACCCCTTCCCTTCGAATTCTTTTTCGACGGAGGCATAAAGCTCATCTGCGATATCATCGTAGAAACGCGCTTCAGCGACAAAAATACGCGGGGTTTCCATTTAGTCCTCCAATTGCGGGATAGGTTGTTGATCAACGATGGACAGGCCGTAACCTTCCAGACCGATGATGTTTTTGCGGGCAGAGTTGCTCAGGAGAATCATATCGCTAATCCCGAGATCGAGCAAGATTTGTGCACCTGTTCCGTAATCACGTAATTGCCCGGCTGATTTACTGCCTGTGGCGTGGGCTTCCACCCGTTCGGAAAGTGAAGCACGTTGGGGTTCGCGTAACAAGACAATGACACCGCGCCCAACATCTGAAATATGTTGCATGGCGTTATGCAGTTCTTTTGCCTTGTTGGCTGCGCAATCGCCAAGTACATCATCCAGAACGTTCAGCGCATGCATACGAACCAGAACCGGCTCATCGGTTGTAATGTCGCCTTTAATCAGGGCGACGTGTTCGGCATATTCAACGTTGTTTGTGTAAACACACATATCGAACTCGCCGCCGTAGATGCTGTTGAGTTTGGTTTCGTTTTTCTTTTCGATAATGCGATCATGTTTGCGACGATAGGCAATCAGGTCGGCAATCGTTGCAATTTTCAAGTCCAGTTTTTTGGCATATTCAACCAAATCCGGCATACGTGCCATTGTGCCGTCATCATTCATAATCTCGCAAATCACACCAGACGGGTTGAGACCTGCCAGACGGGCCACATCGACGGAAGCTTCTGTATGACCGGCACGGACCAGAACGCCGCCATCACGGGCGCGTAACGGAAAGACGTGGCCCGGTGTGGCAATGTCGGCGCGCGATGATTGTTCGGCAATAGCAACGCCGACAGTCAAGGCGCGATCTGCGGCAGAAATCCCTGTGGAAACCCCTTCGCGGGCTTCGATCGAAATGGTAAAGGCTGTTTCGTGGCGCGATGCATTGTGCGTGGTCATCAACGGCAGGCCGAGATGATCGATGCGTTCGCCCGTCATAGCAAGGCAGATCAGGCCACGGCCATGTTTTGCCATAAAGTTAATGGCATCGGCATCGGCTTTTTCGGCCGGAATAACGAGGTCACCTTCATTTTCGCGATCTTCATCATCCACGAGAATGAACATACGTCCATTTTTGGCATCTTCGATAATTTCTTCGATGCTGGACAGGTATTGGCTATATTCGCTCACTTTATTAATCGTCCTTTTCGAGCAAGCGCGCCACGTAGCGAGCCAGCATATCTATTTCCAAATTGACAAAGTCACCGACCTTGGATTTGCCAAAGGTTGTTACTTGCAGGGTATGGGGAATAATATTGATGCCGAAGATGTCATCTTCAACCTCATTTACCGTCAAAGATACGCCGTTTAGCGTAACTGAACCCTTGGGCGCAATGAAATTCTTTAATTCTTTGGGCGCTTTGAACTTAAATCGATGTGAATCACCTTCTGGTTCGATGGCGATAATTTCAGCAACACCATCAACATGACCAGAGACAATATGCCCGCCCAATTCGTCGCCAACCTTGCAGGCGCGTTCAAAATTGACAGGCATATCAACGGTCCACGATCCCATTGTGGTTTTTGAAACCGATTCAGCCGAGGCGGTAATAGCAAACCAGTTCGTTCCCTTTTCAATTACCGTCATGCAGGCGCCATTACAGGCGATCGAGGCACCGATATCAACTGTGTTCAGGTCATAAGCCGTTTCAAATTCAAATCGCGTGTCACCGTTTTTTTCAATGGTCTTTACGCGACCGAGATCGGTAATAATGCCAGTAAACATGACGTTAAATCTTTCTTTCTTTTTCAGGTAATATCTAAATCGCGCCGGCGATACAGTTCAACAAGATCCCCACCGGAGGAAAAGCTATCGGTGCGGTCAAAAAAGGGCGTATCTTCCAGGTGGTCCACCCCGAAGGCTTGTGCCGCCGGAATACCGTCATGGCCCATTATGCGTGGCGCATGCATCCATGACAGACGGTCGATCAGACGTCGGCGCAACATGGCGGCGGCCAAATGACTGCCCCCTTCGACCAGGACACGGGTCAGGCCCCGTTTTGCCAATTCTTCAGCAACCCACGACAAGGTAATGCCGCCGTCCATTTCGCTCACGTCGTCTGGCGTGATCATTTCGATCCCAGCTTCACGGTAGGCTTCGGCGCGAATATCGTCCTGATCCCCCAGTGTAATCATCCATGTGGGAATGTCTTGGGCCTGTATGACCAGATTGCTCGTCAAAGGTAGGCGCATGCGTCGATCTACCACAATGCGGACCGGAGAATGATTTTCCAGACCGGGTAAACGGCAGGTTAGTTGCGGGTTATCTTCTGTTGCCGTTCCAATGCCGACCATAATGGCATCGTGATTGGCGCGTAAAAGATGGCCCTGTTGGCGTGTCGGCGCTTCGGTAATCCACTGACTTTCCCCGGTATGAACGGCAATGCGACCATCCAGAGATGTGGCCATTTTCATAGTGAAAAGCGGACGATTTTTGAGGATACGCAGGAAGAAACCTTCGTTGATTTCCAAGGCTTCTTGTCGACAGATGTTTTGTGTAACTTCAATACCTGCGGTTTTTAGCATTTTGATGCCATTGCCGGAGACCCGTTCGTCCGGGTCTTCCAAGGCAATAACAACGCGGGCGATACCCGCATCAATTAACGCTTGCGCACAGGGGGGCGTTTGGCCGTGATGGGCGCAAGGTTCAAGCGTGACATAGGCCGTCGCACCTTGTGCGGCGTCACCGGCACGCGCCAGTGCTTCTGTTTCGGCATGGGGGCGACCGCCGGGCTGTGTCCAACCACGCCCGATAACTGTATTGTCTTTCACAATGACGCAACCAACAGCCGGGTTCGGCCAAACATTACCGAGCCCGCGTGTTGCGAGATTCAATGCGGATTTCATAAAGGCTTCATCATCGCATCGTGCGACGGGACCTTTATTTTTTATGTGTTCCCAAATTTTCGACAAAGTCCTCGAAGTCCTTTGCTTCACGGAAATCTTTATAAACAGATGCAAATCTAACGTAGGCTACTTTATCCAATTCCAGCAAAACGTCCATCACCTTTTCACCAATAGCATTGGATTGGATTTCTGTTTCGCCCGATGTTTCCAACTGACGCTGGATAGAGCTGACAATACGTTCAATTTGATCTTCTTCGACCGGACGTTTGCGCAACGAGATTCTGATAGAGCTGAGAATTTTCTCGCGATCAAATGGCGTTTTACTGCCATCGCGTTTCACGACCATCAGTTCGCGCAGTTGCACCCGTTCAAAGGTGGTAAAGCGCGATGCACATTCCGGACAATAACGGCGACGACGGATGGCTGCGCTGTCCTCGGTGGGACGCGAGTCTTTGACTTGAGTATCCTGATTACCGCAAAAAGGACAGCGCATGATCCGTTTTCCTTAGAAGTCTTTGTAGACCGGGAATTTGGCGCAAAGTTCACCGACTTTGGCGCGAACTTCCTGTTCAACGGTTTGATTGTTATCTTCACCGTTTGCGGCAAGACCGTCAAGAACGTCGCTGATCAGGTTCCCGATCTGCTTGAACTCTTCTTCCTTGAAGCCGCGTGTGGTGCCCGCAGGCGTTCCCAGACGAACACCGGATGTCACCATCGGTTTTTCCGGATCAAACGGAATGCCGTTTTTGTTACAGGTGATACCCGCACGTTCCAGTGCCGCATCCGCCATTTTACCGGTAACTCCTTTGGGGCGCAGGTCAACCAGCATCAAGTGGGTGTCTGTTCCGCCTGTAACGATATCACAGCCACGTTCAACCAATGTTGCCGCCAGAACTTTGGCATTGGCAACCACTTGTGCCGCGTAGTCTTTAAACTCGGGACGCAGAGCTTCGCCAAAGGCAACGGCCTTGGCTGCAATCACGTGCATCAATGGGCCGCCTTGCAAGCCGGGGAAAACTGCGGAGTTGATCTTTTTGCCCAGATCGACATTGTTGGACAGGATCATGCCGCCACGTGGGCCGCGCAGGGTTTTGTGAGTTGTTGTTGTAACAACATCGGCAAACGGAAGCGGGCTTGGGTGAACGCCACCGGCAACCAGACCAGCAAAGTGCGCCATATCCACCATCAACAAGGCACCGACTTTATCAGCGATTTCGCGGAAACGGGCGAAATTGATTTGGCGCGGAATGGCGGAACCACCGGCAATAATCAGTTTCGGGTTGTTTTCGATAGCAATTTTTTCAACGGCATCATAATCAATGTCTTGTGTTTCGCGTGAGACATCATATTGAACCGCATTGAACCACTTACCGGACTGTGCAGGTGGTGCACCGTGTGTCAAGTGACCGCCGGACGCCAATGTCATGCCCATAATGGTGTCGCCCGGTTGCAGCAATGCCTGAAATACGGCACCGTTTGCTTGCGCACCGGAATGCGGCTGAACGTTTACATATTCGCAGTTAAACAGTTTTTTTGCCCGCTCAATAGCGAGGTCTTCAGAAATATCCACATATTCGCAACCGCCATAATAGCGACGCCCTGGATAACCTTCAGCATATTTGTTTGTCAAAACTGAACCCTGAGCCTCGATCACAGCGCGTGACACGATGTTCTCAGAAGCGATCAATTCGATCTGGTCCTGTTGACGCCCCAGTTCTTTACGCATGGAAGCGTAGATTTCAGGGTCCGATTCAGCCAATGTGGCTGTAAAGAAGTTTTCAAAAGACATGGGCATGAGCCTTTCTTGGGAGGGGGCCGTAATTAAACGGGCGGGTTGGATAATTTCTCGACGCGCCGCGCGTGGCGACCGCCTTCAAATTCGGTATTGAGGAAGACATTCATCGCATCCAGTGCCGTTGCAACACCGATCATGCGATCACCAAAAGCAATAACATTGGCATCATTATGTTCGCGGCACATACGTGCGCCCAATGCGTCATGGATCAAAGCACAGCGGACTTCGGGGAAACGGTTGACGGCAATTGAAATGCCGATGCCGGATCCACACACGACAATACCGCGTTCGGCCTGTCCATCCTTGATGGCTTGAGCCAGTTTGTATGCATAATCGGGGTAATCGACAGAATCGGTATTGTTGCAACCGAGGTCCAAGACATCAAAGCCCTGTTTTTTCAGTTCTTCCACAAGGGTGGATTTCAGTCCAAAACCGCCGTGATCACAGGCGATTGCAATAATTTTCGATGCCATGATCCGTTATCCTCATCAATGGTCGATAGTTGGGCGATTATGTAGCACAGCCGATATAGCTTAGACAACGAAAAAGCCCGGTGCATTTTTGCTGCAGGCTCGGGGCTTTGCTTTGTTTTCGCTCTTTAGGAACGGCCTTCCCGGCGTTTTTTGGTCAGGATATATTCCAGTTTGCGTTTGGCATTGTTTTTAAGGGTGGTTTCGCCCATCGAAAGCAGGCCTGTTGCCATCGCTTCCTGCCCACTGTCGGGATCAATGGCGTGAACGCGCAGATATTTGCCGTAAACGCGCATTTCGTAATACACATGGGAAAGCGTAACGCGGTCATTCATTATGTGGATACCATATGAGAACTTAAAGAATGTTATCCTTAATGTAATGATGTTCTGTTTTTACACAATCCCCTTTTGCGCTTAAGCGTGTCTTTGCGCGTGTGAAGAAAGATGGGCCCCCTGCCCCAACGGTATGTTTTCGCACAGCTGTTTGTAAAACAAGGTCATGTCGGCCAGCTTTTCAATCCGTTGTGTACTGTCTTCGCGTATGGTGTCGATCAGGTGATGCATGTTTTTACAAATGGTATTGGCCGATTTGGCGTGATCTTGATCAATCCGTATGGATAAATCCTGTAGCGAATTTTCAATGCAATCCAGCAGATAATCTGGATCATAGCCTTCCGGGTTGTCCGGTGTCAGGCGATCCATGAGCCACGCCAACTGCACAAGGTGGCGTTCCAGCTTGATTTCGTTGAACTTACAAAGGCTGTTATGGATAGCGTGTTCCAGATCTTCTGCTCTGGCCTCATTTAAAACCTTGGCAGCAAGAGTGTTAGGCACGTCAAAAACTGGGGCGCTTTCGCCGTTTGGGTTTTGATAATTTATCCGGTCAGGGCCGACATAATCGTGGGTGACAATAAATTTGCGTCCGTAATGACACAGGGCTTTTATTGCATTTGAGATTTTTTCAATGGAAATTGGTTTTAAAAGCACATGATCACATCCGGCATGTAACAAAGCATCCCGGTTTTGCGGGGATTTATTTTGCGTTAAGACGATGATGGATAAAAATGGGTTTTTACAGTCAATTCCGTGTCGGATGTCATGGATAAAGCCTGCGACTTCTCGCCCACCAAAAGCCGCATCAAGGATCAGCAAGTCATATCTGTTTTTTTTAATCTGTTCGCGCAATTGAAATAATGTGCTGACATCACAGATTTCTTTGAATCCCAAGCCGAAAAGCCCACCGCGCAAACTGTTTCTCGTTTGTGGGTTCGGGTCTGCAAAAATGAAGTTTACATTGGCAAATTTTTGCTGCGTAAGATCGTTTTTGGGTGAGGTATTTTGTATGGATTTCCCCTGTATTTTTTTGATCTTCTCATAAAGGTTGACCGTATGGTCGGACGTTTGACGCAAGCGGGCAATAACGGTTTTTATCAACGAGTAAAGGAAGGGGTCAATGGACTGGAGTTTGTTTTCAAAGGAGGTCTTGCTAATGGCAAGAACGATTGTTTCTTCTTGTGCGGTGACGGTTGCGGAACGCGGTGCCTCTGACACAATTGCCATTTCACCGACGATACCACCTTTTTTAACCAGTGCGATGGGGATGTCAGCGCCACTTGGGCCGCGTTTTGAAACTTTGACACTACCTTCGCGGATTATATAGGCGAAGTCAGCCTGTTCGCCTTCCCGAAACAAGGTAGTGTTGGGCTTGTATGTTATGGTTTTAAATGCTTCTGTACTCATTGACTTATCCCTGTATGCCAATGTGAGAGAAACGTTGTTTTCTAAGCGTAGTTATTTATAAGTATTAATCGTATATATGATTTGTTTTAACAGTTTTAAATACCCCTATTTGGGTGATATGACACCACATCTGAGGTTTTTATCGAAAAAAATATGAAGTGACATACATCGGTGTGTAAATAAAAAGGGGAGCGTCTGATCAACGCTCCCCTTTTTAGTCGTTATGCAAAATCTGTTTTACATGTTACGGCGATATTGACCACCCACTTCAAACAGGGCTTCTGAAATTTGCCCCATAGAGCAATAACGTACTGCCTCCATGAGAACTTCAAACATATTGCCGTTGGCACGTGCCGTGTCTTTCAATTTTTCCAGCACTTTCTGACCTTGTTCGGCATTGCGTGTCTGGAAGTCTTTCAGACGTGTAATCTGACTTTCTTTTTCTTCCGTTGTTGAACGGGCCAGATCAGGTGTAACCGGGTCTTGTTCTTGCGGATTAAGGAAGGTGTTCACACCGATGATCGGCAAAGAGCCATCGTGTTTCTTCATTTCATAATATAAAGATTCATCTTGGATTTTACCGCGTTGATAGCCGGTTTCCATTGCACCCAGAACACCGCCACGTTCGGAAATACGTTCGAATTCACGCAGAACAGCTTCTTCGACCAGATCAGTCAGTTCTTCAATGATGAAGGCCCCTTGGTTCGGGTTCTCGTTTTTCGCAAGACCGAATTCCTGGTTGATGATCATCTGAATGGCCAAGGCACGACGCACAGACTCTTCGGTCGGTGTGGTGAAGGCTTCGTCATAGGCGTTGGTATGCAGGCTGTTACAGTTATCATAAGTCGCCAGCAAAGCTTGCAGGGTTGTACGGATATCGTTGAAATCCATTTCCTGTGCGTGCAGCGAACGACCAGATGTTTGAATATGGTATTTCAGTTTCTGGGAACGTTCGTTTGCCCCGTATTTGAAACGCATGGCGGTTGACCAGATACGACGTGCGACACGGCCTAGAACGGTATATTCCGGATCCATCCCGTTGGAGAAGAAGTAAGACAGGTTCGGTGCAAAATCATCAATGCTCATACCGCGCGCCAGATAACTTTCCGCAAAGGTAAAGCCGTTTGACAGCGTAAAGGCCAATTGTGAAATCGGGTTCGCGCCCGCTTCGGCAATATGGTAGCCGGAGATGGAGACGGAGTAGAAGTTACGGACGTCGTGATCCACAAAGTACTGCTGGATGTCCCCCATCATTTTCAAGGCGAATTCAGTTGAGAAGATACAGGTGTTTTGCCCTTGGTCTTCTTTCAGAATATCGGCTTGAACGGTTCCACGGGTATTTGCCAATGCCCATGCCTTGATCTTTTCGATCTCTTCGTCGGTCGGAACGCGACCATTGTCTTTTTCGAATTTTTCAAGTTGCTGATCAATGGCTGTGTTCAGGAACATCGCCAAAATCATCGGGGCCGGACCATTGATGGTCATGGAAACAGATGTGCTCGGCGCCGTCAAATCAAAGCCGCCATAAAGGACTTTCATGTCGTCAAGTGTGGCAACGGAAACACCGGAGTTACCGATTTTACCGTAAATGTCTGGGCGATGATCCGGGTCTTGACCATACAGAGTTACAGAGTCAAAAGCCGTGGAAAGTCGTTTTGCATCAGAATGTTGAGAAAGATACTTAAAGCGACGGTTCGTGCGGAAAGGATCCCCCTCGCCCGCGAACATACGGGTTGGGTCTTCGCCTTCACGTTTGAAGGCAAACACACCGGCAGTGTAAGGGAAACTACCCGGAACATTTTCTTTCAACAACCATTTCAGGATTTCGCCTTCGTCTTCAAACTGCGGCAAAGAGACCTTCGGTACTTTCAAGCCGGACAGGCTTTCGTATTTCAAGGCTGTACGGATTTCCTTGTCGCGAATTTTGACAACATATTCGTCACCGGAATAATTTTCTTTAACAGTCGGCCAGATTTCCAACAGTTTATGGCAGCGTCCGTCCAGTGATTGATCACGTTCTTTGATCAGCTTGCGAATGACTTTTTTGCCTTTTTCGCCTGCTTCATCCAGCATGCGTACGGTTTCGCGCAATTGTTGGCGTTCGCGTGCAATTTTGGTTTGTTTGTCAATTTCACTGTGATAACCGCGCACGGTATCAGCAATCTCAGCCAGATAACGACGGCGTTCTGGCGGAACGATGGCCGTTTTCGGGGAAGAATGGCGAATGCCCGGGGCTTCTTTCAGCGTGGTTTTCAGTTTGCCAAGCTTTTTCGCCTGTAGCTGTGTAACCAGTTCATAATAAAGGGCTGTGACGCCTTCGTCGTTAAAGCGTGAGGCAATCGTCCCGATAACCGGCATATCTTCGGGTTTTGCATGGAATTGTTCGCGGTTGCGCATGACCTGTTTGGCAACATCACGCAAGGCATCCATTGCTCCGTTGCGATCAAACTTGTTAATCGCAATGATTTCAGCAAAATCAAGCATGTCGATTTTTTCAAGCTGGGAGGCAGCACCGAATTCCGGCGTCATCACGTACATGGGGAAGTCAACGTAAGGCACGATACCTGCGTCGCCCTGCCCGATCCCCGGTGTTTCAACGATCACGAGATCAAAACCCGCCATTTTACAGGCATTGACGATGGACGTCATGCTCGGCGGGACTTCTGCTTTGTTGTCGCGTGTTGCGATGGAGCGAACATAGATATTGTCAGCGTTGTTTGCGTTCATGCGGATACGGTCACCCAACAAAGCGCCACCGGTTTTGCGGCGTGTCGGGTCGATGGCGAGAACGGCGATTTTCGGTTCGCTGGAATACATGCGGAAACGACGGATCAATTCATCGGTCAAGGATGATTTACCGGCACCACCCGTCCCGGTAATGCCCAGAACGGGCACTTTACTTGTAAGTTTTTCGCCGCCTTCGTCGATATCTTTTTTCAATTTAGCGTCAAGTTGATCGTTCTCCAGCGCGGTAATGACACGCGCGAGATCCAACTTGTCGCCTTTTTTCAATTTTGCGAGACTGTTTGGGCAAGAAATATCTTTTGCCGGGGCGTAGTCGGCGCGCTTGACCATATCCTGGATCATGCCTTCAAGACCCATTTTACGACCGTCTTCCGGCGAATAGATTTTTTCAACGCCGTGGCTCATCAAATCATTGATCTCGTCGGTAACGATAACACCGCCACCGCCGCCAAAGACTTTAATGTGGCCAGCACCGCGTTCTTTCAGCAGATCAATCATATATTTGAAGTATTCGACGTGCCCGCCCTGATAGGAACTAACCGCGATGCCTTGCACATCTTCCTGAATGGCGGCTGTAACGATTTCGTCTACAGAACGGTTATGCCCCAGATGAATGACTTCTGCCCCGCAAGACTGCAGGATACGGCGCATGATGTTGATTGATGCATCGTGCCCGTCAAACAGACTTGCAGCTGTTACAAAACGGACCGGGTTTTTCAATTTATAAGCCTTCTTGTTTGTTTTAGCGTTACCGTCTGGCATGCCGTCCTCCAAAATTTGTCGTGAAATAAATCGGTACTCGAATGCCGATTTATTTGTTTTTAAAACGCCCTAACTTCATAAAGGTAGGACGTTGCAAAAAGCCAACAAGTTTTTACCTGTAGGCCATAATATTCTAATGACGTTTACGTAAACGTAAAGCAAAATTCGACAGAGGTAAAGAAATAATTTCATTGGAAATCGACGAAGGTGATCTTTCCATATGAATTGTACGTATAAGTCCCTAAGTTTTTTGCAGGAATTGACACACGTCATGTTTATGGAATTGGGGCAACTATAGAGTTACGAGTGATAAAAAATGTT
Organism: Terasakiella sp.; assembly: GCF_048267425.1. Lineage (GTDB taxonomy): Bacteria > Pseudomonadota > Alphaproteobacteria > Rhodospirillales > Terasakiellaceae > Terasakiella. Next base: position 192,335 of record NZ_JBLWXN010000004.1, read on the forward strand.
ACATGGGGGTTGAGGTATGCGGCTATCGGCTAAACTGCCTGGTATTATTGTGGGCTTGTCGGTTATTGCGGTCTGCATTGCTGGGGTTATTTCGTTTGTGCGTTCAGAGCAGGCACTGGAAACAGCAGCATTTGAAAAACTAGAAGCTGTTCAACACGGGCGTTTCGATGAACTGGAAGCATTTCTGAAATCTGTGGAAGATGATGTGTACATCACGACAGCAAGTGATATGACCATCAAGGCGCTCAATAACCTGCAACGCGGTTTTTATGGTTTTGACACCCCTGAAGTTGCCGCAAAGGAATTGGCAAAGTTTTATGTAACGGAAAATCCACAAGATGACAAAAGCATGCTGGATGATGCCGGTGACGGATCCAGTTATAGTCGCGCCCATGAACATTATCATCCCTGGTTCCGTGAATTTCAGAAATCACGGGGTTATGAAGATGTCCTCTTATTAAATGAAGAAGGCAGTGTTGTTTATAGCGTCAAAAAAGGCAAAGAGTTTGCAACCAATATTGTCAAAGGCCTGTGGAAGGATACAGACCTTGCGACAGCCTTCAATGCCGTAAAAGACAAAGAACGCGGTACGATTTATTTTTCAGACATTCGTGTATATGAAGCCGCTGATAATGCCCCGGCCAGCTTTTTAGCCAGCCCGATGTTTGATAAACGCAATAACTTTATGGGGGTTATGGTCCTGCGCTTGCCGATTTCACGTATTAACGAGATTATGCAAGCCTCTGCCGGGATGGGAAAGACGGGTGAAGCCTATCTGGTCGGGAAAGACAAGATGATGCGCAGTGACTCTCGTTTTTCCAAAGATGCAACGATTTTGAAGAAAAAGGTTGATACTGAGGCTGTAAATAACGCGTTGGCGGGAAAAACAGGTTTAACGCTGGTCACTTATGATGATGGGCGACAGGCTTTGTCGGCCTATGGCCCGATTGATTTTCAGGGGGTGCGCTGGGCGGCCTTGGCTGAAATCACAATGGCAGAAGTGGATGAACCTGTTGATGAATTACGCAACATCCTGATGTTGATGGTTTTAGGATTAATCGTTGTCATCGGTGTGGTTGGTATCTTGATTGCCCGCACGATTACCCGCCCGGTGGGGGCTATGACATCGGTGATGCATGAACTGGCAAACGATAACCTGAAAATAGATGTTCCCTTTACCGATAAAACCGATGAAATCGGTGAAATGGCGACATCGGTTAATCATTTTAAAGAACAAATGATCCGTGTGCGCGAGCTGGAACAGGAACAGGAAGAACAGAAAAAACAAGCAGAAGCCCAACGACGCGCTGCCATGATCCAGATGGCAAATAGTTTTGAAGACAGTGTCGGTTCCATCGTTGAAACCGTTACGGCAGCTGCAACGCAATTACAAGCCTCAGCCAGTCAAATGTCAGCGACGGCAAGTGAAACAAGCGCACAAGCGACAGCCGTTGCCAGCGCGTCTGAAGAAGCCGCTGCCAATGTGGAAACAGTCGCTGCCGCTGCGGAAGAGCTGGCAGCATCCGAAGGTGAAATTTCCAGACACGTTCACCGATCTTCTGAAGTGGCTGATTTCGCGGCCTCTCAAGCCGAGCAAACCAAGAAAACCGTTGAGGATATGGTTGAGGAAGTCGGCAAAATCGGGGCAGTTGTTAAATTGATCTCCGATATTGCCGAGCAAACCAATATGCTGGCGTTGAACGCAACAATTGAAGCCGCGCGTGCCGGTGATGCGGGCAAGGGATTTGCGGTGGTTGCGCAAGAAGTGAAAACACTTGCCAATCAAACCGGACAAGCAACGGAAGAAATTGCCAAACAAATTGGGGAAATTCAGAACGTCACCCATAAAGCTGCGGAAGCGATTGAGCAAATTAGCACGACCATTACTGAGATCGATGAAATTGCCAGTGCGATTGAAACCTCTGTTGAAGAACAAAATCGCGCCACCTCTGAAATTGCGGAAAATGTTGATCAGGCATCACGGGGCACTCAAGAAGTATCCTGCAATATCCAGTCTGTACAACAGGCTGCTAGTGAAACAGGTATGGCGGCCACACAAATTTCAGAATCCTCATCCGATCTTTCGCAACAGGCCGAGTTCTTACGTGAAGAAGTGAACAAGTTTCTCAGCGAAGTTCGTAGTGAAAAAGACGAGCGTAAATTAATCCAATGGGATGAAAGTTTACGCACGGGAGATGAAGAAATCGACAGTGAACACATCGCCTTTGTCGATTTGTTGAACGACTATTATTCCAAAATGATGACTGGGGACGGTGCACGTGTGGTTGAAGACACAATGGAACGTTTTGCCGCCCTGTCTCGTGATCATATGGAACATGAAGAAGCTATGATGGACAAATACGCGTTTCCGAAAGCGGATCAGCATAAAAAATCGCACCGTGATTTCTTGAATAAGTTTTTGGATATTCAAGCAAACCACGAGGCTGGTAAGGATATTAGTGTTGATTTTCTTGAATATCTATCCGGCTGGCTGAAAGACCATTTCCTGAATGCTGATAAGGAGCTGGTTCACTACGTCCAAGATCATAGTTGAGGCGTGCGAATCAGCTTTCTTCAAGCCGATAAGAATATAATTAAGGCTTTCCTTTCATCGTGTTTTGCCTTTTGGTCCGTTGGAAGGAAAGCTTTATTTCTTTGAACTGTCTTGTATATTCAATAAGTCTAAAATTTATAAAGTTGCGTCTTGTTGGTTGTTTTGCATTCCGGTCTTGACGCTTGATATGTGAAATGGTCTGTTGTTGCCCAATATTTTACCAATTCAAAGGGGAATAACACCAATGACTGATAAGAAACTTCACCCGGAAACACTGGCGCTGCATGCAGGCTATCGTAATGATCCGACTGCTAAATCCGTTGCCGTTCCGATTCATCAGACAACCTCTTATCAGTTTGATAGCGCAGAACATGCTGCCAACCTGTTCGCTTTGAAAGAGTTTGGCAACATCTACACACGGATTATGAACCCGACAACGGACGTGCTGGAACAACGCCTTGCCGCGCTTGAAGGTGGTGTTGCTGCGCTGTGCGTGGCATCCGGGCAATCTGCTGCCACTTTCTCAATCTTTAACCTATGTCAGGCAGGTGACAACTTTGTGACCTCTACCGATCTTTATGGGGGGACATGGAACCTGTTTGCCAACACGTTCAAGCAAATGGGCATTGAAGCCCGTTTTGTGGACCCGAGTGATCCGGAAGCTTTCCGTAAGGCAACGGATGAAAAAACACGTTGTTATTTTGCAGAAACCCTGCCGAACCCGAAACTGAATGTATTCCCGATTAAAGAAGTGGCTGATATTGGTCGTGAATTGGGTGTGCCGTTGATCGTTGATAATACGGCTGCCCCGATGATTTGCCGTCCGCTGGATCATGGTGCGGCTATTGTGATGTATTCCACCACCAAATATATTGCCGGACATGGAACATCTGTTGGCGGGGCGATTATCGATGGCGGTAATTTTGATTGGGAAGCTCAAGGTGATCGCTTCCCTACCCTCAACCAACCTGATGCATCCTATCATGGTGCGATTTGGACCGAGGCTGTTAAGCCGTTGGGGCCGATTGCCTATATCATCCGTGCCCGTGTAACGTTGTTGCGTGATCTGGGTTCTGCTGCCAGTCCGTTCAACGCATGGCAAACCATTCAAGGTTTGGAAACCATGCCGTTGCGCATGCGCCAACATTGTGAAAATGCGTTGAAGGTCGTGGACTTCCTGAAAAAGCATCCGAAGGTCGCAAGCGTCAACCACCCATCCGTTCAGGAAGGTGAAGCGAAACGCCGTGCTGATACATACCTGAAAGGTGGGTATAGTTCCCTGATTGGCTTTGAATTGAAAGACGGTCTGGATGCGGGGCGTAACTTTATCGATTCATTGGAACTGTTATACCATGTTGCCAATATTGGGGATGCACGTTCCCTCGCCATTCATCCCGCCTCAACAACGCATAGCCAGATGACTGCGGATGAACAAATAAGCGCTGGTGTCACACCGGGGTATGTGCGTTTGTCTATTGGTATTGAACATGCTGACGATATTATTGCCGATATCGCACAGGCTTTGGATAAAGCGTAACAAAGAGTTACACTTTGCCATAATTTAAGCATAAACGCCGGGCTATATAGCGTCCGGCGTTTATGTTATCTGCACAATCTGTAAAAGGATCGGATTGAGTAGACTTTGTTTTAGGGGGAAACCGTTTTGTCACGTCCGCAATTTCTCACTTCTGAATCTTTGCCGCGCACCCGTATGCGCCGCAATCGTCAGTTCGATTGGTCGCGCCGCCTCGTGCGTGAAAACACACTGAGTGTCGATGATCTGGTTTGGCCTGTATTCGTTCTGGATGGTGAAAACCGTCGTGAAACAGTGGCCTCCATGCCCGGTGTGGAACGTTTGTCGATCGACCTGTTGGTTGATGCGGTTGGTGAGGCCTACGAGCTGGGTATTCCCGCCGTGGAACTCTTTCCTTACACGGATGAGAGTTTGAAAACACCCGATGGTAAGGAAGCGGTTAATCCAAATAACCTCGTCTGTCGTGCGGTGCGCGCCATTAAAGCGAAATATCCCGATCTCGGCATTTATACAGATATCGCGCTGGACCCATATAATAGTGATGGCCATGACGGTCTGGTTAAAGACGGTTGCGTGTTAAACGATGAAACCGTTGAAATCCTGTGTCAACAGGCGATCAATCAGGCAATGGCGGGCTGTGATGTTGTCGCCCCGTCCGATATGATGGATGGACGTATGGGGGCGATCCGTGATGCACTTGATGCGGCGGGTTTCCAAAATGTTATGATGATGTCCTATGCAGCCAAGTATGCTTCAGCCTTTTATGGGCCTTTCCGTGATGCCGTCGGGTCATCCGGTGCGCTGGGTAAAGGGGATAAAAAAACCTATCAGATGGACCCTGCCAATACGGACGAAGCCATTCGGGAAACCGCGCTGGATATTGCCGAAGGGTCCGATATGGTGATGGTCAAGCCGGGGATGCCTTATCTGGATATCGTACACCGTATTAAGGAAGCTTTTGGTGTGCCTGTCTCTGTTTATCATGTCAGTGGTGAATATTCGATGATGAAAGCGGCGGTTCAAAATGGCTGGCTGGATAATGACCGTGCTGTTTTGGAAAGCCTGATGTGCTTTAAACGTGCCGGTGCAGATGTTATATTTACCTACTGCGCGGTTGAAGCGGCAAAGCTTTTGGCAAAATAAGTATTCTTATGTGCAATAAAAAACGCCGTATCTTTTAAGGATACGGCGTTTTTTGAATCTTTGTTGATTAGATCAGGATGCTTTGTGTTCTGACGTTTGAATGTCCAACATACGATCCACATCAAGAACAACCATCAATTGCCCATCAAGGCGATAGACGCCTGAAGCAAATTCGCGCCAGATCGGGTCCAGCGTAGATGGATTGCGTTCATAATTCTTTTCATCAAGGCTGAGGACTTCACCCACATTGTCAACCAACAAGCTGTAAAGCTCGTTGACGTGTTCAACGGTCACCCCCATGCTTTGTCCTTTGTCGGCGCGTTTGGGCAGGCCAAGACGGACGCGCACATCAATCACAGTGACGATACGACCACGCAGGTTGATCGACCCTGCAACCTCTTTCGGGGCCAATGGGATGAAGGCGATATGGTCGGGCATTAAAATGTCCTGAACTTTCAAAACAGGAATGCCGAACAATTGATCAGCAATTTTAAATGTTACGTAATCTTCCAAACCATCGCCTTTGATAAGGTCTGTGGATTGCGCATCGTTTGTCGTCACAAGCTGATTCATATTTTGTCTCCGGCCACTATATCATTACGGCGTTGGGATGGATTTTTATCCAAACCATTACTACAAAGCGATTTAACGATCAATTTACACGAAAGTCTACCTTGGAGTTAAGCCAAATAATTGATTTTTTCGAGTTATTTTGAAAATTAACCTGCCAACCACCGTTTGACAAGGTCGATTTGACTCTCTTCCATCAATGCCGGAGCATGCCCAACCTGAGGGATTTCAACGAGTTCAGCATCGGGGCCTCGTCTCAACATCTCTTCTGCAGTCTCTTTTGAAAGCAGGTCGGAATTTTCCCCTCGAAGAATTAAAACCGGACATTGAATAGCCTCCCAAACAGGCCAAAGGTCGACATCGGCAGGTTCTGAAGTTTTGAAAGGAACGGAAATTGCCGGGTCGTAATGCAAGACAAGCTGAGCGTCTTCGTTTTTTCTGGAGCTATGTTGTGCCAAATGATGCCACATGGAATCGCTAAGATTCCCAAAAGGTTCGTGGACTTGGCGCAAATGTTTTTCGATACTTTCCAGAGAGGGAAAACTCATATCAAGTCCCAGATAGCTACCAAGGAAAGAAATCGATTCTTTTGTGATAAAAGGTCCGACATCATTTACAATCAGGCGTTGGATGGGGCTGTTGACTTGGGCGGCGAGCATCATGCCGATCAGCCCGCCCATTGAGGTGCCGATCCAGTCGATTTGTTCTTCGCCGACTTTTGCCATTAAGGCAGCCACGTCGCTGAGATAAGTTGGAAAACCGTAATCATTCGGGTTTAACAACCAATCGCTTTGACCGCGCCCTGCCATATCGGGGCAGATAACTTGATGATTCTCGCACAGGCTTTGTGCCAGAAAATCAAAGTCGCGGCTGTTGCGTGTTAAACCGTGGGCGCAAAAGACCGTTCTACCGGCTTCGGCAAATCCCCATTGTGTATAGGCGATACGGTGAAACCCGTGTGGGCCAAGGCTGAGAAAGCTGTTTTGTTGCATGAGAGTTCATCCTTATGTGCAAACAATTTGCCTTATCTTGCAAACTTGATAGTTTGTTCGTCAAACAATTTTGGAACGTGCGGAGAAAATAAAGACAATGACTGACCCGATTTTAGTCCAACGTGATGGTGAAACGGTAACGATTACCTTAAATAATCCCGATAAACGCAATGCCTTGACCAAGCCGGCATGGCAACAGTTAGGCGATGTGATCGAAGAATTATCCGCAGATGATACGTTGCGCTGCTTAATATTACGTGGCGCGGGTGATGAAGCTTTTGCTGCTGGTGCCGATATATCGGAATTTCCTGAACAAAGGTCCAGCGCAGCGCAGGCGAAGGCATATGGCGAGGTTGTCACACGTACCGTTCAGGCGATTGAAGAATGTCAGCATCCGACCATTGCCATGATCAAGGGGGCTTGCACGGGGGGTGGTTTGGAAATCGCTTGTGCCTGTGATATGCGCATTGCAGGTGAAAGCGCGCGTTTTGGCGTACCGATTAACCGTCTGGGGCATACGTTGGCCTATCCTGAACTGGATGCGATCTTACGCCTTGTCAGCCCGGCTGTGATGCTGGAATTATTGCTGGAAGGCCGGGTTATCGATGCCGCCCATGCTCTGCGTGTCGGGTTGATTAACCGGATTGTTGAAGATTGGGAAGTCGAAGAAGAAGCCCGCCTGTGTGCAGAGCGAATTTCCAAAGGTGCGCCGTTGGCGGCCCGTTTACATAAAAAGATGGTCCGTCGATTGAAGCAGCCGCAACCGTTGAGCCACGAAGAACTGGACGAAGCTTTTTCAACATGTGATTCTGAGGATTATCAGAATGGTTTCAAGGCCTTTATGGACAAAACAAAACCTGTCTTCAAGGCACGTTGATTAAAACGTTTTATAGCCACCTTTATAATATAATAAAGGTCCGCCGTTTTCTTCCATTTCAATGCGGGTGACTTCACCAACGAAAATGGTGTGGTCGCCCCCGATATGGGCTTCGGCCCGTTTGCATTCTAAAATGGCGAGCGCCCCTTTTAGGTTGGGACAACCGTTTTCACCGCGAACCCATTCGACTTGATCGAATTTATTTTCTTCACGACCAGCAAACAGGTTGGAGACCTTTTCCTGTGATTCAGACAGAATGCAGATATTGAAATGATCTTGTGTTAGGAAAAAATCGCTTAAGGGGCTGTCGGTTTTCAGGGAAAAGAGCACCAACGGCGGTTCCAGAGAAACAGAGGCAAAGGAATTGATTGTCACGCCGATCGGTTTCCCGTCGGGGCACAAGGTTGTCACAACCGTAATTCCGGTTGCAAAATTTCCTAACGCGTCTCTAAACTCTCGTGGATCGATATTCATTTCTTTATACTTCTTTATCGTGTAAGTGTCACTTGGAAGCATTCAATAGAGATTGAAGGAACTTCCGTCAATAACTTGTTTATTTATTACCTTCGACCTAATTGTATATATATATGAACGAAATGTCGAAAACGAAGGAAAAAGAATGACTGAAATTCGATCCGTAACACCGTCTGCGCGGTGGCAAGAGACGAGTGCCAACCGAAAAGCGGAAGGCCCAGATCCGATTGAAAGTCCTGAATATTATGAGGGTATTTCAGTCAAACGGATTATCGCATATGTGATTGATTTCATTATATGTGCAAGCCTGGGGTTGGTTGGGGCCGTTGTTGCGAGTATCGCCGGGATTATGTCGTTTGGCTTGTTGTTTGGCCCTTTAATGGCGGTTTTGGCACTGATCCCGATCCTTTATCATACGTTTTTAATTGCCTCGCCCCAAAGTGCGACATACGGCATGCGTTTTGTCGGCATTCGTGTCTATCGTCTGGATGGCGGGCAACCGGAAATATTGCAGGCTTTTATCCAAACGGCGGTTTTTTTCTTTACGGCACCGCCAACGTCGTTTTTGATTCTAATTGTCAGTCTTTTCAATACCAAAAGACGCTGCTTACATGATATGTTAGCAGGAACGTTGGTGTTGAATAGCGTGGAACGTAATTAAACAGTAAGGCGGAGTGTCATGCGTCAGGACCGGGTAAAACCCAAAGTCTTTTTCTATACGACCTCTCCCCTCGCCTGTCCGTATCTGGATGGGCAGGTGGAACGACGTATTGTGACGGAGTTGAGCGGTAAGGACGCGAACGCCCTACATAATGCCTTGTCCAAGGGCGGTTTTCGACGCAGTCATTTTATGGCCTATTCGCCCGTGTGTCCCAATTGTTCTGCCTGCATTCCGGTACGTGTTGATGCGACGCAATTTGTCTTTTCTAAAAATCAGCGGCGCAGTGCAAAACGTTTTTCACACTTGCAGGCACAATTTTGCGAGCCTATTGCGACGCAGGAACAATTTCAATTGTTTGAAAAATATCAACATGGGCGTCATACCGATGGGGATATGGCGTCTATGGACTTTTTTGACTATCGTTCGATGGTCGAAGAAACACCAGTGGAAACATCTATTGTCGAGTTTCGCGACCAAGGGAAGTTGGTTGCCGCGTTATTGTTGGATCATTTGGATGACGGTATATCTGCTGTTTATAGCTTTTTTTCCAGCGACAATGCCTATAGTGGAGTCGGAAACTATATAGTGCTTTGGTGCATTCAACATGTTCGGGAAAATGCCTTGCCCTATGTTTATCTCGGTTACTTGATTAAAGAGTGCCGCAAAATGTCGTACAAGCAACGTTACACACCTCTGGAAGGCTGTGTTGACGGACTTTGGGTACCGCTGGATACCGACTAATACCTAGAAAAAATTAATTAATGCAACGGACTAAGTAGTACTTGGTAGCTGCTTTTCATTGCATCGCATTTGCATCTCCCGTAACATTATTTCTCATTGGTTTGATTATACCGATGTTCGGGATTAATCCCGAGCTCTTATTTGTAATGTGATTAGGGAGGTTTTCACATGAAGCGTCGTGATTTTCTCGCCGGAGCTGCTTCCGGCGTCGCGGTTGGTGCAGCGGCTGCAGTTTCTTCGCCTGCAATCGCCAGCGGTAAACGTACACTGAAAATGGTTACAACTTGGCCGAAAAATTTTCCCGGCCTAGGTACAGGTGCTGCACGTGCTGCGAAACGTATCACGGACATGACAGACGGTCAGTTGACCGTTAAATTGTTTGCAGCCGGTGAATTGGTACCGGCTCTTGAAGCGTTTGATGCTGTTTCCAGTGGTACAGCCGATATGTACCACGGTGCAGAATACTATTGGCAAGGTAAACACAAAGCATTCAACTTCTTCACTGCTGTGCCGTTTGGTTTGACAGCGGGTGAAATGGATGCATGGATCCATCATGCAGGCGGTCAGGAACTGTGGGACGAACTGGCAGCCGGCTTTAACGTAAAACCGTTTGCTTGTGGTAACACAGGCGTTCAGATGGGCGGTTGGTTCAATAAAGAAATCAATACAGTAGAAGACCTGAAAGGTCTGAAAATCCGTATGCCGGGTCTGGGTGGCGAAGTTCTGCGTAAATTGGGCGCAGCAGCGATCACACTGCCGGGCGGCGAAATCTTCCCGTCCCTTCAGTCCGGTGCGATTGACGCAACGGAATGGGTTGGTCCGTGGAATGATTTGGCATTTGGTTTCTATAAAACAACCAAATTCTACTACTACCCGGGTTTCCACGAGCCGGGTTCTACATTGTCTTGCGGCGTAAACCTGGATGTCTGGAAATCTTTATCTCCGGCGCATCAAGAAATCGTTCGCAATGCTACAATGGCGGAAAACAACTACATGATGGCTGAATTCAACGCCCGTAACGGTGACAGCCTTGATGTTCTGTTGAACAAGCATGGTGTACAATTGCGTAAATTCTCTGATGACGTTATGACCAAAATTGGTGAAGCGTCTGGTGAAGTTATGCGCGAAGTGGCTGCCAGTGACGACATGACAGGCAAGGTCTTCAAACACTTTGCAGACTTCCGTAAGAAAGCAATGCGTTGGTCTGATATGTCTGAGAACGCGTACTGGGATGCACGTCGCTTGCCGTTCAAATACGACTAATGATGAACAAAATGGTGGGTCGGATTTATTTCGATCCACCATTTTCCATCCAATAATCAAGAAAAATCATAAATTTTTATGATGATACACACTCTCTTTTTAAAAGGAGAAAAGCCTTGGGTTTTCTTGTGGCTTTAATGCGTTTCATCGATGGATTGAATCAGACGATCGGTAAGACTGTCGCTTGGTTGGCCGTGATTATGGTAATCACCCAGTTTTCTGTCGTAGTGTTGCGTTACGTTTTCGGCTTTGGTTCCATTATGATGCAGGAATCAGTCGTCTATATGCATTCCTTCCTTTTTATGATCGGTGCCGGTTATACCCTGTTGCACAATGGACACGTCAGGGTCGATGTCTTTTACCGTGAAGCCAGCATTCATAAAAAGGCCGTGATTGATATTTTCGGCGTTGTCTTCCTGCTTTTACCCGTTTGTGTTTTGATCGCAGATTCCTCATGGAAATATGTCTACCAATCCTGGTCGATTATGGAAGGTTCTGTTGAGACAAGCGGTATTCAGGCTTTGTTTATCTTAAAATCCGTTATTTTGGTATTCTGTTTTCTGCTTGCCCTACAAGGAATTGGGCTGGCGTTGCGCTCGTTCCTGATCTTAAAGGGCGTCGTGGTACCGGAAGAAGACCATGAATTACACGAGGTGCCCTGATTATGGAAATCGCTGAAATTTTATGCCTTGCCATGTTCGTCGTGACATGCGGCTTTTTGATGTTGGGTTTCCCTGTCGCGTTTACGTTGGCGGGTACAAGTATTTTCTTCGCCGCTATGGGGGTTGCCACGGATGTTTTCACGTGGTCCTTATTTGGGGCTCTGCCCTCGCGTATCTTTGGCAACGCGATGACCAACGAGGTTTTGGTGGCCGTCCCCTTATTTATTTTCATGGGGGTTATGCTAGAACGTTCCAAGGTTGCTGAAGAATTGCTGGACAGCATGGGGATGTTGTTTGGAACCATGCGGGGTGGTCTGGGTGTCTCTGTCTCTATCGTTGGGGCTTTGTTGGCTGCATCGACGGGGATCGTGGGGGCAACTGTTGTGACAATGGGTTTGTTGTCTTTGCCGACCATGTTAAAGCGCGGATATAACCCGTCACTGGCTTGTGGTTCCATTTGTGCCGCTGGGACTTTGGGGCAAATCATTCCGCCTTCTATTGTTTTGGTCTTGTTGGGCGATCAGATTTCAAACGCCTATTCCGATGCGCAACGGGCTATGGGGAATTTTTCACCGGAACCTGTTTCTGTTGGTGATTTGTTTGCGGGTGCCTTGATCCCGGGCCTCGGCTTGGTTGGTATGTATATTACCTATCAATTGATTGTCGCGTGGTTAAAGCCGGAAACATCACCGGCGATCCCGGAAGAAGAACTGAATGTTGAAGGTTTGGGCAAACGTATCGCTCATGCCCTGATCCCGCCAATCATTTTGATTGTGGCTGTGTTGGGATCTATCTTGGCAGGGGTTGCGACACCGACCGAAGCCGCAGCAGTTGGTTCAATCGGCGCTTTGCTTTTGGCTGGGTTGCGTATTGATGAAAACCACGGTGTTCCTTTCTATGCGGCGGGGTTGTCCTTGGTTGTGATGCTCATTTTGACCAATACAATGGACTTACGCGTTGGCATGAACGAGATTAATCTCGCCAATATGTTCGGGATTGGACTGTCCGTTGTTTGCTGTCTGGTTCTAGTATACGGCCTTATCATGGCGTTGAAACGGGTCTGGGATGCAGAAATCCTGCAAACGGTTTGTCGTTCAACGATGGACATCACCTCGATGGTGTTTGTCATTTTGATCGGGGCGTCTGTCTTTTCCTTGGTCTTCCGTGGCCTTGGTGGCGACGATATGGTTCACGAGATGTTGCACGATCTGCCGGGTGGTGTTGTCGGTGCCATGTTGGTTGTGATGGCCGTTATGTTTGTTCTGGGCTTCTTCCTCGACTTTATCGAGATCACATTCGTGGTTGTTCCGATTGTGGCCCCGGTTCTGTTGATGATGGATTTGAACCCGGTTTGGTTGGGTGTGATGATGGCGATGAACTTGCAAACATCGTTCCTGACACCGCCTTTCGGTTTTGCGCTGTTCTATTTGCGTGGTGTTGCCCCGAAAGAGGTCTCAACGATGCAAATTTACAAAGGCGTTGTCCCGTTCATTCTTATTCAAATGATCGGACTTGGCTTGCTGGCCTTGTTCCCGGGGTTGGCAACCTGGTTGCCGACGGTGATCTTCGGATAGGATTAACCGGATTTAAAAAAGGGCTCCTGAAGAATTTCAGGGGCCCTTTTTTTTCTTACAATAAAAAAGGCTGCCGATGTTTCGACAGCCTTTTTCGCGTTTTTGTGGTGTCAGCTTAACTGGCTGCTTCCAACATGGGTTTACCTTCGCGGTGTTCTTCGGGCTGAATGCCGAGGCGCTCAAACATGTTGCGGTCACTGGAGACGCTTTGGTTTCCAGCGGTGAGCAACTTGTCACCATAGAACATGGAGTTCGCACCGGCAAAGAAGCACAAGGCTTGTAATTCTTCGCTCATTTCTTCCCGTCCTGCGGATAGACGAACGTAGGATGCGGGCATAACGATACGGGCAACCGCGATGGTTCTGACAAAATCAAAATCGTCGATTTTAGCTTTGGCTTCAAACGGTGTGCCTTCGATCGGGATCAGCATGTTAATCGGCACACTTTCCGGATGCTTGGGCAGGTTTGCCAAGGTTACCATCATGGATGCACGATCTGTGCGCGTTTCGCCCATGCCAATGATACCGCCAGTGCACAGTTTAATGCCATTGTCACGGCAGCGGTCCAATGTGGCGAGACGGTCATCAAATGTACGTGTGCTGACAACCTTGTCGTAATACTCACGGGACGTGTCGATGTTGTGGTTATAATAATCCAGACCGGCTTCTTTTAACTGTTCGGTTTGTTGATCAGACAACATGCCCAATGTCATACAGGTGTCCATGCCCAGATCTTTAACAGATTTGACCATATTCAGAATTTCCGGCATGTCGCGATCTTTGGGGGAGCTCCAGGCCGCGCCCATACAAAAACGGGTTGCCCCGCCTTCTTTGGCAGCTTTGGCAGCTTCGATGACATCGGCAGACGGGATCATCTTTTCCGCTTTTAGTTCCGCTTCGTGGTGGGCTGATTGAGAACAGTAATTGCAATCTTCTGCACAACCGCCTGTTTTGATGTTTAACAGCGTACTAAGCTGTACACGGTTCGGATCGAAATTTTGGCGATGAACACTCTGCGCATGAAAGAGAAGATCGTTGAAAGGAAGGGCAAAAAGCGCTTCGACTTCTTCCAAGGTCCAGTCATTGCGCGGCGTAGCAGAAATAGTGGGGGTCATGTTCTTTTTTTCCATAATACCTGAGTGGCGCACCACGTTATTTGAATACCTAGATATACCAGCCGAAAATAGTTTTCAAGATAAATCGGTATTGGAATGCCGATTTATTTTTTGTGGGTATATCAGGCTTTGGCGTCTCTGTTTTACCAGAGACGCCATTTTTTATTGATGATCAAAACCTTAGGTGAATTTGTTGTTGCGGGGGAAGCCGGTGGGGGCCAAGCGCCCTGCCCCGGCTCGTTTACCAATCCAGGGCAACAGGTCCGTTACGGTGCGGGTGCGTTCACTATCCCCGCCCATTTGCCAACTGAGGCCATCTTCGAGGTTAAAGGTTGTGACATCGGACATACCGCCATCACGGTATTTTTGTAAGATGACACCACGCCCACGGGCCATATTTGGCAATTCCTCAGTTTTAAAGATCAGGATTTTGCGGTTATCCCCAACCACGGCAATAGCATTACCGGTAAGGGGCAAGCATATTTTGGCTTTCTCACCGTCTTGCAGGTTGAGAATTTGCTTCCCGTTTTTGGTTTGGGCAGCGACATCTTTTTCCTGAATGGCAAAACCGCGCCCAGCACTTGAGGCCAGCAAGACTTGGCGTTCCGGTTGATGAATGAACATATCGACGATCTCGTTTTCATTGCCCATATCAACCATCAGGCGGATGGGTTCCCCCTGCCCGCGTCCCGGCGGCAGCTTGTCGCAGCCGATGGTGAAAAAACGACCATTTGTTGCAAAGACCAAAAGCTTATCCGTTGTGTAGCCTTTCAGAATAAAGCGTTCTTTGTCGCCATCTTTATATTTCATGGCGGCTTCGTCGTTGTTGTGCCCTTTAAAGGCACGGATCCAGCCTTTTTGCGAACAGACAATGGTGACAGGTTCGCGTTCAATGAAGGCTTCGAAATTGACGATATCTGCACTGGGGGCATCCCCAAAGTTAGTGCGGCGTTTCCCCAGTTCGGTTTTTTGACCGAATTTTTTCTTGGTTTCACGAATTTCATCGGAAATACGTGCCCATTGTAATGTTTCGTCAGCGAGCAAGGTTTGTAAACCGTCACGTTCTGCACTGAGTTGGTCGTGTTCGGTCTTGATTTCCATTTCTTCAAGCTTACGAAGGGAACGCAGGCGCATGTTTAAAATGGCTTCGGCTTGCACATCTGTCAGCTTGAAGGTCGACATAAGGTCTTCTTTGGGATGGTCTTCTTCGCGGATAATACGAATGACTTCATCCAGATTGAGGAAAGCAATCAAGTAGCCTTCCAAAATTTCCAACCTGTGTTCGATCTTTTGTAAACGATAATTGGAACGACGTTGCAAGACGACACGGCGGTGATCCAGAAAAGCCTGCAAGACTTCGCGCAAATCCATGACGCGCGGGGTCTGGTCTGCGTCAAGAACGTTCATATTCAATCCGAAACGAACCTCAAAATCCGTTAGTTTGAATAACTGTTCCATCAAAATTTCGGCTTCAACGGTCCGGTTACGCGGTTCCAGTACAACGCGCACTTCTTCGGTGGACTCGTCGCGAATGTCGGCCAGCAAAGGCAGTTTTTTCGCAATCAGAAGCTCGGCTACTTTTTCAATCAGTTTGGATTTTTGGACCTGATAGGGAATATCGGTAATGACGATTTGATACATGCCGTGGGAAAGTTCTTCTTTTTCCCATTTTGCTCGAATACGGAACGAGCCTTTCCCCTTTGTGTAGGTTTCGATGATGCTGGCACGTTCTTCGACCAATACGCCACCGGTCGGGAAATCAGGTCCGGGGATAAGGTCGACCAATTTTTCGATACTGGCATTGGGGAATTTGATCAAATGTAATAGGCCGTCACAAAGTTCACCTGCGTTGTGCGGGGGAATGTTTGTGGCCATGCCGACTGCGATACCGCTGGATCCGTTTGCCAGCAAGTTTGGAAAAGCTGCGGGCAGGACACAGGGTTCTTCTTCTTCCCCGTCATAGGTATCGCGAAAATCAACAGAATCTTCGTCAATTCCGCTCAGCAAGGCCATTGCAACTTCGGTCAGGCGGGCTTCGGTATAACGCATGGCGGCGGCATTATCACCGTCGATGTTACCGAAGTTTCCTTGACCATCGACCAAGGGGTAACGCACGGCAAAGTCCTGTGCGAGGCGAACCATCGCATCATAAACCGCACTGTCACCATGCGGGTGATATTTACCGATGACGTCCCCGACCACACGGGCACATTTTTTAAAGCCTTTCTGTGGGTCCAGTTTGAGTTGGCGCATGGCAAATAACAAGCGCCGGTGAACGGGCTTGAGGCCGTCGCGCACGTCGGGCAGAGAGCGCGACATAATTGTGGACATGGCATAAGCGAGATAACGCTCGCCTAAGGCGTCGGCTAATCGCGTTTCGCGAATGTCGCCTGCTGGGTTTGTATCGGTCATTGGTCCTCGAAAATTAAGGAAAAAATTTGATCAAATAGATTTGGCCCTAGTTTAACCATCTATTTCATTCGGTCAATAAATCGCGTACGTGCCGAGGGAATCTTCTTGTTCATGGGGGCAAGAACGCAGCGGTCCAAAAAGTGTCCTGTAATGGTAAAAGCGCTGAGAAGGTCTTTTTTCGTTGGTTTTATCTCATCTACAAGTAGATGATGAGGTAAAGGGAAAAGCTTGTTTTTATAAGGTTCCCCGGCATCGCGGCTGACGGCCCGTCCGGTTTTGGGGGAAATGTAAATTAAATCGCCTGTTTGCCCTGTGGCTGCACATGAAGTTAAGTCCAATCCAAAACCAAGCTCATTTAAAAGACCTAATTCCCAGCGTTGGTAGATTTCCGGCCATAAACGGGGCTGATCCAGCATATCCAGCAAGATCAATGTAGCGCCGAACAAGCCCTCAACGGGTTGACGATCTGCAAGGCAGGTTTCACACATGGCGCAGACAACATTCAGGTATGTTAGTTTTTCACGCGAATGCAGGGCTTTGGCGCTGTAGGATTCTTCCAGTTCAAGGGTGAATTGCCCCAGATGTTCATCCAATCGCCCTTTCCATTCCAAATGCAGCAGGTTGCCGGGTTGAGCGATTGCCGATAACCGTTTTCCCGCCCCGCCACGTACCAGTCCGTTATGGCGGCCATGTTGGCGTGTTAAAACAGATAGAATAATACTGTTTTCGCCATGTTTTCGTGTGGAGAGAACGATGCCGAGGTCGGACCAGATCATTGTCGTAAGACCAAAAAAGAAAAAAAGTTAAAAAACACTATGGGAACATGGCCTATGATTTCATATGATGGAAGCTTAAAGTGATGAAATTCAGTAAACGGGGTGAAGAACGTGTCTGCATTTTCCGGCTTGACCGATCAAGCGCAAGAAAATGATCATGCCACAAACGGCGTTGATTCCAATGAGGATAAAGCAACGCCCGCTCCTATTCCCATTGCTGTTTCCTTGTCTTTAGCCGCTGCCATTCGCGCCCATAAGAAAGGGAAAATGGAAAAAGCGGTTCAGATCTACAGTGATATTCTGCGCAAGTACCCTGATCATGCGGATGCAAATTACCTGTTGGGCGTTGCCGCGTTTGAACGAGGGTTGAAAATGGATGCGGTTGCCATGATCGAACGTGCGATTGAGGCCGATCCACATAACGCGGCTTATTTTGGTAAACTTGGCGAAATCCTCACCTTATTGGGGCGTTCTGAACGGGCAAATGCGGCGTATGAGCGCGCCGCTGACCTTGCCCCAGATGATGTGCGATTTCATATCGGGCGGGCGCAACTGTTGGAACGCAATGGCGACATTCAGGGGGCTGTTCAGCAATATCGCTATATTTTAGAAAAATGGCCAGATTTGTTTGAAGCCTTTTATCGGTGCGGGGCCATTGAAGCCCGTCTTGGCAACCGGGATCAAGCCCGTGAATATGTAAAGAAAGCCCTTGAAATTAAAGCAAATTATGCCGAAGCGCATTTGCTTTATGCCTTGTTGGTCTTGGCTGTCGGGGATACGCAACGTGCGCGCAAACATTTCCTGTTGGCTTCAGAACATAGCAAAGGGCGAAATGATATTCATATGAAATCGGCTGCAAAACTGATGCACTTGAAGGATTGGAATGGTGCCCTTGTTGTTTTGCGTCGCGAAACCAAGTTGGATGGAAATCATGCAGAAGCCTATCTTATGATGGGGGACTGCCTGTCTAGCAAAGAAGAATATGACGGTGCGATTTTAAGTTATGAACGCGCCCTTGAAAACCGTCCTATGCTGGCCAAAGCACATGCACGGCGCGGCTTGGCCCTGCTTAATCTCGCACAGATACAGGAAGCGCGCCAAGCCTGCCAAAAAGCCGTCCAGATTGATGCGGGTGATTGGGAAGGCCTATGTGCGCTTGGCGTTGTTATGCGTGAAGATAACGACATTCTGGATGCGATTGATTATTTGGGGAAGGCCGCCAAACTGGCCCCGACCGAGGTTCGCCCTTGTCTGGAGTTGGCGTTAGCCTATCAGGATGACTTAAATGCCAAGCGTGCCTTGAAGTACATTTTAAAGGCACAGGACTTAGCCCCGAAAGATGCGGAAGTTGATTTCCGTAAAGCCCAGATTTTGTTGCAAAACGGGGATTGGGCCGAGGGTTGGACAGCCTATGAAAGTCGCATTCAACTACCCCATTATCATTGTGTCTTACCCAAGGGGGGCGATGATGCGCCTTTATGGGATGGACAACCGGCTAAAAACAAAAGAATAGTCTTGTACACCGAAGGTGGCTTCAGTGAGGCGATTCAATTTGCCCGCTTTGTTCCTTTGGTTAAAAAACATGTCGGGGAAGTTTATCTCGTCTGTCCCAAAGATTTGGCCCGCTTGTTTGCGCCATTGGATTGTCTGGATGGTGTTGTACCACAAGATACCCCCTTGCCGCGCCATGATCTACGGGCATCCTTAAATAGCCTGCCCGGTTTACTTGGCATTGGTTCCCCCGATGATTTACCGGCCTTTACACCTTATCTGAAAGCTGCGGAGCGTGATGTTGCGCAATGGCAGGATCGCTTGGAGAAAGAGGCAGAGGGCACAAAGGTTGGCCTTGTGTGGCAAGGTGATCGTCAATATCGCAAGGACCTCCGCCGCTCCCCCGGAATTTGGCCGTTTTCACGTCTTTTTTATATGCGCAATATCGATTTTTTCAGCCTGCAGGTGGGGGATGGCGCAGATGTTCTGACAGACCCGCAGCTTTCTAAGGTCGTGCGCAATTACGGTTTGGATTTATTGGATTTTGCCGATACCGCAGCCCTGATCGAAGCACTGGATCTGGTTATCACCTGTGACACGGCCGTTGGGCATCTGGCTGGTGCAATGGGTAAACCTGTCTGGATGGTTTTGCCTTATGCGGTTGATTGGCGTTGGGGCTTGCCTGTTGCGGGCGAAGCTGTCACAAGTCTGTGGTATCCGTCTGTGAAACTGTACCGTCAATCGGCGCATGGGGATTGGGCGGATGTTTTTGCCCGTTTAGGGCTGGAACTGGATCGTTTTACTACTCAACAATAAGACAACATAAGGAATAAGGCTGTGGGACGTCAGACACCTGTCGATATGGTCATCAAAAAATTGCGCAAAAAACTGGGGCCGGACCCGCTTCTTTGTAACGAGGAGCACCGCATCCAAGTGACTGACGAAGAGAACGGTTGCCTTTTTGTCAGTGTTGAACACGATCTGGAACCCAATTGTACGTGGTTGGGGCTTTATTCAGAAGAATTAGAAATGGATTTTGATGTCAAGATCGATGAAAGATCAGGCAAAATTCTTAAAGATAAGAAGATCAAAGCAGTGAACGAAATGATTAAGTTCACTGGTGTAGACGTATTTGTCGATACGCTGGCTGAGAAGATTTTAGCCTTTAATGAAGAATTGCGCAGCAGTCGTTAATAGCCGGTCAAGCCTGTAAAGGCAGCGAGAATCAATAAGGCGGAGGTGAGAATGGGGAAAAAGACATATCCCCAGCTCAACGCCATAGTTATTTTGAACAGGCGGCTATCGGTGCATTTTTTATGTAGGAAAATACCAAGGGTGCCGATAAGAACAGCTAATATAGGCAGTTCAAAAAAAGTACTGGTGTAGATCGAAAACAACCCGTAGTCCCATCTCGTTTGTTCGGGGATAAGCCATAAGGTCAGGCTTAACAGCCAAACAGCAGACATCAGAACAGCAGAAATGGGAAAGAAAATCATAAGATTAATATGGTTTACGCGTTGTAATCCAGCCCCCAGTAATTGAAACGTTCCGGGTCGTCCCCCCATTTGTCACGGACTTTGACAAACAAGAATAGGTGAACACGACAATCCAGAATTTCTTCAAGCTGTTTTCGGGCGTTTGCGCCAATCGCTTTGATCTGTTGACCACCTTTCCCCAGAATGATTTTCTTCTGACCATCGCGGGCAACATAGATGATTTGTTCGATTTTGACGCTGCCGTCTTTCTTTTCTTCCCATGTTTCTGTTTCAACAGTTGTTGAATAGGGAAGTTCTTGGCGCAGTTTAAGATATAGCTGTTCTCGGGTGATCTCAGCCGCCAAAAGACGTTCCGGCATATCAGAAACTTGATCTTCCGGGAAAAGCCACGGACTTTTGGGAAGCTTCTCTGCGATAAAATCAACAAAATGATCCAAACCGTCCCCTTTGATGGCGGAAACCATAAAGGTATCTGTGAAGATGCCTTCATCATTCAATTTTTGCGTCAATTCCAGTAAGGCTGCTTTGTCAACCAGATCAATCTTATTGATAATCAGGATGGCTTTGCGTTTCTGTTCTTTCAACGTATCAATGATGCTTTGTGTTTCGTGGCTGATCCCGCGTTTGGCATCAATCAATAAAACGATGTGGTCGGCATCGGCTGCCCCGCCCCACGCGGCGGCAACCATTGCGCGGTCCAAACGTCGTTTCGGAGCAAAAATCCCAGGTGTGTCCACAAAAATGATCTGGCTGTCACCGCGCATCATAATGCCCAATACGCGGGTACGCGTGGTTTGCACCTTCGGGGAGACGATGGAAACTTTTGTGCCGACCATATGGTTGATCGCGGTGGATTTACCTGCATTCGGGGCGCCTACAAAGGCGACGAAACCGGCACGTTGATTGGCAAAATCGTTTTGCTCTGTCATTTGTTTTGATCCAAAAGTACATCTAAAAGGGCACCGGCAGCAGCCTGTTCAGCTTTGCGTTTTGAGGTGCCTTGTGCGCGTTGTGGTGTATGGTTTAAGACCCTGACTTCAATTTCAAAAACAGGGGCATGTGCGGGACCGGTTTGCTCGACGATTTTATAGGCAGGCAATGGCAAACCACGGCCTTGGGCCCATTCTTGCAAGGCGGTTTTATTGTCTTGCGGTGGTGTTAGGTCTTCTTCGACCAGTTCAGCCCAAAAACGCGATATAAAGGTTTCTGCCGCATCAAATCCACCGTCTGTGAAAATGGCACCGATGACGGCCTCGCATGTATTGGCAAGTATGGCTGGGTTTTCACGCCCGCCGCTTGCTGCTTCGGCCGGAAGCATATCAATATATTCACCCAGCAAAATAGTCTCTGCAACGCGGGCTAAGGCTTCGCGGCGCACCAAGGCGGTGTGACGGCGTGCCAAGTCCCCTTCCCTGTCTTTGGGGAAGCGATTAAAGAGCATATCGGCGACGACGAGGCCGACAACGCGGTCTCCTAAAAATTCGAGACGTTCGTTATCGACGCTTTGTCCGTCTTTTTTACGACGATGTGTGCTGGAATGAACAAGGGCCAGTTTTAAAGTGGCCCTGTCGTTAAAGGCGTAGCCTATCGTGTCTTCAAGCTGTGCCGGGTCAAGCATATGTTATTCAATACCTGTAAAGAGGCGGGAAAAGCGAATAGCAGACAAATCCCAGATCGGTTCCAATGTGTCTTTAGAATAAAAGAGAAACTCCGCACGACCAACCAGATTTTTTGCCGGGATAAAGCCGACTTCGGCAATCCAGCGGCTATCTTGTGAATGGTCGCGGTTATCCCCCATTGCAAAATAATGTTGCGGCGGAACGGTATAGACCGGTGTGTTATCGTTCCAACGCCAGTTATCGCTGGCTTCTGCAATCAGGTGTTTCACCCCATTGGGAAGGGTTTCCATATATTTGGTTGTACGTTGAACGCTGCCGTATTGATCGCGGGAAACGAATTCCCCGATTTTTTCGCGTTTGACGGCTTCACCGTTGATATGGAGAATACCGTTGGTCACTTGGATTTTATCACCCGGCAAACCAACGATGCGTTTGATATAGTCTTTGGACGTATTGGTCGGCAATTTGAAAACGGCGACATCGCCACGTTCCGGCTGACTTTCAAAAATGCGTCCATCAAACAGGTTGACACCAAGAGGTAAGGAATAGGTGCTATATCCATAAGAAAATTTGGATACGAACAGGTAGTCCCCGATCAAAAGTGTCGGTTTCATTGAGCCGGATGGGATGTTGAAAGGTTCGTAGGCGATGGTGCGGATGCCCAAGGCAAGAACAATTGCCCAAAAGACTGTTTTAATCGTATCCATGAATAAGCTTTTATGTCTCGTTAAATTTGAGGGAAGATGAATCCAACCTTATGGGTAACTTGTCAAGCATCATCTGCCTTTGCAAGGGCAGAAATAATGACGATAGCATGGGCCATAGGGTATTCATCCGTTAAGGAAATGTCGATTTGCGCTGTCATGCCTGCGGGGATTAATTTATCCAAACGTTCTTTTGCCCCACCGCGCAAAGTCAGGGTTGGCTTACCGGAAGGCAAGTTATCATTGATAAGGTCGCGCCAAAAAACACCCTCTCGAAAGCCTGTGCCCAGAGCCTTGGAGGCAGCTTCTTTTGCAGCATAGCGCATGGCAAAACCATTTGCGACATGGGCACGCTTTTGTACTTTTTGAATTTCTTCCGGGGCATAGACCCGTTCAATAAAACGATCCCCAAATTTTTCCAGAGTTTTTTCGATGCGCCGGATATCAATGAGATCCGTCCCAATACCGATGATCATTTTTGAACGCCCAGACGTGCTTCGTTCATCAGGCTGCGCATTTTTTCCATTGCTTCGGCTAAGCCACAGAAGATAGCCTCACCAATCAGGAAATGTCCGATGTTGAGTTCAACAATACTGGAGATTTCGGCAATGGGTTTAACGGTGTTGAATGTCAAGCCATGACCGGCGTGACATTCCAACCCTAATTCATCGGCATAGGCTGCGGCCTTGATGATGCGGGTTAATTCACGATCACGGGCCGCCCCTGTTTCATCACAATACGCCCCCGTATGAAGTTCAATCACCGGTGCGCCGAGTTCTTTTGCCGCTTCCAATTGTGCCGGGTCAGCCTCGATAAAAAGGGAGACCCGCATACCGGCATCAGACAGTTTTGCGACAATCGGTTTTAGATGATCGAATTGCCCTTTTGCGTCCAACCCGCCTTCGGTGGTGCGTTCTTCACGTTTTTCCGGCACGATGCAGGCTGCGTGCGGACGGTGGCGCAACGCAATGGAAACCATCTCTTCGGTCGCCGCCATTTCAAAATTAAGCGGTAGATTAATCTCGTTCGTCAGCCGGGTTATGTCATTATCTGAAATATGACGGCGATCTTCGCGCAAATGGGCTGTGATACCATCGGCCCCTGCGCTTGCCGCCAATTGGGCCGCACGTACCGGATCGGGAAACGAACCGCCGCGGGCATTTCGAATGGTTGCAACATGGTCGATATTGACGCCCAGACGCAATTTATTGGTCATCATGGGAATGTCCTTTGAACGTAGATTTTTGTGCAATCGCGTGTTTCTTTACACGACGGGCATGATAACGTTGAACCATGATTTTAATCGGAAAGAAAAATAAAATCCAGACAACAACAAAACTGGGAAGCCCGCCTATAAACATAGGCCAAAGCACAGGCCATGCAATTTCACCGATATAGGCGAGGTTGAGACTTTTAACCGCGGTCATCAGATGTTCGAAGAAGCTGATAAAATCCAGATCATTTGCGGCATGAACATCCCCTGCCCCCATCCATAAGCCCAAGCGATAAATGCCAACCCAGATGAAGGGGAAAGTCCAAGGGTTCCCGACCAATGTACCGATCCACGAGGCCAGCAGATTACCACGCATCAACCATGCAAACAGCGCCCCACCTGCCAGATGAAGGCCAACAAAAGGGGTAAAGGAAATGGCGGCTCCACAGGCAAAACCGGCTGCGATGCTATAAGGCGTTCCGGGCAAGCGAGCAACACGGTGTCCGACATATTTCGAGGATCGTTTCCATCCGATTGAAGGCCAGAAAAAGCCAGAGATCCGTTGCAGAATGGAAGGTTTGTTGCGACGTCGAAACATATCCGCTCCTAACTTCTGGAACGTTCAACGGAATTGATTTCCGGTGTCGCGCGCAAGGCCGCGATGATATTGGTCAGGTGGCGGACATCGTCCACTTCCACATCAATGATCATTTCGAAAAATTCTTGAGTGCGGTTCATAATTTTAAGGTTGTGAATATTGCCGTTATTTTTGGCAATAACCATAGAAAGTGCGCCCAGTGCCCCTTTATCATTCATAACCATCAGCTTCATGCGTCCTACGTGTTTGGCCGAAATATCGTGCTGTGACATATCCCACGATACATCCAGCCAGCGTTCCGGCTCGTTTTGGAATTGCATGAGGCTATCACAATCAATTGTATGAATTGTGACACCGCGCCCGGTTGTTACGATGCCGACGATCCGGTCCCCCGGCAAGGGATGACAGCAACCGGCAAAATGCATTGCCATGCCGGGGATGAGTCCACGAATAGGGACAGAGTCTGCAGACGGTTTGTCTTTATGAGACTTAACCGGAATTTTTGTTGATGTTGTAGTTTTCTTGGCCTTAATGCCTGGGAAAACGGCCTCGACGACTTCGCGTGCCGGTGTGTGACCACTACCAACTTCGGCGATCAAATCTTCTGAATCTGTAACGTTAAACTTCTTAAGAACGCCGTGCAGTGCTTTTTCTGAATACTGATAATCTTCCTGCTTGAAAGCGCGTTGCAGCATGATTTTGCCGAGGGCAAGATATTCGTCACGTTGTTGCAGGCGGATATATCGCCGAATACAGGCGCGCGCTTTGCCGGTAACCACAAAACGTTCCCATGTTGGGGACGGTTGCGGGACTTTGGACGTGATAATTTCGACCTGATCACCGTTTTGTAATTCTGTGCGTAAGGGAACAATGCGACGATTGATTTTTGCACCGACGCAACGATTACCTATTTCCGTATGAACAGCATAGGCAAAGTCAACGGGTGTGGCCCCACGTGGCAAGTTGATCAAGTCGCCCTTTGGTGAAAAACAGAAGACTTGATCCTGAAACATGCTCAATTTGGTATGTTCCAAAAATTCTTCGGGATCATCCGCACTGTCAAGAATATCCAATAACTCACGCAACCAACGATACTGGCGCCCTTCGGTCATTTGGCTGTTTGAGCCACCTTGTGCTTTGTAATGCCAATGGGCTGCGACACCGTATTCGGCAATTTCATGCATTTCACAGGTGCGAATTTGAATTTCGATACGATGATGGTCTGGTCCAAAAACACCGGTGTGCAAGGATTGGTATCCGTTTGGTTTTGGTGTGGACAGATAATCTTTAAAGCGACCGGGAACGACCGAATATTTACCGTGGATAATACCAAGCGTGCGATAACAATCTTCGACACTATCGACAATGATACGAAAGGCCATGATATCGCAAAGCTGTTCAAAACCGACGTCTTGGCGCTGCATTTTGCGCCAGATGGAATAAGGGGCTTTTTCCCGCCCGGTGATATCGGCATCGATATCCTGTTCTTTTACCGTGTCGCGGAGCTCTTTGAGAATGCGCCCGACCAAGCCGCCGCCTTGTTCACGCAGGAATTCCAGTCGTGTGATAATGGAATCGCGGGCTTCCGGGTTCAACTGGGCAAAGGACATATCCTGCAATTCGTCCTTGATTTCATGCATACCGATCCGTTCCGCCAATGGGGCATAAATTTCCATTGTTTCGGCAGCGATACGACGGCGTTTTTCCTCTTTTTTAATAAAGTGGATCGTGCGCATGTTGTGCAGGCGATCGGCTAGTTTGACCAGCAGGACGCGAATGTCATCCGACATGGCGATGACCAGCTTGCGCAGGTTTTCCGCCTGTTTGGTATGCGAAGACTGTAACTCGATCTGCGTCAGCTTGGTCACACCGGACACCAGACGTGATACCCGTTCACCGAAGGCATTTTCAATATCTTTTTGTGTGACTTCGGTGTCTTCAACGGTGTCGTGCAGCAACGCTGTAATGATGGTGTCCGTATCCATCCTGTAATCGGTCAGGATACCGGCGACTTCCAGCGGGTGCATGAAATAAGGGTCGCCAGAGGCACGTTTTTGTGAACCGTGTGCCTTCATGGCAAAAACATAAGCGCGGTTGAGGGCATCCTCATCCGCGCTTGGATCATAGGCCTTGACCCGCTCAACCAGCTCATATTGACGGATCATGGGGTCTTTTCCTTAGTCTTCGTCGTCGATTTCAACTTCGTCTTGGAAAGCAAAGGCGCCAGCAGCATCCAATGTGGCGCTATCGTCTTGTGCATTTAAGGCATCTGCCAAAGCATCTGCACTTTCTTCGATTTCGTTTGCATTATCTTCCGCGTCGTCGTCTTCGTCGCGAGACGGGGCCATGCGTTGAGAACCACGGATCAAAGACTCTTTCAATTCGGGGATTGCGATGGTCTCATCAGCGATTTCACGCAAGGAGACGACCGGGTTTTTATCGTTGTCACGCTCTACAGTCAGTTCTGCGCCAGCGGAAATGTCGCGTGTGCGCTGCGCTGCAGACATCACCAGCTCAAAGCGGTTCGGGATCTTAACGATACAATCTTCTACGGTAACGCGAGCCATTAAGTCGTCACTCCAAAATATATAAAAATGCGAAGGGCGCAAAATATAGCGCCGATACCTGTTAAATCAAGCCTATTCTTGCTCAATCGGGCGAATAATCTGATCTTTTGGCAATTGCGCCACCAAATCTGAAAGGTTTGATTTCAGTTTTGGGTGTATCCATTGCGGGTTGAGGTCCGTAAGTGGCAGAAGAACAAAGGCCCGTTCATGCATGCGCGGGTGTGGGACGCAAAACGGTTTGTCTTCTATTTTTCCCTCATCTTCAATGATTTGGGTGTTATAGGCGATCAGGTCAAGGTCTAGAACGCGCGGGGCATTGAGTTCTGAGCGGACCCGCCCGAATTCATGTTCGATTTCTAAAAGGCGCTTTAAGACGTCACGAGCATTTAGGTTCGTTTTAATTGCGGCCACACCGTTTACGTACCAAGGTTGGTCCGACATGGGAACCGGAGCACTTTCATACCAGCGTGAGACGTTGACAACCTGTAAGTCAAAGTCGTGAAGGCGCTTTATACAGGCATTTAACGTGTCGACCGGGCTGCCGTGAACAGGGGATGGCAGATTTGCGCCAAGTCCGATGTAGATCATGTGATAAATCCTTGCGAAAAAAGAGATTTCGCGTAATATGTTAGGCGTTTTTATAGTGTTGCCGCTGTATTTTGGCAATGTATTTATACTTTAACAATTGGAAATAAAGATGATTTTTTATCCACAAGAACGTATGGGTTTATTTATTGATGGTTCCAACCTTTATGCCGCTGCCCGTGCCCTCAATTTTGACATTGATTACAAACGCCTTTTAGAAGTGTTTGCCAGCAAGGGACATCTTATTCGGGCATTTTACTATACGGCCTTGGTTGAGGATCAAGAATATTCACCGATTCGCCCGCTTGTCGATTGGCTCGACTATAACGGTTATACGATGGTGACAAAACCGACCAAGGAATTTACCGATGCACAAGGGCGTCGTAAAATTAAAGGCAATATGGATATCGAACTGGCTATTGACGTTATGGAAATGGCTGAGCACCTCGATCATATTGTTATTTTCTCTGGTGATGGTGATTTTCGACGTCTTGTTGATGCTGTTCAGCGCAAAGGGGTACGGGTTACTGTGGTCAGTACGGTTCGATCCAATCCGCCAATGGTTGCCGATGAATTGCGCCGCCAAGCCGATAACTTTATTGAACTGAGCGATTTGGAAGATACTATTACGCGACCGCTTGGGGGCGGTTCTTCTCAACCGACCTTAGATGCCGATTTTATCGACGACGAGGAAGAAGAAGACTACGACGAGTAAGTTACGATGACTTTTAACGCCCCTTCTATGCCGGCACACGATTGCGGGTTCTGCCCGCGTTTGGTTGAATTTCGTGAAAATAATCGTGAAAAATTCCCGGATTTTTTCAATGGCCCTGTGCCCTCGTTTGGTCCGCTTGAGGCTCAGATGTTGGTCGTTGGTTTGGCACCCGGATTGAAGGGGGCCAATTGTACAGGGCGTCCTTTTACCGGTGATTATGCAGGTGACTTGCTTTACCCCACGCTGAAAGCATTTGGTTTTGCGCACGGTGAGTATGGAGCGCGCCCGGATGATGGCTTTGAACTGCACAATTGTCGGATTACCAATGCGGTGCGGTGCGTTCCGCCGCAGAATAAAACCATTGCAGCTGAAGAACGGGCATGTCGTCCCTTCTTGATTGATGAAATGGCGGCTATGAAGAACTTGCGTGTTCTTGTTGCCTTGGGCGGTGTGGCACACAATGCGGTTATTCAAACATTGGGGCTTAAAAAATCACATTGGAAATTTGGTCATAATATACGTCACGACCTTGGGGATGGTTTGCCCGTCCTGTTCAACAGCTATCACTGTTCGCGCTACAACACGAATACAGGCCGTTTGACACAAGAGATGTTTCACGATGTATTTCGTTCTGTCTGTGCAGAATTAAACGTTTAATCTAAGGGGAAAATAAATGGAAATCGTATGTCTTGATCTTGAAGGGGTTTTAATCCCGGAAATCTGGGTTAATTTTGCAGAAAAAACCGGGATCGAAGCGCTGAAACGGACGACACGTGATGAACCGGATTACGATGTTCTCATGCGTTATCGTCTGGATATTCTGGATCAGCACGGTTTGAAGATGAAAGACATCCAGGATGTCATCGACAGTCTTGGCCCGCTGGACGGTGCACGTGATTTTTTGGGGAAGTTACGCGAAGATTTTCAAGTGGTTATCCTGTCGGATACATTCTATGAATTTGCTGAACCTTTGATGCGTCAATTGGATTTGCCGACCCTGTTCTGCCACCGTTTGATCGTTGATGAAAATGATCGGGTAGCGGATTACAAATTGCGCCTGAGCGACCATAAACGCAAAGCGGTTGAAGCCTTTAAGAAGCTGAACTTTTATACGATTGCAGCCGGTGATTCCTATAATGATACAACGATGTTGGGCGAAGCCGATACCGGCATTCTATTTAGCGCGCCGGATAATGTGATTGCTGAATTTCCGCAGTTTAAAACAGCCTTTAAATATGATGAATTGATGGCTCATATTCGTACAGCGAGCCCACGTTTTGGCTGATATTATTAATTTGAGGCAAAAACGAAAGCAAAAGGCGCGCACCGATAAAGAAAAACAGGCCGAAGAAAATCGCGTGAAATTTGGACGCACAAAAGAGCAGAAGAAAAAAGAAGCATTTGAAGCAGATAAGCTGCGTAAAAATGTAGATGACGCAAAGCGCGAGGACGAATAGGCCTCATATGATCAGTAAAAAACGCTCCCTCAAATATGGGGAGCGTTTTTTTGTGTTTGATGTTTTTTCGACTTATTCGGATTTGTCCGGATCGAGCATCTTGTGCATATGGACGATCACATATTTTGTGTGTGCTTCGTCTACGCGCGCTTGGCTAGCGCCACGCCATGCATTCAATGCAGCTTCGTAGCTGGGGAAAATGCCGACGATATCAAGATTGTCAGGATCGACGAAATCATTGGTTTGCGGATCGGCAACTTCACCGCCAAAAACCAAATGAAGCAGAGGCTTCTCCATAGAACTTTCCTTTTCAAGTAAAAGTAACAAACAGCGAAATTTTTAATAAATATACGCATGCGATATATGTATTTCAATCAGTTATTTTAATAAATATTTGGTATTACCAAGAAAAAGGTAATACCGGATAGTTATTACATGTATTTATGATTTGTTTATATTATTTTTATTTTAAATTTCAAAATATGGTCAAGTATAGGCAGGTAATCACGTTCTTGTGATCCGTTGTGATTCCCCTTCTACATCAAAAATGTGAGACAAACTATTTATCGGCATTGTTCAAC
The DNA here is from genome assembly GCF_048267425.1 of Terasakiella sp. Lineage (GTDB taxonomy): Bacteria > Pseudomonadota > Alphaproteobacteria > Rhodospirillales > Terasakiellaceae > Terasakiella. The sequence goes on from NZ_JBLWXN010000004.1 coordinate 222,708, forward strand.
ACGCCGCTTTTATATGTTTCTATTTTAATCTGGAGGTTTCCAATATGTCCGTAATTAGCAAAAAACAAATCATCAATGGTGTGGCCTGTGCCGTGGTGGTTGGCGCGATGAGTGCCGCTGTTGCCCCTGTACAAGCTGCGTCTGTCAGTGGTGCGTTTGAAGTTGCCGCTAATCCTTGTGCTGCAAATCCCTGTGCCGCAAAAAATCCCTGTGCTGCGAACCCTTGTGCGGCTAAAAACCCCTGTGCCGCGAAAAATCCCTGTGCTGCAAAGAATCCTTGCGCTGCCAATCCCTGTGCAGCTAAGAACCCTTGTGCCGCTAAAAAGAAAATGTAATCCACCTGCCTTTATTGCGCAGATTACTCTGTATAAATTAAAAATGCCCCAGCTTGACTATGCCGGGGCATTTTTCTTTTTAGGGGAGGTACGGTCTAATATTTTTCACGCATGAGGCGTGCTTTATCACGTTTCCAGTCGCGATCTTTGATACTGTCGCGCTTGTCGTGACTTTGTTTCCCTTTACCGATTCCAATGGCGACTTTGGCGATACCGCGATCGTTAAAATGAATATGTAAAGGAACGAGCGTATAGCCCTTCTGGGTCGACATCCCAAGAAGCTTATCCAGTTCCCGTCTATGCAGCAGCAATTTGCGCATGCGTTTGGGTTCGTGGTTAAACCGGTTGCCGCCTTCATATTCCGGGATATTGGCGTTAATGAGGTAAAGCTCACCGTTTTTTTCGGCAGCGTACGATTCTTGAATACTGGCTCGGCCATTGCGCAGGGATTTAACTTCCGTACCGGTCAGAACCATGCCGCATTCAATAATATCTTCGATAAAATAGTTATGGCGCGCCTTGCGGTTTTGTGCCGCAATGCGCGCCGAAAAGTCGTCTTTTTTGTTTTTAGAAGCCATCTTCTTAGATCATATCAAGATCGGCCAATACCTTGCGCACGCGTTCTTTGCTGGTTTCGGCAATTTCAACCAGCGGCAAACGTGTTTCTGAAGAACAACGGCCCATCAGTTCGCCGGCATATTTGACCGGACCGGGGCTGCTTTCACAGAACATGGCATTGTGTAACGGCAACAGTTTGAACTGAATGTCCATTGCTGTTTTTGTGTCGCCTTCACGCCATGCGCGCTGCATATCAGCACATAGTTTGGGGGCAATATTGGCAGTAACGGAGATACAGCCTGAACCACCTGCGGACAGGAACTGAACAGCTGTTGCGTCTTCGCCGGACAATTGGCAGAAATCCGCACCACAACCCAGATAGGTGTTGAGAGGACGCGTCAAATCGCCCGTTGCGTCTTTCACACCAACGATATTGGGAAGCCTTGACAATTCAGCCATTGTTTCCACGGACATATCGATAATGGAACGACCGGGGATGTTGTAAATCACAATCGGCAGATCAACAGCGTCATGGATTGCTTTGTAATGTGCAATCAAACCGGCTTGTGTCGGCTTGTTATAATAAGGTGTGACGACGAGGCCCGCAGCCGCGCCCGCCTTCTTCGCATGTTTCTGCAAGCTGATGGCTTCGGCCGTGTTGTTTGAACCGGTACCGGCAATAACCGGTACGCGTCCCTTGGCCGCTTCAAGACACAGTTCGACAACGCGATGATGTTCTTGGTGGCTGAGAGTCGGTGATTCACCTGTGGTGCCGACCGGGACGAGTGCATCAGACCCTTGCTCGATCTGCCATTCAACGTGATCTTGGAACGCTTGTTCGTCGATCTGACCGTTTTTGAACGGCGTGATCAGGGCAGGAATAGAACCCTGAAACATGTTTATCTCCTTGGAATGTGCGAGAAATTTCTCGACACACAAAATTATATTACTTTAAGAACTGGGGAACATAGCTCTTTCATTGTCAATGGGCAAGAATTCTAAATTAAAAAAGTATGTCACAACCCTTGCTAGGCGGATTGCAGGCTTTTAAAGTGTGTCTTCAAGCAACGAACGTGAGAAGGTATCGTTGCAGGAAATAACATGGAATAGGAAGGCTCGTGGCTTTGCGTCGACTATACCGATTAGGCAGAATATTTTTCGTCTGTGTACTTGTTTTATGGGGGCTTGGATCGTTGCATGTGGCAACGGCAAAACCTTTGTCCGATCAGGATTACAAGATCGCGAAGGAAGCTTTCGCACAGGCTAAAAAGAAAAAATGGAAATCCGCGCTTAACCGTGCGGTTAAAGCCGATAATCCATTACCGGCGAAATTCATTCGTTGGATGCAGATTGTTGATCCGGTGAAAGATGTTCCCTTTCAGGAAATTGCGGCTTTTATTGCGCATAATTCCGATTGGCCGCGTCAGTCGGCCTTGCAACGTCGTGCAGAAGAAGCCATGTCGGAAGCTATCCCGCCAGAATCGGTCATTCAATGGTTTAATGGTCGTCAACCACTCAGTGCAAACGGTCATATTCGATTGTCGGCCGCTTTGTCCCAATTGGGACGAAAGCAAGAGGCCCGCGAGCAAATTCGCAAATCGTGGCGGGATGTAAATTTTGGACGTCACCAGCAAAAAGATTTTTACAAACGTTATAAATCCGAACTGCGCTATGAAGATCATATCGCACGTCTGGACCGTTTGTTATGGCAAGGCCGATATTATACCGCCCGCCGTATGTTGGGATATGTCAAAAAAGACTGGAAGCATTTGGCAGAGGCACGTCTGGCTTTGCGTAAAATGCGGGGCGGTGTGGACCGCGCCATTGCCCGTGTGCCGGATGAATTGAAAGATCATCCGGGCCTTTTGTTTGAACGTATGCGTTGGCGCCGGATCAAAGGGCGTGAGGAAGACGCACGTGCGTTGTTGTTTGAGACTCCCGACGTTGTCCCCTACCCCGAAATTTGGTGGAAACAGCGATCCATTATGGCCCGCAGTGCCGTGCGTGATGGTTATTACAGCGAAGCCTATCGAATGGTGAAAAATCACGGTTTAACCGAAGGCGCCGACTATGCGGATGCAGAATGGATTGCCGGTTGGATTAAGTTACGTTTTCTACAAGAACCCGAAGTGGCACTCACGCATTTTCAAAATTTGTACGAGGCAGTGAAATATCCGATTAGCAAAGCCCGTGGCGCCTATTGGATTGCACGTACGATGGAAAGCTTGAAACGTACAGACGAAGCCAAAAAATGGTATGAGACGGCGGCGCTGTATCCTACGGCCTATTATGGGCAATTGGCCGGTGAGCGTATGAACAAGCGCATTCAGGTCGAATTGAATGAAAAAGCCAAGCCGAACCGTCAGGAACGGATTTTCTTTCATCAAAGTGATTTGGTTGATGTTGTAAACTTCCTAAAACGTATGGGGGAACGCGACCTCATGCGCCACTTTATCTATCAACTGAATACCATGAGTACGACGGCGGGTTGGCGCACGCTGGTTGCCGAGTTGGCGATTGATGCCGGACGGCCTGACTTGGCTGTTTATGTCGGGAAAAAAGCCCTGCGTGAGGGACACGGCGTTATTGAAGCAGCTTATCCCTTGCTCGATCAAAAACTGATGAGGAAAACACCGGAATCCGCTTTGGTACACAGTATTGTGCGTCAGGAAAGTGCATTTTATGAACGTGCGACCAGTCGTGCTGGTGCACGCGGGTTGATGCAATTGATGCCGCGTACAGCACATCGTCTGGCTAAGCAGAAAAATTATAAGTATTCTCGTAAAAAACTAACCACTCATCCCAAGTTGAATGTGTGGCTGGGCAGTGAATATCTGGATGATCTTTTAAAGAAATTTAAAGGGTCTTATGTACTGACCTTGTCCTCCTACAATGCCGGTCCCCATCGGACGCGGCAATGGATACGCGAGTTTGGTGATCCACGTACCGATGACCATGATTATGTGATAGATTGGGTTGAGCAAATACCGTTTAGTGAAACGCGTAATTATGTGCAGCGTGTGCTTGAAAATTTGCAGGTATACCGCTATCGCTTAAAATCCAAAGAGGTTGCAACTTCTTTGGAGGGGGATCTCCAGCGTAAGCAATGATTTGAGAGACGTGGGATGACGCAACAGTTAAAAAATATAGAAGTTTGTATGTTTGATGCTTATGGCACTTTATTTGATGTTGCAGCTTCTGCTCGTCGATGTGCCTGTGATATCGGCGAGAACTGGCTGGATTTTTCCGCGTTATGGCGAAAGAAGCAAGTGGAGTACACTTGGTTACGCACCATGATGGGCGATTTTCAGGATTTCTGGCATGTGACCGGTGATGCGTTAGATTTCACGATGGAAACCTTCAATATGCATGATCCGGCTTTGCGTGCAAAATTGATGGAATTGTATTTGAAGCTTGATGCTTACCCGGAAGTCGGCAAAATGCTGAAAAATCTAAAAGATAGAAATATTAAAACAGTTATTTTATCGAATGGGTCACGCACCATGTTGACCAGTGCCGTGCGAAAGGCGGGACTTTATCATTTGCTGGATGGTGTTTATTCTGCCGATGATGTTGGAGTTTTTAAGGTTCATCCGAACATTTATGAATTCGTGTGCAACCAATTGGACATTGATCCGTCGCAGGGATGTTTTTTATCTGCAAATTCATGGGATGCCGTCGGTGCGGCAACTTTCGGTTTTCAAGTGATATGGGTGAACCGTTTTGGCCAGAAACAGGAAAAGCTTGGCCCCAATGCGATTCCTCAATTTGAAATTCGGTCTCTCGATCAATTACCGACGTTGATTTCGGGCGCTTATGAATAATTATATCGAAAAAGAAATCGGTGCGGCAGATGGATTGCGGTTGTATACGCGTGACTATCGCGGGGGAGACCCGGCTAAACGCCCTATCCTATGCTTGTCTGGTTTGACGCGAAATTCTCAGGATTTTGAAAATATTGCAGATCATTTACACAGCCTGGGTCATCGGGTTGTAACGCTCGATTACCGCGGACGTGGGAAATCTGAATATGATGCCAATTGGGAAAATTATAATCCTACTGTTTATGTGTCCGATATTTTTAATGTCGCCTCTGCCTTAGGTCTCCATAACTGCCATTTAATCGGGACGTCACTTGGCGGCTTGCTGAGTATGGCGATGTGTGTTGTATCTCCCGGTTTGGTCCATAGCGTGATTTTAAATGATGTTGGCCCGGACCTTGATGAAACTGGTGTGGAAAAAATCATCGCCTATACGGGGGATGGTGAAAGCGTAGCCGATCTGGAGGGGGCCGTTCAGAAGTTGAAAAAGCACTATAAAGATGAACATGGCTTTGTGGATGCAGATTGGCACCGGATTGCGAAAAAAACATATAGACTGGAAAAGGGGCGCTATGTACCGAGCTGGGATGTCAAAATTGCAGATAGCCTGCGTCAAAGTGCAGCTAATGATCAAAAACAGGATTTATGGCCGTATTTTTATGCCTTGGCTGAGCGCCCGGTTTTGTTGATCCGTGGGCAGGCTTCCAGTGTTTTTAATCGGGAAACGTATTTGCGGATGCTGGAAAGATTGCCGCATATCACAGGTATTGAAGTCAAAGATGTGGGGCACGCTCCGGCGTTAGATGAAGAAGATGTTCGACAGGCTGTTTTAAACTTTATCTCTGCCTAAAAGAAAAAGACCGCTTCATTTAAAAAGCGGTCTTCAATCTCATAATCTTGTAATGAGAGCCTACTAGGCGGATGCTTTGGCTTTGGTTTCCACTTGTGCGGGTTTGACTGTGTTCGGTGCAGGTTCCACCTTAACACTCAGCTTAAACTCACCTTCGGCCAATCGTTTGCAATGGCCTTCAAGGAAAGCGCCTGTCTCGATTGACAAGTTGTCATGCAAGATATCACCGACCACGTGGGCGCTTTTGGCAAGACTGACGTTTCGGGCTTTTATTTGTCCGACGACTTTGCCATGTACGCGAATGGATTCCGCGACAATTTCGCCCGTGATATGGGCCGTATCCCCAACAAGCAGATCATGGCTTTGAATATCACCGATCACCTTACCGTCGATTTGGATTTCACCGTCACTTTTCATGTTGCCGGTAATAGTTAAATCTTCACTGATAATAGATGGCGGTACACGTTTGTTTGGCGTAGAACCAGTTGTGGGTGTGGACCTTTTTTTACTAGCCTTGGAAAACATTACGTCCTGCCTTTATGAATTTGAACGGGTCAACGTTTGTGCCATTTACACGTACTTCATAGTGCAAATGCGCCCCCGTGCTGCGACCGGTACTGCCGACCAGTCCAATTTTAGTTCTATAATCGACCGGATCACCTTTTTTCACGAGTATCTTATGAAGGTGACCATATCGTGTTTCAATGCCGTTTCCGTGGTCCACCATGATGAAATTACCATAGTTTCCTTTCCAGCCGACAAAGGTAACTTTGCCAGGGGCGGTCACATAAACGGGCGATTTCTTTGATGCTGCCATATCAAGACCATAATGAACAGCCCATCTTTTGTTTACAGGGTCCCGGCGTTTACCGTAACGGCTGCTGATATAATAATAATCCAGAGGCTGTGCCAAAGGCAAGGATTGTCGTATCCCTTGCAGACCTTGCCAGCGTGCAAGATGTCGATCAATTGCGTTTAACTGGATTTCTTCAGGTGCAGGCATTTCGTCTGATACTTTGCCTGTGGCAGCAATGAACGGTCCACCGGATGCTGTGGTATCCTGATCCATGTTGCTGAGCATTTTATCCGGGTCAAGACCGGCAATTGTCAGGATATTTTCAATATCTGCAATTTCTTCACTGGCTTGATCACTGACACGTTTGATCAACTCTTCCTGACTTTGATTCAGGTGCGCCATTTTAATTTCGGCAGCCCGTAATTTTTCTTCAATCCGTTGTTTTTGCAGCCGCGCCGTGTTGCGTTCAGCCAAGGCCGTCTGTAAATCCATTTCCTTGAGGGAAAGGTCACCTTTAAGGGAATAGTTGCGATTGGCGAGTTCACGCATGGATTCTTCAATGGAATGAAGCTGCGAGTTCAATTGGCGGCGTGCAACCTGTGCTTCTTTACGGGCGGATTCTGCTGATACCAAACGATCCTTATTTTCAAGGATGTTTTGATCAAGGCTTGCGACCAACTTGGAATGGTTGGCTTCCAGCTCGTTACTGATATTCGTGAATTTGCTCTGGTATTCGGTCACTTCGCTGAGAAGACTGCGGTAAGCCACCTGAACGCTGAGAATTTCCTTATCCTTGGCGAGGAGTTCGTAATCATGCATAAAATGAGTTGCGCTCGTAAAGGCAGACCAAGTCAGGAAGGCCAGAACCCCGGCGCTGACACTCATTTGAAAGCGTTTTGAGATGCAGAAGTATTTGACGTCACCGTCGGTACGCAAGACCAATTGACGTTCGGGGAAATGTTTGTCGGTAAACTCTTTTGTTTTTTCTACAAAACTTTTGTACCGTGTTTCAGAATTGCTCATGTGCCCCTAGGTATTGTTAGACAGCCCTGAATGTAACGTAATATTTTCAAACCTTTAGCAGGTTCTTATCTCAAATATTTGTCGGTGACATGATCGGAAAGCTCCAACCAATCCACCGCTTTTATACAGTGGTTTGAGATGTAACGCTACGGCAATAATAAAAAAAATGTAATTTCTTTCCAATATCATCTGCTGTTTCTATGATACGCAAAGAGTCTTAAAAGATTGTTATTTTTAAATTCGGTATAAGATTGTGACTAACATTAAGAAATTAAATAAAAAATTTATATTATCCCCGGCGGGGATTTTGGCGACATGGTTTTTTTCCGGCCTTTTGCCCAAGGCACCGGGGACATGGGGATCGTTGGCCGCCTTGCCTTTTGCATGGGGTATTCAATATTGGGGTGGTTGGCAGGCTTTGGCCGTGGCCAGCGTTGTTGTTTTTCTGGTCGGTTGGTGGGCCGCTCATGTGTTTGAAGCTAAATCTGGCGTCAAAGATCCCGGGGCCGTTGTCATTGACGAAGTTGCCGGGCAATGGCTGGTTCTTTTACCCGCTGGTCTGGATCCGTTACTTTATCTCGTGGGGTTTGCCTTGTTCCGTTTGGTTGATATTTTTAAACCGTGGCCAGCTTGCTGGTTTGACAAGAATGTACATGGTGGGTTGGGCATCATGTTGGATGATGTTGTTGCAGCCCTTTATGGACTGATTGTCTTATATTTTTTGAATATCCAGCTTGCAGGGATGTAAATTTATGAAACTGGATCAATTGGCGACGCAAACATTACAGGCCTGTCGGGACCACCGTTTAACGGTTGCGACGGCAGAATCTTGTACAGGTGGGATGATTGGGGCGGCTTTAACCGCGATTGCCGGATCGTCCGATGTGGTGGATCGTGGGTTTATCACCTATTCCAATCAGGCGAAAATGGATCTGCTATCGGTGGAATCCGATGCACTGGATCAACAGGGGGCAGTGAGTGAAATTGTCGCCCTGCAAATGGCCCAAGGTGGATTGAGGGCGGCAAAAACGGATTTATGTGTTGCGGTAACGGGAATTGCCGGCCCCGGTGGCGGGAGTGAAGAAAAGCCGGTTGGTCTGGTGTATCTGGCCTGCGCCAAAAAAGACAGCGCCCCGATTGTAGAGCGCCATGTCTTTGAAGGAGATCGTGATCAGGTACGTTTTCAGACAGCCAAGCGTGCGTTGGAACTGTTGAAAATTCAGGCGTTGGTACCGTAAAGTTCGATGGCCCGTTTTTGAAAGGCTGACATCATAAGCTGAACAGCTTCGTTAAAGACAGCGCCCATGACCTTCTGCAGTAAGGCGGAACGGAATTCAAAGTCGACAAAAAAGTCAATTTCACATCCGCCTTCCGGCTTGTCCGTAAATTTCCAGTGACTGTTCAGATACTTAAACGGACCATTCTTATAGACGATCTTGACTTCTTTGTCGGGATCAAGCGTCACTTCGGATGTATATTTTTCACGGATCATTTTAAAGCCGATCACCATGTCGGCAATCATCACGTTATTTTCAACGGACCTGATACGGGTCGCCAGACACCAAGGCAGAAAATCCGGATAGGAGGCCACATCGGCGACGAGTGCATACATCTGCGCCGCCGAATAAGGGCTATATTTTATTTCTGCATGTGTCGGCATGAATTCGATTTAAAGCTATTTCTGTTTCGCCAAAAGTTCTTCACGGGCAGCGCGCAACTTTGCAAAATCGTGATCTGCGTGATAGCTCGATCTGGTCAGCGGGGTTGAAGAAACCAGCAAGAACCCCTTACGTTTAGCGATTTTTGCATATTCTTCAAACTCTTCCGGCGTCACAAAACGATCAATCGCTGCGTGCTTCGGTGTGGGTGCTAAGTACTGCCCAATGGTGAGAAAGTCAACATCGGCGCATCGCATATCGTCCATTACCTGAATGACTTCTTCTTTTGTTTCACCCAGACCAACCATAATGCCGGACTTGGTAAAGATATGCGGGTCAATCTCTTTTGCTTGCTGTAAGACGCGCAAAGAGTAGAAATAACGTGATCCCAATTGGACAGACGGGAACAGGCGTGGCACGGTTTCAAGGTTATGGTTGAACACATCGGGTTTGGCTGCCACGACCTGTTCCAACGCCCCTTTTTTGCCCCGGAAATCCGGTGTTAGGATTTCAATCGTGGTGCCGGGTGATTTTTCGCGGATACGATCAATGCATTGTACAAACTGGTCCGCCCCGCCATCATCTAGGTCATCCCGATCAACAGAGGTGATAACCACATGTTTTGCCCCCATCGTTGCAACAGAAATGGAAACGTTTTCAGGTTCCATCGGGTCCGGCGCGTTGGGTTTGCCCGTGATAACGTTACAGAAAGTACAGGCCCGTGTACAAATTTCGCCAAGGATCATAAAGGTGGCGTGCTTGCGTTCCCAGCATTCGCCAATATTAGGGCAGGAAGCTTCTTCACAAACCGTATGCAGTTTTTTATCGCGCATCAGGTCGCGTGTTTCTTTGTAACCTTTAGAAACAGGTGCCTTTACACGAATCCAGTCGGGTTTACGCTGGATCGGGTTGTCCGGGTTCTTCTGTTTCTCGGGGTGACGCAATTTTTGTGCTTCACTCATGCTTTTTGATCCTTTTAACGCTTCAGGTGTTCCTACCCACAGCAAGTCTTTGACGGCTTTATAGCCTCGATTGTAGCCGATGCCACATATTTTTCGATACCGCGCCCGGGTGCCCAGTCTTTGATATAGTCGCGGCTTTCTTCTTTGACGTCGATTTTAATCTGTTCAAATCCGGCTGTTTCCAACCATTTTGTCAAATCTTGTACCGAGGCGGCACCAGAAACGCAACCACATAGAAGTTCCGTATCTTTTTGAATGTCTTCAGGCATATCATGTGTTTGAACAACGTCAGAGATCGCAACACGTCCGCCAGGTTTTAAGATACGATATGATTCTTCAATAACGCGGTCTTTACGTGGGGATAAGTTCACTACGCAGTTGGAAATGATGACATCAACCGTATTGTCTGCAATGGGCAGATTTTCAATTTCGCCCAATCGGAAATCAACATTTGTTGCTCCGATTTTGTGTGCGTTGTCGCGGGCTTTGCGCAACATATCAGGTGTCATATCCACCCCAATCACCTGCCCGTTTTTACCGACCTGACGCGCAGCAAGAAAACAATCAAAACCGCCACCGGAACCAAGGTCCACAACGGTTTCACCCGGTTTCATCGCTGCAATCGCAGATGGGTTACCACATCCCAGTCCCATGTTTGCCCCATCAGGAACGGCGGCAAGTTCTTCATCGCTATAGCCAAAATTTTTGGCGAATTCTTCCGCACTCGGCACTTCGGCGCCACCCGTTGCAGGCAGGCAACACCCGGCATTGCCCCCAGAATTGGCGATTGCGGCATAGCTTTCAGAAACAGCTTTATGCACATCGTCCTCAGACTGAACTTCTGTTTGTGGACCGCAGCAACTGGACATGGAAAACCTCTTAAAATAATTGTGAAGACAAAGACAGGGAAGAAACTAAAGCCCCCTCCCCGTCTTGATCAATTCACAAAAGCGTGTGTCCTTCATTTTTTGAAAGACACGACATGAACTAGAAGTGGATGGCTTTACCGTAAGCATCCAAAACCGATTCATGCATCATTTCCGACAAGGTCGGATGTGGGAAGACCGTATGCATCAGGTCGGCTTCCGTCGTTTCCAGTGTTTTGGCAACACCAAAGCCCTGGATCAGTTCGGTTACCTCAGCCCCGACCATATGGGCGCCCAGCAATTCGCCGGTCTTTTCATCAAAGACGGTTTTAACCAGCCCTTCCGGTGCGCCCAAGGCAATGGCCTTGCCGTTGCCCATGAACGGGAACCGACCGACTTTCACCTTATAACCTTTGTCTTTGGCAGCTTTTTCCGTCAAGCCAACCGATGCCACTTGCGGTTCGCAATATGTACAACCCGGAATAAGGGATTTATCCAATGGGTGAACATCTTTCACGCCTGCAATTTTTTCAACGCAGATGATGGCTTCGTGGGAGGCTTTGTGGGCCAAACACGGCGCACCTGCCACATCACCGATTGCATAAACACCGTCAGCCGATGTTTTACAATAACCGTCAATGGCAACAAAACCGCGTTCGTCCAGTTTCACACCTGCAGCTTCCAGACCGATATTTTCCACGTTCGGAACCACACCGACAGCCGTAATAACCTTATCAACTTTGATTGTTTCGGTCTTGCCACCTTTTTCCAAGGTTGCGGTTACACCGTCCGCCGCTTTATCCAGTTTTTTAACAAGTGTCCCTGTTTTGAACTTCATGCCACGTTTTTCCATTGCTTTTTTAGCAAATGCGGAAATTTCGGCATCTTCGACGGGCATAATGCTGTCTAAAGCTTCGACAACGGTGACATCTGCGCCAAAAGTATGGAAGAAGTTGGCAAATTCAATCCCGATGGCACCACTGCCGATGACCAGCAGAGATTTCGGGACTTCATTGGGTACCAAGGCTTCCATATAGGTCCAGACCTGTTTGCCGTCGGGCTCCAATCCGGGGAAGGATTTCGCACGTGCGCCTGTGGCCATGATGATGTTTTTGGAAGACAACGTGGTAAAGACTTTACCGTCTTTTTCGACAGAAAGTTTACCGCCGCCCAGCAACTTGCCGTAACCGTCAAACACCTGCACCTTGTTTTTCTTTAACAAGTGGCCCACGCCACCGGACAGTTGTTTGGACACACCGCGAGAACGTTCAACGATCTTGGCGAGGTCAAAGGAGACCTCCTTGGCGCCCAGACCGAAGTTAGCGGCATGTTTCATATGTTCGTAGATTTCTGCAGAACGCAGAAGCGCCTTGGTTGGGATACAGCCCCAGTTCAGGCAAATCCCACCCAGATGCTTGGCTTCAACGAGGGCTGTTTTCAGCCCCAGTTGTGCCGCGCGAATTGCACCGACGTAGCCACCCGGGCCTGCGCCGACGACAATGACGTCAAAATTTGTATCGGACATCTTTTCTCTCTTTCCCGGGTTAAAGCATCAATGCGATCGGATCTTCGATCAAGGTTTTGAGTTCCTTGATAAAGGCCGCGCCTGTGGACCCGTCAATGCAACGGTGATCAACGGCCAGTGTCAGGGTGACAACGGTTGCAACAGCAAGGGCACCATCCTTAACAACAGGGCGCTGTTCGCCGGCACCGACGGACAGGATGCCGCCTTGGGGTGGGTTGATGATGGAGTTAAAGCTTTTGATCCCAAACATGCCAAGGTTGGAGATAGTAAATGTCCCGCCTTGATATTCTTCCGGTGCCAATTTACCGTCACGGGCGCGTGCGGCCAGATCTTTGGCCTCATTTGCCAATGTCGCTAAGCCTTTGGAAGCGGCATCTTTGATGATCGGCGTGATCAGGCCACCTTCAACGGCAACGGCGATTGCCATATCGACCCGTTTAAATTTCAAAATCGCCCCATCAGTGAAAGCCACATTGCAATCCGGGACACGTGTCAGGGCCAAAGAGGTGGCCTTAACCAGAAAATCGTTAACCGAGATCTTGTAATCGGCACCATCACGGCTGTTGAGTTCTTTACGCAAAGCCATCAACTTGTCGATTTCCACGTCCACTTGCAGGTTAAAGTGCGGGATATCACGGGCTGATTCCGTCAAACGTTTGGCAATGGTTTTGCGCATGTTTGAATTTGGAACTGCGTCGTAGTCCGGCAGCAATTTAAAGATCGGATCATCAACGCTAATGGTTTTGCTTTCGCTCGCGGCTGCTTTGGGTGCAGCTTTCGCTTCCGGTGCGGCTGGTGTCGCTTTGCCTGTACCAGCAGCCAGAGCCGCATCAATGTCGCGTTTGACGATACGACCACGCGGGCCTGTACCAGACAAGGCTTCCAGGTCTAAACCTTCTTGGGCAGCAATTCGGCGTGCCAAGGGGCTTGAGAAAATGCGATCCCCCGTCTCTGTGCTGGGGGCTGCCGGTGTCGGGGCTGGGGCTGCATCGGGTTTTGCCGGTGCGTCGGCCTGCGCCGGGGCACTGGGGGCCGGTGCTGCTGTCTCTGCCCCTTCAAGGGCGCTTGCGTCTTCGCCGTCTTCCAGCAACAGGGCGATCAGTTCGTTGACTTTCACGCCTTGTGTGCCTTCGGCAACGAGGATTTTACCGATAACGCCTTCGTCAACGGCTTCGACTTCCATTGTGGCTTTATCGGTTTCAATCTCGGCAATCACGTCGCCGGATTCAACGGTGTCGCCTTCTTTAACGCACCATTTTGCCAGATTACCTTCTTCCATCGTCGGAGAAAGTGCAGGCATCAAAATTTGAATAGGCATAATGCTGTTCCTTTATCCGAGGTTACTTGTAACAAACTGCTTTGGCGGCATTGACGATATCGTCGATCCGCGGCAAGGCGAGTTTTTCAAGGTTGGCGGCATATGGCATCGGCACGTCAGCACCGGCAATACGGGTAACAGGCGCATCCAGATAATCAAACGCATGTTCCATCACCTGTGCGGCGATTTCAGAACCGATGTTGGCGTAAGCCCAGCCTTCTTCGACCGTAACCAGACGGTTTGTCTTTTTCACAGACTCAACGATGGTATGTGTATCTAGCGGACGCAAGGAACGCAGGTTGATCACCTCGGCTGAAATGCCTTGTTCTGCAAGCTTCTCAGCCGCTTCCAATGCCCAGCCAACCGTGATGGAATAAGCCACCAATGTGACGTCTGTACCACTGCGTTCAATCTTGGCTTTACCGAAGGGAACAACGAAATCTTCGTCTGTCGGGCAATCAAATGTTTTGCCGTAAAGAACTTCGTTTTCCAGTACAATCACCGGGTTAGGATCACGAATAGCGGCCTTGAGCAACCCTTTCGCATCTTCGGCGGAATAAGGCACAACGACCTTAAGGCCCGGACAGTGCGCATACCAAGACGCATAACATTGTGAATGTTGTGCCGCAACGCGTGAAGCGGCCCCGTTGCACCCACGGAAGACGATCGGACAGGGAATTTCCCCACCGGACATATAAAGTGTTTTAGCTGCAGAGTTGATGATATGATCAACGGCCTGCATGGCAAAGTTAAAGGTCATAAATTCGACAACGGGTTTCAAACCGGACCATGCAGCGCCGACACCTAAGCCAGTAAAGCCGATTTCGGTGATCGGTGTATCAACAACGCGCTTGTCGCCAAATTCTTCCAGCAAGCCTTGAGAAATTTTGTAAGCGCCTTGGTATTGGGCCACTTCTTCACCCATGATGAATACTTTTTCATCACGGCGGAATTCTTCAAACAAAGCAGTGTTGAGGGCTTGGCGGACGGTCATGGCCTCGGTCGGGCCTGTGTAGGCGTCTTCTGCAACGGCAACCGGGGCGGCTGATGCGGTCGGTGCGGCACTTGCTTCACTTTGCGCCGGGGCACTTTCCTGTACTGCCGGGGCAGCGGCGCCACCTGCTGAATAATTGTCGGCTGCGGCGGCATCTTCACCATCTTCGAGCAGCAAGGCAATCAGTTCATTTACTTTAACGTTTTGTGTGCCTTCAGGGATAACGATTTTGCCGAGAATACCTTCATCGACGGCTTCGACTTCCATTGTGGCTTTGTCGGTTTCGATCTCGGCAATCACATCACCGGATTCAACTTTATCACCTTCTGACTTGCACCATTTTGCAAGATTGCCTTCTTCCATGGTCGGAGAAAGCGCAGGCATAAGAATTTCAATAGGCATATTTTTTCCTCTATCTCTTAAACGCTTAGGCTTCGACCAACACGTCGGTCCATAGCTCGCTTTCTGCTGGTTCCGGGCTGGTTTGGGCAAATTCGGCGGACTTTGTCACAATGGCTTTAATTTCTTTGTCGATCTCTTTGAGACCGGCTTCGTCCATGTGATTGCCTTCGATCAAGAGATTGCGAACGAAATCAATCGGGTCGCTTTCTGAGCGGACTTTCTGGACCTCTTCCTTGGGGCGGTATTTCGCCGGGTCGGACATAGAGTGACCGCGATAACGGTATGTCTTCATTTCCAGAATGACCGGACCTTCGCCACGGCGACATTTTTCAGCCGCTTCACGGGCGGCTTCGCGGACTTCAAGAACGCTCATGCCGTTGACTTGAACGCCGGGAATGCCGTGTGCGGCCCCACGTTGAGACAGGTTGGTGTTGCTGGATGCACGCTCCAAGCTCGTACCCATGCCGTACTGGTTATTTTCAATGACATAAACAACCGGCAATTTCCATAGGGCCGCCATGTTAAAGGCTTCGTAAACCTGACCCTGATTGACCGCGCCATCACCCATATAGGCAAAGTTGACGCCGCCATCTTCTTTATATTTGTGACCAAAGGCAAGACCAGTTCCCAACGGGATTTGTGCCCCAACGATCCCGTGACCGCCGTAGAATCCTTTGTCTTTAGAGAACATATGCATCGAGCCGCCCTTCCCTTTGGAATAGCCGCCCTCGCGCCCTGTCAATTCAGCCATAACGCCGTCCGGGTCCATGCCGCAGGCCAGCATATGACCGTGGTCGCGATAGGATGTGATCAATGTGTCTTGTGGGTTGGCAATGGATTGAATGCCGACAACAACGGCTTCCTGTCCAATGTAAAGGTGGCAGAAACCACCGATAAGGCCCATGCCATACAGTTGACCGGCTTTTTCTTCAAAGCGGCGGATCAACAGCATGTCCTTATAGAATTTGATAAGTTCTTCAGGTGTGGACTCAGGTGACTTTTTCTTACCCCGAGTTGTACGTTTTGTTTGTGTTGCCATAAGGGCTCCCCTTGGCTGACCATGATAGGCAATAGATGCGAAGCAAATTTATACCCTGTTAAAACCTGAAAAGGGGCTGTGACGCAAGTTTTTCAAGGGGTATAACTATTTGTATTGCAGTGCAAAAAGTATATTTAACTTTATATTGGTTAATTATTGGGTGTATCTTATGCTGTGGTTTGACTTAGGCTGGGTTAGCGGTGCTACCATCAAGGTCCTAGTAAAACCTTCAAATTAACTAAAATCATATTAATATTTATAAGGTGTATATTGTTTGTAGTAGAAACAATAAGTGTACTTTTTAGAGGAATTGCACTTATTGCGGTGCAAAAATAGAAAAAAAGACAGAGGGCGGTATTTGAATACCGGATAAACATCCAGATTCGTAGAAAGCCTAATTTCATATTGTGAAAAATCAAAGGGTGACTTGGCCCGGTTGGGTTTTAGCGTAAACAACACAGTTACGGCCTTTGGATTTGGCTGTGTAGAGGGCTGAGTCGGCACTGAGCGTCAACTCTTCGCGTGACTGTGCATTTTCTGGATAACTTGCAAGGCCAAAGCTGGCTGTAATGGAAATAGTGATGTTTTGGTAATGCGTAATATGTTTTTCAATCACATTGCGCAATTTTTCGGCTAAGATGCAGGCTTCTTCACGTGATGTTGAGGGGCAGATCAGCATGAATTCCTCCCCACCCCAGCGAAAAAGATAATCTGATTTTCGGACGTGTTGGCTTAGAATTTGTGCTATATCCTTCAAGACCTGATCGCCAGCCAAGTGACCATATCTGTCATTTACAGTCTTGAAAAAATCCAAATCAAATAAAAGCACACTAAGCTGGTGCTTGCTACGTGCGGCAAATTCCAACTGTTTATCAAAAATTCGAATACATTCTCGTCGATTTCGAAGGTGGGTTAATTCGTCATAAGCCGCCATTTCCATCAGGCGCAGTTCATGTGTTTTGTAATCAGTAATATCGCGCACAATCCCTGTTAAGTTGAGGACTTCACCATTTTTGAGACGTTCTGTGATACAGCCAATATCATGGACCCACAAATAATGCCCATTGCGATTTTTAAGCCGATAGACGGATTCATATCTTTCACGCGTTCCTTGAATATGTTCTTCAAGTGCTTGCATAACGCGGGACAGGTCGTGAGGATGAATATTATTTTTCCAAGTTTCGACTTTTGTTTCCATCTCATCGGGGCCGTAGCCCAGCATTCTTTTTAAACTGGGTGAAAAATAGACACTGTTATCTATAATATTCCAATCCCATACACCATCGGAACTGGCATTGATTGCAGTCCATATATTCTTTTCACGGCCGATAAGGTCAGCTTCTTGTAGTTGTCGGTTGGTAATATCGCGGGCAATAGAAAGAAAGAGTTCTTTTCCCTGATACTGAATAACCGAGGTGATCACTTCAACGGGAAATATTGTACCGTTTTTGCGTTTGTGATTGCCAATGAAGGTAAAGCGTTTTGTCTCGTGGATAACTTGTGCAATGGAGGACCATTGTTGAGGGCCAATTACATCTTTTTGTAGACTGAGCACGGATTGATGAAGAACGTCATCTTCGTCCATCAGTAAGTCCTTATAGCCTGCCGGATTTACCCATAAAATTTTTGAACTGTCTGGTTCTATCAAATAGACAGCGTCAGAAATATGCGCACATAAGTTTTTGTAGAATTCGAGATTGGGGACAATATCATTGCATTCCATTTCCCTGACGTCCCCTTTCTTCTACAAAAAAATATAATTGTATGAATCAGTAAGAGAAATATGTAATGGAATCAAGGGCTAATTAATCAGATAAGACTAATTTTTAATCCAGCGGTAACCATGCTCAATTTTCGCTACCTGCAATTGATAATCTTCGTACCACTTTTCCTTACCAAGTTTGCGCGCTTCGATATGTTCGAGGTTTTTCTTCCAGTTTTGGATCGCGTCCAGGTCTTGCCAATAGGAAACGGTAATGCCTTTGCCTGCGGGTTCTCGTACACTTTCCATACCCAGATAACCGGGTTGCTGTTGTGCCAATTCAACCATACGGTCCGCCATTTGACCATATCCTTCTGCATCCTCATTTGTGCGTTGGTTGACAAAAATGACTGCGTAATAAGGCGGGTTTGGTAAGTTTTTTGCAGTCATGACTGTGTCTGTCCTATTCTATAACAATAGCAAATTCGTTGGGTGCGGCAAAATTGAGAACGGCACGCGCACGTTCTTCCAACATATCGGGATCTAAACTATCAGAGCGCAGCAAATAAACACGATGTTCAAGCTGTTGGCGTTCTGCCCGAATTTGGTCCAATTGGAGTTGGGTTTTTTCAATGCGATTTTGATAATCAAGCAACGCTCGGATGCCGCCATCGCCCTGTACAAAATGATAGGCAAAATTAAGAACCACGCACACACCAAGAACCGGGAGGAAAATTCCCGGCTGAAACTTGGTCCTTATGGTGCGCCAAGCTTTCATTTTTACCCTATCCAAAAGAAGTACTGATCCTCTTTTTATGCACACAATTGGTAAACAAATTCTATATAGATCGTGATTGTTCGACAAAATAAATAGAAAAAGGCCGTCTCCAGTTCAATGGAGACGGCCTTTTAGAGAAACCAAAAATGTTTCTTTTATGAGCGTAGAACCGAACGACCTGCGTAAACAGCAGAAGAACCAAGCTCTTCTTCAATGCGGATCAATTGGTTGTATTTCGCAATACGATCAGAACGGCTGAGAGAACCGGTTTTGATCTGACCGGCATTTGTTGCAACCGCGATGTCGGCAATTGTCGAATCTTCCGTTTCACCAGAACGATGCGAAATAACAGCTGTGTATTCTGCTTTTTGTGCCATTTCTACAGCTTCCAACGTTTCAGACAGGGTCCCGATTTGGTTGACCTTGACCAAAATGGAATTGGCAACGCCTTGGTTGATCCCATCAGCCAAGCGTTTCGGGTTTGTTACGAACAGGTCATCACCGACCAATTGGCATTTATCACCAATTTTATCGGTCAGGATTTTCCAACCGTCCCAATCATCTTCGTCCATGCCGTCTTCGATGGAGACGATGGGGAATTTCTCAACCAAGTCAGCCAGATAATCAGCCATTTCAGCAGAAGACAGGGATTTCCCCTCGCCCGCCAATTCGTATTTACCGTCTTTGTAAAACTCGGAAGAGGCAACATCAAGAGCCAGAACAATGTCGTCCCCGGCTGTGTAACCTGCATTTTCAATAGCGGTCATAATGAAGCTCAAAGCTTCTTCAGAAGAACCGACAGCCGGTGCAAAACCACCTTCATCACCAACATTGGTGTTGTGGCCTGCGGCTTTCAGGGCGGCTTTCAGGGCATGGAAAACTTCGGCACCCATGCGAATAGCTTCGCGGATGGATGAGGCGCCAACCGGCATGATCATAAATTCCTGAATATCAACCGGGTTGTCTGCATGGGCACCACCGTTGATGATATTCATCAGTGGTACCGGCAATTCACGCGCAAAGACACCGCCAAGATATTTATAAAGCGGCAGGCCAGCTTCTTCAGCAGCCGCACGTGCAACCGCCATAGAAACGCCCAACATAGCGTTTGCACCCAGACGACCTTTGTTTTCTGTGCCATCCAGATCGATCATGGTTTGGTCGATCAACAGCTGTTCGTCAGCTTCCATACCCAACAGCGCATCGAAGATTTCACCGTTGACGGATTCAACAGCGTTCTCAACCCCTTTGCCGAGGTAGCGTTCTTTGTCGCCATCGCGCAGTTCAACGGCTTCGTGGACACCGGTGGAGGCACCGGACGGAACGGCAGCGCGACCAAACGCACCTGATTCCAGCAAAACGTCAACTTCAACAGTAGGATTGCCACGGCTGTCGAGAATCTCGCGACCGTGAATATCGATAATGGCGCTCATTAAAAAAGCCCTCTCGGAAGATCAGAAAACAAAATGGAAAATAGTGCCCGTTTGATACTTGGTTGGGCACAAAAAAGCAAGAAAATACCCAATTCATTAACAAGGACAAAAAACACAAGATGTAACGGGGAGAAGGATAGCTTCCCCCCGCCATACGAAAGTATTTCTTAGTCTGCGCGGACCTCTGTGAGGAAATCATCTACAGCCTTGTTCAATTGGCTGGAGTTTGCATTTAAGGCATCGGCTGCACTGACAACTTCATTTGAGACAGTAAGTGTTTGGTCAGAAGAAGAAGAAACTTTTTTGATATGCTCGGAAACACGTCCGGTACTTTGTGCTGCGGATTGTGCGCTGTTGGCAATTTCCTGTGTTGCGGCGGTTTGTTCTTCAACTGCGGCTGCTATTCCTGAAGAAACCTCGCGAACACGCTCCACAACATCACTGATTTCAGTGATTGAGACAACCGCATCACCTACAGCAGATTGAACAGCTGTAATTTGACTGGAAATTTCCTCAGTTGCTTTGGATGTTTGGTTGGCTAGATTTTTTACTTCAGTGGCAACAACGGCGAAGCCTTTTCCCATCTCTCCGGCTCGCGCGGCTTCAATTGTAGCATTTAATGCCAATAAATTGGTTTGATCTGCAATACCGTTAATCAGGGCAATGACTTCACCAATTCGATCAGCCGAGGAGGAAAGAACTTCCATCTGTTTGGCCGTCACGTTTGCTTTTTCAGCTGCATTTTGGGCAACGGTGCTGGCTTCACTCACTTGTCGGCTTATTTCTTGAATTGAGGAATGAAGCTCTTCGGAAGCAGCGGCAACGGTGGATACGTTATCTGTCGCATCTGCTGCGCTCTCTCTGACATGTAGGGCCTCAGAACTTGTTGTATGTGAAATATGCGTCATGCTTTCTGCGTTGGCATTCAAGCTTTGAGTGGCTTTAACAACTGAATTGACGATTGAACCGACAGATTTTTCGAAATGATCTGCCATGTCCAGCAAGGCTTTCTTTTGTTTGGCAGCAGATTCATGTTCCTTGTGTTTTGCAAGTTCTTCAAGTTCATGGTTGGTAATGGCTTGTTTTTTGAAAGACTCCAGAGATTGGGCAAAGTTTCCAACTTCGTCGTTACGTTCAAGATAGGGAACGTTAATTTCCAGATCGCCATTCACAAGGCGTTTCATCTGTACTTGCAAAGCTTTTAACGGGATTTTGATGCTGCGTGCGATGAAATAGCCAACGCTGCAAGTAATGCATAATATGAAAATGGTGATGATTGCACCAAAGGTTAGCTCTCTCTTAAACACGGCATCAACATCGTCAATATAGATCCCCGTACCGATGACCATATCCCAATCTTTGGAATATTCTGCGTAACTTACTTTGGGAACAGCTTGTTCTTTACCCTTCTTATTCCATTTGTAACTTACATACCCACCCCCTTTTTCGGCAGCTTCAATCAACTTTTTAATAATGGGGTTTCCGTCAACATCTTTTAATCCAATAAGGTTTTTACCTTTTAATTTTGAACTGGGGTGAGCGACCATATCTCCGGCATTTGTGATTGCAAATACATAATCGCCGTCACCAAAAGTCATGGCTGATAAAGCTGCTATTAAATTTGCTTTAGCATTATCGGCGGGCATTTTTCCGTCAAGAGTGAGTTGATGATACGATTTTGCAATGTTGACGCCCGTCTGGACAATATTTTTGATTGTTGTTTTCCGGTCTTCGATCAGATTGGAATGTAATGAACGAAGGTCTAATGCGAAAACAACGAAAATTCCAATTGCTGAAATGGAGATTAAGATGGCGAGTCTCTGTGCTAAACTCATTTGGATTTTCACTTTCGTAACAGTTTAAATGCAGCCTAATACCCATAAAAGTTTTAGGTGTTTTCTATGTAAAGATACCTTAAATTAGATAAATGTAAAAGTTCTACATGCTGTAAATATACGGTTAAGTTGTTGAATTATAAGCTTAAATACTCATTAAGAGTTTTAACTTTCTATTTATAAACTTTATACGAGTGTTTGGAGCCAGGTTAATTCACTTTGGAATAGGCAAAAAAAAGCTCCCGGAATATGTATCCGGGAGCTTCTTGAAATTAAGAGTTTCTTGAGTTAATAAGTCGCCATACCAACCAGATCGACCGGGTTGGCTTTTGCAACTTCATCCAAGGCTTTCAGCGTTTCCAGAACGCCTTTCAGCTTGTGGACCGGGATCATGTTCGGGCCATCTGAAATGGCTTTGTCCGGGTCATTGTGGGTTTCGGCAAAAACCCCTGCAATGCCCAAGGCAATGGCGGAACGTGCAATAACCGGGGCCAATTCGCGGCGACCACCGGAGCTATTGCCCTGCCCGCCCGGTTGTTGGACGGAATGGGTACAATCAATGATAACCGGATAGCCGGTATCATGGGCCATTTGCGGCAGGCCGCGCATATCTGTCACAAGCGTGTTGTAGCCAAAGCTGGAACCGCGTTCGGTAATTAAAATGTTCTCATTACCGGTTGAGGCCACTTTTTTGCAGACATTGGGCATATCCCAAGGGGCAAGGAATTGACCCTTTTTAACGTTTACTGCCTTGCCGGTTTGGCCTGCTGCCAAAAGAAGATCGGTCTGACGGCATAAAAAGGCCGGGATTTGCATCATGTCGCAAACTTCAGACACAACCGCGCATTGGTCTTCGGTATGAACATCGGTGATAACGGGGCAACCGTATGTGTCTTTCACTTCCTGAAAGATGGAAAGGGCTGGCATAATACCAATACCGCGATTGCCTGCCACCGATGTACGATTGGCTTTATCAAACGAAGATTTGTAAATCAGACCGATACCAAGATCGGAACACATTTCCGTTAAGGCATGGGCCATTTCAAGGGCATGGTTGCGCCCTTCCATAGAACAAGGTCCGGCGATCAGGCAAAAAGGCAGATCGTTGCCAAAGGTGACATTGCCGACTTGAACGTGTTTTTGCGCAACCATGATTGTTTCCCTTGATTATACCAAACGGTTCTGTTCGATCGCCGCCTTGATGAAGGCTGTAAAGATCGGGTGCGGGTTTGTCGGGCGTGATTTCAGTTCCGGGTGGAATTGAACGCCAATAAAGAACGGATGTCCCGGCAATTCAACGATTTCAGGCAAAATACCGTCAGGTGACAGACCAGAGAATTTCATGCCGGCATCTTCAAGTTTTTGTTTGAAATCGACATTGACTTCATAGCGGTGACGGTGACGTTCTGAAATTTCATTGGCACCGTTATAAATATTGTACGCCAAGGTATCGGGCACAAGTGAGCAAGGATAAGCGCCCAGGCGCATCGTGCCGCCCAGATCACCATCTTCACTGCGTTTTTCCTTGCTACCGTCTTCTTTTGCCCATTCGGTCATCAATCCGACAATTGGTGTTTTGCAGGCGCCGAATTCGGAAGACCCTGCCCCGTCGATGCCCGCCATGTTTCGGGCGGTTTCAATAACAGCCATTTGCATACCGAGACAGATCCCGAAATAAGGGACTTTTTCTTCACGGGCATATTTGATGGCGGCAATTTTGCCTTCAGCACCGCGTTCACCGAACCCACCGGGAACCAAAATCGCATCTTTGTCTTCCAACTGCGCCAGACCACCTTCTTCAAGAAGAGTTTCGGCATCAATCCAATGTTGATTGACTTTGACGTTGTTGGCGATGCCGCCGTGGGTCATGGCTTCGGCCAATGACTTATAGGCTTCCAGAAGTTCTGTATATTTACCTACAATACCGATGTTCACTTCGCCTTCCGGTTCCAGAACGCGATGAACGATTTCTTCCCACTTGGATAGATCCGGTTCCGGTGCAGCCATGCCGAAGTGTTTAAGAACGACTGTGTCGAGTCCTTCTTCGTGATAAGAAAGAGGTACACGATAGATGGTGTCCACATCCAGTGCCGGAATGACGGCATCTTCGGCAACATTACAGAACAGGGCGATTTTGCGACGCTCGCCTGCCGGGATTTCACGATCACAACGACAGAGCAACGCATCCGGGCTGATGCCCAGACCAAGTAATTCTTTGACCGAGTGTTGGGTCGGTTTGGTTTTTAATTCACCTGCCGCAGGAATATAAGGCACTAAGGTGGTGTGCAGGTACATGGTGCGCCCACGCCCCAACTCGTTACCCATTTGGCGAATGGCTTCTAAAAATGGCAACGATTCAATATCACCGACCGTACCGCCGACTTCAACGAGGATAAAATCTTCGTCGGTTACATTGGCTTTGGTAAATTCTTTAATGGCTTCGGTCACATGCGGGATAACTTGTACCGTTGCGCCCAGATATTCGCCAGCACGTTCTTTTTGAATGACGGTGGAATAGATTCGCCCGGAGGTTACGTTGTCGCTTTGCATGGCATTGACCGATGTAAAGCGTTCATAGTGACCAAGGTCCAAATCGGTCTCCGCGCCGTCATCGGTGACGAAAACTTCGCCATGTTGATACGGGCTCATGGTGCCCGGATCGACGTTCAGATAAGGGTCAAGTTTGCGCAGTCTAACTTTAAACCCGCGGGCTTGGAGACAGGCGCCCAGCGCAGCTGAACCCAGACCTTTTCCCAAGGATGAAACCACACCGCCAGTGATAAAAATATAACGTGTCATATCAAACAACCTAAACGTCGATCAAATTCATTCAAAGAAGAAGAGGCAGTCATTTGACCGCCTCTTTCACCTAATTTCAAGCTTGCTTTTAAACCAAAAGCAAAAACTTATTTTGCTAGAGGCGCACCCGGCTCATCGGACTTCTCCGGTGCCGGTGCAGATTGTTCTACTGCGGCCGGTGCACTTGTGTCCGTATCTAAAATAGAGGTGGTGTTGCGCTCTGCATTGGCAAGCAATGACAGGATCAGGCTTGTCAGCATGAAACCGCCAGCAAGAAGCCCCGTTGCACGCGTTAACAAGCTTGCTGCGGAACGCCCGGTCATCAGACCGCTCATACCGCCACCGCCACCGCCGCCACCAAGGCCGCTTAATGCGCCACCTTCAGAGCGTTGGATCAAAACCAGAATGATCAGGCCGAGGCACAAGATCAAATGAATAACGAGAAGTACGTTTGTCATCGCTTCTCTTCCATCCTTACATTCAAACAAATCGAGCGAGCGTAAAAATTACGCCCGCGAAAAAATCTTGGCGCTTCTTTTAGCGCGAAGTTTCCTTAAAGGCTAGGACAACTTTGCGCAATTGCCCAAAAATCTTCTGCTTTTAGGGCAGCACCACCAATCAGCCCCCCATCAACATCAGGGAGAGCCAGTAATTCCTTGGCATTTTCGGGTTTCATCGACCCGCCATAGAGAATACGAATGCCATCCGCTGTTTCTTGACCAAGTTTCGCGGCTAAAGTTTTGCGAATATCGCCATGAACATTCTGTACATCGTTTGGAGTCGCGACTTTACCTGTGCCGATTGCCCAAACAGGTTCATAAGCAATGACCGTATTGTCCGCGCGTGCCCCTTCCGGGACAGAATCTTTAATTTGTGATGTGACGACTTCCAGTGTTTTACCGTTTTCGCGTTCGGCTTCGGTTTCACCGACACAGATAATCGCGGTTAATCCTTCGTCCTGTGCTGCGATGGCTTTTTGTTTTACCAGTTCGTCGGTTTCTTTGTGATTGGTGCGACGTTCAGAATGACCAAGGATAACGTGGCTGCACCCGGCATCTTTTAACATGGCAGCGCTAACATCACCTGTATGGGCGCCTTTTTCTGCTGTGTGGCAATCTTGCGCCCCTAAAAAGACACCCGTGCTATCAAGGACATGACCAACGGTTTCGATGACGCTAAAGGGGGGACAGATCAATAAATCAAACGCATCCTGGGATTTGTTTTTCCGCAGGGTTCCGATTTCGTCGGCCAAGGCACGTGCATCTGCACGCAGGCCATTCATTTTCCAGTTACCGGCAATTAACGGACGTCGTGCACTCATAATGTCCACCCTCATTCATTCTGTCATGTCAAATGATGTTTAAGATTTGTCCTGCTTTTACACAATTTGCCTATTAAGAGCCAGAAGATAATCTAAAAAATGACCAATCCTAAGGCCTTGTTATGTCAGTTTTCTGTGTTCGATGGAGGAAAAGAGGCAAATTGTCACAATATTGGCAAATTTTGAGTGTTTAAGCTGTTGCGAGGTCGTGCTTCCTTACTTATGATGCGCACCAAATTTATAACTCCTCTTAATCGTTGGATTGTCTTCATCATGCTCGATGGTTTTCGCAAACACTCTAATTCTATAGTCGTTAAAACCCTTTTATTCCTGTTGATCGCGAGTTTCGCGGCATGGGGGATTGGGGATATGTTGCGCCCCGCAGCAACTGGTAACTCGGTTGCAACAGTCGATGGCAAGGAAATCTCGGCACAGGAAGTCTATAATGATTTCCAGCGTGAAATGGCCCGTATGCGTCAGTTGACCGGGGATCAAGGGGTTGACGAAAATCTGTCCAAGGCCATTGGCGGCAGTGTGGTTGATCGTGCAATTAACCGTACTCTGTTGGCGGTAAACGCGGACGATCTGGATGTTGCGATTAGCGATGAACAAGTCGCTAAAGAAATCCGATCCACTGAAATGTTTTTGGAAGATGGCAAATTCAGCCGGGCACGGTTTGAACAAGTCATGTTTTCCAACCGCCTGAACGAAGCGCAGTATATTGAACTTGTGCGTGGCGATCTTGCCCGCGAACAAGTCATCAGTGTCTTAAACAGTGGTGTTTATATGCCGGGCAGTGCAGCCAAGGACCTGTACGTTTATTTACAGGAAAAACGTTCTGCAGATGTTTTGACAGTTGGTCTGGATACCGTTGGCGATATTCCCGCCCCGACGGAAGAAGAAGTTCGTAAATATTACGAAGACAACATCGATTCATTTATGGCACCGGAATATCGCGGCTTGACCCTGTTGCATATTACGCCTGCTGCGATTGCCAAAACAATCGACGTTCCGCTTGAAAAAATCGAAGATGCGTTCAGTGCCCGCCATGCTGAATTTAAAAAGCCGGCGCGCCGCACCGTTGAGCAAATCGTCTTTGCAAATGAAGAAGACGCCAAGAAAGCCGCACAAGAACTGGCCGAAGGTAAAGCTTTTGCTGAATTAGGTGGCGAGGTGCTGGAACTCGGCGATGTGACCAAAGAAGAATTGCCGGAAGATTTGCGCGAAGTCACTTTTGCCTTGTCTAAAGGCGAAGCCAGTGCACCGGTTCAATCATTGCTTGGTTGGCACATTGTCCATGTCAGTGACGCGGTGGAAGCGGTTGATCCGACATTTGATGATTTGAAAGATGAATTACGTGATGCTGTTGCCCTTGAACTGGCAACGGAAGAAGTGTTCGCGATTTCAAATCAGATTGAAGATGCCTTGGGCGGCGGTGCGACAATTGAAGAGGCGGCAAAAGCTGTCGGTTTCGATGTTGTGAGCATTGCATCAACTGATGATCGTGCCAACAGCAAAGATTATAAGAAGGTCGAGGCATTAAAAGGGCAGCAAGCCATTTTGGATGAAGCCTTCCAACTGGATATGAACGCTGAACCGGTGATGAAAGATGACGGCCAAGGCGGTTATTTCATGGTTCGCGTTGATAATATCACCAGCAGTAAAGCGCGTCCGTTTGAGGATGTAAAACTGGCTGTTGAATCTTTCGTTCTTGATTTGAAGAAATTTGATGCTGCCAAGAAAAAAGCAGAAGAAGTCGTTGCCAAAATCAAATCAGGTACACCGATTGCACAAGTAGCTGAAGAAGCAGGACTGGTATTGACCAGTGAAATGAACTTCACTCGCATGGATGCGAAATTGCCCAAAGACGTTGTTAAAACTTTGTTTGAAAGCAACGTTGGTGATACGGCGATTGGGGCAACGCAAAACGGTCAAATCATTGCCGTACTGAGTGAAATCAAATCGACAGACGGTGATGCTGATAAATCCCAAATCGAAGCGTTACGTGGCGAAATGGTGAACGCAGTTTCCAATGATATGCAGACCCAATTCGTAAACGCCCTGCGCAGTCGCTACAGCGTCAATGTCGACCGTGCAATGGTTAATCGTCTCTTTGTGTCAGAGTCTCAATAATATGATTGCTTTCCCCGAATTTTCCGCTTTTGAAAAACTTTATCAAAATGGAACGGCACAGGTTGTGTGGACCAAACAGGTTGCCGACTTGGAAACGCCTGTTTCTGCGATGATGAAGTTGGCGCAAGGTGAGCCTGATAGTTTCCTGTTGGAATCTGTTGAAGGCGGTGCCAAGCGTGGTCGTTATTCATTTTTGGGTTTGAAACCCGATGTGACATGGCGGTGTTTCGGGGAAAAGGCAGAGATCAACCGCAATGCCGGATTGACACGTGATACTTTTGAGGCTTGCGATAAAACGTCGCTGGATTCCTTGCGTGCCTTGATTGACGAAAGTGCGATCGAGCTACCAGCCCCCCTGCCCCCGATGGCTGCTGGCCTTGTGGGGTATATGGGCTATGACACGGTGCGCTTGATGGAAAAGCTGCCAGATAATAACCCTGACCCGCTTGGCATTCCCGATGGGGTGTTTATGCGCCCGACGATCATTGCCGCCTTTGATAATATCGAGGACGTGGTTACGATTGTCACCCCTGTGCGCCCACAAATGGGATTAAGCGCCAAGGATGCGTATGATGCAGCACTGGATCGTTTGCAGGAAATTGTCGATGGACTGCAATCCAGTTTGCGGATCAGTCGCGACTTTAACGAAAATATTGGTGAATTGCCGGAACCTGTGTCGAATATGAGCCGTGAAGATTTTCATGGCATGGTTCATAAGGCACAAGAATACATTCTGGCCGGTGATATTTTTCAGGCTGTGTTGTCGCAACGCTTTACCCTGCCCTTTGAATTGCCGCCTTTTGCGCTTTATCGATCCTTGCGTCGATTGAACCCGTCTCCGTTCTTGTTCTTCCTTAATTTTGGGGAATTTTCATTGGTGGGGTCCAGTCCTGAAATTTTGGTCCGTCAACGCGATGGTGAAGTGACCATTCGTCCGATTGCCGGAACGCGTATTCGGGGCAAAGATGCTGCTGAAGATAAGGCCCTGATGGAAGACCTTCTGTCTGATCCAAAAGAATTGGCCGAACATTTAATGTTACTGGATCTGGGGCGCAACGATGTTGGACGTGTTGCCAAAATCGGGACGGTTAAAGTTACGGACCAAATGATTGTCGAGCTTTATTCCCATGTGATGCACATCGTGTCGAATGTGGTCGGTGAACTGGATACAGATCGATTTGACAATATGGATGCCTTAATCGGTGGTTTCCCTGCAGGGACTGTTTCTGGGGCGCCGAAGGTCCGGGCGATGGAAATTATTGATGAGCTGGAACCAGAACGTCGTAGTTTTTATGCGGGATGTATCGGCTATTTCGGGGCCAATGGTGATATGGATACCGCCATTGCCTTGCGCACGGCCTTGCTTAAAGATGGCAAGATGTATGTTCAAGCCGGTGGTGGTGTTGTTGCCGACAGCAGTCCGGAAGGTGAATATCAGGAAAGTATCAACAAGGCACGTGCCTTGGTTCGCGCAGCGGAAGAAGCCTATAAATTTGCTTCTGATGATAAGCAACGAAACTGATTTTATTCAGATTATTAAAAAATATAATAGCGTCGATCCTGGTAACCTCTTGGATCGACGCTATTTTTATGCTTTGAAGTGATCAAAGACTGTCCATGCGCCGATGGCGATGAAGCCGATACCCGCAATCAATTTCAGCGGTATATGGTCGAGATATTTTCCTGCCGCAGCGCCCAGAATAACGGCGATTGCGGTTGATGCCACCAAAGCGGCGGCAGCGGCAATAAAAACAAACAGCGGACTATGGTTTTTATCCGATGCGAATAAAACCGTTGCCAATTGGGTCTTATCTCCCAGTTCTGCTAAAAAAACAGTGACAAAAATGGGGAGCAGGTAACCAAGGTTCATTCCGCTTTTCCTTTAAAATCAAAGCCTGCGTCTTCGACGGCCTCTGAAATGGCTGCATCATCGTCAATACCACTGACCGTCACGGTTTTCTTTTCCAGGTCCACTTGAATGTCTGCGGTGTCGTTTAAGGATTTAAGGGCATTTGTGACAGCTTGTGCACAATGGCCGCATGTCATGCCGTCAACGATATATGTATTAGTCATCCGGGAACTCCTTAGCTCAGTTCTTGTTTCTTTAATACGATTTGCGAGATGGGAACAAGGCTAAACCCCTTGCTTTGTGCCAAGGGGAGCCATTCTTTTAAGGCGGCAATTGTGCCGTCGCGCGGATGCCCGATACCGACGGCAAAGCCTGTTTTTCGTGAAACTCTTTCTAATAAGCTTAATTGTTTGAGCACGGCTGTTTTGTCGTTTACGTTATCCAGAAAGACATTGCGTTCTGCAAAAGGAACCCCTTCCTGCGCGGCCATTTCACCGCCAACAGATTTTGCGTTGGTACGGGAATCTAAAAATAACATTTCGCGATTACGCAATTCCGCCATGAGGGCGCTCATTACTGTCTTATCAGTTGTTGCGCGACTGCCCATATGGTTGTTAACACCGACATAGCCGCCAAAACGTTCCAAATTCCAATGAATACGGTCTTGCAGGTCTTCATGGGCAAGATGGGTGTTTAAATGGTTCGGGCCTGCATCCAATTTTTCATTCAAAGGTTCCATTGGAAGGTGAACTAAAAGTTCGTGTCCGTTGTTGCGCGCTGTTGCGGTTTGTTTATCCAGACTTTTGGCATAAGGGATAAAAGCCATCGTCAATGGGGCGGGTAAAGCGAGTGTGCGCGCTGTGCGTTTACGGTCCAATCCCAAATCGTCAATAACAACGGCGATCATGGGTTTATTGGTCGGCACATCCATTTTTAAAGCATATTGCATCCAACGCGGTTGTAAGTGTTGCGGGGCAACGATGACGGGGGCGCGTTCTGTATTTGGAACAATTGCAGGCGTATACACGTCCTGAGGCAAAGCTTCTTCATAAACAGCGGCAGGCGGCTGGGGTTTTGCCGTCATATCGACACTGTTGATGCGCGGCTTTACTTCGGAAGGGATCTGTTTTCTTAAGGGTCGTTTGGGGGGTAACTCACGCACATGGGGGTCGATCTCGGCTTCCTTTGCGGCCAGAATAAGCGGCGCATCAGGCAGACGGATCATTTCAGGGGCTTGGGCATGTTCTTTATACCACGCTTGGCCTTGTGCCTTTTGTTGCGGATCATGGTTGAAGATCCGATCTTTAAAATAGACGGCGCCATAAACCAAGGGTCCGCCAATCAGCAATGCGCCGATCAGCGGTCCCAGATTTCTTTTTTTCTTTTTTTTATTCTTCGGTTTCGGCGCAGCCACAGCTGTCTTCCTTTAAAAAACTGTTTAGGATCGGGCAATCAGGGCGATCATCCCCGTGGCAACAGTCCACCAGATTTTTTAGGGTTTCGCGTATGCCTTCCAGCTCTTTGATGCGGCTTTCGACTTCTTCAATATGACGTTTGGCAAGTTCGCGCACATCGCGAGATGCACGGTTTTTATCTTGCCAAAGCTCCAGAAGGCTACCGACATCTTTCAACGGAAATCCCATTTTGCGGGCACTTTGGATAAAGCGGAGGATTTCGACATCGCGTTCGCAATAATCGCGATAGCCGTTATCAGCGCGTGCCGGTTCGGGCATCAGATCGATGCTTTCATAATAACGAATGGTCTTGGCGCTGACGCCGGTTAATTTGGAGACCTTACTTATATTCATGGCTTCCACCGTTTCAATAACAAGGAGTTGGTGACCACACTTACACTACTGAGCGCCATTGCACCACCGGCAATTACCGGATTAAGCAAACCGAGCGCCGCAGCTGGTAAGGCAACGACATTGTAGAAAAAGGCCCAGAACAGGTTCTGACGTATTTTGTTGTAGGTTGCATTTGAAATATCAATGGCTTGTGCCACCAATGCAGGGTCGGCACGCATCAACGTTATGCCTGCACTGTGAATGGCAACGTCCGATCCGGTGCCCATCGCAAAGCTGACATCGGCAGCAGCCAAGGCGGGGGCATCGTTTACGCCATCACCGACCATTGCAACCGTGGCGCCCTTTGCCTTCAATTGATTGACCTGATCAGCTTTATCCGCAGGCAGAACTTCGGCAATAACGGTTTCGATGCCAACTTGTTGAGCAACGCTTTGCGCCGTTTTTTTATTGTCCCCACTAAGGAGTACTGGCGTAATTCCTTTTTCTTTCAAGGTGGCAATGGCTTGTTTGGCACTGGCTTTGATTTTATCGCCAATGGCAAAAATACCGAGGACGCTTTCATCATTTTCCAACCAAACAACCGTGTGGCCGCATTCTTCCCATTTTTGGGCCTGACTTTCAAAGGGGGCAAGCGCGTTTTGCATATGTTTGCGATTGCCCAAGCGATAGACAACATTGTCGATTTGTCCGCTGATCCCCTGCCCTGTGGTCGCCTGAAAATCTTGAACTTCTGATAATTTCGTATCGGTGATAAAGGCTTTTGCCAAGGGGTGTTCACTGCCTTGTTGCAAGCTGGCAGCGATAAAAAGAAAATCACCGCTTTGGTCAATCAGTTCGGGTTTGCCTTCGGTCAACGTTCCTGTTTTGTCGAAAATAACAGTGTCGATCTTGTGGGCAAGTTCCAGTGATTGCGCATCCTTAATCAAAATGCCATGACGTGCACCGACCCCGGTCCCGGACATGATCGCAGTGGGCGTGGCCAAGCCAAGGGCGCAAGGGCATGCGATAACAAGCACTGTTACGGCGTTAATGATGGCAATATCGCTGCTGACCCCATAAATCAGCCAGCCAACCAAGGTAAACGCGGCGATAATACAGACAATGGGGACGAAAATGGCGGCAATACGGTCTGCGAGTTTCTGCACAGGGGCTTTACTGGCTTGGGCGCCTTGGATCATCTCGATAATCTTGGATAGCACGGTTTCTTTGCCGATTGCAGTCGTTTCAATGACCAGCAATCCGGATCCGTTAATCGCCCCGCCTGTAACCTCCTCATCCACAGTTTTTGTGACGGGCATACTTTCCCCGGTGAGCATGGATTCATCCAGTTCACTGCGGCCTTTGATAATCTTTCCATCGACCGGGATGTTTTCACCGGGTTTGACAATGATAATGTCGCCAAGGCGAATGTCGCTGACAGAAACGGTCTTTTCCATATCACCTTCTTGTCTGCGGGCTGTTTCCGGGCGCAAATGCATCAAGGCACGAATGGCCTGTGTAACCCCGTGCTTGGCACGGTTTTCCAACCATTTTCCCAACAGGATTAAGCTGGTCACTGCTGCCGCCGCTTCGAAATACAGGGCTTGATGATTGCCGGATGGGGCAAATAACTCATAGAGACTGAGGCCAAAGGCCGCTGTTGTCCCAAGGGAAACAAGCAAATCCATATTTCCCGTCAATCCTTTGAGCGCCGCCCAGGCAGAACCATAAAAGCGATAAACGGCAACCAGTTGAACCGGGGTTGCGAGTAAAAGCTGAACATAACCGTTTAAATGCCAAGTGATCCCAAAGGGCATCAAGATCATCGGAGCAACCAAGGGAATGGTTAAGAGCAAGCAGAAGGTTAAAATCCCTTTTTCGCGATTATCGGGCTTTTCTTCCGGCTCAATCGTATCGTCACGTATTTCAGTGGCACCAAATCCGGCTTTTTCGACCCTGGTAATCAAATCACCAACGGATACGCCGTCATCGCTTACGTTGATATGAGCCTGTTCTATGGCGAGATTAACCGTTGCCTCTTTGACTCCGGTCATGCGGTTGAGAACTTTCTCAATGCGGCTGGAGCAAGACGCGCACGTCATTCCGGTGATGTTCAGTTTATACTCTGTCATGGCTTTACCTTCCATCTAACTGTAATGTTATATGGTCTTTCCAGTAAGGGCAAGGTCAAGGGATAAATTATTCGAATTTGACGACATTTTATGGCTATATTCACCTTGACCTTACGGCAGTCTGCTTGCATTCTGCGTCCATAAAGAATTTTGTTTGGGGTATATGCTTTGTGTGACACCTGAACTTTTACATGTAAGTTGCTGATATGTTTCTGTTAATTGATAATTATGATAGCTTCACCTATAACCTCGTTCACTATTTTGGGGAACTGGGGGCGGAGATGGTCGTGCGGCGAAATGACGTGCTCAGTGCGGATGAGGCGATGGCCTTGAATCCGCAAGGGATCATTTTGTCCCCCGGCCCTTGTGACCCGGATCAGGCTGGTATTTGCCTGGAATTGATTGAAAAAGCATCTGGCAAGTTGCCGATTTTCGGGGTTTGTCTGGGGCATCAATCCATTGGTCAGGCTTTTGGGGCAAAGATTGTGCGTGCCCCTGAACCCATGCATGGAAAAATCAGCCCGATCCACCATGAAGGCAAAGGTGTTTTTGCTAATATTCCTTCGCCGCTGGCTGTAACGCGCTATCACTCTTTGACGATTGACCCGGCAAGTATGCCCGATTGTCTGGAAGTCACGTCACAAACGGACGATGGCGTGATTATGGGGGTGCAACATAAAGAATTGCCCATTCATGGTGTGCAGTTCCACCCTGAAAGCATTGCTTCTGAACATGGGCATCAGCTTTTGAAAAACTTTTTAGAACTCGCAGAAAAACAGGGATGAGCCAGATGAGTGACGCGATGAAACCCCTTATTGCCAAGGTTGCCGATGGCTTGTCCTTGACGCAGGAAGAAGCCAAAGCCGCCTTTGATATTATTATGACAGGTGAAGCAAGCGCGGCACAAATTGGCGGTTTTTTGATGGCGTTACGTGTGCGTGGTGAAACTGTAGATGAAATCACAGGCGCTGTGACGACCATGCGCGAACAAATGCGCCCGATCAAGGCACCGGCCGATGCGATTGATATTGTTGGTACAGGCGGGGATGCCAAAGGAACGCTGAACATTTCAACAGCAACGGCTTTTGTGGTGGCTGGTTGTGGTGTGGCGGTTGCAAAACACGGTAACAAGGCTTTGTCTTCAAAATCCGGGGCCGCAGATGTTCTCTCCAGTCTTGGATTGAATATGGAAGCCCCTGTACCCATAGTGGAAAAAGCCATTGCCGAAGTCGGGATCGGTTTTTTAATGGCCCCGCTTTATCATACAGCCATGCGTTTTGTCGGTCCGCACCGGGTGGAGCTTGGCACGCGTACGATTTTCAACCTTGTCGGGCCGTTGTCTAATCCGGCAGGTGTGAAACGCCAAATGACCGGGGTTTTTGATAAACGCTGGGTGCGCCCAATGGCAGAGGTGCTGGGGCGTTTGGGCAGCGAGAAAGTCTGGATCGTGCATGGCAGTGACGGCATGGATGAAATCACAACAACGGGTCCGTCTTATGTGGCGGAGTTTGCAAACGGTCAAGTCCGTGAATTTGAAATTAATCCAAGCGATTTTGGTTTGTCACTGGTCAGTGAAGAAGACCTTAAAGGCGGTGACGCGGCCCATAATGCGGCAGCGATCCATCGTTTGTTTGACGGTGAAACCGGCCCCTATCGCGATGTTGTATTGTTAAATGCTGCTGCCTCTTTGATGGTGGCAGATAAAGTCACAAGTCTGACGGATGGTATGGCAATGGCTGCGGATTCAATTGATCAAGGCAAGGCAAAAGCAGCCTTGGCGAATTTGGTCAAGGCCACAAACGGAGAATAAGTCAGTGAGTGATATTCTGGCAAAAATTTGTGCTGATAAGCGGGACTACGTTGAACATTGTAAAAAACGCAAAAGCCTGAACATTTTGGAAGTTGCCGCCAAGCAAGCCTCACGACCACGCGGGTTTATCAGTGCGCTGAAAACACGGGTGCGGGCAAAACAATATGGGTTGATTGCGGAAATCAAGAAAGCATCCCCGTCCAAAGGGTTGATCCGTCCGGATTTTGATCCGGTTGAAATTGCCAAAGCCTATGAAGCAGGCGGCGCAGCCTGTATGTCTGTTTTAACGGATGTTCCCTATTTCCAAGGGGCTGACGAATATCTGGTTGTAGCGCGCAATGCTGTATCCCTGCCGGTTTTACGCAAAGACTTTATGATTGATACCTATCAGGTCACGGAAGCCCGTGCCTTGGGTGCCGATTGTATTTTGCTGATTATGGCGGCGTTGTCAGATGATCTGGCAGCGGAGTTGGAAGAAAAAGCCTTGTCTTATGGGATGGATTGTCTGATTGAAGTGCACGATGAAGAAGAAATGAAACGTGCCTTGAAATTGAAATCCAAATTAATCGGCGTGAATAACCGGAACCTGAAGACGATGGAAATTAGCCTGACGACAACGGAACGTCTGGCTCCGATGGCACCAAAAGATAGACTTCTGGTTTGTGAAAGCGGGATTTTTAACCCGGAAGATCTGGCCCGCATGTCCAAAGTCAATGCCAACTGTTTCCTTGTTGGGGAATCTTTGATGCGACAGGATGATGTGGAAGCCGCGACACAAGCACTTTTGGCCCGCTGAGAATTAACCACGCGATTTTAAGAGGAACATATGGGCGATCAGTTCACGCATTTCGATCAGGACGGGAACGCCGTGATGGTCGATGTCTCGGAAAAAGACATTACCGAACGCAGTGCAACCGCAAAAGGCAGTGTTATTATGCAGCCTGAAACGCTGGCACGCATTATGGATGGCACCATGAAGAAAGGTGATGTCCTTAGTGTTGCGCAATTAGCAGGCATTATGGGGGCGAAAAAAACGCCTGACTTAATCCCGTTATGTCACCCGCTGGCGTTGACGTCTGTAAAAGTGGAACTGATCTGCGTGCCCGAACGTAATGCCGTGGATGTAGAGGCAACCTGCAAGCTCAAGGGTCGTACCGGGGTCGAAATGGAAGCTTTAACAGCGGTCTCCGTTGCCTGTCTCACCGTTTATGACATGTGTAAGGCCGTTGATAAGGGAATGACGATCACGGATGTGCGTCTTACCTATAAGGAAGGCGGCAAATCAGGAAAGTTCGTCGCACAATGAGTTTAATCCCCTTAAACGATGCCTTTGCCAAAGTTGAAGAAGGTATTCGCACCCTGCCTGCTGAAATGGTTTCTGTTGCCGATGCCTTGGGCCGTGTGGTGGCCGAAGATGTGGCTGCACGCTTAACCCAGCCCCCTGCACCGGTTTCTGCAATGGATGGCTATGCGGTGGTTTCATCTGATATCCCTGTACATCCTGTAAGCCTTAAACGTATTGGAG
Organism: Terasakiella sp.; assembly: GCF_048267425.1. GTDB lineage: Bacteria > Pseudomonadota > Alphaproteobacteria > Rhodospirillales > Terasakiellaceae > Terasakiella. The sequence continues at coordinate 259,959 of NZ_JBLWXN010000004.1, forward strand.
AATCACAAGCCGGTGGGCCGTTTATGGGTACGGTACAAGCTGGGCAATGTGTCCGTATCTTCACAGGTGCGCCCTTACCGGCGGGTACGGATGCGGTCATCATGCAGGAAGATACCGAGGTCGATGGCGATCTGATTACCTTTAAGGAAGTCGCGTTTGAAGGTAAGTTCGTGCGCCGTGCCGGGCTGGATTTTTCCAAAGGTGATATCCTGATCAAGAAAGGCCAAATTTTATCGGCGCGTGATATCGGTTTGCTGTGTGCGATGAATGTGCCTTGGGTTCATGTCTATCGCAAACCGCGTGTGGCGATTTTGGCGACGGGTGATGAACTGGTTATGCCCGGTGAAGCGTTGCGCGATAGTCAAATTATTTCATCAAATTCCCTGATGATTGGGGCAATGGTAACCGCGATGGGCGGTGAAGCCATCAATCTGGGAATTGCGGGGGATAGCGAAAGTTCCCTGCGATCTATGCTGGCAGGTGTGGATGGAGCGGATTTGTTGGTGACGTCCGGCGGTGTCTCGGTTGGTGAATATGATCTGGTTCGCAATGTCTTGGGTGAAGAAGGTCTGGATATTGATGTTTACCGGATTGCTATTAAGCCCGGTAAGCCGTTTATGTTTGGCCGTATAAAAGATAAACCCGCGATGGGACTGCCGGGTAACCCGGTATCGGCTTATGTGACGGCCTTCATTTTCCTGCGTGCCGCTTTAAAGAAAATGCAAGGCTTGCCGTTTGAACAGGATAAACCTATTCGGGCCGTTTTGGGTGGCGCTGTGAAAGCCAATGGGGCGCGGCAAGAATTTATGCGCGCGGTCTTTTCTCATAACGAAAACGGGCAACTGGTCGCAACACCTTACGATAAGCAAGACAGTGCGATGCTGGCGAACCTTGCCCATTGCGAAGGTTTCATTCTTCGCCCGGTTAACGCCCCAGCCTTGGATAAAGGTGATGAGACAAACGTGATTTACGTTCGGGACACCTTGCTTTCTGTTTGATGCCTGTTCTGTAAGAACCTGTTTTGTTCTTGACCTGTTTTAGGAACTAAAGTAGAACATATGATGTGTTTTACTTTTGTTCCACTTCGGGAGGGTGAACAACTATGTTGACGAAAAAACAATACGACCTGCTTTTGTTCCTTGAAAAACGCCTTAAGGATACAGGTGTTTCCCCCTCTTATGATGAAATGAAAGAAGCATTGGACCTGAAGTCCAAATCAGGCATTCACCGTTTGATTACCGGATTGGAAGAACGGGGCTTTATCCGCCGTCTTCCTCACCGTGCCCGCGCGGTTGAGGTTTTACGTGTCCCTGAAAATCAGGATCAGCTTGAGGGACCTTTGCGTTCTGATAGCTCCAAAGTCCATGATTTACAGGAAGCGCGCAATCAAGTGGGTGGCCTTGACGGTAATAAACGTGCAAATACGGATATTTTACCGGACTCCGAAGCTGTGCAGCTTGCCCTTGTTGGTAAAATCGCTGCCGGTACACCGATTGCCGCCTTGCAAGATGATAGCAATCATGTGGATGTTCCCGCCAGTCTGTTGGGACTGGGGAACCACTATGCGTTGGAAGTCGAAGGCGATTCCATGATTGAAGCGGGTATTAATGATGGAGATACGGTGATCATTCAACGCTGTAATACCGCGGAAAATGGCGCGATTATCGTTGCGCTGGTCGATCAGGAAGAAGCGACTTTGAAGAAATTGCGCCGCAAAGGGGGCTCAATTGCGCTGGAACCGGCGAACCCGGCCTATGAAACCCGCATTTTGCCGCCGGACCGTGTGAAAATACAGGGACGTCTTGTTGGTTTGATCCGCAAATATTAGGCCTCTGTTCGGTTAATCGGTTCCATAAATGGTCCAAGGGCGTTGCCCTCTGACATTGCGGGTGGTTTCAAGTTCAATCTTACCCGTTGTGCCAATATAGATGGCATGCGCACCGTGTTGTTTCAGGCTGTGCTGATCAATAATCAATTGGGGTTCTGTACAAACCGCAGGGCTATGTTGTGGCGTAATTAAGATATCAGCGCGTTGGCAATCTTCACCCAAGGCCATAGATTGACGGTTAAAAATAATTTGATAGCCATTTCGATCTCGAAACAGGCAGCCTTGACGGTCACAGGCCAGTTGTTGTTCGAATGAATTGAGCTGATTTTCATCCTTCCCCCAACGCCGCAACCAGTTTTCGCGCGTATAAGCAGCGCGTCGTAATTGCGAGACAACGACTTCCCCGCTTTCTGTTTGAATGGCAGAAACCCGACCATCCCCGCTGATTAAGATATCGGGTTGTTTGTTGTTATAAGTGACGATAAACGCGATTGAGCTTGCAATAGCACATGCAGGAAAACGGATTTTCGATTTTAATAAACAAAGGCATAAACCCGCAAGCGTCAGCAAAATCAGGGAAAGGTCATTGAGTGCAGATATGTTGATTTGCGCAAAAGGTAACCCAGCTGTTTCATTGGCAACCCACAACAAAGCAGAAATACCGTTCCCCATGATCCAGAGGGGGAAAGCCTCCAGATGGAAAGGCATCAGGATGAGTGCCGCCAATCCAAACGGCATGATCAAAAATACGGTTAGCGGTATCGCCAACAGATTTGCCCCAATCCCCCATAGCGCCACACGATTGAAATGGTAGGCGGCAAAAGGTGTTGTTGCGCAAGTGGCGATCAGGCTGGACGAAAAAATATCACCAATATAGCTGATTATTTTCGGGCGACTGGGGCTGGGTTTGCGATGTTCGTAAAAAGCAATTAAGGCGGTTACGGCAGCAAATGAAAGTTGGAAACTTGCACCCATCAGGCTTTCTGGGAACAAAATCAAAATGAAAATGGCCGCCCAAGCGACGCTACGCAGGGAAATGGCTTTTCGATCCAGTAAAACGCCCACCAACACAATGGTGCTCATAATAAAGGCGCGTATGGTGGGCACACTTGCCCCGGTTAAAAGGGTAAAGAACAAGGTTGCCGCAATGGCAAAGACAGCTGCCCATTTTTTAGTGGGGTGTCGCAAGGCCAAAGACGGAATAAGGCTCAATAAAAAACGGATACAAAAGAAAAACAAGGCGCAGACCAGCCCAATGTGTAGGCCTGAAATGGCAAGAAGATGGGCCAGTCCGGCTTTGCGAACATTTTCCATTGTCTCTTCGTTGATCAATCCCTTGCTTCCGGTCAGGAAAGTGGTAGCGAGACTTAAGATATCCTTGTCTTTAGGTTTATGGAAAAAATCTGTTAAGCGATTTTGTACAGATTGCCTCAGTTCTGCAAAAAAATCATACTGTCCAACTTCTGTATTTTTTAAAATTTCAAGATCGCCGTAGATAAAACCGATGGCACCGATGCCTTTAAAATAGGCGTATCGCTGAAAATCAAAGGCGTGCGGGCTGACAGGCTGTGGAAGTGGCTTCAAGACCGCGCGAGTCTTGATCCATTGGCCTGTTTTTAAGTTGGAAGTGGGGCTGTTTACATGTAATCGCACGCGACTGGGAATATGATCGGCACGTAAACGACTGATTTGCAAGTTATCAAGGACCAGTTTTATTCCCTTTTCTTCGGGGATGATTTTAGCGATTCGTCCTTGAATTTGTGTGGCGCCAACACTGTATGGCAGTACTTTGGTATCAACGGAGAGTGTTCTCAATTGTGCTGATGAAAAACCGACGAATATTATAGTCAGTGACAAAGTACTTAAGAATACAATGTAATAATCACGTAAATAATACGTGGTCAGACCACTTATAAATAGGCAAGTTAACCCTATCCAAGTAGGGAGTTCTGTGGTGATACCAAAATAAAAAGCAATTCCAACGGCAAGTAGAACCGGAATCCACAAGAAAAAATGATCTTTTTCTTGAGTTAAAAAGAGCTTAAAAGGCTTTGAAAAATAAAGCTTTTGATGTTTGTGTCGGATTTTTGACAGTATTTTTTCAAAAGCAACTAATGCACATCTCATTTTTATATGGTACACAACCGCCAACTAAAGAAACAACAAAGATTTTGGCTACATGACTGTCGTAACACGATTTGCTCCTTCTCCGACCGGCTACCTCCACATTGGTGGGGCGCGTACGGCTCTTTTCAACTGGCTATTCGCCCGTCATCATAACGGAAAATTCCTTCTGCGTATCGAAGATACTGACCGTGAACGTTCAACGGACGATGCCGTGGATAAAATTTTTGACGGCTTGAACTGGCTTGGTCTTGATTGGGATGGCGATGTCGTTTCTCAATTTGAACGCCGGGATCGTCATGCAGAGGTTGCGCAGCAACTTCTTGCGGAAGGCAAAGCGTACTATTGTTATTGCACACCGGATGAATTGACCGAGATGCGCGAAAAAGCCCGCGCAGAAGGCCGCACGGTGGCTTATGATCGTCGTTGGCGTGATTCTGATGCGACCCCGCCGGAAGGTATTAAACCGGTTGTTCGTCTGAAAGCCCCGCTGGAAGGTGAAACAACCGTTGTTGATGCCGTACAGGGTGAAGTGAAAGTCGCAAATGACAAGATCGATGATATGATCCTGTTACGTGGTGATGGTACACCGACTTATATGTTGGCTGTGGTTGTCGATGATCACGATATGGGGGTTACCCATGCTATTCGTGGTGACGACCATTTAACCAATACCTTCCGACAAAAAGTAATTTATGATGCAATGGGCTGGGAAACACCGACTTTTGCGCATATTCCACTGATCCACGGTTCTGATGGAAAAAAACTGTCCAAGCGTCATGGGGCTTTGGCCGCATCCAGTTACCGCGATGATGGTTTCCTGCCCGAAGCCATGTGCAATTATCTGCTGCGTCTGGGCTGGGGGCATGGCGATGATGAATTTATACCGCGTGAAAAAGCGATTGAATGGTTCGATCTGGACGGCATCGGGAAATCCCCTGCCCGTTTTGACACCGTCAAGCTGACCGCGTTGAATTTTGAATATATGCGTCAGGCCGATGATGCCCGTTTGACAGAACTTGTCTTGCCCTTGATTGAAAACAATCTGGGGGATGAGTTTAATAAAGACGGGGCCGCTTGGCTTCAGGCCGGTATGCCCGGCTTAAAAGAACGTGCCAAAACTTTGTTGGAACTGGCAGACAGCAGCGCGTTTTATCTGCGCAGCCTGCCGTTCACATATGATGACAAAGCTTTGAAACTTATCAATAAAGGCAACGCAAAAGAGCTGCTAGAGCAGTTTGTTGCGGGCCTTGAAACTGTGTCTGAATGGACGCAGGAAAACCTTGAAAATGCGGCTAAAGCCTTGGCAGAAAGTCAAGAAGTCGGTCTTGGCAAAATTGCCCAGCCAATCCGCGTTGCCTTGACGGGATCCACCGTTTCGCCTTCCGTTTTCGAAGTTATGGCCGTTTTAGGCCGTGATGAAACCGTGAAGCGATTAACGTGTGAGCCTGCCAATCAAGGAGAATAATTGTTTTTTTGACTAACAAGCAGTAAAGTCTGCACCAATATTATGTTAAGTCAGTTCACCTTGTCTTGGACAATTAGGTCCGAGCAACATTTATAAGGGGATGTCTCTAATGAGTTCTAAGAAGTCCTTTACTCTTACAGATAATCAGTCTGGGAAAAGTTACGAATTGCCGGTTATGGATGCGTCCGTTGGGCCGAGCGTTGTTGACGTTCGCAAGTTCTACGCAGATACCGACCATTTCACATATGACCCGGGTTTTACCTCCACAGGTTCCTGTGAGTCTAAAATCTCTTTCATCGACGGTGACAAAGGTATTTTGCAACACCGTGGTTACTCTATCGAAGACCTGGCTGAAAACTGTGACTTCATGGAAGTTGCTTATTTGCTGTTGAAAGGCGAATTGCCCAACATCGACGAAAAAGCCAAATTTGAAACCGACATCACCATGCACACAATGGTGCATGAGCAACTGCACAAATTCTATGACGGTTTCCGTCGCGATGCCCACCCGATGGCGATTATGGTCGGTGTTGTTGGCGCGTTGTCGGCCTTTTATCACGACTCACTGGATATCAACGATCCGCACCAGCGTATGGTTGCCTCTTATCGTTTGATTGCCAAAATGCCGACAATTGCGGCATGGGCTTACAAATATTCTGTAGGTCAACCCTTCATGTACCCGCGCAATGATATGCGTTATGCAGAAGACTTCCTGCATATGATGTTTGCTGTACCGTGCGAAGATTACAAAGTGAATCCGGTACTGGCAAAAGCGATGGACCGTATCTTGATCTTGCATGCTGATCACGAACAAAATGCGTCTACATCAACTGTTCGCTTGGCGGGATCTTCCGGTGCAAATCCGTTTGCTTGTATCGCTGCGGGTATCGCGTCCCTGTGGGGGCCGGCACACGGTGGTGCGAACGAAGCTGTTCTCAATATGTTGACAGAAATCGGTACGCCGGATCGTGTTGGTGAATTCGTTGCGAAAGCGAAAGATAAGAACGATCCGTTCCGTCTGATGGGCTTTGGTCACCGCGTTTACAAAAACTTTGACCCGCGCGCGAAAATCATGGCGAAAACCTGCCATGAAGTTCTCGGCGAGTTGGGCATCAAGGATGAGCCGCTGTTGGAGATTGCCATGCAGCTTGAAAAGATTGCTTTGGAAGACGATTACTTCATCGAGAAGAAACTCTACCCGAACGTTGATTTCTATTCCGGCATCATCTTGAAAGCGATGGGTATTCCGACATCTATGTTCACTGTCTTGTTTGCACTGGCCCGTACAACCGGCTGGATTGCACAGTGGAACGAAATGATCGAAGATCCGTCTCAGCGTATCGGTCGTCCGCGTCAGCTTTACACAGGTGAAGTGGACCGCGATTTCGTACCGTTGCACCAACGCTAAAATACGAACAAGCTTTCTGTTCTGAAAAAAAGCCGCTCGAACATTCGGGCGGTTTTTTGTTTTACAGGATTAACGACAAACCGACACTCCACATCATAACTCCCGTGACCGCGTCGATGACTTTCCATGTGATCGGGCGTTGCAGATGAGGCGATGCCCATGCCGCCCCAAGGGAGATCAGGGAAAACCAGAGAATGCTTGCACAGGCAGCTCCAAAACCGAAATAGAGGCGATCTTGTGTGTCGTATTGTGCTGAAATTCCGCCCAAGAGCACGACAGTGTCCAAATAGACATGCGGATTAAGCAGGGTGACGGCGATGGTATAGAAGAAGATCTCGCGGCGTGATTTCCCGTGTGACTTGTCTTGTTTAAGCTTGTGGTCACGGAAAAGGCTTTTGAAACTTTGGAAGCCGTACCACCCCAGAAAAAGTGCCCCACCCCACGCCATGATATCTGTCCAGACGGGGCTTGCCGATATTAAGGCACCTAAGCCGGCAACACCGGCGGAAATCAAAAGAATATCGCAGATTGCGCAGATAGCCGCGACCATAATATGATATTGGCGGCGTAAGCCTTGGCCCAGCACAAAGGCATTTTGTGCCCCGATTGCAATAATTAACCCCGCACCGATCGCCACCCCGGAAACAAAAGCTGAAATCATACTTAACCCTTTGGTTTACTTAATTTGTAGATAGATTTTTAACCAATTGGTCCTATAAATAGAAGTGAATAGTGCTTAATGTCGATAAGATGAGCTTATTAAATGCTGGATTATAAATTGGTTGAGGCCGTCTCTGCGGTCATTCGTTTGGGCTCTTTTGAAAAGGCCGCTCAGGAATTGGGGATGACGCAATCGGCTGTCTCTCAACGCATAAAGCTGTTGGAGGAACGGATTGCGCAACCGCTTGTCGTGCGTTCTAAACCGATTAAGGCAACGGATGCAGGTTTACGCTTGTATCGCCATTTTCAGCATGTCAACTTATTGGAACAGGAAATTCTGACAGACCTGCCTGACAGTCTGGAAAACACCCATTTCAGAGGGGTTTCTTTAGCGGTTAACGCCGATAGTCTTGCAACATGGTTTGTCCGGGTCGCCGAAGTTTTATTCTTGGATTATAATCTACTTGTAGATCTGTCTGTTGCCGATGAGACAAATACATTGGACCTCTTAAAACAAGGGACGGTCATGGCATCGGTCAGTACGCAGGATAAACGTATTCAAGGCTGTAAGGTCAAGGCGTTGGGCGCGATGCGATATGTTCCTGTTGCCCGACTGGATTTTATCCAGCGTTATTTCCCGGATGGGGTAACGCCAAGTGCCCTTCGAAAAGCCCCTGCGGTGATTTTTGGGCGTGATGATGATTTGCATCAACGATTTCTGAAAAAGAACTACCGTATTGCAGCCGGGGAATTTCCAACGCATGTCGTTCCGTCATCGGAAGGATTTGTTAATGTAACCCGTACGGGTATGGCTTATGCTTTGGTGCCCGAAAATCAGGTAAAACCTTATCTGGAAAGTGGCGAATTGATTAAAATTTGTGACAAACTGGAAATGCGCCCTTTGTATCTGCATTATCACAATATTGATAGCCAGATGTTAAAAGCGGTGGTGAATGTTACACAAGCGATTGCCATGATGGAATTGGCAAAAATTAAAGAGTAATAATTATAATATTTCAAAATTAGAAAGCTTGTATACTGATCATGGAATACTTAATAACTCTTATCAGCGACCCTATTGCTTGGACAGCCTTAGCAACACTTATTATTTTGGAAATAGTGTTGGGAATAGATAACCTTATATTTATAGCTGTTATTTCCAATAAGTTGCCAGAAGATCAACGGGATAAGGCACGAAAAATCGGCATTGGTCTTGCGTTGGTTATACGCCTTGCACTTTTAAGCCTGATTAGTGTTATCGTTACTTTAACCGACCCGATAATAAATATATTTGGTAAGGGAATTTCCTGGCGCGATCTTATTTTAATTTGCGGCGGTTTTTTTCTGGTTTGGAAAGCGACAAAAGAAATTCATCACAAAATTTCTCCTGAAGATGATGAGGAAAATATAAACGCTAAGGTTATGGAGAAAAATTTTGCCCTAGCTGTTGGTCAAATCATCCTTTTAGATTTTGTTTTTTCTATCGATAGTATCATTACGGCAGTGGGTATGACACAACATGTGCCTATTATGTTTGTAGCGGTTATTTTTGCTGTTGCTGTTATGTTATTTGCGGCGAACCCCATTTCTAGATTTATAGAATCAAACCCGACAATTGTTATGCTTGCGCTCGGTTTCTTATTATTGATAGGGACAACGCTTATTGCAGAAGGGTTTGGGGTGCATATGCCAAAAGGTTATATATATACAGCCATGGCATTTGCAGCTCTTGTGGAAGGGTTGAACATCTTATCCCGCAAATCAAAAGAACGCAAAAAACAACAAACAAGCTGATGAAAAAAACTCTCGTATGTTGAAAGGGCTTTATCCGTTTATTGTTTTGTTTCAATCAGTTCTATTTTATACCCGTCTGGGTCTTCAATGAAGGCAATGACGGTTGTTCCGTGTTTCATTGGGCCGGGTTCACGAACAATTTTTGCCCCGATTTTACGTAAATCTTCACACGTTTTATAAATATCAGGAACACCCAAAGCCATATGCCCAAAGGCATTGCCGAGATCGTAAGGTTCATTTTGGTCCCAGTTATGGGTCAGTTCAATAACTGTGTGGTCTTTTTCGTCACCGTACCCGACAAAGGCAAGTGTAAATTGCCCATCGGGGTAGTCATTTTTTCGTAAAAGCGTCATGCCGAGGATATCGGTATAAAACTGAATGGACTTGTCCAAGTCAAAAACACGAATCATCGTATGAAGAAAACGGAAATCGGACATTGATTATCTTTCCTTATTGATAATGTTCAGAACGCACTCAGCTGCCCGTTCACTGGGTTTTTGCTTATTCCCTAGTCCTAACATCTTCATTGCGCTGTCCAATTCATTTGACTGTGTCTTGCTGTTGTCGTGATTGGACAGAATGTGACTGACTTCGCGCACGATGTTATCCGGTGTGCACTCGTCTTGCAATAATTCCGGCATGACATACTTATTATGCAACAGGTTTACGATACTCGCGTATTTTACCTTAATAAGTCGTTTGGCAATAAAATGCGTGATTTTTTTCAGACGATATGTAATCACGCTGGGCGTTTTTGCAAGGGCCAGTTCCAGACTGACTGTTCCCGATGCGGCCAATGCGACATCTGCTGCTTTGAAAGCGCCAAACTTCTCGTCATTTCCTTCGACAATCAGGATGGGGATGCCCCAGTCAGCCGTGGTTTCTTTCACATAACGTGCAACGCTCGAGACTGTGGGTAATACGATACGCAAGGTCGGAAACTTTTCTTTCAATTGCTTCAAGGCAATTTTATACACAGGCAAAAGCTGACTGGTCTCACTCATGCGACTACCGGGCAAAAGACACAGGAGAGGGACGTCTTGCGGGATGCCGTGACGTTCTTTAAAGGCATTCCCATCGATACTTTCCAAGCTACTTTCAATTACACTGTGACCGACGAATGTTGTGGCGAGCCCTTCTTTTTCAAAATAAGGTGGTTCGAACGGCAGCAAGACCATTAAATGATCCAGAAACTGTGCGATTTTTTGGGCGCGTCCCGGTTTCCAGGCCCATACGGTTGGGGCAACGTAATGAACAAGCGGTATCCCCTTGCCTTTCAATTGTTTGGCAACGCGGAAGGTAAAACCCGGTGCATCAATTGTAATAAGGCAGTCTGGTTTTTGCGTTTCAACATCAAGAACAGTTTGCTTGATACGATTTAAAAGCTTGGGAATATGCGGGAGAATTTCAGTTAATCCCATGACGCTCAATTCAGCCATATCAAACAGGCTTTCCATGCCTTCGGCACACATATGTGGGCCACCAACACCGCAAAACCTCACATTTCCGCCGGTTTTATCTTTAAGGGCGCGCATGAGACGTGCCCCCAGCAAATCACCGGACGGTTCACCCGCAATGAGATAGATTAGCGGCGCTGTCATTTTTCGACACCTATAAGAAAGAGTCCCAGCTCGTCCGCTTTGGCTGTGACGCCTTGCAAATCGACAATGATGGTTGCGTTGGCTTCTACGGCGATGCCACGCAATCCGGCGCGATGGGCGTTTTCTATGGTTCTAACTCCGATCGTAGGTAAATCGGCGCGGTTTTCCTGATTGGGCTTTTTGGCTTTTATTAATACACCACCAAGGCCTTCACGCTTAAGTTCCGCACAACGCGAAAGCATGGCATCTGTTCCTTCGATGGCTTCAACCGCCAAAACAAGACCATCTTGCAAAACAACAGCTTGGCCGATATCCAAATCACCAAGGCTGTGTGCGATGGAAAACCCTTTTTGAATATCACGTTTGGCCTGGTCATCGGGTTCAGCCTGTCCAAGGACACCGACAGGCGCCAATAGGTCATCTAACAGTTCATGTGCACCAACAACGCGGAAACCTTCGATCTCTAAGGCATCAATTAGTTTACTGAGCAGGCCATCATCACCAAATGCCCCTGCCCCGGTTTTCGCAAGAAATTTCAAGGTCCATGCATCGGGACGCAAGGCGGCAATGGAAGGACGTTTGATACGTCCTGCCATAACGATATCTTTGGCACCCATTTCTTTTAAAACAGATAGTGTTTTACCAGCCGCGCCAAGGCGCACCCACGTATGGGGATAGCTTTCAACGAGTTCGGGTTCAGTTTGTCCGTTAAAAGCCACAATATGAAAAGGGCGACCTTCTTTAAGGCATTGTTGAATAATGCGTTTGGGAAGGTCGCCGCGACCGGCTAGTAATCCAAGCTTTTCCGCCATGATTATTTCGGCGTACAAACGCCCCTCGAAGAATCCTGACGGATAAATTTCACGATTTCCATAACGGGTTCGATGTCTTTGTACATGCCATAAACATCTTCAACGCGTTCTGCCATCGTTCCTTCTTGTGCAAACAGCAAACGATAAGCGGTGCGCATGGAATGGATGACTTCGCGATCAAAATTGCGGCGTTTTAAACCGACAATATTCAGCCCACCCAATCGTGCCCGATTGCCCGTGACTGAACCATAAGGAATGACATCATTTTCAACGCCTGACATACCACCGATCATGGCATGTTGGCCGATCCGGCAGAATTGGTGAACCGCTGACAGCCCCCCGATAATGGCCCAGTTTTCAATAATCACATGTCCGGCCAAAGTGGCATTATTGACCAAAATAACATGATCACCGATCTGGCAGTCATGGCCGACATGTGCCCCAACCATAATCAGGCAGTTGCTGCCGATTTTAGTCAGCATTCCGCCACCTTCGGTCCCCGGATTGATTGTTACATGTTCCCGAATGGTATTGTTATCACCAATTTCCAAACGGGATGGTTCGCCATTGTATTTCAGGTCTTGTGGGCAATGTCCGATCGAGGCGAATGGAAAAATTTTGTTGTTTTTGCCAATGGTTGTTCGACCTTCGATAACCACATGGGAAAGCAATTCAACATTTTGACCAAGTTGTACGTCCGGCCCCACAATACAGAAGGGACCAATTTTGACACCATCGGCGAGTTTTGCCTCTGGGGCGACAACGGCGCTTGGGTGGATTTCAGCCATTATTCGTTCACGATCATTGCTGTGATGGTTGCTTCGGCCATCAGGTTTCCTGCGCTATAGGCTTCGCCTTTAAATTTCCAGATATTGCCGCGCTGACGTTCTTTTTGCACTTTAATATTCAATGTATCACCCGGGCCAACGGGTTTACGGAAACGACAGCCGTCAATTGACATAAAGTAAACCAGTTTACCTTCAATGTCTTTGCCTTCTGTATGAACGACAAGCACCGCAGCGGTCTGGGCCATTGCTTCAACGATCAAAACACCGGGCATAACGGGCTTTGATGGGAAATGGCCGGGGAAAAAGGGTTCATTAATGGTGACATTTTTGATACCGGTTGCGCTTTCGCCCGAAACGATATCTTCAACCCGATCAACCAGAAGAAAAGGATAACGGTGCGGGATCATTTCCATGATACGCATGATATCGACAGATGTAACTTCTTGCTCAGACATAAGTGGTGCCCTCTTTATTTTTTACCTTTTGTCAATCGGGCAATCATTGCCTGTTGACGTAACCATTCTTTTTGCGGAATTGCAGGGAAACCACCAACGGTTTGCCCGGCTTCAATATTTCTCATAACGCCGGCACAGGCGGCAACGGTAACGCCATCGCCGATTGTCAAGTGACCACCGATCCCGGCTTTGCCTGCAATGACAACAAAATTCCCGATCTTTGTACTGCCGGATACACCGGCTTGCGACACGATAACGCATCCCATACCAAGTTGGACATTGTGACCGATTTGTACCAGATTATCAATTTGGGTCCCGGCACCAATAACGGTGTCCGGCCCGGCACCACGGTCTATTGTGCAGTTGGCCCCAATATTTACGTGGTCCTTAATGATGACACGCCCCAGTTGGGGAATGCGGACATGGCCTTGCGGTCCGCTGGCAAAGCCGAACCCATCCTGCCCGATTTGACAGCCGGGGTGAATTGTGACCGCGTTGCCAATAATCGAATGACTAATGGTGACATTGGATGAAATAATACAATCGCTGCCAATCTCAACACCGTCATGGATAGATGCGTTTGCTTTAATCCAGCTATTTGCCGCAATTTTTACGTTTTCGCCAATATAAGCCCCAGCATCAATGCGAACACTGTCCCCAATTTCTGCATTTGCGGCAACACTTGCCTGTTCAGAGATATATCCTTCAACATGAGGAGCCGGGTAAAAGGTCGATGCAATTTTTGCATACCCCATATAGGGCTCTGGTGTTATCAGGAGTGCCATCCCCACAGGGGCTTTGTCGGCAAGGTCTGGATGAACAAGGCAAAGACCAGCTTGGCTGCTGCAAAATGTTTCCAAATACTTTCTATTGTCTAAAAAAGAAAGTTGACCTGAATCAGCCTGATCCAAAGCGGCAACATCATTAATGAGCAAATTCGCATCGCCGCGTAATTCAGCAGATGCAATTTCGGCAAGATGTTGCGCCGTGAAAGGACCCTGTTTTTTAAAAAATCGGTCGTCAGCCATTGGATTACTTCGGCGACACAGTGACTTTAGGCAACTTTTTGTCAAGCGCTGCAATAACCTGATCTGTAATATCAAGCGGATCTGCAACGATCACAGTTTGATTGCGGCGCAAGACCAATGTGTATCCTTTTTCTTTGGAAATCTCGAGAACAACATCACGCAGGGCAGATTGCACCTGATTTTGTGCCTCTTGTTTTGCGTTCTGCAGACTCAGGTTTTTTTGTTGAACCTTTTTTTGTACAGCCAGTACATTTTGTTCGAACTTGCGGCGTTCTTCTTTAAAGGCTTCCGGGCTTAACAGGCTTTGCTTTTGGGCAAGTTCTTGATTTGCCTGACGAAGAGCTTCTTCTTCTTTTTGAACTTCCTGACGGTAAGTATCGCGGATTTGTTTAATCTGTGCGAGGATACCCTTGGGGGCAGCGGCTGTTCCCAGGATTTTATCAATATTTACAATGGCGATATTTAAAGGAACTTGCTGTTGCGCTTGCGCACCAGAGAAAACACCTGAAATAAGAACACAGAGAAGAGTAAGAACAGGTAATTGCCGTAGAAAAGTCATATATCAGATCCTAGAAACGGGTTCCAAAAGAGAAACGGAAAGATTCGGTTTTATCGTGGTCTTCTTTAAGGACTGGGAATGCCCAATCCAGACCAATTGGCCCCATCGGAGAGACCCAGGATATTCCGACACCAACTGAGGCACGCAAGGCATTTTTATCAATTGTGTTGGCATCTTTAGGAGTTAGTTCTGTCAATATACCATAGTCACTAAAGAGTGTGCCTGCGATTTGATATTCGCTGGGCAAGCCTAAAGGGAAACGCATTTCTGTCGTACCGTTGAACATATATTCGCCACCTAAAGAGTCTGTTGAAACTGTATCTCTCGGGCCAACACCATTATCTTCAAAGCCACGCAAGTTCTGACCGCCAAGGAAGAAACGGTCTTGCATATTAACGTCATCCCCTAATCCCAAAATATGAGCCAAGGTTGCTTTTGAACTTATGACCCATTGGTCGCCAATAGGGTAATAGTATGCCCCATTCATCTGATTTTTGAGATAATAAGTTGTCCCTCCAAGACCTGCGAATTTATTGGAAAGGGAAATCTTATATCCTTCCGTAGGGAGAATTTTACTATCACGAACGTCATAGGTCAGAGCGTGAGAAATCGAAGAGGTAATTTCATCACCTTCTTGGCTTTTGATAAGTCTAGAGGCTGAAGTTGGAACGTTTTCAACACTCGTTTGGTCCAGTCCATAGCTCCAGCTTTGGGTTAAATACTCGCCGATTGGGTATCCCGCACGAAGTGCAAAACCAACACTTGAAGAGTCATAAGAACTTTCGTCTTGGCGTTCTTCCGTAACCTTGTAAAGGTCAAATCCGGCAGCAACCTCACGGTCCAGAAAATAAGGTTCTGTAAAGCCGATGTTAAAACGTGTTTTTTCTGCGGCAACACTTGCGTTAAAGGAGAGACGTTGCCCTTTACCCAATAAATTACCTTCGGAAATTCCAAAATCGGCAAGTGGACCATCAGAACTTGAATACCCGGCGCCGATTGATAAGGAGCCTGTGGATTTTTCAGCGACGGTTACGTCAATAACAGTCTGGTCTGGCGCACTGCCGGGCGAACGAGAGACTGCAACTTTCTCAAAAAAGTTTAAGTCGTTAATGCGTTTTTCCGAGCGTTTTAATTTTGCGGTATTGAGCGCATCACCTTCGACGAGTTGGAATTCACGGCGAATAACCTCATCCAGAGTGCGGAAATTACCTTTAATATCAATTCGTTCAACGAATATGCGCGGGCCTTCCTCAACATTAAAGGTGAGGTTGATTTTTCTGTTCTCGACATCCCTGTCAATGGAAGGAGTTACACGAACGAAAGGGAAACCTTGAAAACCGATAGAATCAATTAAATCTTCAATGGAGCTATCGACTTCATCGGCATTATACCAATCACCGTTTTCCAAAGTGGGGATGTCGGCAACAGTTTTTTCATCAAAACCTTCAAGAGAGTTATTGATGTTTACCTGATCAATTTCATAGCGAATACCTTCATCAATAGTATATGTGATGAAGAATTCTTCCCGTGACGGGCTAAGTTCAGCGACGGCAGACGTAACCTTAAAATCGGCAAAGCCACGCGCAAGATAAAAACGCCGCAAAAGTTCTTTGTCGTAATTCAGGCGGTCCGGGTCATAATTATCGTCAGCGGTTAAGAAGTTATACCAACGCGTTTCTTTTGTCCGCACGACTTCGCCAAGTTTGCCATCACTATATTCATGGTTACCGACGAAGCGGATTTTTTCAATCCCTGTGGGCAAGCCTTCTTTAATCTCAAAGACAAGATCAACCCGGTTTTGGTCAAGTTGGATGACTTTCGGTTCAACTGTCGCCGCAAAGCGACCACTGCGACGATAAAGGGTGAGAATACGCTCAACATCCTGTTGAACACGCGTCCGTGTATAGACAATGCGGGGACGCAAAGTGACTTCTGTCTCTAAGGTGTCATTTTTGATTTTACGGTTGCCTTCAAAGGCAATCCGGTTAATGACGGGGTTCTCAATCAAATTGATGACAAGGTTTCCACCTTCGCGCTTGAAGGTAACATCGGCAAATAGACCTGTATTAAACAGCTTTTTTAACGAACGGTTTAACTGGCGAGAATTAAACGTATCTCCTTCCTGAAAAGTCAGATAGGTTTTAACCGTTTCCGGTTCGACACGTTGTGTACCGACGATCGTGATTTCTTCGATCAGACCTGCTGCGAGAGCTGGTGCACTTACAAGTGCTGCCGTTACACCAAATGCCAGTCCTGCACCGATTGATGCCATGCGTTGACGATATTTCACCTTTGTCCCCCGTTATTGAGTTTTTTGCTCAGGTGAAGAGCTGTTTGATAAAATCGAATACTTTCAACTGTACAAGGTCGTTCCAAGTCGCAAAGACCATTAAACCCAATACCAGAGTTAGCCCCAAACGAAAACCATATTCTTGTGCCTTTTCACTTAAAGGCTTACCGCGAATGGCTTCAAAAGCGTAAAATACCAGGTGACCACCATCAAGCATTGGAATTGGGAACAAGTTTATCAGGCCAAGGTTAACAGAAAGTACCGCCATCAAATAAATTAAATTATCAAAGCCGGATTTTGCTGCATCACCGGAAACTTGGGCAATTCGCAAAGGGCCGCCAAGGTCTTTCATGCTGCCCCCGCCACTGATTAAAGTGCCAAGATGCGAAAGAATTTGGGCTGACATGTTATAGGTTCGTTCCACCCCCATCCAGACGGCTGTAACCGGGTTGTAACGGATATATTCGGCCTGATCCGGATCTGGGCGAACACCCAGCAACCCAATAGTTTTGTCGCCGCTTTCTTTTGCTTTGGGTGTGATTGTCAGTGATAATTCTTTCCCATCCCGCAAGACGATGGCACCCAGCTGTGTTGACGGGTTTTCCATAATAATGGTGCGTAACTCATCAAAGCTATCTAATTGCTTTCCAGCCAAGCTGACGACTAAATCGCCCTTTTGGAGGCCAGCTTCTTCGGCTGCACTGCCACTGACAACTTCACCAATGCCGGCATGGAATTTTTCCGGGACACCGACGGCCATATAAAGCAAGGCAAATAAGACGGCTGCTAAAATAAAGTTTGCAATCGGGCCAGCTGCAACGATTGCAGCACGTGCGCCAAGGGATTTATAGTGGAAGGAAACGGCTTTTTCTTCGTCTGTGAAAGGACGGGTTTCGTCTTCATTCACGCCGCTGCTGGCTGCATCGCTGTCCCCGAACATTTTGACATATCCACCAAAGGGCATTGCGCAGACTTTCCAGCGTGTTTCAGCTTTATCGTTCCAGCCAAAAAGTTCTGGTCCAAAGCCGATTGAAAAGACTTCGACTTTTACACCATTGCGTCGTGCGACCCAGTAGTGACCGAGTTCGTGGAAGAAAACAAGCACACTAAGCGCGAAAATAAAGGAGACAATCGGATTGGCAAAAAGGAGATCATACATATGGGAAAAACCAATAATTTAAAAGTATGCGTTAAAATAGGCCTATCAGCTTCTTTTTTCAATGGCTTGCAGCGCACAAATGCGTGCTTTTTTATCTGTCGCTAGGATATCGTCAATATGTGCGATTTCTTGGTGCTCAAAGCGCGATAAAACATCTTCGACAACAGCGGTGATATCACAGAAACCAATTTTTTCTTTGAGGAAGGCGCCGACAGACTCTTCGTTTGCGGCATTGAGGACCGCCGGTGCAGATTTCCCAAATTTTAAGGCCTCACGTGCAAGACGCAATGCCGGGAAACGCACAGGATCTGGTTCTTCAAAATTCAATTGTGCAATTTCTGCTAAATTCAATTTTGCGGATGGTGCGATCATTCGTTCCGGCCAAGCCAAAGCATAAGCAATTGGTGTCCGCATATCTGGTGTCCCCATTTGTGCAAGAACCGATCCATCAATATAGGAAACCATAGAATGTACGACAGATTGAGGGTGAACCAGAATGTCTATTTGAGATTCGCTTACAGGAAAAAGATGGTAAGCTTCAATAAGCTCTAACCCCTTGTTCATCATACTGGCTGAATCAACAGAAATTTTTGCACCCATTGACCAGTTCGGGTGGGCGACCGCTTCTTTTGGGCTTACTTTACACATCTCTTCGATGCTGAATATGCGAAAGGGGCCGCCTGATGCGGTTAGGATGATTTTGTCGACGGCTTTGGCATTTTCACGGTCTAAAACTTGAAAAATGGCGTTATGTTCTGAATCAACCGGGAGTAAGGTGGCCTTGTGGGTTGCAACGGCTTGCATCATCAGTTCACCAGCGCAAACAAGGCTTTCTTTGTTCGCCAGACCAATAGTGGCCCCGCGTTCAATTGCTTTTAAGGTGGGGGCCAATCCGGCCGAACCAACGATTGACGCCATGACCCATTCGGCATCGCGAAGAGCGGCTTCGATGATTGCGTTTTCCCCTGCCCCGACTTCTATATCCGTGCCGGCCAGTGCGTCTTTGAGAGCCTGATAGTTTGCTTCATTTGCAACTGCGACAAATTCGGGATTAAGTTCTCGCGCCTGTTCCGCCAATAATTGGATATTGCTGTTTCCGGTTAAGGCGACAGTTCTGAATTTATTTGGGTTGCGACGGATTAAGTCAATGGTGCTTGTACCGATTGACCCCGTGGAACCAAGAATGGAAACGGATTTTTTTAAAACCATGATAAAATATGTCCGTTACTCATCAAGACGATGGCTGCAAAGGCTGCACCGGCAGTCAGCATGCCATCCATCCGGTCCAGGACACCGCCATGTCCGGGGATGATATTGCTGGAATCTTTGACGTTAAATGTTCTTTTTACATGTGATTCAAACAAGTCGCCAATTTGTGCAATAATGGCAAGGAGTGCACTGAACGCCCCGACCAAAAACGGCTGATTCCAGTCAAATATATGGGACATGACAATGCCCATGATACAAGCGCATAACATCCCGCCAAGAAGACCTGCCCATGTTTTTTTAGGGCTAATGCGGGGGGCCATTTTGGGGCCGCCGATTGTCAGACCAAAACCATAGCCACCTGTGTCTGTTGCCACAACGACAAGAACCAGCCAGTAGACAAATTCAACACCGTTTTCCAGATTATTTCGTAGGAAAATAAAGGCACAGATAGGGAGTGCCAAATAAAGTACGCCCACAGAAAATAAAACGCGTCCGTTTTCGCGTTGCGCCAAAGCAAAGAGTAAGGCACAGATGACCGGAGCAATTAAAATGGCTTCTTGCAACGCCAAGCCACTGATTGGCAAAAAGGGGATTAGCCCGACAAACAGGAGCAGTAAGATCCCGCCGCTCCGTAGTTTACCTTGACAGAGGCGAGACCATTCCCAAGCCATTAAAACACCTAAAATGGCGATGAAAATATTGAAAAAGGGCTCGCCGAGTTGGATTGAAGCCAGCGCCGGAAGAGCAAGGGCAATCGCCGAAATAACACGTTGAAGCAAGTTTTTGGGGAGCGATTTAGCCACTGATCATTCCGTATCGTCTGTCACGTTTTGACAATTCACCCAAGGCTTCTTTCAAATGCGTTTTATTGAAATCAGGCCAGAGAACATCGGTAAAAAAGAATTCCGTATATGCAAGTTGCCAGAGTAAAAAATTGCTGACACGTTGCTCACCACTTGTGCGAATAAGCAAATCGGGTTCCGGTAAATCAGGGGCATAGAGCTCATTTGCCAATTGATCTTCGTCGATTTGATCAATGTCGAGCGTGCCATCCTTGATTTTTTGGGCAATACATTTCGTTACATGCACGATTTCAGCGCGAGCCCCATAACTTAAGGCAATTGTTAAAACGAGCTGTTTGTTATTTTGCGTCAGATTTTCCGCTTCTTCAATCGAATGCACAATATCATCTGAAAGGGTGTCACGTTCCCCAATAAAACGAATACGAACCCCTTCTTTATGTAGGCGTTTGACTTCATTTTTCAGATAATAGCGCAACAATCCCATGAGGGCGTCGACTTCTTCCTTTGGACGTTGCCAGTTTTCTGAGGAAAACCCAAAGAGTGTTAAGTGAGTGACGCCTAATTCAACAGAGGATTCAATAACACGACGCACCGCGTCGGCCCCCTTTTTATGACCGGCGGTCCGTGGCAGCATACGCTTCTTGGCCCAGCGTCCGTTGCCATCCATAATAATGGCAACGTGTACTGGGGTTATATCTGTTTGGAGGTTTAGAGAAACTTGGCTCATGCGATTTATACTTGCATGATCTCTTCTTCTTTATGCGCCAAAGTTTCATCAACTTTCTTAATGGCGGCATCAGTTTCATCCTGAATTTCTTTTCCGAAATCACGGTGTTGATCTTCAGTAATGGCGTTGTCTTTTTCCAATTTTTTCAGTTCGTCATTGCCGTTGCGGCGAATGTTACGAATGGCAATACGGGTATCTTCGGCATATTTACCAGCCACCTTGACCAACTCTTTACGACGTTCTTCGTTGAGCGGCGGGATCGGAATGCGAACTAATGTGCCGTCTGCTTGCGGGTTGAGGCCGAGGCCTGCATCGCGAATGGCCTTTTCAACCATTTTAACATTGGTTTTATCCCAAACCTGTATGGAAAGCATACGGGCTTCCGGCACACTGACAGTCCCAACCTGATTGATCGGCATTTTGGCGCCGTAGACATCAACCATGATTGGATCAAGCAAGCTTGTCGATGCCCGCCCTGTGCGCAGACCGGCGAATTCGTTGTGAAGTACTTCGATTGCCTTGTCCATTTTGGCGTGAAGATCTTTTTTAATGGCTTTGAAATCAACGTCAGACACGTGTCTTCCCCTCTGTTAATCTTTGATAACCGTAAAGAGCCCTTGCGCATTGACAACATTCGCAAAGGATCCGGGTTTATGCATGGAAAATACAACGATCGGCAGGTTGTTTTCACGCGCGAGCGTAATGGCGGCTGCGTCCATAACCTTCAGATCTTTTGTCAAAACTTCTTTGTAGTTTAATTGGTCATAGCGTTGGGCATTGGGATCTTTTTTCGGATCAGCACTATAAACGCCGTCAACTTGTGTTCCTTTTAGGATGGCATCGCAGTTCATTTCGACAGCGCGCAAGGCGGCTGCTGTATCGGTTGTAAAGAACGGATTGCCTGTACCGGCGGCAAAAATAACGATGCGGCCTTTTTCCATATGGCGAATGGCGCGGCGGCGGATGTAAGGTTCGCAAACGCTTTGCATTGGAATAGCGGATTGAACGCGTGTTTGCACACCTTGGCGTTCCAGCGCGCTTTGCATGGCCAAGGCATTCATCACGGTTGCCAGCATCCCCATATGGTCTGCACTGGTACGATCAATACCCGCAGCTGCATCTGAAATGCCACGAAAGATATTGCCGCCTCCGATAACGAGACAAATTTGAGTGCCGAGCTTGTGGACTTTGACAACTTCGCTGGCAATTTGATCAACATATTCGGTATCTAGACCGAATTGTTTTTTCCCCATGAGGCCTTCACCGGAAAGCTTCAAGAGAACACGTTTAAAAACGGGGGTATCCGACATTATTATTCGTCCATATGAACCATATTTGAATGGAGAGCTAGACATACCCTGCTCAGCTTCAATAATCAACGCCTGTTTGTCTTTGTCATTAAAAAAAACAAGGACGGCTTGGTAATGTCCAAACCGTCCTTATTTTAAACTAAAAGCAAAAGTTTGCTTGAATTAGTTACCGGCAGCAGCGGCAACTTCAGCAGCAAAGTCTTCTTCTTTTTTCTCTAGACCAGCGCCCAGTTCGAAGCGAACATAGCCAGTCAGCTTGATCTCTGAACCGATTTCTTTGGCGAGGTTTTCAACTGTTTTGCCAACAGAGTTGTCAGGGTCGATAACGAAAGCCTGCTCGATGAGGCAGTTTTCTTCGTAGAATTTACGCATCCGACCTTCAACCATTTTGATGGCGATTTCTTCCGGCTTGCCAGCTTCTTTCGCTTGTTCGATCAAAACGGTACGTTCACGTTCGATTTCAGAAGCGTCAACAGAATCACGATCCAAAGAGATCGGGTTGGTTGCTGCAACGTGCATGGCGATTTGTTTGCCCAGTGCATTCAGCTTATCTTTGTCGCCTTCGGATTCGAGAGCAACCAGAACGCCGATTTTACCGAGACCTTCGCTTGCCGCGTTGTGCATGTAAGAAGCAACAACACCATTGGATACTGTGAGTTTTTCCATACGGCGCAGGTTCATGTTTTCGCCGATTGTGCCAACCAGTTCTTTAAGTGCATCTTCACAGGACTTGTCAGAACCCGGGAAGTTTGCCGCTTTCAAGGCATCGAAATCGGCAGCTTCAAGAGCAACACCAGCAACGCCTTTAACGAAAGACTGGAATTGATCGTTTTTGGCAACGAAATCAGTTTCGGAGTTTACTTCAACAACGGCAGCGCTGTTGTCGCTAGAAGCAACGGCAACCAAGCCATCAGCCGCGATGCGACCCGCTTTTTTAGCCGCAGATGCGAGACCTTTTTGACGCAACCAGTCTTGTGCAGCCTGAATGTCGCCATCCGTTTCGTTCAATGCTTTTTTGCAATCCATCATGCCTGCGCCGGAAGTTTCGCGCAGTTCCTTTACGAGCGCAGCAGTAATCTGTGCCATAGGGAAATCCTCTTGTTCAGTAGAGCTAAAATTCAAATGCTTTTACACGTCTTATATGTCAAAGCGATGACAGCGGGAGAAGTCATTCTTCCGCTGTCACAGTGCGATTAAGCTTCGGCAGCAACAGCCGCTTCTTTAGAAGCTTCAGCTTCCGGCAGATTTTCCACCGGTGCTTCTGCTTGTGCACCAACGTCGATGCCAGCAGCTGACATTTGGCTCTGGATACCGTCAAGAACGGAACCGGCAAACAGATCGCAGTACAGTTTCAAGGCGCGGATTGAATCATCGTTGCCCGGTACCGGGTGCGTGATGTTCAACGGGCTGCTGTTGGAGTCAAGAACCGCAATAACAGGAATGCCAAGGTTTTTGGCTTCGTTGATTGCAATGGCTTCTTTTTGAGTGTCAAACACAACCATGACGTCGGGCAGGCCGCCCATTTCTTTAATACCACCAAGGGTACGCTCAAGTTTCTCACACTCACGTGTCAGGTTGAGCTGCTCTTTCTTGGTCAGGCCTTGCATGCCACTTTCAAGCTGTGCTTCCAGTGTTTTCAGGCGTTTGATAGAACCAGAAACTGTTTTCCAGTTTGTCAGCATGCCGCCGAGCCAACGGTGGTTTACGTAGTACTGACCACATTTTTTAGCAGATTCTGCAACAATGTCAGACGCTTGACGTTTTGTACCTACAAACAGAACGCGACCACCACTGGCAACTTTATCACGAACCTGAACCATAGCTTGGTGCAGAAGCGGAACAGTTTGACCGAGGTCGATGATGTGAATGCCGTTACGTGCCCCGAAGAGATATTGATCCATCTTGGGGTTCCAGCGACGTGTGTTGTGGCCGAAGTGAACACCAGCTTCCAAGAGCTGGCGCATGGTAAAGGTTGGCAGTGCCATTATTTCATTTCCTTTTCCGGTTGATCCTCCGTGGAATGGTAGAGCTCGAAAATCGAACACCGGATCGAAGGTATGGGATGTCTCCCCACACTTCCGTGAATTCCACGTGTGAAGTTAAGGCGCGCTTGATATGCCTTTTTTAAAGCAAAAGCAAGACTTTTTTAGTTTTTAGGAGTAATTCCACCGCATTCGTTCAATAAACGATAGGTTTCCATCAGATGACGGACATCGTTACCGGCGCGGTGGGGCCGCAAAGCTATATTTTCCCACGCTTGTAATCCCAGTGTATCAATGATGTTATCAAAACGTTTTTGAACATGTTCTGTTGAATTACCTTGAAGTTTCTGGCTTTCATCGATTTTAAGATCAAACAGATCTATAACTGAACCAAGTTTAAATGTCGGATTTAGGTCCACTTCTTCATACAAGCGGGCGAGCCAAAAGCCATCAAACTGCGGTGCATCACTGTAAAGAACCTGTCCAGCAAGGCTATCATTCATTCTTAAGGCAATGGTTTTGGGTGAGGTTCCGAGTTGCGATAAAATGTCGCGGCTGATCCGATGGGCGTCTACCTCGGCGTCTTTATCCCAATAAGTCCATGATTTGATCGTATCCGGGTTGATCAGGTGGCTTTCCACAGTCCCGCCCGCACCGTTCCAGGCAACCTCGATCGGATATGAATCTTCGCCAAATCCACTTGCTTCAAAATCGATGAAATGAGGGTAAAAAAGGCCTGACATGATTAAATTTCCTGTACTTCTGCAATTCCGGGAATGGCTTTGACAGCCTGCAATAACCCCGGTGTGATCCGGTATCCCTGATTTAAATGTATTTCAGCTTCTGTGGTTGCATCAATTCGGGCCATGATGACAACGTTGCCCCGTCCCTTTCCTTCGCGTTCTAACAGTTCTTTGGTCAAGGGAACGGCTGTTTGATCTTCAATGAATATTTTTAATCCCGCTGTTGCTTTGGCTGCCTTGACGTCAAGCAATTCGATTGTGTTTGCGATAAAACGAAGGCTTTCTTCTTCAAACTGTGCGGAAGCCATAATAAAAACCGATTGTCCCGGTTCAAGGTAGTCACGGCTGACGGACAAAGCTTCGCTGAAAACAGCAATTTCAAAAGCGGCAGATGAATCGGAAAGTTGCACGAAAGCAAAACGATTGCCTTTTTGTGATATTTTCTCGCGCTTGCTAATTACGGTTCCCGCAATTTTGACAGGACCGGAAATGCCGTTTTGAAAAATATCAACGTAGGACTTAACGCCAATGCGTTTCAGGGTCGTTTTATAAGCGTCCAGAGGGTGCGCTGACAAATAAAAGCCAATGGCCGAGGCTTCTTCGCGCAGTCGGTCCATAAGGGGCCAGTCGGGCACATTGGGCAGTTGTGCGGCTTTTTTCATTGCATTGTCATCGGCGCCGAAAAATCCCATTTGGTCTGAATTTCGTTCTGATGCGGCAAGGTTTGAATGTTTGATCAAGGTTTCAATGCCGTCAAAGACCTGCCTGCGATTACTGTTGATACTATCAAAAGCGCCGCCCCGGACAAGGTTTTCCAAAATCCGTTTATTCATCCCTTTGCTATCGACCCGGTTGGCCAGATCAAACGGGTCTTTAAATGGACCATTGGCTTTGCGCTCGGCAACAAGGGCCGCCATCGCGGCATCCCCCACATTGCGCACGGCAGATAAGGCGTAACGCACGGCTTTGATCGTGCCGCCGATTTCTTCGTTGGGATTTGGTATTTCTTCAACACTGAAAATGACATTGGATTTATTAATGTCGGGTTGAAGTAACGGAATTTTCATTCGGTCAAGTTCTTGGCGGAAAAGGTTAAGTTTGTCGGTGTTGTTTAGATCCAACGACATAATACCCGCCATAAATTCTGCCGGGAAATTGGCTTTTAAATAGGCGGTTTGATAAGCAACGTAGGCATAGGCAGCCGCGTGAGATTTGTTGAAACCGTATGAGGCGAATTTCGCCATGATATCAAAAATTTCACTGGCTTTTTTATCGGGTACGCCACGTTCAACGGAACCGTCAACAAACAATTTCCGTTGTTTTTCCATCTCCTCGGCGATTTTTTTACCCATCGCGCGACGCAGCAAATCCGCTTCACCCAGACTGTATCCGGCCATGACCTGCGCGATCTGCATAACCTGTTCCTGATAGATCATAATCCCGTAGGTTTCTTTCAGGATCGGTTCGATCGTGGGATACAGGTAATCGGGCTTTTCCTGACCGTGTTTACGTTTAATGTAGCTGGGGATGTTATCCATCGGCCCTGGTCGGTACAGGGCCACAACCGCGATCAGGTCTTCAAGTCGGTTGGGTTTCATGGAACGCAGGACGCCTCGCATGCCTTCGGATTCAAGCTGGAAGACGCCGCCGCCTTCGCCGCGTCCCAGCATTTCGTATGTTCGTTGATCATCCAGTGGAATTTTTGAAATATCCAGTGGGACGTCCCGTTTTTCATTGATGAACTTCAGCGCCGTTGCGATAACGGTTAGTGTTTTCAAGCCCAAAAAGTCAAATTTGACAAGGCCGGCTTGTTCAACGAATTTCATGTTGAACTGGGTGACGGGCATATCTGATTTGGGGTCGCGATAAAGCGGAACCAGTTTATCCAGCGGTCTGTCCCCGATCACCACGCCGGCGGCGTGGGTCGAGGCATGACGAAACAGGCCTTCCAGTTGTTTTGCGATACCAACCATTCGGGCAACCGTTTCGTCTTCTTCGACTTCTTGACGAAATTCGCGAATTTGTTCCAATGCTTCACTGACGCTCAGGGCTTTACCCGGATCGTTGGGAACGTATTTACAAATTCGATCGACCTGACCAAAGGGCATTTGCAGGACGCGCCCCGTATCGCGCAACACCGCACGGGCTTGTAGCTTACCAAAGGTAATAATCTGGGCGACATGGTCGTAGCCATATTTGTCCTGAACGTATTTTATAACCTCTTCACGGCGGTCTTGACAGAAATCGATATCAAAGTCAGGCATGGACACGCGTTCGGGGTTGAGAAAACGTTCGAACAGCAAGGCATATTTCAACGGATCCAAGTCGGTAATGGTCAGGGCATAGGCCACCAGTGACCCCGCCCCGGACCCCCTGCCCGGTCCAACGGGAATATCGTGTTCTTTTGCCCATTGGATGAAGTCGGCAACGATCAGGAAGTAACCGGGAAAACCCATTTGATTGATAATGCCAAGCTCGTAATCCAGACGTTCCCAGTACGGTTTGGCGATTGTATCGCGTTCTTCCGGGGGCATGCCTTCTTCAAAAACACCTTCTTGAAGGCGTAATTTTAGGCCGTCTTCAGCCATTTTACGCAGTTCGTCTTCTTCGTTTCGTCCTTCCCCACAGTCAAAAGGTGGCAGGATCGGGTCAATGTTTTCAACCTTGACGGCGCACCGTTTGGCAATAACGAGGGTGTTATCACAGGCTTCGGGGATGTCTGCGAAAAGTTCGCGCATTTCTGCAGCGGATTTTAGATAATGTTCAGGGGTGAGTTTGCGTCGATCTGTTTGATCGACATAGCTGCCTGCTGCGATGCATATCAGTGCATCATGGGCCGCATACATCTTGCGGTCCGGGAAAAAGGCTTCATTCGTCGCGACGAGCGGAATATCTAATTTATAGGCAAGATCAATAAAATCATCTTCAATTTGGTCTTGTTCCGGCAGATTGTGACGTTGAAGCTCAACATAAACTCTACCTTTTAAGGTGTTGTTTATTTTATATAATAATGATTCAGCCTTTTCTTTTTTGCCATCTAGAAGAAGTTGCCCGATCGGACCCAAGTGCCCACCGGTGAGAAGGATCAAGCCCTCATGGAAATCCAGCACATCATCCAGAGGAACTTGTGGATCGTGGCCTTCAGGTGAGGTCAAAAAGGCACGGCTGACCAGATGCATCAGATTGCGATAGCCTTGGTCGTTCTGGGCAATCAAGACAATAGGTTCCGGTGCCGCCGGTCCAACTGTGCGCCCTTTTAATCCGCTGGACTGCTCATCTTTGTCTTGCGGTGTCAACGAGAGCTGACATCCGATAATGGGCTGGATTCCCGCCCCGGACATGGTTTGGGAGAATTCCAACCCGCCAAACATATTGTTTGAGTCCGTCATCGCGATTGCAGGCATACGTTCAGATTCAACCCACTTGGGAATCTCTTTGATACGAATTGCGCCTTCTGATAGAGAGTAAGCGGTATGAATGCGCAAGTGGACGAAATCTGCGTGGGACATGACTATAAAAACTTGTGAAGAGAGAAACTTTATGCTCAGACTCCTTATCCTAAACATGTTTTTCGCACAGGCCAATAGTTTGTTTTTATGAATTTGCCTTAAAAGGTAACTGTAAGTTTATGAATTTATGGAAAAAAATCACTTTTCCAAGGCAGCCTATCAGAAGCGTTTTATTCTTCGCTTTCGGTGGTTTGATTCTGTTTGCTGTTGCGCATGTTTTATATCTCGGCTTGAATTTCACGACAAAACTGACAAAAGATTACAATCATCTTTTGATCGAAACGGCGCTCAACAGGCTAACCGATGAGGTTGAAAACCTGTTATTCCCTGTTGAAAATCAGGCCAGATGGATAAGTGATCAAGTCAAGATCGGGAATCTGGATATTGAAAACCATGCTCAGGTACAAACGTTTTTCAGAGGCGTTATCAGTGCAACCCCAAATGTGACGGGCGTGGGGATTCAATATCCTGACGGTGTTGCCCGATACCTGCTGCGTGACGAAAATATTTGGCGTGAAGACCTTGAAGCAACGCCGGAGGAAACCGTTAAGCTTTTTCAGTTGATGGATAAGGTTAAAACAAATGTTTGGGGTCGTTTTTTCTGGTATGAAGAACGCAAACAAACGGTGGTGAATATGCGCGCCCCTCTTTATCAAAATGGGGAACTGAAAGGCGTTTTATTTATTGGTGTGACGGTTGCAGACCTATCAAAGACCATTCTGACGACGTCTACAGACGAGTTTCTGACCCCTTTTATTTTGTATGGTACAAAACATTTATTGGCCCATCCGTTATTAACGCATGGCAGTACGGTGTCTGATGAAATTGGGCGCGGTACCGATTGGCTGGAGGGCAAAAGTGAAGTCCCCCTGCCCCGCTTGGTTGATTTTCAGGACATCAAGCTTAATCGCCTGATTGCAGGACCGGTTATCAAGGCGGGATTGATCACACCGATCCAGGATGTTGAAGTAAACCGGGCACGCATTGAGGATGATCTCTATATCGTTGCAACGCGCAAACTGGAACGTTTTGGGGAAACACCCTGGATTACCGGGGTTTACATCAATACCGAAAAGTCGGATCGAAATGCGGGAACACAGTTGTTTGAAATGGCTGGGGCCGGTTTTCTTATCCTTGTGATTTCGATTGTTCTATCGCTGAAGGTCGGTAAAAAACTGGCGCGTCCCATTATTCGATTGGCAGATACGGCGAAAAAGGTCCGTTCTGGGAAGTTTGAAGATATAGAACCGTTACCCCGCAGCCGTTTGCGCGAACTGGACCAAGCGGCTTTGGCGTTTAACGAAATGGTCGAAGGGATGCGTGAACGCGATATAATCCGCGAAGTTTTTGGTCGTTACGTTCCTGAATCAGTTGCGGCGTCCTTAATGCAGGAAAGCGGAGAGCTGAAACCGATTTCGACACAGGCCACCATCCTGTTTTCTGATTTGGAAGGCTTCACCCAATTAACCGAAGAAGTCGGGCCGGAACGTATTGTGGCGATCCTGAATGAATATTTCTCACAAGTGGTTGAGATTCTGGAACGTTATGGCGGTGTTGTAACGCAGTTTCAAGGCGATGCCGTGCTCGCAACCTTTAATGTCCCGATTAAAGCACCGGATCATGCGGAATGTGCGTTACGCGCAGCTTTGGAAATCTGCAATACATTAGACACAAAAACATTTGATGGTATTTATTTAAAAAGCCGAATTGGATTGAACACTGGAACTGTGGTGGCCGGGGCCGTTGGTGCGCAAGGTCGCCTGAATTATACGGTTCATGGTGACGCTGTAAATCTAGCCTCGCGAATTGAAAACCTGAACAAGGAGTTTGGGACAAATATCCTTATTTCTGAAGCCACTGCCCAGAATGTGAAAAACATTGAACTGCGCACGATTGGGACAACCACAGTGCGTGGTCTAAATGGCCGGGTTCGTCTTTATGTTCCAAAAACGTAACTTGTTCTTTGTCGTTGAATACATTAAGACATATGTAATGATAAAAACAGGGGGCGCGAAATAGATTTATGAATCCCGGATTAAAAAGATTTTTAGGTTTATTTGTGGGGGCTTTGCGCGATTTGGCACCCATTATTCTGGTTATTGCCTTTTTCCAAATTGTTGTTCTACAGCAACCTTTTCCCAACTTGGATAAAGTTATTCCGGGTTTGTTATTTGTTGTTTTGGGGTTGGCCCTTTTTATTCAGGGATTGGAGATGGGATTGTTCCCCCTTGGGGAGTCAATGGCCAATGCCTTTGCCCGTAAAGGCAGCTTAATCGCGCTGTTGGCCTTTGCTTTCTGTTTAGGTTTTGGGACGACTGTCGCTGAACCGGCCTTGATCGCTGTCGCGGCAGAAGCCGCCGAGATTGCGGCCAAAGGGGGACAAATACCGTTAACGACAGACGCACAGGCCACATATGCTTTTGAGCTGCGCATGGTCGTGGCCCTGTCTGTGGGCTGTGCTATTATTCTGGGTGTTTATCGTATCTTAAAAGGCTGGCCTATTCAGTATTTCATTATTGGCGGTTATATTCTCGTTATTGTGATTACAAATTTTGCCCCACCGGAAATTGTCGGCATTGCTTATGATAGTGGCGGGGTGACAACCTCGACTGTGACGGTGCCCTTGGTGACAGCACTTGGTGTTGGACTGGCTTCCACCATTAAGGGGCGTAATCCCATGATTGATGGGTTTGGCTTGATTGCTTTCGCCAGCCTAACTCCCATGATCTTTGTCCTTTTGTTCGGGATGGTCATGTGATGTTGGATTGGATTATAAATATTGCTCATGCCGCTATATCGACCGGTCGTGATGTATTGCCGATCCTTGTGATTCTGCTGGGATTTCAGTTTCTGGTCATTCGTAAAAAAGTGCCGAATTTCAAGAAAATCGTTATTGGTTTTGTTTATGTGCTGCTTGGTTTGACTTTGTTCCTTGTCGGATTGGAACAAGCGTTGTTCCCATTGGGGGAAACGATGGCGACCCAATTATCCGATCCTGATTTTTTGGGGGCAAAAGGCAAGCCTGAGACTTTGCAATGGCATGATTATTACTGGGTTTATATTTTTGCCGCAGCCATTGGTTTTTCGACAACCGTTGCGGAACCGTCGTTAATTGCCGTTGCGATTAAGGCGGAAGAGATTTCAGGGGGCAGTATCAGCGCGTGGGGGTTACGTGCCGCTGTTGCAATCGGGGTTGCGATTGGGGTTTCGCTCGGGGCCTATCGTATCGTGTCGGGGACTCCCCTGCCCATCTATATTATGGTTGGATATATAATCGTCATCATCCAGACATTTTTTGCTGCCAAAACAATTATTCCTCTGGCTTATGACAGTGGGGGGGTAACCACTTCGACTGTGACAGTCCCCGTGGTTGCCGCCCTTGGTCTTGGGTTGGCTTCGACTGTACCGGGGCGAAGTCCGTTGCTGGATGGTTTTGGTTTAATTGCGTTTGCGAGTGTTTTTCCAATTATGTCCGTTTTGGCCTATGCATTGATTGCCGAGAAAATGGCAAAACGTGTGAAGGCCAAAAAGGTCGCGTCTTCATCAGGGAGTGGAGCATGAATTTAAAACTTATTGTTGCGATGGTGGCCGATGAGATCACAAATACTGTGATCGATGCGGCCCGTGAAGCGGGGGCGACAGGTGCCACAACCATCAGTTCTGTGCGCGGCGAAGGCCTGACACCGGAAAAAGGATTTATGGGATTGGAGCTAACCGCCCAGCGTGATGTTATCCTGTTTTTAGTGGCCGGAACACAAGCGCGTAAAATTCTGGAAGCCATTTGTTCTGCCGGTAAATTTGATGAGGAACCGGGAACAGGACTGGCTTTTCAAATTGATCTTGAAGATGCGGTCGGCTTGACGACCCAATTGCCTAAAATCATGGAAGAAATTGCAGGTGAAGTATGACTGAGAAACCTTATGTCAGCGTAAGCGATATTATGACCCCGAATGTCAAAACAATCGGGCGCGTTGCAACAATTGCCGAAGCCATTGATATCATCAGGGATGAAGGGGTTAGCTCCCTGATTGTAGAACGCCATGATGAAAGTGACGAATTCGGCATGTTGACCATTCGCGATATTGCCCGTGAAGTTGTGGCAACGGACCGTCCCGCGGCACGCACCAGTGTCTATGAAATTATGACCAAACCGGTTTTAACCGTCGCATCGGAAATGAATATCAAATACGCGGTGCGTTTGTTGGTTCGATATGCGGTGTCGCGTGCGGTTGTTGTTGATCACGAACGTAATCCGATCGGGATTATCACGTTGCGCGATATGGTTCTGGGCTATAAAGAAGATTTATAGGTCGATCACTTATAGACCTGAATAGAGAAAGGCGGTTTTTCTTGAAAGCCGCCTTTTTGTTTGTCTGCAATCTATTGTGTGACGAGATTGCCATTTTCCAGTTTTACAATCCGGTCCATGCGTTGCGCCAAGGTCGGGTTATGTGTCGCAATCAGTGCGGCGAGGCCTTCTTTACGGACTTCATCCAGCAACAGGTTAAATACATGGTCAGATGTCGCCGGATCAAGGTTTCCCGTCGGTTCATCTGCTAATAAAAGCTTCGGCTTGTTGGCAAGGGCACGTGCAATCGCGATACGTTGTTGTTCCCCACCCGATAGTTCAGCAGGACGGTGTTGCCCTCTTTTAGCCAAGGAAACAGCTTCCAGCAGCTCTTGTGCGCGGATCTGCGCTTCTTTCTTCGTTTTGCCATTGATCATTTGGGGAATGACAATGTTTTCCTGAGCTGAAAATTCGGGCAGCAGGTGATGGTATTGATAAACAAAGCCTAAATGATTGCGGCGAAGTCGGGTTTTTTCACGGTCACTTAGTTTCGTGGTTTCCACACCATCGATTAAAATTTCGCCACTGTCCGGGCGTTCTAGCAAGCCTGCAGTTTGCAGTAAGGTGGATTTCCCTGCCCCGCTTGGACCAACCAATGCCACAATTTCACCGGGATGGATCGTAAGACTGGCTTCTTTCAGGATATCCAGCCGATCATGGCCTTGCGAGAAACTGCGATTAAGGTTTTGGAGTTCAAGAACAGCCTTATTCATAACGCAATGCCTCCACCGGGTCGAGACGGGCGGCCCGCCACGACGGATAAAGGGTTGCCAGGAAAGACAGGCCCAATCCCATTGCAACAACCAGACTGACTTCGCCATAGTCAACAATTGCGGGCAATTTGGATAGGAAATAGATTTCGGCAGCAAACAAGTCATTACCGCTTAGGGTTTCAATCCAACGCCGGATTGTTTCGATGTTTTCTGCAAAGGCGAGGCCCAAAATAAAGCCAAGGATCGTGCCAAAGACACCGACGCTTGCCCCGGCAATCAGGAAAATACGCATAATGCTGCTCCGGCTTGCCCCCATTGTGCGCAGGATGGCGATATCTTTGCCTTTATCTTTAACCAACATAATCAGACCGGAAATAATATTGAAAGCCGCAACGATAATAATCAGGGTCAGGATCATAAACATAACGTTGCGTTCAACCTGCAACGCGTTGAAGAAGCTGGAGTTTGTACGTTTCCAATCAATTGGATTGACACCGAAACGACCCAGTTCTGTCATAATATTATAGGTGACCTGATCCGTACTGTCGGCATTGGGGGCCATGACCTCAAGGTAATTAATACCTTTCATACGGAAATAATTTTGCGCGGCGCTCAATGGCATGAAGATGAAACTACTGTCATATTCATACATGCCGACATCGAAGGTTGCTGCAATTGTAAAACTACGCATCCGCGGCACGGTCCCAAAGGCAGTTATATTGCCTTTGGGGGAAATCAGGGTGATTTTGTCACCGACCCATAATCCTAATTTTTGGGCTAACCTCGCCCCGACAATAACGCCCTGATCCTGATTGAACAGATCCATTGATCCCGCCTTGAGGCTGTCAAACAGGAGCTTGCGTTTTTTGAAATCTTCGCCCGTTACCCCGCGAACCATTGCACCACTGGATGCGCCCTGCCCGGTTGCCATGACTTGCCCTTCGATCGTAGGCGTTACGCTGACGACACCATCGATTTGAGAAAGTCGATCACTGAGTGACGTGTAATCCGTTAAGTCACGTGTCTGTCCATAGACATTGATATGACCGTTGATGCCGAGGATACGGCTCAGTAATTCTTCGCGAAATCCGTTCATAACGGACATGACGATAATCAGGGTTGCAACCCCCAAGGCAATACCCAACAGGGAAAACCATGCGATGACGGAAACGAAACCTTCGCGTCGCCGCGCTCTGAGATAGCGCGCCGCCATCATCCATTCAAATGCTTTGAACATACGGTTTTCCCTGTGTGTATTTTATCGGCTGTCGTGATATGTGCTTAGGCAGAAAATTTCGCAACCAGTTGATCAATTGCGATTTCTTCTTTTTCGCCGGTTTTGCGGTTTTTAACTTCCGCAACACCGTTTTTCAAACCACGTGGACCGATGACAACCTGCCACGGCAAACCGATCAAATCCATATTGTTGAACTTGGCACCGGCCCGTTCGTTTGTATCATCAAGCAAAGTTTCCACACCGGCTGCATTTAAGTCTGCATACAGTTTGGCACATGTTTCATCGCAATCGGCATCACCGGATTTCAGGTTGATCAGACCAACGCTGAAGGGAGCAACGCTTTCGGGCCAGATAATACCGCCGTCATCATGGCTGGCTTCGATAATCGCCCCGATCAGGCGGGAAACCCCAATGCCGTAAGACCCCATTTGCAAGTCGATTTCATTGCCGTCTTTATCGGTAACGGTGGCACCCATCGGTTTGGAATATTTGGTCCCGAAGTGGAAAATATGACCGACTTCGATCCCGCGTGCGGCCAACAGTTTGTCGCCAAGTTCAGCTTCGGCGCTTTCTTCGTGTTTTTCATCGGTTGCGGCGTACAGGGACGTCCATTTGTCAACAATCGGCTGCAAATCGCCAGTGTAATCGACATCTTCGCCCGGAATGTCAAATTCCAGAACATCTTTATGAACGAAAACGCCGGACTCACCTGTTTCAGCCAAAACAAGGAATTCGTGGGACAAGTCACCACCGATCGGGCCTGTATCTGCACGCATGGGAATAGCCTTGATCCCAAGGCGATCAAACGTACGCAGGTAAGCGACGAACATTTTATTATAGGCGCGTTTGGAGGATTCATAATCCATATCGAAAGAATATGAGTCTTTCATCAAAAACTCGCGACCCCGCATAATCCCAAAGCGCGGGCGAACCTCGTCGCGGAACTTCCACTGAATATGGTAAAGCATTTTGGGCATGTCTTTGTAACTTTGACATTCCATCTTTACGATATCGGTGATTTGTTCTTCGTTTGTCGGCCCATACAACATATCGCGGTCATGGCGATCTTTAATGCGGAGCATTTCTTTGCCGTAATCGTCATAACGGCCACTGCGTTGCCAAAGCTCAGCCGGTTGAATGGTCGGCATCAGGACTTCCTGACAACCAGCACGATCCTGTTCTTCACGAACGATCTGTTCGATTTTGCGCAAGACGCGCAACCCCATCGG
>NZ_JBLWXN010000005.1:0-288748 GCF_048267425.1 Terasakiella sp.
GTGGCGATTGCCCGGTCTTTGTGCATGCAGCCGAAAATCATGCTGTTTGATGAACCGACCTCGGCGCTTGATCCAGAAATGATCAAGGAAGTGCTGGATACGATGGTACAACTGGCCGAAGAAGGCATGACCATGCTGTGTGTGACACACGAAATGGGCTTTGCCAAAACGGTCGCCGACCGCGTCATCTTCATGGCGGATGGACAGATCGTTGAAGAAAACGAACCTCACGAGTTCTTTAAAAACCCACAAGAACCAAGAACTCAGGAGTTCCTAAGCCAAATTATTGGACATTGAATAAGGATCGAGGCTGGAGACAATCTTCAGCCTCGATTGTTTTTATTCATACTTTAGCGGGGAGGACGATAACCCTGCATTAAAATGAAATAGGAATCTAGGTCGAGATGTATTGGACAATTCGTAAGATTTTGGCGCTGATCGGTGTGTTTAGCACAGCAGTCGTAATTACAACGCTGATATGGCTGAGTAACTCATATGAAAAATTTTCGATAAAAAACTTCAATGACACGTCAGGTGAAATTGCTTCTTTTCTGGTCCGCCAATCCATAGCTGAACGTTACTATGAAGAACTCTTCCCTATTGTAGATAAGTGGTCACGTGATCGTGTGCTGGTTCAAGGTGCACGCGAAGGGGATGCCAAGAAATTAACGATCGGTGCTGACGCAACTTATATGACACAGGAAGTTGTCAGTAAGGCCGTGATGTTACAAGGTGTTCACGTTTTTGATAAGGAACTGAATAATATTACCTTTTCATCAAAAGGCATTGAAGAAACTGTCTTAAGTAATAAAGCAATTATAGAGAAACTCCAAAAACGCGATAAACAGGCACAACGCAAGCCTGTTGCCTACACATGGAAAACAAAAGACGGCCATCCAGTTCATAGCTTAATCATGCCTATCGGTGGGTTTAAAGTTGCAGGTTATGTTGAATTTATTACCGATCCCATTCCTCAGTTTGCCAATTTGGGGAGTGCGCTATCAGGTGAAGTTAAGTTGTTGAATGCCAAGAAAGAAGTTCTTCTTGCCAGCCATCCGCAATCGACGAATTCGGAAGAGGGAAGCAAGAATGAGACGGTGGAAGAAGCTGTAAATTCCGGACTTGAAACCTTGTTTGTTGATGTGCCTGCTTCGACGGGTGAAACATGGATGACGGTTTCGTTGACCCGTGATATCAGCGAATTTAAGAACAACCTTTTAGACATCCGTAACCAAGCTATTTCCCTTGTCTCAATTGCATTGTTGGGCTGTGCCATTGGTGGCTGGTTATTGCTTCGATTTGCAGTGTTTGCCAAGCTCAAGAATTTTGCAAACGCTATGAAAGACTTGGGCGGAGGAAATACGCGTGTTGAAATTCCACCAACCGGTAATGATGAATTCCGCACAATGGCTGCGGCGTTGGAAATGTTAAGGGAAAGTGTCCGTCAAGCTTATCGTCGACAACGCATTATTGAAAATAATGCATCCTGTATTGTCTTGTGCGATTTGGAGGGACATTTGGATTATTGTAATGTTGCCGCTCGTGATTTCTTGCAATTTGCAGAAGATGAAATTGTGAACAACAAGTCTGCGGATCTCTTTGAACAAGGTGCGGCATTTATTGCTAAAATTTCAAATTCAGAAAACTTGCCGTTCAAACAACAATATATTTATAAAGATCGACATGTCGAAGTAGATGCACAGGCGGTTTTGAGCCAACACGGTGCCCATGTGAATACGATGTTGAGCTGGACAGATGTAACCCAGCAAAAACAGGAACGGGAATTTGCCGCAAAAATTATGGAAGAGGTTACTGCGGTTGCACAAATTGTGGCGCAACAAGCACGCAGCTTGGAACATTTATCTGAATCTTTAGGGACACAGTCTGATGAAACGGTGACGCAAGCTCATCAGGCACAGGAAATTTCCGAACGCAATCGCCAAAGTGCGAGCAATGCTTCGCAAACAGCGACATTGTTGAACACAAACTTTTCTGATATGGCGGAAAAATCCAATACGGCAAAAGAAACGGCAGAAACGGCGATTTCAGTTGCGGAAACGGGTAATCGCGCCGTGGAAGAACTGGAAAGTTCAAGTTCGAAAATTGGCGAAGTGACCCGCATGATTAGTGATATCGCAGCCCAAACCCGTATGCTTGCCTTGAATGCAACAATTGAAGCGCAACGTGCTGGTGAAGCGGGCAAAGGGTTTGCCGTTGTTGCCGATGAGGTCGGGCGTTTGGCGGGGTTGACCTCAAATGCAACAGATGAAATTGCACAGACAATTGCGGTGGTACAAAATCAGGTTGTGGATGCCAAATCGGCCATTGAGGAAATTAATAACGTCATCTCACAAATTCATGACATTCAGTTTGAGGTTTCGTCTACGGTTTCGCAGCAGGAAAGCTTGACGGTTGAAATTTCTCAAAGCGTTTTGGGGATTACCGATGGGTCGTCTGAAATTGATCAGATTGTAAATGCTGTTGGCGGTGAAGCGGAAAAAACCGGTCAGTTATCGAACGATTTGCGCGGAACATCGGGTAAATTGTCTGAAGAAGCCACCAACTTACAAAGCAATATCGATAAATATCTGAAGCATTTGGAAGGAAGTGAGTAAGGCTTATTCCTTTATCAATGTGAGTAATCTAGGTATTTGAGGGGTAGGGGAATTTCAGCTTTATTCGAAATTCCCCTCCAAAACCTTATGTTTATAAAGCGCTCGCGGTGCGGGATGCTTGATCGTATAAGCCAGACATGCCACGAAGAAGGGTTGCAACGTCGGAGAGCTCCAGACTGTTGTGTTCTACCGCCTTATAGGCACTGACAAGGCACCGTTCACGAATGCGCCGGTATTCAGAACAGACGTGTTGTCCTTCCTCCGTTGTGCTGTAAAAGCGCTCTTTCCCGCGTTTTTCCCCTTGAACATAACCTGCTTTCAGGAGTTTTTTGAGGGAGTAATTCACAGTGTGCTGATCTTCGATATTTAAAACGAAGCAGATGTCGACCAGTCTTTTTTCTTTGGCCCGGTGATTGACGTTGTGAAGGACTAAGACATCCAAGGGACTAAAGTCACTCTCTCCCACCGCAGTCATGCAACGGGTCATCCATCGACTGAATGCATGAAAGGAAATGATTAATCCGTATTCAAACTCGCTTAACTGCCAGCCTTCTTCCGAAGCAAGATGTTCAGAAGAAACGATGTGGCGGGAGTAGGGATAGTCTTCTTTTTTTTCAGTCACAAAAGCCTCCTAGTATATTTTATCTGTAATTTACCAGCGAAATGACGGTGTTACAAGGAGTGTTTTCCTTATTTTGTGACTGTTTATTTGCTTTAATGTGACATCAAGACAGGCAATGTTGTGTGTTTTACGATGGAACGTGTGGCACTTCCCAAGACCAGTTCGCGCCAACGGGAATGGGCATATGCCCCCATCACGATGATATCACTGTGATGTTCTTGTGCTTTTTCAAGGATAAGCCGCCCTGAGCGCTGTCCATTAGCTTCAAGGACCTTATGCTGATTTTTCAATCCCATGTCCGAGAGTAAACTTGAGATTTCATCCGGTCGGGCAACGCTAAAAGGCCGACTTCCATCTTCGGTTTTTACCGTAATGATCTCAATGCTTTCTGCATTGGCAATAAAGGGAAGACTGTCGAAAAGGGCACGTGTACTTTCACGCCCCCCATCCCATGCAATGGTGACCCGTTTAAAAGCTGGTTTTGCCTTGTAATCACGAGGAACCACAATAACGGGGCGACCACTGCCGATCAATAAATGGGAAAGAGCCGATTTTTCATCCTGCATTGCGCTTGAAGAGGTATCTGGTTGGCCTGTAATAATAAGATTGTAAAAACGGGCTTCTCGGCGGAGTGCAATCGATGGTTTTTCATTTGCAATTTTAAAGGATGTTTCGATGCTGAAATTGCTCAATGTTTGATCAAATCGCGCCCGTGTTACAGCCGATGGCATACTGGCGAGATCGATATTTTTTTGAATGGCATTTGCCAACGCATCATCAAAAATTTTAAGGTCGGTCGGGTCTTGTCCGACAAAAAAACCTGTTAAATGTGCATGTAATTGATCTGCAAGATGGGCGGCGTAAGTCGTCCAGTTAACGCAATGAGCATTGTCATCTTGATAGACCATGATTTTTGAGAGTTTCATAATTTGCTCCACGATGGGCATCAGTTCATGTTGTTCGGCAGCCATGTGACGATTTCAGGAAAGGCTGTAATCGCACCGACGGCACCAATAAGAATGAGGAAAAACGGAAGGGCGGCTTTGGCGACAACTAAAATATTGCGCCCCGACAAGGACTGAATAACAAACAGGTTGAAGCCGACAGGTGGAGTGATTTGGGACATTTCAACCACGATCACAATGAAGATACCGAACCATAAGGGATCAATCCCTGCCGTCTCGATCATGGGGAGAATAACGGCGGTTGTTAAAACCACGACTGAAATGCCATCAAGGAAACAGCCCATAACAATGAAGAAAAGGGTAAGAGCACCAAGTAATTGATATTGGCTTAAGCCCATTTGACCGATCCAACTGGCAAGACTGGCCGGAATGCCTGTAAAACCCATTGCCGTTGTTAGAAAAGCGGCACCTGCCAAAATAAAGGCAATCATGCAAGATGTCCGGGTTGCACTTAGGATCCCGTCGATGAAGCTTTCTTTTGTCAAATCGCCTGTCATTTTTGTGAGGCAAAGAGATAGAAAAACGCCGACGGCGGCTGCGTCAGTTGGTGAGGCAATGCCCATATAGATGGAGCCGATAACCCCGGCAATCAGCAGAACCACGGGGCCGAGATTTTTAATGCTGTGAAAACGTTGCTTCCATGAGAAACTTTCGGCGGTTTCAGGCATTTTGTCTTTGTTGAGAAAGGACCAAATGGCGACATAAGCCATAAACATAACGACCAGCATGATACCCGGCCCGACGCCAGCAACAAAGAGGCGGGCAATGGACTGTTCAGTCGCAACACCATATACGATCAGAATAATGGAGGGCGGGATCAACAGTCCCAAAGTTGCGGATCCGGCAAGTGTTCCTAATATCATTTTTTCGTCATAACCGCGACGCTTTAACTCGGGGATTGAAATTTTCCCGATGGTTGCAGCTGTTGCCGCAGAAGATCCTGAAACCGCAGCAAAGATACCGCAGCCGATAATGTTGATATGAAGGAGTTTGCCGGGCAAATTCCCCATCCACGGGTGAAGCCCTTCAAACATGTCGTCTGATAAGCGGGACCTAAACAGAATATCCCCCATCCAAATAAAGAGGGGAAGGGCTGCAAGAGACCAAAGATTGCTGGCACCCCAAATTGTAGAGGCCATTAAGGGGCCTGTCTGTGATGTGGTGAAAACTTCCATTGCAATGGCAGCAACGGCCAAAAGGGAAATACCGACCCAAACACCACTTCCCAGCAAAGTGAATAAAACAATTAAAATAATGAAGGCAGGCAGAAGAATATCACTCATTATTCTGCCCCCAGATCGGCATTTTCAGCCTTAATAAAAAAATCTTTTTGCATAAGTGATGAAATGAAACCATCCAACATGGAGACCGTCATTAATGTTGTTCCCAATGCGAGTGAAACTTGTGGAATCCAAATGGGAACAGCGATAAGTCCGGTGGAAAGGTCCCCGTATTCATAAGATTCAAGAACCAGTTCCCATGCGTAATAAGCCAGCCAGCCCGTTAAGGCTGTTCCGATGAGAAAGGACCAGATATCAGTGAGTTGTTGTCCCTTGGAACCTAAGCGTTGAATGAATAGGTTAACCCGAATATGTGTTCCGTGGCGAAGGGCATAAGGCAACGAGAGAAAAGAGGCGCCTGCCAGCATGAACCCTGCAATTTCAGCATAAGAAGGGATTGTTAATCCAATTGCATGACCTGTCAGGGCCGAGGAAATGAAATCAATTAGATTTGCCCCTACTTGTAACAGCACGATTGAGAAAATGCCAAACAGGAAAAGCGCTCCCGTCACGCCCCCTATGACATAAAGTTTGTCGAGCATAGCCCTCATTTTGAAACCTCCGCATATAACGATGGCGAAGGGACGTGCCCTTCGCCATTTGTCGTATTATTTATTGTAAGTTGCCAGAATTTCCTGACCATCAGCACCGGACGCTTTTGCCCAGTCTGCAGTCATTTCGCTACCGGCTTTTTTCAAACCGTTAAGCAAATCGGCCGTGGGTGTAGAGACCTTCATGCCATTGTCTTGCAAGATTTTAATTTTAGCGGCTGTTTCAGCTTGGCTGGCTTTCCAACCACGTGTTTGGGCTGCTTTAGCAGCAGCATCGATTGCTGATTTGGCGCTGTCAGATAATTTGTCATAAGCTTTCTGGTTTACAACAACGATATTTTTCGGGATCCAAGCCTGTACGTCAACAAAATTGGAAACAAAATCCCATGCTTTGGAGTTTGCGCCCGTGGATGGGGAAGTGATCATTGCATCCACTTGACCTGTTGCAAAAGCTTGGGGGATGTCGGGAACTTCAACTTG
The DNA here is from genome assembly GCF_048267425.1 of Terasakiella sp. Taxonomy (GTDB): domain Bacteria; phylum Pseudomonadota; class Alphaproteobacteria; order Rhodospirillales; family Terasakiellaceae; genus Terasakiella. Next base: position 6,514 of record NZ_JBLWXN010000005.1, read on the forward strand.
GGTCGGAACCGCACCGGACAGACGTGCCAAACGTTCAGTTAAGGCATTGTAGGCCCGCATTTTAACGCCTTTTAGGTCTTCCAAAGATTTAACTTCTTTTTTGGCATAAAGACCTTGGGGGGGCCAAGGAACAGAAAATAAAACTTTCAGGCGTTGCTTTTGCAATTGTTTTTCGATGATTGGACGAGAAGCATTCCAGAGGCGTTCTGCATCTGCGTAATTTGTTGCGAGGAACGGAATTGAGTCGATACCGAAGACCGGGTTTTCATTACTGAGACGAGAGAGGAAAAATTCACCGATCGGAACAAGCCCTTTGCGAACGGCATTTTTAATTTCCGGGTGTTTGACTAACGAGCCTGCGCTGTGAATTTTGATATCAAGTTCGCCATTTGTTGCCGTACGGACTTCATCGGCGAAGGCTTTGATATTGACGGTGTGGAAATTTCCGTCCGGGTAAGGGGTCGGCATATTCCATACATCTTTCGCAGACGCTTGCCCGCCTAATGCAATAAGTGCAGCCGCAGCAAGTGCAAGCTTCGAGAATTTGAACATTTAAGTTACCTCCATATTATAACATCGCCATAACAATGATAAAATATTGACAAAATGTCAAAGAAATTTTAATTTTATGTCACCGTTAAGATGGCAAATATAATTTTACGAGGTTTTCTAATGGATTATCCGGTCTTGAATCTAGGTGATCGCGCTATAACTTTCGAGTTTGGCTCCGTTATATCCCGACGTGTAAACCATCATGTACTCGGTGTGCATGCAAATTTAAAGGAATCGATTTCCAATGGTCTCGTAAAAGGTATTATTGAAAGTGTGCCAACATTTCGATCATTGACAGTGCATTTTGATTCTACAGTTTTGTTCCCGGAGGAAGTGGTGAATTTGGTTGCCCCTTATATAGAAGAGGGTAATAGTGATTTAAATGCGACGACAAAATGGATTTTCCCCGTTTGTTATGATGACCAATATGCACCTGATTTAAAAGAGGTTGCAGAAACAACCGGACTGACACAAGATGAAGTGATATCCATCCATCAAGAAACGGTCTATGACGTTTTTATGTTAGGATTTTTACCGGGGTTTGCGTTTATGGGACTGTTGGACGAACGTTTGCGTTTGCCGCGCCGTTCCCAACCACGCACGGCGGTTCCGAAAGGTTCCCTTGCGATTGCAGATCAACTGACGGCTGTTTACCCTTCAGAAAGTCCGGGCGGTTGGCATTTGATTGGACGTATGCCGATTGATTTGTTTGATGCGAAACGGGAGGAACCTGTTTTGTTAAAAGCAGGTGATCAAGTGTGTTTTCGTCAAGTATCCGTCCAAGATTTTGAAGATATTCAACAGGCATTGGCAATGGGGGAATATGATTATTCTTCTATTTGTCAGGAAAAAGAGGTCGCCTGATGAAGGGTGCTTTGGAAATAGTCTCTCCCGGTTTTCAATCTTTTATTCAGGATAAAGGTCGACCCGGGTTCCAAGAATTCGGGATTCCCATCTGTGGCAGTGTGACGCCTCATTGGATGGAATTGGGGAACTGTTTGGTCGGCAATGCTGCAGATGATGCCGGAATTGAATTTCGCGTTGTTGGCCCGACGCTAAAAGCCGTGGATGAGCCTGTTAAACTGGCTGTTTGCGGAAATGTGAAAATTGAAATTATTTCCCGTGGCGAGGCAGAGTTACATACCCATAGCGTTTCGGGATGGCGAAGCTTTACGCTTAATCCTGATGAGGAAGCCAAAATTGGTACCTTGGAACAGACGATGTCTGGCTTTATTGCTGTTTCCGGTGGTGTGAATGTCAAACCAGTAATGGGGAGCAAATCGACATATGTACGCTCGGAACTTGGTGGTTTGGATGGTGGCTTCTTAAAGTCCGGGGATGGCCTGAATCTCGGGAGTAATAGTTTAAAATTGGCCAATGAGGCTGATAAACTTGTACCATCCCCTCCCGTTGGAACAGCTGAGAAGGTCCGCGTGGTGCTGGGTCCACAAGAAGATTTTTTTGAAGAAACTACGATTAATCAGTTTCTGAAAAACTATTACACGATTAGCAAACAATCCGACCGTATGGGCGCAAGATTAGAGGGCAGCCCCCTTCATCATAAGAAGGAAAAGGGAAGTCAAATCATCTCGGATGGTGTGACCCCCGGTGCAATACAGGTACCGGGAAGTGGACAACCTATTGTCTTGTTAAATGATGGGCAAACTGTTGGTGGCTACCCGAAGATTGCAACGGTTATTTCGTCTGACTTGCACTTGATTGCGAATTCATTGCCGGGCACAGAATTCTATTTTGAGGCTGTATCTGCGCATGAAGCCTGCGTTATTGCAAGACAGTCACGTGAAGAACTAAAACGTCTGAAACGGTCTATTGTTGCTGCGAGTGCCAATGGTTTTATCAATCTCAAAGCACTTTATGAAAGCAATCTGATCGGTGGTGTTGTTGATATGGGATGTCCGGACCATTTCCCCGGTCACCTTGACGGAGATATTTAAAAATGAAAATGATTAACCTGAATGCTGATCTTGGTGAAAGTTTTGGTGCATATACAATCGGCAATGATGCCCAGCTTTTGAAAGCCATTAAATCGGCCAATGTGGCCTGTGGGTTTCATGCCGGTGACCCTTTGGTCATGCAACAAACAGTCTCTATGGCGCTCGAAAATAATGTTTCAATTGGGGCGCATCCCGGCTTTCCGGATTTACAAGGTTTTGGTCGACGCCCCATGCAAATGGCGTTAAATGACGTTTACGCGATGATTGTTTATCAAATCGGTGCACTTTCTGCCATTGCTGCATCACAAGGTGGCAAGGTGACGCATGTTAAACCGCATGGTGCCCTGAATAATATGGCGTGTGAAGATGCCGATCTGTCTTCTGCTATTTGTCGTGCTGTTAAGGATGTTGATCAAAACTTGATTTTTTTGGCACCGGCATTGTCAGAACTTTCCCTTGCTGCAAAAAAGGCGGGTTTAAACGTTGCTGAAGAGATTTTTGCAGATCGAGCTTACACGGATAAAGGCACCTTGGTGAGCCGGAAGGTCGAAGGTGCAGTAATCCATGATGCTGAAACATGTCTTAATCACGTGATGGAAATGGTGGAAAAGTCGGCTTTAATTTCAATAGATGGCAAAGTATTGAAAACAGATATTCACAGTATTTGTGTGCATGGTGATACCCCAAAAGCCTGTGATACCGCGTCCTTTGTGTTAAACGGCCTTGAAAAACAAGGCTTAAACGTTTGTCCGTTGGATCAAATGGACTTTACCTGAGGGGTTTAAAATAGGCTGTGGGCGATATCTTTCACGTCTTCCATAACGACGAATGTGCTGGTTTGTTGCACAAAGGGAAGTCTTGAAATTTTTTCACCCAAGACAGTCCGGTATGTTTCGATATTGGCTGTGCGCACTTTTAACAAATAATCAAAATCTGCTGCAATCATGTGGCATTGTTCGATTTCTGTTATGTCACGCACGGCATCGTTAAAGGCTTCAAGGGCGTTGGACCGGGTATCGGTGAGGGAAACTTTGACAAAAGCGACATGTTTGGCACCAAGCTTTCCTTGATCAAGGATCGCCATATATCCTTTTATATACTTCATGTCCTCAAGTTTGCGCATTCTGACTTGGCAGGGGGTTTTGGACAGCCCGACGCGATTTGCCAGTTCTGTAACTGTTATTCGACCATTGCGCTGTAATTCTCTTAGGATCGACAGGTCAAATTTGTCTAACATGATATTCCCTCTTTTTTGACTAACCGATATTTACATATTTAGAGAATGTTTTACAGTTTATAATTCTTAAATGTTATAGCTTATTACGTTAATATCCTGTTTATGCTGATTTAAAAAGTTAAATATACTAAAAATACCTAAAAAATAGAGATATGAACTTTGGTCAAACTGTTAGTCTTAGCAACTGTTGCACATGAGTCGCGTTATCTTCGGGGTTATGGGAGGGATGGCGCCGGAGGGCCGAACACAAAGGCCGATGATGTAAGGCATATAAATACAGTTTAATAAGGGTTTATATCTGAATGATCACTTTTACTTTCGTTATATATTTGGTTTTGATGCTGGGGATTGGCCTGTACGCTTATCGTCGTACACAAGACCTGTCTGACTATATTCTCGGTGGGCGTAACCTTGGTCCGTTACCCAGCGCATTAAGTGCGGGTGCTTCTGACATGAGTGGTTGGTTGCTTATGGGGCTTCCCGGTTATGCGATGGCGGCTGGCTTTGGTTCTTTCTGGCTTGCGGGTGGCTTGCTGGTTGGAACATGGCTGAACTGGCTCTTGGTTGCACAGCGTTTGCGCGTTTATTCGTTTCGTGCGGAAAACTCTTTGACCTTACCGGCATTTTTTGAAAAGCGCTTTGAAGACAGCGGTCATGGTTTGCGTGTAGTTTCTGCTATTTTTATTCTCATCTTCTTCTTGTTTTATACAAGCTCCGGCCTTGTTGCTGGGGGGAAACTTTTTGAAACGGTTTTTGGATTTCAATATGAAATTGCCGTTATCATAGGGGCCGTTGCGGTTATTTCTTACACGATGTTCGGTGGGTTTCTTGCCGTTTCGTGGACGGATGTCGTGCAAGGGCTTTTGATGGTAGGTGCCTTGCTGATTGTTCCGTTGGTGGCAATGGGGGAAATTGGTGGCTTGAGTGGCACTTTGTCGGCTATTGAGGCTAAAAACCCTGAACTCCTGAATATGTTCACGGAAGCAGATGGTTCTTCCATTACGCTCATCGGTACGCTTTCGCTTTTGGGGTGGGGGCTTGGTTATTTTGGTCAGCCGCACGTTTTAGCCCGCTTTAAAGGGATCAAAAGTAAGGACGCTGTACCGTCTGCGCGCCGAATTGCCGTTCTTTGGACAGGGGTATCCATGATTGGTGCCTGTTTAATTGGTCTGGTGGCGATTGGTTATTTACCTGATGGACTAGGCGATAGCGAGACTGTCTTTATGGTTCTGGTAGACGCAATTTTCCATCCTGTCGTTGCCGGTATTTTGCTGGCGGCTATTCTCGCGGCGATTATGAGTACGGCTGACTCTCAGCTTCTCGTTTCCTCTTCCGCCTTGGCTGAAGATTTTTATAAAGCGTTGTTTAACAAAGAAGCGTCTCAAGAAAAACTGGTTATGGTAGGGCGCTTGGCCGTTGTTGGTATCGCCATTATTGCGACAGCGTTGGCAATGGACAAAGATTCAAAAGTCCTCGCACTTGTTTCTTATGCCTGGGCCGGGTTCGGTGCGGCATTTGGTCCCGCGCTCATTCTTTCCCTTTATTGGAAGAAAATGACGAAAGCAGGCGCCTATGCAGGTATCATCGTCGGCGGTGTCACGGTTGTGGTATGGAAGCAGCTTTCTGGTGGCTGGTTTGACCTTTATGAGATTATCCCCGGGATTGTATTCTCTTTCCTTGCGATTTTAATTGTCTCCAAGATCAGCACGCCGCCGTCTGACAATGTTCAGACTCTCTTTGATGAAGTTGAGGCCGAGGTTAAATCATAACATTGATATAGCTCGTTCTATCAACTTTGTTGCAGATCGTTGAAAGCCCGTCCTTTTGTTGAGGACGGGCTTTTTTTTGCCTTCAAGTTTTGAAAATAACTTAAAAACCAAGTTAAGTTGCATTTTTACTATTGTATGTAAAACTATTTAGGGAATTATCCATATGGTAGAATTTTTTTAGCATAAAAATCTTTTTTTTATATATGCTAATGTTGACATCGCGTTGGTCCTTGCTCAAGTATGAATATATCGGGAGGAACAAGTCGATGAAAAAAGTGTGTATTATTAGTAAGTTCATCTTTACTTTATTGTGTTTTCTGACTGTAGGTCATGTATTCGCCCAACCGGCACCACCACCTACGTCTATACTGGATCAAGCGGCAATTGCACAAATTAAAGAATGGTTGAAAAACCCCGTTGTGGAGATGTCGATCAGTGCACAAAACAAGCGTTATCAAACTTTACCCCAAGAAGAAGTTGATAAATTAGATAAGCAGTGGCGAGCAGAACGTAAAAGTGATGATCAACCCCTTATTGCGGCGACGCTCAGTAGTCCCTTATCAAGCTATTTGACACAAATTCAGGCTGCATCCGGTGGCTTGTTTACCGAAATATTTATCATGGATGCAAAAGGGTTGAACGTGGGGCAAAGCTCCATCACTTCGGATTTTTGGCAAGGGGACGAGGGGAAATTTCAAAAAACATTTCCGAATGGTGCTGCCGCTGTGTTCATTGATGAGCCAGAGTTCCACGAGGGCAGTAGTACCTGGCGCACTCAAGTTAATTTGACCGTAACCGGGGCAGATCAAAAACCGATCGGTGCGGTTACTGTTGAATATAACCTGACGGAACTGGCACGCCGTCGCGGCATGCTTTAAGCGATAAGAGAAGGAACATAATATGCAGTTTTTACGTCATATGAAAATCGCTCAAAAGCTAAGTTTGAGTTTTTCAATTCTTATCGTGGTCACAGTTCTAATGGCCATTATTTCTTTTTCGGCGATTAATGAAATTAAGTCCGCTGAACATGAGAGCGAAAATGCCCATGAAATGGAGACAACTTATCAATTATATCAACAGGCCTTTTCTGAACAACGTCAGGGGCTTTTATACTATTTGTTGACGGGTGACCGGGCAGGTTTAAAGGAATTTAACGACTTTGGTGTTGTCGTTACGAAACACTTTAAACGTCTCAAGGATTTATCGAAGAACTCAAAAAACGTGGATGGGCAGGTTAATAAATTAGGTGAATATTATGGCGAGTGGGTGACGCTCTACGCCTCGGAACAAATTCGTTTGATGAGGAATTACCTTACTGTTAATCAGGCCCGTGCCGTTGAAGTAACGGGCTTGCCGCAGGGAGTTATTTCAAAATTTGATCATACGGCCCAAGAACTTTCACGAAATCTAATGGAGATTGCAAAAGAAGCATTGGCGACCAAAGAAGCCGCAATGACACGTTTTTCAACAACCATTATAGTTTCTGTCGGGTTGTTGATTGTTGCCGCTATTTTCTTTGGGATTGTTCTGACCCGCGTTATTGCTGGGCCGATTGGACGTATGACGAATGTTATGGGTGATTTGGCTGCAGGGCAGTTGGATACAGTGGTCAATGGCGCAGATCGTCGAGATGAAATCGGTGGTATGGCAAAAGCGGTTGAAGTCTTCAAACAAAATGCCATTGAACAGCGTGAAATGCAGGCCAAGGAAGCAGAGCAGCAAGAGTTGGAACGTCGTCGACACGAAAAACTGGAAGAACTTGCCAAGAACTTTGATGAGAAAATGAGAATTGGCCTTGATATCGTAAGCCGTTCTGTTGCTGAGGTCATGGAGTCTGCATCTACAATGGCAGGAAATGCGGTTGAGACAGGTGCCTTGTCCCAAGATGCATCAACGGCGATTGAAGAAGCCAGTTCGAATATTCAGACGGTTTCTGCGGCGTCGACAGAATTGTCTTCCTCCATTGATGAGATTTCAAGACAAATGTCTCAAGCCTCTGAAGTCTCACGCGCAGCCGTTTCAGAAGTTGAAATGGTGAACACACGTGTTGTTGCATTGAACGAAGCGGCTGTCAGCATTGGCCAAGTTGTTCAGATTATCAGTGATATTGCAGAACAGACAAATCTGCTGGCTTTGAACGCAACGATTGAGTCGGCACGTGCCGGTGAAGCAGGTAAGGGATTTGCTGTTGTTGCCAGTGAAGTTAAAAATCTCGCGACGCAAACCGGACAGGCCACGGATGAAATCAGTCGTAAAATCGATGAAATTCAACGTGAAACCGGATCTGCGGCGGATGCTGTTCTTGGTATTGGCGAAACCATTCGCAGAATTGATGAACTGACAGCTGTTGTGGCGGCCGCAGTTGAACAACAAGGGGCGGCAACCAGTGAAATCGCACGCAATGTTGATGAAGCAGCCCAAGGGGCAAACGAAGTTTCGAACGTTGTACTCTCTGTTGCCAAAGCGGCTGAAGAAACAGGTAAACTTGCTGAAGGACAACAGGTTACAGTATCCGATTTAGGGAATAACAATGATGGATTGAAAAATGATATCAGCAGCTTCTTAAATGCGGTTAAACAAATTTAAAAAGCCTGATCCTCTTGTTGCAGTTCTTCTTCCAGTGCTTTTTTAACAGATGACCTCGGTTGTGAAAAACCTGCAAGAAGACTGTACAAGACGGGCGTTAGAAACAAAGTTAGGAAAAGGGCAAGACCTAGTCCGCCAACAATAACCCAACCAATTGCAATGCGGCTTTCTGCACCGGCACCTGTAGCAATGACCAAAGGCACGGCGCCGAGAATGGTTGAGATAACGGTCATAATAATGGGGCGAAAACGCAAAATTGCTGCTTCTTTAACAGCTTCACGAACACTCATCCCTTCGTCACGTAATTGATTGGCAAATTCAACGATTAAGATACCGTTTTTAGCCATAAGTCCAACCAGCAACAATATGCCGATCTGGCTGTAAACATTTAAGGATAAGCCCGCCAACATCATGGTGTAGACAGCCCCGGCGATTGCAAGGGGAACCGACAGCATAATGACGAGAGGGTGAATAAAACTTTCAAATTGGGCCGCTAAAACCAAGAAAACAATAACGAGCGCGAGTATGAAAACAGTCTGGATACCCCCAGATGTATCTTTAAACGTTGCTGATTGTCCGGCATATCCAATTTTTGCATTTACGGGAAGAAACTCCTGTGCGGCCTCTTCCATATAGCTGACGGCTTGTCCGAGTGTATAATCGGGAGCAAGCGCGGCTTGAATGGTGATGGAGGGCAAACGTGCATAACGGCGTAATTCAGCAGAGGCTGCCGTTTCTTCTGCCTGCACAAGAGCACCAATCGGGACCAATGCCGAAGGATTATTTGTGTGTGGGCGAATAAAGACGTTCTCTAGGCTATTGTATGTTTTGCGATCTTCCGGTTGGATTTGAGCGACAACGGAATATTCACGTCCACGGTCTACGTAGGTGCTGATTTCTTTAGATGCAAACATAACCTGAAGGGTTGTTGCGATCTCCTGAGCATTAATCCCCAGATCATATGCCCGTTGTCGGTCAAACTGGATGTCCAATTGCGGTTGGTTTTCTTCATAATCCATTTCTGGATTGACCAGACCTTCATTTAGTTTTGCTTGTTCTAATAAAATGTTGGCCCATTGTTTCACTTGGTCGAAATCTGTCCCGCCAACGACGATGCGTAAAGGCGTGGAGTTCCCCCGTAAACCCAAGCCAGCAGGGCTGGAAACCGAGGCACGCGCACCCGGTAAGTCCTTTACCTGTGGACGTACACTGTTGACGATTTGATCCTGAGTTTGATCTCGTTCGTCCCAAGGGGCTAGGCGCATGACGACAAAACCACGATAGGGGCGGTTCCCCCAGCCAATAATTGTGTAAACGGACCGAATGTTGCCCTGCTGAACCTGTGGGGCAAGCATCTTTTCAACCTGTACCGCCTGCTCATCTGTATAGGACAGGGTAGATCCTTGTGGTGCTGTCATGGGAACAAAGGCAACGCCGCGGTCTTCGCGCGGGGCCAGTTCCCGTGGTAATTCATTATATATGCCGATGGCACCCAAGCTGAAAATCAAGCAAATGGCGAGGATGAAATATGGGTGCTGTAGGGCCTTTTCCAACAGATTTCTATATACTGTGCCGATCATTGATTGGGCGAGGAGATGGTCGTCATCTATAATCCCGTCTGCAATTTCAGATTTTTTGGGTGCCTTAATAAGACGCGATGCCATCATGGGGCATAAACTCAGGGCGACATAAGTAGAAATGGCAACTGCGGCGACCATAATCAGCCCGAATTCACTAAAAAGACGACCAACCTGTCCGCCTAGAAAGGAAATTGGAATAAAGACTGCGACCAATGTAACCGAGGTTGCCAAGACAGCAAAGGTGACTTGCTGGGTACCGCGCATGGCGGCGACAATTGGAGTTTCACCACCATCAATACGTCGTTTAATATTTTCCAGAACGACAATAGCATCATCAACGACCAAGCCGATCGCCAAAAGTAGGGCGAGTAATGTTAGAACATTAATGGAAAACCCAAAAAGTGCGATCAAGGCAAGACAACCGATTAAGGCAACCGGAATAGTAACGACCGGAACGAGCGTTGTGCGTAAGGATCGCAGAAACAGCAAGATAACCATGACAACGAGGGTGAGTGATATAATAAGGGCCGTGATGACCTCTTCGATTGAGGCGGAAATAAATAAGGCATCGTCAGAACCGACAATGACTTCCATCCCCTGAGGCAGGTTATCTTTCAGGCTTTCAACTTTTTGACGAACCAATTGTGAAATGGCCATCGTATTTGCCTGACTTTGCCGAATAACTTGAAGCCCGACTGCTGGTTTTCCATTGGCGCGCAGGATCAAATCATCACTTTCTACCCCTTGTTCAATTTGTGCGACATCGCGTAAGCGAACGGAGTAACCATTTATCTTGCCAAGGATGATGTTTTCAAATTGTTCAGGTGTGGAAAGGCGCGCGTTGAGGCGAAGTTCAAGCAAACGGTTTTGCGATTTGATTTCACCAGCCGGAAGTTCGATATTATTGCGTTCTATCGCATTTTCAATATCGCTGACCGTTACGTTGCGCGCCGCCATTGCCCGCCTGTCTAGCCATACACGGATGGCGTAGCGGCGTTCCCCCCTGATATCCACGCTGGCAACACCTTCCAAAGTGGATAAATGATCAATGATATAGCGTTCGACGTAATCCGTAATTTCTTCTGGTTTATGGCGATCTGATACGACGGCAAGGCGCATGACCGGATCAGCATCGCTGTCGCTTTTTACAATAGCCGGTTCATCGACACCCTCGGGAAGTTTTGAACGAATGCGTCCAACCGCATCCCGAATGTCATTGGTGGCTTCGTCAATATCGCGTCCGCTTTCAAATTCGATGACAGTTCTGGCGCGTCCACGACGGCTTTGTGATTGAATGGATTTAACGCCGGATACGCCGGAAATGGAACTTTCAATCACTTCGGTGATATCTGTATCCACAATTTTGGGTGAAGCGCCGGTGTAATAGGTCGTAATCGTGATAACGGCTGTATCGACATCGGGGAGTTCGCGAATGGGGATTGAGAAAACAGAAGCAATACCTGCGGTGATGATGAGCAGGCTGGAGACAATCGCAAGAACAGGTCGCCGAATTGAAAGTTCAGAAAGTGTCATTGGGTCACCTGCATGGCACTTTCATTTAAAATGTTCAGCGAACTACCATCTTTAACTTTTTGAATACCGCGTGTGATGACCAATTGATTTTCAGTTAAACCTTCAAGAACTTCGACCCAACCGAATGCGCGCCGCCCCAACTTAATGGATGTCTTGACGGATTTGGGATTGGTGCCTTCTGAATTGACCGCAAAGACATAATTTTGCGCCCCATCAATGATCACGGCTTCTTCGGGAATACTCAGAACATCATGGGCTTCCAGAATAAGGCTCAGTCTTAAAAACATGCCTGCTGGTAGTTTCCCATCTTCATTTTCAATAACCGCACGGACCTTGAAGGAACGGGAATCTGCATTTACACGGGTATCAATCGCTTCGACTTTCCCCTTGAAGGTTTGATTTTCAAATGCGGCAGCCTCTGCCAAAATAACGGTTCCGATGTGAATTTTTGCGTATAGTGTTTCAGGTAAGAAGAATTCGACCTTTATAGAGGAAAGGTCGTCAAGCAAAGCGATGGTTTGGTCTTCTTTGATATGACTGCCGATTTCGATGTCTGAAAAACCGATACGACCAGAAAAGGGTGCTTTGATTATTCGATCTTGTAAACGCCGTGCCGCACGTTCGCGTTCTGCCCTTGCAATTTCAACTTCGGATTCAAGTTTATCCACCATCGAAACAGCAACAGCATCTCTTTTACGTAATGATTTCGATCGTTCCAATGAGCGTTGTGCTTCACGTAATTTAGCTTGAGATTCGGCGAGGTCTGCGCGCTCAATCTCTTTGTCTAATTCAAGTAAAACATCATTTTCGTTTACAAATTGGCTATCGGCAAAGGTGATTTTTCGAACGATCCCCTCACTGATTGCCATGATTTTAACGCTTTTGTTGGCTTTGGTCGTGCCAACGGCTTCCACAATTGTTTCAATGTTGCGATATTTTGTGGGCGCGGTTCCGACTTTAATCCCTGTATCTTCTGCAGCGGATGCAGAAGAAATATTGCTTTGAATAAGAAAGGTAAAAAATATGAAAACAACTGCTTTGATGATGGGAACCATTTGAAAACTTTTCGATAGCGTTAATTTGTAGAAAAGTTATGTTATTTTGTTGTTTCCCGCTAGCAAATAAATCAGATGTCTTTCTCAGTAATGCCAGAATCGTGGCTGCAATAAAACGATAATCGTAACGTATTCCAATCGCCCTAAAATCATTCCAATATCAAGGATCCATTTTGCAGAGTCCGGCAAAGACTGAAAATTCCCAGCTGGTCCGATAATTGACCCCAACCCCGGCCCAACGTTTGAAAGGGCAGTTGCCGCACCGCTGAGGGCTGTCGTAAAATCAAGTCCTGTAAAGCTCAAGCATGTGGAAATAACTGCAAAGCTAATGATCAGCATGAAGATGTAGATCAAGACGGATTGGCTCAATTCGTTATTCAGAGGTTTCCCTTCGATTTTTTGCAAAAATATTCCATTGGGATAAATCAGTCTTCTGAGTTGTTGCAGACAGGACAGCCACAACACATGAAAACGGAACATTTTTACGCCGCCAGCGGTGGAACCTGAACAACCACCGACAAAGGTTAGAAAGAAGAACAGTACAGGCGCAAATGTGCCCCAGAGGCTGTAATCTTCAAATGCATATCCGGTTGTTGTAATGACGGATATCACGTTAAAGGTCGCAAGGGTCAGCGCCGTGAAAAAATCTTGTGCTCCGGAATTTTCGTAATAGAGATAGGCGCAGATAAAACTGACAACACAAACAAATGCCGCGTAAATTTGCACTTGAGAATCCAGAAAGAACAAAGACCACTGTCGTTTTTTCATGGAAAATAACATCAAAGAGAACGGGACGGACCCTAAAAACATAAATATGGACCCCGTCCATATAATGCCTTTGTCTGGAAAGGCGGCAAAGGATTGATCTGTTGTTGAAAAACCGCCAGTGGAAAGCGTTGTCATGGCGTGCACGATGGCATCAAATGTTCCCATTCCCTCAGAATAATATATGAGGGCACATAAAATTGTCAGCCCGGAATAGATCGCAAAGACACCAATGGCGATATCTTGAATGCGCGGGAATATTTTTCCGGCAGTCTCAGAAGATTCCAGTTTAAAAAGCTGCATACCACCTGTTTTAAGAACAGGGAAAATGGAAATAGCCATGACAACAATCCCAATTCCGCCAATCCATTGTAATAGGGCGCGCCACAATAAAATGCCGGGGGGGAGGTGTTCCAATCCGGTCAGAATTGTTGCACCCGTTGTTGTGAGGCCGGAGATTGTCTCAAAAACGGCATCAGTAAAGGTCATGTCCTGAGAAGACCAATAGAAAGGCAAAGCCGCATAAAGAGGTAATAAAATCCAGCAAGCCACAGTAAACAGATAGCCATGTTTTAGTGAAAAGTGAGAACTGTCACGGTCTCGTACCAGAAAAAGAGCGAGACCTGTAAACAAGGTAACTATGGCGCTCATCTGAAAGGCTTCCCACTCCTTGTTGTGAACAATGTAATCAAACAAGGCTGGCACTTCCATAGCAGCAGCTAAGGCGAAAAGAAGACCAGCTAAGGGGGAGAATAAAGGGCGAAGAACCATTTTCCGACTACATTCAAAATCCCCCGTCAACGCTTTCCAGGTGGACAACAGACGTTAACGGGGGAAGGAGGACCTTGAGTGGTTGAGACTCTTGGTCAGGGGGCTACAGTAAATTCATCATCAAATAGATTTGTTCTGGCAGTTCAAAAAAACAGCAAAAACTTCCGAACCCCATCTTTAGGTTGGTTTGTACTTTGCGCAATAGGCGTACAAGGTCGTGATGTTCTTCCTGCGTCAGGCCATCTTCAGCGACAGATTTTATTTCATGGGAGACAGTATTTAATTTTTCAAGTAAAGGGCGGGTCTCTTCATTAATGTACAGTCGCACGATACGACGGTCTTGTTCATCTTTATGGCGCCGGATGAGTTCCCTTTTTTCCATTCTGTCCAGTAAACGTCCTGCTGAAGAACGGTCAATTTCGAGGCGAGCGGCAAGCTCGATTTGGGAAATTCCGGGGTTTTCTTCCAAAATAGACAGAGCAACCCAAATTTGGCGGGTTAATTTATAGGGTTCAACTTTTCCATCTATGAGTACCCGCAATTGGTGGGCAACGTCGTGGAGCAATAAAGGAACCGTATTTTGTTTTTGGTTTATCATGGGAATAATGTTGCAATAACAACAAAGGGGATTACAACTGAATATTTAACATGACTGCTATGCGATTTTGTTATGGATCCTTGGGGGAGGGCTATAGCGAAAAGTGAGGACGGTGGAGAGAATGGGGATTATTCCGCTGCAAGCAGCTGGTCAGTGGGGGCAATTTCTTCTTCGATGAAATCGCGCATGCAGCCAATGCATTGTGCGCAATCAGGTTTGCAACCATGCGCCTTAAATATGCGACCAACAGTGTCGGCACCGCCTTTTACCGCGTTACGGACTTGTTTTTCGCGTAATCCATTACATACACAGACATACATTTAAAAATCCCTCCTGATATGGATAGGGAGAATATGGTGCAATTAATAATGATTGTCAATACTAATGATAATCATTATTAATGGGGCTGTTTTGAAACTGGTTCTAACGTTTTTTAGAGAGATTGTAGTTTGTTTTTCTGGGGTTGAGGCGAAGATTTTATATAAAGATTACGGATTGAGCGAGTCGAATGAATTAACCCAAAAGAGGAGGGGAAGAGGACAGCGTATCTAAAATTAGACTTTTAAAAAGTATAAGAAAAAACAGTATTTTAATGACGTTCTTTCTTTTTTTGACCAAGATCAATTTAGAACATGGGCCTGAGATGTAGCTTACTGCCATACACCTGTTTGCATGAGCATTCTGGGTGGGGGTGTGTTTGGATTTTCCAAGCATGTATAACTATGGAATCGAGGTGGCTCCATGATTCAAAAATTTGGGAAGACTCTGGGCTTCGCTGCTTTAGCTCTTGGTATGGGCTTGGCATCGTCTCAGGTCGCAGCACAAGATAATCTTGAGAAAGTCATGAAAGAACGTGGCTTAACTCAGAAAGATGTTTTGGCCGCTGCAAAAACTTATACTCCGACTGGTGGTCGTGATGAATTCGTCGCGTTTGCTTCTGGTGGGCAAAGTGGTCAGGTAATCGTATACGGCATTCCGTCTATGCGTATCCTGAAGTATATCGGTGTGTTTACGCCGGAACCGTGGCAAGGTTATGGTTTTGACGACGAGTCAAAAGAAGTCCTTGCACAAGGTCGTATCAAGGGTAAAGACATCACTTTCGGTGATACTCACCACCCTGCGATTTCAGAAACTAATGGCGAATATGATGGTAAGTTCCTCTTTATCAACGATAAAGCGAACCCACGTATTGCTGTAATTGATTTACATGATTTCGAAACAAAACAAATTGTTGTGAACCCGATTCTGAAGTCAGAACACGGTGGTGCATTTGTATCCCCGAACACTGACTACGTTATTGAAGCCGCACAATATGCGACTCCGTTGACGCACGATTATGTGCCGTTGTCTGAGTTTAACGACAAATATCGTGGTGCTGTAACTTACTGGAAGTTTGACCGTAAGAAAGGCCGCATCGACGAGTCTAAATCTTTCTCTGTTGAATTACCGCCGTACAGCCAGGATCTTTCCGATTTCGGTAAAGGTCCGTCTGATGGTTGGTCTTTCACAAACTCTTTCTGTACCGAACGTTACATCGGTGGTATCGAAAATGGCCGTCCTCCGTTTGAGGCAGGTTGTTCTCAGAAAGATACCGACTTCGTTCACATGGTTAACTGGAAAAAAGCAGCTGAACTGGTTGCTGCCGGTAAAGCCGACAAGATTAACGGACATGACGTTCTGTCAATCGACACAGCCGTTAAAGAAGGCATTCTGTTCCTTATCCCGGAACCGAAGTCTCCGCACGGTATGGACGTAAGCCCGGACGGCAAGTTCTTCATCGTTTCTGGTAAGCTGGATACGCATGCTTCTGTTTACAGCATGGAAAAAATCTTCAAGCTGATCGAAAACAAAGATTTCGCAGCGAAAGATCCGTATGGTATTCCGATCCTTGACCTGCAAAAGTCTTTGCACACTCAAGTTTCTGTTGGTTTGGGCCCGCTTCATACACAGTATGACTCTACCCCTTGTGTTGTTTACACATCTATCTACGTAGACAGCCAAGTAACCAAGTGGAACTACTGTGAAGGTAAAGTTCTGGACAAAATCTCTATCCATTACAACATCGGTCACTTGATGACTATGGAAGGCGATTCTGTTAAGCCGCAAGGTAAGTACCTCGTTTCATTGAACAAACTGGCGATTGACCGCTTCCAGCCTGTTGGCCCGCTGCATCCGCAGAACCACCAGCTGATCGACATCTCCGGTGATAAAATGGAACTGCTGTACGATATGCCGCTTCCTTTGGGTGAGCCGCACTATGCAGTTGCCGTTAAGGCGGACCGTCTGAAGCCGACAAACCGTTACAAAGTTGGCTGGAACAGCCGTAAAGACGAGAAGTCTGCATATCGCGCTCGTCCGGGTCGTGAGAAAATCGTTGAAGAAAACGGTGTTGTTCACGTCTACGGTACTTTGATCCGTTCTCACATCACACCTGAGATTGTTGAAGTTGAAGAAGGCCAAACTGTCTCCTTCCACCTGACAAACTTGGAACGTGCGGAAGACGAAACTCACGGCTTCGCTGTGAACGAGTACAACGTCAACCTTTCTGCTGAACCGGGTAAAACTGTTTCTGCAACATTCGTGGCTGACCGTGCTGGCGTATTCCCGTACTACTGTACTGAGTTCTGTTCAGCTCTCCACCTGGAGATGCAAGGCTACCTGTTGGTTCGTCCGAAAGGCACGAAAGCTTCTAGTGGTGCAGTTGACGAAGGTCAGACTTACACTCAAGATGACTACACCAAGCAAGTTAAAACCAACAACGATACACAAGCAGTTATCGACAGTGTGGTTGCTTTCATCACTAGCCGTAACTTCAAAGATTTCGCACCGGTTGTCGCTCTTGTAGAAGATGCAACAGACCAGTTGAACTTCGCTGCTGATGCGAAGAAGAAATCTGAAGATTATGCTGCGAAGAAAGATTTCCACAACGGTACACTGTGGGCACAGCAATGGTTCCAATACCAGGTTAAAGCTGCAGACATTGGTCTGCGTGCGAAAACTTACCTGGAGCAGAACGGTGCTGTAGAGGTCAAAAAATAATTTAACCTCGACTTTTGGGGGTGGTCGGCGACGGCCACCTCCTATTTTCTTTAATACTTTTATTTGGAAGACGGTTATGAAATTATTCATCAAAACCACTTCAGCCTTGATTGCGCTTGGGGTTTCTGCAAGTTTTACTATTCCCGCTGCGCATGCTTCCGCCGACAAGGTGATTGAAGTTGCTGCGGCTGAAAAGACGAAAAAGAAGAAACACCCGGGTCAAAAAGTATATATGCGCAAAACCTGCATGGCATGCCATGGTAAAGGTGGTGCAAAAGCTATTTTAGATTACCCCAATCTTGCCGGTCAGAATGAAAAATATCTAGTTGCGCAAATTACAGATATTTTGAATGAAAAGCGTGTTGCCAGCCCGGATGCCAATGGCAAACCGCGCACCGAAGGTATGCGTGGCGCTTTGGTAACAGCAGAAGGTGAGCACCGTATTTCTGCAGATGAAATTAAACTGGTTTCAGAATATCTCTCGGAACTCGCGCCTCCGGCACCAAAGGCACCAAAAGAGCCGATTTCAGCTGAAGACCTTGAAAAAGGTAAAAAACTATACAAAAAGAAAAAATGCCAAACCTGTCATGGTAAAGAAGGCACAAAGCCGACGAATAAGGCTTATCCTTACGTTGCAGGTCAGAAAAGCGATTATATCGTGAATCAAATGACCGACATCAAAGAAAAAGTTCGGAAGAACTCTAAAAGTAAGATGATGGTCTCCTTCGTTAAGAAATTAACGGATGAAGAAATTAAACTGATCGCGGACTACCTGTCTCAGGTTGACCGCACGAAATAACCCCTCAAGTAAATGGAGTATTCCATGTCTATTAAGAAGACCGTATTGTCAGCTGTACTTGCTGGCTTGATTGCATCGCCTGCAATGGCTTGGAACGAAGGTGGTGGGGAGCAAGACTCTGCATTGCACCTGACACCGGACCATGAAAACGGTATTGAAGTTTATGAAGTTTGTTCTGCCTGTCACCTGTTAGAAGGTTGGGGTACTGAAGACGGTACATTCCCGCAGCTCGCAGGTCAGCATTTCGAAGTTATTATTAAGCAGCTGGCTGATATTCGTGCCGGCAACCGTGATAACCCGACAATGTATCCGTTCGCACTGGAAAGTGAAATTGGTGGGGCACAAGCATTGGCCGACGTTGCCAAATATATTTCTACATTGCCGATGAACCCGGATAACGGTAAAGGCCCGTGGGAAGAAGGTACACCTGAATTTGAAAAAGGTAAGAAACTTTACGCTGATAACTGTGTGCGTTGCCACGGTGATCGCGGCGAAGGTAAACCTGAAAAATTCTATCCTTTGATCCAAGGTCAGCATTACAAATACATCATCCGTCAGTTTGAATGGATCCGTGATGGCAAACGCCGGAATGCAAACCCGGACATGGTGAAACAAATTGCAGAATTTAGCGATGAAGATATGGCACAAGTAATCAACTACGTTTCTCGCCTATCTCCGCCAAAGGATAAAGTGGCCCCTCCGGGTTGGCAAAACCCTGACTTCGAGTAAGCCAGTAAAGTTTAAGAACCCGGTTTTCTCCATTTAGCCGGGTTCTTTTAAACCTATTTTAATTCGAAAAGTATCATATTTAAGTGATTCTAGGGAAGGCAGTAGCCCAATGAATGACGAACAACAAACTAAACGCGGATTGGTTGCGAGAGGCCTGACAATTGTCGCGCTGATTCTGATCGCCGTTCTCTATTTTCAACCGACTTGGTGGGTGGCGCTTGAAGCTCCGCAGTACCCACCGGAAGCTTTCCCGGATGGGGTGCGTATCAATTTCCATACCAATGGCGTTTTTAATGGTTGTAGTGCCATTAATAGTAAAGAGGTTATGGAAACAGAAGTACTTGATTGTGTCCACGAGATGGATGCGATTAACCACTTTGTCGGTATGTACCCGATTGCATCAGGTGGTGTGGTTGAAAAAGGTTTTTCTCAATTCCTTTTCAGCATGCTGGGTGTCATGCTGGTTGGGTTCTTAATTTTTAAATCTCGTATTCGTACGATTGTTATGTCTGTCGGGTTCGTTGCTATCGGCGTATGGATGTATATGTCCTTCTATACCGCTAACGGGATTGCGTTATTGAATTCTGGATATGTGAGTGCTTTGGTTGTCTCTCTTGGACATGGGAATGAAGAAGAGGGCGAAGAATTAAGCCCAATTATTTCAAAACTCAAAGAGTCTCTGATGGATAGCGGCGAAAGCAGTCTTGCAACACGCGATGAAGTGAATGATACGCTTGAACGTAGTGGTCAAACCGAATTGATTGGTATTTTGGCAAAACTACACAAAGGCAGTGAAGAAGCTAAGCCGAAGTCTCTTAAAGAAATTTTGGAAGAAGCTAAGAATAAAGGTCATCGTGGGAAAGAAGCTGATATTGAGGTGTTAAAAGCTTCCTTTGAAGCAGATCAGGCACGCCAACCCTTTGCAACACGTGAACAATGGACTGGTTCATTACAACAGGTCATGTTCTGGCATTATGAAAAAAGTTTGGGTCGTTGGTTCAATAACCAAGACGAAATCCGACCTCTGGTCGCAACAATGACGACTGTTGGAACAATTGTGTTCTGGGGTGTTATTGCGGCAATGGTCTTTATGGTTGTTGCAACCGTCAAGAACGGTAGTTTGTTCTATTGGTTGCTTCCGGGTATTCCTGCATTGTTGCCTGTGTTCTTCTTGATTGAATACGCCGGTTGGCTTTGGTGGTACGGACATAGCCTGAACGATATGGGCGCCTTTACACTGAAACCCTTTATGCCAACAGTGTTTGGTCAAGGGAAGGTGGCGCAATTTACGACATTGTCATATCCGTCTATCGGGTTTGGCATGATGCTCGGCGTTTTGGTATGCATGCTGCTTGCGATGTTGTTGCGCAGAAAGCATATTATTGAAGGTGAGTAGCATCGCATATTGTGAGGAGCGATGATTAAACACTGGAAATCTTTGGTAGTGATGTTTGTAGCGGTCTTTTGGGCCGCTACAGGCATTGCTGCACCGACCCTTCAGGAACTTATTGATGAGACCGAAGAGGGCGGCATCCTTGTACCTCCGCCGGGGGTATATAACGAAAATGTTAAGATCACCAAGCCGATAACGCTGGAAGGACAGGGGAAGGTGACAATTGATGCTGGTGGTGTTGGCACGGCATTAATAATTGAAACAGACGGCGCAAACGTTAGTGGTTTAACGCTTCAAAATTCAGGCACTTTACATAACGATGTTGATGCGGGTATCCATGTCCGTGGTAAATATAATGTTATTAAAGATAACAAGATTTTAGATTGTCTGTTTGGAATTGATCTTTCAAAATCAAACAACAACCTTGTGAAACGCAACCTTTTGATATCTAAAAAGCTTTCTTTAGGCTTGCGTGGCGATGCGGTTCGTCTGTGGTATAGCTTTGACAATGAGATTACTGACAATGAAATTGCCGACTCCCGTGATTTTGTTGTGTGGTATAGCGCGAACAATGTGATTGCGCGAAATGATATTCGCAATGGGCGGTACGGCATCCACTTCATGTATGCCAAATATAACCGGGTAGAAGATAACAACATTCACAAAAATACAGTCGGAATTTTCCTGATGTATAGTGATGATGTGGTTATTCGTGGTAATAAAATTTATCACGCACTCGGGGCCGCAGGCATGGGTATTGGAATGAAAGAATCTTCCAATATTGATGTTGTAGATAATGAAATTTTGTATTCCAGTACCGGCCTTTATTCGGACGTTTCGCCTTTTCAACCAGATACGACAAACCGGATTTATCGTAATACCCTTGGCTTTAACCGGATTGGTTTGAACTTTCTGAATGATTGGAAAGGGAACATTCTGAAAGATAACATCTTCCGCGACAATATCCGTCAAGTCTCCGTCGCCAATTTTGCCAGTGCTGCACGTAATGTGTGGGAAGGTAATTATTGGGATGATTATCAAGGTTTTGACAATGATGGCGATGGGTATGGTGATACAGCCTATCAGCCACAGGTTTTTGCGGATCGTGTTTGGATGGATGTGCCTGAAACAGCATTTTTCTTGGGAACGCCGTTGTTGTCATTGGTCGATTTTTTGGAAAGGCTAGCGCCTTTTACCCAACCTTTGACCATGCTCAAGGACGAGAGGCCTCGTTTTAAGCGACAATTCGAATATGTCACGGATACTAAGACAGGCCAAATTGCCGATGAAGATGCCGGTACATCTGGCTATGATCCCTTTGGTCTCAGCAACCCAAAAATTGGGACAACAAATCAATGACGAAAAAAGTTAAACGTAATCCGAATAGTCCGGCGAGTAAACGTGCACGACGCGAATTTTTACGTGCTGCCGTTGCCGGTGCCGGTGTGACGGGTGTGGCTCTTGCAGGATGGTTTCCTGTCTCCAGTTATGCCGATACACGATTGCGCCCACCTGGTGCAATCGCAGAAAAAGACTATCTGGCTTCCTGTATCAAATGTGGGCAATGTGTTCAGGTTTGTCCGGTTGAGGCTTTGGTGCTTGCCGATGCCACGGATGGCTTTGGCCTTGGTGCTCCTTATGTAAATGCGCGTGAACAAGCCTGTGATTTTTCCTGTGATGCGGTGCAATGTGTGCTGGCCTGTCCAACCGGAGCCTTGAGCCACGATATTGATAAAAAAGAACAAGTGAAAATGGGTAAAGCCAAACTTGTTCGCCCGAATGCCTGCCTTGCCCGGCAAAATAAAGGCTTTACAGGACAGGCGCGAGGCGCCGATTTTGAAGGGCTTCATCGATATACCGAGGTGGATCGATGGACACCAATCAAAGTTGCAGATTTCGATTACGATTTGGAAATCTGTGATCTTTGTGTGCGTGAATGTCCCATCAAAGATGCGATTGAGTTGGTCCCGATGGAGAATGGTCCCGGTAAAACACCGGTGATTAAAGATGCCTGTGTCGGCTGTGGTATGTGCGAAATGATATGTCCGGTAGAACCTGCCTGTATCGAAATGGAAGTTAATCCGATGGGGTCGTCAGCATGAAACGTCTTTTGAACTCATTGAAGTTGATGCTGGGACTGGCACCAACTCGTCCCGCCAAAGAAACTTGGACGCCGGAAGCAAAAGAAATGCACGCCTACAAGAAGTCGGCAGAGCAGGTTGCTATTCGGCGTGAAGCAATTAAAGAAGAATTGGCGGCAGGTCATTCTTCAAAGAAATGGAAAATTCGTCGCTGGATTTCCATTATTACTATTAATTTACTGTTTGTAATTTCATATCATTTTGACGTTCAACTGGTTGAAGGTGCTCTGACGGCATCACGCTTTGTTGGTTTCCATATGGCGGATTTGAACTCGGCCCTACAGGTGACACTGGCTTATAAGCATATGGTGGTGAACCTTGTGATCGGGACGGTGACAGTCTTCTTGCTCTGGTGGGCTTTGGGGGGACGCACCTTTTGTTCGTGGGTGTGCCCTTATCACCTGGTTTCCGAACTTGGCGAGATGCTGCACCTCAAACTGGTGAAAATGGGCTTGGTCAAAGATCATCCGCTTGATCGCCGCTTGCGTACTGTTCTGTATGTGATTTTCGCCTTACTTGCCTTCGCAACAGGGTATACAGTTTTCGAAACCATCAATCCTGTTGGCATTTTAAGTCGAGCCTTTACTTATGGTGCGTCCTTGGCCCTGTTATGGATCGGCGTGCTGTTCTTGGTAGAAGTTTTCTATTCACGCCGTTTCTGGTGCCGCTATGCTTGTCCGATCGGTTTGACATATGGCTTTGTCGGTTCACTTTCACCCGTTCACATCAATTATAATTTGGAAAATTGTTTGCATGAAGGGGAATGCCGTAAGGTGTGCCTTGTCCCTCATGTTTTGGAGATTACCAAGATGGGATATGCCGACGATGTTAAAATTCAGGTCGGTGCCGATTGCACCCGTTGCGGAATGTGTGTAGATGTATGTCCAACGCAAGCTTTGACTTTTAAGGTCAAAGGGTTGGATGGGATGCTTTGATATGACTAAAACGTTGATCGACGTTAAAGATGTTACCAAGGTTTTTAAGAAGCAAAAAACACTGGATAATCTCTCGCTTACGATTGAATTGGGTGATCGTATTGCCTTGGTTGGCTCTAACGGGGCTGGTAAAACGACGATTATTCGTTGTCTTCTTGGTGAATATACCTTCGATGGAGAAGTCTTGTTTGACGGGATGGATCCGCGAGAAAATCGTGAAGATGTGTTGGGGCGGATTGGATTTGTGCCGCAAATTCCGCCGCCTCTACGCATGCCAGTTCATGATTTGGTGAACTATGTGGCAAAAGCCTGTGGTACAGATACCACGCAAATTTCTGAAATTGCCGCACGAATGGGTTTGGACATTTTTGAAATTGAAAAAAAGCCCTTTATGAAATTATCGGGCGGTCAAAAACAGAAACTATTGATTGCAATGGCGTTGGGTCGCCCTTGTGACTTGTTGGTCTTTGATGAACCTACAGCCAACCTTGATCCGGCGGCACGGCAGGTCTTGTTTGATTTATTGGCGGAACGTTCTGATAAATCGATGATTATATCTTCACACCGTTTGGAAGAGGTTGCTGCCCTTGTGAACCGAGTTGTGGAAATGGATCGTGGCCGTATTGTGCTGAATGACCATGTTGAGGATGCTGTTGGAACTGCTGGACGCTTACAATGCCGTGTGGTTATTTCAAAATATGTCGAGGCCTTTGAAAAAACGATCACGGAATGGAATTTCACCAGTCAGGATAAAATGGAATGGGTCGGCGAAGTCGGCGGACCTGATCGTCTGCGTTTTCTGGGAACTTTGTCCCGATATGTCGGCTTGGTAAAGGCTGTTCATATGGATGAGGCTGGAAAGGCGTAATCGAGATGAAAAAATGGCTCTGCCTTTTCTTACTGCCTTTTCTGCTTTTGGCTTGTAACGAAGAAAAAACAGGTCCGGTCGATGTGCATTATGATCGTGATATGTGTGAACGTTGCCGCATGATTATCAGCGAGCCCAAATTTGTCGCTCAGGTCCGTGGTGGCCCGAACAAACAGGTTTGGAAATTTGATGATATCGGAGACGCTGTTACATGGTTAAACGACAAACCGTGGGCAGGGGATAAAGAGACAGAAATTTGGGTGATGGATTATACCAGCGGGACACAATGGGTGGATGCTCGTAGTGCATATTTCGTACCGGGGTATTTATCACCAATGGCCTATGGTTTTGCAGCATTTAAAGCGGAAAGACCGATGAGCGTAGACTTTAAAACCATGCTGGAGAAGGTTTTGAAAAAGAAAATTACGATCAATTGCGATCCGCTTGATCCGCAACATTCCAATTTAACAAACAATAATTAACGGAGAGCCTAAGCATGGCTGGTTTATGGTTAACCGCAAAGCTGGATATTTCAGAATCCCTTCGGGCCAAGTGGTTCTTTTTTTATGCGCTGATTTTTGGCGGTCTGGTTGTCGGGCTGCTGGTTTTTGGTGTGACGGAATCCCGCATTATGGGGATTACGGGGTTGTCACGACTGTTGGTTACATTTATCCAAATTACGATGGCGATTTTGCCGATTTTTGTACTCCTTTCGACAGTGCGCTCTTTGGCTGGTGATCGCGAAGCCGGTGTGTTTGAATACCTGCTTGCTTTGCCTGTGACCTTGGGGGGATGGTATTGGGGTAAATTTCTTGGGCGCTTTATCGTTGTCTTTTTACCTGTCTTTGTCGCAATGTTTGGATCTGTCCTATACGGACTGATTTCAGGGCTTGATATCCCGTGGTTCCATTTTATTTACTACACATTATTGATAATATCGGTTTCTGCCTGTTTTCTGGGTATTGGCTTTATGACATCGAGTCTGGCCCGTTCAACAGATGTATCGCAAGCGGTTGCGTTTTTGACATGGTTGTTGATGTTGCTGTTCCTTGATTTGATTTTGCTAGGCTCAATTATCAAAGCACATGCCCCACCGGAAACCGTTATTGCAATTGCACTGGCAAACCCGCTGCAAACATTTAGAACTGCTTCTATGATGCTGTTTGATCCTGAGTTAATCTTGTTAGGTCCGTCGGCATATGTGATTTTGGATAGCTTTGGCCATACAGGATACATGGTTTGGTCTGTGCTTTACCCCATTGTACTGGGGGGATTGTCTGCAGGCATTGGTTTTTGGGTCTTTAGACGAGGGGATTTGCCCTAAGAAGATATTCTGCACGTTTTAAGAAAGCTCGTTCTGTTTGTTGGGCAATGTCACCGAGTATGGCATGAACGAGCTTTTCTAATAGCGTGATACGGCTTTCAAACCCGATTTCAAAAGAAACGTCTGTTTTTGTATTATCTACAGGCGTAAATTTCCATAAGACATCCAGTTTTATCCGATCTTTCGGGTCCGCCATGATGTGAATGCTGTGCTCTGGCTGTACTTGTGCAAAAGTGATGAATTTATAACTGACTGGTCCCCACCGGTATAGATTTTCGACACGCCAGTGCGTAGAGGATTTATCTTTGACACGTGCGGCAATGCAATGGGGGAGAAAGCTTGGGTAGTTTTCAACGTCTGCTGCAATCTGAAACAGCAGAGAGCGTGGATAAGGGGCTGTAAGTTTACGTTTTTCCCGAATCATTTACAGGTAGATGTTGTTGGTGTTGTGGAAAATGTACGGCGGATAAACCAGATAAGGGCAGCGGCGCTTATATTCATGGTTAAGGCATAGATAATTGCCGGAACCATCAATTTGGCATCGCCCATGACATTAACCGCAATAAAGATGGCGAGTGCAACATTTTGTAGCCCGCATTCCAGACTGATTGTTATACTGTCTGCGGGGGGGCTACTGCATGTACGTGCGCTGTAAAAGCCCAAAGACATTGTGACAATATTCAACAAAACCATAAAGAGACCAATATCAAGAAAATGCTGCGCAATATTGTCCTTGTTGGCGATAAAGGCACCGGCAACAATAAGTGCAAAAATCACGGTTGCGAGTGCCCGGACTTTGGGTTGGGCTTTTTGACAGAAGGAAGGGTATTTTGCGTTCAGAAGCATCCCAATGGAAATTGGCAAACCTGTGATTAAAAAGATACCAGCCATAACCTGATTAACAGGCATATATATTTCACTATTGCCTTCCAGCAGAATCATCTGGGAAAGCCCTAAAATGAGCGGCACAGTGATGATGGAGGCAAGGCTTGTCACGGCCGTCATGGAAACGGATAAAGCCCCGTTTCCACCAGCAAGAACCGATAACAGGTTAGATGTAATGCCGCCGGGGCAGGCCGCTAAAATCATAATACCGAAGGCAAACTCTTTAGGCCCCGTATAAAGCAAAGCAAGGGCAAGACCGATTAACGGTAAAAGCACGATTTGATTGCTCAGACCAACAAGCAGGGCTCGGGGACGTAGCGCAATTTGTTTGAAATCATCTACACGTAGACCAATGCCGACAGCAAGCATAATAAAGGCAAGCCCCAGTGGGAGTAGCTGTTGTATGGTCATATTGGTTTTCCGTTCGTGAAATTACTTATTGCCTGTATGAATTGCAGCAATTCCGAATGATAAATTTTTATAGCCTACATTTTTGAAGCCGCAATCTACCATAATGGAAGCAAGCGCCTGCTGGTTTGGAAATTCACGTATGGACTGGATCAGATATCGATAAGCTTCTTTTTGTCCGGCAATCATTGCCCCTAACTGCGGAATAACATGTAAGGAATATGCGTCATAAAGGGGTTTCAGCCAAGGGGCAGCTTCTGAAAATTCCAGACATAAAAAACGCCCTTGTGGTTTTAAGACACGATGAATTTCTTTTAACCCGGTATGTGGGTCCGACATATTGCGCAAACCAAAGGCGATGGAAAGAGCATCTATGCTATTGTCGGCAAATGGTAGCGTTTCCCCATAAGCTGCCACCCATTGAATAGGGTGCGTTTTTTGCTTGCTGGCAGACATCATACCAACGCAAGGATCGCAAACAATCGATCGTGCCCCGTATTTGGTAAATGCAGCTGCCAAATCCCCTGTACCGCCCGCCAAATCAACAATGGTTTCCCCGTATTTTGGCGCGAGCATAGAGACGCAGGAATGTTTCCACAGGCGATGTATCCCCATGCTCATAACATCATTCATGATATCGTAGCGTGGCGCGACGATATCGAACATATCGCGTACTTCTTTACGATGCTTGTCTTGTTGTTCTGTGCCTTGGGTAAAGCTTGTTGAAGGTGTGTTGGTCACTGATTTGCTTCCAGAATTTCCAGAATACGTTTGGCAATTTCTTCACCAGAAATCCCATGCGCAAATTTAGTAATGAAAATACCCGTCGGGCTCATAAAATAAAGACCTGCACTGTGATCGATCAGGTAAAATTCATCTTCTTTTCCCTTGCTTTCCGGTGCAATGCTATACTTGACTTTGAACAGGTCGGCCGTGCGTTTGATCATAGCTTCAGGGCCGGTTAAACCAATGATTTTCGGATGAAAGTTTTTGACATATTCGCGCAAGACGGTTGGTGTGTCGCGTTTGGGATCGACGGAAATGAATAAGGGTTGGATTTCTTCCTTAAAGCCTTCTGTTTTTTCAAGGATATCCATGGCATCTGCCACATTGGATAAAGATGTCGGACAAACATCGGGGCAGAAAGTATAACCAAAAAAGATGAGACGGAATTTGCCCGTGAAATGTTGATCTGTGACAACTTCATTGAAGTGGTTGTTCAAAAGCCAACGTCCCCCAATTGTATCTTCTGCATCAGCGCTTGTAGCGAAGGCTGAGAGTGCGAGGATAAGCGCCAGTATTTTTTTCATTATGTACTCCGTTAATCATCCAGAATGGAAAGGAAGGCGAGAATGTTGTTAATATCATTGTCAGAAAGGTCTGCGAATTTGACTTCCCAGTCTACATGTTGACGCGTCCCTTTTTTGAAATCGTGCATCTGCTTTTTTAAGTATTGTGTGTACTGTCCACGCAGGCGTGGTTTGTCGGTACGTCCAAACCCGTCTCTTTGATGGCAAACACGGCAGGCTTCCATGTACATTCGCTCCCCTTGATTAATATTGCCCGGGTAGCGCCCGATTTGTACGATGCTTTTGCTTTGGCGTAAACGTTCCAATCCGTCAATCACTTCGGAGGACGGTGGAAGCCGGGTCGGGAGGTCTATTGCCGCAAGATAATGGGTGATGTCATGCACATCCTGTTGAGAGAGTTCCCGGTCGTTAGCGTATGGCAACATGGGCAGGTTGACGCGTTCGCGTGATTTAAAGGATTCAATCTGGCGGGTCATATATTGCGGTGTCAGGCCCGCGAGCCGTGGGTAAATACCGTCTTTTCCACCTTGTCCTTTACGTCCATGACAGCCAGCGCATAATTCATTGATATCTTCTGCATTTTCAACGTCATATGTTGCTGTTTTATCATGTGCGACATCAGCATATACGCCAAGTGGATATAATCCCAGCATGACCACGCTGAAATGCCAAAATTTATGCAACATAATCATTTGCCTGCTTATCTGACAATCTTCTCATATTTCTGTCCTAGATTAGGGAATGCAGCATTGATCTTAATCAAAATTCGCCTGTCCTAAAACGTCATTTTTTTCTTTTTTTATAATTGCATGCATTGAAACGATAAATCCAATCCCCACCTCAATAGTAGGATATGAATTCAATAACTAAGACGTGCGAAGCGTGTTGACGGACATTCCTAAAAACGGTTCGCGCCGAGAAAAAAGGAACGTGTCATGGAAGTCTTCGACTTATATTCCGAAATGTATGCGAAGGAACGTCAGGAAGAGCTGTCTCTGCAGGAATACCTGTTGGGCTGTCGTGACGACCCAATGATGTATGCCTCAGCAGCCGAGCGTATGGTTATGGCGATTGGGGAACCAGAATTGATCGATACCAACTCCGATCCGGTCCTAGGGCGTATCTATCAAAATAGAACGATCAAGGTTTATCCCTCTTTTAAAGATTTTTATGGGATGGAAGAAACCATTGAGCGCATTGCTGGTTATTTCAATTATGCCGCACAAGGCTTGGAAGAAAAGAAACAGGTGCTATACCTGCTTGGTCCTGTTGGTGGCGGGAAATCTTCAATCGCAGAACGATTGAAAGCATTGATGGAAGAATTTCCGATTTACGTACTGAAGGCAGGGGAGCAAGTCAGTCCGGTTTTTGAATCACCCCTCGGGTTGTTTAACCCGACCAAGTTTGCGGATTTGTTTGAAGATAAATATAATATCGCTCGACGTCGTTTAAACGGTTTGATGTCCCCTTGGGCGGCGAAACGCCTGCAAGAATTTGATGGGGATATTTCCCAGTTTACGGTTGTCAGAATGATGCCGTCCAAACTGCATCAACGCTGTGTCGCCAAGGTTGAACCCGGTGATGAAAATAATCAGGACATTTCAACATTGGTTGGCAAAGTCGATATTCGCCAACTTGAACATTTTAGCCAACATGACCCCGATGCATATAGTTTTTCCGGTGGGCTAAATCGGACAACACAAGGGATTATGGAATTTGTTGAAATGTTTAAGGCACCGATCAAGGTGTTACACCCATTATTGACAGCAACGCAGGAAGAAAACTATCTGGGGACAGAAAGTTTCGGTGCTTTTCCTTATCAGGGCATTATTCTAGCCCATTCTAATGAAAGTGAGTGGGTACAATTCAAGAACAATAAAAATAACGAGGCTTTTTTAGACCGAATTTGTATTGTGAAGGTGCCATATTGTTTGCGGGTGAGCGAAGAAACCAAAATTTATAAGAAACTTTTAAAAAATTCGCAGTTGTCCACGGCGACGTGTGCGCCGGAAACTTTACGATTAATGGCTCAGTTCTCAGTTCTGACGCGCTTGAAACCGCATGATAATTCTAACCTGTTTTCAAAAATGCGTGTGTATGATGGCGAAAACCTGAAAGATACAGACCCCAAAGCGCGCTCGGTACAGGAATATCGGGATATGGCCGGGGTTGATGAAGGAATGAACGGTATTTCGACTCGTTTTGCCTTTAAAGTACTTTCCCAGACATTCAATTACGATACGGCTGAAATTGCTGCTGATCCGGTACATTTGATGTACGTATTGGAAATGGCAATTAAACGCGAGCAGTTTACCAAAGAGAAAGAAGAAGAATATCTAAACTTTATTAAATCCGAACTGGGGCCGCGTTATGCCGAGTTTATCGGTAATGAAATTCAACGGGCCTATCTGGAATCTTATTCAGAATATGGTCAAAACCTGTTTGATCGCTATATCGCCTATGCGGATGCGTGGATTGAAGAACAGGATTTCAAAGATCCGGATACGGGGCAGATGTTCTCTCGTGATATTTTGGATGGCGAGCTTTCCAAAATTGAAAAACCGGCAGGCATTGCCAATCCAAAAGATTTCCGAAATGAGGTCGTAAAGTTTGTTTTGCGCGCAAGGGCAAACAATAAAGGTAAGAACCCGCTTTGGACCTCTTATGAAAAATTGCGTGATGTGATTGAAAAACATATGTTCAATCAGGTTGAAGATTTACTTCCTGTGATCAGTTTTGGCACCAAAAAAGATGGGGAAACCGAAGCAAAACATGGCGAGTTTGTCGAAAGGATGAAAGAACACGGATATTCCGAACGTCAGGTCAGACGACTTGTAGAATGGTATATGCGCGTTAACAAAGCGGGGTAAGTGCGATGCGTTACTTCGTTGATAGACGTGAAAACCCGAAAGGCAAAAGCCTGGGCAATCGACAACGCTTTGTGAAACGGGCACGTGCCCGCATTAAGGAAGTTGTTAATAAATCTTTGAAAGATCGCAGCATTAAAGATTTGGCGACGGGTGAAAAGATCACTATTCCGACCAAAGGGATTGAAGAACCTAAATTTTTAAATGATGGTCGAACAGGTTCAAAAAACCGGGTTTTTCCCGGTAATAAAGACTTTATGCCGGGTGATAAAATAAAACGTCCTGAAGGCGGTGGTGCTGGGGGACGGGGTAAGCAAGGTTCAGATGATGGCGAAGGCCAAGATGATTTCAGCTTTACTCTGACAAGGGATGAATTCCTTGATTTATTTTTCGAAGATTTAGAATTACCTGATCTCGTCAAAAAATCTCTTACAGATGTACGGAATTTTCAGACCAAACACGCAGGATATCGAACGTCGGGGACGACATCGAATATTACGCTTGTTCGTACGATGCGCCAGTCCTTAGCGCGCCGCACAGCCCTGAAACGTCCGAAAAAAGCTGAAATGGATGAGATCGAAGACGAAATTGCGGAACTGGAAGCCAAGTCTCGGCTTGGTGTGAAGCAAAAAGAACGGCTCGAAGAATTAAAAAGTCTGTTGATTAAGAAAGAACGGAAACGTCAGGTCGTCGGTTTTATTGATCCCATTGACGTGCGGTATCATGCATTCGAAAAAGTTCCTCAACCCAATTCAAAGGCCGTTATGTTTTGTCTCATGGATGTTTCGGGTTCTATGGGGGAGCGAGAGAAAGATCTCGCGAAACGTTTTTTCCTGCTTCTACATTTATTTTTGGATCGGCGTTACGAATATACCGAGATTGTCTTTATCCGTCATACACATATTGCGCAAGAAGTGGATGAGGAAACCTTCTTTTATGGGCGAGAAAGCGGCGGAACTGTTGTTAGTCGTGCATTGGAAGAAATGAAGAAAATTCAACGAGATCGTTATCCAACAGATATTTGGAATATTTACGGGGCGCAAGTTTCCGATGGTGACAATACAACAGGTGATTCAGGAACATGTATTTCATTGTTGAACAACGATATTTTGCCGGTTGTTCAATATTACACCTATATCGAAGTGGTCGATGTTCAGGAAATGGAAATTGTTCGTAACGGGGAAGGCGGTTCAGATTTATGGAAAGCCTATCGTCAAGTTCGTGATGGTTGGCCGCTTTTCAAAATGGGGAAAATCTCTCAACCTGGTGATATTTACGGGGTCTTTAGGGAACTGTTTGCCAAAGACCTGAAGGGGGCCTGAAATGATTGAAGAAAAAACAAAGCCTCTCTTTGAACGTTCGGAATGGACGTTTGATACAATGAGCGAAGTCTATGATGCGATTGAAGAAATTGCGCATAATGAGCTTCATTTGGATACGTATCCCAATCAAATCGAAGTTATTTCGTCAGAACAAATGTTGGATGCCTATTCCTCCATCGGTTTGCCTTTGATGTACAGACATTGGTCATTTGGAAAGCGTTTTGCGCGTGATGAACATAGTTATCGACGTGGATATTCCGGTTTGGCTTATGAAATTGTCATCAATTCCAGTCCCTGTATTAGTTATAATATGGAAGACAATTCAATGGCGATGCAGACCTTGGTGATGGCGCATGCAGCCTTTGGGCATAACCATTTTTTCAAAAATAACTATCTTTTTAAGCAATGGACAGATGCCGAAGGTATCCTTGAATATCTCTCCTTTGCCCGAGATTATATTACGAAATGTGAAGAACGTTATGGCATTGAGCGGGTTGAGGAAATTCTGGATGCTGCCCATGCCCTGATGGATCAAGGGGTGTTTCGATATCGCCGTCCCCCAAAACTGTCCAAAGAGGCGCTGCGAAAGAAAGTACAGGAAAGAGAGGAATACGAGGAGCGTAGCTATAACGACCTTTGGCGCACTGTCCCGGCAGCCAGTGAGGCAGTCGCAGAATTGGATGAATGCGAGGTTGAACAAAAAAGACGTCAGGAAATGTTTAAGCTGCCAGAGGAGAACCTTCTTTATTTTTTGGAGAAAAATAGCCCCAATTTAAGAACGTGGGAGCGCGAAGTTTTGCGTATTGTGCGCAATATTGCCCAATATTTTTATCCGCAAAAACAAACGAAGGTGATGAATGAAGGCTGCGCGACATTTGTTCATTATACGATTATGAACCGTCTTTACGATAAGGGATTGATAAGTGAAGGCGCGTTGTTGGAGATGTTGCACAGTCATACAAGCGTTGTCTTTCAACCTGATTTTGATGATCCGCGCTACAGCGGCATAAATCCGTATGCGCTTGGTTTTAATATGATGACGGATATTAAACGCATTTGTATGGAACCAACGGAGGAAGACCGTGATTGGTTTCCTGCCATTGCGGGCAATGGGGAATGGCGTGATACCTTATTGGATGCGTGGGCCAATTATCGCGATGAATCTTTTATTTTGCAATATCTTAGCCCATATCTGATGCGTAAGATGAGGCTGTTTTCCATTGGGGATGATAGTAAGTCTCCGACATTGGAAGTGGGGGCGATCCACAATAAATCGGGTTATCGTCAGGTGCGAAATGCATTGGCGGAGAGTTATAACCTCTCTTTACAAGAACCGGACATTCAGGTGGTTGATGTAAATATCAGAGGCGATCGAACTCTTTTCCTACGCCATCGGTGCAAAAATAGAATTACTCTTCACGAACAGACAAGGAATGAAGTCCTGAAGCATTTAAAATTGTTATGGGGATATCATGTCGTTTTAACCGGGATTGAGCAGGAAACAAACGAAGAGCTTTATTGTGCAACAACCCGTCCACAGAAAGAAGAGAGCGGCTTTTAAGGTTTTCTACGGTCTTCTTGTGCTCTACGGTCTTTACCCGCACGCCTGTTATTTAGGCTTTTAGGGGGTGAAAAGGTTGTTAGAAGTTTGTCAAACTCGATAGCTGGGACTGGTTTGGAGTAATAATACCCTTGACCGATATGGCAGTGAATAGACTGCAAGAAGGTTTCATGTTCTTCGATTTCGATCCCTTCGGCGACGACTGTCAATCCCATATTGTCCGCCATATCCATAATGGTGCGGGCAATAGCGGCATCATCCGGGTCAACATGAAGATTTCGTACGAACGATTGGTCAATTTTTAAGGTGTCCAGTGGAATGCGCCTTAGGTAACTCAGAGATGAATACCCGGTTCCAAAATCATCAATCGCTGTCGTAATTCCCAAATCGCGTAGACTTTTGAGTATGCGCATCCCTTGATCGATATCGCGCATCAAGGAACTTTCGGTGACTTCCAGTTCCAGATTGGTGGGGTGGAGGCCAGTTTCTTCTAAAATATCTTGAATGGTTTGGGGCAACTTTTCTTCATCTAGCTGTCGACCGGACAGGTTGACGGCGACTTTTAAATGACGCGATGCGCCCTGAGTGATCCAGTTTTGAGTATCGTAACAGGATCGCCGTAAGACCCATTCGCCAATAGTGATAATTTGTCCGGTTTCTTCAGCAATGGGAATAAACTTCGCGGGTGAAATGAACCCTAAATCAGGATGGATCCAGCGAATAAGGGCCTCCATACCGCGAATATGACCGGTTGAGAGGTCAATTTTTGGTTGGTAGTAAACTTGAAGTTGGTCGTGTTCCAAGGCAAGTCGCAGTTCGCGCTCCAACATATCGCGCTCTTCTGCTTCGGCCTCCATTGCCTTGGTATAGAAAAGGTAATGGGTGTTTTCTTCCTGGCGCGCAGCAAACGCAGCCATGCCCGCGTTCTTTACAAGACTGGATGGGTTATCACAATCAATTGGATAGCAACTGACACCTATTTTACACCCAATCACAATTTCATTATCTTCTATGAAAAAGGACTGGCTCAGTGTCGTGATAACAGACTCACAGATTTCTTTGGTGGAGTGCCCACGAGAGAGGTCATCAATGATAGCAACAAATTTACCGCCGCCCCAGCGCCCGATTATATTGTTATGTCCGATGGTTTCATTGAGACGGATAGCGACCGCGCTTAATACCTGATCGACCATTTGATGACCAAAAAGGTCATTCACGCGGTTCAACCGTTCAAGTGTGATGAATAAAACGCAACAAACACATGTTTGGCTTTTATCTTCAGTAATTCTTTCAAGGGTCTTTAAAAGGAAGTGGCTATTTGGCAGTTTGGTGAGCGGGTCATGGTTCGCCAAAAATGCCAGTTCTTCATGGTCACGTTTTTGCAAAGTGACATCACGAATAATGGCAATGTAGCTTTTTTGCTCACCGAAGTGCATGGACTTAATTGACAAGTCGATATTGATTTCTTTGCCTGATATATGCAAGCCGACAGCTTCTTTTGCCGAACAATCTTTGAGTAGTATTTCTTCGTTTTTTGTAAAGTTATCCAAGTCTTTATCGAAACGTACAAGATCCAGCAAGTTTTTCTGGATTGCATCATCACTTGCAAGCCCAAAGATCTTAACGGCGGAATTATTGAAGGACTCGATATTGCCTTGTTCATCCATTGATATAATAGCATCCGGGGCATTATCAACAATGCCACTTAGGCGTTCCTCACGTTCTAATAAAGCTTCGGCAGAACGTTTCTGTTTACTGACGTCAACAGCTTCAATCAGATAAGTTTCGTTAAGCTCGCTATTCATATGAGCGACACGTAGAACGACATCAAGAAGCGTCCCATCTAATGAATGAATTTTAAGGGGCAGACGTTCATTCATTTCGGCAAGTTCGCCTAAGCTACCATCAATGATGGAAACGTAATCTATATCAACGATGCTGGCTAAGGGCCTGCCGATGAGGGTTCCTTTTTGCCGATCGTTATTTAATTTTTCTTCACTGCTGGGATTTGCATAAATAATAACGCCGTCGCTTACTATAAAAATTAAATTGGAGGACATTTCCACCAAACTTTTATATTGGCGTTCGCGTTGTAAAAGCGTTTCCAGTGCACTTTTTTGTTCAAGGTGATCAATAGCTTGCAGGAGATATGTATTGGGGCATTCGTCGGGAATAGGCGTGACTGTTAGCAGGGCATGAATTTTGTCATTCTTTTTGCCTTTGAATTGGACTTGTTGTCGATCCTGGGTTTCCGCAAGTTCAGGTAATGATTCTTCGATGAATTGCGCACAATCGTTATGGGCGATGTGGGAAAGCCGCTTGCCGATTAAAGTACCTTGCGAAATATCCAGAGTATTTAAAGCTGTCTTATTGGCATATGTTACGACACCGTTTGTGACCGTTAAAATGATATCTCGAGAGAGGTCTAGCAACTTTTTGTAGTGTGCGTCCTGTTTGTTTTGACTCCATGCCGTTCTGGCGAGTGGTTTTGTTTTTAAAAGGTTGGAAAGTCTCAGCTTTACAAAATATGGGTCAAAAGGACGAATGAAGACTTCGTCAAATTCTTCGGCAAGAAAACTGAACTGATCGTAGCTTATCCCTTTTGGGGCAATGGTGACGAGGGCCGGACGGGCCGTATTGTCGAATAAATCCAGACATTCCTCGGTCAATTGAGCATCAACGATAATCAAATCAATTTTAGAAAAGTCGCTATCAATATCAAGGGTCGGGGTGATCTTGAAATTGACGATACCGATTTCCTGCAGGCAAATGACAATGTCACTTGGTTCTGATTGATCAATCAAAATCACGTTATGTTGGTTCATTGTCATTTTTCTCGGCTAAGAATTTTTATTAATTCATAGTGCCACACGGAGAATAGGGCTGACAACAACCTTTTGTTATGTGATCATCCACCTGAGATTTTAATGTTTTTTCCGCTCTCAACCGTGGTTTTTCCTTGCCATGAGATTTTAATGTTTAGGCGATTTTGATCATCTTCTTTTGAGGCGGAAAGTTTAAAGTGCAATAAACCTTTTGGTTCCATTGTTAATGAGGCATTGCCATCTTCCATGACAATTTTCCCATCCGAAATTGCATTTGTCAGTGCGTTTAGAAGTGTGGCAATTGTTTTGGAATCCTGCAAAGATTCATGTTTAAATCGTTGATCATCTTTCATTGTTTGGTCTTTCTCTTTGCGTGTTTTTTCTGTAAATGCAATAAAGTGCTGTGCGGTGCAAATAGCTTGATATGCGGATAATCGCTGGATAAGCCCAATATTTTCCCTTTGGGATGGATAATTGTGACCGCGGCACCGCGTCCGCGTATTTTTTCATTGCGACGGGTGTGACTATCTAAACTTGCATCACATTCAAAATTGAGCACACCTTTACGAAGGGCAATCCGTTGGCCTGAATGTAAATTTCGATGACCATGAATAATCGCGCTTATACCTGCCCGACGGACATGCCGTGCCCCTTTGTTTGTAAAAGGGTGGTCCACATTTCTATATTTTGTTCGCACTGTGTTGCATAAGGGACTGTAATATAAATCGAAGGGGTCGCCTTGAAGGGCTTGCTTAAATGTTTGATTTAAATCTTTGATTCTCATTCCTGATAGTTGTGCAGCGATTTTGTTATCTAAGCCGGCATGAATAAACAGAAAGGAACCAGATTTAAAGGCAAGGCGCATTTGCTTGTAAAACCAGTGGAACTCCCCTTTGGAAGACAAGAACAATTCTCGCCACTTCAGGACTGCGGCATAAACTTGGCGTAAGTTTAGTCCTGCTTTTTCACATTTTTCTTCGAAATTATCGTATTTTTTTCCAATGCGGGTGAGCTCACGTTCAATTTGATGCGAAATTAAGTGAGGTTCTGCAAGATCGGGGAAGTGGTCGAACCATTTCCGCGAAGGATAGAGCATTTTTTTGCAAATATGTTTGTTGGGAATATGTTTCAGTGAATTTTCGTCCTGTAAATACTCATTCCAAATTTCGAGAAGTAACGGAATTATTTTTTGCCCGGTGCGAATGAAAAAATGTTCATTTTTCGGTGTTTTATGTTTTCCGACGGCTTGCATTCCAAATAGAACACGGACATCGTGGTTGCCGGCAAGGACACGCACACGTGCCCCTTGGTCTTTGAGATGCCGAATGGTACGCAATAATCCAAGACTACTCGGTCCTTTATCAAAACAATCACCCCCGATGATAAAGTTGGCCTTGTATCCGCTTTCAGTCAAAACAAAGTCGGTAGGATCAGGCCCGTTTTTTTTAACACAACCGGATAAGACCAACGAGGCGGCGAAAGCATCGGGGTCGCCATGTAGATCGGAAAAGAAAATATGTTTGCGTTTGGGCCAAACCCATGCGTTCGTTTTATTTAGCTCTTTTAAAGTCGTCATCAGGGACTTTTCGTCGGTACAATCCGGGGCGAGCGACTTATCCCCCCCTTCGCACCATTCAACAGCTTTGCGGGGTAGACGAACGTTAAGCCAGGATTTACCGTGATAGCGCGGCAAAAGAGTGTGTTTGGAGTGTTGCTGCATTGTCATTTAGTCCGAATATTCTTCTTTGAGGTGGCGGACTTTCCATTCTCCACATACATGAAACCATGTGCCATCCTCATCATAGGACAAAGCAACAGGTTTGGCGTGGTACATACTTAGTTTGGCGATATCTTCAAATGCCAATATGCCAAGGATATGGGCAGCATGTCGAAAAGCAGCGCCATGACCAACAAATAGCTTGGCGATTGGTTGGTCAGAAGTGTTTGAGGGAAGGTGATGTAAGGTGTGTTTGATATGGTTGGCTACCCGTTCGCCTGCCTCCATTAAAGATTCAGCACCTTGCAGGGGGAGGCGGTAATGTGAGTTTGATTTCCAGTCAGCAGGCGGGTTTTCAAAACGAGGATCGACGTTGAGGACTTGTTCGATCACTTTAACTGTGAGGTTTGCGGCACTTCCCAATTGGCGTTCACTTAAATGATCATTACTTTTTATGTCCCGAAAACAATCCAATGCTTCGCATATAACATCCGCCGTTTGCCATGAACGGAGTTGATTGGAACATTCAATAATTGGATCAAATTGCCAATTATGTCGCTCCGCAAAGCCTTTGAGCAAACCAACCGCATCTTGTGCCTGCAAGAACCCTTGTTCATTTAACGGGAAAGGTTGCAACGCGCTGGGGGTGTCTTCTAATTGGTGATAATCACCATGTCGCAGGAGAATGGCAACGGGCTTAGTCATGTTGAATACCTTCCAGATAAGCGGGTAGGTTACCAATGATGTCAGCGAGGGCAGGGGTGTTTACCAATTCAATGGCAGCTGCAAGGGAAACCCATTTTCTCAGACGATGACTTTCTTCCCATTCATTTGGCGCAAGTTCATGTGTGACGGCCATTGGAAAAATCTGTACATCACAGGTCGCATCCCATTTTTCGTAGTTGTAACGCCCTAAAAGAAAATCTGCGACAGCGCCTTTTACACCGGCTTCTTCGCGTGCTTCATTTTCGGCACTTTCTTGCGCACTCATACCGGGGTCGTGAATGCCTTTTGGCGTGACCCAATGTTTGCCGCTGCTGGATGAAATGAGTAAGACCTGCGGTTCGCCATCAACAATTCGATAGGGAACCACACCGGATTGATTGTAATAATAAGCCGGGCGTATTCGTTGTTCAGTACCGCCCGGACCATTAAACGGAAAGGTCTCAGGCAGGTTTGCCCCCTCAATAATATTGGTGCAATGGCAGCGTGAAATGTCTTTCCAACTTCCGTCAAATTGCAGGTGAACCAAGGTTGCCGGAGCCATTGCCAAGTAGCGATTGCTCAGTTGTCCAACCAGCATGGACAGACCGGGGTTATGGGCCACGACCATGAGGCATTCAATACTATTGGGTGTCTTTGCGATGGCACCGCGCAAATCAATCGGCGCGGCGTTATAAAGGCGGGGCACATTGGCGATGATCTTTGTTGATAATCCGGCGGCTTTGCAAGATTTTGCCGCTGTGGTACGTGCCCGTTCTGCAGGGGAGGCGAGGATTAGTTCTGGCTGTAGCTTGTTTTCATGTAACCAGACACCGATACGCTGAGCATTGCGTTTTCCTTTGTTTTTTAACTCGCGATAAAAATCACCTTCCGGGTGTGTGTTTTTTGTATGTCCATGTCGCAAGAGTAATAAGTTTCTGACCATCATCTTCACCTTATTTCATCAAGAGATGTTGAAGGCAAAAATCCTTCGCATAGGTGAAATCAATTTTTCCGTTGGCTTCAAATATCCTAACATTTTTAAGCGCGTTTAGGTAAGCAAGGCTGTCTTGATGCATATCTTGTGAAATGAAATCTGCATTTGCATCCTGATAGAAGGGACCGGGTGACTTCATAACAGCTTTTAAAAGGTCGACATGTTCTTCAATATTGATTTCTTGTATTGTGCAGGGGGCTTCACTCTCACGTTTCCAGTTGAGAATAAGGAAAGCATTGAGCGGCGCGTGATCGATTATTTTATTTGGGCCATAAATATCTTCAACAAAGACGTCATACTTTTCTTCCAAATCCCATAATTCAGCCGGGGGAAGTGCTTTTAACGCATCGATCCTGTCGGTGGGGAGGAGGTCGATCAAATTGGGATCATGCAGCATGGTGCCGGGATTAACGCGTGGCAGTTTTGGAATGCCAATGGCCAAGTCATCTTGTAAAAATAATCGGTCATTTGTCAGATATTGAACGTTATCTGTGCTTAACAGATGGAGCATCAATGTAGATTTGCCCCCACCGGAGAACCCGGCAATTCCTAAGCCCTTTTCACGGGCGCAAAGACCGGATGCATGGCAAATGAGAGCACCGTTTTGTTGTAGGTGGTTCATATATTGTGCATTGATGAAATTAATAACCTGATTATCATTTTCAAGACAAGGGCCTGCGGCGATGCGTTCGGTTTGGCTTTGTAAAAAGACCATGCCTGTGCGAACTTTTTGAATGATACGTGCGTGTTCAATATCGACGTAGGCATCTTTGCGTCCAGTTTTGCCGGGTTCGCGTTTCCAGTCCGTGAAAGTCAAATCATAAGCGTCTTGTGGGCGTTGAATGGCTTTGACGACAATATCCGGTGTACCGTGGCCTAAGGTATGGGCGAAATAAATACCAAGTTTTTCCAACAGCTCTTCACAGTTGGATTGAATACCGATTTTATAACCATCCAAGTCCAATAGAACTTGGCCATCACATAAGGGAAAGCCACTTTGCATACGGTGTGCAATGTTTTGCAGGGTGATCATTGGCTGAGCTCCTTTAACGCATAATCGGCATAAAGATTGGCGGCATCAATTCCGATACCTTCCTTCGCGCCTTTAAAACCACCAAATGCGGAAACTTCAAAAATAATGGGGCCGTTTTCGGTGTCAGCTACATCAACGGTGGTGAAATCCATTCCGAAAAGGGCTTGTGCTTTGTGTGCAAGTTCTATTGTGCTTTGCGGTGGGGTATAAGGGGCATATTTGCCGCCGCTGTTAATGGTCGTATTCCAGCTGTCGTTTTGGGAAATGCGGGCATAGGTACCCATATAATCCCCGCCTAGAAAGACCATTCCGTAATCTTGACCCGCGAGTTCGACTTTTTCTTGCATATACATCATCGGGTTATCGCGTTTAAATTCTGAAATTTGGTTCAGGATTTGATCATCAGATTGATTGCTTTCAATAACGCACATACCACGGGCTTTTGTTGAATAAAGGGGTTTGAAAACGGCTGCGCCAAAATCTTGAACGGTTTTAAGCGCATAATCAATGTCTTCGCTGATACGTGTTGCCGGCATGGGAATATCCCCGTGGCGTAATGTCATGGTACAGCCAAGGCGATCAATCATTCGAATAATGGTGTCGGGTTTTGAAAAGACGCGGACATCATTTTTTTCAGCCAAACGCAGCAATTCAATACGATCCAGTGTATTGGGATTATAGGTTTGGCTAATTTTTTTTACGATTATGCCGTCTAACTGACAAAGGTTTACACCTTGTGCATAAAGGGTATTTGTCGAAAGGTCAGCATGGACATCCGCCATAGATATAACCAGACGAAATCCTGTTTTCTCTTCCAATCGTTCAGCAAGTACTTCGGTTGACCACTTGCCCGGTATTCCTATGACAGCAATCTTTTTATTAATCATGTGAAGAGATCCTCAATCGGCAATTTAAATTTCTTTATATTTTTTTTCGGGCAAGCCTGAATGCATTGCAGAATATAGACCGCGCGCAAATACATGGTGTTGGCAAGGCCTTTGTCTAAAATAAAACGGGTGGATGTAATGAATGAACGAGCCAAACCCAAAGCAAGACGAAGTTCGAAGGTTTCATCATTGTTTTTGCGGGCAAATTCTCTTGCGTAAGAATGTAGATAAAGAGCGCTGGTTTTAATTCGGTTACGTGTTCGATTATCCAAGACCTGCAAACGATAATTGGACACCATGAAAACGGATATGTCCTGTGTGTAATCCTGATAGCATGAGCGATGCAGGTCGATAAATTTGATGGTTTGGTTTTCCGGGTCGAAGATGATGTTATCCAGATTGAAATCTCCGTGAATATAGACGGAAAATGGAGGATCTAGGTCTTTTTCAATCTGTGCCGCCTGTGTAATCAAATCATCCAAAGAAATGACTTTTTGCGAACCAATTTTAACTGAGGATGTTTGGAATTCCGGATGAATATCCAAAACTGACTTTAAGCGTTTTTTGAGTTGTGCCATATGGTTGGCTGGAATTTTCTTTTTCTTTTTTGTTTCGTTCCACACAGCCTTTAAGGTTTTACTCAGTCGTTTGAGAGCCTTTTCAACAACATCATCATGTTCTTGCAGCAAAACTTGTTCAAAAGTCAGACCTGGAAGATGTTCAATCAAAAGCGCTGCATTTTTACCTTGTTTTTTATAAGACAGAATTTGCGGGGCCAGACCGGGATAAATTTCGTGCCAGCTTTCGACGCTTTCCAATTCTTCTTTTAACTTTTCTTTTTTGCCGTCTTTAAAAATAGCCAGATAGCCATTTGTTTCGTCATCACTTGCACTGATGCCTGCAATTGCACTACCGGATTTTGTTTCTGCAATGGTTTCGACGTCTGCATTCAGAAGCCCAAGGTCGGATAAGGCTGTTTTAAGTGAACGAAAACGATCAATATGCATGGGTTGCCCAAGTTTTGCGGACATGATCGATTCTGAAATGGTTAAAAGAATGTCGCCCATTTCTTCAATCCGCTGGGAAACAAACAAGGATGTTAAGGCATCTTCAGGCTTTTTTTGCTTGGATAAGGTTTTGAGATGTTTTTTGAAGACACGTTCATAGGCACGGTCCAATTCGCGTTCGATATTGCCGATCTTTAAAGCGAGACGCGTGTCATCTTCCTCTATGGCGCGCTCAATCAAGGCAATCCCTTTATCTATCTTGGATAAAAGGGCCGCATTATCACTTTTTTTAAGGGCATCACGTCTGGATAGATTTGCCATCAGGCGAACGCATTCGTGACACAGATCGGTGATACGTTCCAAATCAGATGCGATGGCTTCGGCAGCTCTTAAAGAATAGATATTGACGTTGCCTTTTTTGCCATGACGTAAAGTGTCCAAACATCCATCATGGACGCGCATTTTTAAATTGTAGGTGTAGCCTTGGCGATCCAGAATGCGTTGGGAAACCGTTTGCGATGCTGTTTCCAGCAGAACAAGAAGGTTGTTCACTTGCGACTGGGTTTCAGCCAAAAGGAAATGCAGGTTATCGTGAATGGATTTGGGTAAATGCATAATTATATCAGCGAACCGGATGTTTCAGTACAATCGAAAACGAGGGATTAAAAATTTTAAATCTTTATATTTAAGCGGCTATGCAAGCGGTCCGCATTTTGCGTCATTTGTGTTTCAGTTCTGTGACGGTCCTTAAAAATGTAGTTTAAATTTAAAAGCAACCTGCTGAACCTTCCTTGGAAGTTTAACAATAATCTTCTGGACCTTTGAAGCAACGGTTCGCATTATATCATAAAAGATCTATTATTTTTGGGACGATATGAAAAAAACAACAGTTTCTCGCACCGTGACTATGCCCGATATGCTGCGTGCCGCACGATATGAAAGAGCACCTGAATACGGGCCGAGGGTATTGTTTTTTTCAGGGGGAACAGCGCTGACGGAAACCAGTCGCGTTCTCAAAAAATTTACACATAATTCCATTCATTTAG
Organism: Terasakiella sp.; assembly: GCF_048267425.1. GTDB lineage: Bacteria > Pseudomonadota > Alphaproteobacteria > Rhodospirillales > Terasakiellaceae > Terasakiella. The sequence continues at coordinate 50,710 of NZ_JBLWXN010000005.1, forward strand.
TGACGCCTTTTGATAGCGGGGGAAGCTCGGCTATTTTACGAAAAGCGTTTGACATGCCAGCCATTGGGGATATGCGTTCACGCATGATGGCGCTGGCGGATGAACGCATCAGTGGTAGCCCTGAAATCTTTAGTCTATTTGCGCATCGTTTGCCCAAAGAGGCAAAACGCAAAGAGCTGTTGGTGCTGCTACAGGCGATGGCGAGTGGAAAGGACCCGCAGGTTGCAGCGATTAAGCAGCCTATGCGCCGGTTGATTAGAACACATTTATCTATGTTTCTAGATGCTATGCCTGATGATTTTGATTTGAGAGGTGCCAGTATTGGCAACCTGATTTTGTCTGCAGGATATCTCAACCATCGAAAGCAAATGGATCCGGTTATTTTTATGTTTTCGAAACTTGTGAATGTTTTGGGTGAAGTAACGACAATTGTGAACGACACCCTGCATTTAGCGGCACGTTTGGAAGATGGTCAGGTGATCTATGGGCAACATATGATCACCGGTAAGGAAGTCTGTAAGCTAGATAAGGCATTGGAGGAACTTTTCCTCGTAAAAGATTTGAAGACACAGAAGCGCACAACGACACAAATTTCAAAGAAGAAAAAGCGATTTATAGATGAAGCCGATTTAATCTGTTTTCCACCGGGAAGCTTTTATACAAGCATTGTTGCCAATCTCCTTCCCAAAGGGGTGGGGCAGGCGATCGCACGAAAAAAATGTCCAAAGGTTTATGTGCCGAGTTTGGGGGACGATCCGGAAAGAATCGGCCTTTCGCTGGATGATTCTATTTTTAAATTAATTGAATACCTATGCTTGGATACGGATGAGGATCCCCCCGCATCTGCCTTTATCACGCATGTGTTTATTGATAGTGAGAATGGTCAAAACTTGCGACCTGAAACCAAAGCAAGGCTGCGAAAAGAAAAAATTTCGGTAGTCGATACGCGTTTGGTGATACCGCAAAGTGCCCCTTATTATGATCCGCAGTTGCTGGTTACGGCATTGTTGTCTTTGACGTGATGGTGTATTCCTGTCTGGATGAAATAACATTTTAATATCCAGAGCAGGGCAATGGCAAAATTCATCCGTATCAATAAGAAGAAAATCGTTATCAATGATCAGGTTATCAGTGAATGGACGCTGAAGGCCTTGGTTGATAAGGCAAAAGCCAATCAAATAACCGTTGAGCAAATGGTTGTGCAGTCTATTGCAAACCATTGGATGCAAAATGATAAATTCCGCAATAGTGATATGGAAGTGGTGAATACACTGTTGAGTCTCGCTTTTGATTTTGGCTATGATTCTTTTAAAATTGCCAATGGGAAAATTAAGGTTCTGGCCTTGAATGAAGAACGTCGTGCCGCCGTTTCACCGGGTGAATTAGAGCTGTAATCTTTGTGTTCGATTGCTGAAATGTAACTGAGCAAATATTGTAATAGAATATGAATTGCTTTTATTTTTAAACTCACATACAGTTTATTCGTGAGTTACGTTTTTTGCTCGTTATGGGGTAGAATATAGACCTTAAGCCGAACCTTTTAGGGCCACTCCTTTTTTTCGAAGGATAATTCTATTTGTTCCTTGAGTTCTCCAAAACTTCATCGCAGACTTTCTTCGAACTCAATACGTCCCTTGAAAGGGGGGCAGACTATAAAACATCCTAAGGACTAAAGATTAATGGCTAACGGTACAGTTAAGTGGTTTAACGCCACAAAAGGTTATGGCTTCATCGAACCGGAACAAGGCGGCAAAGACGTTTTTGTTCACATTTCAGCATTGCACGAGTCTGGTATTCAGCAACTGAATGATGGTCAGAAAGTTTCTTTTGAAATTTCTGTAAGCCGCGGCAAAGAAGCAGCAGCTGACATCAAACTGGTTGACTAATCTCGACCTATATTCCTTGTTTGTTCAAGGGATAAAGAATAAAGGCATTTCGATCTAGGTCGGAATGCCTTTTTCAATTTTACAGAAGGCTGATAGCAAGGCCAATACACAATAAAATCTGGCTGGCTGCAGAAATGCCAAGATTGGCGTTGAGTTCTATCTTGTTCTTGACGGTAAACATTTTGAAAGTTGCGAGAATTGCGAGAGGAATACCCGCTAAAAACCATAAGGGAACAGGCAGAGTAAGGAGCAGGGCATAAGGGGCAAACATAAAGAAGGCAAAGACAATTTGTGAGGCTCTGGCCCCTAAATATACGGCGAGTGTTTTGCGTCCCACAAGGGCGTCATTTTCCAAATCGCGATAGTTGTTCAATAACAAAATCGCACATGCCGGGCAGCCAATTGCAACCCCATATATCCACCCGTTTTCAGGCCAGTCGCCTGCCAAAAGAAGGTAGCTGACGTTAAAAGCGGCCATGCCAAAAAAGAGCATAACGAACAATTCACCGAAGGGACCGCGTGAAATAGGGAAAGGGCCATTGGAATAGGTGTATGCGCAAAGTAAGGCAAGGCCCCCGCATAATGTTACGATCCAGCCGCCAATGCCAATCAGGTATAAACCACAAAAAGCCGCAATCGTTATAAAGAGAAAAGCGCTATATCGGGTTTGCGATGGTGTCGCAAGACCTGCCTGTGTAATGCGTTGGGGGCCAATACGGGTGCCTGTGTCCGTGCCATTTAAAAAATCCTGTGCATCATTAAACAAATTCGTTGCAATCTGGATGGAAATTGCACCGATGCAGATTGCAAGCAAGACAAGATAATTCGGGGGCTGCTGGTTGTGGAGTGCGAGGCTGAAGGCGACAAGGATCGGTGTTAACGACATGGATAATGTTTTGGGACGTATGCCGACCCATAAAACGGAGAAACGAGGCAGAAGCATTTGTTTTTAAAAGCCAGTTTATTATTTTATTGAGGGAACAGGCTCTTTTTTGTCCTCGATATCACGTCGAACACTATTTAAGTCTGCTTGTTCGTAGCAGGTTACTTTGCCTAGCTCATGGTAGCAATAGCGTTTCGGGTCTTTTTTAAGACTGGGGTCATCTTCTTTGCAATAGGTCATGCCCTGTTCACTGCGAATGGTTGAACAATCTTTTTTGCTGACATAGGAAATAACGTGATCGCCGATTGTCTTGTCAGTAGCAATGGTTGAGATTGCATCCGTTACAAGCAGTTCAGAGCAAGCGGATAATAAGAAAAGTGCAGCCAAGGGAAATGCTATTTTTGCTTTTGATGTCCATTTAAAAAACGTCGTGCATTTCATTGTTTGATCAATCATAAAAGAGACAAGGTATCCTCCATTTCTGACAGGATAAGGTTATTTTAGCGTTAAAAGCTAAAATAAAAAATAGGTAATATTTGCCTAATCCTCGAAACCGAGGAAGACGCGTTATCCTGTCTGAATTTGATCGTTTTTAGAAAGGCCGTATCGTTCAAGTTTAGAGCGCAAACCGACACGGGATAAGCCAAGTTCTTTGGCAGCGCGACTTTTGTTCCATTGATGTCGAATGAGACACTCTTTCAAAATGCGTGATTCAATGGATTCAACCCTGTCTTTCAGATTTCCATTCAGCTTGGATAAGCTTTGAATTTCCAATTCTTCGTCTCGGGGGGCTGCGCGTAATATACGGGCGGAAAGATTGTTTGCCCCTAAAATATTGCTGTCACTCATTACCAGCAGATGCTGAATTTCATTTTGCAATTCGCGTACATTGCCGGGCCAATGGTAGGCTTGCATGCAGGTAATAGCTTCGTCGCTAATACCATCGACTTTTTTTCCGAGGTTGATTGTTGCCTGATGAAGAAGTTTTTGAACCAAAACCGGAATATCTTCAATGCGTTCACGCAAGGGTGGTAAGTGAATGCCAATAGGGGTTAAACGGTAATATAAGTCTTCGCGAAAGCGCCCGGATTTAACATCTGCGGCTAAATCACGGTTTGTTGCGGCGATAACGCGAACATCGACTTGCCTTGTCTTGCTGGCACCCAAGGGGCGGATTTCACCTTCTTGGAGGACGCGAAGAAGTTTGACCTGAAAGGCGGGTGAAACTTCGCCAATCTCATCCAGAAAAATTGTACCGCCATTGGCCCGTTCAAAAAGACCGATGCGATCTTCAACCGCACCGGTAAAGGCACCGCTTTTGTAGCCGAAGAGCTCACTTTCCAGCAGTTGATCGGGTAGGGCAGCGCAATTTTCAACGACGAAAGCCTTGTTGGCACGGTGTGAATTATAATGAAGTGCGCGTGCGGCGAGTTCTTTCCCGGTGCCGGACTCACCCGTGATGAGAACGGAAATATCATAAGGGGCCACACGACGAATTTTTGCGCAAATTTCGTTCATAATGGACTGTTCGGATCGGGTGATGCCATCGTCGCTTTGATAGTTTTGTTTTAACTTCTCTCTTTTGCGCTCGATACTATCTTTAAAAGCATCAGGTGCCATCTTTAATTCAATAGAAAGAGATTCATTTAGACGTTGTAGATCAAAGAGTTGGGCTGCATTTTTTAGTAAATGTATCAAGCTTTCCGGTTGCCACGGTTTTGTGATGTATTGATAAATGCCTGCATCATTTAATGCGCTGATGATGTCCTGAGAATCCGTGTAGCCGGAAATAATCATACGTACGATATTGGGCCATTTATGACGCACGAGTTTGAGGAACTCCACACCGGTTAAACCCGGCAGGCGTTGATCGCACAAGATGATTTGAACCCATTCCGTCTGAAGGATTTTTTCCGCTTCAATGGTGTTTTCCGCGGTTAAAATGTTGAAGTCATCTTCAAGGATGCGTTCGAGGCTTTCCAGGCTGCGAACTTCATCGTCGACGATCAGGATGGTTGTTTTTTGCGTCATTGTGTCAACCTTTATGCCGAGGGCGGGGTTTCACGTAATTTTCCACGAAGGAGATCACGTCGGTTAACTTCTTTTTTCATATCGGCAGGTTCTGAGAATTGTTTTTTCAATTCTTCGCGATGTACCATTTCTTCTTTGTTCAAATAACGTTGAATTTGTTCTTCAGAATAGGTGGGGTCGACACGTTTTTTCTCGTCCAGCAGGTCGCGCAAGAAAATGGCAGCGGCAATCCGTGCTGCTTCTGGATTGGGGAAATCGTTGACCGGGGAATATAGCGAGTAAGTTTTGCAAAAGCCAAAGCCTTCAATTTCATTGACCATGACCGGACATTCTTTTTGAGGGAAGTTGAACGTCTCACGCGTGCCTAACTTTTCGCATTCCCAATTCTCTCCTTCTTTAGGGAGAATAATAAGGTTGATAAACCACGGGGTGACCATCATGCCAAGAACACGTTCATCCCATTGCTGAAATTCGACCGCTTCGACGACAAGGTCGTTATTCAAGATTTGAATCCCGACCATATTTTCTTTCCAGATTTTATTGAAGCAGCCTTCTAATGTCTCAGCCGCTTGTGATGGGCTGAGGGTATGCAGTGGATATGTCACTGTCCCGGTCCTCAAATAAAGTAAAAATGAGGATATAGGGAAGCAGTATTTTTAGAAAATTGGAAGGTTTTTTTTCAAAAAAATATGTAAGTGGTTGGTTAGTTTGCGTTGCACATAAAAAATAGTACTTAAGTACCTAAAATGCTGCGCTGCATACTGGTAATACCATTCTAACGGATAGGTATTTTTTTAATAATAACTCTCATATTAGTTATTAAATATGCAAAAGCTAAGGGGTTTGAGGTCACTTCCCTGTGTAAGTGGTTACTTACTTTTCATTTTTTGGCTGCGATATACGTTACGGCTGCCACTTTTTTTGTGAAAAAAGAATGAGAAATCAAAATAATTCATTAATAACAATGGATTGTTTGTTTGGTACGTTTTTTGCTGAAAGGTGTTGGGACGATTATTGGTTATAGGGGCAATTGCTCCAAGATGGGAGGATATCCGAATTATGCAGGGTGATTTTGACGCGCTTGAGAAACGACTTGGGATCAGCCGCCGGGATTTTCTGAAATATTGCACAGGGATCGCAGCAACGCTGGGGTTGTCAACGTCTGAAGCCATTGCAATGGCTGAAGCCGTGGCGAAACCTAAAAAGCGTCCGGTTGTGATCTGGTTGCATGGTCAGGAATGTACAGGGCCGACGGAAACGATGTTACGTTCCGAGCATCCAACGCTGGAACGATTGATTTTGGAAATGGTGTCTCTGGAGTATCACCAGACGCTGGATGCCGGTGCCGGCCATCAGGTTGAGCATTTAAAAGAACTGTCCATGAAGGAAAATGCCGGTAAATATCTGCTGGTCGTTGAAGGGTCTATCCCGACGAGAGACGGCGGTGTTTACTGTAAAATTGCCGGTAAGACGATGTTGGCACATACGGTCGAAGCTGCGGAAAATGCAGCGGCAATCATTGCATTCGGATCTTGTGCGTCGTGGGGTGGGGTGCAATCATCCGGACCAAATCCGACAGGGGCTGTTGGTGCGCAAGCTGTTTTACCGGGGAAAACCGTTGTTAATATTCCGGGCTGCCCACCGAACCCGTATAACTTCTTGGCGACAGTGATGCATTTCTTGACGTTTGGTACCCTACCGGAACTGGATAGTCAAAATAGACCAAAATTTGCCTATGGGCGTCTTATCCATGAAAACTGCGAACGCCGTCCGCACTTTGATGCTGGGCGTTTTGCCAAGGAATTCGGCGATGAAGGACATAAAAAAGGGTATTGTCTGTATAAATTAGGGTGTAAGGGGCCTGAAACCTATTCCAACTGTCCGGCGGTGGAATTTAATGACGTCGGTGGCGGTACATGGCCGGTCGGCGTTGGGCATCCTTGTTTCGGGTGTACGGAACAGGGGGTTGGCTTTACCAAGCCTTTGTTCAGTCTTGCAGAAGTGCAAACCCATACGCCACCAAATGCATTTCCATCAATTGCACAACGTGAAGATACCCCAGGTATGAGCGCCGGTGCGGCAGCTGTTGCTGGTGCGGCTGTAGGTGCGGCCGTTGGTGCGGCGGCGGTGGTGTCAACCCGGCTTGGAAAATCTGATTCCGACAGCGAAACCTGAGGGGGCTGCTATGGATAGAAGAACCTTTTTAAAAACGGCGAGTGCCGGGGTCGCGGGTGCTGCATGTATCAGTACGGCCGCGGATGCTCGCCCGAATTTGGAACCTGCCCCTGAGGCAGTTGGCATGCTGTATGATTCAACGCTTTGTGTTGGGTGCAAAGCCTGTGTAACAGCCTGTAAAGAAGTCAACGATATGACACCCGTGGACCGCGGGGATGGTCATATTTACGATTCCGCATTGGACTTATCCGGTGATACGCTTAACGTCATCAAAGTTTACAGCGATGGTACGGCAGCGGTGAAAGATAGCGAAGAAAACGGTTTCGCTTTTGAAAAACGCAGTTGTATGCATTGTGTTGATCCTGGATGTGTTTCTGTATGTCCGGTGACGGCGATGCGTCGTGACCCATTGACGGGAATTGTGACGCATCATCCCGATGCTTGTATCGGTTGTCGAACTTGCATGGTTGGCTGTCCTTATAACGTTCCGCAATTTGAATATGACAATGCATTCGGACGTATTCATAAATGCCAGATGTGCAATCAGGAAGGACTGGAACGCATTAATAAGGGCGGTATGACAGCCTGTGCGGAAGTATGCCCCACGGGTGCCACTCTGTTTGGTCCGCGCAGTATGTTGATGGAAGAAGCCAAACGACGCATGGAGTTAAAGTCGGGCGATAATTATAACTTCCCTCGTGGTGATATTTCCAAGCCGGAAAGTTATCATGAAAAAGAACTGGAAGCCGATTATCAAAATCACATCTGGGGTGAAAAAGAAGCAGGCGGAACCAATGTTCTGCATATTTCGGCTATCCCGTTTGACAAGCTGGGAATGCCCCCTTTGGAAGACCGTTCTTATGCGTCTGTTTCAGAGGGCGTACAGCACACTTTATACAAATACATGGCTTTGCCGGCGGCAGCTATGGCGGGTTTAACCTATGTGGTTAAACGCAATAAAGACAACCATGACGGGGAGGAATAGACCATGAGTCACGCTAAACCGCTGGGCGGTTCTATTTTTACACCGGCCTTTATGTTGTGTCTGGTTCTGTTCGTGATCGGCATGTATTTCTTAGGCGTTCGTTTTATGGATGGTATGGGGGCCGTTGCCAATATTAACGGTGGCTTTCCTTGGGGAATTTGGGTCGTTTATGACGTTGTAATCGGTACGGCATTGGCCTGTGGCGGTTATGCACTGGCCATCACGATCTATGTTTTTAATAAAGGTCAATATCACCCATTGATGCGGGCTGCATTGCTGGCCAGTTTGCTGGGGTATGCCCTTGGTGGTGTCGGGGCCTTTATCGACATGGGACGTTACTGGCAGTTCTATAATCTGCTTTTACCGTGGCATATGAATTTCAATGCTGTGATGTTGGAAGTTGGCCTGTGTGTGACAACCTATATCCTTGTTCTGGTTATTGAATTTGCTCCGGCTTTTCTGGAACGGATCGGGGCGCATGGGGTGCTGAAAATATTGAACAAGATGTTGTTCATTTTTATCGCCCTTGGCATCCTATTGCCGACGATGCACCAGTCTTCCCTTGGGTCGTTTTTGATTGCGATGGGATATAAGGTTGCCCCCCTTTGGCAGACGGTACATTTTCAACCTCTTTTGGCATTGTTGACGGCACTGACAATGGGCTTTTCCATTGTGATTTTCGAAGCATCGGCTTCGCAAGTTGCCTTTGACTTACCAGATGAAACATCTTTGTTATCTAAAATCGGCAAAATCATCGTCGGTTTGTTATTGGTTTATCTGGTGGTGCGATTTGGGGAAATTATCCTGAATGGCAAAGTCGGATATATCTTTGCCGGCGACAAAAATAGCCTGCTTTTCCTGTTGGAAACCTTGTTGTTTATTTTCCCGGTTGTTGCCTTGTTATCCCAGAAAATGCGCCAAAATCCGCGTGTTTTGTTGTGGGCTGCGGTGTCCATGCTGTTTGCTGGCTCGCTTTATCGTTTCAATGCTTTCTTGTTCACCTATGACCCGGGACCTGGCTACAGCTATTTCCCGTCAGTTGGGGAAGTGATGGTGACCGTTGGCATCGTTGCGTTTGAGATCATGGCATACATGGTGATGGTTAAAATGCTGCCCGTGCTGCACAAAGAGGCGCACGCGTGAGAGTTAGAGCTTTTCAGGTTCGCTATAGCTCACCTGAAAGGCTCTAACTTATTGATTTAATGCAAATGCGTCGTCGCAGATTGGTGCAATCTGCTCGGGATTTGCTCTAAAGTTATCGAATTAGGAGAAAAATCGTGACAACACGTATTACAGTCGATCCGGTCACGCGTATTGAAGGCCACCTTCGTATCGATGTTGAAGTTAATGATGAAGGCCGTGTCAGCAAATCCTGGTCTTCCGGTCAGATGTGGCGCGGTATTGAAACAATTCTGGTGGGGCGTGATCCGCGTGAAGCCTGGTTGTTTACACAACGTTTTTGTGGGGTTTGTACCACCGTACATGCGATTACATCCGTGCGCGCTGTGGAAAACGCACTAGGGTTGGAAGTTCCGGTAAACGCCCAATTGGTGCGTAATATTATCCAGACGGCACATGCCATTCAGGATCATATCGTTCATTTTTATCACCTGTCTGCGGTAGATTGGGTAGATGTCGTATCTGCATTGGATGCGGACCCGGTTGCCACATCCAAACTGGCGGAAAGCCTGTCTGACTGGTCCTTAAATGGTCCACATGAAATGAAAGCGGTGCAAGATCGTTTGAAAACATTTGTTTCCAGCGGTCAGTTGGGCCCGTTTGCCTCCGGTTATTGGGGACACCCGGCGATGAAACTGTCACCGGAAGTAAACTTGTTGGCGGTTGCGCACTATCTACAAGCGTTGGAAGTGCAGAATTATTGCAACAAGATCGTGGCAATTTTGGGCGGTAAGTCCCCCCACATTCAGAACTTGGCCGTTGGCGGGATTTCTAACTCCGTCAATATGAATAGCCAATCTGTTTTGAATATGGAACGGATTATGATGATCAAAGGCTGGATTGATAAGCTGGAACATTTTGTTAAATCCACTTATATGACGGACGTTCCGGCAATCGGTGCCTTTTATCTGGATTGGGCCGGATATGGTAAAGGCGTGAATAACTATCTGTCTGTGCCGGATTGCCCACAAGATACCAAGGGAACCAAGTTTGACTTGCCCGGCGGGTATATTGAAGCCGGTGATTTCAACAAGTTTACACCGATTAAGGATTTCCACGATCCGTTCTTCCATAAAGGAGTTGCCGAATCGTCCAAACATGCATGGTATGAAGGTGATGCGACGCTTCATCCGTGGGAGGGCGAAACCGAACCTCAATATACGGATTTCCAAGATGACGGACAGTATTCATGGATCAAGGCGCCGACCTTTAACGGCAAGCGGGCGCAAGTTGGCCCCTTGGCAAACGTATTGGTTATGTTGGCGCAAGGCCATGAAAACTGTACAAAATATGTCAATGATGCCGTTGGTATTATTAAAACAGTTTCCGGTGCGTCTGATATTCCATTAACCGCTTTTGAATCGACAATCGGGCGTCATGCCGCACGGGCTATTCGTGCCGGTGTTATGATGGACACGCTGAAACAGCAATGGCAAAAACTTGTCGATAATATTGCTTCTGGCGATACCGACAGTTTCAACGCACCTGTCTTCCCTAAAGGCGAAATTCGCGGTGTGGGGCACCATGAAGCGCCGCGTGGGGCATTATCGCACTGGGTGGTGATTGAAGATGCCAAGATCAAAAATTACCAAGCTGTTGTACCATCTACGTGGAACGCTGGGCCGCGTGCTGAAAATGGCGAAATGGGGCCTTATGAAGCTTCCTTGCTGGATAACCCGGTTGCTGATCCTGAACAGCCCCTGGAGGTTCTACGCACTGTGCATTCATTTGATCCCTGTATTGCCTGTGCAATTCATATGGTTGATACGGAACAAAAACCGATTGTGAAAGTCAAAGCACTTTAGGGTGGCTATGACTGCTTAAGAAGATTGAACCCCGGATACCCTCCCAAGTGGGGTTCAATCTTCTTGGTTTTTGTCAAATAAAATAAAGGAAAATACCATGACAACTGAAATTCTGGTCATAGGTCTCGGAAACGTCTTGATGCAGGATGAAGGTGTGGGGGTCCGCGCTGTTGAAGCCTTGGAAGGAATGTATGAAATTCCAGATAACGTGATTGTTATGGATGGGGGGACAACCGGGACCGAACTACTGGAACCCATGCGGGATGTTAAACATCTTATTGTGACGGACTCCGTTAATACCGGGGATCCAGAGGGAACATTAATCCGCTTGGCAGACGAGCAGGTACCCGCCTTTTTTCAGACGAAAATTTCCAACCATCAATTAGGTTTGTCTGATTTGTTGGGGATTTTGCAGTTGCAAGGTCAGTCCCCGGAAACGGTTACGATTATTGGTATGGTGCCCTATAAGCTGGAAAATAGCCTCGGCTTAAGCCCCGAAACGGAAGAGCGTGTTTTCAAGATGTTGGATATGCTCGTAAAGGAAATTGAGGCACGTGGGGTAAACCTGAAAAAACGGGAGCAACCCGTTGCCGGGTTTTGGTCGCAACATGCGCAAAACGGTTGTTTACCATGTGTATAGGAACGCCTGTAAAGGTTATTGAAAATCGGGATTTTGTGGCCCTTTGTGAAGGGCGAAACGGCACAGAAGAAGTTAATATGATGCTGGTTGGTCCACAAACAGAAGGGACATGGGTCTTAAATTTTCTTGGTTCCGCCCGTGAGGTGATTAGCGAACAGGATGCTGAAAATATCAATAAGGCATTAGACGGTTTAACGGCTATTATGGACGGTGCCGACAAAATTGATGTGGATATGTATTTCCCGGATATCTCAATGAAAAATAACCATTGAAATCACAGATTGATTTTTAGTGCAGTTGTGACTACTTTCGTATTCATCATGTTTAGCATAATTATATAAGCTATTTCACTTTAAGCTTTTATTATCGCTCATCTTCTATATTTTAGAATTATGTTTTGCGAAAACGTCGTGACTGTAATTGAGTGAGGTTGGGTTTTATGGTGTGGGATGTCGCCCGAACATTTGAAGGATGCGAAATTCTTATTGTAGATGATAACCTTATCAATCTGAAGGTTCTGACTCATGTGCTCACAACAAACGGCTATGTTGTACGTGGGGCGAGAAGCGGTGAAGAGGCCTTATCCAGTATCGCTGAAAAAACGCCTGATTTGATCCTGCTTGATGTGCAGATGCCTGGATTGGATGGGTTTGAGGTTTGCCAGCAATTGAAAAAATCACCGGATACGGCTGACGTGCCCGTGATTTTTATTACGGCCACGGATACGGTTGAAAGTAAAATTAAGGGTTTTGAAGTTGGTGCATCCGATTATATTCCTCGTCCCCTGCAAATGCCGGAAGTTTTGGCGCGGGTAAAAAATCAATTGATGGCTCGACAGTTTTATCGACAGGTTGAGGAGGAGAAAGACCGACTGAAGAAAGTGTTGGCCGCCCTTCCCGTTCCCTATTTATTATCATCTATTGATACGGGAATGTTAATCGAAATGAATGATCATGCCTGTAAAATTCTTGAAATTGCGCAGGAAAATGTCTCGAAAACACACGCAAAAGATGTTTATGCGCGACCCGAAAAGCGTAAAGGGATGATCAATAAGCTAAAACATTCAAACCTTATCAGTAATGAAGAGTTAGATCTTAAAAAATCATCAGGCGAAGTTTTCACAGCTCTTATTTCCGCAACTCCCTTGCGTCTGTTGGATGAAAACGTCTTCTTCGTTGCGTTTAATGATATTGCAGAACGTAAAAAAATGGAGAAAGCCCTAGAGGAAGCTGCCCGGACAGATTATTTGACGGGCACCCTTAATCGTCGTGCGTTAAGTGCGCGTGCGCTAGATGAACAACAACGTTCAAAGCGTAATAAAAAGCCAATTTCCATCCTTATGCTTGATATTGACCATTTTAAAAAGATTAACGATACGTTTGGCCATGAGGTTGGGGACGATGCGTTAAAGGAGCTGGTTTCATTGATTGGTGAAACGTTACGGACAAGTGATGCGCTAGGGCGGATTGGTGGCGAAGAGTTCGTGGTTTTGTTGCCTGAAACAAGTTTTGAAGGTGCGAAGGTTCTGGCAGAGCGTATCCGTACCCGCGTTGAAAGCAATGTGTTAAAGATCGCAAATGATCAGGAATTAACCATGAGGGTCAGTGGCGGGTTGGCAGAATGGAAGGCTGGCCAAACCTATGAAGAGGCGTTGAACATAGCTGATGAACGCCTCTATAAAGCGAAAAACACAGGCCGTAACCGGATTGTTTGGGATTGACGATTAGCGATTGTTGAAATTTTTGGCGATATGCGCATCCAGCGCTTCCTGACGTTCACGCTCCTTGCTTGGGCTGTTTTTGTCAGTGTTTGCAAAACGAAACTTACCAAAGAGAACACACCCCTTCATACCTGGGTCACATTTATAACCGGGCACATGTTTGCATTGGCCTTTTACTTCGTTGGGACAATTCCAGCCACCCATTTTACAATCCTTTTCAGCCGCCATAATCGTTAGAATAACAAAAAATCGGCGGCTGAAAAATGGGAAAGATCAATTATGATCGTTTTCCCAACGCGGGTCATTGATCGGTGCACCTTTTTGCAGGCTTAATGGGATCACACCAGCCCAGACGGGCAGGGCGTAATCGTCTTCATCATCGACGGGTGGACCCGTTCGGATTTTAGCGGATGATTCTGTGATATCAAATTCCAGAACAGCGGTGGCTTTTAGTTCATTATCATTTGGTTCACGAATACCGTCATAGCGTTCCGGTGTGATTTTCATCATCATAAGATTGAGGAGACGTAATTTTTCATCAGGTTCGGTGATGAGTTTTGCTTTGGAAAAAACCATAACACTACGATAATTGGCACTGTGGTGGAAAGAAGACCGCGCCATGACTAAACCATCCAACAAGGTGACATTGATGCAAGCCTCTTCCCCGTCAATCAAGGTTTGGAATAACCCGTTTTTGCTTGAACCGTGGATGTAAAGCTTATTGCCTTCGCGCCAATGAATGGTGGGTTGCACCATCGGGCGGTCACTCATTTTTGCACCGACATGACAAAGATAAGCCTCATCCAAAATGGCGTGTATCATTTCACTTTGGTGATTGGCACGTTTATGTCCCCGTTTTAAGGTCGTGCGTTTTGTAATTGGGAATTCAGACATCATTTTCTCCTTTCTGTAAAAAGGAAGATGAGACATAATTGGTATGGTTAAAAGTGCCAATTATTATAAATTATAAGGTCCAATTATGAGCGAGTTACAGCTCACTTATCTAAAAAATGCGTGGCAGATAAATATGGAGGCTCCTAAATATAGGGCGCTTTATGTCGTATTGCGTGACCTGATGTTGTCGGGAAAGTTATCTGGTGGTGAAAAACTTCCGCCCAGTCGAAAAATCGTGAAGGAACTTTCCATTTCAAGAAATACGGTCATGCAAGCCTTTGATATTTTGCAAAGCGATGGTTTTATCCAAAGTCGTCAGGGGGACGGCGTTTATGTGAGTGAAGATATCGGGCATGCTCATCTTCCCCAAATTTCAAGTTCAGACGATGTTGATGAACGCACACCGGATATTGCACGACGGGTGCAGCATTGGTTGGGTGTACGCAAGCAACATCATCGTTTTGGTGGTGAACGGGCTTTTTCACCGGGACGTCCTGCGTTGGATCAATTCCCCTTTGATATTTGGGCGCGCCTGTTGTCACGTCGATGGCGCCTGAGTGGTCCCCGATTGGCGATGGAGGGCGACCCCACGGGTTATGAACCTTTGCGTCAGGAATTGGCAAAATATTTGCGAAAGACCCGTGGTATGTCGTGTGAGGCGGATCAAATTGTTATCGTGTCCGGGGCACAGCAGGGCTTGGATTTGATAAGTCGGGTTTTATGGGAAGAGGGTGATCAAATTGCGGTTGAAGATCCCGCATTTCCCGGCATGAATGGGGTTGTTTTAGGGGGCGGTGCACAGATCATTCCTGTTGCATTGGATGATGAAGGTATATGTACGGACCCTCTGGAAAACTTAACAGATTTAAAAAGTATTATGGTAACCCCGTCGCGGAATTATCCGCTGGGAACCACCATGTCGCTTGCGCGTCGTTTTGATTTGTTGGATCTCGCAAGGCGAAAGCGTTCATGGATTGTCGAAGATGATTTTGATTGTGAGTTTCGTTTTGATGGTCCGCCCTTATCCTCTTTACAAGGTCTGGATCGTGATGGAAGGGTGATATATGTCGGCACGTTCAGTCGAATCGTTTTCCCTGCCTTGCGTTTAGGGTACGTTGTTGTGCCGAGAAAACTTGTTGATGCGTTTATTGCTGCAAAATCTTATATCGACGGTCATGCATCAATCCTGCATCAGGCAGTTTTGGCCGACTTTTTTAAGGAAGGATACTTTGACAGCCATCTGCGACGGATGAAAAAATTATATAGAGAACGCCGTCATTATCTTCTAAAGCAAGTTGAATTACGGTTGTCCAAGGACTGTTTCATTATTCCGGCAGATGGCGGTTTGCACATTTGCCTGTTGTTTAAGAAGGAAATTGACGATATCGTACTTTCAGAAGACTTACGCCAATGTGGTGTTATTACAAGGCCGCTTAGTTCGTTTTATAAATTAGGCGTGAAAAAACAAGGTCTTGTCATGGGATTCGCCGGATTTGATGAAGCCGCAATAGACGCAGGTTTGCAACACATCCAAAAAAAAATAAGCGAAATATAAAAAACGCTTTTATTTCTCAAAAATAGCCTTATAAGGCGCAAACTTTTTTTTATGGAGGGCTCAAAATGACGCCGAAAATTGAAGCTTTTCTGAAAGACGCCGAAAAGGATAGTCCATTTTTGGTTGTCGATCTGGATGTGGTTGAAGATCGTTATAAGCGATTGAATTCTGCTTTTAGTGAAGGCCATATCTATTATGCCATGAAGGCCAATCCGGCTAAGCCGATTTTGGAACGCCTCAATCAATTGGGCTCGCGTTTTGATGCGGCGAGTCTGGGCGAAATTATGCAATGTCTGGAGATCGGCGTCGACCCGAAACGTATTTCGTTTGGGAATACATTGAAAAAGAAAAAAGACATTAAAGCAGCCTTTGATCAGGGTGTTGACCTGTTTGTCTTGGATAGCGCTGATGAGCTGGACAAAATTGCAGAAGTGGCCCCTGGTTCGCGTGTTTACTGCCGTATTTTGGTCAACCGTCACGGTGCAGGGGCAAGCTGGCCCCTATCGCGCAAATTCGGTTGTTCTTCAGCGATGGCGCATGAGCTTTTGATGCAGGCAAAGGCGAAAGGGCTGGTGCCTTTTGGGGTGTCTTTCCATGTTGGTTCCCAGCAATTGGACCCGGCACACTGGGCCAAAGCGATCAGTGACGTTGCAACTTTGTTTGATGCGTTGGGCGAAGGTGGTATCCAGTTGAAAATGATCAACATCGGTGGTGGTTTCCCTGCACGTTATCAAGAAGATATTCCGTCATTGGAAGAATTTGTTGATTACATCAAGGAACATATGACGGCTTCGTTTGGCGAAAACTGGCCGGAAATTTATATGGAACCGGGGCGTTATATCGTTGCTGAAGCTGGTGTCCTGCAAAGTGAAGTGGTTTGTGTTTCCATTAAAGACTTTGCGGAAGAAATTCGCTGGGTCTATTTGGATGTCGGCAAATTTGGTGGTCTGGCAGAAACCATTGATGAATCCATCGTCTATCAAATGGTCACCGAATATGATGATCAGGAAATGGGTCCGGTAATTGTCGCAGGACCGACTTGTGATAGTTGCGATACGCTTTATGAACGGACTTATTTCCAACTGCCGTTGGCACTTAAGACGGGTGATAAGATTAATATTTTATCGACAGGGGCTTACACAACCATGTACGCGTCGCAAGGTTTCAATGGTTTTGAACCACCGAAAGAATATTTCATCTAGGAAATCGTTCTGCAAAGGAACAAAACGGCTCAGGATTTATTCTTGGGCCGTTTTTTCTTCAGTCGTTGTTTCCGTTTTCTTTTTTGCACGCGGTTTGGCTTTTGCTGTGCTTGCGCGGCGTGTTGTTTTCTTTGCAGGTGCTTTTTTACGAGGAGTAGACTTTTCTTCGGATTGTGCAGACGCGCTACAATCCAAAACCACGGGTCTTAACAAAAAGGCCGGTGTGTGTGCCCCCATTCCAATGATAACACCATCAGCAGGTTCTTCCTGAACCATGACGGCATCCGTTGTTTTCCGTGCTCCCCGCTGTGGGCGTTCCCGTGTTCTTGTATTCTCGCGCTCTTTTTCCCGTTTCGGGGCCGGGGCTTTCTTTTCTTCAACGGGTTGGACAGCATCAAGTTTAACCGGTGGAATTTTATTGCCAATCAGTTTGACGATGGCAGCGAGCTGTTTCTTTTCTGACGGTGTGGTAAGGCTCAAGGCAGTGCCGTCTTTACCTGCACGACCTGTACGTCCAATGCGGTGGACATAATCGTCAGCATGGCTCGGTAAATCGTAATTGAAAACATGGCTGAGTGCCGGAACGTCCAGTCCGCGTGCCGCAACATCACTACAGACTAAAATAGTGATCTCGCCGTTTTTAAATTTGTCCAAAGTTTCCATTCGCGCAGATTGGACCATATCGCCGTGCATTTGGCCAGCATTGTAGCCATGCTTGTTTAAAGATCGGTAGACGATACCGACATCGCGCTTGCGATTGCAAAAAACGATCGCATTTTTAACGTCTTCACTGTCGATCAGCGCGCGCAGGGCGGTGCGTTTTGTTTTGCCATCATGTGGTTTGCAATCAACCATCATAAGCCCTTGGCGAACGGTTTCGGCTGTTGTCGCCGGTTTTGAGACACTGATTTCTTTTGGGTTCATCAGAAATTTGTCAGCCAGTTTCTTGATTTCTGTTGCCATTGTGGCAGAGAAGAAAAGGGTCTGGCGGATTTGTGGTAACAAAGAGACAATTTTTTCGACATCCGGGATGAAACCCATGTCCATCATTCGGTCTGCTTCGTCGATTACCAAAATTTTAACATCACGCAAAATCAAACTGCCGCGTTCAAACAGGTCAAGCAGGCGCCCCGGTGTTGCAATCAGCACATCCACACCACGGTCGATGATTTTCATCTGATCGCCCATTGATGTTCCACCAATCAAAAGCGCCATAGAAAGTTTGCTGTTTTTGCCGTAGGTCTCAAAATTTTGTGCAACCTGGGCTGCGAGTTCGCGTGTTGGGGCAAGAATAAGGGAACGCGGCATCCGTGCGCGCGCACGCCCACTGGCAAGAATGTCAATCATCGGCAAGGTAAAAGAGGCTGTTTTCCCTGTACCTGTTTGGGCGCATCCCATAATGTCGCGTCCCATAAGAACTTGCGGTATAGCTTGCGCCTGAATAGGTGTCGGTGTCTCGTATCCCGCGTCTGACACGGCCGATAATAGTTCGTCGCTTAGCCCAAGGTCCGCAAAATTCATAAATACATCTTTCCTCAATATCATTTGTCGCCGGATATTAGGTGATTATGCTCAGAAGTCAATGATCATGCTCCTTCCCTGTGCTTTCAAAGTAGGTTAGATTGTCTGCAAAATGGATAAATAAAATGAGGCAAACAGATATGGCGCATCGAATTTCAGCAACGAAGAGTTTGCTTTTTGTAATCGACGTTCAGAAAAAACTAGCGCCCGCTATGACCAATGGCGAGACGGCGATCGCCAATAATGCCAAGCTGTTACAGGCGGCAAGCTTGCTTGAAGTTCCCTCGTTAGTTAGCGAGCAATACCCCCAAGGTATTGGACACACCGTTGATCCACTCTCTGCATTAATTGATAAAGATCGTGTCTTTGAAAAGATGACATTTTCTTGCATGGAGGAGGGGGCTATCCAACAGGCACTTGCACAATCCGGGCGTCATCAATTGATTGTCGGGGGTATGGAGACGCATGTTTGCGTGTTGCAAACAGTGCTGGATTTATTGGATGACGGCTATCAGGTCTTTGTTGTGGCGGATGCTGTGGCCTCGCGCACGATGGATAATAAAGAGCTGGGATTGGCACGTATGCGCCAATGTGGTGCACAAATCGTAAGCACTGAAATGGTCTTGTTCGAATGGTTGGGACGCGCAGGTACAGACCCGTTTAAGCAAGTTTTACCGCTCATTAAATAAAAAATGGAAAGATAAAATATGAAAGAAACGGTTCTCTTGCTACCGGGGCTCTTGTGTGATCGCAGTCTATGGCGTCATCAATTGGAATATCTTGGTCCCGAGTGTAATTTGAAAGTTACTGACTTTACACATGGTGACAGCATCGAGTCTTTTGCGGAAAGTGCGTTGGCCCTTGTTCCTGAAGGCCCGTTTAGTGTGGCCGGGTTGTCAATGGGTGGATATGTCGCATTGGAAATATACAAACGTGCGCCTGATCGCGTCACGCGACTGGCCTTGCTGGATGCGTCACCTTACGCGGATTTGCCTGAACATGCAGACTACAGACGTTCGGCGATGGAACGGGCAAAAGATCACGGGCTTGGCGAGGTTATGGATAGCATTCTTGGGCGTTTGATACACCCTTCACGATATGAAGACGAAGAATTGGTCAAAACAATTGATGCAATGGCCCATCGTGTCGGTGTTGATGGATTCTTACGCCAGCAAACCGCCTTGCTGAACCGAATGGACTACGTCGATATGTTGACGACTGTTTCATGTCCCACCTTGGTCTTGGTTGGGCGGCAAGATACAATGACGCCTGTTAAAATCGCGCGGGATATGGCGCAAAAATTACCACAGGCCGCATTAGTAGAGATTGAAAATTGTGGACATTTATCGACAATGGAACAGCCGGAAGCTGTGACAGCATTGTTGCGTTATTGGCTGCAAAACTGAATTTAAAATAAGGGAATAAAATATGAAACCTCTCCTTCGTTCTTATAAAGGTATGACACCAAAAATCGCACAGGATGCCTTTATTGCGGAAAACGCGGTCCTTATTGGTGATGTCGAAATCGGTGCACAATCAAGCATTTGGTACGGTTGTGTTCTGCGAGGTGATGTTGAAAAAATCCGCATTGGGGCACGTTCAAACATTCAGGATGGCACAATTGTTCATGTAACGGCGGATCGTTTTGGCACATACATTGGAGATGATGTACTGGTTGGTCATAATGCGGTTATCCACGGTTGCACATTGGAAGATGGTGCGTTTGTCGGTATGGGTGCGGTTGTTTTGGATGGTGCGGTTGTCGAAGGCGGGGCAATGGTCGCCGCCGGGGCTTTGGTGGCACCGGGCAAGCGGGTCAAGTCGGGTGAACTGTGGGGCGGCAATCCGGCAAAGAAAATGCGTGACTTGAGTGCAGAGCAAATTGCAGGCCTGAAACTCGGGACAGATCACTATGTTGAGGTAGCCGCTGAGTACCTTAAAGCAGAAAAGTCGTAAAAAAAAATAATTTGCTATTAACCTTATGATGCTAATGGTTTAGATTGCGAGTAACAGTCGTGCTAGTATAACGGCGAAATGGGCAAAATAGCACCTCCATCTTGGGGCGAATCAACGAGGAATGAATAATGTTCACCAAAATGCTTAAGAAAAAGCTTTTGACGCAAGCCGCAGTATTGACAGCACCTTTGCTGTTGGTCGGTTGTTCTTCGGTTCCCGATGCGGTGAACCCGGTGGAATGGTATCGCTCATCCGTCGAATATTTCTCCGACGATGAAGCCGATATGACGGCGGATGGTAATGTGCAGAACGACGCCGAGAAAAAAGCCGTTGGGTCCGGTTTTGTTGCCGCACAAGCCCCAGAAGGCAAGTATGGCGAACCCATTATGCGTCAAGGTGAGGTGGTAAACCCGCTTGGTGAGGAGAAAACGGCTGAAGTTGTTCAAGCGCCCGCGCCCAAAGCAGCGCCCAGTACACCTGTCAGCTCACAATCCTTAGAGTCACAAAAACCTGTCGTGATCGCAAACGGTGTGCCGGAAAGCTCACCGACAACACCTAAATTAAAACTAACACCGCCGACAACAACGGCTCAACCGGTTGGCCAAACGGATACGCGGAGTGTGAGTGAGATTTATGCGGCAAATATTGCGCAGACACGTCCGGATCAAAATGTAACGACGATGGGACGCAGCGATACGCTTGCGTATGGCATGCATCCTTATGAAACGGTTGTCGTATCCAGCACAGGTGTTGATCGCCAGGTTCCAAGTTATATGCAACCTGCCCAACAGCAGCGTTATGCCTCTTTGACACAGACGGTACAAAGCGATGCGTATGATACGCTGTCATCTGCGATGATGATTGAGCCGCCAGTTGTGGTTGAAGGTCGGGCGCAATCGTTATCCAGCTTTAATCCGTCAATGTTTAATGGCTCTTTTCAGGTTGCCACCATTCAATTTGGCAATGGTTCTGCAAAGTTGACACAGGAAGATATCCGCATTCTAAAGGAAGTTGTCAGTATTCATCAGCAACAGGGTGGTGTTATTCGCGTTGTCGGTCACGCCAGTTCCCGGACACAGAATATGCCTGTTCAAAAACATGAAACGGTCAATGCCAAGATGTCTATGGGGCGTGCAGACCGTGTTGCCCGCCAACTTTTAAGTTTAGGTTTGCCTGGGGAACATCTCTTTGTTGGTGGTGTTTCTGATCATCAGCCGCTTTATCAAGAAGTGATGCCGTCCGGTGAGGCGGGGAACCGCCGAACGGAAATTTTTGTGGATTACTGATTTTTTATTAAGAAAATCGTCTGCAAGCCCAATTTTAGGCTTTTCGTTTTGGCGTTCATGTGGTCTAACACATGTCTGTTATTTGGCGGAAAGCCTATTTTATTTTAACCCTATGAAGAAGGTCTCCTGAGGTCATGGTACAAGATTTTCACCGTATCAAACGTTTGCCCCCCTATGTCTTTGCTGAAGTGAATGCAATGAAAGCGGCGGCGCGAGCGGCGGGGGAAGACATCATTGATTTCGGTATGGGGAACCCGGATACACCGACGCCACCGCATATCGTTGAAAAATTGGTCGAAACGGTTCGTAATCCCAAGACACACGGCTATTCGGTTTCTCGGGGTATCAAAGGCTTACGCAAGGCGCATGCAGAATATTACGAACGTCGATTTGGCGTCACTGTTGACCCGGAAACAGAAACCGTTGTGACGCTCGGCTCGAAAGAAGGTCTGGCGAACTTGGCGTCTGCGATTACGACGCCGGGTGACGTGATTTTGGTGCCAAACCCGTCTTATCCCATTCACCATTTCGGTTTTATGATTGCGGGGGCATCTATTCGCAATATTCCGGCTTATCCGGGTGAAGAGATGATTGAGGCCTTAAAGCGTGCTGTTCAACATAGCTTACCCAAGCCGTCCGCGGTTGTTTTGAATTTTCCAAGCAACCCGACTGCCTGTGTTTGTGACTTGGCTTTTTATGAAGAGATTGTTGATTTTTGCCGCTCTCAGAATATCTGGATTTTGTCGGACTTGGCTTATTCAGAAATCTATTTTGATGACAATCCGCCGCCGAGCATTCTGCAAGTCAAAAACGCTTGGGATATCGCGGTTGAATTTACATCAATGTCTAAAACCTACTCAATGGCAGGTTGGCGTATCGGTTTTGCAACAGGCAATAAAGAACTGATCAGTGCGCTGACACGGATTAAATCTTACCTTGACTACGGTGCATTTACACCTGTTCAGGTCGCTGCTGCTGCTGCCTTGAATGGTCCGCAGGATTGTGTGGATGAAATCCGGGATATTTATAGAAAGCGCCGCGATGTCTTGATCGAAGGTTTGGCTGCGGCTGGATGGGATGTTCCCAGCCCGCCTGCAACCATGTTTGCATGGGCGCCAATCCCGGAAAAATTCGCACATTTGGGCTCCCTGGAATTTTCAAAATTGTTATTGAAAGAAGCTCAGGTAGCGGTTGCACCGGGTGTTGGATTTGGTGAGCATGGCGAAGGATATGTCAGAATTGGATTGGTTGAAAACGTTCATCGTATTCGCCAAGCCGTACGTAATATCAAAACCTTTATGCGAACGCATAATGCAGGCGAAGCACTATAACCTTCTTTCGTCCTTTTTGTTTTCTTTTGTATTCAGATTAAGTGAACCATGAATAAACCATTGAAAATTGCTATCGCCGGGTTGGGAACTGTCGGCGCTGGCGTTATTAAAGTATTGAGTGATAACAAAGACATCATCTCGGCCCGTTGTGGTCGCACGATCGAGGTCTGCGCGGTAAGTGCACGTGATCGTCATCGTGATCGCGGCGTGTCGCTGGACTCGTTTACATGGTATGACAATCCGGTAGATATGGCCCTTGATGATGATGTTGATGTTGTTGTCGAATTGATCGGTGGATCAGACGGCATTGCAAAAGCATTGTGTGAAAAAGCACTTGAACATGGCAAGCATGTCGTGACGGCAAATAAAGCGCTGATTGCTCATCATGGAACCGAACTTGCCAAAACAGCAGAGGCCAAAGGTGTCTCAATCATGTATGAGGCGGCGGTGGCTGGGGGCATTCCAATCATCAAAGCCTTGCGTGAAGGATTGGCGGGCAACGGTGTTGATCGTGTTTACGGTATCTTGAATGGTACCTGCAACTATATGCTGACCAATATGCGTGAAACCGGGCGCGATTTTGATGTAATCTTGTCTGAAGCTCAAGACCTTGGATATGCAGAATCTGATCCGACATTTGACGTGGATGGCATTGATGCCGCACATAAACTTGCGATTTTGACCAGCGTTGCCTTTGGTTGCGAGGTCGATTTTGATGGTGTGCAAACCGAAGGTATCCGTCATGTGTCGCCGGTTGATATCGAATTTGCCGAAGAGTTGGGCTACCGCATTAAATTGTTGGGGATTGCCTCTCGTCAAAACGGGTCGGTAGAACAGCGTGTTCATCCGTGCATGGTGTCTAAAAAGGCACCGATTTCGCAAGTCGAAGACGTTTTCAATGCTGTCGTTGTTGAAGGGAACTTTGTCGATCAGGTTGTTCTGCAAGGTCGTGGTGCCGGTGAAGGCCCAACCGCGTCAGCCGTTGTCGGCGATTTGGTTGATGTTGCGCGCGGCGTGAAGGTTCCAACTTTTTCTGTGGCCGCCGATAAGCTCGAAAAACTGAAATCCGCACCGTTGACAGGACACAACGGGTCTTACTATGTGCGTTTGATGGTGGTTGATGAGCCGGGTGTGTTTGCCGATGTCGCGGGCGTGTTGAAAGCAAACAATGTTTCGATGGAAACAATCGTTCAACGTAATCGTGCACCGGGTGAGCCTGTGCCGCTGGTTTTGACCTTGCATGAAACCAGTGAACAGTCCATGCTGAATGCATTGAACGGGATTGCCGCCTTGGACAGTGTCGTTGAAACGCCCCGTATGATCCGTATTGAGGATTTCTAGGCGAGTAAAATATAAAATGGAGTGATTGGCTGATGTCACAATTGGCAGGTATCAACCGGAATTTGGCGCTTGAAGCCGTGCGCGCAACGGAAGCGGCTGCGATAGCGTCTTCCTCTTTGATGGGGCGCGGTGACGAAGAACTTGCTGATCGCACAGCCGCCAAGGCCTTGCGCGATGCCTTGAACGCCATGTCATTAGATGGTCGCGTCGTGATTGGCGAAGGGGATAAAGATCATAATCCCATTCTCTATACCGGAGAAAAAGTGGGCCTTGGTGCTGGACCCGAAATTGACTTTGCCCTAGAACCGTTGGAATGCATTACGTCGGCAGCAAAAGGGGGGCCAAACGCCCTTTCAATTGTTGCTATGACGGAGCGGGGCAAGCTTTTTCAAGCGCCGCCGGTCTATATGAATAAAATCGCTGTGGGCGGAGGTCTGCCCCATAATATTATTGATCTTGATTCCACACCCGAAGAAAACTTACGGGCCATCGCGGATGCAAAAGGCTGTGATGTATCCGATCTTGTTGTTTGTGTCTTGGAACGCCCGCGCCATGTTGGGATTATCGAAACCATTCGTGCAACAGGGGCTCGCATTAAGCTGATTCCTGACGGGGATGTCTCTGCGGTCATCGCCACCAGCCAACCCCACAGCGGGATCGATGTTTATATCGGTATTGGTGGTGCGTTGGAAGGCGTGCTGGGGGCTGTTGCGTTAAAGTGTATCGGTGGTCAGTTTCAAGGGCGACTGGTGTTCAGAAATCAGGATGAACGCCGTATTGCTTTTGAAAGTGGTGTCGAAGATCTGGAACGTAAATATGCGTTAAACGATCTTGTGCAGGGACAGGTGATGTTTGCAGCAACCGGGGTGACGGACGGGGCGCTGTTGCGTGGTGTCCAACGTTCTGGCAATAGTGCGCAAACCCATTCGTTGGTTATGAATTCGCGCAGTGGTACGATCCGTTTTATCGAAGCGCACCATGATCTTGCCCGTCTTGGCGTGTTGGAAGAATAGGCGCGTATAAAAAGTGCCATACTTACTTGATATCGACTTATCCATTTCCGGGAAAAGCTGGCAGGATCGATCTTTTGACGAACGTTTGGCAATCACGTTGTCCCAGCGTCTGAACGTGTCAGCCTTGACGGGGCGTGTCATGGCGGCGCGGGATGTGACACTGGACGATGCGCAAACTTTTTTAACGCCGACATTACGGGACCTTTTGCCTGATCCAAACCGCTTTAAAGGTATGGCAGAGGCCGTGGATTGTTTGTGTCAGGCCATTCAGAATGATGAACTGATTGCTATTTTTGGGGATTACGATGTAGATGGGGCGACCTCGTCCGCATTGTTTCGCCGTTTCTTAAATGCCGTTGGTGCCAAATCGACGATTTATATCCCGGACCGACTTGAAGAGGGCTACGGCCCGAATGCGCCTGCGATGGATGCGTTAAAGGAACAGGGGGTCACAACTGTGGTTACAGTGGATTGTGGCACAACGGCATTCGATCCCTTATCCCATGCGCGCGAAATCGGTTTAAATGTCGTCGTTGTCGACCATCACGAGGCCGAGGTGAAATTACCCGATTGTGTGTCGGTGATTAACCCAAAACGTCTTGATGAAGATGGCCGCTACAGCCAATTGGCGGCTGTGGGGGTGACGTTTATTTTTGCCATTGGGATCAACCGCGCTTTACGTGATTCGGGCTGGTTTGTTGATGGGCGGAAAGAACCGGATTTACGTCAATTGCTGGATCTGGTTGCCTTGGGGACCGTATGTGATGTGGTGCCCCTTGTCGGTTTGAACAGAGCTTTTGTGATACAAGGGTTAAAAGTTATGGCGCGGCGTGCCAATCCTGGCTTGGCAGCATTGGTCGATGTTGCAGGTATCAATGAAACACCAGAAGCCTATCATGCTGGTTTTGTGCTGGGACCACGCGTGAATGCGGGGGGGCGTGTCGGTGAATCCTATCTGGGGGCGACCTTGCTTTCGACAGATAATGCCCGTATGGCGTCTGAAATTGCGGCGCAACTAGATGGTTACAATAAAGACCGCAAGGAAATTGAACAGACTGTCTTGGATGACGCAATTCAGCAGGTTGATGGGCAGGAACATCGCGGTGTTGTTTTAGCCATCGGGCAGGGCTGGCATCCCGGTGTGATTGGAATTGTTGCGTCACGTCTGAAGGAACGCTACAGCCTGCCATCCTGTGTGATCAGTTTTGATGAAAATGATATCGGGCATGGATCGGGCCGATCTGTGACGGGGGTGGATCTTGGAACAACGATTATTGCGGCCCGTCAATCTGGCTTGCTGTTAAAAGGCGGTGGTCATGCAATGGCAGCTGGCTTTAGCGTTCATCGTGAGAAACTGGATGATTTTAACGCATTTCTTAATGAACGTCTTTCTCAGCAGATTGAGGAACAGGATATTCGACCAACCTATAAATGTGATGGTGTCATTGCAGCCAGCGCAGCCACACCGGCTTTGGTCGAAGAACTGGAACAAGTTGGTCCCTTTGGGGCTGGAAACCCTCAGCCCCGGTTTATTTTAAACCATATGTCTTTGCAACGCGCTGATGTGGTCGGTAAAGATCATGTACGGTGTTTTTTAATCGATCAATATGGGGTTCGTTTGAAGGCCATAGCCTTTCGGGCCTTGGATACGGATCTCGGGCAGGCGTTGTTAAATCATGGCGGTAAAAAGTTTCATATCGCGGGACGATTGAAACTGGATACTTGGGGCGGGGGAACCTCGGTTCAGTTGCTCATTGATGATGCAGCGTATGCCTGATACGGGTACGCTGCTTTTTTTTATGCAAAATTTTAATCGGACTGTTTCTCTTTAAAAGCGCAGTTTTCTTGAAGAAAAGCTCTTTTGAATCATTTGTTTAGAAAAAAAATGACAAAAATGCAATTTTTGTCTTGCGGGGTCGGAAAGCATCGTCTATAACCCGCCTCACCAACGGCGATGACCCCTTCGTCTAGTGGCCTAGGACACCGCCCTTTCACGGCGGCAACACGGGTTCGAGTCCCGTAGGGGTCGCCATCCCGTTGGTAAAAAATTGAATATGACCCCTTCGTCTAGTGGCCTAGGACACCGCCCTTTCACGGCGGCAACACGGGTTCGAGTCCCGTAGGGGTCGCCATTCAAAAAGCGCTGCCAGTTTTGGCGGCGCTTTTTTTGTTCTCGATTTTTTTATGATTGCTGAAGCTGGAGATTTGGGATTCCCTGATGGGGAATCGTCCAAAATCAAAATGGCTTATTTTTTACGTTGTCTTTCGATCAACTGCCCCTGTCGGTTGAGGTTATAGGCATGACATTCCACACCAATACCTTTACCGCCTTCATCTGGGGTGGGAATCCCCGTCATAATGGATGGGGTACGTACATAGAGCCGATAAATGAGTTGTGGGAGCCAAATAAGGGGAGAGGGTGGTTTGGTGGCTACCAGTCGAAATTCATCTTCGCTATCATAAAAACGGCATAACCCGCCGCCATCCCCTTTGGACCCAATGACAATGCCTAAGGGATAACCGGGATGTTCTAGAAATTCAAAACCTTCACGTATGCTGATTTCGTCGCCGACCTGTTCGATGACAACGCATTGGGGAATGGTGTCTTCCCATTTGGTTTCGGCAACGCAGGATGCGGCCACACAGCGTGTTCCATCAATTCCGGCCTGATCATCCCAGTCAGGGGCGTAAACGCGTTCCATCGCCTTTATAGAGGCTTTGAGGCAAAGTTCATCTGCGTTTACCGGGATTTCGTTCTTTTCGGCGGCTTCTTGTTGAATGCGTGCTTTGATCGGTCCGATAAAGCCATTGGCGGCATTATCAAATTGCGCAGGGGTTGAATAGAAGAAACCATAACCGGTGCCATCAAGTCGTTTTACGAAAATGGCTTCGGGGTGATCCAAGTCAACGCCGCTCATGTTTTTCTCCAAAAAAAAATGTTAGTGCACCTTTGGGGGCACACTAACATTTTTAATAAATAACGCGAAAGCGCAAATGAATTTTGCGGCAATACGATTACGCGGTACGCTGGATCAGGTGGTAACCAAAATCAGTTTCAACAACGTCGCTTGTCGCACCGACTTCCATGTTGAAAGCAGCTTGTTCAAATTCCGGGACCATTTGGCCACGACCAAATGTGCCAAGATCGCCACCGCTTGCGCCAGACGGGCAATCTGAATGCTGTTGAGCCAGTTCACCAAAATCAGCGCCATTGTCAATTTCGGTTTTCATGTCTTTAATCTGTTGCAGGGCTTCTTCTTTAGTGCGTGTTGCTGTAGAACGCGCTGAACCTGCGTACATGAGAAGGATGTGTGCTGCGCCGACTTGATCAGCCATGATGATATCTCCAATACCTAGATAAATAATAAGCGCCCCAACATAGGGCGCTTTTGACGGTAATCTACAGTTCTCCGCTTAAAAAGAAAAGGGTAGAATTAGGCCGCGTTACATTCAATTTGATTGATTTGAGATTTTGCCTGATTGACAACCTGCCAAACGTCATTTGCGTTCAGGTTATCGCGGGCCATAACCAATTCGATAATCGGATCATTTAGCATATCTTTGAGACGCGGTTCTTCGCCGGATCGCATCCACTTTTTCGATAACATTTTTTCATCCTGCTCTTTTTAGTAATCCCGATAGCGGGGTTTTACAAAGACCGTATGTGTATGCCATCACCTATATTGATGAGGCATACAAATAAATATAACGGGGGATGTTTTACAGCTGTGACCTAGATCACACAAATGACAGTTTAGTTAAGATTGCAAAGGGCGAAAACCATTGAAAGAATCATATCACCAGCGGTTTCGAAATCTTTCTTTTCCAGTTTTTCTTTGTCCAGAACAATACTGATTTGTGTGGAAAAATCGGCATAAGTTTGTGTCATGGACCAAATCAGGAAGAACAGGTGAGGGACATTGACCTGTGCCATTTTTCCTTGCGCGATCCAGCTTTGGAAAATGCGTCCCTTTTCTTCCAGCCACGGATTGATATCACCGCGTAAATGATCTTTTAAAAACGGTGCCCCACTAATAATTTCCTTGGCGAAAATTTTAGATGCTTCCGGGCGGGTGCGGGACAGTTCGATTTTTGTGCGGATGTAGTTTTCAAGTGCGGATTTTGGGTCTTGCTCTTCATTGAAATCGTCGGCTGCCGTCAGCCATGTTCCAAGGATATTTTCCAGAACTTGCGTATATAAATCTTCTTTTGTGTTGAAATAATAGTGCAAATTGGCTTTGGGGATGCCTGCCCGTTTGGCAATTTCCGCCGTTGTTGCGGCACCAAACCCACGTCGGGCAAATACGATCTCGGCCGCCTTGAGGATAGCGTCCTCATTGCGTTGGCGAATGCGTGATTTTCGGCGTGTGGTCATCGTGTTCATGGCAGTCTTTTATCGCTTTAAGCGTGAAATTGCAATTGCTTGAATGCATTTTCCAGTCGATTGAGTGTGTTTTTATCTTCATAAGGGCGGGCAGGGTGTTGCCCCCAGACGGGTCCGGGCCAGGTGGGGTCGTTTTCAAAACGGGCAATGACGTGAATATGTAATTGACTGACGACATTCCCAAGGGCAGCAACGTTCAGGGATTTAGGTGCAAAAAGGTCTTCCATAATCAGGGAAACCTGATTGATTTCTGAATATAGTTCAGATTGTCGATCGGCGGGAATATGATGGAGTTCAGTTAGTCCTTCCATCATCGGAATAAGGATAAGCCAAGGGTAATTTGCATCATTCATCAAGCGCACTTCACATAAGGAAAGTTTACAAATTTCAAACGTGTCGTTGTCAATTCTGTCGTTTAGTTTAAACATAGGGCTCCCTATAATTTTAATTTAATGAAGACCGGAGAAAAACGTGTCGGATCGGCTAAAAGCAGGACTGTGGGTGCAAGCTCAATTGCGTGTTTGCGATATAAATTTTATTTCTGCAATGGTTATTCGTAAAGGAGATCCTGATTCTGGGTCCGTATTTTTGAAGTTAAATCGTTTTTCAGAAGGTTGTGCCGTGTTTGTGCCTGTAACCACAATCGAGGGAGAACGTGGCTGGATGCATGGTTTGAAAAACGGGTTTGTCGATGAACGCGACTGTGACGCCTACATTAACCGGCAAGTGGCGCGTGACCCGGATCTTTGGGTTTTGGAAATAGAAGATCCGAAAAAACAATACCAACTGGACGCGACACTTGTCGAATAGGTGTGGCTCAGGTAACGTCAAGCAAACGTTTTTCAGGAGGAAAATATGAAACTTACCGATCCAAAATTATTGCGTACTCAAGCCTATATTGATGGTCAATGGTGTAACAGCGATAATGGTGACACGTTTGATGTTTTTAATCCTGCAAATGGTGAATTAATTGCAGCCGTGCCGGATTTGGGGGCGACTGAAACCAAACATGCCATTGATGCGGCTAATTCGGCCTTAGCGTCCTGGCGCTCAAAGACAGCAAAAGAACGCGCAAATATCTTGCGGGCGTGGTACGACCTGATTTTACAAAATCAGGAAGACCTTGCGCAGTTGATGACCCTTGAACAAGGCAAGCCTTTGGCTGAGGCGCGTGGCGAGGTTATCTATGGGGCCTCTTTTGTGGAATGGTTTGCAGAAGAAGGAAAACGTCTTTATGGGGACGTTATCCCGGCACACGGTGCAGATAAGCGAGTTGTTGTCATCAAGCAGCCTATTGGGGTTATTGGTGCGATTACACCTTGGAATTTCCCGCTGGCGATGATTACACGCAAAGTGGCGCCTGCTTTGGCTGTTGGATGTACGGCCGTTGTCAAACCTGCAGAAGATACCCCGTTGAGTGCATTGGCCTTGGCGGAATTGGCCGAACGTGCGGGCGTTCCAAAAGGCGTGTTTAACGTTGTCACCTGTAATAAACCAAATGCCGTTGCGGTCGGTGGGGAACTGACCGGTAACCCGATTGTTCGCAAAGTCAGTTTCACAGGGTCCACTCCGGTTGGCAAACTGTTGATGAAGCAGTGCGCCGACCAAGTGAAGAAAGTCTCATTGGAACTTGGGGGCAATGCGCCGTTTATTGTGTTTGATGATGCGGATTTGGATGCGGCGGTTGTGGGGGCGATTGCGTCGAAATATCGCAATGCAGGGCAAACCTGTGTTTGTGCAAACCGTATTTTCGTTCAAGCCGGTGTTTATGATGAATTCGCCCAAAAATTGGCAAGTGCTGTTCGCACCTTCAAAGTTGGTTCAGGGGATCAGGATGGTGTGACCCAGGGGCCTTTGATTAATAAGGCGGCGTTGGAAAAAGTGCAGTGTTTGGTCGATGATGCCAAAGATAAAGGCGCGAAAGTTGTTTGCGGTGGTCAAGCCCATGATCTTGGCGGGACGTTCTATGAACCCACGATTCTTACCGATGTGACAACTGACATGCGCATTGCCAATGAAGAAATTTTTGGTCCTGTTGCTCCACTTTATAAGTTTGAAAGCGAAGAAGAAGTCATCGTTAAGGCCAATGATACACCATTTGGCTTGGCGGCTTATTTTTATGCACGCGATATCGGGCGTATCTGGCGGGTTAGTGAAGGTCTTGAATACGGTATTGTCGGTATCAATGAAGGTATCATTTCAACCGAAGCGGCCCCCTTCGGCGGGGTAAAAGAGTCTGGCATTGGCCGTGAAGGTTCTAAATATGGTGTCGAAGATTTTGTTGAAATTAAATACCTGTGCATGGGTGGAGTGGATAAATAAAACATGACAACGGAAATCCTTGAGTTTGCAGCAAGTCTTGCTGATACATCCCGCGCCGTTATTGAACCTTATTTCAGGCGGAATGTTGGGGTGATTGATAAAGCCGATGATAGCCCTGTAACAATCGCTGATCGAAGTGCTGAAGCAGCCATGCGCGAACGGATCGAACAAGCTTTTGAAGAGCATGGTATTTTTGGTGAAGAACATGGTGTGAAAGAAGGGGACGGTGTGCATATGTGGGTGCTGGACCCGATTGATGGCACGCGATCTTTTATTTGCGGTGCACCGTGGTTTGGCACTTTGATTGCTTATTTGGAAAAGGGTGTGCCGCAAATCGGTGTGCTGGATGTTCCGATGATGAAAGAACGCTGGGTGGGCAGCCCCAACGGTACAACCTACAACGGAAGCTATTGCCAAGTTCGTACAGGCGTGGATTTGGATCAAGCCAGTTTATTTACGACCGATATTGACCTGTTTACAGCAGATCAAGATGCCAGCTTTCGTCGTGTAAAAGATAAAGTTAAATGTACGCGTTATGGGACTGATTGTTATGCCTATGCGTTGTTGGCTTCCGGTCATATTGATTTAGTGATTGAGGCAGGTTTGCAGCCTTATGATGCGATGGCATTGGTCCCCGTTATTCAAGGCGCCGGTGGAATCGTCACCGGTTGGGATGGAGAAGAGGTCACCTTAAATTGGGATGGGCGCATTGTAGCTGCTGCAACACCACAACTGCACCAGCAAGCATTAGAACTCTTGAAAAGCTAACTGCTACCGCACGTATCATTTTGTTTCGTGTGAAATCAATAGCTTGTGTGGGCTGAAAATGCATAAGTATATTCTTTTATGTATGGCTGACATTATCTTAGCGTGAAAAAAGTGTGTTCCCAAATTGACATTGGGCACAGAATAGATTGAACTGCACTTGCGTAGTTGAAAAATTAAAAAAAGGGGAGATTTGGGTTTGTCTCAAGAACAAGAACAAAACTTGATGAATGTCGATCAACAACAGCTCATGGACTCTATGCAGGATTTTGCAGAGCGTTCTCAGCGTATAATGACAAAGTTTCTTGAGCGTCAGGCTGAAGATGACGGTTTCCAGATTCCAGACCCTTATGTCGTAGGCAAAGCGTTTTTGAAGGCCTCGGCGCAGCTTATGCAGGACCCACAGCGTCTTGCACAGGCTCAAGCTGATTTATGGAAAGAATATACGGCACTTTGGCAACATGTGACCCAGCGCATGCTCGGGCAGGAAACAGAACCTGTTGCAAAACCGGTTCCCGGGGATCGGCGTTTTAAAGATGAAGCATGGGAAGAAGAAATTTATTTTGATGCGGTCAAACAATATTATCTGTTAACGGCACGTTGGATCAAAAATACGATGTCTGACGTGAACGGGATTGACGAAAGCACTCAAAAGAAAGTTGATTTCTATACTCGTAACTTTGTTCAGTCGATGGCACCAAGTAACTTTGCAGCAACCAACCCTGCTGTGATTAAGGAAGCGGTCGAAACGCAAGGTCAAAGCCTGTTAAAAGGATTTGATCATTTCCTCAAGGATTTGGAAGAAGGTAAGGGCAAGCTGCGCGTCTCCATGACGGATGTGAAGGCATTCGAATTGGGTAAAAATGTCGCTTCAACGCCAGGGAAAGTGGTTTATCAGAACGGCTTGATTCAGCTTTTGCAGTATGAGCCAACAACGGAAAAAGTCGCCAAAAACCCGCTTTTAATTGTTCCACCGTGGATCAATAAGTTTTATGTGCTGGACCTTCAACCGAAAAACTCCCTGATCAAATGGGCTGTTGATCAAGGTCATACGGTCTTTGTTATTTCATGGATCAACCCGGACGAAAAACTCGCTCATAAAGATTTCTCCTGCTACATGCAGGAAGGTCCTTTAAATGCGATTGATGTGGTGCAAGAAATTACAGGTGCAGATCAGGTTAATATCGCCGGATATTGCATCGGTGGAACGCTGACGAGTTGCACGCTCGCTTATTTGGCGGCCATTGGGGAGGCGGATAAAGTGAAATCTGCAACCTTGTTTACCACGTTAACTGATTTTACAGATTGTGGTGAGTTGCGCGTCTTTATTGATGAAGAACAAATGGAAATTCTGGATGCCCATATGGAACGCAAAGGCTATCTGGAAGGGGCGCAAATGTCGCAGGTCTTTAACCTGTTACGCGCGAATGATCTGGTCTGGTCTTTCTTCGTTAACAACTATTTGTTAGGGAAAGAACCTTTCCCGTTTGATTTGCTTTATTGGAATTCAGACCCGACCCGTATGCCGGCGATGATGCACAAGTTCTATTTACGTAAAATGTATTTGGAAAATAAGCTCATTGAACCCAATGGAATTGAGTTGAACGGTGTTCCTATTGATTTGGGTAAGATCGAAACCCCTATGTATATGATTTCCACGCATGATGATCATATTGCACCTTGGAAATCAACTTACTCTCTGACACAGCATGTTTCAGGACCTGTGAAATTTGTTTTGGGTGGTTCCGGTCATATTGCCGGAATTATTAACCCGGAAAATTCGGGAAAATACGGCTATTGGACGAATACAAACAAACCGGCAGATCCGGATAAGTGGCTAGCCGGTGCTAAGCAGAACGAGGGTTCATGGTGGCAGGATTGGAAAAAATGGATTGCCAGACACAGTGGCGGTAAGGTTGATGCCCGAACTGTCGGAAGCAAAAAATATAAGCCGATTGAAGATGCTCCAGGCTCATATGTCAAAGTTCGTATGACGGATTGACACCATGATTAAACAAAAAAAGCTGAAAAGAGTTTTGTCTTTTCAGCTTTTTTTATGCATTTTGCATTTTACTTAGAAGACACCAAAGTCACCAAGGCTTTTAAGCTCAAAACGTAAGGAGAACGTGTCATCCGGTGTCAGGTCGCGATCTTCGGCGAAGCTACGTCTAAAATCCAGATAAACGGCAGAGCAATCATCTTCATAGGTAACGCGTGCGCCATAATTGACGTTGCCTTCAGGGGAATTCATCCGGTAAGTGGAATAGGCATTGGATGACCAGTTTTTAGACCACTGATTTTCTATTGAAGTAGATATTTCCTCCCGCGTTGCATACTGCGAGCCGCCACCCGCACCTTCGACATAAAGGTGGGAAATACTCATACGAGAGGAAGAAGGGCCAATGGTCAACGATGTTTCACTTCGGTTTAATGTCAGTTCATCCTTATCTAGTCGATAGCGATAAAGAACATTTAGGAAATTTGTCGGCGCGACGTCAATCCGCCCGACAATATCTGAAAGATTATCTTCATGGCCTGAGTTAGAGCTATAGGTTTTGTCATCTCGCAACCGATAACTTTGAGCGATTGTGAATAAGCTGTAACCGCCTTCATTTCCATAAGCCCCCCAATTCAGGCCATAATCAATTCTGTGACCGCCATCTATACGGTCCAAACCGGTAAAGCGTTTGGTTTTAAAAATATTGGTGTCATCAAATTCAAAGTCTTGGCTATCTTCATTCAAGAAGTCGCGTTGGCCGACATTTGGGGCGGCCTTGACCTTGAATATTGGTTCCAAGACCTCATTTACTTTACCGTCCATATGGGTGCGGCTGACGGGTTTACGCCATTCCAAGCTTAGGCTGGGGACAAATTGCGCGTCACTCCCACTTTTTATGGAAGTACTGCTGGCAGCATTGGATTCAGAAGTATAATAGCCTGCTGAAATCAAATTGGCTTCCAATGTAATTAAGTCGCCGGTATTTGATGTGTAGGGAACAACCCAAGATGTATCTGCTGCAAGACGTGAGGTCCGAACGTCATTGCGGTGGGAAATGTGCATCATCGTGCCGTCCATTTTCCAGTAAGAACCGCTCTTTGATGGCTGACTCATATGTGAAAACAGGTATTCCAGTTTTGAATCCTGCAGGGTTTCGGATTTGATATCACGTTGTTCTTGGTACGTGCTTAAATTCAATGTCGTATAATTACGCTTGCGAAAACCTTCAGTATAGAGTTGTGAAATTAATTGTGCATTTTCAGTATTATCATTAAAGCCATACCGACGTGTATAGGTGTCATCACTGGCGGCATTTATCTCAAAACCCCATCGCCAAGTGTTATTGATATCAAATTGTCCTTCGCTATCAATATGCCCGCGAATTTCATTTCCCGTATTTCCTGAAGATTGGCCGCGCCCGCCTTCTTTAATGTAAGTCGCACTGCCGCTCAGGCGTAAATCTCCATTCCTTAAAGCTTGGCGGTATTCCAGTTCCAAAAGAGGCTGGTTGTCGTCAAAATACCAGGTGGGATTTACGGTGAGGTCTTTTGACGGATTAATGTTCCAGAAAAAGGGGGTGTTTACATAACTACCAAGTGTGCCTTGACTACCATAGGACGGGAATAAGAAACCCGTTTCACGTTTTTTCGAGGGATCGGCATGCCAAAAAATTGGTGTATAAAGGATAGGTACGTCTAAAACTTCGAAAAAGACATCTGAATATTCAATACGTTGTAATTTTGAATCGTGCTTAACCTCTTTTGCGCTGAGTTTCCACAAAAGGGGACGCTCTGGGTCATCTTCACATTTTTTACAAGCGGAATATTCAGCATCTTTAATGACTGTAAATCGGCCGTCCTTTTCACCTTCTTTTGCGCGAATTAGGGAGCTGTTTGCAAGGTTCAAAACCATTTGGCGTGCAATGCCATGTTTCAAGTCTGACGATATCTCCATATATTCACTTAAAAGGACATTGCCGTCAGGTTCTATAAGTTGGACATTGCCAGATGCGGTTACGACATCTTTATTTTGATTATAAGAAACGGTGTCGGCAACGAGAATACGTTCTTTATATACAATTTCGACATTGCCACGTGCTGTCAGAACACCAAGATCCTTACTATATCCAAGTTCATCGGCAGAAATAGATGATTTATCTGAATTGGATGAAGGTGCAACCTCGTTTGAATTTGTCGGAAGCTGCGTTTTCGGTTTTGATTTTTGTTGCAACTCAGGTGAGGCAAGAACCGGAGACGTTTTCTTCTGTACAGGGGTGAAAGGGGCGCGTGTGTCAAGAACGCCCATAATCGAAAGTTGGGCATGTGCTTGTGATGGCGCGAGGACTGCAAGCGTAGAACACGTTGCAAAAAGTGTATATGTCACAAATTGCCGTTTTGATGCTGTTTGCTTAAATGCCATGCCCATGTATCTCAATTTTCTGCTTGCCCAATGCGTGGCGGATAGTAGGGGAAACCTATATACCGCGCAAGATGGAAAGAGCATATTTTATCTGGAGTTTCTTTTTGGTTAATTTTTAACTTCTGCGTGAAGATTCTGTCCTCTCTTAAGGATTTGTTTGTGAATTCTCATGTATGGTTGAGCGTGTTTATTGATATTAAACAAGTAGGTTACGGGTATATACGTAATTACATAAGTAATTGGTTGGTTTGACTTTTGTTAAGGTGTTTTTGTTTGCGAGGACAGAACCATTCGACTATCTAATAGTATAAATATAGGCATCACTCATAAGGGTAAAAAATAATAATATGTTAAACAGAAAGGCAGATAAGTCGATTGACTGGTTGGCCAAGCTTGGCAAAAACTCCAAAGTTCCTTTTGGGATGATGGATATTTTGCTGGCGTCTTTCTTTATTAATATATTGTCGTTAGCAATGCCTTTGTCTTTATTGCAAATCTATGACCGTATTTTGCCAAATAACTCTTTGAATACACTAGCCTTGCTGGTGAGCGGGATTGCTTTGGCGTTGCTGATGGAAGCCGCCTTACGTGTCGGGCGGTCGTATTTGAGCGGATGGGTCGGTGCGCGGTTTGAACATATGGCGGGCTGCGCAGCGATTGAACGCCTGCTTTCCACGAGTGTGAATGAATTTGAGAAAGACGGTTCCGGTGTGCATTTAGAACGAATTTCGTCACTTGGAACACTAAAGGAATTTTACGCAGGTCAAGCCATTATGACACTGTTTGATTTGCCATTTTCAATTATTTTCCTTGCCTTGATCAGTTACCTCGCAGGCGCTCTTGTTTTTGTTCCTATCCTACTCATCACGTTTTTTGCCTTAATGGCTTGGCGTATCGGCATTAAATTACGAAAAGCCATATCAGAACGCATGGTTGCTGATGAGCGTCGGTTTAATTTTATCATTGAAGTATTAACAGGTATTCACACGCTCAAGTCTATGGCGATGGAAACGCAGATGTTACGTCGTTATGAGCGTCTTCAAGAATCTTGTGCGAAAACAGATTATGAAGTCACGCGCCAGAGTTCGTCTGCAATGAGTCTGGGGGCGCTTTATTCGCAATTAACCATGTTCGCGGTTGTCGGTGCTGGAAGCACTTTTGTCATCGATGGACAATTGACCGTTGGTGGCTTGGCTGCCTGTACAATGTTATCCGGTCGTGCGATGCAACCTCTTCAACGTGCGGTCGGGATTTGGTCGCGTTTTCAATCCATTCAACTCGCGCGCGAAAAGCTGCGGGAAATTTTTGAACTGCAACCGGAAACCCAAGGGGCATTGCCCACTGTTGACAGTACTTATTCAGGCCGGATTGAATTACATAATGTTGGATTAAAGTTTGGGGATGATGAGCAAACGGTTTTTGCTAACGTTAATTTAAAAGTAGAGCCCGGCGAAATTATTGGTATTTCCGGTGGGAATGCGAGTGGGAAAAGCTCGTTGTTATACCTGATGATGGGGGCCATGCGCACCAGTGAGGGGCAAGTCCTTATTGATGGTCAAGATATCAATGAGTTGGAACCGAACAGTGTTCGCCGCAAGATCGCTTATTTGCCTCAGCATGGTGTGTTATTCAACGGAACAATCCTTGAAAACCTGACAATGTTCAAACCCGAACTGGAAGAAAAGGCATTACGCATTGCACGTTTGTTAGGTTTGGATGATGTGGTTGCACGTATGCCACTGGGCTATGACACCTCTGTCGGCAACGGTGCCTACGACACATTGCCGCGTGGTATTAAACAACGAATTGCCATCGCGCGTGCGTTGATGAGCGATCCGGTCGTCCTTCTTTTTGATGAAGCTAACGCGGCAATGGACAGTGCCGGGGATAAGGTTTTAACCGAGTTTCTGGAGCAAGCCCGTGGAAAACGAACGTTAATTCTCGTGTCACACCGTCCTTCCGTGTTGAGAATGGCGGATGCTATCTATGATTTGCAAGATGGTCATTTGATAAAGCGAGAAGTTGAAGAGGCGCCGGTTTTTTATTCTGCAGATCAAACGCCGCCAACTGAAAAACGCATAGAGGCTGAGGCACAGCCCACTCAGGCCAAACAAGCGCAACCAAATCCGATCGTCCCTAAACAGCCACAAGAAAATTCATCGGCGAAAAAAACAGAAAACAAGGATGCAATAAAAGATAAGCTGAAAACAAAGCTTGTGCCGCGTCCTAAAAAACGTGTTGCGGAGCGTAAAGTGACCGTTCCGGGGACATTGGTTGATGAAAATGAAAAAAAACAGCCGCGTCTTTTAGCGTCAGATAAATCGGTTTTTGATCGCTTGATTCAAAAAAAGAAAACGGAAGACAGTCCAGCAACGCAAATGACGGAACAAAAGAAAGTCGAGACTGACAGAAATGAACAATCGCGTTTGGCAGAAGAAGATAAACCATTAGACTTGGTATCCCCTGATGCCGTGAGTAACGATCCAGAAGAAAAACATGACAGTCAGGTTGATGTTAAATCGACACCGCTAGAAACATGGAAAGCACATGCTGCCAAGGTAAATGACAGCAGGTCAAAAGATGGTGCTGGATTGAAAAATAAAAAGCTTGTCCTGAAAACCCGTACAGTCAAAGAAACGGAAAGCGATACATGAGTAACGCATTGGGCAAAATAGACGTTAAAAAGCTTGAAGTGGAAAAACGTTCGCTCTCGCAAACGGCTGAAGCCATTAAAAAATCACCTTTATTAGCGAACTTGCGTGAAATTTCAGATTTTGCGGCCTGCCTTGAAATTTTGCTGATGGCCTTAAGCTGGCGTGGGGAACAGCGTAATGTCGCCGAAGCGATGCCGCATTTCGCGGATGAACTGGATATTACGGGTTTGCGAAACGTTATGGCAAACCTGCAATATTCCAGTCGACCGGAACGTATCCGCCTTAAGGATATTGATCCTCGTCTCATGCCCTGCCTTTATGTCTCTGATGATCGGGCTGCCTTTATCCCAATGGCACGCAGTGATTATGGTGTTCGCATTTTTGATGGCGGAACGGGCGATTATGCCACACTGAGTGGCAATGACATGAAGATGAAGGGAACGGCCTATTTCTTTACACCTGTTGACAATGAAGAACAAAAAATAGCCCAACAAAAAATCGGCTGGTTCTGGATGGTGATGGAGCGGTTCCGTTCTTTGATCTACCAAATTCTCGGTTTGACACTGCTCTTGAATTTATTGGCCTTGGCAACCCCGCTTTTTGTTATGGCGGTATATGATAAAGTTGTTGCGACCGGATCCATGTCTACATTGGCTTATTTCGGTATCGGGGTGAGTATTGCGCTTATATGCGATTTTGTCCTCAGGAAAATTCGAACCAAGATCTTTGCCTTTGTCGGGGCAAGGATCGATAACATTGTGGGAACGGAAGTTTTTAAGCGCATTATGTTCCTGCCGCCTGCCTTTACAGAACGTGCAACAATCGGGGCTCAGGTGGCGCGAATTAAGGATTTTGAATCTATTCGGGAGTTCTTCACCGGGCCTATGGCCGTGGTGATGTTTGAAATCCCGTTTTCATTCATTTTTATTATCGTCATCTTTATATTGGGCGGTGTTGTTGCTTTTATCCCCATTTTAATGTTGGTTCTCTATTGGCTGGTGGCGTTGGCTTTTGGTCCGATTATTCGAAATGCAATTGGGGCGACGGCCCGCTATGGTTCGCAAAAACAAGAATTGGTTATTGAGACAATTTCTTCGATGCGGGCGATTAAATACAGTAACTCCGAGGCAACATGGTTGAGCCGTTATCGTGAGCTATCAGCCAAATCGGCAATGGCAAGTTTTAAGTCGGCACAAGTGACCAGTTATCTCAATACGACATCACATGTCTTGATGATTATTTCCGGTGTTGCAACGGTTGCTGTCGGGGTTTTTGAAGTTTTCAGTGGTGCGATGACCATTGGGGGGCTTGTCGCTTCCATGATCCTTGTATGGCGTGTCTTGGGGCCGTTACAATCAGGGTTTGTGACACTTACCCGGTTGGAGCAGGTGCGTTCATCTATTTCACAGATTAACAATTTGATGAATATTAATTCAGAACATAAAGATCAGACGATTTCTACAAACCGTAAAATCAATGGTTTTATTTCATTTGGTCGTGTGTCTTTGCGCTATTCCCCAGATGCAGACCCGGCACTTGTCGGGGTGAATTTTGATGTAAACCCCGGTGAAGTTCTGGCACTTGTTGGTGGAAATGGTAGCGGAAAGTCCACCATCCTTAAATTGTTGTTGGGAATGTATATTCCTCAGGCGGGTAATATTCGGGTTGATCAAACGGATATTCGTCAGTTGGATCCTGTTGAACTCCGTCAGATGATGGGATATGCCCCGCAAACCACGCAATTCTTCTATGGAACGATTGCACAAAACTTACGCCTTGCTAATCCGGCAGCAACGGATGAAGAATTGGCGCACGCCTGTAAAATCGCAAATGTTTTAGATGATATTGAGGCATTGCCAAAAGGATTTTGGACGCGCATCGGGGAAGGGACGGGCGGTCAGTTGCCCAGCAGTTTTCAGCAACGTTTAAACCTTGCTCGTTGTTTCGTGAAAAGTCCTAAAATTATGTTATTTGACGAACCGGGTAATGGACTTGATTTTGATGACGATCAGGCCTTTATGAAGGCAGTTGCCAATCTCAAAGAAGAAGGGGTTTGCAGCTTCATTGTGACTCATAGACCAAGTCATTTAAAAATAGCAGACAAAGTATTATGGTTGGAAAACGGTCACATGAAAATGTACGGTCCAACAGATGAGGTTAAACCCCACTTACCGAAAGATTTCCTATGAGTGGCAACCAGATTACAAAAAGCGAAACGAAAGCAGTTGAAGAAAAAAAACTGCATCCAGTCCAGTTTAAAATTGGATCGCGGCAAACGCGCTATTTGGCACAATCCGTTGTGTTGGAAGAGGCAGGGTCTTCTTCTTTAATCCGCGCGGGAATGATGACGGTCGGCGCGGTGATTGTTGCTTTTATCGTTTGGTCGTATTTTACCGAGGTTGATGAAGTCTCGGTTTCTTTCGGGGAGGTCATCCCCTCTGGTCAAATCCAGACTATTCAACATCTTGAAGGTGGTATTGTATCTGAAATTTTGGTTTCAGAAGGACAAATTGTGGAGACGGGTGACGTCCTGATACGTCTGGACCCTGCCGCAGCTTATTCTGAACGTGCACAGATGAAAGCGCGCCGGGCCGGCTTATTGTTAAAGGCAGAAAGATTGCGTGCAATCGGTATGGATCGGCAACCGGATTTTTCAATCGTTGGAAAAGAATATGCCGGAATGGTTGAAGACCAGATGGCGATTTACAGGGTTCAAACAGGCGCACAAGACAGTAGCCGTCAGGTTTTGATCAATCAGATTGAACAATCCAGTACAGAGCTTGATTTGCTGGAAGAAAAGGAAACAACGTTACGTCAACAGCTTTCC
The DNA here is from genome assembly GCF_048267425.1 of Terasakiella sp. Classification (GTDB taxonomy): domain Bacteria; phylum Pseudomonadota; class Alphaproteobacteria; order Rhodospirillales; family Terasakiellaceae; genus Terasakiella. The sequence goes on from NZ_JBLWXN010000005.1 coordinate 93,482, forward strand.
ATCGTTCAAGATGAACTGAAGATGCGCGAAGCCCTGTTTAAACAGGGATTGAGTTCAAAGGTTTTGTATCTTGAATTAAAGCGGGAAGCCAATCAGGCGCACGGTGATGTGAACAAAGTGGTTCAGGAACGCCTAAAAGCGTTGGAAGAACACGAAGAAGCTAAGAACCGGCTGGCGCAGGATGTTGCCAAGTCAAAAGAAGAAGCTTTGCAGGAAATGGGCGGTGTGACGCAGGAACTGGCTCAGGTGCGCGAAGCCATTGCAAAGTTGGAAGATCGCGTAAAGCGTCTGGAAGTTCGTGCCCCGGTGCGTGGTATTGTTAAAGGATTGCAGGCAACAACAATTGGCGGTGTTTTAGCCCCCGGTGCGACGATAACCGAAATTGTCCCGTTGGATAAGGAATTGATTGTCGAAACGAAAATCGCAACGCGCGATGTCGGACACATGCGCGTCGGGCAACCGGTTACAGTTAAGATTACGAGTTTTGATTTCGCACGTTACGGCGGCATCACTGGCGAGCTTTCTGCGATTTCAGCCACAACCTTTATGAACGAAAAGGAAGAACCTTATTATAAAGGTTTGATCGCACTTGATCGCAGTTATGTCGGGTATGACCCGTCCAATAATCGTATTATGCCGGGGATGACGGTTCAGGCGGATGTAACGACCGGTAAAAAGACGTTGTTACAATATCTGTTGAAACCGGTTTATTCCTCCGTCAACGAAGCATTCCGCGAACGATAAGACTGCGTGATAATGCGAAGGGTATCTTCTCGCAAATTGTATCGGTCAATTTGCGAGTAAGGAACCCATTTAGCGCATAGCGCATCATCGTTTGCAGCCAACATTCCTTTTTGGTAAAGGCAGGATATTTCGATAAGGGTATAATGATATTCCACGCGCTTATCTTTGTCGTAATGAATAGAATCGATAATATCGATAAAATGATGCTGGATCGTATATATTCCAGTTTCTTCAAAAACTTCACGTTTGGCTCCCTCGATAACGGTTTCGCCGATATGTTGGGCACCACCGGGTAGGCTCCATGCACCTTTGTAAGGGGCTTTTGCCCTTTTTATAAGCAAAATGTCCTCATCTTTATGAACAACGACGCCGATGCCGACCCACGGGCGTTCAGGATATGTCCGCATGAATTTGCCTCACCTATACAAATGAAGAATTTCTATCCGTCTCAGATTAGACTAGATTGCATTCCTTGAGTAAACAGGTACTATAAAATAACTTTAATCGACGGGATCTGAGGGTTTTTAAATGGCTGGCCACGCTGCGAAACGTTTTATTGAGCGTAAAGTCTTTTATGCGGGGGATCGTATTTTTAAAGAAGGTGATCCCGGTGACCGCGCTTATATCGTTGAGCGTGGCATGATTGAAATTTATAAAATGGTTGATGGGCGTGAAGTCGTGCTCGGCACGGTGAATAAAGGCGGTATTTTTGGGGAAATGGCTTTGATCGACAATGCCCCTCGTATGGCTGCGGCGCGTTCTGTTCAACAAACAACGCTGGTTATTGTGACGCGCGATACGTTTGAAAGCAAGCTTGCCAAGGCGGACCCCTTCATGCGTGGGTTAATCAATATTTTTGTGAAAAATATTCGCAGAATGGGGCAAGAACTCGTTAAATATAAAACCTAAGTTCGCAATATCGCTTTATTCCGCATCATTTTCAATAGTTTCGCCTTTACCCACAAGAATGCTGGCCTGGTGTTTGACGTTTCCTAAAAATTGTTCGTCAGATTGTGGATAGACATTAAAGACATATTCTTCGGCAGCCGCTTTTTGAATAGCGATTTCTTTTGCAGCTTCAAGACTTTCGGCTTGGATTTCTAAAATTGAAATGCCTTGTTCATTTTTGTCCGTCGCATAGACGTATTGTATAACCCAATTTTTCATAACAGGCTCATTTCGTTCTTTTGTCTTTACGTTAAACTCTATACCATGCACTTCCACGCTATAGAAATTAGGAACGCTTGTCCATGACCGAAGAAAATTCGTCAGAAGATACCAAACCTGTTAAAGGGTTGACTGTCATGGGGCGTATTCGCGCCTATTTCCTGACGGGCTTACTGGTAACAGCACCGTTATCCATCACGATTTTGGTCGCATGGGTTTTTGTGGATTTTGTTGATCAAAAGGTCACGCCCCTTATTCCCAAAACGTATAACCCGGAAACGTACCTTCCTTTTAGTATTCCGGGAATGGGGTTGCTGATTGTCCTTGTTAGTTTAACTGTGGTGGGGATGTTAACGGCTGGTTTCGTTGGTAAATTACTGGTGCGTATCAGCGAAAGCATTATGGCACGTATGCCGGTTATCAGTGGGATTTACAGTGCAACCAAGCAAATCTTTGAAACCGTACTCGCCCAGAAATCACAAGCCTTTCGCGAGGCGGTTCTGATTGAATATCCGCGTCGTGGGATTTGGGCAATTGGCTTTATCACGGGTACCACAAAAGGCGAAGTCCAAAACCTGACGGAAGAACAATGTGTGAATATCTTCTTGCCGACAACGCCGAACCCGACATCTGGATTCTTGCTGTTCGTTCCGAAAGGGGAGCTGATTCCATTGAATATGACGGTGGAGCAAGCGGTGAAAATGGTTATTTCCGGTGGGATTGTAACTCCGCCGGATACGCGACCTGTCGAAGAACAAAAAGTTCCACAAACATCCGCTAAGACGTATGAAGATGTGGATGTTTTGCGGGAAAAAGACGGAAGCCCGGTCTTGGTTTCCAAACACCCGATTCCAGCCAAAGATGAGAACGCTTAACCGGAGCGCAGGTATCCGACGCTTGCATCCTCTTCAAATAGATAGAGGAGGGTGCGCAACGCTTGCCCACGTTCTGTTTGTAATTCAGGGTCTTTTTCCAATATCAGTTTGACATCGTCACGTGCGGCAGCCAGCAAATCTTCGTGTGCAGGCAGCTGTGCGAGTTTAAATTCCGGCAGTCCGCTTTGGCGTGTACCTAAAACCTCGCCCGCGCCGCGCAGACGTAAATCTTCTTCGGCAATGATAAAGCCATCTTCGGTATCGCGCATAATTTTAAGGCGGGCTTGCCCGTTTTCCGACAAGGGCGCGCCGTATAATAAAAGACAGGTTGAGGCATCCATACCGCGCCCGATGCGCCCCCGCAATTGATGGAGCTGGGCAAGGCCGAAACGTTCGGCATGTTCAACGATCATGACGGTGGCTTCCGGTACGTTTACGCCGACTTCAATCACCGTGGTTGCAACCAGTATGTCAATGTCACCAGCGACAAAGGCGGCCATGACGGCATCTTTTTCCGTTCCCTTCATTTTGCCGTGAACAAGACCAACGCGTGCGCCATAAAGGGATTGCAGGTGCTCAAACCTTTCCTGTGCGGCGGCAACTTCGATTTTGTCGGATTCTTCTACCAAGGGACAAACCCAATAGATACGCGCGCCTTTATCAATCATACGCTTAAGACCGAATGCTACCTCTTCCAGTTTAGCCAGAGGCATGACACGGGTATCAACGGGTTTACGTCCCGCAGGTTTTTCCAACAGGCGCGAAACATCCATATCGCCGTAGGCGGTCAGCATAAGCGTGCGTGGAATGGGGGTGGCGGTCATGACCAAAACATCCACATGCTGCCCCTTGCTGGCCAGCGCAAGGCGTTGGTGTACGCCAAAACGATGTTGTTCATCAATGATGGCAAGACCCAAATTGGCAAAATCTACATCATCCTGAAATAAGGCATGTGTTCCGATAATCAGTTGAACCTCGCCACTGGCAATTTGTTCGAGGATGGCTTGTCGTTTTTTACCTTTATCGCGACCCGTTAACAGGATCGGATTAATCGGGGTTTCTGTCAGCAAGGGGGCAATGGTTTCCATATGTTGACGGGCTAAAATCTCCGTTGGGGCCATAATAACGGCCTGTAACCCCGCTTCAATGGCGATCAGGGCACTGAGCAGGGCAACAACAGTTTTACCACTGCCAACATCGCCTTGCAGCAGGCGCAGCATCCGCAAGGGCTCTGCCATATCGGCTTCGATCTCTTTTAAGGAGTCTTCCTGCGAGTTGGTGAGATCGAAGGGTAGGGCATCCCTTATTGTTTTGCGCAAACTTCCGTTCCCCGTAATGGCGCGCCCGGCAGCACGGCGTACGGTTCGTCGGACCAGTGCGAGTGCCAGTTGATTGGCAAGCAGCTCGTCATAAGCAAGACGTTCACGTGCCGGGGTGTCAGCAAACAGGTCTTCTTCGCAACGAGGATGATGTGCGCTAATAAGGGCATCCTGCCAGTCAGGCCAGCGTTTTACTTTTTTAAAAGCTTCATTTAACCAATCGGGCAAGGCGGTTGTTTGTTCAAGGGCGTGTTGAACCGTTTTCCCCATAAGTTTGTTTGTGACCCCTGCGGTCAAGGGGTAAACCGGATCGACGGTTTGTATGTCTTCTTTTTCGTCAAGTGTTCCCATCCGATCGGGATGTGTCATTTGTAAAACGCCTTGGAAACGCTCAACAGTGCCACTGACAATGCGGGTTTCGCCTTCGGGTAATTGTTTTTTTAAATAATCCGCACGTGCATTGAAAAAGACCAGATCCATGTGCCCTGTTTCGTCAAAACACGAAATTTTATAGGGCGCGCGGCGGTTACGTGATGGGAAATGTTTGGCAACGCTGACTTCCAACGTCACAATGGCATTGTCCGGTGCATCAGCAATTGTTGGGGAAAAACGGCGATCGACAAACGATGTCGGAAGATGCCACAGAATATCGACAATATGTTCGCCGGTGAGTTTTTCCATCAATTTGGAAATACGCGGTCCAACGCCGGCAAGGGCGGTGATGGGGCGAAATAATGGAAAAAGAATTTCAGGACGCATGCTTTAAGCCATGACAATGAGTGAAAAGGTCGCTATATCCTAAGCAAATTTTTTCATCTGGCAAATGGTGTTCGACATGGATGACCGTCTTAAACGTTTACATCACAAATGCAAATATATGGGTATGCACGAAAACGATGTGATTTTCGCTCGTTTTTCTGAACGTTACCTCGGTGAATTACCGGATGAAGAGATATCCCAGTTCGAAGCCTTGCTGGAACAGAACGATCTGGATATCTTTAAATGGATTACCGGGAAACTGGATGTCCCGGCGGAATTTGACAATAACGTGATGATAAAACTTCGCGATTGTCAGGAATATATCGAAAACGCCTAAGTGAAGGCAAACGACCTGTTATGAAACTGAGTTTACGCGCGCTTCCGACCGCTGGTACATTGACCTATGGCGGTGTGCCAGAAGGATATGACAGTGTTCTTCTGGGGTATCTGGCAAAACAGCATGGTGATGTTTTATTCGTTACGACGGATGAGACGAAAATGGTACGTGCGGCCAATGCGGTCTCTTTTTTCTATCCCGACCTTCAGGTGATCCAGTTTCCGGCATGGGATTGCCTGCCTTATGACCGTGTATCCCCGCATGCTGAAATTGTGGGGCAACGCGTGGACGGATTGACGACTTTACAGGATCGTCCCAAGGGAACATCGCGTTTGCTTTTAACGACGGTTTCCGCTTTTTTACAAAAAGTTCCCCCGCGTGCGAGTTTCAAAGACGCCGTTTTTACGGCAAAAGTTGGCGATGAAGTACGACGCGAAGATCTCGTCAAGTTTCTTGAACGAAATGGCTATCAACGTAGTGAAACGGTTATGGAGCCGGGCGAATATGCGGTTCGTGGCGATATCGTAGATGTTTTTGCTCCGGGCAGGGAAGAACCGTTACGCCTTGATCTGGAATGGGACGAAGTCGCGGCAATCCGCACATTTGATCCGCTTTCACAACGCACGCTTGAGACAATTGATACCTTTGCCTTGAAACCCGTTAGCGAATTGCCGATGGGGGACGATGCTATTTCGCGTTTTCGGACCGAATTTCGTAAAATTTTCGGGGCAAAAGCGGAAAAAGATCCGCTTTATGAAGCCGTGTCAGCAGGGCGCCGCCCGATGGGTGTGGAACATTGGTTACCCTTGTTCCATGACCAAATGGAAAGTGTGCTGGATTATCTTCCGAAAACAGCAAAGATTGTTCTCGATCATCAGGTTGATCAGGCGCGTGATTCCCGACTGGAAATGATCGGTGATTATTATGATGCGCGTGTTGATGTTGCCGGGGCTTCTTTAGGGGGCGAAGCACCTTATAACCCGATTGATCCATCCTTGCTTTATTTTGAAGGCGACGATTGGGAAAAGTTGTTGGATGGATACGGTATTGGTCAATTCAGTGCCTTCAATCTGGAACCTAGCGACACTGTCATTGATGGCAACGCGCGACGTAGTCTTGATTTTGCTGAAGCCCGCGCCAACCCAAATGCCAATGTTTATGATGCTGTTCGCCAATATATTGTCGCGGAACAAAACAATAAACAACGTGTTGTGATTGCCGCCTATTCTGATGGGTCACGTGATCGTTTGATGACGGTTTTAAAGGAACATGGTGTTGCAGGTTTGGCAGCCGTTGGCCGTTTTGCCGATGTGGAACGCTTGCCTAAAGACGGGGTTGCCCTGATTGTTTTAGGGTTGGAACACGGTTTTGCGTTTGATGGTCTAACCGTCTTGTGTGAGCAGGATATTTTAGGCGAACGTATGGTTCGTCCGGCCCGGCGTCGCATGCGTGCGGAAAACTTTATTGCCGAGGCATCCAGCCTGAATGAAAGCGACCTTGTCGTCCATGTAGATCATGGGATTGGACGCTATGAAGGTTTGGAGACCATCAACGTTGGGGGGGCACCCCATGATTGTTTGGTGCTGGTCTATGACGGTGGTGACAAGCTGTTTTTGCCAGTTGAAAACATTGAATTGTTATCTCGTTTTGGCTCTGATCAAGGGGCTGCCCATCTGGATAAGCTTGGTGGTGTGGCATGGCAGGCGCGTAAAGCACGCCTGAAAGAACGCGTCAAGGATATGGCCCAGCAGTTAATCAAAGTGGCTGCGGAACGGGAACTACGCAAAGGGGAAGCCATTGCCGCACCGGATGGTTTGTACGAAGAATTCTGTACCCAGTTTAAATTTGTGGAAACCGACGATCAATTGCGCGCGATCGGGGATGCCATATCGGATTTGAATAGTGGACGCCCGATGGATCGTCTGGTCTGCGGTGATGTTGGGTTTGGTAAAACCGAAGTCGCCTTGCGTGCCGCTTTTGTCGCAGCGATGAGTGGAATGCAGGTTGCCGTGGTCGTGCCGACGACTTTGCTGGCCCGTCAGCATTATAATAATTTCGTTGAACGGTTTAAACATTTCCCTATTCGCATTCAGCAGCTTTCACGATTGGTCACCCCGGCGCAAGCCAAGCGCGTGAAAGAAGAAATGGACAAAGGCACCGTTGATATTGTTGTCGGAACCCATGCGCTATTGGCGAAAAATGTTAAATTCAAACGTCTTGGCCTGTTAATTATTGACGAAGAACAGCATTTTGGCGTGACCCATAAAGAACAGCTCAAAAAACTGAAGGCCGATGTTCATGTCTTGACCTTGACGGCGACCCCCATTCCGCGAACGTTGCAAATGGCGCTAACCGGGGTGAAGGAAATGAGCCTGATTGCGACACCGCCGGTGGATCGTTTGGCCGTGCGCACCTTTGTTATGCCTTTTGATCATGTGGTTGTCCGTGAGGCAATCCAGCGCGAACGTTTTCGCGGCGGGCAATGTTTTTATGTGTGTCCGCGTTTGGCGGATTTGGATAAAGTCGCCCGCGAATTACATGATCTGGTTCCCGATGCGAAAATTGCGGTGGCGCATGGGCGCATGAAGCCATCGGAATTGGAAGAGGTTATGACGGCTTTTTCCGAAAAAGCGTTCGATATTTTATTGGCAACCAACATTGTTGAGTCCGGTTTGGACTTACCGTCTGTAAATACGATCTTTATTCACCGGGCCGATATGTTTGGCCTTGCACAACTCTATCAGTTGCGCGGTCGGGTCGGGCGATCCAAAATGCGTGCTTATGCCTATTTGACCTTGCCGCCCGGTCAGAAAATTTCCAAAACAGCGGAAAAACGTCTTGAAGTCATGCAGACCTTGGACAGCTTAGGGGCCGGGTTTACGTTGGCTAGCCACGATTTGGATATTCGTGGGGCCGGGAATTTGCTGGGGGATGAGCAATCCGGTCATATCAAAGAGGTCGGTATCGAACTTTATCAACAAATGCTGGAAGAAGCGGTTGCTGAAGCCAAAGGCGGCGGTGGTTTTGAAGAAGATAATCCCCATGACTGGAGCCCTCAGATCGGCATCGGTTTACCTGTCTTGATCCCGGAAAGCTATATTGCAGACCTGAATGTTCGTATGGAACTGTATCGCCGGGTATCCACATTGAAAACACAACAGGATCTGGACTCGTTTGCGGCGGAATTGGTCGATCGTTTTGGTCCAATGCCGGGGGAAGTTGAGAATCTGCTGGATACAGTGGCGATGAAGCATCTTTGTCGTGAAGCGCATATCGAAAAAATTGATGCGGGACCCAAAGGGGCCGTGATTAAATTCCGCAATAATGAGTTTGCAAACCCGGATGGCTTGGTCCGTTTCTTGATGGATCAAGCCGGAACAGCAAAAATGCGCCCGGATCATTGTCTGGTCTTTATGCGCCGTTGGGATGATATGGCGACCAGACTGACAGGTGTGAAGCGTTTGTTGAAAGATCTGGGCGAAATGGCCCGCTTGCAATAATTACCCGTTCCACGCCGTATCAATAAATTTACCAAGAATTTTTGCTTCTTGGGCACCAGAGATAATATATCTGTCGCGTGCCACAAAGGCGGGCACCCCATGAACGCCCAGTTCACGGGCTTGACGGTCAGATTCTATCACGTCTTCGTGCAATTCATCACTTTGTAGAAAAGCTTTTGTTGCCGCTTTATCCAGCCCTATTTCCGTGGCGAGTGTTGTCAAAACATCGATATCACCGACATTTTTACCTTCGATAAAGAAGGCTTGAAATAATCGATCAACCATTTGGATTTGTAAATCAAAACGGGTCGCGAAGAAGACAAGGCGATGTGACGCAATGGAGTTTGGGGTGTAGCGAATTAAATCGAAATGAAAATCGATCCCATTCTCTTGTCCGGTTTGTGCAATGGCATCATAAACACGTTTTGCCCGGTCCGGTCCGCCGAATTTTTGTGATAAATAAAGCTGACGATCCATGCCGCCGGGGCCCATCGTCGGGTTTAACAAAAAAGGTTTCCAGCGGATTTTTAAAGAAATATGAGCGCGACTGAGCAAAGCTTTTTCCAGCCGTTTTTTACCAATGCAACACCAGGGGCAAATCGTGTCGTAATAAAGGTCGATATACATAAAGGCCGCTCGTTTATCTATGCTAGACGATAGGATTTCTTGCACGTTCCAGCATGGAATTCAAATCGTCATCCGCCGTGAGTTGCGCAATACCGCATTCGACCCAAACACTGACAGGTTGAAAGACGTCGGGCAGGGCAAAGTCAGTATAGCTGAGAATGCCGGCAATGCGATGCATGACAATTTGCGCTTCATTCATGGGGGTATCGGGAAGTGCAATTGCAAATTCATTTTCCTGATAAAGGGAAACGCAATCTTCGACACGCGATAGGCCGCTAATCCATTGATGAATTTGTTGCATAAGATGCTGTGCGGCTTCATCACCAAACTGGGTTTTGATATTACTCAGGTTGCCGATAGAGAAAAAGACACACGTCAGGTGTTTATGCCATTTGTGTGCATTTTCGATTTGATGCACAAGATGCGTTTTGAAAAAATCTTGATTATAAGCCTGCGTTGTGGGCTCAATGCTTTGTAAGGCTCGTGTGCTATCCATTGCTTTGCGGATGTTCCAACGCAGACGTTGGCGGCGAACCAGCATTTTTACTTTGGCATGAAGCGAGGCATTGTTCAGCGGACGGTTGGTAATCCGCGTCACGCCCCGATGATACGCATCCAGCCGGTCTGTAATATTGTCATCATTGATAAACAATACAGGCAAGTTAAAAAGACGGGGATTGTTTCTAGCGCGTGAACTTAAGACAAAGGCTTGTTCTTTGTTCTCGTCGTTTAATGCGCAGATGACGGCATCATAATTGGCTTTGCTTAGTTCTTCTTCAGCGACAAAAAAGTCTTCACAGACATTGATTTGGCAATTGCCATTTAAGACGGCTTCAATCATTGCCTTATCGCCGTCACGAGGGGAGATCAGCATAATTTGATAGGCGTTGTCATCTGTCTCATCAATGCCGTCGTCAGCTTGAATGCCGAGCTTTTTGGCTAATGCGATACGGTTTTCAAGCTCGACAAACATAGTGGAAAGGCGAAGCAACGGTTTGATATGAACAAAAAACTCTTCGATATTAAAAGACTGGATGAAAATATCATCTGCATGAACTTCAATAGCGCGTTGGTATAAGTCCGGTGTTTTTTCAGGCACAAGCGCGACCGTGGGAATATGTTTAGAGGTCGCGTCACCTTTCAATTTTTCGATTAAACCGAAACCGTCAAATTCGTTATGGGAAACATCGACAACGATCAGGTCGGGGCGCTCTTTGCTTACATTGTCCTGCAAATTGTCTGGATTGCAAAAACGGACTTGATAATGATGTTTTGTTAAATCGGCGCAAAACCGTTTTTGCAGTTCATCATTTGTTGATACCGCGAGGATATTTGCCGTGATATGCGCGTTCAAATTCTTTCTCCCAACCCGCCCATTTATTTGAGCCTCACTTTAACTGAAAACGAAAGGTCAAACCAGAGGTTCTATCGTATTAAGGTGAATAGTTCCCGTTTGTGAGAAAATCCCCTTAAATTATGTTCCCCCAGCGATTGCCAGTCCCCGCCATGAAGTTGGCAGAATTGATTGGAGACCACGACAGGAACATTTAGTTCTTTCGTCATGCTTTCCAGTCTTGCGGCTTCGTTAGCGGAAGAACCAATGACAGAAAATTCAAGCCGATCATGGGTGCCGATATTGCCATACATAACTTCACCGACATGAATGCCGATCCCGCAATTTATGATGGGCAGGTTTTTGGCCCCATGCGTGGCGTTAAGCTCGTTTAAACGATCAAAGGCGCTGCGTATGGCGCGTTCGGCATTTTGGGCGGCTTGGTGTGTTTGGCTGCATTCCGGTGTTTCACCAACCGGGAAAATGGCGAGAACGGCGTCTCCGATGTATCGCAAGACCTCGCCACCATTTGCCAAAACGGCACCGGCTGTACAGTCAAAATAATCGTTTAACATATCCAGAAAATCTGCACGAGGAAGGGTCTCTGCCAATGTGGTGGACTGGCGCAGATCCGAGAACCATAAAACAGCGCGAATGATTTGACCATCACCGCGTTTTACCTTGCCACTGAGAACCTGTTTTCCAGTTTCTTTCCCTAAATAAGTTTCAAGGAGGACGGTGGCTGTATGTTTTAAGGCATAGTTTTCAACAATGCGGGCAAGGGCGGGGAGGCTTTCGTATATAATCGTCAAATGTTCGGTGCTGAAACCGCCTGCCGTTTTACTGGCAAGGGTGATGGCACTGCGTCTGCCATCTGAAAAAATCAGGGGCAGGGCAACGTAATCTGTAAAGCCTTCTTCTTTTAAATCAGGAAGTACGGAGTAATCCATTTGGCATTTGGGATCATGTAAGGGGCGTCGAATGGCACCTGCGCCATCTTCAAACAAGGCCGCAAAAGGGCTGTTTTTATACATTTCGCTTTCGCGCAAATGGTGACCGGTTTCAAACAGGTCAATCTCTTGTGTTTGACTGTCCCATGTATAACTGAAGCCCATGACCTGTGGATGGAGCAAGCGAATAACAAGGCGCTGACGATCCAGCGGAACTCCTGCTTTAATAAAGGTTTGGGCAAGGGCTAAGGTAAAGTCCGATTTATCGGTTATCTGCCAGCCTTCCTGTAAAAGCCAGTCGATAATGGGATTGTTGATGTTGGACATGTCCGAATTAATTCCCCTGATATGATTTTATCAAAGCTATTCTGTTTTTTGAGAGATGCAAGCCCGAAGAATAAAAAAGGGGGTAAGACATGGTGCCTTACCCCCTTTTTAAAGCGATTTGGTTTATTTAACCTGTGACGAGGTCACCCAGAAAAAAGACCCAACTCAGCATAAAGGCGCCAATACCCATGATGATAAACGGAAGGGCGTCGCCGGTAAGTTTTTCGTTTAAAGTCGGTGTATGTTCCATTGGGGGGATTTCCTTAAACTTGGCATAGAGGTTATTTATATTGCGGTGCAAAAAATATAGAAATATTTTATGAAGTCAATAAAAATTAGAAAAAGTATAAAAAGAGATATAAGCCATAATAAATATATGGTTATTCAATGAATTAAGATAAAAAGATAAAATTGAATTGCAAAGATTTTGTGATTTGGTTTAATGAATAAAAACTGATCTAATTAATGTTGCATGTTGTAGGGGATACTAGGGTGGAAAAACAAGCCATTGCAAACGCTTGGTCGGGTGTTTCTAACTGTGAAAATTGTGGTATTCGCCATCTTGCACTTTTTGCCGATTTAGAACATACGGACTTCGAGCTGATCCATAAACCCATTGTAGAAGTGGAAAAAAAGGCAGGAGACCGTCTTTATGGTGAAGGTGATCAGGGGCAATTTCTGTATACGGTGCGCAGTGGTGTTATTAAACTGACGCAATATTTACCGGATGGCGGACAACGTATCGTCAGACTGTTACGCACAGGTGATGTTGCGGGCTTGGAAGTGCTGGTCAATCCGACTTACGAACATTACGCGACTGTTTTACGCGATGCTGAATTATGTCAAATCCCCCGTGATGTGGTAGAACGATTAAATCGGGAAACACCGCGTCTGCATAATCAATTGTTAAATCGTTGGCACACAGCCGTCAAACAGGCGGATGAGTGGCTGACGGAATTATCGACAGGCAGTTCGAAATCTCGAGTGGCCCGTCTTGTTATCGGTTTATCGGATAAGGTCGATAATAGTTGTTATTTATTCAGCCGAGAAGATCTCGGGGCAATCCTGGGTGTGACGACGGAAACCACGTCCCGTATTATTGCAGAATTTAAGCGTGAAGGCTCCTTAAAGGACTTAGGGAAAAATCATTTTCTTGCAGATTTGGTGCGTTTACAAAACATTGCCAACGAAAATTAATTTATTCCATTGATAATTCGCAATGCATCAAAAGAGGATGGTTGCCATGATATGCCTGTTCATTCAGCGTATCAGGAGGGAATGTCATGGATACGATTGGTATATTCGGTGTCGGCGGTGTTGTAACGACTTTGCTTGTGGTCGTCGGCTTACTGGTATTTGTTATTCGAAAAGTGAACGGTCACTGACGCAAGACTAGTCCCCCCTCATCCTTCGTCAAACACAAACTTTTTAAGAGAGCTGTAGAGGCATGTTTTTGTGCCGGCAGCTCTCTTTTTTTATGGAAGACTGGCAATTTTGCTTGGGTCTTCTTACATCAAATAAGAGGATATACGACCCAGCTTGTTTGAGGTAACAATGTTTTTCTTTCGTAAAACAGCGCCGACAACAACGCCCGAAAAGCAAGCAACACAACAACTACGTTTTGTTGCAAGACTTAAAAAAGATGTCGGCGACGAAATTTGGGCAGTTAGCCAGGAAGATCATTTTATTCGTGTTTATGGCGACAAAGGTGAAGATCGCATTTTATATCGCTTTAGTGATGCGGTGCATGATCTGCGTGGGCACAAGGGCACCTGTGTTCATTTGGAGCATTGGGTGCTTAAAGATGCCATCAAGCGGATTGATCATGTGGATGGCACTTATGAAATTGTTTTAAAAAACGACAAACGGTTTCCTGTATGTGAAAGTTATCGCCGCGTTCTGCAAGAAGCAGAATGGGATATGACGCCCTGATCTAACAAAAATGTGATGGCAACGTCACCTAAACGTGAAAATGCCCTTTTTCTCTTTCCTGTATAAAGGAGAGAATACTGTTGTCATCAAAAGGGCTGCTATGCACATGAAACGTACGATATTCGTTCTCGCGCTTATGGGGATGTTGGTGGGTGTTATGCCTGTCGCATTTGCCTCAAACTCGGCGCAACGTGTATCTGTTACCGGGGAGGTAATTGATACATGGTGTTATGTTACTGAAATTATGTTTGCTGAAGGAACGGCACATCATCAATGTGCTGTATGGTGCGCTGTCGGCGGGATTCCGATTAGTATTCTGGGGGAAGATGGTCAGGTATATGTGGTGCTTAAGCTGGAAGAGAGCGAAGCCAATGTGTCCAATCCGGCCAGTTTAAAAATCCAGTCACATAACGTGAGTGTAAACGGTGATCTTTATCAACGTGATGGGGTTAATTACCTGTTTATTACACAAGTTGAAGATGATCATGGGATTGTGAATTTAACACATGATGAATACGGTATCGTGCCGTTCGGGGAATAAGGACATGAAATTTCAAATAAGCTTTATCAGCGCCGTATTTGCACTGTTTATGTCTTCTGCGATGGCGGCAGAAGAGTGGGGGATTGAAGGGGAAAAAACCGATCGGTTTGAAGCAAAGGTCGTAGATGTCGCATGCGAGTTAAGTGGGAACTGTCCTGATCAATGTGGAAAAGGGAAACGTCAGCTTGGTCTGTTAAAGGATGATGGCACACTGGTTTTGGCTATTAAAAATTTTGATATTTTTGCTGGTACAGGGGAGGACTTAATCGAATTTTGCAACCAGCGCGTCATTGCGGACGGGTTGAGTATTACCAATGACAAAGTCAATATGTTTGCATTGCAATTTGTGCGGGCTGCACCTGACGGTGAATGGCGTAGGGCAAATGCTTTCATACCAGCATGGCAAAAAGTAAATCCTAACAAAAATGGCGCCGAATGGTATCGCCATGACGAAATGGTGAAAAAAGAAATTGAAGCACGTGGTGTATTTGGCATACCGGGTTTGAAAGGGGATGAATGATGTGGGTGCGCCTTGTCTTTTGTGCTTTTCTGTTCATGTTGACAAATGGGGTTTTCTCGCCTGCATTTGCAACAGAAAATAAAGAAACACACGTGATTGCCAATTTGTTTGGAGGGCCGTTTGACCTCGTCAATCAAGATGGAAAGCCTGTGACGGACCGCAGTTTTCGCGGACGTTATATGTTGATTTATTTTGGCTATACCTATTGTCCGGACATCTGCCCAACGGGTTTGTCAACGATGGCGATGGCGCTGGACTTGTTGAAGGAGAGGGGGGCGAAAATTCAACCGATTTTTGTTTCAATTGATCCGGAGCGCGATCAACCGGCATTTTTAAAGCAATATGTTACAGCGTTTCATCCCCGCTTGATTGGATTAACGGGGAGTGAGAAACAGGTGCGTGCGATTGCAAAGGCTTATCGCGTCCATCGCAGTAAGGTGATTGAAAAAGGTAAACCTGCGGATGAGTATTTAGTCAACCATTCTTCAATTACGTATTTGATGGGCCCGGATGGTCGATTTTTGACCATGTTCCCACATGGCAGTGATCCCGCTGTTATGGCAAAGGCGATCGAAAAATATCTTCCTTAGCGTGACATTTCTAAAACTTGCTCTGCGTGGTAGCTCAGCCATGTTTTGAAAAATAATTCGATGGTTTGTTTGGGAATGTTGCGGGTGATGAAAACCAATCGCGTGCGCTGATCCTCGGATGGCCAAGTGTCAAGTTCCAACGGTTCATGGAAGACGTGTTGCACTCCATGTAGAATGATCGGGCGATCTGATTGTTCCTGAAGATTCACAATACCTTTTATGCGCAAAAGATCCTTGCCTTGATTTGAAATAAGCAATTGCATAGCCAATAAAAAAGCACTGGATGGCAAAGGATCGTCAAATATGAGGCTAAAGGTTTCAATACCACCATTATGGTGATGATGGTGATCATGATCATTGTGATGTGTGTGTAAAACAGTATCGTTGAGCCAACGAGCAACATCATAATGATCCTTCTTGGGGTCGTATAACGTTGTATTGAAAAGATTGCTCAGGTTGAAATCTACACCGTGACGATCTTGTTTGATGGCCAGCGGGTTTAAATGTTTGATCTCGTTATAAAGATCGTGCAGGGCTGCCTCGTCAACATCAATATCGGTTTTCATATAAACCAGACGATCTGCAACGGCGACTTGTTTCTGACATTCTTCATGCTTTGCCAGTGTTGCCAATCCATTGACCGTATCTATCGTGCAAACTACCCCACCCAGCATATAACGTTTTGCAATACGCGGCTCTGTGACAAGGGTATGAATGACCGGGGCAGGGTCAGCCAATCCAGTTGTTTCAATAATGACACGATTAAAGGGGGCAATTTGCCCTGTTTCTCGTTTTTCATATAAATCCAACAAGGTTTGTGTGATGTCCCCGCGAACGGTGCAACATAGGCAACCAGTTGTCATCTCAACGGTTTGTTCCTCACTATGTGTGACAAGAAAATCATCAAGACCGATTTCGCCAAATTCATTGACGATGACGGCTGCATTGGCAAATTCTGGATCACGCAAGATTTGCGATAAGAGAGTGGATTTTCCACTCCCTAAAAAACCTGTCAGTAAGGTAACCGGTATCAGCATTATCTATTCTCCGTTTTTATACGTTATAACGTTACAATATAACAGAAGGCAAGAGCAAAAAAACAAACTACAGGAGCTTTGGTCAAAGTGAATTATCAATCAAAGATTATTTACCACGAGCTTCAAAAAGTGACATAATGCAATTCGACCGTTAATTTTATAATTCCAATGTGCGAATTGCGGGTGGCATGAAAAAGTTAGACCATTTTTTGGGCGAGATTGCCGAAGCGAAGACGCCAGATGATTTGGCCTTGCTCTTTGCTAAGCAAATACAATCGCTTGGCTTTGCAACCTTTGCCTATTTTAATTTTGCTGTTCCTGAAAACGACTGGGTTGCGCATCGTCACAATTATGGATTGAAATGGCAAGATCGTTATCTGGATGAAAATTATGGAGATATTGATCCGGTGTTCCAACATGGAATGCGGGCAAGGTTGCCTTTTGCATGGGGCAGTCAGGATGCGTCCGGGTTGACTGCGCGACAGGTTCAAATGATGCACGAAGCCCGTGATTGCGGGTTGGGGAACGGGTTTACAGTGCCTAATAAAACCATTGGATTAAAACCCTCCTTTATTTCCGTTGCCAGTGATGAAACCGATGCAAGTTTTCAATCAGCAATCCGGCATAATGCGTCTGAATTACATATTCTATCGCTGCATTTTGATGCCCATTTTGCGGAACTTTCTTTACCTCAACCATTGATGTGTGTCTTGACGCCACGCGAACTGGAGGTGATGAAATGGGCGAAAGATGGCAAAACAAATGGTGAGATATCCGATATCTTGCATATTTCCGGTAAAACAGTGGAAAATCATTTTACAAATATTTACAATAAGTTAGGTGTGTATTCTCGGACACATGCCGTGGTGAAATGCTTGACCGAAGGTTTGATCGCCCCGTAAGCGAGAATGGTGACATAGGGGGATTCCCCTATATGGGCGTGCACAACTAAAAGCGATACTCCATTCAATTTTTAAACGAAGGGGTATCCGAAAATGTTATTTCAAATTGAACCGTCCGACCATCACGTTTTTATGGAACGTCTAGATCAAATGTTTCAACAACGCGCCCGTGTTTTTAAAGGCCGTTTGGGGTGGGATGTAACGATAGAAAATGGACGAGAACGCGACCAGTATGACGCAGAAGATCCAACCTATTTACTTTATTACAGTCCTGATGGATGTTTGCGGGGGTCTGTTCGCTTTTTGCCCATGACCGGGACCAATATGTTGCGAGATACCTTCCCGCAATTATTGGATGGCCAAATCTGCCCAGACTCTTCAATTTATTTTGAATCCAGCCGATTTGCTGTGGAAACGGATGGCGATCAAAAAATCAATCGGTTGCTGTCGCGTGGTTGTGCGGAGCTGTTTCTTGGTGGCATTGAGTATGGTCTTGCACATGGCAAGAAAGAGTTGATCACGGTAACTGACGTTTTTATTGAACGCTTGTTCAAATTGGCGGGCTGGTCTTCTGAACGCATTGGGGAAGAACACTTGATCGGGGACTCTCGCGCTGTTGCTGTGCGCTTACCCATAAGTCGTGAATATTTGGCGTCCGTTCGTCGTAAAACCGGCATTTTTGAGCCCGTCTTGTGGTCGCGTGCAACAGGTATGCAAAACGTTGGTTTAGAAAGCAATGCCGATGAACGCATTCAAGGTATGCATGCTTCTTTGGAATACCTTCGTGCGCAGGCAAAAGCAGCAGGAATGCCGGACATTGCCGATAAAATAGGTGCGATTGAAAAAGCCATTACCCGCGAAGTTATGAGCCTTGGCCACGCCTGATTAGATCAGTGCCCAATTGCGGATCATATAAATTGAAACGCAATTGGGCAGACTGACGGGATTTGTTAGCGTTGCAGGGAAGGGTAATCAACATATCCTTTTCCCGACCCGCCAAAAAGAGTGTCGGGATCCAATGTGGATAAGGCAAGTTTATTGGCAAAACGATAGGGAAGATCGGGATTGGCAATAAACGGACGCCCATAGGCAATAAGATCAGCCAACCCGTCTTTTAAAAGCTGTTCGCCACGCTCTTTTGTATATTTACCAGCCACAATAATTGTCCCGGAATAAACCTCACGCAAATCATGTCTGAATTGCTCGGGAATAGTTGGCGCATCTTCCCAGTCTGCTTCGGATAAGTGAATATAACTTATACCGATGCGTTGCAGTTCAAATGCGGCTTTCAACATGGTTTCAATAATTTCATCATCTGCCATATTACGTTGGGTAATATAAGGGGAAAGACGAATACCTGTACGGTCTGCTCCGATTTCTGCGGCAACGGCGCTACAAACCTCAACCAGAAAACGAATACGGTTTTCTTGACTACCGCCATAGGCATCGGTTCGTTGGTTTGATGATTTTCTCAGGAATTGATCAATCAAATAACCGTTGGCACCGTGAATTTCAACACCATCAAAACCAGCATCCATTGCATTGCGGGCACCCCGTGCAAAATCAGCAACGATATCCTTGATCTCGGTCTCTTCTAATGCGCGGGGAAGGGGGCAATCAATCATTTGCCCAACATTTGTTTGCGGATCAACAATCCAGACCTGCGCATCTGGGGACAGGGCGCTTGGCGCAACGGGCATACCATCATCATGAAAACTTTCATGGCTCATCCGGCCAACGTGCCATAACTGACAATAAATACGACCATTGGCTTGATGAACGTGATCGGTGACCTTTTTCCACCCTTCGACTTGTTCGGGTGTAAAAATACCGGGAGTGAATGAGTATCCTTTCCCTTGGCGCGAAACTTGTGTCGCTTCGGATATGATGAGCCCCGCACTGGCTCGCTGCGCATAATATTGTGCCATCATTTGATTGGGAATATCACCCGGCTGAGTGGTTCTTGCCCGTGTCATGGGGGCCATAACAATGCGATTGGGTAATGACAATGTTCCCAAGGACAAAGGCGTGAAGAGATCTGTCGTCATAATGGGTAATCCTTTCTATCGAAAACTGTTTGCTTGACAACAGAATCATCTTTACGAAAAATAAAAACAATTGAGATTTTATTTAAAATATATTTCGGGAAAATCGAATAATGTTGCTTGATAATCTCGCGCTTTTTATCCGTATCGTCGAAAAAGGTGGCTTGGCTGTTGCCGGGCGTGATCTGGGCTTATCTCCGGCAACTGTGACGGAACGCTTGAATACGTTGGAAAGCTATTATGGGGCAACGCTTTTAAAACGTACCACCCGGGCTATTCATATTACGGAAGAAGGGCGATTACTCCTTGATGGCGCCAAACGTTTATTGGCTGAAGCCAATGATCTGGAATGCCGCTTAAAACAAGGTGTTGATCAAATATCCGGCCCGATCAGGTTAAGTGCACCTCTGGATTTGGGGCGAAACCGCTTAACGCCGATTATTGATGCCTTTTTAACGGTTTATCCGCAAGTCAGTATCGATTTGATTTTAAATGATGGCTATATGGATATGGTGTCCGAAGGAATTGATTTTGCCATTCGCTACGGCAATTTAACCAGCAGTTCTTTGAAAGTTAAGAAAATAGCGTCAACACGACGCTTGGTCTGTGCTGCCCCGTCTTATCTTGAAAAATATGGAACACCCCAGACACCTTATGAACTGGAAAAACACAATTGTCTAATCATGCGGTTTGGGCAAAACCTTAATAATGAATGGTCATTTTCAATGGACGATCGCGTGATCAAAATTCCGGTGCAGGGTAATCGTATTGCAAATGACGGAGAACAAGTCCGCTACTGGTGTCTTGCCGGTTATGGGATTGCATATAAAGCGGATCTGGATGTGGAGGCGGATATTGCAGAAGGAAAACTTATTCCCCTGCTTGCTCCATACTTGAATGTCCCCTCCCAATTTCAAATCATTTACCCACAATCAAACACCATGCCGCGCCGTGTCCGGATGCTTATCGATTACATTGCAGACCAAATAACCGTTTAAGATCATGGTAAACAAAAAACCTCGCTCATAAGAGCGAGGTTTTAGTGGCGGATTGCTAGTCCGTCTAACCCCTGTTTCATCATGTTTCATTTTATTCCTTTTAACTAATTGATTCATATATTTATTTACAAACAGGTGTTTCATGTGGTTACACTGAATTTCATCAAATTGCGACCTATTTTGTGGGTCGGTTTGTGGGTGAAATTTTGTGGGTTGAGAATATGGCACGAAGCATTAATAAGCTTACGGCAAAGAAGGTAAGTTCATTGTCCGAAAAAGGCCGTTACAGCGACGGCAATGGCCTCTGGTTACAAATTACGCAGCATGGCACCAAATCATGGCTCTATCGCTTTATGATGCATGGCAGGGCCCGTCAGATGGGATTAGGCTCAATCAGCACTGTATCGCTTGCCGATGCACGAGAAGCGGTTGCCAATTGCCGTAAGATGGTTCAGCAGGGGATTGATCCGATCCAGCAACGCGAAGAGGAAGTCCGTACCCGCAAACTCGAAATAGCGCGCGCTATGACCTTTAAGGAATGTGCCTTGGCATTCCTTAGCGATAACTCGGATGGTTGGAAAAATGCCAAACATCGCCAGCAATGGGAAAATACCCTAAAGACCTATGCCTATCCGGTGATTGGGGATTTTCTCGTCAAGCAGATAGATACCGACCTAGTGGTTAAAGTGCTGCAACCAATATGGAAAGAGAAGACGGAAACTGCCTCACGCGTACGGGGCCGGATCGAGCGTGTTTTAGATTGGGCAAAGGTGAGGGGATATCGTGACGGCGAAAACCCTGCACGGTGGCGCGGTCATTTGGATAAAGTTTTTCCCAAAGCATCTGCCCTTAAAAACGAGAAGCACTTTGCGGCATTGCCTTATAAAGAAATTGCTTCCTTTATGGCAGAACTGCAAAAAAGGGATGGGAATGCAGCCAGAGGTCTTGAATTCCAAATTTTAACCGCTGCCAGACCCGGTGAAGTCTACGAAATGACATGGGAAGAGATCGACCTGCAAAACAAAATCTGGATTGTTCCGGCGGAACGGATGAAGGCGAAACGAGAACATCGTGTCCCGTTAAGTGACCGAGCCGTAAAGTTGCTTGAGAACTTACCCAGAGAAAAGGATAGCCCCTATGTCTTCAACGGTCACAAGAAAGGCCGCCCCCTCTCAAATGCAGCCTTCTCCCAACTGATGAAACGAATGGGAATGTGCGATATTACTGCACACGGTTTCAGATCGACTTTCCGAGACTGGGCCGCAGAGCAAACCTCATTTCCTCACGAAATCTGCGAAATGGCCCTAGCTCATACGATCAAGAATAAGGCTGAGGCGGCTTACAGGCGCGGAGATTTGTTGGAGAAACGTCGGGAATTGATGGAGGCTTGGGCTGGTGTTATGAAATAACTATTATGATTCCTTGTTTGAAGAGATAGTTAGGTAATAAACCCCGTTAGATCATAGATTTATTAAATTTAGTCCTTAGCTTAGATACCAAGGTGTAAGTATAGGAAATAATCAAAAAACAATCGCGCAATTCAATTAAATAGTGTATCTTTTAAAGAAATGGCAATTTATGATTTGCGCCTTATAACTGATGTTTGACTTGATGAGGTTCCTCTCTTTTCCAAAAGTTGCAGCTACGGCATTTGATTGTGAGCGACGCCAACTCAGGGCCAAAAGGATAAAAATGAAAAGTATTGTATTTTTTAATAACAAAGGGGGGGTTGGCAAAACAACTCTTCTTTGTAACTTGGCAGCTTATTTATCGATAAAAATGGCAAAGAAGGTTCTCATCGTAGATGCAGATCCTCAGTGTAATAGCACTACCTATATTTTATCAGATAGACAACTTGATGCAATCTATGGAAAGTTGAGAAGAGAAAGCGTCGAGTCCTTCTTATCACCCGTAAGGCGAGCAAAGGGATACATCGAAAAGAAGATACAGCCTGTGAGATCACGACGGTTTGAAGTAGATATAATTCCTGGCGACCCAAAGCTCGCGCTTAGTGAGGATTTATTGGCGTCAGATTGGAAAAGTGCAACGTCTGGCGACCCGAGAGGCTTGCAAACAACTCTAGTATTTGAGCATTTAAAGTTACAGTACCAAGAATACGATTATATATTTTTTGATGTTGGACCATCTTTAGGCGCAATAAATAGGTCTGTATTAATTGCATCTGACTACTTTCTTATTCCAATGGCAGTTGATGTCTTTAGTTTGATGGCTTTAGAAAACATCAATTTGTCACTGAAAAAATGGAAAAAAGGCATAGAAGAAGGTTTGAAAAAATACAAGGAAGAAGAGCATGAGGCTTATGAAGTATATGCTCAGGAATTTATATGGGGCTTAAATTTTGCCGGATATGTAATGCAGCAATATAAAGCTAAAACTGTTCGGGGACAAAAAGTTCATGTTAAAGCATACGAGAAAATTTCTAAACAAATACCTGAGAAGATAGAGAAAGAGATATGCTCCATTTCTTCCTCTGACAATGGGGGGGAGGAGTTATTTCTAGGCGAAATTGAGAATCTGTACAGTTTGGTTCCAATGTCTCAAACAACAAAGGCACCGATATTTGCGTTAAAAGCAAAAGACGGGGTTGTTGGTGCACACTTTCAAAAAGTTCAGGCTGCGGACACCGTATTTAGGAATATCTCCAAGAATTTACTGATAAATATTGGAGATAGTGATGATTAATTGGCCTAGCGAAGTCGTTAGCGATATTAGCCGTCGTCGCTGTGTAGTCGTTTTAGGGTCCGGTATTTCCATGAATAGTGTAAATATTGATGGGAAAAGGCCGAAGACTTGGCTCTCGTTCCTAAAAAGCACTCTTGTGAATATTCAACCTAAGAGGCATATAGAAAAGCTTTTAAAGGAGGGTGATTACCTTACTGCGTGTGAGGTTATTAAGCGAAGTCTTGGAAAGGAAGAGTTTACTAGAATTGTTAGAGAAGAATTTCTTACACCTGCATATCTTCCGGCAGAAATTCATAAAAAAATTTTCGCTTTGGATTCAAGAATTGTAGCAACTCCAAATTTCGATAAAATATATGAGACTTATGCAAACAGCGAAGCAAACGGATCAATTGTCGTTAAGCAACATTATGATACAGATGTGATTTCAAGCATACGAGGGTCGGAAAGAATTATTTTAAAAGTGCACGGCACAATTGATTCTCCTAACAATCTAATTTTCACTCGGGCAGAATATGCTGAAGCACGTACGAAATATGCAACTTTCTATGAGGTGTTAGAGGCTCTCGCGCTAACGCATACATTTGTTTTTCTTGGTTGTGGAGTCAATGACCCTGATATTAAGCTCCTTCTTGAAGATACTCTCTTCAAGCACAACAGCAGTCGCACTCATGTTATGCTTCTCCCTAAAGAAGCACTTCATGATTCCGTAATCGAAGTCATACAAGACACTATGAATCTAAATATAATTCAATACTCTAGTAAGCATAACCACAAGGAACTATTAGACTCTATTATTGCCTTAGTACAGTTGGTAGAAGATGAAAGGGAAAAGTTAAAAATTAATATGAACTGGTAACCTTTTATTTGAATTAGTTGCTTTCTGATCTGACGTCCTCCTAGCAAAAAGGAAGGGTTACACATTTGCGTACGATGTCCGGCCCCAAAACAGAAAGCAACTAAAACATTAAGAAAGCTCATCATTTAGATTATAAGGTAGTGTCCGAAAATGACCGCTGGGTTCACTTTTCCAACTCCGCTTTCAACTATGATATTTTATTTAATTTCGCC
Organism: Terasakiella sp.; assembly: GCF_048267425.1. Lineage (GTDB taxonomy): Bacteria > Pseudomonadota > Alphaproteobacteria > Rhodospirillales > Terasakiellaceae > Terasakiella. Next base: position 117,756 of record NZ_JBLWXN010000005.1, read on the forward strand.
AATTAACAACGGTGTGCCGAATGCTTTCATACTGCCATTGCCTTGAAAGAAAAAATCGGTCCAAAAAGATTGGAAATTCCTCATCCCTTCACCTGATTGGTATTTACCTGATTTAGAATAACCTGCACCAATCACATAAACATTCGCTTGTTTGAAATTCATTTCCAAACCGGCTTTTTTAATCTTGGCAAGTTCGGTTTCTGGTGAGAGTTTTCTGAGCGAACCGGATTTATAAAAAGAGGTGAGGGTGGAGTGTTCCATCATATCTGAAATGATGAGCAGATAGCGTTCTCCGGTGATATCTTCAGAATACAGGCTTTTTGAAATAAGATTGAGATTATCCAGTAATTCTGTGTTGGGGATTTTGCTACTGGAATTAGCAAAGGTAGTCAGAAGGGCTTTGCCAATCCCTTCACGAACGGCTCTATCTTGCAGGGCGTAGCAATGATCAATTTTCTTTAGAACTTTTTTGGGTATGTCATAGCGTTCGTCATCTGAAAGGCGCGTGTCCAGCAGGCCTTTCAGAACAACATTCGTGAAATTTCCTTGAACGTAGGCTGAAAATGAAACGAGCTTTACGCTATCGCCCGGGCGAAGAAAATGCTGTATTTTTTTAAAGGCATGCTCTTGAATGCTTTTGTCGAATTCAACGGTTTGATCAACGGCAATAACAAGTTCCCGCTTCTGGACTGGGGGAGGTGTGTCACCAATACCGATCAGTTCATAGCAGCTTTTAATCTCTGTCTGGGCGGCTTGGGCAACAGTGCTTGCAAAAGTCAGGCAGAGAAGTCCTAAAAAGAATACAGCATTTCTTAACGTCATGACGAGTTTCCTTATTCCGCGCCCTGGCTTAACATTTCCTTGCGGAGGCGTTCGCGCATTTCCTCTTCTGTTTCCTTTCTAGGGGCTTCTTGCGCTGCTTTTTCTGCGAGCAATTCAGCGCGAAGTCGAGCTTCCATTTCTTCCGCTGTTTCTTCCTTCTTCAATGGAGGTTCAGGTTTCTGGTCTGGTTTTGTCTCAACAATAATTTCAGTCTGTTTTACAGGCTGTTGTTTCATGTTGAAGAAGGCTTCAAACGTTCTGTTACCAGAATTCATATGCGCGTCTCGATCTGCCTGATCGATACCCATTGCCTGGGTGTAATTGCGCATTTGTGCTTGCAAGTTGGTCAGGTGCTTTTGCGCAACCATTGTAATGGCAGCCTTCTTACGCTCAAACCAGGATTCATATTCAGAACGGCTTTTGAAGTTGCCAATGATCTGACGTGCCAGCTTGGACTCTTTACCTGCAAAGCCATATCTGTGACCAATGCCTATGCCCATCGCCTGAATGAGAATGAAAAGCACAGCAAGAATAGCAAATGTTGTGAAGTTGGCTGTGTCAGCCGCATCTTCTTTTTCCTGTGTTGCACGGTTGTCTGCTTCCTTTTGTGGCGCTGTCAGGTCACTAGGTAGCGACTTGTTAATTAAACTTTCCAGAGAAAGTTCGCCAGTACGTTCACCGCCAACAAAAGAGGTTTCCGCAACTTTTTCCTGCTTGTAGGTTTCATAACGAACAACTGTGGCACCCACTGCAATAACAAGAATAGCCACAAAGGCAATCATCGTCCAAATCGGTGTGCCGGGCGTGACTTGTGCGTTTGTGTCCAAGCGGTTGATGATCTGGATGTACTGAGGGGCGTTGTCGTCGTCTTCATTTTTTTCCAACGTCGGATGACCCTGTGGTTTCAGGGCAGGGCGATCAGGGTCATTGTCGTGGTTCCACCAGACACGTGCTTTTTTAATTAATCCACGTTTGTGCATTTCCGATCCTGCCGCGTGGGTTAACCAGACAAGCACAGCTGAAATTAGAAAAGCAATACCCAAAGCCCCTTTGACCTGAAGGCCCTCGCTGGCACCTGGAAGTGTGTAGCCAGAAAGAATGTAAGCAAAGCCAAGGGATTCAACAAAGACGAGACCGATGATGACAATCCACATAAAGATGCTTAGGTTTTTGCGCCCATTTTCCTGAACCTTTGACAGGTATGACTTTGCCTTGTCATACATTTCTGGATCAGCGGCAATATCGCGAATATCCGAGTAGAAGTCTTCACAAAGGACTTTTTCAGAATGATACCACCCGTCACTTGCGCGTGCGGCATTCTGAGCAAGCTTCTTCGTTTTACCAATTACAGGCATGCTGTAAAACGTGCTCTTCCAGAAGAGCTTCACTTCGCTCCACCATTTAATCAAGATAATGGTGGTGACGAGTAAAACTAAGATTAAAGAAATCGCAAGGCGATATGTGGAAAGGAAGGTAAGAATTTCGTCCATTTTATTATCCGCTAATATGCTTATTTTTTAATAATTTCCGGCTTGAAATCAGCCGCATAAATGTCGCCGTTTTTGGCATAAAACAGCTTTCCGAATGAGGAATGACCTTTGTCTTTCAATGAGAAGACTACATCCATGCAAATGAGGGGAGCAGCTTGTTTGGAAAAGAAGGTTCTATATAAAACGCCTTTTTCACCAACTGTAGCCTCCGCCTTTCCATCGGCTTTTAGTGATGGCTTTTCATCCCCCGGTTTAAAGTTCTCATATACAAAAACGGTGGGGTCTTCTGGCACAATACCACTGTCTCGTAACACAGAGACTTTGCTTAGGCCGACAAGGTGTCCGTTTACGTTCTGATCAACCCATGAGGTTCCATAAAGCCCGGGCAAGTGATCAGAGACCTTATGAGCAGTCAGGCCAGAACCATCCGATAGAGTTTTAATTTCGCCTTTTTTACGAAATCGTGTGGAGATGCAGGATGCGTTTAAAGCCTGAGATGAATCTGAATTACCATATGCAGAAGAAATCAGTGAAAAATTGAAGAAACCGCTCTCGCTTTCAAGCTTGCCCACTTGCGCCTGAACATTTTTCATTTTTGTTGATGCGAGAGTTCCTCCAAAATCTATGCCTGCATATTTTGGGGCTTCTGTTAAGGCAATGGCAGGCGGTGGGGGAGGTGGTGCAATACCATTGGAGTTAGGTGAAATCTCATTGTCACGCTGGAACTCATAAGCAACAATTGCTTCTTTATGTGGGAGTTCGACGACTTCAACCCGTCTGTTTTTTGCTCGCCCGATTTCGTCATTGTTGGAGGCTACAGGGTCAGTTTCTCCGGCCCCTTTAAAGAATAGCGCACTTTCGGTAACACCTTCCTGTTTGAAAATGTCAGCAACATATTGTGCGCGTCTTTCAGAAAGTGCCTGATTTTGTTCGGTTGAGCCTGTTGAATCCGTATGCCCGACAATCAGGATTTTGTTGGAACTCCCCTTGAAGGCCTGTGCAAGTTCTCGAATATCTTTTTCTGCCGTTGGTGTTAGGGCAGACCTTCCTACGGCAAACATTTGATTGCTGTCGATTTCAACGGCTAGCCCTTCGACTTTTTCACCTTTGTCTTGACTGTCTGGGTTTTGCCATGTGCTGGTTGGAGAAACGGAAATTTGCTTTCCTTTTATTTTCGTAACACGCATTTGATTTTGTGCAAGGGCAAGCTTTTTGCATCGTTCCTCAAAGTGACTTTCTACAGCTTTACCAATTAAGCCGCCAACCGCAGTACCAATAAGAGTTCCCCCGGTCTTGTTATTGTTGCCACCAACAACCCAGCCAAGAATACCACCGACTATCGCCCCGCCTAGAACAAAGGCGTTTGGGCTATAGTCACATACACCTTTGTTATTCGAATATGACGAATTTGAAGGGCTATTATTGCCTGTTGTAACACAGCCAGTTGCAGTGAGGGCAATCGTGCTGGTTGCGATTAATTTTTTTAGATGTTTCATGCGCCTACCGAATATGAACTCTTTGCTCATAACTTTGCACGAAACGAAACGTATTTAAACACCTTTTACGATTGTTTTTTGTTTTTAATATCTGGTGAAAATTAATATTGGGGAAATACGCATAAACGCTCACTCGATATTTTCCGTTACGCATAGATCATCACTTTTTTACGCATAAGTGTTCAAGCTTAAAATGGAAATTCGCGCATATACGGTCACAGAATCATAGACTTCTCATAAAAGAACATAAGGGAGGAAGTGACGATTTATCTCCTAATAGCTGTGGAAAACTGACTCATTAAAAGATTATAAGGATTGTCTGCAGGGCGCGCGAGCAATCACAATGGGAAAGGCGATGTACCCGCGAAGTGTGAAGTTTTGCCTCAGCAGGTGAGCTTCGTAAATGGTCACGACCTTCTGATGCAGGTCTTCGAAGGGCAGGCCCTTCATTTTGTGTTATACAGTGGGAACTTCTGGATGCTAAGGGCGTATCATTGACAAATAAGTTCCGGCTGGAAAATTACAGGATAATCAATGCTGTTAAAAGGCCAAGCCAACAGATGGCAGTAGATACCATTATGATCCAGTCGCCAAAAGTAAAGATTGGCTCTGCTCTCGGTACCTTGCCCTGAGTTGCAGGATTTTCCATCCTTTCAAGAAGTGCAGGAAGATACTCTGTCAAATCAACACGTACTGCCTTTGACATGATTTTCTACTTTCTTTGATTTTCTTTAACATTACCACATAGAACAAAAATGACCTAGCGGGTGAATGCCCATTGGGCAGGGGGCGGCAATGAGCCCTTTGTTCTCGCTGTTATTGCCTATTTCAAGCTTGTTATCGTGTGTTTACGGCTTGTAACCAAAGTTTTAACCGTTGTTATTCTAATGTTTTGGCATGTTTTCACTATGTTTTGGGTGTGACAATTTTTGTTTATCTGCGGATTGTTTTCCTGTTTTGTCAAGAAATTGGATTTATTCTCTTTTTTTGTTGGCTTCTGTTCATCTAAAAATAGGCAGGATACGCATTTTGTCCGACAACTTAGTGAAATGATCAATATAAAATAGAACAAAAAAAGAACAAATAATGCTTTACTTTCCTCTTTGCATGATGATATAGAATTTAATATGTCAAAATATTTCCCGCCGGGGACCGGCTGTAATAAGGTAAGGCAATGCTGGATATGTCATTTAAAGAATTAAGAGAGCAAAATGCCATGTCGGTTGAAGATGCGGCAGACTTAATGGGAGTTACCGTTAAGACAATTTATCGCTGGGAAAAAGGCGAGGTTGAACCCAAAGCACATTGCCTTGAAATCCTTCGAAACAAACTTGCTTTTAAAAAAGAGGCTTTGCCCGATAATCCTGCTTTCACGTTTATTGATTTGTTTGCCGGAATTGGAGGTATTCGCAAGGGGTTTGCATCTGTTGGCGGGCAGTGCGTTTTCACGAGTGAGTGGGACGAATACGCACAACGTACATATCGTGCCAATTTCCATGACAATCATCATATAGCAGGAGATATTACGGCTGTTGAAGCAGCTGATATCCCGTCTCATGATGTTTTGTTGGCCGGGTTTCCATGCCAGCCGTTCAGTATCGCAGGTGTTTCAAAAAAGAATGCCTTGGGTCGCAAACATGGATTTGAGGATGAAACCCAAGGGACTTTATTTTTTGATGTATTACGTATTATCAAATATCATAAGCCCGCGGCGTTTTTGTTGGAGAATGTGAAAAACCTGAAAAACCACGACAAGGGCAATACCTTTCGCGTTATCGAAGGTGCATTAAAAGAGGCTGGATATTGCATCAGCACAAGAGTTATTGATGCAAAGGGCTATGTGCCACAACATCGTGAGCGTATCTTTATTGCAGGTTTTAGAGTTGATACAGGCTTTGACTTTAACAAATTGGCATTTGCTGAACCAACTCAAGGGCCCATTTTAGGCGCAATTCTGCATGATGAAGGAGAATTGCCGGAAGAACATTATACGCTTCCGGCTGATGAACCTAGGGCAAATGTGGCGTCACGTGTAAATGATAAATATACACTCACTGACAAGTTGTGGGCATATTTACAGGCCTATAAAGAAAAACATCAGGCTGCGGGCAACGGTTTTGGGTTTGGGCTGAATGGACCAGAGGGCAAGGCTCGGACTTTATCTGCGCGTTATTACAAAGACGGAAGTGAAATTTTAATCAAGCAAGAAGGCAAAAATCCTCGTCGTTTGACCCCCAGAGAATGTGCGCGATTAATGGGTTATGATACTGGTAGGGAACCTGAATTTATTATTCCAGTGTCAGATACCAGGGCATATAAACAATTTGGGAATAGCGTTGTTGTTCCTGTAATCAAGGATATTGCAAGATACATGTTGCCCCATATCTTGAAAGCAAAGAAAGATCATGTAGCGACACGAGATGCCGCTGAATAGAGGTCTTTGTGATTGACGTAGTATCGCTAGGGAAACGCAGCCAAATGATGGCTGGAAATATGGGCATGTGCCATTGAGGGAAGGAAGCGTCTAAAGATCGAGAATATTGTGTTGTTTACAACATCTAGGTTGCGATTTGAAAGGCAATATGCTTCATAGACTGGAAATGACAAGGGGGCAAAGTAAGTGGCACAGGAACTAGAAGAAATTTCCAGACTTGACGCATTGACAGGCTTGATGCGGGATCATCAGGTTCACACACTTGTTTATAAACGTTTGGCGCCCAACGATAATTCAAAGAATCAGATTTATCTCGGCGGAAATTATTCAGCTTTGCAATTGTTGCCATTTGGCAAGGTTTATACCGATGAAAGCCGCAAGGATAGCAAACGGGACCGTTTTAAGGCGGATTTGCCTTTTCTGTGGATGGATGATATCGGGAATTTATATCCTGTACCTTCTGCACAATTAATTTTGTATCCCAAATACCCTGAAGTTAGAATGTCCGGTTTTTTAAAAGGGGCTGAAAAGGCACCAAGGCGGTATTTAAGAACCCGAGAAGAAGGGCGGGTTATGTTTTTGGGAATTACGTGTGATAGGCGCATCATTGGCCATGTTATCGGGCCAGAAAATCCGTTAATACGGGAATTGCAGACCTTCGATGCTGTTGACACTGTCTTTAATACGATCTATCGCGACCAAGCAGGGGAAAATACCAAACGGGAATTGTTGGACCGCCTGAGAGAAATCCATGAAATGGGATGGGTGAATTCCTGCAAGCTGAACAGTAGTGGTGATCGTGTGCCGTACAAAGCGCCAAACGGAGGTGGTTATACATTGGAGGCATTGTTAGGTGTTATTCCCAACGGTGATAATGAACCTGATTTCCTAGGGTGGGAGATTAAACAACACAAGACGCGTCTCGACAAACCGCTATCTGGTGGAGCCATAACGCTGATGACTCCTGAACCTACTGGTGGGGTATATAAAGTCTCAGGAGTTGTTCAGTTTATCCGGCAATTCGGTTATCCTGATAAATCCGGGAAACCAGATAGGATGAATTTTGGCGGCATTCATAAATTTGGTGAGCGACAGCCGGGAACAGGGTTAACTTTGGAGTTGGCCGGGTATGATCCGCTGAATGGTAAAATTATGGACATTAACGGCGGGATCACCCTCTTAAGCGATGATGGTACAGAAGCTGCCATATGGCATTTTAGCAGTCTACTGGAAAAATGGAACCGAAAGCACGCTCAGGCGGCCTATGTGCCATCTGATAAAAGGGTGTCGGATCAAGGCGTGCAGTACATGTATGGACATGCGGTTGCATTGGGAACTGGTACAGATTTTTCAAAATTTTTGTCCGCAATGGCTCGACAATCGATTTATTATGATCCAGGCATCAAGGTTGAAAATATCAGCACAAGTCCAAAAGCGAAAAAACGTAGTCAATTCAGAATTCGTCCACCTTTAATTCCCGACCTGTACGAGTCTATGGAAGTGGTGGAGTTATAGGCTGTCAAGTCTCTTCATAGTCTTCCTTGTATTCTGGACCAAATCGTTGGCCTGTTTCCAGCTCAAAATCTGCGAAAAATTCTTCAGGGTCCATCGCAATGATACGTTTGTAATCAAAGATTATTTGATCCAGTTGACGATGCGTTTCTCTTAACGCTTTTGAAGACCTCTTCTCAATGCGCTCTTCCAGTGAAGTCGCGAGAGCATTTAATTCATCCAAATGATTGCTCAGCAGCATATCTGTCAACATTCGAACTCTGTCGTTAAAGTCTTTTAATTCTTCGAGGTAGCATTCGATATGCATTAATCCAGCAACTGCGGACATTGATTTTCTCCTTTGATTTTTTTATGAGCGGGAACAAAGTCGAGGGCTTGTGAATGTGCCTGAATGTGGGTCTTGCCTCCCAACCAGCTATCTATGCGGTTTTTTACAGGTATTGAAGGTTGAACCCAGACGCCCTGTCCTGTGACGTTTAAGCGAGCTGTTGGGAAGACAGCAGAAACAAGTTTTAACGCATCGATGGATTTTATTTTGAAGTCTATGATGCGTTCAGTTCTACTTCCTAGTTGGCCGTATAAGTTCGCCCATGTAATTAACTTTTCACGCGTTGTCGCCTGCAGCCGAAATGCAAGAAAAATGTACCAATCAAGCGCGAAAGGGCGGTTCCGTAATATTGAAATAGCAACAGCATCTAAAACGACACTGTGTTTATCCAAGCTTGCTTTAAAATCTTTGTTTACCCGGAGTTCTGTGACCCATGAGTTTTTATTGGAAGTAATCTCCCATAGTTGAGTATTTGCAAAAGCAAGGTCTTCAATCTGATATTCACTGTCGAAACTTTTAGGGTAGTAAAATTGAAATCGGCAACGGGCGAGCCTTGCGGCTTGTTCTTTTATATATCGGATGGAGCCATTTTGGCCGCCAGTAACATGAATCCCAAGTTTCTTCATGAATTCGGATAGAGATTTTCCCATAGATATGATGCCGTAATCGTTTCTGTAAGCTTCGGTATTGATATATATGAGGATTAGGCGTGCTTTCGAACCAAATGGAAGTCCTGCCGGAATGAGGTTGTTGTCTTTCGGTATGTGACCGGATGAGAGAATGCACTTGAAATCATTGTTTATTCTTTGCCATTCCTCTGTTTTGCTTTTAGGGTGATCCATAGGTAGGGCAAAGCGTGTGAAGTTACTGTGTAGTGTTAGGGGAGGGTGTAGTTGTGCAGACCAGTAGCGTGAGGCTGCTTCGATAGCCCTGATATCAATAGGTTGAATGAAATCTTGCTGCAGTCTTTGGATTGCCTCAGATGCGCCATTTTCCCAAATTAACGTTTCGAGAGTTACGTCTTCTCCATTCCGGTTTTTGAGTGTGTATGGGAGACTGAGTTTTACTTTCCTATACCTCATATCTTACCCCTGTTTTTGGTAAGAGCGTCGAGGGCGTGAGTCTATCCAGTCGCTGATGTCATTTTCTAACCAGCCAATCTGACCATATCCTAGGTCAACAGGGGCAGGGAAAGATCCTGCACGTAATCTGCGCCAAATGGTGGTTCTTGAACGTATGCCTGTTAGTGCAAGTACATCATTCATGCGCAATATTGTCTTTGGTTGTGTAGAAGTCATTTCTTTACTCCGAATGCAATTCAATGAAAATTCATAAAGTTTCATTCTGTTTGATTGCATTTAGGGTCTTAGAAAAGAATAAGAAAATCTGCAACTGTTGTAAAAATGTTACATTTTTGATGTGCTAGGATTTACTCTATACCGAAGAGGGCTTGGAAAGCGATTGAGACTGTGCCGAATTCATGAAAACCACCCTTCAAGCGTTGGCTCATTTGTGGGTTGGTTTGTGGGTAGAAAATAAAAACCCTCGGAAACGCGCGGTTTCCAAGGGCTTGTGGCGGATGGCTAGGGATTCGAACCCCAGGAACCTCTCGGTTCAACGGTTTTCAAGACCGCCGCTTTCGACCACTCAGCCAGCCATCCTCAGATTGTGTGGCAGGTTATTAGCGTAATAGTTATGCGCTTGGCAAGAAAGAATTTCGTTTTTTTGAAAACTTTTTTTTCATTCAATGAATAAGATAGAAAAGAGGGGACGCATTGCTCCTATGAACAAGGCGCACACCCTCTTTATCAAGCCAGATGTGAGAGGTTTTATTATTTGGCTTCAATCCCTTTTTTTGCTGCCTTCATTGCCTCACTCAAGATCGCCATATCGCCGATATGGTTGGCAAGAAGGAGGATGAGTTTTGCATTTAGCTCGCGACTTTGTTCTTCGCTCAGGTCGCGGTGAAGGTCGATGAGTTCCTGATAAAAGTCGTCAGGACGTTCAATGTTTGCGTTGGTGTTAAGTGACATTGCAAAAGCTTCCTTTTTTAGAGTTGAGCTGTGGCGCGTTTCAGTGCGGTTTCGATCTTATTTTGATCGAAGGTCCGCCAACGTGCTGCAACGTGTTGGTCTGGGCGCAGAAGGTACGTTGTTCCGTCTTTTGCGTCATAGCGTTCTTTGAGGCGGCTTTTGATATCCAGCATATCTTTACCAACGACAATAATATCACACGCGATACCATTAAGATCCAAAGTTTTAATACCTGGGTCCGTACCAAACGTTAAGATTTTAAAGCGAGAGTCCGCAATGTGATTCAGGAACCAGCCTTCGCAACCATCGACATTGACCGGTGCGTCGGCACAGTTTGTACCGGGAAGCATTTTACCATCAAAGGTGTCTTCGTCCGGTGTATTTAATGAACTATGAAGATAAGGGGTCGGCATGGACAGACGACCGGAATTGACCAGAGGTCGCGCAAATTCATAATCGGAAGCCAAATCAAGTACAGCATCACGAAAGGCTTTTGAAACGGCACTTTTCGGTGTGATGAAATCGGTGGAGCGGGTGGAGTTCAACAAGTTGTCCGCTGCAGCAAAAACACGTTCTTCGCTATAGCTTTCCAAGAGTTTCTCCGGTGCTTTTCCGTCCATAACCAGTTTGAGTTTCCAGGTCAGGTTATCGATATCCTGCACACCCGTATTTGCCCCGCGGGCCCCGAAAGGGGAGACCTGATGAGCCGCATCGCCGGCAATAAAGACACGACCACATTTGAAGTCCTGAAGTTGGCGACAGGCAAATTGATAAACGGAAACCCATTCCAATTCAAATTCCACATCGTCACCAAGCATGGCTTTCAGGCGCGGAATAACATTTTCCGGTTTTTTCTCTTCTTCCGGGTCGCAATCCCAACCGAGTTGGAAGTCAATGCGCCAGACATCATCGGATTGCATGTGAAGCAAGACGGACTGGTTGCGATGGAAGGGGGGATTAAACCAGAACCAACGTTCCGCCGGGAAATCGGCTTTCATCACCACATCGGCAATCAGGAAGCGATCTTGAAAGAACTGCCCTTCGAAATCCAAGCCCAACATTTTACGAGTATCGGAATTGGCACCATCGCAAGCGACAACATAATCGGCTTCCATTTTATAAACACCGTCGGGTGTTTCGATTTGCAAAGCAACATGATCGTCATGATTTTTCAGGCTGATGGTTTTGGATTTCCAACGAAAATCGATTAAATCCCCATATTGCTTTTTGGCTTCATCGATCATGTATTCTTCAAGATAATATTGTTGAAGATTGATAAACGCCGGGATTTTATGGTCATCTTCCGGCAGAAGGTCGAATTGGTAAACCAGTTCTTCATCCCGAAAAACTTTACCGACTTTCCAGACGACGGATTTATCGATCATGCGTTCACCAACGCCCAGTCTATCCCAAATTTCCAATGGACGTTTGGCATAACAGACGGCGCGCGAACCGATGGAAACGGTGTTGTTGTCATCCAGAATAACAACCGGAATACCTTGTTTTGCAAAATCGAGTGCGGTTGTCAGGCCAATGGGGCCTGCGCCAATAATGACAGCTTTATGGCGTTTTACGGTGCCGGATTTTTGCTCTTCTGATTGGACGTAATCAAATTCTGGATATTGATATGTGTTAAGCATTCTAATTTCCTCCCCTCATATTCTCCTTAACTGGAGAATTCCTTTTCATGCATCCATTGTGCGTGCTGTGGGGCGCGTTTTGTTTTTGCCCATTCTTCCAGCATGTCCCATTTGACATCGTCCAATTTTTTGTGCATGTCCGGGGTATCAGTGTTGGCAGCCAATTCCAGACGATGACCGTTGGGGTCATAAAAATAGATGGATTGGAACAATGTATGATCGGTCGGGCCAACAACGTTGATGCCGTCTGCTTCCATTTTTTTCTTGATTTCCATCATTTCATCAATGGAATCAATCTGGAGAGCAAGGTGTTGGCACCATGCGGGAGTGTTTTCATCACGGCCCATTTCCGGAGAATTCGGGAGTTCGAAGAAGGCAAGGATATTGCCGCCACCTGCGTTTAAAAAGATATGCATATACGGGTCGGGCTCTTTCGTGGAAGGAACTTCATTTTCGGCAATGGCGAGAACGAAATCCATATCCAGATATTTCTGATACCAGAGCACTGTTTCCTTGGCGTCTTTACAACGATAGGCCACATGATGGATTTTTTGAATGGGCATTGGTGCCTCCCTGTGAAGCGGATTTATAAGTTACAAATGAAACTATAATGGTTACATATGAAACCAATCAAGTAAAAAATGCACAAAGTTTGAAAAAACTTGCCTCCTTATGCGCTATGTCCTTAAATGGTTATGGATGAAACTAAATTTAAAGGCGTCTTGGCACCATGTTGCGAAAAGATAAAAAAACGGTCACTTTTCAGTTGGAGAAGTTCTTTCCTTATCTTGTGCGGATTTATTATCGTGCGGTCAGTCAATCGGTTTCTTCCATTTACGAAAATGATTACGATTTGACCGTTTCTGAATGGCGGGCTATGGCAGTGTTGGGGAACAGTAAAGACCCCTTATCCGCAGGGGAGATCGTAACGCGTTCCAGTATCGACAAGGTGAAAGTCAGTCGGGCGATTGCTGGTTTGACAAAAGCGGGATATCTGGAGAGACGTGTCGACGAGGGGGATCGTCGTAAAGTTGCGTTGCAATTAACACGGTCAGGATATTATGTGTTCGAGGAACTGGTTGAAAAAGTACAGGAACTTGAAAACAAGCTGCTGGAAGGCTTTTCTCCTGAGGAAAAAGACCTTCTTATTACTTTCATGGCACGTGTTCGCAGTAATGCGGAAGAGCTGGAGAAAGGTAGCGGTGACTGAATTTCTATCAGCTCAAAGGTATCCCTGTTTCATATTGCGAGTGAACGGCATAATCTTTGAGTGAGTGCTTGCTGGTTGCGCGCATACTCGAATCTTCAGTTCACTTGAAGTCTGAAGAATCTATAGCGAAATAAAAAAATACTCATTTGAAGCGTTTTTTTATACTATGCCCTCTTTTTGGGCAACTTTCTTGATGGGTTAAAAATCAATAAAATCAATGCGTTAATTTTCCAGATGGAAATTTTCTGCCATTTAGATGCATTTGCATGACTTTTTTCTTTGTTTTTCTTATTTCAAGTTGTCCTGCTTGAATTGAAACTGTTAAAATCAACCAAACTATAAATTAAAAATATTTTGTGCTTTTCGAGGGGCATGGGTTAACACAAATTAGGCGGGCAAGCTTATGAATTTTTTTGACAAGGGCAATCAAGAAAACGGGGATACACGCGTTGCAGATTACGTGGTGGATTCAACAAATGCTGAAGTCAATCTTCCTCCATCTTTCAATATTGCGACGGTACAGTTTGATCGGGCTGGCCCCGATCTGATTGTCACGTCAGCAGATGGGGAGAAAATCTTTGTCACCAATTATTTTGCCTCAGGTTCGCAACCCGCGATCACTTTGCCAAACGGTGTGGTTTTGCCCGCGCACATCGTTCATAAACTTGCAGGCCCCATTGCCCCCAAACAATTTGCACAGGTTGGACAGGCCCAAGGTCTTGAGCCTATCGGCAAGGTTGAAACCGCGGATGGTCAGGTTGAGGCCGTTCGTGCAGATGGTACACGCGTTACCTTAAAAGTCGGAGACCCCGTTTTCCAAGGGGATGAGCTCGTCACAGGCGGTGACGGGGCGGTCGGTATCGTTTTTGCGGATGAAACGACATTTGCCCTTGGTGAAGATGGGCGCATGCTTCTGGACGAAATGGTTTACGATCCGGGGGCACAAGATGGTCAGATCGGGTTGACGTTGTTAACCGGTGCGATGACATTTGTATCGGGTGCTGTTGCGAAGGTGAACCCGGATGCCATGCAAATTACAACACCGGTTGCGACAATCGGTATTCGTGGTACCGCAGGGGTTCTTAAGGTCGCCGGCGAGACTTTGGATGCCGTGATGTTACCGGAATTGGCAGGGAATGGAGAAGGTGTTAGTCCAAACCAAGCCAATAACGGCGGAACCACAGGTGAATTTATCATCACCAATAACAACGGTGATATGGTTACGATTAACCAGCCTTTCCAAGGTGTGACGAGTACACCAAACGGGAATTCGGCGCCCCGTGTGTTCACGATGAACGAAATCGGGGCAATGGCGGGTAAAACGCTGAGCAGCCTTCCCAATGCAGAAAATCTGTTACCGCCGGCTATTGTGGCGGCTGCGACGAATGAGCCGGGAAATCAACAACAACTGAATCCGGAAGATGTGCTGGTTGATAATAATACGGCGGATGCTTTACAGGACATCACCCAGCAGACGCAAAGCACATTGTCTAACTTGAGTGCATCAGCGGAAATTGCGAAAATAGCGGTCCAAAAAATTGCGCAAGAGGCTGATCAGCGCGGGGACGACATCACGAAGAAAATTATTGATGAGAATGCAACGGTTAATGAACAAGCGCAAACCTTGCTTAAGGTGACGGATAATGCGTCGACTTTGTCTTCTCGGGCTTCGCAAATTGAAAATACAGCAGGGATAAATTCCGGTTCAAACGATGTTGAAGCTAACGCGCAACGAATTTCTGTGGAATGGACTTCGGACACGACCGATAAGCTTGAAGACAGTGTGGATAATGTTGCGGAAGCATACGCAACGGCAAACTCAATCGGTGCAATCGCAACAGGTGTATCTGATTTTGCATATGTTGTTGCAAGAGGCCTGAAATCGTTTGCAGATCCCGCAGCCGTTGTTGAATTGGTTAGCCAGGTCGACAGCACGTTGGCGGATGCGTTGAATGAGGCGGAATATATCGTTTCCGCCATGATAGTCGTACAGGATGCAAATTCAAGTAATCCTGACCTGAGTATGTCCGTCAAAGACCGCATGGTTGAAGCGGTCATTCGGGCCGCTAAATTCGTCAAGGACAATGGTGGCACAGACCTTGAAGCTATTGATTTTGCCCGCGAAGTCGTTGTAAGCGGTGTACCTGCCAATGGGCAAATGTCGTTCAAAGGGATAACAGGGGACGTTTATAAATTTTATGACGGCATCAAGGCTGAATTGAATAACGCGTTGACCTTTAGTGGGCATGCGGACGCCTTTACCAATCTTGATAGTAAACTAAGTACGCTGAACGATTTATTTGTGTCGTTAAAAGCTGTTAAGTTTAGTGGGGGCTCAGCATTTGAAGCGAAATGGGAGTTGGTTGTTGATGAACTGCTGGCTTTGACCAACTTTACACAAACGGCGGCCACTAAGGCAAAAGCGGTTGTTGATGCCAGTACAATCAATGACATGGACATTGCGGCAGCGGATGCCGCAGCGGCACAAGCAAGTGCGAATAGCAAAGTTCAAGATAGTGCTTTTGATGATCTAATGAATGAAATGGGTGTGTTGGTTGGAAGCAATGCACCAAGTATCGTTTTATCAATTGCAGACCAATTTCTGTCAAAGGCGAATGATGCGGAAACTTCTACATTTTCAGGCAATAATACCGTTTTGAATTTCTTCAATCGGATTCAAAAAGATATTCTTGAAAATGAACAAGCGGGTGCGAAAGTGACGCAAGCCGATATCGACGCGGCAACCACCTTGTTGAACGAGGTTAAAAGTGATCTCGCTGTATCCAAAACGGATCTGTCATTGGCTCAAACGGCATTTAATAGTGCATCCACGGTGTTATCCAACGCAGCCGATACTGTGGTCAGCGCGTTAATTGCGTTTAAATCAGCCGAGGCAAAACGCGATGTCTATATTGCGGGTGCTGAAAAAATCAACGACGGGACGCTTTATAACGGCAGTGATCATTTTAATGTGGTTGATGGTGAAGGCATTGATGGTTTGCAGGAAGCAAAGGATTTTGTTTCTTACCAGCAAACGCAACTCTCATCTGCGGAAACAACATATAACAATGCGGTAACAGCATTGAATAATGATCCAAGTGATATCGCGCTTGCACGAGCTGTTCTTGTGGCTCAACAGGCTGTAAATAAATATAAAACGCTGATTGAGTATGGCAATAAACTCGTTGAGACTTGGCAGGATTCTTATGATTCTGCCTTGGAAAAGGCGAACAGCTTGACTTCGTCAACGTCGAGTTTGCAAAACGATCTGACATTGGCTGAAAATGCAGAACAAACGGCCCGTCAAGATTTGTTGGCAAAGCTGGAAGATTTCATTACAGCACAGGAAGATGTGTCCAATGAAAGCAAGCTCCTAGCGGTTTTTGAAGCCAAGCTTGCGGCTCTTGAAGCCCGTGCAGAGCAGGAAGCAAAGATAGATTTGGACGATGCTTTCAGCGATGCGCGTGACTTGCTGGATGAGGCCTTAGCCCAAGCAAAAATTGCGTCTGACAAAGCAATCGAAGCCGATCAAAAGGTTCAGTTGGCAAAAGCTGAAAGTGATCCGACAGCGAAAGAAACACTTCTGAGTGAAGCCCAAACGATCTTATCAGAGGCTGAAACGGCAAAAAATGCAGCCAAAAACGCATTTGATTATTTCTCAGTAGATAGTGCAAATAGCACGGATGATAACGTTCTGGCCCGTGCCATTGATGTGCGTGATAACTATCCCCGTCCGCCAAGCGAAATCGATCAGGTTATTTCTAGCATGCAGTCTTTGCAGACTTCGGCAGAAAGTGCTTATAACGAGGCCTTAAAACAGTTTGAAACGGCTGGGCATTCCGTCGATGTTATTCAGGCGATTGTGAATAATGATGCAGCGGCACAGGCCGCGGCGGAACAGGCAGCACAGGCGGCAGCAAATACTGCAAAAACACAAGCCCTGCAAGCGGCGTTGGAAAAAGCGCAAGCTGCAGAAAAAGATATTGCGGCAGCCCTTCAGGAAGCGCAAAACCTGAAATCGGGTGCGGATATAATTGCCCAAAATAGCGTGGGAACCAACGCGCAAGCGAACGCAGCCAATCAAGCAACCTTTGTTCATAATGAATATGATCAGATTGTGGCTAAACAAGTGTTGGTGAGCGGTGATAACAATACAGTAGGACTAGTGGAACAAGTGCAAGCAGCACAGGCGGCAGGTAATCTTGATTTAGCCCGTAGTTTGGCAGAAACGGCACAAACTTACGCCAAAGATGCAATCGCGATTGTCGAAGGAACGACCCTGACAAATGGCTTGCGTTATACGATTACGACGACAGCGAAAAATGTCATTACTGCGATGGAAGGTCAGGTAGGGGGCCGTGAAGTTAATAGTGATGGTGTTGAAACTCGTACTCTTGTTGATAATGTTGAAGTCAGCAGTCGTACGGGGTTCTTGAAGTTATCAGCGGACCAATTAGACGTTGCGAGAACGGAATACAGCAAGGCTTACGCCAATGAAAATGATACGACAGCAGGAAATGGTGTCGAAAGTGTATTGGAGTTATTCACACCATCTGCCGGGCAATCCATTGTTTCTGCCATTTTGGCGGCAGAAGTTACCGCAGACGAGCTCAGTGAATTTGGTGGAACGGATATTGCCGGATACATTCCGCTTTATACACGTCTTGAGAATTTAAAAGCCGCTGTCTCACAAAGCCTTACAGATGCAAATGATAGTTTGACCTTGACGCAAGGTTATGCCTCTGATTCTGCCGGTGTCGCGGAAAAAGCGCGTGCCGTATTGGATGCGGCGAATATGAAAGGCACAGACTTTACAACCTTTGCATCCAAAGTCGATACGATGGGTAAAGTATCCGGGATGATTGCGGATGAAAGTGGTAAAGTATCGGCAGCCGTCCAACGCATTGAGCAAATACAAAAAGCGCTGGACCTATATGACAAATTATGGGATGCGCGTGTGCAGGCTGCGAAAAATGCGGCAGATGCGAAGGCGGCGGCAGAAACAGCGGCACAACAGGCAAGCGATGATGTTCTTGCAGAACAACAGCGCCGAGAAGAACAGAAACAGGCAGAGGATTCAGCAGCAACAGATCAGGCCAAAGAATTTCGCGATACGGCTTTGGCTGAACGTGATTTGGCTTCGCGGGCCAATGACAAGGCGCAAGAAGCGGCGATTAACGGGGATCAGGACAGTGCGCGCCAGTATTTGAGCGAAGCACAAGACCATACCGCAAAAGCCCAATCTGCTGCGTCGGCAGCAACAGATGCTGCGTCCGGTCATGGGGCAACGGCAGAAGGTTATGCTGAAAGTGCGCGTGAATATTATGAAACCGCCAGTGGATATGTCGGGGATGCGAAAGCGGCGGTAAGTGCAGCAGGGGATGCAACGACGGCGGCTAACAATTGGCGTAGTGGCGTGGCAACGACGGCACGCATTCAGGCGGAAGCTGATAAAACACAGGCGCTCAACAACGAGAGTGCAGCTGATACGGCCCTCAGCAATGCGTTGACGAAACTGACATCGGCGCGCACCGCCCTGAGCGGCGCAGAAGTCGATAATGCCTCTGCACAAGCGGCTTATAACAGCTTGGTTGAGTCTGAAAAGACTGCCAAGGATAAAGCTGCGGCCATCTTGGCTGAAGTTGGTGGGAATACGGATAATGTCATTTATCAGGCATGGGAAGCTGCCTATCAGGCCGCAGTAGACGCAACAAAAAATGCGCAAGAAGCTGCAAACGATGCTGCCCAAGCCTTAAGTGATGCAACCAGCCGTGTCAATGTTGCACAAACGGCATATGACAACGCATTCAGTGCCGCTGAACAAGCAAGTGAACAATTGGCAAATGCGGTATCAGACGCTGCCTTTGCCTCTTCATCTGAACAATTAGGTCGCGCTGTTTCCGAAGCGCAGGTCGAGTATCGCTTGGAAACCTATCACAGTGAACTTGATAGCGCCCTGTCAAAAATTGATACGCAAAAACAAAATGTGGATACGCTGGCGACAACAGCGGCACAAAATTCCAATGATTTAAGTCAGGTGGAGGCCGCAAACGCGAGTGCGGAAGCAGCGGGGACCCTTGCGCAAAATGCTTATGATGATCCCAACAGCACCAATGATGCCGTTGGAACGCTCGCTAATGCGCAGCAGGTTTTAGCCAGTTATCATGTGGATATTGCAGCTGCCAACGCTGATATGGCAAATGACAATACGCACACGATTAAAGATTTGAATGACCCTAATAACGATGCGACATGGATAAAAATTAATGCAACGACAGTTATTCATAGCTCCACCTACGAAAAATATCTGACAGCACAGAAATCTGTAGCCTTAGCAGAACAAAAAGAGGAACAGGCACAGCAAGCATTGCACGATGTTCAGGCCAAAGTCACTGAAATTGCACAATCTTTGGATAAAGCCAGGGCAATTGCAGCAGAAAATGCTTTGGATAACGCCACCCAACTGCAAGATTTGCAAAATGGTGCCGATGCGGCATTGGCCCGTGCGGAAGGTTCGGCTGAAAATGCGATTGATTCTGCGGCCAATGCGATTAGTGCGGCGAAAAATGCCCTTGGTAAACTGACGGCTATTGTTGGCAATAATACGGATACGCTAAATACGGATGCGCTATTAAACAGTGCCTTGCAGAATATTGGAAATATTCAAACCATTGCACATGATTGGGGAACATCGGAGAAAGCGGCAACATCCGATGAAATTACAAGTGCAATCAACGCGTTCGGGCAGGTGAATGGCGAGGCGAACGATTTATTGGTTCAGCTTCAAAATGCACTGAATTCTTTCAATCCAGCGAATTTCACGGGCCTTGCCCATGACGCGGCTTTGCAGGTTCAATCAGCCTTGCAAGCCCTTGTGAACGATGGGGTAAGTCCAACCGGCGGCGCGGCTGGTTTTGCGTTAAGTGCCGTGAACTCCTTATCAAACACCTTGCAACACCAAGTGGCCGCTCAGGGAAGCGGGGCGACCAACATAGATAGTGATAACAACGGTATTGACGATGGGTTGGAAGCATCCGCGAAGACGGCTGCCGGAGATGCGTCAAGTGCCGCCGATTTTGCACAAAAGGCAGCTTCACAAACGGCTGCTGCACAGGGTGCCAATAAAAATGTTGCCTCCATTCAGTCTGATAAAGCGCAAGCCGATGCTGATGCTGCGGCGCGAACATCTGTCGAAGCAGACTTAAAAGCGATTGTGGCCTCAGCCAATGCCGCTGATAGTGCAGCCGATCAGGCTGAAACTGACAAAGCAACGGCTAAAGCGGAATATGATCAAGCCGTTCTGGATGTGGCGACTGCCAAAGCCCATAAAGAGGCATTGGAAAGTATTGCGCAATTTAGCGAAGATGCGCAAAATCCGATCACGGATTTGGCATCCAAAGCGGCTGTTTTGAACGAACTGAATGATGCGAAACTTGCTTATCAAGCTGCCTTGAAAGCATCGGCGGCTGCCAATATTGCACAAAAAGCTACCTCTGACGCTGCAATCGCTGCACGTGTGGCTTCTGATAATATTATTGCAGAAGCGAAAAAAGTTGCGTTAATTCTGGATCCGTCTTTGCCGGATTCGACAGATTTTGTGAGTTATCTGAATACCTATGTAACGAACAATTCGGCTGCGAACCTGAATGCGAGCTTCTTCGTTGATGATACCAGCACAGCGAATGTCAATGAAAGCGACCTTGATGGGGATGGGATTTCCAACGTGAAAGAAATCTCCAATGCGCGCACAGAAACAGGTAAACAGGAAGATACGGCGCTAAAACAGCAAAATATCGCCAGCACGCAAAAAGATAAAGCCGCTGCAGATCAAAGTGAGGCCGCGCAATCGGCAACGAATGCTCAAGGCGATTTAAATGACGCGGCAGCCAGTCGTGCGATTTTTGACAAGTCCGAACAAATTGCAGACAAGCTTGAACAAGCCAATACCTATGCGAGTGGTGCGGATGCCAATGCGCAAGCCGCTCAAACCGCAGCAGCACAGGCTAAAGCAAAGTCACAAGTCGCCGCAGAAAAAACCACCGATGTGTCTTTGACGGATGCGGAAAAGATTGCTCAGGCACGTCTTGCTGCCAACGAAACACATGCAGAGCAAGTCAAGGCGGAAACGTCTGAAAACAGTGCGTTAGGCAATTTCAATCTAGCGTTTGCCGCTCTTATTGCGGCTTATGATGTCATCGGTGATCCAAACAGCCAGTTGAACAGCTTAACGAGCGCCTATACAAATATGGCCGACGCGATTAATGCGCATAGTGCAACTGATAGTAAGACGGTTGATAGCGCAACAAACACTGGACTGGAAACTGCAGAAACAAACGCGATTAATACGTATGACACGGCTTTCAAGGCGTTCGTTGCGGATTTGGAGACAGAGCTTGATGCGCGTGTTACTAATCAGGATGCAAATACCTTACAGAAGGATTTAATTTTAAATGCCAAATCGGCTGTTTCAGATGCGTTTGATTCCTTAAAAGGATCTGTTGAATCACATGCGACGGCCACAAAATCAGCCATTAATGCGGAAGTAACGGCGGATCAGGCGGAAACCAATATTTCAAATGCGATCCAGACAGCCGTAAATGCCTATCAGGCAGAAGCAGACGCATCTGCCAAACAGGCCGAAGCGGATGCGGCAAAAGCTTCAGCCGTCCATGACGATAATAACGCCCAGACATCCAATGATGCGTCTGCAATTGATACGAAGATTCAAAGTCTGACAGGAAGCATTCAAACCAGATTGGCGACCTTGGAAAATGATCTTTTGGCCAATCAAAATGCATTGGGGAATGATCTTTATACGAGCCTGAAAACTCAACTGGATACATTAAAAGCGACTGTAAATGCGGTTGATAGTAAATCAACGCAAATTACCGGGGATGTGAGTACAGCAGCGGATGCCGCATCGACAGCGGCGCAAAATGCCCGTTCTTATGCGGATGCGACGGTTGCGGGTAATGATTTAGCGACGGCAAAAAATTATGCAACGCAAGCGGCAACCTATGCAAAAGAAGCACAGAACCAGTTAAATATCGCACAAGCGCACCGATCCAAACTGTTGGGTGTTTTAAATGATGCGACGGCCTTGGAACAGGGCTATACGCAATTGTCCAATGTGATTGATGCGAAGGTTGAATTGGCACAGGCAGAAGCGGATGTAAATTCAACGCCGATAGCACAGGATGATGCGTTCTCTACGGATGAAGACCAGAGTGTTAATCTAAATGATCATCTGCTGGCAAATGATTCTCGTAACGATGGGCAGCCCGTTCAGATTTTGGACGTTGGTACACCAAATGTGGGAACGATTGTCAAAAATGCACAAGGCGAATATATCTTCACCCCGCCGCAAGATTATAGTGGGGAGGTCCGATTTAGTTACCTGATCACGACGGATAACGGAAAAATTGCCAGTGCCAATGTGGTGATGACGGTTACGGCTGTGAATGATGCGCCGATTGCGGTCAATGATGTTGCCTCAACCATTAACGAGACGTCGCCAGTTACGATTAACCTATTGGCAAACGACATCAACGTGGATGCGGGTGATGTTCTTACGGTCACGTCAATTGGAACGCAACCCGTTTACGGTACGCTTACAATCTTGAATAATGGTGTCGGGGGGCGCGTGATTTACACGCCGGACCCGAATAATCCGATTTTGAAAGCCCTTGGGGATCAAGAGGTTAAAGAAGATACCTTTACCTATGTTGTTACCGATAGTTTTGGTGTTTCATCAACGGGGACTACAACGGTAACGATTAAAGGAACCAACGATCTGCCAACGGTAAGCAATACTCAGTTATCGGTTAATGAGGATGTCGTTCATACGTTTAGCGCCGCAGATTTCCAAGCCGGGTTTAATGATGTTGACGGGGACAGTCTTGCCGCCATTCGCATTACCCAATTGCCACGCATCGCTGTAACCGATGCGCAAGGGGTTACGACATTTATTGAAAGTGGAAGTTTAAAGCTTAATGGCACCGCAGTAACCGTTGGACAAGAGATTGCGGTCAACCAAATTGGCAATTTGACCTTCCAGGGCGCTGCGAATTATCATGGAACTGTTACAATTGGATGGCAAGCTTCAGACGGGGCCGTCTATGATGTAAATAAAACCGTGTTCTCGGAAAATGAAGCTGTCTTGACGTTTAATGTGAATTCAGTAAACGACCCGGTGGTTATTACATCGGGTTCACTTGGTGGTTCCACTGCTGAGGATACGGTCTTTACGGGTACACTTAGTGCAACGGATGTCGATGGCGACAGTCTGACCTATTCTGTGGACCCACAGTCTTTACCGGTAAATGGTAATGTCACAATTAACCCCACAATAGGACAATTTACCTATACGCCCAATCCAAACTATAACGGATCTGACAGTTTTGTGGTTATGGTGAGCGATGGACAGGGGAGCACGGATAGCCGAACAGTCAATGTCTATGTTAGTCCGGTAAATGATGCACCGACGGATATTAGTCTTGATAAACTGACTGTTGATGAAAATGCGGATGGGGCTGTTGTTGGTGTTTTAAGCACCATTGACCCTGACGGCGGTAATGAAAGCTTCACCTATACAGTAAGCGATAGTCGTTTTGAAGTGGTGGGCAGCCAGCTTAAACTCAAAGCGGGCCAAGTGCTGAATTACGAAAATCCGGCAGATCAAAACATCTCCTTAAGTGTCACCACACAAGATTCAGGTGGTCTCACCTACAGTGAAAACTTCACCATTTCGACACAAAACCAGAACGAAGCCCCGACGGATATTATCTTGAGCAACCTAAATGTTGCCGAAGATACGGATGGAGCGGTTGTTGGGCAACTCTCTGCCATTGACCCAGATAACGCGCAGGAAACCTTCACCTATACGGTTGATGATCCGCGTTTTGAGGTGGTTGGGAACGAATTGAAATTGAAAGCCGGTTATACACTTGATTATGAAAACCCGGCAGATCAGTCTTTCCAAATCAACGTGAGCGCACAAGACAGTACAGGGTTGACTTATACTGAAACATTTACGCTGAGCACTCAAAATACGCTCGATATGCCTGTGGTGAGTGGTTTGGCAAGCGAGGTTGTTTCACTTAGCTTTGATGGTGTTTCCACGATTGTTGATGTGGGGCGTGGTAGCGGTGACAGTTTGGAATTAACCGATGATTTGACACTGGAAACATGGGTCAAGTTTAATCAAGTGGTAGGTGAACAAACCATTGTTGCCTTTGGCGGGAATGGGGAAACCAGCTCAACCAATATTGCTTATCAGCTTTATCTCGATGCGACGGGCGATATTCATTATAAACATGAATATGGTGCCGGTCTGGATGTGGATTTGAGCTTCGATACCAACTTAACGCAGGGTAATTGGCATCATTTGGCAGTTGTTCGGGATAATAACGTTGGTGGTCAAAGCGATGTGACCCTGTATGTTGATGGTGTTTCCGTTGGGACATTGAGTTACGACGGCGCATCTCAAGCACCTGCAAGTGCGGCGGATGCGACCATGACTGTCGGCAATACAATTGATGAAACGTCACCGTTGAATGGTGAAATTACCGAGGCCCGCATCTGGTCTGATATTCGCAGCGAAAGCGAAATTCAAACATTTATGAAAGAAGTTTTGCCGCAAAGTGAAATTTCTGATCCCACTCTTCGTGGGTATTGGGATTTTGCGGGACTGGCGAAAGATGATAGCGAGTATCTCAAAGATTTATCCACATATCAAAATCATATTGTTGTCTTTGATGGTATTCATTTTGATGGCAGTGTGACAGCAACGTCTTATT
Source organism: Terasakiella sp. (assembly GCF_048267425.1). Lineage (GTDB taxonomy): Bacteria > Pseudomonadota > Alphaproteobacteria > Rhodospirillales > Terasakiellaceae > Terasakiella. Next base: position 142,519 of record NZ_JBLWXN010000005.1, read on the forward strand.
CCGGGATTACTTTAGCTGGTCATTCGGCATCGGTCTGGGCGCGTGTGGAACCCATCAGTGATGGTATGACTGATGGTGATGTTACTGTCTTCAGCATGAATGACGGAACCTCAACGCTGAATATGTATCTGTCAACTTATGGCGAGATTACATTGGATTTGACATGGGCGGGTGGTTCATACAGTTGGGCCGTTGATTCTGGGGCTTATCCGCAATTTGCGGGCCTAGATGATGGTCAATGGCATAATCTGGGATACAGTTTTGATCCTGCGAGCGGTGTTGCGTTGTTTGTTGATGGACAACAAGTTCCCTCTTTAATCGATTCAGGAACGGGTGATTATTCGACTTTTGTCATTGATTCAATGGTGATGATTGGCGGACATTCTTCAAATTCGGCGTTGAATATGGTCGGTGATCTTTCCGAACTCGGGATTTATAACCGTGTCCTCACCCCTGCAGAAATGCAGGAGATTGTGGAAAATGGTCCGCACGACCTGTCTTCCAGTGATGTAGCGGCCTATTGGCATATGGATGATGGCGATGGATCTTATATCTCCTATGACAGTTTCGGGGATATGAATGATATTGACCTCAGTGCTTCTATTTCAGGAACACCGGTTTGGATCAATGAAACACCGGGATTGATCGATTATCCTTATCAGTCGGTTGAGATTGCTGGTGGCGGACTGGGGATTGGCTCCTATACATTCAACAGCAATGAATTTAGCGCTTCTATGTGGGTGAAGTTGGATGATGCAGGCAACGGTACGGAGTTACTGATGCTTGGTGATGGGGATATCACGGTTACAGCGTACAATGACTATATTGAGGTCGTGGTTGGTAACTCCATTTATGCAACCGTTTATAACGCAATGGAAATGGGGGAGTGGTCCAATCTCTCCGTTACTTTTGATGGGAATGAATTGAAGGTTTATTCAGGAGATAACCTTTTTTATAATGAGCCCGCAGCGTCGTATTATGATCTTCTTGGCGGTCTCGGTTCGGATACATTTGGTGGTATCTTGGGCGGGGTTGGAACGGCGCAATTTGGGGCTGTTCAAATCTGGAATAGTGTTTTAGACCAACAAGATATCATGGCGATAAGCAGCGGGGGCGTTAATCCGAGTGACCCAAACCTGTTGGCTTATTGGCCCATGACGGATGATCCTGCTACGGGTATGATCACGGATATGTCAGGTCATCAAAATGATGTAACACTCAGCGCATCACAATTTATTTCCGGTTTGCCTGTTCTGAAAACGAATGCCACAACGATTGATCTGGAAGAAGATGACAGCTTCGTTAGTCAAATTTTAGTGGAAAATAGCGAAATTTACGGAGATGCACTGAGCTATCAAGTTCAGACCCAACCGCAAAATGGTGTGGTTTATATTAACCCGGATGGCAGTTTTGTATATGTGCCTAATACCAATTATGTGGGTACAGATACCTTTAGTGTGGTTGCTGTTAATGCGGGCAGTTTGATTTCATCCCCCTTCACGGTTAATCTGAATATCGTGGAACATAATGCCATTCCGCATGTTGGTTTTGATAATTTGTACGTTTTGGTCAATTCTTCCAATAACGTCTTGAACGTTCTGGCAAATGATTATGATCAAGATGGGGATCCACTTACCATAACGGCAATTGACGGCAAAACCGGTCCCGGCCCGCATATGGTTGATGGTGGTACGGTTACTCTTGTAAACGGTGATGTTACCTTTACACCGGCTTATAATTTCACAGGTACAGTGACGTTTGAATACACGGTCAGTGACGGACAAGGTGGTTCACATAGCAATTTTGTTGATGTTCAAGTGAGCGCGACAATCAATGGGACGGATGCGTCTGAAACATTGCCTGCTGGTTCCGATGCCAATGAATATTTTTATGCGATGGCCGGTGATGATATCATTCTTGGCAGTGGTGGCGATGATTACATCGATGGTGGCGATGGTGTGGATACGGTCAGTTATGCCGGATCAACAGATGGTGTTCATGTCGATTTAACCAATATGAGCCAACAATCTATCAGCCTTTCACAAGGGGTCGATACGCTTTATGCGATTGAAAATGTGGATGGCACGGCCTTTAACGATACCTTGATTGGGGATATGGGGGCTAACCTGTTAATTGGCGCCGATGGTGATGATACCTTAACTGGCGGTGGTGGTGCCGATGTACTGGATGCTGGCAATGGTAAAAACCTCTATATTTACAGCAGTGCGACGGACTCCACCCAAGGGGCCGCCGACGTTATTAAAAGCCTGACACCGCAGGACGCCATTCAGTTTATCGGTATGCGTGATATGACTTTTGTGTCCACGTCATCGACAGATGCGGCAACCTTTATGGCCGGTGGCATGGCGGCAGATACCGTTTATTATGTCTCTGTCGGCAGTGGTAACAATTTCATTTATGTAAACGGTGCGGGCACAGGGACCGATTATACCGGAACATTTATTGTGCTGGATACAGGGGTACCGGCACCGACGGCAGAACAAATTCTGGCTGATGATTATCCGCTTTACGTGCTTCAGGGAACCGACGGAAACGAAACCCTGACAGGGGATGCTGCAGTCAATACATTAGTCGGCTTGTTAGGGAATGATACGCTGCAAGGTGCGGATGGAGACGATCATTACATTGTTTCTGGTGGGACCGATTATGTAATTGATAGTGTTGGTATCAATCATATTTATGTGGATGAAGATGCGTATTTCATCACGAATATGGAACATACGGTATCGGATGAGTTCCAGATGAGCCTCTCAGACGGGATGGGGTCGCATGAACTGATCATTGATCAACACTATACCAATACAAATGCGGCATTTTTACATTTGTTGATGGACGGGCAGGATAATACCTATCAAATTCAGACCAATGTAAGCATTGTACCGACGGTTGGTTCTATTCTGGTCAGTGACGGTCTTGCAGCAGAAACACTGACGGGCAGTAGCTTTGATGACATCCTTGTCGGTCAAACGGGCGATACGTTGCTGGGCGGCGGCGGTTATGATTTCTTTGTTGTCAATGAAGGGGTTATTGCTGTTGACGGTGGAGATATGGCGTCGGAAGATGAAGTTGCCTTTACCGGTCAGACCGGTGGTGTGCTTGTTGATCTGGAAAATGGCTTTGGTAAACATAGTGACGGTGTCAATACCTTCACGATTTCAAATGTCCAAAATGTAACCGGTAGTGAGTACGACGATACGATTGCGGGTGATTTATACGATAACTATCTGTGGGGCTATCTCGGTAACGATACCTTAGTTGGTGGGGATGGCAACGATACGCTGGAAGGTGGAAGCGGCGAAGATTTCCTATTTGGCGGCAATGGAAATGACGTTTTTGAGTTCTTCGGGTCTGAGGATAGTGATCAATATACAACCGATATAATTGCAGATTTTGTATCGGGCGAGGATAAAATTTCAATTGCGCAGTCTGCGGAAAATATGAAGTTTTATGGCTCTTACGGATTTGTGGATGATCCTGCGATTACGTTAAGCACGATCGAAAGTGATCCAAAGGTGGAACCGGGACAAATCGTCTGGTTTTATAGCGACAATGCTGCGTTTGTTTATGTCAAAAATGATGGATCCCAAAATGGCGGTACGTTTATTGCGCTGGTGGGATATCAAGGTGAGTTGTCGTATGACGATTTCATCGGTGTTGGCGACAACGTGGTGGTGGATGCAACATCTGATATCTATGAAAGCGGTATTAATCAAACGGTTGTTGTTTCTGCGGCGGAATTCCTTGGTAATGATAAAGGGGCTGCCCTGCAAATTACCCATGTAAACGGTCTTGCTATCGCCGATCTTCAGGCAAATGGGTTGCATGATGCATCCGGTGTTCTCAGTTATGACGGGGCGAATTTCACATTTGTACCGACGAACGAGTTTTCGGGGGACATCCACTTTGATGTGACGGTTGCCGGTACAGGCGGAACCGATCAAGCGAACCTGACAATTCGTTGTGATGAAGCCATCGCAATCGTCGGGACAAGTGGCGATGATATACTTGGCGGTTCTATCTACTCAGATGCGATGATCGGTCTGGATGGGGATGATCAATTCTACGGTGGTATCGGGGATGATTTTATTGTCGGCGGCGGGAATACAGCGGTCGGGGATGTGGCCGCGTATGATCAAGTTTCCGGTGATTACTCCATCGGTCTACGAGGTTCTGCATTGGTTGTTAGAGATGATAATCTTAATGATAATGATGAGGGAATAGACTACCTTCTTGGTATTGAAAAAATCTATTTCAACGATATCGCCGGGAGTACGCCCCATGGTCTGAGCGTCACTTATGAAGGTGATCGAACCGTAGACGATACAAATGTTGTGGCAGATACAGTTTCTGAAATTACCTATCTGTCCGATGGGACCTATGTCACCATTCATCGCCAATCCAGCAATGATTTCCTGATTAGTCGCTTCAACGAAGATGGGACCCCGTTTGCAGGAATGTCACCATTTTCAATTGCGAGCGGGGACGCTATGCCGGGTGAAACAGCCATGATTCAAGGGCTGAGCAATGGTAGCTTTGCCGTTGTGTGGTCCAGCAGTTCCGGTGATGTTCTTTATCAACGTTTTGACACGTCAGGCGCGGCTATTGATCCTGATCCGTTCTTTGTTTCGGACTCTCTTACTGAAACGGGTCTGGAACGCCCAGAAATGGTGACATTGGCCAGTAATGATGTGGTTGTGTCCTACATTGCAACGGATGTAAATGCCGGGTTCTATATGCGAACGCTTCCCGGTGACGACGTTGAAGCCAACATGGGCGCATCGGTGTTGCTGAAAAGCTTCAATACCGTTGATGAAACTGTTTCTTCTCTGGTTGCTTTGACTGGGGGCGGGTATGCCTATGCCCATACGACCGATAATCTGGATGGTACTTATAATACAAAAGTTGTTGTAGATAGTGGCATGCCAGTTGAAACGATTATTGCAAGTTATACGCCCTATGTTGATGATTTAAAGGTTGTCGAGCTTGATAACGGTAATCTGTTGACCGTCTGGAAGAGTGAGCTTGCCGATGGTTTTGAGCAAACAACAATTAAGGCCCGTATTATTGCTTCTGATGGGTCCATTATCACAGATACAAATGTCATTGGTCGTGATGTCTTCGACGTCAATTTCAATTCGATGGATGGTGGGGATTACAGCCCGGATGTTGCGGTTCTCAGTAACGGCAATTTCGTTGTTGTTTGGACGGATTTGCATGAAGATGGCGATGGTGGGGCAATTTTCGGTCAAATCTTTGATCAGGATGGTAATGGCGTGGGTGAAGACTTACTGATCAATGCGACGACCCAAGGTAATCAATATATGCCGTCCGTTGCCGCCAACGATAACGGAACTTTCGTTGTGAGTTGGACGGATGAACAAACCGATAGCAACACACACCGTGTAATGGCCCAGCAATTTGCAAATGACGGCAGTTTGGCCAGCGGCGTGACGATTGCCGGGGATGGCACGGTTGACGTCTTTGTTGGGGGTGATGGTAAACAGGTATTTGTTGCTGATATCGGTAACGATAGCATTGATGGCGGCTTGGGCCGTGATGGTGTGACGTATGCGTCCTTTACAGAAGGCGTGAATGTGGACCTTGGAGCAGGTCAGGCGACAACGTCCAGTTCAGGAACAGATGAGTTGATTTCCATCGAAGGGATCATTGGAACCTCCTACAATGATACCTTGATTGGGGATATTGAATCTAACAAGCTGAACGGTATGGCGGGTGATGATTTGATCAAAGGTGGTCTCGGTGATGACTACCTGATCGGCGGCGCCGGGTGGGATACCGTTAGTTTCGAATTTGCCGGAGCAAGTGTTTCTGTTGACCTGTTGAATAATCAGGCAACAGGCGAAGGTAATGATATTATCGAAGGATTTGAAAGTGTTGTTGGTAGTATGTACGCCGACGTGATCACCGGGGATGGACTTGATAATGTGATTGAAGGCGGCGATGGCGATGACATGATTAATGGTGGCGCCGGAAGCGACATCATCACCGGTGGTGCCGGGGTGGATACGTTGGATGGTGGGGCAGGTAATGATTACTTTGTCTTTAACGACATGACCGAATTCGGTGACCTGATTTCAACGTTTGAATCTGGTGATGCTGTAAAATTATCCTCAATCATTGATGGATTGAACGGGCTATCTGGCTCTGACTGGGCGACCGAAGGCTTCGAATTTGGCATTCATACCGTAACCGATGTTGGGGAAGGGGCGCAGTTGAGCGGAAGCGGCCCGTCAATTTATGTCTATGCCAATACAGGGGACGATTCAGGCACCATTTATTACGATGCCGATGGTGCCGGTGCCTCTTATACTTCAACGAAAATCGCGGATATTGGTACGGGGGCAACAAGCATTACTGCAGATGCCATCAAAATTACGTATTAATCAACATCCGAGACCAACAAGAAAAAAGGCAGGGCGTTATAAACGCCCTGCCTTTTTTGATTTCAATGGTTTGTTATTTCTTAGTCGTCTTCAGTTTCCGCACCATTTGGATAAATGCGTTTCAACTGCTTAATGCCGCCTTTGTAGGAATAGGCCTCGTATCCGGCCTTTTGCATACGTTCTGCTAAAACGGCTGATTGTGTCCCAAACGGACAATAAAGAACATAGGGCTGGGTTTTTTGAAGGTCGCGTAAGTTATTCATCAACTTGCCAGCCGTGTAATTTTTGGCACCTGCGACATGCCAATTGTCATACAGGCTTTCAGGCTGACAATCGATGATAATGGCATTTTTGGGGATTTCTTCGATAAAGACAGAATGTTGGGCGACGTCTTCGTCGGTTACGTCAAACATATCATAAATGCGCGCGCCTTCGACCGCTTGGGTCAGAATATCAAAATCCATACGCTTTTCTTCTGTTTCAATCGTCTTACGACCGGATTTAACAGCGGGGCGACGTTTGTTTAATGCGCAATATTCCGGGATTTTTTCAGATAGTTTGTCTGTTCCGATTATGCGGGCATCGCGAATGATTTGTTCCTTATCAAATCCGATAAGCGGACGTAAAACGGGGATGTCGGAAACTTCATCAATTGTATTCAGGTTGGAAAGGGTTTGTGAAGACACCTGTCCCAACGCTTCGCCTGTAACAAGGGCGTCTGCGCCGATCCGCTTGGCAATTTCGCAGCCTGCGCGATACATTTGACGTTTCAGAATGACTTGCCACCAGTCCGGGCGAGTATGGGTGCGCAAATCATTGATGACATCTTCAAAATCAATGCAGTAAAGCTTGGGGCGTGTGCCTGCCCCCCAGCGATCGCACAGGACTTTGGTGATTTCAACGACCATACGTTCATAGGCGGCGCCCGCCAGATTGCAGAAGACAAAGTCATTCATCGCGCCGCGTTTCATTAAATACCATGCGGCAACAACGGAATCAAAGCCACCGGAAATCAAGGTGATCGCGTTGCCCTGAATACCAATGGGGAAGCCGCCGGGACCGTTGATTTTGCGAGTGTAAAAATAGGCAAGATCACCCACAACGTCAGCCTTGATCATGACGTCGGGATTATCCAGGTCAACTTTTTTTGCAAAAGGTCGAAGGCATCCACCAACTTGGCGTTCCATTTCGACGGACGTAAATTTCTTGCGCTGTCCCAGCCGTTTGATACGTACAGCGAAAGATTTATCCTGAACAAGATCTTTATAAAGCTCTACTGCGGCCTCTTTATGTGCTTCCAAACCACCGTCAATGATTTTGTCGATAGGGGAGAAGGTTGCCACACCGAATGTGCGCGACAAGACGTCCAACGCTTTTTCTTGATTGTCGGTATGAACTTGAATGCGGCCTTGATGACCGATGATTTCAAAGTTTATATCTGCGCGCTCCAAGCCTTCGTTCATGTTGGAACGGAGCAGTTTTTGAAACTTTTTGCTGGTTGCAGGCGCTTTTAATAAAATTTCCGGAGCCAAGCGGACAATAATGACATGCGGGTATCGTGTGGACACTTCCATGACGCACTCTTTCATAAACCAAGGGTGTAAGGGGGTGTGACGCGCCTTGTACTCTTCCTTTTTAAAACTGTCAAACATTCAAAAAGAGTATTGACAATACATCTTTAAAAGATGTACAAAAAATACATTAAATAAACTAATCATGGTGATTGTTATGACCAACTGGATTTTAATTGCGGAAGTAATGGCCTTTGCCTGGTTGGCAACGGCTGTTTTATTTGTTCGGGCACAACATAAATGGTCACAAAAGCAAACAACGCCTGTTAAGGACGAGGTTGTCAGGTCTATTCAGGCCAGTGCAGGATTGGCCTTTCCCGTTTGGTTGGCGTTGCTGTTTGGTTTGACGATTTATCAGGCGATTAAACTCTTTTAATTTGATGATGAAAGGGAAAAGGATATGATCTCCTTTATCAAAAATATTAACCCGTTTGTGGTGATGCCTTGGCTCATTATGTGGGTATTTGCCCCGGCACCGCTTTATATCTGGTTTATTCTGGAACATACACTTTAAGGAAACGTAACGGTGCATTTGTCGAAATTTACGGATTATTCTTTGCGTGTAATGATTTATCTGGCGGCTAAACCGGATGAGCTCAGCACTATTGATGAAATTTCGGACAAACATGGGATTTCAAAAGAGCATTTGCGTAAAATTGTCCACAACCTTGCGCAAAATTCCTTGATTGAAAGTCGACGTGGGCGTGGTGGCGGTATTCGGTTGGCGCATCGTGCTGAGGATATCAAAATCGGCACAATTGTACGCCTTGCCGAAGACGGATTTCATATTGCTGAATGTTTTCGCCCCGATGGGGGGAACTGCCGGATTTCCGGGTGTTGCCAATTAAATGACATGTTTCACGAAGCCTTGAGCGCTTTTCTAAGCGTTTTGGATAAATACACACTCGCTGATATTTTAACCGGGCAGCCGGTTTTGTTTCAACGATTGGGATTGTTTGATTTTACACATCAAACGGGACAGTAATAATGACAAATGAATATCAAGATGGTGTCAGCGAAGAAATGATTTCTGCGCTTGTGTACAAATTTTACGATGTAATCCGTGATGACACGACGTTAGGACCGATTTTTAACGAACGCATTACAGAGTGGGATCACCATTTACAGACAATGTGTGATTTCTGGTCGTCCATTACCTTGAAAACCCGTCGTTTTCAGGGCCGCCCTATGTTGAAACATCAATTGATTGCGGACCGCACACGTCCTGATAATTTTGCACGTTGGCTTGAACTTTTCAAACAGGCGGTTGAGGAGGAAATTCCCCCTCATTTACAGATGGAATTTCTGGAACCTGCGGCCCGGATTGCACAAAGTTTGCAAATTGGCATGTTTCAGGTGCCCTTTGATAAAAAGGAGGTCCAGAACCAACTGAACCTCCTTGAGGGAAAAAACGAAGTCGCTTAAACCGTCTTAGGCATCGACCAAACTGCCCCAGATATCATAATCTTCAGCATGTTCGGCCTTAACCTTGACAATATCGCCCGGTTTCAGGTCCAGTTCACCATTGATGTAGACTTCGCCATCAATTTCGGGGGCATCGCCTTTGGTGCGACCGACAGCGCCTTCTTCATCGACGTCATCAATGATAACATCAAAAACCTTGCCGATTTTGGCTTGCATTTTTTCATCAGAAATTTGACGCTGGAATTCCATTAAGCGGTTCCAGCGTTGTTCTTTAACATCTTCATCAACAGGGGCAGGCAGGTCGTTGGCAGCAGCCCCTTCGACGGCCTCGTATTTAAAACAGCCAACGCGGTCCAGTTGGGCCTTTTCCAACCAATCGAGCAAATATTCGAAATCTTCTTCCGTTTCACCGGGGAAGCCAACAACGAATGTGGAACGAATGGTAATTTCAGGACAGATTTCACGCCATTTTTTAATGCGTTCCAACAGTTCGATTTGATTACCCGGACGTTTCATCAATTTCAGAATACGGGGGGAGGCATGCTGGAACGGAATGTCCAGATAAGGCAGAATTTTACCTTCGGCCATCAAGGGGATGACATCATCTACATGCGGATAGGGGTAAACATAATGCAGACGGGTCCAGACTTTTTGATCCCCCAAGGCATTACAGAGATCATACATCTTGGTCCGTACAGATTTACCGTAAAAATCACTTTCTTCATAACGCAAGTCGGACCCGTAAGCACCCGTGTCTTGAGAAACCAGCAAGATTTCCTTCACGCCGCTAAGCGCCAAATTTTCGGCTTCTTTTAACACTTCGCCAGCAGGGCGGGAACGTAACTTACCACGCATGGACGGAATGATGCAGAAGGTACAGGTCTGGTTGCACCCTTCTGAAATTTTTAAGTAAGCGTAATGGCGCGGTGTCAGTTTGATGCCTTCTGCCGGGATTAAATCCATGTGCGGATTATGTAGCGGTGGGGAGGCCTGATGAACCGCTTCCATAACCGATTCATATTGATGTGGGCCGCTGACCGCCAGAACACCGGGATGGACTTCGCGAATGCCATCTTCATCTACACCCAGACAGCCTGTGACGATAACCTTACCATTTTCGGTTAAGGCTTCGCCAATGGCGTCGAAAGATTCCTGTTTGGCGCTGTCGATAAAGCCACATGTGTTCACAATGACGGCGTCTGCGCCCTCATAGGAAGGTGAAATTTCGTAGCCTTCTGCGCGAAGCCGTGTCAGGATACGTTCAGAATCAACCAGTGCCTTTGGGCAACCCAGGCTGACAATACCGATTTTTGGAATGTGCGTGTTCATGGCGGCTTATATAATCCTTGTCCATGCACAAGTAAAGAACAGGCAGAGGAAACATACATGAAACTTGTTCGTTTTGGTGAAAAAGGAAACGAGAAACCGGGCGTTCTGGATAATCAAGGCAATATTCGCAGTCTGGAAGGGCATTTAGATGACATTGACGGGTGCAGTATTGCAGCCGGTGCATTTGATCGTATCGCCGGATTAGATATGGACAGCCTGCCTGTGATTGAAGGTGCCCGCCTTGGACCATGTGTCGGCAATATCGGCAAAATCCTGTGCATCGGCCTGAATTATTCTGATCACGCAGCAGAAGCCGGAATGGATGTACCGCGCGAGCCGGTTTTGTTTACCAAAGCGACCAGCGCCATCAATGGCCCAAATGATGATGTTTTATTGCCCCGTGGGTCGGTCAAAACAGATTGGGAATGTGAGTTAGCCATCGTCATCGGCAAACATGCCAAGTATGTCAGTGAAGACGAGGCATTGGATTACGTTGCAGGTTATTGCATCTTGAACGATGTATCGGAACGGGCCTATCAAATTGAAAGTACAGGACAATGGGTGAAAGGGAAATCGTGCGATACATTTGCCCCCATTGGTCCGTGGCTGGTAACAAAAGATGAAATACCGGATCCGCAAAATCTGTCGATGTGGCTGGAAGTCAATGGAAAACGTTTTCAGGAAGGTACAACCGAAACAATGGTGTTTGGTGTACGTCACCTGATTAGTTATCTCTCGCGCTTTATGTCTTTGCAGCCCGGTGATGTCATATCGACCGGGACACCGCCGGGGGTAGGCATGGGGCAAACCCCGCCTGTTTATTTGAAGGCAGGTGATGAAATGGTGCTGGGTATTCAGGGGTTGGGGGTACAGCGTCAAAAGGTTGTCGCTGAATAATAATCCGAGTAAGAGGGCTGGTTATTCCAGCCCGTCTTTCTTTTTCAGTTCCTGAATTTCTTCTTCAACACGTTTTTTCAAAACCGGATTGGTTTCGTATTCATAACCCAATTCATCAAATGTCGGGACTGTGTCCGGTGCTTGGGCCCGCGGGTCTGTTTGATCTTTGATCGGGCTTTCCACGTTGAATTTGCCAAGTCCGTCTTGCAATAATTTTTTGATATGATCGTCGTTACTCATGACTCATCCTTTCAAAAAGTTTTCAACAATCTGAATTTGCTGACTTTTGTTTAATGCTGGTGCGTGACCGCAGCCTTCAATCTCAATGACTTGAGCTTTGGGGCCGGTTTGGGTCATCTGTTCAGCCCATTTTGGTAACAACAGATCGGACATTTGCCCCCTGAGGACGAGCGTTGGGCAAGTGATCTGTGCATATTCATCCCATAAGTCGTAGTCATCGGGATGAGCCGTAAACTGCGTGACGATTTTGGGGTCGTAATGGGTGGTAAGGTGACCATGATCCATACGGCGATAGGATGTTTCACACATCAAGCGCCATTGTTCATCCGTTAAGTAACCATAAGGCTCGTAAATCGTGCGCAGATATTCTTCAAGATCCGACATGTTGTTAAAGACAGGCGGGTTACCGACGTAGGTAAGAATACGTTCAACGGCACTGGGGGCCAATTCAGGGGCAATATCATTGATTATCAAATGATTGATATTGTTTTTTAACGGACCGCTTGCCAATCGAATGCCCAAGGCACCGCCCATAGATGTTCCAATATAATCGAAACTATAAAAACCAAATATCTCGCAGACCTTGAGGGCAATTTTTTCGTAGAAATCAAAGGAGTATTGTCGATTTGGGTCATTCGCCCATTGGGATAGGCCGCGCCCCAATGTGTCTGGACAAAGGATACGGTAATGTTTGGATAAGACCTGTGCAATATGGTCGAAATCACGTCCTGTTCTGGCTAACCCGTGCCACATGAGGATCGCGTGTGGTTTATCCAATCCCCATTCGCTGACGTGAATTTCGCAACCATCGACTTGAATATAATGTGATACAGGTTCGTTTTGACCTAACATGTCGCCTCCTTTTTTATTATTCTATTGATAGCAAAGAAAGCGGAAAAGAGAAAGGCTCCTCACTGGGGAAGTGAGGAGCCTTTCGTTTGGGAACGTTGCTCGAAAACTTTAATGGCGATAATCCTGCAAGACCTTAAAGGGTGCGCAGATCGGGGGAAAGGACCTGCAAAATGGATCGCCGTTTAAAAACAACTTGGCAAGAAGGTACTCGCAAAATGTCGATGTGAAAATCGCAATGATTACGCAGTGGTCATACCTATTACTACGTAGTATTCTTTTTACGCTTTCGTGATATGCTTTGGAAAAATTCCGCAATGAGAAAATGTAAATGCTGCGTCTGAAAATCCTCCTGCTTGCTGTACTTCCGTTATTTTTTGCGGTCAGCGCCATCATCTTTATCTTGTTTTTTCAGTCAGATAACCTGATCGATGAACAGTTGGAGCGTGTGGAAAGCAACGTAATTTCTGCAAAACATGATGAACTGCGCCATTATATGAACATGGCGCTGACGGCTGTAGACCATGTTTATGAAAATGCAAAAGAGGATGATCAACTGGCCCGCGAGGAAGTGAAGGCTATTTTAAATAAGCTGACCTATGGAAAAGACGGTTACTTTTTCGTCTATGACGGCAGTGGTACGGGGCTGGTTCATCCCGGTCAGCCGGAAATAGTCGGGCTGAACTGGTGGGGTCTGCAAGACAGCAAAGGCCGCCTTGTTATCAAGGAATTGACAGAACGTGCGCGCAATGGTGGCGGCTATTATCGTTATCTTTGGGAAAAGCCGTCCAGTAATATGGTGGGGGAAAAGCTGGCCTATGCTGTTATGCTGGAAAAATGGGACTGGATGATCGGTACCGGCATTTATCTGGATGAAATTTACGAGGAAATCGAAGCGCGCAAACGTGAAATTAAAAACCGTATTCAACATACGTTTATGATGATTTTCTGGATTGCGATTTTTGCGTTGGTTGCTGTTTTCGTCTCTGGTCTTGTGATCAATGCAAACGAACGTAAACTGGCGGATACTAAGTTAAAGGAACTTACGCAACGGATTGTGGAATTTCAAGAAGAAGAACGCGGCAGAGTTTCGCGTGAACTGCATGACGGGATCAGTCAAATTTTGGTGTCGGTGAAATATTCCATTGAGTTGGCCATTGATAAGATCAAAGCCGGGGCAAGTGATGCAATAAAACCAATGGAAAAAGGCGCCAAGGGATTGCAGGAAGCTATCGGTGAAGTCAGGCGTATCTCACGTGACTTACGTCCGAGCGTTCTGGACGATATTGGCCTGTCCGCCGCGTTGGAAGCCATGTGTTTTGAATTTGGGGAAAGAACGGGGATTAAGGCGAGCTTTCAAAAGCATTTGTTTACAAAACAACTTGCGCCAGACGTAAAAACAACCCTGTTTCGAATTGCGCAAGAAGCATTAACCAATATTGAACGCCATTCCGGTGCGTCGGAAGTGCGTCTGGAATTAATGAAACGCGTAGACGGGATCAGGATGGTTATTTCTGATGATGGTGTTGGTTTTGATGTTTTACGGATGGAAGGACGAAAAAATGCATTCCAAGGGATAGGCTTGCGTAACATGCAGGAACGTATAGAATTTCACGGTGGCGAGTTGACGGTCTGGTCTTCGCCCGATAAAGGTACTGTGGTTGAAGCAAAGCTTCCCCTGAGAGTGTTACAGGATGAGATATGACAGACGAAAATAATAAAATTCGGGTTCTTCTGGTAGATGATCACCCCCTTGTTCTGGATGGCATTCGATCCAGGCTGGAGGACGACCCGGAAATTGTGATTGTCGGGGAAGCCGGAAACGGCGAAGAAGCGTTACAAATAGCCACGGAACGCAAACCTGATATCGTCTTAATGGATATCAATATGCCTGTGCTGAACGGGATTGAGGCCGCCGAAAAATTTGCAGAACTTCTGCCCGATATTCGATTATTGATGTTAACCATGCATGATAGCCGGGAATACATTACGAAAGTTCTTAAAGCAGGAGCAAAAGGCTATATCTTAAAAGATGTCTCATCCAGTGAAATGCTCATTGCGATTAAAGCGGTTTATCAAGGTAAGACATATTATAGTTCCGGTGTGACTGATATTTTGGTCAATGAAAGCAGCAAGAAAGAAGTGCCGTTAACGGATCGCGAAAAAACGATTTTACAATTGCTAGCTGAAGGAAACAGCAATAAACATGTGGCTCGTGAACTTGATATTAGTGTAAGAACGGTTGAAACACATCGAAGGAATATCAAGCGTAAGTTGGAAGTGAAAACTTCAGCTGGGCTTGTGAAGTACGCGATTGAAAACGGTATTGTAGAGCTTTAGTATCTATATATAAGTTGCAGTGGAATTTGAGGAAACGGCGGGTAACAAAATGGATATGAGTGAAATCCTTGCGCAAATGAGTGAAAAATTCATTGAAACCGCGCATGAAAAAATAGCTCGCCTGAATGAAATCTTGGTGCTTTTAAATCATCCGGGAGAGGACGAAAAAAGTTTACTAGAAGAATTCCACCGCGAAGTTCATAGCCTGAAGGGCATGGGCGGCACTTTCCAAATGCCTTTGGTGTCCAAACTTTGCCATAAATTTGAAGATTTCATGTCTGGTGAAAGTATTGCTTCCGATAATTTGATAGAAGATTGTTATGCCTATCTTGATCGCCTGAATGATCTTATCGAAAGTGGGCAGGCGGGGGATTTGGAACAAGCGGATACATGGCTCGCCAATTTGCCACAAAAAGGATCAGTTGTAGAAACCCGCGATGAAACAAAACAAAATAAGGTTCTTATCATTTCCCCTTCAACGGAAATGGTGAAGGAGATTACACCCCTTTTTCAGGATAACGGGTTTGAGGTAACCAGTGCGACATCGGCCTTTCGTGGTTATAAGGCAGCGGTTTTGCATAAGCCGGATGTTGTCTTGGCAGCGCAAGTTCAAGATGAGATGGACGGAGCAGAATTGGTTCGTAGCCTTGGGGCGTTGCAGGCGTTATCACAAACGAAATGCGCAATGATTTGCCCGGACCGCAGACAAGCCCTATCTGAAAATTTGCAAGGCGTTCAGTTATTGTCAGAAGCAAACGTAACAATTGATGTGATGAATTTTATCGCAGTTGTCGTTACGGCTTAGAAATTGTTTTATTTTTCCTATTTGCCTGCTAGCATGTAATCGTTGCGATTCTGGTGTCTGCCAGTTTGCAATGCATGGAATAACGCATTTGGCGTTTGTAAGTTCGGGGATAATATATGAACACTACCTTTGATATAAAGGTCGTTGAGAATGACATCATTTTGCGCCTGATTCCAATTTTGGATATGGCCATTGCTGAAGAATTTTTGTCATCTCTGCGCGAGTGTGCGTCCATGATGAAAAACCTTATCCTTGACAGTCAAGACGTCGAACGTCTTTCAACGCCTTGTATTCAGGTTATGCTTGCGACGGCTTCAGAGATGGAGCAACAAGGCCTTAAGTTTTCCGTGCGCAATATTAGCGAAGGTTTTCAACGCGGTATATGTGATCTTGGGCTGATTGAATATTTAGATAATTGGAGTGAAAGTTAATGGGATTGCGTGTGTTAGCAGTCGATGATTCCAAAACCATGCGCGATATGGTTGGGTTCACCTTAAGAAATGCAGGGCATGAAGTCATTGAGGCGGGCGACGGCGAAGATGCACTTGGAAAATTGGGCAATGATCGTGTTGATCTCATTATCACCGATATTAATATGCCGCGTATGGATGGGATCGCCCTGATTAAAGAATTGCGTGCGCATAATATCCATAAATCGACACCTATTCTTGTTTTGACGACAGAATCCGATAACAGCAAAAAAAATGAAGGCCGTGCCGCCGGGGCGACAGGATGGATTGTGAAACCTTTCAGCCCGGATAAGTTGTTACAGGTTGTTGCTAAAGTCTGTCCTTAAAACATAGAAAAAATAGAAGGGTACGCAAACTGTGCCGCAGGAATTCGATTTAAATCAGTTCAAAGTGACGTACTTTGAAGAATGTCAGGACCTTCTGGAAACGGCAGAAGAACACCTGAGCATACTTCAAGCACAACTTGGCAATGTTGATGTCGAAACACTGCATGCAATATTTCGGTGTGTCCATTCCATAAAGGGTGGGGCGGGTGCCTTCAATTTTACAGGATTGATCGAGTTTTCACATATTCTGGAAACAACATTGGACCTTTTGCGCGAAGGCAAAATTCAGCCGGATCATAATCTCGTGGATTGTTTGATCCGCTCAAATGACGTGCTGGGCACCTTGGTCCAAATGGCGCAAAAAGAAATCGAGCCTTCCCCTGATATCTGGAAAACGGTTGCCTCTGAATTGGCACAATTTTCCGGCCTAAATATTACAGCAGGTGAGACCTCATCAGATGATGAAGAAATTTCTCCGCTTTTAGCATCGGTTGCAAATTATAATTTAACGACAGAAGAAGAAGAAGAACAAGGGTGGGGCTTGTTCCTTGAAAATATTTTACCGCCTTCGACCCAAATGTCTGAGATGGAAAAAGATGATCAAGGTTGGGGACTGTTTGACGATGAACCAGAGGTTGAAAACAATACAGAAACAGCCCATTGTCCCGAATTAACGAAGCCTCATTATCGTATCCGTTTCGTCCCGGAACCGCATTTGCTTCAATTTGCCAATGAGCCGTTATTGCTGGCGCGTGAGTTAAAAACCTTGGGAGACTGTATCGCCCATGTAGATGTTTCACGATTGCCCAAACTTGCGGATATTGCGCCGGATGTGGCTTATTTAAGCTGGACCTTTGATCTTTATACAGACCGTAGCATTTCTGATATTGAAGAAGTTTTTGAATTTGTTATTGATGACTGTCTGCTTGATATTCAACTTGTTGATGCTCGAGAACAAATCGAAGTTACATCTGATGTGATGGCGCCTTCAGCCGAGATGGCTGAGATCCCTCAAAAGGAACCTTTGGCCGATCTGGCGGGTGATATGCAGCCCAGAGAAGCCACACCTGCGCCGAGCCCTAAAAAAGAACAGTCTTTATCAAAAACTGAAACCCCAAAAGTCGATATGGCGGCGAATGGTAATGTTTCTGCGCCGACGGTGTCTTCTATTCGGGTCGATCTGGATCGTGTTGATCGTTTGGTCAATATGGTGGGCGAATTGGTCATCACACAATCCATGCTGAAGCAACAAGCTGATGAGTTGGCCAATAATGCAGGATTACGGATGACGCAAGGGTTTGAGGAACTCAATGCCCGAACGCGTGAATTACAAGAAAGCGTGATGGCAATCCGGATGCAGCCTGTTAAATCTGTTTTTGCACGCATGCCTCGACTGGTGCGGGAATTGTCTGCGAAATTGGGTAAAAAAATAGACCTTATTACCTCTGGTGAAATGACCGAGGTCGATAAGACGGTTATTGAACAGTTGATGGATCCCTTAACCCATATGATCCGAAACTCAGTCGATCATGGGGTGGAAACACCGGATGAAAGACGGGCAGCGGGCAAGCCAGAACGCGCCCGTATATATCTGCGTGCAGAACATAAAAGCGGCCGTATCCAGATCGAAGTTAGTGATGACGGTCGCGGGATTGATCGTGATCGTGTTCTTGCCAAGGCCGAAGAAAAAGGGCTGGTGGAACGTGACGCGGAAATAGATGCGCAAACCATTGATAATTTAATTTTTACACCGGGGTTTTCGACTGCAAATTCGGTAAGTGATGTGTCTGGTCGTGGTGTCGGAATGGACGTCGTTCGACGTAATATTGTCAGTCTTGGCGGGCGAATTTCTGTTTTTTCAACACCGGGGGAAGGCGCACGTTTCTTGATGTCTTTACCTTTGACGTTGGCTGTTCTTGACGGGATGATCGTTAAATGCGGGGCTGAAAAATATATTATTCCACTGACATCTATTATTGAAAGTATTCATCCCGTTCGTGAAGAAATCAAAAGCCTAATGAACGGGGGCACACTTGTGTCTGTACGAGGACAATATATTCGGATTGTCAATCTGCATCATCTGTTCAATTTGAAAGATGCCGTTACAGACCCGGCAGAGGCCCTCGTGGTGATTGTGGAGACCGAGCGTTACGGCTACGTCGGCATTATGGTTGATGAGCTGTTGGGACAGCAACAGGTGGTTATAAAAAGCCTTGAAGAAAATTATGATCCGATTGCCGGTGTCGCGGCGGCGACTATTCTTGGCAATGGTAAAGTGGCATTGATTTTGGATGTAGACGGTTTAGCGGAAATGGAACATAGCGCAGAAAAACGCCGTAAAAACAAAAGCCTGCAACGGCAAGTTTTATTGACTGGAGAGTAAAGGCATGTCTTCGACACACAACTATTTAATGCCACACGATCAAAAAGGTATGGAGGTTCAGGACAGTACGTCTGAAACTCGTCAATATATCTCTTTCACGATCGGGCAGGAAGAATACGGTGTTGATATTATGGCCGTCAGGGAAATCAAGGCGTGGACTGATACGACCCACTTGCCGAACACACCGGAATATATGCGTGGGGTCTTGAATTTGCGCGGCGTGATCGTCCCCATTTTTGACTTGCGCTGTCGTTTCGGTATGGGCTTGACGCAAGCCACGAATATGCATGTCGTTGTTATTGTGCAGGTTGGGCAGCGCATGATTGGAATGCTGGTTGATGCCGTATCCGATATTTTGACGATTGCGGAAGACGAAATTCAACAAATGCCGCAAATGGAACGTAATATTGATGATGAATATTTAAGTGGACTTGTCACTGTGAAAGATCGTTTGGTTGCGTTGCTTGATGCTGATTTATTGTTTAATCAACAATCTATTGAGAATGGCGTCGTGCTGGGTAAAGCTGCTTTAGGGGATAAATAAGATGAGTGAATATATGGAATACCGACACTCTTTTTGGCAGTTGTCCCGTAAGATACCGCTCTTTATCGTACTTTGTTCTGCATTTAGTGCACTTCTTGTTGTTATTTTTGCTCTTGTTCAAATTGAAAACTTCGAAAAGGCCAAGGTAGAGGAAAGCTTTAGTGTTTTAGCTGAAGAACGGGTTAAAGAGCTTGAAGTTTATTTCAAAGGCGTGGAATCTGATCTGCAAATTGTTGCGGATGCTCCGATGACAAAAAAAGCCCAATTGGCCTTCAGCCGGGCTTGGCAGATGATGGATGGGACACCTGCGGAAAACCTGAAAAAACAATATATTGAACAAAACCCTTATCCTTTCGGAGAAAAGCAAAAACTGATTTTTCAGGATGATGATCTGAGCGCTTATGGTCAGGTTCACAAAGCCTATCATCCGTGGTTCTCAAACTTTGCGGAAAAACGTGGTTACCGCGATGTCTTTTTGGTTAATCTGGATGGGAATGTTGTTTATTCCGTCTATAAAGAAACAGATTTTGCCAGTAATTTGACGGGTGGAAATTCGGAATTCAATCCGTTGGCTCAAACCTTTCAGGCCAGCTTGAAGCTGCGCAAAGGGGAACAAACCTTTACTGACTTCAGTATATATGAAGCAAGTGATAAAAAAGCGGCGGCTTTTATCGGGCAACCCATTGTTGTTGACGGTTTTACAAAAGGTGTTTTGATCTTTCAGTTATCTGTTGATCCGATCAACCAAGTGATTTCAAAACGTAAAGGGTTGGGTAAAACGGGGGAAGCCATACTTGTTGGCGCAGATCGTCTAGCCCGAAACCAATCTCCTTTATTTGAGAGAGACACAGTCTTAAAACGCGAAGTCGGTGGTGCACATGTTCGCAAAGCCTTGGACGGACAAACGGGTATTTTGGAAGGTGAAACGGTTCAAGCCGGACATACAGAACCGAGCAATCATTTCATTGCTTATGCACCATTTAATTTTAAAGACGTGAATTATGCGTTTGTTGTTGCACAAGACGCGGATGAGGTTCTCGCTTTTCTAAGTGACATTCAAAATATGCTGTTGCTGACAATGGCTGGTGTGATGGGCGTTGTGGTTGTCATTGGCATATTTATTGGGAAAAGTATTTCACGCCCCATTACGGAAATGACGGAACTGGTCTCTGAATTGGCGGCGGGGCGTGTGAAAACCGTAGAAATGCAGGATCGGGGGGATGAACTTGGCTTAATGGCCCTGTCATTGAACCAGATTTATATGATGAGCGTTGAAAATACGCGCATTCGTACAGCTTTAGATAATGCAACAACATGCATTATGGTTGCCGATGCGGATCGCGATATCATTTATATGAACCATGCCATTTTAGAGATGTTCCGGGTGGCGGAAAATGATATCCGCGAAACACTGCCGCATTTCGATGTAAATAATATCTTGGGTCAGTCCATAGATATTTTTCAAAGTGATCCACAATATCCGGTTGATACTTTATCCGATTTAAATACAGCGCAGAAAAACCGTATGACGATGGGACAGCGTACATTTGATTTGACAATGGCGCCTGTTCGCGATGCCGAGGGGCGGCGTCTGGGTAGCGTGGTCGAATGGCTGGATTTAACCGATGGTTTGACACGACGGGAATTGGACGAAACGACTGCGATTGAAAACTACCGTATTCGAACGGCTTTGGATAATGCGACCACCTGTATCATGGTGGGGGATTCTGAAGGGGAAATCGTTTACGTTAACCCAGCTGCGCATAAAATGTTTGAAGTGGCTGAAAATGATATCCAGCAGGTTCTCCCCAATTTTGATTCTAAAAACATTCTGGGTCAGCCGATCAATGCGTTTAAGAATACGCTTGATGGTCAGGAGAAATACTCGATCAATGACGAGGGCGTGCAGCAGGCACGTATCAAAATGGGCAGCCGTACCTTTGACCTGACAGTGGCATCTGTGAAGGATGGGGAAGATACGGACTACGGCGATGTTGTGGAATGGAAAGATATCACAGACCAACTGGCTGTTCAGGAAGAGGTTGATAATGTTGTGCGCAGTGTCGTTAACGGGGATTTCTCTCAGAAAATTTCATTGAACGGCAAGCAAGGCTTTATGCTGTCTTTGGCACAAAGTGTGAATGCCTTGACCGATACGGTTCGCGATGTTTTTGATGAAATTGCACAATCTTTGTCAGCGCTTGCCAAAGGCAACTTGGAATATCAAATTACGAAAGATTATTTCGGTACGTATGAAGCCTTGAAGCAGGACACCAACCAGACATCGCAACGTTTAAGAAGTATCGTTGGTGATATTATGTTGGCCTCAAGCGAGATAACCAACGCCTCAAGGGAAATTTCTTCCGGTTCTATTGATTTATCGCAAAGAACGGAAACACAAGCCTCCAGCCTCGAAGAAACGGCGGCTTCTATGGAAGAAATGGCAACGACGATCAAGCAGAATGCAGACAATGCACAACAGGCCAATCAGTTGGCCCGCAATGCACGTGATGTTGCAGAAGTTGGTGGTGATGTGGTGGTGCAGGCTGTCGGGGCCATGTCATCGATTGAAGAGTCTTCACAGAAGGTTTCCGATATCATCGGTGTGATTGATGAAATTGCCTTCCAAACCAATTTGTTGGCCTTGAATGCTGCTGTTGAGGCCGCAAGAGCCGGAGAAGCCGGGAAAGGGTTTGCGGTTGTCGCATCCGAAGTCAGAACCCTTGCCCAACGCAGTGGTGAAGCCGCAAAAGATATTAAAAACCTTATTCTTGATAGTAATCAACAGGTTCGAAATGGTGTGAAACTTGTCGGTGATACCGGGGCGTCACTGGAAAATATTGTCAATTCGATCAAGCGTGTTGCAGATATTGTCTCTGAAATTGCAGCGGCAAGCCGAGAACAAGCCAGTGGGGTTGATCAAATTAATTCTGCCATTACACAAATGGATGAAATGACACAACAAAACGCAGCCCTTGTTGAAGAAAGTTCAGCCAGTGCACGATCTTTGGAAGACCAATCAGAGAAAATGATGCAGTTGATTTCCTTCTTTGAAACAAGGAAAGAAGTCGCCGGCGGACTTGCCGTACCTGTTGCGAAAACGATTGAAGAACGAACCGCACCAAGTGCGCACATAACAGCACCAACACAAACCTATGATGTCTCTTTCGAAGATGAGTTCGAAGCGGAGTTAGGCGATCTGGATCCACAGCCGCGTGATCGCCAACCTGTTAAGAAAATTGTGAATGAGCCCGCGAAGGCTGATGCAAATAGTGTGGATGCCGATTGGGAAGAATTCTAAGAGAGTTTCAGGTAATGACTGAAAAGAAATTCAAACTGATGACACGTAAGAAAGAAACGTCAGCTGTTGCGTTAAAACCGAAGGTACGCTTTATCGCCAAGCCGAAAGAACAAACGCGCGAATTTCCCTTTTCAGATAATGACTTTTCAACTCTTGCCGATTTAATTCAGTCACGGACCGGCATTGTTATGAAAGATCATAAAAAGAATATGGTTTATGGGCGTCTGGTGCGGCGGTTGCGGGCTTTAAATATTGGTTCTTTTTCTGATTATTTACATTTTTTGGCTGGAAATCGCGGTGAGGGGGAAATTGGTAATTTAGTAAACGCGATAACGACCAATTTAACCCGTTTCTTTCGGGAAGAACATCATTTTGAACATCTGTCTGAAGTCGGGTTGCCTGATGCGATAAAGGCTATAAAACAGGGCAAACAAGATCGTCTGCGCTTATGGTCGGCAGGGTGCTCATCCGGGGAAGAAGCCTATAGTATGGCAATGGTTTTGGATCAAATGTTGAATATGCGATCCGTTCCGAAAATCAATACTAAAATTCTGGCAACGGATCTGGATAGTAATATGCTGGAAAAGGGGCGTTTAGGCGATTATGACCAAGTTATTCGCGAACAGGTTCCACAAAAATATTCAATATACATCCAACCCAGCAGTCTAAATGCGGATAAATGTCATATATCCAATCACTTGCGAGATTATATCGCGTTTAAGCAATTGAATTTACTCTCGGAATGGCCCATGAAGGGGCCGTTTGATGCCATTTTTTGTCGAAACGTGATGATATATTTTGATCATAAGACCAAAGTAGAGCTGACCAATAAGCTCGTGGACCTTCTCAGGCCGGGGGGCTGGCTTTATCTTGGACATTCCGAGAACTTGTTGGATGTAGATAAACGTCTTGATCTATATGGGCGAACCATATACAGGCGCATCACATAACGTGTGAAAGGGGGGATTGATGAACGAAGAAAACAAATACCTTTCACAAGGTTCAGATGATGAAAAAGCATCCCGGAGATATTGGGATCCAACGTTTAAGCATTTTGCTGTCAAAGTCGGGCCGGGTGCGCATTATGTGACGACCAGCAAAGATGAAATGATTGTCACGACCTTGGGGTCTTGTGTGTCTGCCTGTATTCGAGACAGCGAATTGGGCATTGGCGGTATTAATCATTTTATGTTGCCTGAAAGCGATACAGGAAATTGGGGGGGCGTCAGTGCCTCCATGCGCTATGGCAACTACGCGATGGAGGTTTTAATTAACGATATCCTTCGTATGGGGGGCGCGCGAAATCGTCTGGAGATTAAACTCTTCGGCGGTGCCAATGTGATGAATTCGCAAAACCTGATAGGTACCAAGAATGTCGAGTTTGTTGAAACCTACCTGCGCATTGAACATATGGCAGTTTCTGCACAACATTTAGGGGGCGAACAGGGAAGGCGAATTATTTATTTCCCGGAAACAGGGAAAGTAAAAATGAAACTGCTGGATAGCAAGGGGAATGCTGTTGTTGCAGCCGAAGAGAGCAACTTCAAAAAACAAATTGAAAAGAGAGATATTGAGGGATCTATCGAACTTTTTTAATGAGAGAATTTCAGGTTCGCCCAAACTCGCCGGAAATACTCTAAAGTTATCGATCGAATGCAAATGCGTCGTCGCAGGTTAGAAAAAACTGCTCGGGATTTGCTTTAGGGGAGAAGGAAAAATAAAAATATGACCCGTGCCATTAAAGTACTGATTGTAGATGACAGCGCGCTGATCAGGGAGATGCTGACTTCTATTCTCAATAGTGATCCGGTGCTGAATGTCGTCGGAACAGCCCCGGATGCATTGAAAGCGCGCGAGATGATTAAGCAGTTAAATCCCGATGTGGTAACGCTTGATATTGAAATGCCCAAAATGAACGGGATAGATTTTTTACGCAAAATTATGAAGTTGCGCCCTATGCCCGTTGTTATGATTTCGACAATGACGCAAAATAGTGCGGCAATTACGTTAGAAGCTCTGGAAATCGGAGCTGTGGACTTTGTCGCCAAGCCAAAGCACGATGTGGAACGCGAACTCGGTGAAAAAGCAAAAGAGATTATCGCCAAGGTTAAAACAGCCGCCAATGCAAAAGTAAAACCGTTGGAACAAACTATCTTTCCAGCGTCGAAAGAAACGATGGTTCCCATGCAGGGGAGCACATCACAATACAATATGATTGTCATCGGTGCGTCAACCGGTGGGGTCGAAGCCTTGCGCACAATTTTTTCTGATTTGCCCAAAGCAATGCCACCGATTTTTGTTGTGCAACATATGCCTAAACAATTTACGAAAACGTTTGCTCAACGCTTAAATGGACTGGGTGAATTGACGGTTCACGAAGCCGAAGATTATATGATTGCGCGTTCAGGCCATGTTTATATTGCACCGGGTGATCGTCATTTACGTCTTGCGAAAAGTAAGGGGGAAGTCGTCTGTCGTTTGATGGAGGGAAACCCTGTAAGCGGCCATATCCCGTCTGTGGATGTCTTGTTTGATTCTGTTTGTCATGTGGACCCTGAGCGGACAATTGGTGTTATGCTGAGCGGTATGGGCAAAGATGGTGCAGAGTCCATGTTGAAAATGCATCAGGCGGGAAGCTATACGGTTGGACAAGATGAACAGAGTTGCGTTGTTTATGGCATGCCTAAAGCCGCATATGAAAAGGGCGGTGTCGACGTACAGGCCGATCTTAAAAAAATTGCGAATGTCCTGATTTCACTTTGTCATAAAAATAAAGAAACGGAGTAACGTTTTGACGGAGCAGGAACTACGACGGGCAATTTCACATTGGCTGAGCCTTTCCCTTGCGAAGCGGCACGGCTTATCCGCTTTGATAAATGAAGTAGATACGGCCAACCAGTTATTGCAAACAAGTGTTGAACAATTGAGCCGGCAATTTCTGAAAATGGCAGAAATTGCACAGGAACAAGTCGCGCAAATTGATAAATTTTGTGAGCAGGAAAGGACAGGAGAGGAAACCGAGACAGGACAACCTCTTATCAAATCATTGCAAAGGCTGGAAAGAGAGCTGTGCCAACAGGCGAAAGAAAATGAAGAAAGACAAAGTCACGCATTAGAATTGGATCAGGCCCGTCTTTTGTTACAGGGTGAAATCGCAAAAGAACAAAGTGATGAACCTATCAATTTCGATGTGTTACGCCGGGTGAGCGAAAAAATCACAGATCAACATAAATTGGCTGTGCGTTCTTCAGAGGATCAAGATCCGTCGCAACGGATTGATTTTATGCGTCATGTATTGGCTGACATTACAGAATTTGAAAAAATGCTGGGACAAACGGGTCAACGCGCGCATAGTCTACATCAAAGTATTGCTGAGATTGTTGTCAAAATGCAGTTCCAGGACCGTACCAACCAGCGCTTTTCACGTATTGCAGCAACCTTAAAAGTGATGATTGATATGTTGTCCGGCATGGAAGAGGAAACAATGCATGTTTGCGATGATATAGATTGCATTGATCCCGATCACCCTTGGTTGGAAAAAATGATTGCGGAACTGCACCTGAATGAAATGCGAGAACGGTTTGTAAAACATATTTTATTGGACGTTGAAGATAAAATAGAAAGCGGTGGTTCATCAATTGGTGTTGAACATAGCGATGCATCAGATGACATCGAATTATTTTGACAGCTTGACCAAGATTAATGCATCCTAGGTAGGATGTCTTTAAAACACGCTCTAAACAATTATTTTAATGAAAAGTTCGTCACCCGAGGATCTATTATATGGAAGAAGCCGTCCAGTTTTCTGAAATATCAGATTGTAAGATTTTGATTGTCGATGATGTCGCGGTTTTGAGAACATTGATCCAAACCTGCTTGATGAAAGCGGGGTTCAATAATCTCCATTTGGCAGAAAATGGAGACGAAGCGCTGCAAAAATTAGATGAGCTTTCGCCCGATTTGCTCATTCTGGATATTGTTATGCCGGGTATTGACGGGTTTGAGGTTTGCCGCCGTATTCGAAGCAGTAAAAAATATGCAAACTTGCCTATTCTCATTCAAACAGGAATGGAAGCAACGCAGGAACGCGCACAGGTTTTTGAGGTAGGGGCCAATGATCTGATCCCTAAACCCTTGAACGTTTATGAACTGGTTGCACGCGTGAAATTGCAATTGCATAACCTAATTTTGCAACGTCGTGATAAAGCCTATCAGGCACGTATGATTCAAGAACTGGCATCCGCCCGTGTCATTCAAGAAAGTTTGTTGCCAACGACAGAGACCATTAATCAAGTTCAAAAGAATTTCAATATTTCTATCCAATCGTACTGGCAGGCATCGTCTGAGCTGGGGGGTGATTTATGGGGTATGCAACAAATAGATGAAAACCGCTTCGGTTTTTTCATTATTGATTTTTCCGGGCATGGTGTTGTTTCGGCCCTAAATACCTTTCGACTACATACGCTGATCAATGAAAGCCACTTAAACTGGGAAGATCCAAAATCTTGTCTGGATGCCGTAAATGCCCATTTAACCAAGGTTTTGGCGGTGGAGCAATTTGCGACACTGTTTTGGGCCGTTATTGATGAAAAAGAAAATACATTGACCTATGCAGCAGCCGCCGCACCACCTGTTGCGGTCTGTCGTGGTGGGGATGTGCCGGGTATCGAATTTATTGATACAGCCGGGTTGCCCGTTGGTATTATGAACACGTACGAATATAGTAATAAAGTTATTGAGTTTCCGCCGAACAGCTTTGTCTTCGTTTATTCCGATGCATTGATTGAATCGCCTGATGCAGAGGGAAAAATGTGGGAAGAAAAGGGGCTTTTGCAACGTATTAAAAAATATGCGGTGGAAGGGTTCGAGAATATTCAACCCAGGCTATTGGATGAGTTTTTGAAAACGGCCATTCATCCGATCCCAGATGATTTGACGATCATTAATTTTGTACGTCCAAATGAACCATAAATTTCAGATTTTTTGAAGAAAGCCCGTCTTACTAAAGGTTTACAACGGCTTTTACCCGATTACCTTTTTCATTATATTCAAGGTGTGTGAAGCCCATTGCGATGGCAAGGGCAATTCCGCGACCGTGTTTGCTGTTGAACTTAGCAGGGTCACATTGCGTGAATTTCTGCCAATCAAATCCAGGGCCTTGATCTTCAATAATGATTTCAATTGTGTCCGGTGTGCGAGAAAACTGAATTTCAACAAAGCGATCTTTGTATTTATCTTGTTGGAGCCGTCGCTTGATTTCTTCGTCCCAATGACCGTTTTCCAGCAATTGTGATTTTTGAGAATATGATATTTCCAGATTACCGTGTTCGATTGCATTGACCAGTAATTCGGATAATCCAAGAGCGACGGCAGACGGGTCCGGGCAAGCCAAGGAAAGCATTGTGGTCAGTGCTTCTGCCTGCTGCAAGGTTTTGAGGGTGAATATCCCGGACTGGATCAGCCCAATCGCAGACGTGCGTGATTTTACTTCGTTTAAAAGCGCCTGATAGCGTTTAAAGTCGGAATTACCGGCCTCAATTGTATGGACAAGAATTTGTTCATGTACAGGTGCAGACATAAGATGAAAAAAGAGCTGCCGAGAAATTTTATTTTTGCTAGAGGCAAGGGGCGAAATACCGATAATAGGGACATATTTCGCGAAATCTTTTCTTTTGAAAACGCGTAAAGCTGTTTCAAAATGACAATCTTCACTCGGTATATCACAAATGATTGTGGATATTCTGTTTTTTTTATCTTGAAGGAGGTCTTCCGCGTCATTGAAAGTGGAGGCGAACGTCAGTTTTATCGGGTCATTTGATAAAGAAGATATGATACCTTCTCGAAACCCCATATCTTCAGTTACAACTAACGTAACCAACTCGCCCATTCGTTGTTATCCTCCACGAGATTCTCAGTCTCAACTTATAATCCATTTTGCCTCATGCGTGTAAGGACATCAATAAGTTTTAGGCATGACTGCACTTTTTTTAAACAGTATCAAATATTGTTAAACTGTTTTAATCATGTTTAAATCTGGCGTAGTAATCGTTTTCCGTTTAAAGAAAACGTAAATGATTTATTGGATTTCAAATGGCCGCAGATATTGAATTGCGAACAACCTTTTTTATAACAGCCGTGGCGGTGGCCGCAAAGCTCAGTCTGGTTTTAAAAGAGGCGAAAAACATCTCTCTGGAAGCGATGAATGCCAAAGCGTTGGTCGCACGGGCGGGGGAGAATGTGCGGACGTTTAAGCCAATTACTGATTATATGGTCGAACTGGCCAATGATACCATTCATTTGGTTGAAGATATCAATCGGGAAGCTTTGATGATTTCTCGCTCTTCTCTGACGGCCTTGCGTGGAAAAGACGCAGTCTATCATTTTAATCGGGCCAAAGAAAAATCAAAGGATGCGCTTTATCGGGAAAGCTATGAAGAAGCCGCCAAACTGGCGGAACGGGACTTGAGAGAATTTCAGGAAAAATTACACAAAAATACACGCCGTCTTCATACCCTTTTGGAAGAAATTGAAACAAGGATGTTGGCTGCCAACGTTGTCACGTCTACGTCACGGCTGGAAGCCGCAACGGTATCGACCATCTATCGTGCCAATTTCGAAGCGATTGTGGCGAAATTTGAACATGCTGCAAAAAATATTCGTACAATCGTGAAAGATTGTCGTAAAGTATTGAATAAGAGATAAAAAATATAGGATGTCGGGGTTAAGATGCAAACCGTAAAATTGTTTGAAGGTCACTCACACGAATGGATTGCCTTTGCCCGGGACCCTGAGAAACCCGAAAAAATTATTGATACCAACCAGTATATGATTAAATCGGAACGCGAAGCGATCCTGTTAGATCCGGGCGGGATTGAACTGTTTGCTTCCATGCTGGCGTCGGTTGTGCATTATTTACCCGTTGAGCAAATTACACATCTTTTTGCGTCTCACCAAGATCCGGATATCATTTCCTCACTTGGTTTGTGGGATAAGACACTCCCGAATGCGACCCTGCATGCACCTTGGTTGTGGGAAGGTTTCTTGCGCCATTACGGTTGCGATCATATTACTTATGCCGCTATTCCTGACGAAGGAAGTACCTTAAACTTTGACAACGTAGAAATTCAATTTATCCCGGCCCATTACATGCATGCCTCGGGCAATTTCAGTGTTTATGATCCGGTTGCAAAAATTTTGTTTAGTGGCGATATCGGTGCAGGTTTAAATGCGCCGGATGATCCTATGTTTGTTGAAGATTTTAACGCACATATCCCGAAAATTAAGAAATTCCATCAACGTTGGATGCCGTCTGAACGGGCAAAGGAAATGTGGATAAAACGTGTCAGACGATTGGATGTTGAAATGCTATGTCCGCAACACGGTTCGATCTATCGTGGTAGCGATGTCGGTCGTTTTCTGGATTGGCTTGAATCGATTGAAGTCGGTTCCGGTTTGAGATTGTGAGCCTTAGAGTAAATGCAATGAATAAGCCCTTAAAAAAAATACTGTACGTCGAAGACGAACCGGATATCCGCGATATCGCTACACTGGTTTTGGAAAATGTGGGTGATTTTGAAGTATGTGCAGTTGAGGGCGGGCAACTTGCCTTGGATATTATTGATGAATTTCAACCGGATATGGTGCTGCTGGATGCGATGATGCCGGGCATGGATGGACCAACCACATTTGTAGAAATCCGCAAAATGAAAGGGTTTCAGGATATTCCTATCGCTTTTTTGACTGCCAAGTTGATGGATAGTGATATTGCAACCTTTCTGGACTTAGGGGCAATTGGTGTGATTGCGAAACCCTTTGACCCCATGACCTTATCGGATCAGGTGCGCGAACTTTGGGATCGGGCTTAACGGGTCCGTAAGGCTTCATCCAACAGGGTTTGTGCTTTTTCATAAAACTCGAAAGCTTGTTCTTCTGTGATTGTTTGATCTGAAATCTCTAGAAGATGTAACTCCAGTTCTTTCATCCGGGGGCTCAGTTCGTGGAACCCATAAGTCCCCGCTGTCCCGGCAAGCTTATGTGATATTTCGATTAATTCGTTAAGATGTTCTGCGCTTTGCCATTGCGAAATATATTCCTGTGTATCGCGTAATCTTTGTTTGAAACGCTCTGTTAAGGCGGCAAGTTTGTCTGTGATTTCAGGGGTGGACATTCTTTGATCTCACTTGTTACAGCAATCTGCGAATAATATTTAAGATATTCGAAATATAAAGTTGAAGGCAGGTATTGAAAATATTTAGAGCTATTCCAAAATTTTATGTTAGCATTGTTCTAAACTAAGCATATCGACAAGCTTAATATTAACACGGGGGAGGCACAATGTCAGATGCTGTGATACTCAATTCCTTAAATGAACCTCATGCAAATAAGGTTCATATAGAAGCACCGGCCAAATGGCTGCGTGCAGGCTGGCATGATTTTAAAATGGCGCCCGGGGTTGGATTGACCTACGGCGCCATTTTTGTTTTGGCGGGGTATGGTTTGTTTTGGGGGTTAACTGCCCTGAACTTAACCTATCTTATTTTGCCCTTAAGTGGCAGCTTCATTCTTTTTGCCCCTTGGTTGGCATTGGGGCTTTATGAAGTTTCACGCCTGAGAGAAAAAGGCGAAACACCGACCTTTGCCAATACATGTATGGCATGGAAAAAGGCGCCACGTCGTTTGGGATTGATGGCTTTTGTCTTGCTGTTGATTATGATGGTTTGGACGCAGGTTGCGGTTGTTTTGTATGCTTTGATGCTTGGCAACGCGTCACTGTCGCTTGAAAGTATCAGCATTGACCTGCTGTCCCATACAGACGGGCTTGCATTTTTAACGGTTGGATCGGCGATTGGGTTGATCTTTGCTTGCCTTGTGTTTCTTTTAACGGCTGTTTCAGTTCCTCTTATTCTGGACCGTGAAATCGGCACATTCGAGGCAATGGCATTTAGTGTGAAGACGGTTATGAAAAATAGCCATGTCATGTGGAGCTGGGCGTTCACAATCGCCATTATTGCATGGTTTGCTTTGGCGTCTTTCTTCATTGGGCTTATCGTTGCGATGCCTGTGCTGGGGTATGCCAGTTGGCATGCTTATCGTGATCTGGTTCCCGTTGAATAAAGAGGGCTTATGACACAATCGAATTCGATTGATACCCGACAAAACAAAATTGTCGGATACTGGTTATTTTGTGTTGCAGCTATGGTTTTTATCATGGTTGTCCTTGGCGGCTTAACCCGCCTGACGGGGTCGGGGTTGTCTATGGTAGATTGGCGACCACTTACCGGATGGTTGCCGCCTTTAGCAGAGGGGCAATGGCAGCAGGTTTTCGATTTATACAAACATTCACCTCAATATAAAGAAATCAATTTCGGCATGACATTGGCGGAATTTAAGGAAATCTTCTGGCTGGAATATTTTCACCGTTTGTGGGGGCGCTTGATCGGTTTAGCCTTTGGCTTACCGCTGGTCTTTTTTTTCCTGCGGGGATGGATTTCACGCGAGATGCGTTTGCCGCTTTTTGTCTTGTTTCTGCTCGGGGGCGCGCAAGGGGGGCTGGGCTGGTATATGGTCAAAAGCGGTTTGATTAATGAACCGGAAGTCAGTCAATACCGCCTTATGGCGCATCTTGGGTTTGCTTTTGCCTTATATGGTGCCTTGCTTTGGTGTGGTATTAAATTTGTAAAAGAAAAATCGCTAAGGGCGCTTGCACGTTTTCGACAACAGAGCCGGGTATTATGGGGCTTGAGTTTCTTAACAATCCTTGCCGGGGCATTGGTTGCGGGATTGGATGCCGGGCTGACCTATAATACCTTTCCTTTGATGGATGGGGATTTGGTGCCTGACGGATTGTTTATGCAAGACCCGTGGTGGATCAATCACTTTGAAAATATTACGACTGTGCAATTCCAGCATCGTGTCTTGGGTATAACAACCTTGTGCTTTACCTTATGGATATGGGCAACAAATACGCCGTGCCTACAGACAAGACTTTGTGCTGTGGTTGTTGTGTTGCAAGTGGTTTTAGGGATTGCAACATTGCTGCATATCGTCCCTGTTTCGCTGGCATCCCTACATCAGGCTGGTGGTTTAATCGTCTTTAGCGCGATAACGTGGCTGAACTACGAAATAAAAGGGTGATACATGGATATTCTGGATTTTTTGCCCCATTTTCAGGCCTTTTTAAATGCGACGTCGTTAATCCTGATTTGTTTTGCTTTTTGGGCTGTCAAATCGGGTCATACGACCCGTCATAAACAGTTGATGGTTTCGGCTTTGGCGGTTTCCGGTGTCTTTCTTGTTTCTTATTTATATTACCATGCCCATATCGGTCATGTTCCTTTCGAAGGCCAGGGCATTGTTCGCCCTATATATTTCACCATTTTATTTACTCATATTGGCTTTGCCGCCCTTGTTTTGGTAATGATTATCATGGCGGTGTGGTGGGCTTTGGTGCGTAAGGATTTTGTCGCACATAAACGAATTGCACGGATTACCTTTCCCATCTGGGTGTTTGTCTGTTCATCCGGTATCGTTGTTTATGTCATGGCGTTTCATATCTACGCGAAGGTTTAACCGATTATGACGTTGAAGCAAGAATGCAAAGCATGGACAATACTGTCTGTTGGGGCCTTGGCGATTGCGGGTGTATTTGCCTTGTTGTTGGTGTTGTCACGCACACCTTATGTGCAGGATCTGTTACCTTGGCCGTGGGCGTCTTTCTTTCATAAGGGATTGGTCGTTCACGTCATTTTCTCGTTTGTCGTTTGGTTCTTGGCAACGATGGGGGCTGTTTTCACTTATCGACTGGTCAATCATCAAGCAAAACACGCATTCACGAAACTGGGGCCGCTGAGCATCGGTCTTGCCGTTCTTGGTTGTGTTTGTCTGATGATTCCGGCTTTGTTTGATTTGGGAACGGCTGAACTTAACAATTATGTGCCTGTGATGAACCATCCGATTTATTATGCGGGCTTGATCTTATTGTTTCTTTCATTAGCGCTTGTTTCTTTACGTCAGCTCAGGCTGCTTGATGTTTCTTCTTGTTGTGCGTTTATTTATCTGATTGCCTGTACCTGTTTTCTATGGGCATGGTACGCATTACCTGCCGAATTGGCAGAACCCAGTTTTAATGAACAATTGTTCTGGGGTGGGGGGCATATTCTGCAATTTGTCAATACGGCCTTGCTGGTACTTGTCTGGTCTGCTGTTGTTAAAAAACGACTGATTGAGGGACCATATGAATGGTCAGTTTTTAGCATCTTGCTTGTCTTTGCGGGCAGCGGGCCATTTGTTTATATGTTCAGTGATATTTTAAGTCAGGCAAACCGTGATTTTTATACCGCCCTATTGCGCTACGGCTTGCCGTTGCCTTCTGTTATTGCCAGTGTATTTTTGATACGTTTTCTTTTGTTTGAACAGAACGAACATAAGGACCGCTTGATGGAAACGGCCCTGTGGTTGTCACTTCTGACCTATAATCTCGGCGGCCTTTATGGCTTGTTTCTGGATGGAACCGATACACGTGTACCTGCGCATTATCATGCGGTTATCGGTGGGATAAATCTTGGTTTTATGATTTTCTATCACCGTATTGTTCTGCCATTCATCGGTATTCAACCAGTGAATGGGCGTTGGTTGACATTGCAATATTGGTTCTATGGTTTAGGACAAATCATGCATGCCAGCGGTATGTTTCTTGCTGGTTTGCAAGGTGTTCCCCGGAAAACCGCGGGTGCGGCACAAGGTCTTGATAATATAGATAAAATTTTGTCGATGGGCTTGATGGGTATTGGCGGGTTGATTGCTGTTGTTGGGGGCGTGCTTTTTGTCGTTATGACCCTGAACTGGATTGTGAAGGGAGGGCGCATTCATGGAACGGCGTGATTACGCTATCCTTTTTTTAATTGCTTTGATGGCGATTTTCTTTGGGTATCAACTTGCATCCAGTTTTGGGAAGACACAAAAGAATGTCACATACCGCGCGATAGAAAGCTGGTCTGATTTCAACGATAAGGTTAAAGGACAATCGTTCAATGACGAGGATATCTATCTGGTGGCACGTCAATGGGAATGGTCACCCGCATTGGAATTAAAAGTGGGGCAATCGTATATCCTTCACGTTGCCAGCGAAGATATTCAACATGCCTTTCATCTGGAAAAGGGGGCAACAGGACAATCGATTGACGTTCTGTTACAACCAAAAACCGAATACATTATTCCCTTGAAAATTGAACAGGAAGGCCAATATGCCATAGGGTGCACGCAATATTGTGGAATTGAACACAATAAGATGCGTAGTCGTATAATTGTACGTAAGTAATTGGTAAGTATAATAAAAAATACCAATTGATTTATCTTAAAATACCTGTAACATAAAATTATAATAATTATAAAGTTCTTAATATAACCTGATGCAAAGGGGTATATTATGGGAGGATACTTTCAATTGGCGAAGCCTCGTATTGGGGTTATGATCGCCTTGACGGCAGTGACCGGCTATCTTGCGACAGTGGCACCGGGTGAGGTTAATTTGTCTCATCTTTTGGTGTTAAGTCTCGCAATGATGATGGGCTCTGCTTCTTCCAGTATATTCAATCATTTCTACGATAGAGATATCGATCGACTGATGAAACGGACCTGCCAGCGGCCTTTTGCTGTACGCAGTGTCGCCAGTCCTCAGTTCGTACTTTGGATTGCCGCAAGTTTGCTGGTTTTTGGCTGTGCTATGGCCACTTATGTTTTTAATCCGACTGTTGCCGCGCACCTCTTTTTGGGTGCGTTTTTTTATGGGGTTGTGTACACGATCTGGCTGAAACGGCGCAATTGGTTAAATATCGTCATTGGTGGTTTGGCTGGCAGTTTTGCCGTGTTGGCAGGCGCTGCGGCCGTTAATCCGGATCAATGGTTTTTGCCGATGTTACTGGCGATTGTCCTGTTCTTTTGGACACCGTCACATTTCTGGGCCTTGGCAATGCGTTTGAAAGACCAATACGCTGCGGCCGGTGTGCCGATGTTACCCGTTGTCGTCGGAAACGTACGGACATCGCGCTATATCTTAATTAACAGCCTTTTGCTGGTTTTTTCCAGCTTGTTACCTTGGTTCTTGGGGGAACTTGGGAACATTTACGGCATCGGTGCCTTGGCACTGGGTGTCTACCTTTTGCGATGCAACTGGGCCTTGATAAAAGAGCCGGACGAGAAAACGGCCATGACCAACTTTTTTGCATCTATGAAATATCTGGGGGGGCTTTTCCTTGTCGTCATAATGGATGTTCATCTTCCTCTGTAAGGGAGGGGATGACCAAGCCGTATAATAATAGTCAAAGACGATTTTGCCCTAAGTTTATTGGTTAAACAACGACATCTGGGAGGTAACCGTATGTCGGCAGAGAGTTCACATGCACATGAACATCATTGGGAATGGAGCCAAGCGCCATTCTGGGTGGTGGCGGGCGTTTTCTTTCTCGTCCCCTTAACATTTGCAGCCTATTTTCAATATCAAAATCCACTTTTGGCCGCCATTTTTGCAGGTCTGGGTACGCCCATGCTTTTGGCCGGGATTGCGATGTGGGTCAATGAAGGATTGACGGTCAAACCGTTGATTGCTGACGTGGCCGGGATCGGTCTTCCGATCTTTATTATTTCTGAAATTTTTATCTTTCTTTCCTTCTTTGTCGCTTATTGGATGATGCGATTGGGGGCGGATGTCTGGCCACCGGAAGGGACGCCGGAATTCCCGGTCACGTTACCGTTGATTATGACAGTCATATTGGTGTCTTCGTCCGTAACCATTCATATCGCGGAAGAAAAATACGCCCATAATGATCATGGCGGTTTCGTCAAATGGCTGGTTTTGACCATGCTTTTGGGACTGATATTTATCAGTATGACTTTTTACGAGTATAACCATCTTTTCCATGAAGAGTTCTATCCAGATACAAATGCATTTGGCACGATCTTTTTCAGTTTGACTGGGTTCCATGCCAGTCATGTGATCGGCGGGCTTGGGATATTTGTTTGTGTGTTGCTTCCTGCGTTACGGGGGCGAACCAATAAAACGTTTATTACCTGTGCATCGATCTATTGGCATTTTGTGGATGTTGTCTGGTTTTTCGTCGTTTCTCAGATTTATTTCTGGTGACGTATGAAAAATGTGTGTCGCATAGTCAGCGTTTTGACGGTTACTGTGGTTTTCCTGTTGGCTTTTCAATCTAATGCAATAGCTACGCAGGTTTTTCGGGTGCCTGATTCAGATATCGACCCGGAGGCCTTGCGCATTAGCGAAGCCAAAGTTCTGGGACTAAAACCTAAAAAAGGTTTTTCCTTTTTAAATCAGGAAGGTGAGACTTTTACCTTTGACGATTACGAAGGCAAACCGCTGGTTTTGGTGTTGTCCTATTACAGCTGTGATGGCGTTTGTTCCTCCGTTAATATTGAATTGGGTGAACGTCTAAGCCAGTTGGAAAAAGATGGACGATTAAAACCGGGCAATGACTTTAACGTTGTTACACTTTCTTTCGACAAGAACGATACCTTAGAAACGCTTGAACGTTTTAGAAAGAACGTCGGGTTGGATAAGGGCGTTGCACAGGGATGGACTTTTTCTGTCGTGCGCCCTGAAGATCGCGAACGGATCAAAGTTTTTACAGATCGTTTTGATTTTCGTTTCTTTTGGTCCCCGCAGGATAGAACATTTTATCATCCGACGGTCTATATGATCTTGTCCCCGGAAATGCGTTTAGCACGCATTCTATACGCACACGACATTGATAAAAGTGACATTGAACTCGCCGTACTGGAATCCCGAAACGGGAATTTCAAACCCGGCGAGATAATCAATTACGCGGTCTCTTTGTGTTACAGCTACAATTACAAAGAAGGGCGCTATGTTTTCAATATTCCCATGTTTGTGGCTTTTGGTTCGTTGTTTGTTGGCATCAGTGCCTTGGGAACATCGGTATTTGCCTTTAAGCGCAGACAGAAGAAAAGGGAGGATAAGGCATGAGGACGTTTTTAGGGAAAGCTGCAGCCCTGTCGGGTGTTTTTGCAGTTGGACCCGCGTTCGCGCAAGACGAGGGGTACGAGAGAGATCCAGCAGCAGGCTGGGATCATCTCTGGCATGAAATCATTGTCGATATTACGGTGATTGGTGTGATTTTCAGCCTTGCCGCTATTTATATGGTTTGGAAGTACCGCGCTAAAAATGAAAATGAAGTGGGGAAGGGGCCAAAGCTAACACCGGCAGCCGCGCTTGCTTGGGCTTTGATACCGGCATCTATATTTATGGCGGACGATTTTTTCCTGTCTGCCAAGGGCTGGACATTGTGGAATGACTATCGCCGCATCCCCGATGAAGCCAAGGAAATCCGGGTCACTGCATATCAGTGGTACTGGGAATTTGATTATGGTGACGAAATTGTATCTGAAGAACTTGTTGTCCCTAAAGGCCAACCGATTGTTTTGCGAATGACATCGGAAGATGTGTTGCATTCATTATACATTCCTGAATTTCGCGTCAAAGAGGATGTCATGCCGGGGCGGGTAACTTATGTTTGGTTTAACCCGAAAGAAACTGGTGAGTATGTTCATACCTGCACCGAATATTGTGGGACAGCGCATGCTGAGATGTACACAACCGTTCGCGTTCTGGAACAGGACGAATATGACGAATGGTTCAATCAAATCAAGGAAGAGGCAAACGCCAATTCCTTACCCAACAACACACAAAGCTGAGGGAGGATGCACATCAAATGAGCATGCAGACTTTCAAAGAATGGTTCTTTACAACAGACCATAAACGGATCGGGATCATGTATCTCATCGGGTCCATGACAGCCTTTGTGGTTGCCGGGATGATGGCGTTGTTGATCCGTCTGGAACAGTCCCAATTGGGGCCAACCATTACCGATAACCCCAACGAATATAACCAATGGCTCTATTTTCATGGCGCGGCTATGGTTTTGGCTTTCCTTATTCCGGGGTTGACCGGTTTTTTTGCCAACTATTTTCTGCCTTTGATGATTGGCGCACAGGATGTTGCCTTTCCGCGCATTAATGCCTTTTCCATCTGGTTGTTTTATGGCGCGATTATTCTGGCGTTGCTGAGCTTCGTGATCCCGGACCCGCCGGACATTATGTGGACAGGCTATCCGCCTTACTCAATCACAACAATGGGGAATACGGCTTATTATGTCTTCACCCTTCATTTGTTGGGATTCAGTTCCGTATTAGGTGCCGTGAACTTCCTTGTGACCGTTATTTATATGCGCGCACCGGGGATTGGCTGGAACCAGTTGAATATCTTCACTTGGACAACTGTTGCCGCGTTTGTTTTACAGCTCGTCTTTATTCCGGTTCTGGCATCTGCCGTCACTATGTTGCTGTTTGATAAATACCTTGGAACGAATTTCTTTAATCCTGAGGCGGGCGGTGATGTCCTTCTTTATCAAAACCTATTCTGGTTCTATTCGCACCCTGCCGTTTACGTCATCTTCTTGCCGGCAGTCGGGATCTTGTTCGAAATCTTTACCACCATGTGTAAAAACCGGGTCTTCAATTATAAAGCCTGTGTTTATGGCGGTGTTTGGGGCATTGTCGGGATTTCCGGCTTTGTATGGGTGCATCACCTTTATGTGTCCGGGATGCCGGATTGGTTGCGTATCGGACAAATGGTCACGACTTTGTTAATCTCGGTCCCTGTGGGGCTGATGGTCATGTCCATGTGGGGCACGCTTTATAAGGCAGCGATTACGTTTAATACCGGTATGCTTTATGCGATATCGTGTTTGTTCCTTGTTTTATCCGGTGGATTGACGGGGATCCCCTTGGCCTTGACAGCAATTACGGTTCATTTGTCTGAAACGTCATTTGTCCATGCACACTTCCATTTTATCATGGCGATGTTTTCTGCCTTCGCTATGTTTGGCGGGATTTATTACTGGTTCCCAAAAATGTTTGGGCGCTACGCCGATGGCAAATGGGCAACGACTGGCTTTATCCTTAATATCGTCGGCGTTCATGTAACTTTTATCCCGCTGTTTATCATCGGGGCGCAAGGCATGCCGCGCCGTTATTGGGATTACCAAATGTTCCCGCAGTTTGAACCTTATCATCAGGTGGCAACTCTTGGTGCCTTTATGGTGGCGGCGGGTATGTCGGTGACCATTCTGAACTGGATTGTCTGTGCGTTCAAAGGTAAGGTTGCGCCTGAAAACCCGTGGAAGTCATGTTCGTTGGAATGGACGCATGCACCGAACTGTCCGCAAGCCGGGAACTTCCCTAATCCGCCAACCGTTACGGCCGATTGGTCACCTTATGGCTATGCAGATCGTGAAGCTAATATGAAAGCAACGACCGATCCGGGCTTTCCCGGTGCGGCAAAACCTGCGGAGTAAGAAATGAGGGAACATTCAATGAGTGAAAAACCCAATTTACCCTCCA
This sequence comes from Terasakiella sp., assembly GCF_048267425.1. Taxonomy (GTDB): domain Bacteria; phylum Pseudomonadota; class Alphaproteobacteria; order Rhodospirillales; family Terasakiellaceae; genus Terasakiella. Next base: position 182,860 of record NZ_JBLWXN010000005.1, read on the forward strand.
AAACCAAGGTTGCCCTGTTGTTAGTGGCAATCGCATTGGCGGCGTATATCGGGGTTTACGTCAGGGTCTATTTCTTTGGACCCTGAGGAGGGGGTGAAGAAAGGGTCATTTTTTGGCCCTTTCTTCTGCCACCAGTTCTTTTTTCGAGAGCTTCCCGATCATGGTCTTGGGCAGTTCGTCGCGAAATTCAATATGGCGGGGCCGTTCGATCGGGGACAGATAATCTCTTAAAAATGTTTTGAGATCATCTTCGCTGATATTTTCATTTTCTTTTAAACGAACAAAGGCCTTGGGGGCCTGTCCGCGATATTCATCATCAATACCGATGACCGTGACTTCTGCCACAGACGGGTGTTGATAGATGGCTTCTTCAATCGCGCGCGGAAAGACGTTATAGCCGGAACAAATAATCAAATCCTTGGCCCGGTCGATCAGGAAAATATAACCGTCTTCATCCATATATCCGACATCACCGGTGCGCAATTCATCCCCATGAAACGTTTCTTTTGTGGCGTTTGGGCGGTGATAATACCCGGTCATAACCTGAGGACCTTTTATACATATTTCGCCGGTTTCCCCCCTTGGGACGAGATCATAAGGCGGTTCCATATTTCGAATGATGATTTCGGTGGACGGCAGCGGAACACCGATGGATCCTTCTTTTGAAATTCCGCCAATGGGATTGCAGGTGGCAACAGGGGAACTTTCACTCAGACCATAACCTTCTACCAACGAACATCCGGTCAGGCGTTCAAATTTTTTGCGGGTTTCAAGGGGGAGGGCCGCACCGCCACTGATACAAAAACGAATGGATGTCAGATCATAATCATCAATGTCATTATGATTGGCAATCGCTGTATAGATTGTCGGAACCGCAGGAAATAAGGTCGGGCGTTTTTCATCAATTATTTTAAGGACAGCGTTCAATTCAAAACGCGGAACCATGATGAGTTCCATTCCACTCATAAGTCCCAGATTTAATTCTACTGTCATGGCGAAGACATGGAAGAAGGGCAGGATACATAAAATGCGTTCCTTTCCCTTGTGAACACCCGGGAACCAGGCGCGGACCTGCTTTAAATTGGCAACAAGGTTGACGTGGCTCAGGACTGCGCCCTTGGGGACGCCGGTTGTCCCGCCGGTATATTGGATGACGGCTGCATCTTTTGTGGCATCAACAGAAACCGGGTCCGGTTGACCATCATTCTTCACCAAATCATCAAAGGTGATATGTTGCAGGTCTTTTTCAAAAGGGGAAATTTCACTGCGTTTGAAAACACTGAACAACACGCTTTTCATCGGTGTGAGAATATCACTCATCGAACATACGATAACTTTTTTAAGCGGTGTCGTGTCGATCAGTTCATTAACTTTGGGGTAGAGCTGTTGCAGGTCTAGTGTCACCATGATTTCTGTTTGGCTGTCTTCGACCTGAAATTCCAGTTCTTTGCGAACGTATAACGGATTGTAATTCACGACTGTTCCGCCCACAGTCAGAATAGCGTAATAGCAAATGACGTAATAAGGACAGTTTGGCAGGCATAGGCCGACTTTTACGCCACGGCGAACCCCAAGAAGCTGAAATCCCTTGGCCGCCCGGCCAACCAGATCGGCAATTTCGCTATAGCTATACTTGCGGCCTAAAAAATCCAGACAGGGACGATCACTATATTCAGCACAAGCTTGTTCGAAAAAAGCGTGCAAGGGGCGCATATCCTGTGTGATTTCAGCATCCACACCATCGGCATAAGCCTTTAACCAAGGAAAACTATGTTCAGCCATGATCACAAATTCCTTTCAATGCGGTTGACGAAATCAATAATGTGCTGACGTGTCCCGCCAATATCTTCGGTCACAATACCATGTCGGGTTGAAGGCACCATAACAAGTTCCGGCGTTGTGCCCGCCATTTCAGCACGAATTAGTCGCGCACTTTCCGGTTTTACGACTTTTTCCTGATCGCCTTGTATTAAACGGGTCGGGCATTTTACACGATAAAGGTTTTGTTCCATATCATCGACCAGAAGGCGCAATTCATGTAAGGCCCGGATGGGGATATGTTTGTAATTGATATCGGGGTGTTCAGACTCGTTGATGATGTAGGGCAGGATCCCTTCTTGTGCCGCCAACCATTTTGCCAGTCGGTTGGCATGATGGATCAGGGGCACAAACATCAAGTTGGGATTGGCAAAGCGCAAAGGAGTGGAAATTGCGCATATCCCCGCAAGTTTTGGATCGTGTTCTGCGGCAAAACGCAAGGTCAGGGCGCCACCGGTTGAAAAACCGACAATGATGACTTTTTCACTGCGCATGGATAAAAGATCGTACCCGAGTTTGAGAGAGCGCATCCAGTCTTGCCAACTTTGTTCACGCAAATCACACGGTGACGTTCCATGACCTTCGAGACGGGGACCATAAACCCAGTATCCTTCTTCTGCCAATTGATGTCCCAGCCCGATCATTTCTGCAGGTGAGGCTAGAAAGCCGTGAACCAAGAGGACAGAGGTTTTTTTGACTTCTTTTCCGGTCGGGGCAAGATAAAACGGGCTGGCATCAGCAGTGGCCGTCTGTTGGGTGTTAATCTCTTCATAGGCCGGGGCGCTAAAACGTTCTTTTGCCTGACGATACGCATGTACTTCATCTTCAAAAAAGTATTGCGCCCAATGATCCAGTGTAAGTTCCTGTTTATGATTAAGGGCACGATGAATTGCTGTTTTGATCCCGTCGACAGGGGCACATTCGTTGGCGTAAACACAAATCGGGTTTTCCATACGTACATCGTGGAAATCGTGTTCAAGTTTAAGCTTGGGTAAAAAATGGATATTGTCGTCTTTGATTTCGACCAGGTTTGCCCGCTGTGCCGATGTCAGGAATTGCTTGATTTCCTCGCAATGCCCATCGCGCAGATTTCTGTATGTTTCGGCATATAAAAGGGATCTGTGCAAATGAATCCCTTGTTCATGGCTGACGTAACGCGCTGCCAGATACAGTACATGCAGGAAATCTGATTGAGGTAGAGTGTCTGTGCCCCGGTCCAGAAATTCCAGAATAAGGGCTGAGGCGATATGGGAAAGATTGACCGTCACCAGACGATACATGTCTTCCATAATCTGATCGCGCACCTGTTCGGTTTTATTGCGAAGGCGCGTTCCGGCAAGACGTTTGAGGAACTGTTCACTTTGTGGGCCCATTGCAAATAAATCGTTTAATCCGGTAATACCTTCAACAGCTTGGCGAACAACGATCTTTTCCCACCATGTCCAAAATTGTGCCATTTCAATCGGTTTGCCCATGCGGATATCCATATCGGTATCCTTCAGCATGAGGTTGCCTTCAATCAGCAATTCCTCGGCATATTTTTTGGGAAGTTTGCCGGTTAATCGTTCGACGCTGTTTTTAAGGAAATTTTCGGTGATGCGGATGGGGTAAAAGGTGATGTTGCTGGGAACAATCCGTGTGGGCTCGTGGCAGCGTTCCAGCAATGTTTCAACACTGTCCAGACCAATTTCTTCCACCCAATGTTCTAAAAGATCATGGTCATTGCGTTGATGGGCGCATTGAACGGCTTGTTTGAATTGATCAAGCACAAGGGCAAGACGGACCGCTCCGCTGTGGTGTTTTCTGCGTTCAAGCGCGGTTGGGGAAAAGACGGAATAATCCCCTTTCGCCGACATGATTTTTTTGTCTTTGACCATGCCGCCTTCAGGGAAAATAATGACCTTGCGCCCGCGCAGGATATCTTTTGCCAGTACGGATAACAGGTTTGGCATATTGTTGGGCAGGGCGCCGACGGCATGCAGATAATTGGTGAACCGTTCATCCCCGCTAAAGAATTCAGCAGAGGCGACAGAGCGGCAATAGGCTTTTTGCTCTTGATAAATCAGGTATTGGGGAATAAAGGTTTCAAAGCGGGCAAAATGATTGAACAGAAAAATATGACCCTGTTCGACCTGATTGCGATCAGCATGAAGTTTGATGTTAACCCCAAGCATACGCTTGACCGTGGAAAAAGCACGCACGGACCAGCCATAGGTTTGCGGATTAATATCAGGCGGGCTGAAATGTTGCATTCCGGGATTGACCCTTTCCATAGTTCCCCTGTGTTAGTATGTAGGGAGGGGGGCTGTAAAAACAACATATTTTTGAGTAAGATAGCAATGAAAGAACTGGGTTCTGCACAATTGGGCTGGAAAGAAAACAAAACCCCTGTATCCGGACGCTTTGATGATGTGTATTTCAGTGTGGATGATGGCCTTGCGGAATCTCTTTATGTCTTTGTGCATGGTTGCGGTCTTCCTGAGGCATTTGAGGGCAAGCAAGCATTTAACATTGCGGAAACCGGGTTTGGGACAGGGTTAAATTTTCTTTTGACGTGGCAAGTCTGGAAAGAAAGTAAAACAGATTGTCAGTTAAACTATTTTTCGGTGGAAGCTTTTCCTCTGGATAAGGAAGAACTAAAACAGGCTTATGCAAGTTTTCCCGACCTCGTTCCCTTTGCCGCTGAATTTCTAGATCATTATCCAACACTAAATCCGGGATTTCACCATATTGTTTTGGAAGGTGGCAAGGTTAAGCTGACCCTGATGCTTGGGGATGCCGCCGATATGTTTGGGCAATTGGACGGGCAAATTGATGCCTGGTATCTGGATGGTTTTGCCCCCGCAAAAAACCCTGAAATGTGGCGCGACGACGTCTTTGAACAAATCGGGCGTTTATCCACATGCGGCAGCGTTCTCTCTACCTTTACGGCGGCAGGTTTTGTCAAACGAGGTTTGCGTGATGTGGGGTTCGATATGTCAAAACGCCGGGGGTTTGGACGCAAGCGCGATAGCTTGATTGGTGTATTCGAAGGCGATGAAAAAAGACAACCTGCACCGTGGTTCAGCAAACCGCAGAAAGAATTTAAAAAACAAAAAATTGCGGTCATTGGCGCAGGGATTGCCGGATGTGCAACCGCCCGGCGTTTAATCGCAGATGGTCATGATGTGACTTTATTTGATCGAAATGACCGGGCAGGGCAAGAAGGGTCCGGTAATCGGTTAGGTCTGGTCAAACCACGATTAACGCAGGAAGGTTGGTTTAATGTCCGAACGTACCTGCATGCGCTTTATTACTATGATCATCTTGATGTTACACCGTGGCAAGGTGCGCGCGGCCTGTTTCAGATGGAACAGGATACAGCAGACCGTTTGAAATTAAAATTGCTGGCGGAAAAAGAGATTTTGCCACCGGATCATATGCGTCTTGTCACGGCACAAGAAGCCAGTGCGTTAATTGGTGTGTCTGTGCCGCGCGGCGGGTTATGGTTTACCAAAGCAGGATATGTGGAACCTTCCGCCCTGTGTCAGGCCCTAAGTGCGGATATGCAAACAAGATTTAGTACGGATATTACCGCCTTGATCCGTCATACAGACGGCTGGCAACTGAAGTCGGGCGAGGATGTCGTTTTTGAAGGGGATAGCGTTGTGTTGGCCACGGCGGGCGAAAATGCGGCCTTAAACCCCTATAGTAAAATGATTATGCGGGGTCGGCGCGGGCAGGTTTCTTATGTCCGTGCAACAAAGGAAAGTGAAAAAACACAATGCCCGTTAACCTGCGGCGGTTATTTCATCCCTGCCAAAAATGGACAGCATATTGTCGGAGCAACTTTTGATCATTGGCCGGATTTCTTTGATAAAAGTTATCGCGAGGTAACAGAGCAAAGCCACGAAAAGAACCGTAATAAATTACGTGATTATTTCCCCGACATGGATTTTGCGGTTGAAGGGGGGAGAGCCTCCATCCGCGCCATGACGCCGGACCATATGCCGATTGTCGGGCCTGTTTTTGATGAGGCCTGGTATAAAGAGGCTTATGCCCATTTGAAACATGGTCCCAAAGGAAAGGCTTTCTCAGATGCGCAATATGTTGACGGGTTGTATACCCTTTGTGGTCTTGGTGCGCGTGGTGTGCAAACTGCGCCTTTGTTGGCGGACGTTCTTGCCGCTTATATTTCCGGCACACCTTGTCCACTGGAAAACAGTTTTCGTGAGGCCTTGCACCCGGCCCGTTTCCTTATCCGTGATATTCGAAAGGACCGTTTGACATGACCCTTCGCCCGAGCGTTGTTTCCCCACAATCTATGAAAAATTTACGCCCCCGTAATGGCGGCGGGCAACCACAAAAAATGATGGTGATTGATTGCCGACATGAAAGTCACTGGAAAGCAATCCATGATGCGCAAGTCAATGGTGTGGTTTTGAGGCGTCGCCCAATACGCGCGATAGAAACCTTTTTTAACAATGCATTGGAAGGTGTTTTTAAAGTAAAAGATTTAGTTTGCGCACAAAGCCGTTTGCGCAGTGAATTGATCAAGTGCCTGCCCATTGCCGATGACGCGGACGATCTGCGTCGGAAATTTTTGATCAATGATATCGCAAATTGGATGCGGGTTATGATCACGCAATCAAGATCACGCGATTATCGGATCCGGGTTTGTGACGCGTTACCAACCGATTTTCAATCTGATCCAGCTGCCTTAAAAATGATCATCAGTTATCGTGGATTGGATGTGACCTTTCGTCAGCCAAAAGATAGTGATGAGCGCAGCGTCAGTCCCTATGGTGTGATGCTGTTTCGCGGAAAATCGTACGAAGGCCCGGTTGAGTGGCGCGCAAAAACAAATGGGGACCAACCGTTTTATGTGACGATTGAACCCCATTCTAAACGCCGCCGGATTGGCATCTAAATCTTACTTTTTGTAAAGTTCGTCGGGGGAGACGATAACTTCTTCCACAGTCTCGATTTTGCCGTCACGCGCAGCCCACGAAAAACAGCTACGTCGTCCTGTGTGGCAAGCGACACCTGTTTGGTTGACGCTGACAAGAACGGTGTCTTTGTCACAATCGGTGCGAAAATCGATAAGTTCCTGTTGTTGACCGGAACTTTCGCCTTTGCGCCATAATTGTTGGCGTGAACGGGAATAATAACAAACACGACCTGTTTTTAAGGTTTCAGCAACTGCTTCTTTGTTCATCCATGCCATCATCAGGATTTCGCCGCTATCATGTTGTTGTGCAATCGCCGGAATGAGGCCGTCGCTGTTGTATTTCAGCGCATCAACGATATTTTCGGGACTGTCTGTTTTCGAACACATGATATAAAACCTTTAAAAGAGAAGGGTTGGCGAATAAGTATCTATGTTCTAAATAGGACAAGAGCGTGATTGAGACAAGGCAAAACCATCTATGGAACTGGCATATCAAGATATAGGCGAAGGATACCCGGTCATTATCCTGCATGGGTTGTTTGGGGCGGCCAAAAACTGGAATTCCATTGCCAAACAAATGGCGCGTAAATACCGTATTTTAACGCTCGATTTACGCAATCATGGATCCAGCCCTTGGACGGATACGATGTCATATACGGAAATGGCCGCAGATGTAGTGGAGTTTCTGGATCAACGTGGTTTGGACAAAGCCGCCATTGTTGGTCATTCAATGGGTGGAAAAGTTGCCATGACCACGGCGCTGAAATCACAAGAACGGGTGGATCGTCTTGTGGTTGCCGATATCGCCCCAGTCAAATACCCGCGCATGACATTTAAATCCTACGTAGAAAAACTACAGTCTGTGGATTTAACCGGGGTAAAACGCCGTAGCGAAGTTGACCCATTGATTGCAGACGTCATTGAAAGCCCTGCGGTTCGCGCCTTTTTACTGGGGAATTTGGAAACAACAAAGGACGGTTTACGCTGGCAGGTGAACTTGGAAACGCTGGGCCGGGAAATGGAAACTATCGGAGGTGTACCCGCCATTCGACCAGATAGCACATATACGGGTGAAACCTTGTTTATTAACGGGGCGCAATCGGATTATGTACAGTCTTCTCATCATCAATTGATCCGTCATTTATTCCCGCAGGTAAAATTTAAAACGATTGAAGATGCGGGCCATTGGGTTCACGCCGAAAAGCCGCATGATTTTATGAACGCACTTTATGATTTTCTGCCATGAGCGATACATTCAACAATAAGCTGTCGGCGTACGTAAACGGACTTGATGCGCAAGGCTTGCGTCGACGTTTGCGCACAGTTGGCCAAACCCGCAACGGTCATACGCAATTTAAGGGACGCGATATTATTAATTTTTCGTCCAACAACTATATGGGGCTGGCTCAACATCCTGTGTTGATTGAACGCGCGTGTCAATGGGCGCAGAACTGGGGGACGGGATCTATGGCGTCACGCCTTGTTTGTGGCACGATGGAACTGCACGAACAGGTGGAAGATCGATTGATTGCGGCCAAGGGTGGGGAAGCGGCCCTGATCTTTAATTCCGGTTTTCAAGGAAATTCTGCAATTTTATCAGCCTTGTTTGATAAGGATATTCTGGGGACGGAGCCGCTGGTTTTTTGTGACCGTTTAAACCATGCCAGCATGCATCATGGATTAAAGGCCGCTGGCGTGCGCCAAATTCGCTATCGTCATAATGATTTGAACCATTTGGAAGAACTCCTGCAAAAACACGAAGGCAAGCCGGGGGACCGTTTTATCCTGAGTGAAAGCGTCTTCAGTATGGACGGCGACCAAAGCGATGTAGACGCATTGATTGCCTTGGCAGACCGATATGGTGCGCAGCTTTATCTGGATGAAGCCCATGCAACAGGGGTTCTTGGTCAGCGTGGTTTTGGTTTATGTGCCGGAAAAAATGTTGCTTTCAAAATGGGGACCTTTTCGAAAGCATTAGGTGGTTTTGGGGCCTATCTGGTTTGTTCAAAGGCGGTGAAAGACTATCTTGTAAACCGATGCACCGGATTTATTTATTCCACCTCGTTGCCGCCTGCGGTTTTGGGGGCGATGGATGCAGCCTTGGAACTGGTTCCAAGCATGGATGAAACGCGCCGTTGTTTATTGAAAAATGCACAAAAAGTTCGCGACAGCTTTATCGAAAGCGGATTTGATGTCGGTGGATCGACAACGCAAATTATCCCCCTGATTGTTGGGGAAGAAGACCATACATTGGAAATGGCAAAAGCTTTGGAATACGCGGGCATTTTGGGCATTGCCATACGCCCGCCAACCGTACCACGCGGCACAAGCCGTATCCGATTTGCCCTGAGTGCCGCCCATAGCAATGAGGATATCGACAAACTGTGTGATGTTGTGAAAAGCTTTGCACGATGAAAAAACTCGTTTTCGTTCATGGTTGGGGGTTTTCGCCTGAGTTTTGGCGCGGGTTGGCGACGGAGTTTTCAGATTTCACATGTGCGTTTGTGGATCTTGGCTTTATAAATGATGTTCATTCGATAAAGGATCCAGATGCCGTTTATATCACGCATTCCATGGGATTGGGATGGGTTGTTGAACAGGTGCCGAGCTGCCAAGCCGTGATTGCGATTAATGGTTTTACCAAATTTTGCCGTGATGAAAATTGGTCGGCCGGTGTGCCCCTGCGGATGTTGGAACGTATGATCCGTCAATTTGATCGTGCACCGGAAACTGTATGGATGGAATTTATGAAAAATTGTGGTGCGATTGATCCGGTTTATCCAGCGACGGCAAAGCCAGATGCCTTGTCAGGAGGACTTCGGTATTTGCGCGATTGTGACATTCGTACAAAGTTTAAAGAATTGCCCGCGGATAAATTGATAATTGCCGGGGATCAAGACAGGATCGTTCCTGAAAAATTAACACATGCCTCTTTCGGTAAGGACGTAATCTGGTATAAAGGGGGCAATCACCTGCTGCCCCTGTTTGAAGAAAAAAAACTGGCTACAGACATCCGCCGATTTTTGGACCGTTAATCCGTGAATAAAAAACTTATTGCGCAGTCGTTTGGCAAAGCGTCAAACACATATGAAAAAGACGCCCCCGTTCAGAAATGGACGGCTGGATTTTTGGCTGAGGTGATTAAAGGGTTGGACCTTGAACAGCCCGCCGATTGTCTGGAAATCGGCTGCGGGACAGGTTTCTTAACGCAAGAAATGATGACTTTATTTCCGCAGGCCAATTGGCTGATTACAGATTTGTCAGCGGATATGCTGGAAAGCTGCCGGGCGCGTATTGGTGATGGTGTTTCCTATCAGGTTATGGATGGTGAACATCCCGCATTGGAAAAGAAATTTGATCTAATCGTCAGTAGCTTGGCCTTTCAATGGTTTCAAGATTTGGAAAGTGCCTTAAAAGGTTTGAGCGGTTTATTAAAACCGGGTGGTCGACTGTTTTTCACAACCTTGGGACAAGAAACCTTTCAGCAGTGGCGCGATCATTTAATCCAACAAGGTATGGCGGTTGGATTGCATGATTATCCCTTGCTGGAAGATATGCAACAAATTGCCATTAAAGGGTATCAGGTGAGTTTCGCTCGTCAAAAGCGCCTGCAGCCCTATGAGAACGGTCTTGCCTTTCTACGGGCGTTAAAGGCGATCGGGGCGCAGGCGCCACAGCCCGGTTATCAACCGTTATCACCGGGGCAAATGAGAAAAGTTATCAAGACATTGGAAGAAGGCGGAAGTTGCGCCATGACCTACGATATTCTGGTTGGTACAATTACCAAAGAGGCATAAATGACGACTTATTTTGTAACGGGTACAGACACAGATGTCGGCAAAACGATTGTGTCCGCCCTTTTAACTCAGCAGCTTGATGGGTTTTACTGGAAGCCTGTGCAGTCCGGTATTATCGATATTGAAGATAAAGAAACGGTCCAGAAGATCGGGAACATTGCGCCGGAACGGATTTTACCTTGTGCTTATGAATTACGCGAACCTCTTTCACCGCACGAAGCCGCGCGCCGTGATGGTGTGAAAATTGATCTGGCAAAAATTATCAAGCCACAGGTCAATGCCCCTCTGGTCATTGAAGGGGCCGGTGGTGTGTTTGTCCCCCTGAATGATCATAATTTAATGATCGATTTGATCAAGCAAATGGATTGCGAAGTCATTGTCGTTGCCCGGAGTGGTTTGGGGACCATCAATCATACGATGCTAACGCTACATGCGTTGCAAAATTACAAAATACCCGTAAAAGGGGTTGTTTTGAACGGCCCATTAAATCCAGACAATAAAAATGCCATTGAACAATTTGGCAAGGTGCGTATTCTAGGGGAAATTCCGTATATTGAAGAACTGAATTTTTCAGGAATAGAAAAACCGATCTTCGATATCTGACGTACTTAGGATAACGAATAGCATATCCGGCTTAGAAGGATAGGATAAATGAAATTTTTATTGGCAGACGACCATGGTCTCTTTCGAGAGGGGATCAAGTTGATCTTCAATAAACTGCAACCGGACATTCAAGTTGTTGAGGCAGAAACCCTTCCGGAAACGGAAGCCAAATTGCGTGCAGGCGATGATTTTGACCTTATTTTGCTTGATTTGAAGATGCCGGGTGTTTCCGGTCTGGATAGCGTGCAAAAGATTGTGGGCCTTGCCGGGAAACAGCCTGTTGTGGTTATGTCCGGGGCTTATCGTCGCGTGGATGTGCTGACCTGTATTGATAAAGGGGCCTCGGGTTTTATCCCTAAAACGTTGGGTGGGCAGGCCATGATCAATGCGATTAATTTGGTTTTGCACGGCGAAAAATTTATCCCGTCTGTGATCTGTTCGACCGAAGAAGAATTAATCGAAGATGATACCGATTCCCATATTTTTGATGAATTAACAACCCGTGAACGGGAAGTTTTGAAATATCTGGTTGAAGGGCATTCTAATAAAGTGATTGCTAGTATTCTGGAACTTCAAGAAGTCACGGTTCGCGCACATTTAAAAGGTGTGTTCAGAAAGTTGGGCGTTTCCAGCCGTACCCAAGCTGTTGGTCTGGCTTTGAGAAGCGGTTTTACCGGCTAATTTCTAAAGCCGTTGCGATTGCATCAAGTAATTGCTGTTTATTTACAGGTTTTCGCAAAGTCAGACAGGCACCGGATTCTATTGCCTGACTGGATAGATTTTGATGTCCGACGCGTGCGCCCCCGGTAAAGGTGATTATCGGGGTTGTAATCCCGTCCGCACGCAACGCCTGAATAAATTCAACGCCATCCATTTGTGGCATAACCAGATCGGTCAGAATAATGTCGAAGGTATTCTTTCGGCAGGCTTCCCGGCCTTGCTCTCCTGATGAAACGGCCATTGCTTCAAATTGATTGCGCCTCAAGACCATCGCAACAGCGTTGCGTACAAGATCTTCGTCATCCACAATTAAAGCTTTCAGGGTAGGCATATGTGTCACGGGTGGTTATTCCTTTAACAGGGGCAGATAAATACAAATACAGGCACCTATAGTCGGTTCCTTGTTTTGACTGGTATAGAGGCACCCCCCTTGAGGAATGGCTTCGACAGCGCCGCCGTGATTTTCAACAATTTGGCGGACAACTGAAAGTCCCAGACCGGAGCCGTCTGTTTGCGTTTTGGTCGTAAAGAAAGGATCAAAGATCTCATTGAGAATGTGTTCCGGAATGCCGGGACCTGTATCGCTGATACAAACGGTTACGTAGTCGCCTTCCGGAATTTCAAAGCGACTGATTAATTCCGAATTTTCATCCACATAGATTTTTTGCATTGCAAAGGTGATGACGCCCTTTTCCTCACCAATGGCTTGCGCGGCATTCATACCCGTATTCATAATGACTTGGTGAATTTGATCAGGGTCGGCAAAGCAATAATAGCTTTCGTCGTTGCAGATTTCTTCAATTTTTATCGTTTGCGGAATGGAGGAACGTAAAAGTGCGAGGGTTTCTTCCATTTCATGGCGAAGTTCTATACGTGTCGGCTCGCTTTCTTCTGGTCGTGTATAAGTCAAAATACGGTGAACAAGACGGCGTGCCCGTTCAGCTGCCTGATGAATATTGCGCAAATTGCCATGAAGGAAAGGATCTTCCTGCGCGTCCTCCATCAACATTTCGCTGACCAGAAGAATAGGGGACAGCAGGTTGTTAAAGTCATGGGCGAGGCTACCCGCGACTTGACCCAATAATTCTTGTTTTTGTGCTTGAAACAATTGTTTTTGCAGTTCTAGTCTGTCTTCTTCGCTGGAACGCACATTGGTCAGGTCATATGCGGTTACAATAAACTGAACCTGACCTTGGTCTTTATAACGCGCCACATTAAATCCGGTTGGCAGAAGTTTTCCATCTGCGGTCTGCAAATTACCTTCCATATGGATGGAGGATCGCGTATTGGCTTCCATGAGAATTTCGGTCGGGCTGATCTCCATATCGAAATCAGTTATGTCGCGAAAATTACTTTGCAGCAAGACAGACCGTTTCAATCCTGTGCTTTCACACAGCTTTGGATTGACAGCAAGAATATTGCCGTCGGATGTCAACAACATAATACCTTCGCGGGCTTCATCTACAAGGCTACGATAACGTTGTTCGCTACGGATCAGGGCGTTTTGGGCCTGTTGTTGGACCGTTATGTCACGCATAATGACCACAAGCATCTGTTGAGAGCCGATTTCGATTGAACGCCCCGAAATTTCAACAGGTGTTCTTTTACCTTTTTTGCCGATTATAGTACTGCGTGCAGACTGGTCTTGCCCCCATAGAAACCCTTGATAATACCCCATCATTATATCAAGTTCTTGTTGATCGTGGATATCGTCAACACTCAGCTGAGAGATATTGTCCGGTAAAACTTCCAAAAGTTCGGCGGCTTTTGGGTTTCCTTCAATGATATTGCCTTCGTGGGATAATAATATGATGGCATCACCTGCGCCAGACATAACGCCGCGATATTTGGCAAGTGTTTCGAGTAAGGATTCACGTTCTTTAAAGTCCGTACCGACATCCTGGACAAAGCCAATCATCTTATTTGTATGTGCATCCATCTTCGCCATGAGGAGCACAGGGGTTTCCTGACCCTGTCGGGATAAAGTATGTGTATAAAAACGAAAACTACCACCTTGCTGAGATAGAGTTTCAAAATGTTTTTGCACTTTTGCCTGATCGCTGGGGCGGAAAAGTCCGATTAATGCGTTTAAAGAAGGCGGCAGCGTTTGAATGTCGAGATTGACAATTTTATATAGGTTTTGGGACCACCAAAACTCACTCGTTTCAATATCCCATTCCAACCCGGCGATTTGGGCACAATCTTCGATTTGTTTTCTGCGTGATATTTCTCTATCCAGTATGTAGGACGATTTTTCTTTTTTTAATATCGCATTATTGTTTGTAGAATTCATTGTTCCCACATATTAATAGAGATTGAATAGTTCATCTGCGAATTATTCCTTGGGGAAACAGTGTAGCTTATCAATTCGTTTGATAAAAGGGGAACACAATGATTTTCCGGTTTACTCCGGTTGTTTTATTTTTATTTTTGGGCGCTCTCTTCGGGGTGAGCGTTTTATTATTGCAGGTGTCCTATAAAAACGCTAAGGAAGCCCTACAGTTTGAACAGATTGAACAGCTTTCCCGGACACATGAAATTGCGCAGCAATATTTAAATTTTCGATTGAAGGAAGCCAAGCAATCCTTGGTAACGATTGGTTCTGTTTCCAATGATGAGATGACATTTAACCCTTTAAAAAACACAATCCTTGATTATGCTCTTTGGTTTGAATTGGAACAAGGTGAGGGGCCTGTTTTAAAGAAAACATTCGGTTCTCCTGTTGAAGGCGCACAAACCCTGTTATTTAAAAATGAGCATTGGGAATTAGAGCAAACTCCGAAGGGTCCCGCTCTGGTGATCCAAATACATGTTGTTAGCGAAAATAAGAATGGCGAAAAGCGAAACAGCCTCGTAAAAGGCGGTATATACCTCAAAAACAATTTTTCACTTGTGCATGGATTGCGTTCGGCCAGCCATGCCTATGCCCATTATATTATTCAAGATAGCACGGTTCTTGTATCCTCTTTGTCTCTGGAAGAAGGGGTTGAAGAAACGGCACAGCTGGTTTTGGAACATAAAGATCCGGTCTTTGCGCAATTGGGGGAATTTTTTAGTGGCGATATTTTACCCCTGCGATTAGAAGACGGGAAAAGCGGTTTGCATCTGGTAACCGTATCGACAACACAAGGGAGCCAGAACTGGCAGGAAAGTTTTAAACGAACTATTTTATTCGGGCTGCTTTGTTCACTGGTTATTTGCATCGCCGGAACTTATTTCCTGCATTTCTGGACGCACCATTCCATCCGCAAGCTTTTGGATTATGCGGCAGGTGTACGAATGGGACGTCAGGACATTCGTTATAAGCCGGGCACGATTTATGAATTTAATAGTGTTGGTGAAGTTATTGAGGAGATGGTCGGCGAATTATCCGAACAGTCAAAATATATCACGGACATATTTGAAGCCGGAAATTCTCCCATAATTGCTTGGGATAAAGATGGCTCGATTCGTGTTATGAATAATGCGATGCAACGTATTTTTGATCTGAACAATATAGATCAAATAAAGACGATAGATGATTTCTTCGCGCTTTATCCTGATAGTGATGCGCGTGTTGCTTGTCAGGATGCACATGCGGGTAAGGCAACACCAGCCTTGGAAACTATTACAAAAACACACAATCGTACTTATTACATTGTTTGGAGTATTACGCCGGTCAGAGATATACAGGAGAATATATCCGGTGTGATCTGTATAGGGCAGGATGTGACTGAGCGCCGCCTTGCGGAAGGTAATTTACGTTTATCTTCCACTGTCTTCGATAACACGGCAGAAGGTATTATCATTACCGATCATAATGCGGAAATAATTGATGTTAATACCGCCTTTAGTGAAATTACCGGATTTAGCCGCGAAGAAGTCATTGGGCAAAATCCCCGTTTAATGAAATCGGGGCGTCATTCTTCAGAATTTTATGATGAAATGTGGCGCAAACTCAATACCAATGGATTTTGGCGAGGTGAAATTTGGGACCGGCGCAAAAATGGCGAGGAATTTCCCAAATGGCTATCCATTAATGCCTGTCGGAATGAAAAGGGGAAACTGACGCATTATGTTGCCGTTTTTTCCGATATTACAGATAAAAAAGCAGATGAAGAAAAATTGGAGCAATTGGCCCATTTTGATCATTTGACAGGTTTACCAAACCGTATTCTTTTTCAGGATCGATTACACACGGCGTTGGCCCGTTCGCGACGTGAAAAAGCCCATCTTGCCGTTTTGTTTGTCGATCTCGATCGTTTTAAACAAATCAATGACACTTTAGGCCATCGCGTTGGGGATTTGCTTCTGAAAGAAGTCTCTAAACGTTTGTTATTTAGTATTCGCGAAATTGATACGGTGGCTCGTTTATCCGGTGATGAATTTACGGTGATTTTGACAGACATATCTTCCATTGAAGCCGTGGAACTGATCGCCTCCCGTATCGTTAAATCACTGGGGGCGCCGTATTTCTTTGAAGGACACGAATTGTTTGTGTCTGCCAGTGTTGGCATTGCCATTTATCCAACCGATGGTGAAAATAGCGTGGATTTATTACGTCACGCCGATGTTGCGATGTATCACGCAAAAGAAAAAGGGCGCAATAACTATCAATTCTTCAATGCTGAGATGAATGAGAAAGCGCAATCACAATTATCATTGGCCAATAAATTACGCGTTGCCCTGAATCGAAAAATTATTCATCCCCACTATCAATTGAAAGTGGATACTCAGTTAGGAAAACCAGTTGGTCTGGAAGCGTTGGCCCGGTGGAATGATGAAAGAGGGAAACCCATTTCACCCGTTCATTTCATCCCTGTGGCTGAAGAACATGGATTAATTGGAAGATTGGGAAAATCCGTTCTTAATCAGGTCTGTATTCAAATCAGAATGTGGCAGGATATGGATGTTGAATTTGGCAGTGTTGCGGTCAATCTATCCGCGCAACAGTTTCGGGATGCCAATTTGCTGAATGATATCAAAGAAGCGATCGAAGATAACCGTATTGATCCGACTTCACTTGAAGTTGAGGTGACGGAAAATATGGTTATGGATGATGTGGAAGATGCTATTCGCATTTTAAATGACATCAAGGAGATGGGCCTTAAAATTGCAATTGATGATTTTGGAACCGGGTATTCTTCGCTTAGCTATTTAAAACGTTTCCCTGTGGATACCTTAAAAATTGATCGAACGTTCATTCGGGATTTGACGGTTGACAATGACGATGCCGCCATTGTTTCTGCGATTGTGTCAATGGCACAAAAACTGGAAATAAACGTTGTTGCGGAAGGTGTTGAAACACAGGAGCAAGTCGAATTCTTACGTTCGATTAACTGTAATGTGGTGCAAGGATTCCTATATGCTAAACCATGTGCAGGTGGGGAAGTCCCGCTTGTGTGGCATCGAATGATTGAGGAATTCAAAGAATAAAGCACGCACCGTCACAAAAATGTAATAAGAATTACATATATTACGGTGCATTCATTTATTTTTGCTCCGTTATCACAAGAGGATATTGTGCTTTTTCGTAAAAAAAAGCCGGTTGTACAGGCTCGGCTACCCGAAATTGAAGAAAGAAAGCGCGTTGATGAAACGGCTGCTATTTTAGCATCGCTTGCAGAACCCATTATTGTTTTGGATCGCGAGCGTGTCGTGAAATATGCCAATAAAGCCGCAATGGATTTATTCGGCCGCGTTTTAATCGGGCGTAATATTGTGCAATGTTTACGTCAACCCCATGTGGTAGAGGCGGTCGAACATGTTTTTAATCACAAAAAAACGTGGGTTGGGGAGGCTAAGTTCCCGGCACCGGTGGAACGTCATTTAAGTTTGCATGTGGCCTTGGTTGGTGATGGCGACGGAGTAACGATTACCGTGCGCGATACTACTTTAGAAAAACGCACGGAAGAAATGCATTCTGATTTTGTTGCGAATGTCAGCCATGAATTACGTTCACCCTTATCCGCGTTGTTAGGGTTTATCGAAACCCTGCAAGGTCCGGCGCAAGATGATAAAGAGGCCCGAGTTCGCTTTCTGGACATTATGATACAAGAAGCTAACAGAATGGCGCGCCTGATC
Source organism: Terasakiella sp. (assembly GCF_048267425.1). Taxonomy (GTDB): domain Bacteria; phylum Pseudomonadota; class Alphaproteobacteria; order Rhodospirillales; family Terasakiellaceae; genus Terasakiella. The sequence goes on from NZ_JBLWXN010000005.1 coordinate 200,791, forward strand.
GATGACTTACTCTCTTTATCACGGGTGCAGATACAGGAACATGTTGTCCCTGCCGAAGCAGTCAATCTGACCCTGATCTTGCAAAATATTGTGGATATTCTCAGCCTGAAGGCAGAGGCACGCGATATGCCACTGATTTTAAATGCGGTGGATCGTGCATATTGGGTTGCTGGTGATTCTGATCAGATCACGCAGGTTTTTCAGAACCTTATCGATAATGCGATAAAGTATGGTCGATCTGGCACACCGGTTGAAATCACCTGTCATTTTCTGGACCGAATGCCGGACCGTGCCGTTCCCGGAATCTCTGTCAAAATCAAAGATCAAGGCGAAGGGATTGAAGAAGAACATCTGCCCCGTTTGACCGAGCGTTTCTATCGTATTGATAAGGCGCGGTCCCGAACATTGGGGGGGACCGGATTGGGACTCGCGATTGTGAAACATATCATCATGCGTCACCGTGGCCGCCTGAATGTTGAAAGTAAGATCGGTGTCGGGTCCACCTTTACAGTTATATTGCCGCAAAAAGTCTGAAAATTTAGCTGTGTCACAAAAGCGTAATACTAACGTAATAAAATCGTATCCAAGTAAAAATACTGTGTGCTCACTGACGTAAACGAAAAAGCGTTTACAAACTGAATCTCAGTTCACTTACTTTGTTTGGAGAATTCCTTATGTCACTTAAGAAGACTCTTGCTGTCGCAGCTTTAGCTTCTGTTGTTGCCGCTGGCGCTGCTGAAGCACGCGATCAAATCCGTATCGTTGGTTCTTCTACTGTTTATCCGTTCGCAACTTCTGTTGCTGAAACATTCGGTAAAACAACAAGTTTCAAAACACCTGTTATTGAATCCACCGGTTCTGGCGGCGGTTTCAAACTGTTTTGCGCCGGTGTTGGTGAAGAACACCCGGATATCACAAACGCATCTCGCGCTGTGAAAAAGTCCGAAATCGAACGTTGCGCGAAAAACGGTGTTGAAAAAATTACCGAAGTTAAAGTTGGCTATGACGGTATCGTTGTGGCGAACTCCAAAAAAGGTAAGCGCATGGAAATCACCCGCAAGCAGATCTTCCTGGCTTTGGCCAAGGATGTTCCGAATGCGGAAGGCAAGTTGGTTGCGAACCCGAACCAGAAATGGTCCGATATTGACCCGTCTTTGCCGGATACAAAAATTGAAGTTCTCGGCCCGCCGCCGACCTCCGGTACACGTGACGCGTTTGCCGAGCTGGCACTTGAAGGTGGTTGTAAGCAATTCCCGCAAATCAAAGCTTTGAAAAAAGGCGATGACAAGATGGGTATCGCAAAAGACAAAAAGAAATATAAGGCCATTTGTCATTCTATCCGCGAAGACGGTGCTTATATCGATGCGGGTGAGAACGATAACCTGATTATCCAGAAATTGAACGCAAACCCGGATGCATTCGGCGTATTTGGTTTCTCCTTCCTTGATCAAAACTCTGACACTGTTCAAGGGTCTTTGATTGACGGTAAAGAGCCGCTGTTTGAAGCCATTGCGGATGGTTCTTATCCGGTTTCCCGCCCGTTGTTCTTCTACGTCAAAAATGCACACATCGGTTCTGTACCGGGTATCCTGGAATATCTGGCTGAATTCACCAATGACAAAGCCTGGGGTGATGAAGGTTACCTGACAGACAAAGGTTTGATCCCGATGCCGACTGAAGAACGTGCGAAATACAAAGCAGCCGTTCAAGCACTGGGTGCTGGCAGCTAATCTACCGTTCCTTGTGAAAGGCGGCGGTGTTTGAACGTCGCCTTTCCTTTTTCTATCCACTTTAATTGATTGTGATCGCTGAGATATGCAAACCACGATTTTTACATTTACCGTTCTGCTTCTGGCTGTAATCGGCTTTTATATGGGGCGTGCGCGTGCGGTTTCTTCCGTTGGGGGGAATATCCGTCAGTTGCACTCTCTGCCCCGCCATTATGGGTATTACGTCTCTTTATGGTGCGGTCTCCCGACATTATTTTTATTTATTCTTTGGTTTATTTTTGAACCGCAGATTATTAACAGTCTGGTTCTCCATAATGTCACGGCTATCAATGACGAGACATCAAGCGCGATGGTTGCCCGTATCCTTAGTGATATTAAATTCATCGCTGCAAACGGAACCAACGTTAAATCTGCTACACCGGAAATGATTGCCGCAGCCGATCATTACCTTGCACTGAAAAAGATTGGCATTGCCTGTCTTGGTGTGGCTGTTCTGGCCTTTGCTATTGTTGGTCTGGTAATCGGCAACAAAAATATCGGTGAAAAACTCAAGGCACGTGATCAGGTTGAAAAAGCCATTCGGATTTTGTTGCTCGCAAGTTCCGTTGTTGCCATTCTGACAACCATCGGGATTGTGTCTTCCTTGTTATTTGAAGCCATTCGTTTCTTCGGAAAAGTTCCTTTAAGCGAGTTTCTGTTTGGATTGGAGTGGAGCCCGCAAATCGCGTTGCGTAAAGATCAGGTTGCCAGCCAAGGGTCCTTTGGTGCCGTTCCGATTTTTGCAGGCACAATGTTGATTTCCTTTATTGCAATGTGTGTGGCTGTTCCGGTTGGTTTGCTGTCGGCGATCTATATGTCTGAATATGCAACGCCGAAAGTCCGTGGTCTTGGTAAGCCGGTTCTTGAAATACTGGCGGGTATCCCAACTGTTGTATATGGTTTCTTTGCGGCCCTCGTTGTTGCGCCGACCATCCGCAATATTGGCGAAGGTTGGGGACTGGAAGTTGCCTCGGAAAGTGCATTGGCTGCTGGCCTGGTAATGGGGATTATGATTATCCCATTTGTTTCCTCTTTATCCGATGACGTTATTCGTGCGGTTCCGCAAGCTTTACGGGATGGATCTTATGCGTTAGGCGGGACAAAATCGGAAACGGTCTTACAAGTTATTCTTCCTGCGGCGTTACCGGGGATTGTTGGCGGTATCATGTTGGCAATTTCACGCGCAATCGGGGAAACCATGATCGTGGTTATGGCAGCCGGCCTATCTGCCAATTTAACGGCCAACCCGTTACAAGCTGTTACGACTGCGACGGTGCAGATGGTTACCCTTCTTGTCGGTGACCAGGAATTTGACAGTCCAAAAACATTGGCAGCCTTTGCCCTTGGTTTGGTTCTGTTCTGCGTCACCCTCTGTTTGAATGTCATCGCGCTTCGCGTTGTTGCAAAATACCGAGAGAAATATGACTGAGTTAAAAGAATCTATGCAAAAAGCCCATGCACGTTTGAAAAAACGTCGGGCGGCAGAAAAACGTTTCAAAATGTTTGGTGTCGGCGCTCTCGCATTTGCTTTTCTTTGTGTCCTGATGTTGTTTACCAGCATCATTTCAAATGGTTACACGGGCTTTAAGCAAAGCTACATTCAGCTTGATTTCGTGATGGATGAGACGATCATCGATCCGGATGGCTCTCGTGATCCGGCAAAGATGAGGTTTTCGAATTATAATGCCTTGGTAAAAACGGCATTGAAAACCAAATTCCCGGATGTGACCAACCGTCGTGACAAACGAAAACTATATGGTTTGATCAGTTCAAGTGCCGGTTTTGACCTTCGCGATATGGTTTTGAATGATCCCTCGATTATTGGTACGACACAATCCGTTTGGGTGATGGCCTCTGACGAAGTGGATATGTTGATCAAAGGCGTTTTTGATCGCACGCAACCGGAAAGTACTCGTCCGATTTCAAATGCAGAAATTGCATGGGTGGAAACTTTGGAAAAAGAAGAACGTGTTGAATCGCGTTTCAATACCAACTTTTTTACTTCAGGGGATTCCCGTGAACCGGAACAAGCCGGTATACAAGGTGCGCTTGTCGGCTCAGCCTTAACAATGTTGGTCACATTGGCCTTGTCTTTCCCTTTGGGGGTGATGGCGGCGATTTATCTTGAAGAATTTGCACCAAAAAACAAGTTTACCTATCTTGTTGAGGTCAACATCAACAATCTGGCAGCTGTTCCTTCGATTGTGTTTGGTTTGTTGGGGCTTGCGATTTTCCTGAACCTGTTTGGTATGCCCCGTTCTGCGCCTGTGGCGGGTGGTATGGTTCTGGCCTTGATGACCTTGCCGACAATCATCATTGCAGCACGTGCGGCCCTTAAATCCATTCCACCGTCCATTATGGAAGCGGCGATTGGGGTAGGGGCTTCTAAAATGCAAGCGGTCTTCCACCATCAATTGCCATTGGCGCTGCCGGGGATTCTGACAGGTACGATTATTGGTATGGCACAGGCCTTGGGTGAAACCGCCCCCTTGCTGATGATTGGTATGGTTGCCTTTATCGCCGATGTACCAAGCACGCCGTTTGATCCGGCAAGCGTCTTGCCTGTACAGGTTTATTTGTGGGCCGATAGCCCCGAACGAGCCTTTGTTGAAAAAACTTCCGCCGCAATCATGGTCCTGTTGGGGTTCCTGATTACAATGAATGCTTTGGCCGTCCTCTTGCGTAAAAAGTTGGAACGACGTTGGTAAAAATGGAAATGAAAGCTATGAAACCAATGACAAAAGATAATGCAGTTGATATTGAGAAGGAACTCAATCTCAGCAATGGAAATGTCTCGAAAGGTGTCAATTCCGTGAAACTGTCGCAAGACGAAGTCAAAATCGCAGCCAGGGATGTTCGCGTTAAGTATGGCGAAAAGGAAGCCTTGTTCGGTATTAACCTTGATATGCCAAAGGGTAAGGTCACATCCTTCATCGGCCCATCTGGTTGCGGGAAGTCAACGTTCCTGCGTTGCTTAAACCGTATGAATGATACGATTGATGGGTGCTCCGTCACTGGTAAAATCATGGTTGACGATGTAGATATCCTTTCAAAACAGGTGGATACTGTTTTGTTGCGGGCCAAAATCGGCATGGTTTTCCAGAAACCGAACCCGTTCCCCAAATCGATTTATGATAACGTTGCCTACGGCCCGCGTCTTCACGGCTTGGCAACTGATAAAAACGCACTGGACGAGATCGTTGAAATCAGCCTCGAAAAAGTCGGTTTGTTAAAAGAGGTCAAGGATCGTTTGTTAGAACCGGGAACCGGTTTATCCGGTGGGCAACAGCAACGCTTGTGTATCGCACGCGCCATTGCTGTTGATCCTGAAATCCTGTTGATGGACGAACCCTGTTCCGCCCTTGACCCGATTGCAACGGCAAAAATCGAGGAATTGATCGATGAGCTGCGCGGATCTTACACGATCGTAATCGTGACGCACTCTATGCAGCAAGCGGCGCGTGTGTCCCAGCAAACAGCCTTTTTCCATCTTGGTAATCTGGTGGAATATGGCGAGACTGAACAAATCTTCACTTCACCGGTTGATGAGCGCACTAAAGGCTATATCACAGGGCGTTTCGGCTAAGGCGAGTATAAAAAATGAATAACGTAGAACATACTGTAAAATCCTACGACAGCGAATTAACCAAACTGGACAACGCGATTGCCCGCATGGGCGGTATGGCGGAATCTCTTCTCGGTCAAGCGTCCGAGGCGTTGGTAAAACGTGACACAGCATTGGCTGCCGATGTTATCCATGATGATCTGAAAGTGGATGAACTGGAAACAGAAATCAATGCCGAAGCAACCCGCATTTTGGCCTTGCGTCAACCTGTTGCCGATGACCTGCGCACGGTTATTTCTGCACTTAAAACATCTTCGGATCTGGAACGTATTGGTGATTTGTCTAAAAACATTGCCAAACGAACCATTACATTGTCCAGCGGGACGCCGATTGGGGCGGTTCATACAATTGCACGTATGGCCTCGTTGGTTCAGTCTATGGTGCATAATGTTCTGGACGCCTATCTGGAACGGGACGAGCGTAAAGCCTTGGATATCCGCCAGCAAGACGAAGTCGTTGATCAACTGCATACCAGCCTGTTTCGCGAACTTCTGACCTATATGATGGAAGACCCGCGCAATATCACATCCTGTACACATTTGTTGTTTATCGCTAAAAACGTGGAACGTGCAGGCGATCATGCAACCAATATTGCAGAAAATGTGTATTTCCTTGTGACGGGAGCGCACCCGGAAGACGAGCGTCGCAAGGATGACGAAACCAGCTTTACTGGCCTTGAAGGATAAAAGACGATGGAACCACTTGTTTTGATCGTTGAAGACGAACCGCCTTTGGCAGAGTTGGTCCGTTATAATATTGAAAAAGAAGGCTTTCGTGCCCTTTGCGTCGGTGATGGCGAAGAAGCCATGTTGCTGGTTGAGGAAGAAGAACCCGATCTGGTTATTCTGGACTGGATGCTGCCGGGATTAAGCGGCATTGAAGTGTGCCGCCGTTTGCGCGAACGCAAAAGCACAAAATCTTTGCCGATCATCATGCTGACAGCGCGCGGTGAAGAAAGCGACCGTATTCGGGGATTGGATAGCGGGGCAGACGATTATATCGTGAAACCCTTTTCTCCGAACGAATTACTGGCCCGTGCAAAGGCCGTCTTACGCCGATCCAGCCCGGCCTTGGCGCAGGATAAATTGAACTATGAAGATATTTCAATGGATTTGACGGAACATAAAGTTTTGCGCGATGAAATACCTGTTCACCTTGGCCCGACAGAATATCGTTTATTACGCGTTCTGATGGAACGTCCGGGGCGTGTGTTTTCACGTGAACAATTGTTGGACAAGGTCTGGGGACGTGACATTCATGTGGAAGTCCGTACTGTTGATGTTCATATCCGGCGCTTGCGCAAAGCCCTGAGCATTAATGATCGTCCTGATTTTATTCGGACCGTTCGAGCAGCAGGTTATTCATTAGACTCAACCGTTTAAATCATGCCATAGTCTGCGTCTTATTTGCAGGCTAAGGACACAAAAAATGAACCTCCGTGATACATTGCAGGCGTTATGCGTCGTGATTATCTGGGGGTTTAATTTTGCCGCCATCAAAGTCACGGTCGGTGAAATCCCGCCTTTAACCCTGACCATTATACGTTTTGGCATAACGGCGATTTTATTATTGCCGTTTTTTCGGCTGTCTTTCGTTCAATTAAAGCAGGTTGTTCCTGTCGCACTCGTTCTTGGCGTCGGGCATTTTGGCTTATTCTTTGTCGGGTTTCGCGGGGCAGATGCCGCGACGGTTGCCTTGTTGTTGCAGCTGGGTGTTCCCTTCAGTTGTATTTTGGCGGCTATCTTTTTTAAGGATACACTCGGTCCGAAACGAATTGCGGGGCTGGCAATGGCCTTTGTCGGTGCAGCCTTTTTGGCGGGGGAGCCACAAGGCGGAACGATTATAAGTATCGTGTCTGTTGTTGCATGTGCTTTCTGCTGGGCATGGGCTAATATCCTGATTAAAAAATTAAAGGGCATCCCACCATTGGCAATTATGGGATGGATGAGTTTATTTGCCATGCCTGTTCTTGGCATTATGTCCTGGTTTTGGGAAGAAAACCAAATTCAGGCCGTTCAAGAGGCCTCAATCGTGGCATGGATGCTGCTGTCTTATACGGTTATTGGTTCGTCCATTTTTGCCTATCATCTTTGGTATCGCCTCATTGATCGTCTGGATGTGAATCAGGTTGTTCCTTTTACCTTAATCGCCCCGGTGATCGGTGTTGGGGCAGGCGTGGTTCTTTTGGGGGAAAGCTTTACTATATATAAGCTGTTGGGTGGTCTGATGACGATCACGGGGGTTGCAATTATTCAGTTCCGACAAATGAGAAGGCATAAGGCATAATGCAGTTCATTTTGGAAAATGAAGGGGCGATACGGCTTTCGGCTTTTATCGGGCTGTTTTGCCTGATGGCTATTTTGGAAACGGTTGGCCCACGCCGAAAACGATCTTTTTCCCGTCAAAAACGCTGGTTTTCCAATTTTGCAATTCTGGCTATCGGGGCAGTTTGCGCACGCCTAATCCTGCCTTGGGTTCCGGTAAGTGTTGCATTCTACACACAACAAAACCCGGTTTTGTTTGAACCGGTTCTTCCCGTTGTTGTCGGTATCCTTTTTTTGGATTTTTGTATCTATCTACAACATGTTGCTATGCATAAAATCCCCGTGTTATGGCGCTTACATCGTTTGCATCATGCCGATCTGGATTATGATGTCACAACGGGTATTCGATTTCATCCCATTGAAATTGTCTTATCCCTGCTATTTAAAATGGCGATTATTTTGATCTTTGCCATAGACCCCTTATCAGTGATCCTTCTTGAAGTTATCTTAAATGCAATGGCGATGTTTAATCATGCGAATTTCAAATTGCCTTTAAAATTGGACACTGTTTTACGATTGTTTATCGTGACACCTGATTTTCACCGGGTTCACCATTCTTCCATACAGGCTGAGACAAACAGCAATTACGGTTTTAATATCAGTTTGTGGGACCGTTTGTGCCGGACCTATACCGCACAACCGCAAGACGGACATGAAACCATGCAAATCGGTCTGGAATATTTTCGTGATCCTGCCCAATTGCGTTTAGGAAAAATGATTATTCAACCTTTTTGTAAAAAAGAACCATGATTGTTACCTTTACTGATTTTGGTATTACAGGCCCTTATATGGGTCAAATGAAAGCCCGTTTACTGGAATATGCCCCATGCGAGCCAATTGTTGATTTAATGGTCGATGTTCCCGCTTTCCAAATCGCATATGGCGCAAAACTGCTTGCGGGCCTTGTTGAAAATATGCCGGAAGAGGCGGTTTATCTATGTGTTGTTGATCCCGGTGTAGGGGGGCAACGCAAACCCATTTGCCTGCAATGCGATGGACGTTGGTTTGTTGGCCCGGACAATGGTCTGTTTCACTATATTATTCAATCAAGCCAGAATGTGCAGGCTTTTGAAATTTTGTGGCGAGGTGCGGTGCTTTCAAAGTCGTTTCATGGGCGCGATCTTTTTGCGCCAGTTGCTGCAATGCTGGCACAGAATATAGATTTCGATAAATCCGCTGTGCCGGTTGACGATCTTGTGACTTTATCGGAAACAGTGGCGGGGGAAGTTATCTATATTGATGGTTATGGCAATTGTTGGACAGATATTCGTCATAATGACATAGCAACATCGGAAACTTTAAAGATCGGAATACAGACGTTAAAATATGCAGATGTGTTCTGTGACACAGAAGAAGGGCATGCCTTTTGGTACTTTAATTCATCAGGTTTTGTGGAAATCGCGATTAATCAAGGAAATGCGGCGCAAATTTTCGGTCTGATGCTTGGAAGTCAGGTAAACAGAAACTAAGTAAGAATGAGAATATTTCACTTTTGTTTAAAGAATTTCGCTTTATCATTTAAATGTTGAAATAAAATGAGCCAGAGAACGATGTCTTTCGCAGTCAAATTTTGGGGCGTACGTGGATCGATTGCTTGTCCTTCACCGGAACATATCGAATATGGTGGCAATACAAGCTGCATCGAAGTCTGTGCGGGTGAATATCGTTTTATTCTGGATGCGGGCACGGGTATTCGCAGTTTGGGGCAAGAATTCCTGAAATCAGGCATTAAGGAAGCGCACCTTCTTCTGACACATACCCATTGGGATCATATTAACGGTTTTCCATTTTTTGCCCCGGCCTACGTACCGGGAAACAGTTTTCATGTTATGGCTGGGCATTTGATGGATGTGGGCGGCATTCGCCAAGTACTTGCCAGCCAAATGGCAAACCCGACATTTCCTGTACCTTTGGAAGTGATGCAGGCGAATTTGACATTCGAAGATTTTCGCGCCGGCGATAGCTTTATGTTGAACGATCAAATTAAAATTGTGACAGCACCTCTCAACCACCCGAACGGTGCGACAGGTTACCGTATTGAATTTGATGGAAAATCTATTTGTTATGTGACCGATACCGAACATGTTGTCGGCAAGCCGGATCAAAATATTTTAAACCTGATCGAAGGTGCCGATCTTGTTATTTATGACAGCACGTACAGTGATGAAACATTTGAAAGCAAGATAGGGTGGGGGCACTCCACCTGGCAGGAAGGCATTCGATTATGTCGTGCCGCACAGGTGAAAAAGCTGGCCATCTTCCACCATGACCCCGAACATACCGACGATATCATGCATGAGGTTGAGGAGGCTGCAAAAGCCGAATGGTCATCCTGTTTTGTCGCAAAAGAACGCATGGTTGTTGAGGTTTAGATATATTTCAGCCATAAAAAAAGCCTCTGACCCAATTGGATTAGAGGCTTTTTTTTATAATCCGTTATTTCTTATTGGTTTTGTGCTGCCGGGGCATTCGGGGGCGTTTCGGTTGGGGCTGCGGGTTGCTCGGCTGTTGGTTCTACTTCTGTGCCTTCGCGGGCAATAGAGGTAACCGGAACATATTTGGGTGGTGAGTATTCAAATGGTTTTTGGTGAATACGCATAACAACACGGCGGTTTTTTGCTTTATTTTCCGCAATTGGTGTACCGTCTTCCATCCGGTTTGGGGCTTTGGGACGGGTGGAGGCATAAGATAAGACACGCATGCGATCAATCTTGGTCCCATTTTCATTCATAACCCGCAGAACCGAAGCTGCCCGTGCCGCACCAAGTTCCCAGTTGGATGGGAATTGAACGGTACTGATCGGGTCATCATCGGTGTGACCTTCCAGATCGAGATTAAACATTTCATATTGCGGGGCGTTTACGAGTTCAGCAACCGCTGTCAAAACCGGATAGGCTGCATCTACGATTTGCGCCGTACCGGGAAGAAAGAATGTTGAACTGTCAAATTCCAGTACAATTCCGCTGTCATCAACGCCGAGTTTTAGAACCTTCCCGTCAGTTAATTCCTGAACAACTTCGGCAGCATCTTCCTTGAAATCCTTAATAGGAGCCTTGCGTTCCTTTTTATTGACCTGTTCGTTGATCCCTTCGGCAACTTGTTCATAAAGGGCGAGGTCAACTTTGGACACAGCAACCATAAGAACGAAAAATGCCATGAGCAGGGTAATCGCATCCGCATATGTGGCGAGCCAAGACTCGTCTGCTGGTTCTTCTTGTGGCGGCGGTGGAGGTGCCATTTCGGTTCCCTCAATTCAATGAAGTTATTTTCTCATCATCTTATCAAGATTGTAATGAATAGCCGGGTCAAGGAAGCTGTTCATACGGTCTTGAATATAGCGCGGGCTTTTCCTGTCAGCGAGTAAGCAGAGCCCTTCTGCGACAAGGTAGTTTCTAAAACGCACAATTTCCTCACGCTGCTGAATTTTGTTTGCCGCGGGTAGGAAAATCATGCGGGCAAAGATCACACCGTAAAGTGTGGTCAACAAGGCAACGGCCAAACCTGCACCAAGCTGTGTGGGATCCCCCCCCATGTTGTCCAGCATAATGATAAGACCAATCAAGGTCCCGATCATACCGAAAGCGGGGCAGGTTGCGGCGATTTCACGCAGGATTCTGGCCTGAATGGTGTTGCGCACAAAGGTGGTTTCAATGGTATTGGTCAGAATTTCGCGGACTTCCTGTCCGGTATATCCGCTGATCACCATATCCATACCAAAACCAATAAATCGATCCGAACGGGCGGCTTTTTTGGATTCTTGTTCCAAAGCCGGAATGCCGTTTTTCTGAACGGTATAACCCCATTTGATGATACGCCCGACTTCGGCTGTCAAAATGTTACGGGCAACTTTGGGTGCAAAGACCAGTCGACCAATGAGTTTGAGCGCCAGCATGACATAACGTGGTTCATAAGAAACAAAAGTTGCTGCGAACGTGCCGCCGATGACCATGATGAAACTTGGTAAATCCAGGAACATCAGGAAATTGTCCGTACTGAGCAAAATAGCCCCGACGAAAAGCCCAATCCCCCCAAGGATCCCGATTATTGTTGCAAACGACATTTTTTAGCCTCTGCCCTATTTCGTTTGTTAATCGTATTTAGTTATTCATAGAATAAGCTATTAAACCTCATTTTGGCGTAAAAATCCTAATAGAATCATAACAAATTGTTATTTATCTTTCTCGAAACGCCTCATGTTTCATTTTCAGGACGGGTTTAACCATATATTCGATAACGGATTTTGTCCCGGTATGAATATCAACCGTGGCTTCCATACCCGGTGTAATTTCATACAAGCCTTCCTTTTCACCCAAGTAGGTTTTCTCTGTTTGGACGATAACGCGAAAATACGTTTCACCTTCGGGTGATGTTGTTGAGTCCGGGGCAACATGAATAACTTTACCATCAAGACTGCCATATCGAATAAAATCATAGGTATTGATTTTTACGACCGCATCCTGATTTTCTTCTACGTAACCACGGTCAATGGGTTTCAAACGGGCCTCAATAACCAAATTTTCACCGACAGGAACAATTTCCATAATAGGTTCGCCGCCAGTGACCACCCCACCGATGGTGTTGTATGTCATATTTTTAACCACGCCATCAATCGGGCTTTTAATCAGGGCGCGCAATCCTTGGTCTGTTGCTTTGCTCAATAATTCGCGTGTTTGTGCAATGTTTTGCTCCACGGTCCCCAATTCTTCAATCGCTTCACGTTGAAAAGCTGTTTTTTCTTCGTTTATAGTGCTCTGTGCTTCTTTAATCGCGGCTTTTGCTTTGGGGATTGAGTTTAATAAGCTGCTTCTCTCACCTTCGAGTTTTTGTGCCTCGGCTTCCAGTTTCAGATGATCCATTTTGGACGTTAGCTTGTCTTTCAACAAATCTGTAGACATGGCAAAACGTTGTCGGGCAAGCCTGAGGTTACGTTTGGCACTTTCAAGTTTGTCTTCCAGCTCATCTACGGTTAATTCTTTTTGGCGTAATTTGTCATTGAGCACGTTTAAGCGGGAGTTTAAATCCCGTAAGCGCGCTTGATAAGACTGCTTAGCCGCAGCGGCCATTTGGGGGCGGGCTACGACAATATCTTGTGGAAATTCGACATCGGTCCCATTAGCTTCGGCAAGAAGGCGGGCACGGTTTAACAATAATCCATCAAGGCGGACTTCCAGTTCTTCTTTATTGACCCCGCCCGTACCGAGATCAAGCTGGACCAATTCACTTCCCGTTCTGACAAGATCACCTTCCTGAACGTAGATATCCGTAATGATCCCACCTTCAAGGTGTTGAACGACTTTGACTTTTCCTTGGGGGACAACTTCGCCGATGGCAACGGAAACTTCTTCTAACTCGGTAAACACAGCCCATGAAATGAATACAACAAGGGCAAACATGATGCCATAAGCAACGGGCTTAAACGTTTGGACCGGGTTTTCTTTCACCAATTGATCAAGACGTGTCATGGTTGCGGTTCTCCCTTTTTATCGGTAGCTACGGGAGTAGAGGAAGGATTGGATCGGGGGATAGGCGGTTGTGCCGCATTGGGCGTGTTTCTTTTTTGCTGTGTGTTTTGTGCAAGTTTGGGTAAAACATCTTTGGTTGCCCCGGCAAGGGCAATTCGGCCCTGATCCATCACGATCATGTTTGCACATGCCCCCAACAGGATTGGGCTGTGCGTGACGAGAATGATTGTATGATCTTTGGCAAGCTTGACGAGAAGGTCGCGCAATTCTTCTTCGGCCTGACGGTCCAGACTGCCCGATGGCTCATCAAGCAAAAGCACGGGGGGATCACCAAGAAGTGCACGTGAGATGGTCAGGCGTTGACGTTGACCACCTGAAAGACGTCGTCCCGCTTCGCCGATATCACTGGCATAACCATCGGGTAAATCAATAATAGTGTCGTGAACACCCGTTGCCTTACAGGCATCAATAATTTCGTCATCACTGGCTTCGGGGCGGGAAAAAGCAAGGTTATCACGCACACTGCCATGTAAAAGCGCACATTCTTGCGGGACATAACCAATCCAGCTTGCCAGTTGGCTGCGTGTAAATTGTTTAATATCTGCTTTATCCAGAAGCACCCGCCCACTTTGTGGGATGTAAAGACCCTGTATTAATTTGACCAAGGTGGTTTTGCCACTGCCGTTTCGACCGACAAGTGCTGTTAAACCACCGGGTTTAAGTGTAAAGCTGACCTCGCTCACGACAGGGGCCTGGTCTTGCCCATAAGCAAATGAAACTTTATCTAAGCTGATTAAGCCTTCTGGACGTCCCATTTCAACGGAACTTTCCTGACGTTCGACGGGGAGTTCAAAGAGTGCGCCTAAGCGTTCGACTGATTGCTTAAAACCGCCAAAGGTTCGCCATGAACCGACCAATTGGTTCATCGGCCCCAGCAAACGCCCAGATAACATATTGGTTGCGATAAGGGCACCCATTGTCAGTTCCTGATTAATGATGGCAATAGCACCGACTGTGGTCAGTGAGATGGTTGTCATTAATGTTAGCGTCATACCCAGATTTGTGTATGCGTCAGCTTTACCGCCTCGAATAATCGAATTTTCAATATTGTCGGCATGGCGATCTTCCCACGTCTTTTCCAATGTTTTGTCCATTGCCAAGGCTTTGATTGTCGTTCGTCCGGCAATCACACCGGCAATCAGATCATCCCGGCTAAGGGCGGTCTTTTTTTCTTCCTGACTGGCATTGCTGATCACTTTTCCGGAACGCCAGGCAACCAGCAAGAATAAAGGTAAAATAATGAGAAAAACCCACGCAATCGGTAAGGCAAGAACAAGGATAAGACCAAGGAAGAGAAATACAAAGGGCAGATCAACCAGCAGAATTGCCGTGCCGCCGCTGAGTGTATTACGAACGGTATCCACATCACGAAACATGGTTTGCCAATAGGCCGCTGGTTTACTTTCCAATGTATGAAGGGGGACTTGTGTAAATTGTTTAAACAACTTTCGCCCCACTTCCACATCAATTTTCAGGGCAACGCGCTGCATGACTTTGGATCGGGCTTGGCGCAACGAATAATCAAAGACCAGAACAAGGACAATACCGATAAGGAGCCCTTTTAACGTTTCAATGCCTCCGTTGAAAACCACGCGATCATAGACCTGTAAGACGAAAACCGGGACTGCCAAGGCTAACATGTTGATAAAAAATGACATGCCCATGACTTCGCGAAAGGTCTTTAGTAGCGGTTTTACGATGGGTTTTAGCCAGTTGAAACTCTGTGGCAGCATTTGCGATTCCATTTGCCCTATTGATTTATAAACGTGAAAGTACCTTAATTTTATCTGAAAAACGACTGTATATATCTGTTTTTTGTAGCATTATTTCAAATAAATGCCATGATTTCTTGACCTGCGATGGCTTAGCTGGTGTCATACCTATAAGTTGGCACAAATACGAGGGGATTGTCACGTGGCTGAAGGTGTGTCTAAACAACAAAAGAAACCGGGCAGAATACGTAAGTTTTTCTCGATGGCGCGGATGGTCGGTTTTCTGCTTCTCCTTGGTTTACTGGGCGTTCAGGTCACTAATCCTTATCCGGTCGATTTTTTGCGGGTCAAAATCTTTGACATGTATCAACGTGCTCAACCGCGTGAAGTTAAAACCCGCCCTGTGACCATCGTGGACTTGGACGAAGAAAGCCTTGCGACAGTCGGGCAATGGCCGTGGCCGCGCACAATCATTGCAGATATGGTGGCCAATTTGTTTCGGATGGGGGCGGGGGTTGTCGCCTTCGATATGGCATTCCCAGAACCGGATCGTCTCTCGCCTAATATGATCGCAGATAACGTAAGTGGACTGGATCCGTCGATTGAAGAAACCATTCGCCAATTGCCCAGTAACGATGCCTATTTTGCCAATATTATTAAACAAACACGCGTTGTTTTAGGACAAGCAGGGTTTGATCGTGAAATCGAAGATCAAGTTCATCGTCCGCCTGTTAAAAAATCAATCGCTTTTCGCGGGGAAAAACCGCACGTATTTGTACCTTCACTGCCTTCGCTAGTGCGCAATATTCCTGAAATTGAAGAAGTTGCAGCCGGCCACGGTTTCTTTTCGTTATTCCCGGAACCGGATGGGGTTGTTCGACGTGTTCCGACGCTTTTTCAATATGATAATGAAATTTATACAGGCTTGGCAGTAGAGATGCTGCGTGTTGCAACGGGCAGACGTACAATTCTCGTAACCTCCAACGAACTGGGTGTCGAAAAAGTCGCTATTGCAAAAGGTTTAATTCTGCCAACCGATAAAAAAGGGCGGGTCTGGCCTCACTTTTCCAAACGCGATAAGGCAAAATATGTTTCGGCACGCGATGTCTTAAGCGGTGTTGTTGATCCAGCTATGGTGCGCGGTAAGCTCGTAATTGTTGGGACATCAGCCGTTGGTTTGCTTGATATTCGTTCCACACCGGTTGAAGAAACCTTACCCGGGGTGGAGGTTCACGCAAACGTTATTGAGGCTGTGTTTGACAATGCTTTTCTCAGCCGTCCACCCAATATGGACGGTGCCGAGTTCCTTCTGACGTTGTTTGCCGGATTGGTTATGATTATTCTCGTTCCGATGATCGGGGCGAAATGGACATTGATCCTTTTTCTCGTTATTGCCGGCGGTTCGGGTGCTTCATCGTGGTATCTGTTTAGCGAGAAAAAAATGTTGTTTGATGCCGGCTTTGCAATGATTTCAACACTCGGTATTTACATACAATTGACCTATATGGGATACGCGGCAGAGGAAGCGCAGAAAAAACAAGTGCGTTCGGCTTTTTCACATTATATGTCACCGGCCTTGGTGGAACGTTTGGCGGAAGACCCCGGTCAATTGAAATTGGGGGGCGAAAACCGCGAAATGACGTTGTTGTTCTGCGACGTTCGTGGATTTACCTCTATTTCAGAATTGTTTGATGCCGAAGGTCTCACCAAATTGATCAATAAGTTCCTAACACCTTTGACAAACGTGATTTTACAAAGACAGGGAACGATCGATAAATATATGGGCGATTGTATCATGGCGTTCTGGAATGCGCCGTTGGATGATCCGAACCATCAACGCAATGGGTGTCTCTCCGCCCTTGAAATGATTGACTCCCTTGTCGTGGTTAATGAACGATTGGAAAAAGAAGCCGAAGAAGAAGGGCGCCCCCATATCCCCTTGAAAATCGGTATTGGTTTGAATACCGGAACCTGTTGTGTGGGAAATATGGGGTCTGACCAACGTTTTGATTATTCCGTTCTAGGCGATAGCGTAAATCTGGCCTCGCGTCTTGAGGGGCAATCCAAAACATATGGTGTGACAATTGTTATTGGTGAAAACACTTATGTGAATGTGCCGGACTTGGCCTGTATTGAGCTGGATTTGATTAAAGTAAAAGGCAAGACCGAGGCTGTTCGTATTTATTCCGTTCTAGGTGATGATCAAGTTGCACAGAAACCTGAATTTATTGAATATGCCAAACATCATGCAACTTTGTTAAAAGATTATCGCCAGCAAAATTGGGAAAAAGTACGCCAGGATATTAAAACAGCAAATGAAATGATTGATAAATTGGGTATGGAGCATCACGGCCTTTATGATCTTTACCAAGAACGTATGATCGCTTATGAAGCCGAACCACCAGGCCCGGACTGGGATGGTGTCTTTGTTGCAACAACAAAATAAGTAAAAAAAAGCTCTGTAATTTACCAGAGCTTTTTTTATTTAATACACTCATATTGAATATGGTTTTTCCTTCCCTACATATTTTAAATTAGGGGTAGATGACTGAAGACATAAATAAACTATTTGCGGATCAATTTACTACCCTAAAAAACAATGTGTGAGGGTATGTTATGTTTGTGAATATTGGCAGCCGATTGTTGACGGTCGCAGCGTTGATTGTTGTTGTGACCTTTACGGCATTTATTCTTTATTTCGATTTTAATCAACGTCAGGCCATCCGTAGTACTTTGACATCCGATTTGGCAGAAACATCGGAACTTGCAACCAATACCATTTCAAATTGGATTGATATCCGACGGCGTCTTATTGAAAATTTTGGACAAGTCATTAATGAGGGGGACAGTGTTGATCAAGTAATGAGCTTGGCCAATCGTCCCGTCATGGCGCGCACATTCAAATATGCCTATTTCGGGGATGCACAAGGGGTGATGACAATGGCCCCGCCGGATGAGTTACCCGAAGGGTACGACCCACGTCAACGTCCGTGGTATAAGGATGCTGTTGCCGCAAAAAATGCCACCCTGACGGAACCTTATGTTGATGCCACGTCCGGCAACCTGATTGTAACGACGGCATATCCCATTGAAAAGGACGGTAAGACCTTAGGTGTTGTAGGTGGTGACATTGACATTACCGACTTGGGGGATTTAATTCGCAGTGTCGATCTTGGCGGTATTGGTTATGCCTTTCTTGCCAATGATAAAGGGACTGTCCTAATTCATCCGGATGTGAAAAATACCTTAAAGCCCATGACGGAAGTCTTTCCTGAACATACACCCAAGATTCAGGAAGGAAATGATCACATTTTGGATAGTGACCATAAAGAGCTTTATTTATTTAAAAAAGTAAAAGGCTTGCCAACTGTCAACTGGTATCTTGGTTTTGCGATTGATCGCGACAAAGCCTTTGCTGCATTGGCTTCATTTCGTAAAACCGCGATTGTTATGACATTGATTGCTGTCGGTGCGATTATCGGCCTGATGGGTATTTTGGTTAGAATATGGGTTTCTCGTCCTGTTTTGAAGATGGCAGGGGCGATGAGTGAGCTTGCCAATCGTAACCTTGATGTATCCATTCCCCAAAGTTCGTTTAAAGACGAATTAAGTGAAATGTCGGAGGCATTGGGAGTCTTCAAGGAAAATGCCATAAAGATGGAAGAGTTATCACGCGAAAATGAACAAGCCAGTGCCAGAATGGCAGAAGAGCGACGCAAAACCTTAAATGACATGGCAGACTCTTTCGAAAGTAAGGTTCTTTCAATTGTTGAAAATGTCGCAAGATCATCAGAACAAACACAAGATGTTGCCCGTCGCGTTCAGGAAAGTGCAGAAGAGTCCAGTCAAAGAGCCAACGTTGTGACCAATGCAGCAGAAGAAACAACACAAAGTGTGCAAACTGTTGCGGCAGCTACGGAGCAACTTTCCGCGGCTATCCGTGAAATTGGCGGACAGGTGACCCAGTCTATTGAAATTGCCCGTCAAGCCGTTGAAGATGTGGAAAATACAAACTCTACCATTACCGAACTTGCCGGGGCCGCCGATAAAATTGGCGAAGTTGTCAGCCTTATTCAAGATATCGCAGGACAAACGAATTTATTGGCCCTTAATGCAACGATTGAAGCCGCGCGGGCAGGGGAAGCCGGAAAAGGGTTTGCAGTTGTGGCCAGCGAAGTTAAAAACCTCGCGACGCAAACAGACCGCGCGACAGGTGACATACAATCCCAAGTCGGCGGCATTCAAACAAGCAGTACAAACTCTGTTAATGCGATTACGGGGATCAGTCAAATCATGGCCCAAATTAGCGAATATGCGAGTGCAATCGCAGCCGCGGTTGAACAACAAGGGGCTGCGACACAGGAAATATCCGATAGCGTTCAACGTGCTGCATCTGGGACACAGGAAGTTTCCAGTAATGTTACGGCTGTTTCTGAGGCGTCCAATGCCCTGCGCGAAGAAGCAAACAGTTTATTGAGCGCATCCAATGAGATGCTTTCCTTGTCAAACCTTCTGAAGACGGAGGTTGTTGATTTCTTATCCACCGTGCGACAAAACGAGTAAATACCGTACAAGCATAAAAAAAAAACCGCCTTTGATCAGGCGGTTTTTTTAATAAGTTCCTTAGGACCCAAGCCCTAAAACATCGGGTGTGAGTTGACCCGTGGTATAAAGGACTGTGTATATTGAAAGACGATGATCATAAAAGAGTTCGGCATATTTAATTTTGGTTTCGTAAACTTCTTTTTCACGGTCCAAAACATTTAAAACATCCACACCTTCGGCACCATTTTCGCGCTGCTTACGTGTATCCAGAAAAATTTCTTCCTTTAAGATGACATCATTTTCTTTAAGCGCAAGGCGCTCCTGATTAGTTTCCAGCGTATGCCATGCCTGTCTGGCAGCTTCGATGGTTTTACGTGATGTATAATCGTAGGTGCTTTTGCTGGCAGCGTAATCGAATGTTGCTTTCTTCATCGCATATTCAGTTGAAAAACCACTGAACAGATCCCAGTTTGCTTCAACGAGAACGGAATAATCGCGGCGAACACCGATGGTGGCGTTTTTATTTTCTTCAAAATTCATCGATCCTACAAGGTTGACGCTGGGCATATATTCCGCATAAATACCGCGTTTATTTTCATTTGCAATTTCAGATGTTAAATCAGCTTTTTGCAAATTTGGGTTCTCTTTTAATGCCAGTTGAACGGCTTCATCCAGACTTGTCGGCAATAAATTCAGCGGTGGATTGGGGTCCAACATGGCGGCAATGTCCGGGGCATGACCGAAGACTTGCATAAACTGGTCTGCTGCACGTGCAAGATCACCTTCATAGCCCACGCGCGTATCTTTCGCTGTTTGTAGGCGAGATTTGGCATTTAAAACATCAATGCCGATACCGGAACCACGTCTGACGCGTTCATCTTCCAGTTCCATCTGGGTTTTGATGTTTGCTTCATTCTCGCGCGCATATTCGATGCGGCGGGCTTGTTTAAGGACTTCTAGATAAACAGTAATACCTTCGATCAGAAGGTTTTGACGTGTTGATTCTTCGCCTTTTTCTGTCTCTTCCTTCGTCAGGGTTGCGCTGCGAATGGCTGAGTCCGTTGCGAAACCGTCAAACAGATTTTGGGTCACTTTTACGCCAGCGACAGATCGCATAAGAGAGGAATCATTCTTTCCATCCGAATTGGCCCGTTCTGTCGGGTTGGTGATCCACTCGTACCCGTAATCACCGGTGAAGGCGACTGTGGGCAGGTTCGCAGACTCTTGAACCTCTATTTGTTTTTCAGCACCCTTGGTGGTTTTTGTGGCTGCTTTCAATTGCGGATGTTCGACCAGCATATTGCTGAGCTCAGTTTCCAAACTTGCCGCATGCGATGTCGTTGTGTTTACAATACAGAGCAATGCCCCTAAACACGTCCCTAAGAAATAATGGGTCCTCACAGGACTTCCCTCCAGCCAATAAGTATAATTAACTGCGGATTTTAGTGCGATACATTCAATCCGTCAAACCTTATCAGTGTAATAGGATATAGTTTCATATTTTAAAACGGGTTTATAGTTTAAGTTTTACTTCTACGATGTCTTCTTCAATGATTGTTTTTGCTTCAAATCCCATTGCTTTTACCATTTCAAGCATGGTTCTGTTTTCACGTAAAATTTGACCGGTAAAGTAAGTCGTACCACGAGAACGGCAATAATCGATCATTTTATTGAGTAGCTTCCATCCCAGTTTCTGACCTTTAAGGTCGGAACGAACCAAAATGGCATATTCGGCATCTTCGTTGTTCGGATCGGTCCCAGTTCGTACAACGCCAAGCGTTTCCATATGACCGTCTTCCTCGTTCGGGGCTTGTGCAATAAAAGCCATTTCCCGGTCGTAGTCAATTTGGGTCAGACGCGCCATTTCCGTATGCGGTAATTCACGAACAGAACCAAAGAAGCGGAAACGGATATCTTCTGGTGACACATGGGTCATAAATTCGTTATGGGCGGGTTCGTCCTCCGGCTTAATCGGGCGGATCAAGACTTTACGTCCATTACGAAGCGTAAACTCTTCTTCCAAGGATGCAGGATAGGATCGAATAGCCAGTCGACGGTTTGGATGTTTATGGGTTATCTTTTTAATACGCATTCGGGAATCAACCGCCAACGCCCCATCCTTGGATGCAAAAATCGGGTTCACGTCAAATTCCTGAATTTCCGGAAAATCAATGCAAATTTCAGAAAGTTCAATCAAGGCCTGACATAAGGCATTACGATTAATCGGCGGCGTGTCGCGGTACCCCTTCAGCAATTTATTGATTTTTGTTCTGGAAATGAGATCGTCAGCCAGTCTCATATTTAAGGGCGGTAAAGCAATGGCACGATCAGCAATAATTTCGGTTGCCGTTCCGCCTTCACCGCAAAGAAGAACAGGGCCGAATATAGGGTGGTGTGCCATGCCGGCTATTAACTCGTGGCAACGGGGCTGATGAACCATTTTTTGAATGATAAAGCCCGTAATTTGCGCCTTTTTATCAAACTTATGGACGCGGTTGCTAATAGCTTTGACCGCCTCTTCAACGGCGCGCTCGTTTTCAAGGGACAGAACGACCCCGCCCACATCGGATTTATGAACAATGTCAGGGGACAAGATTTTAACAACAACGGGAAAACCAATTTCGACTGCGACTTTTTGGGCTTCGGTTGCGTCTTTTGCAAGCCGGGATTCAACTGTATTTATGCCATAAGCCCGCAATATTTTTTTTGTATCCGTTTCTTTTAGCCATGTTTCACCGTTTTCAAGGGCTTCATTTATGATTTGGCGTACTTCCGCACGGGCAGGCTTAATCTCGGCGGGGACACGCTCGGGGATTTCCATCAATGTGGTCTGGTTCTTCAGATACTCTACAATATGCATAAAGGCGGTAATTGCCATGCGGGGAGAGGAATAAGCCGGAATGGCATTTTCTTCAAAAATTTGATGGGCTTCCTGAACGGTTTTTTCACCAACCCAACAGGTTAAAATATTACCTTTCAGTTTTTTATGCGTTGCGACTAACTGACGGGCACTTTCTGTGCTGTTTTCCTGAATGTTGGGCGAATACAGAAATAAGATACAATCGGCCTCTTTGCTTTTTTTCAGAACTTCATAAACCTGTGGGAAATCCTGCGCACGACAACGAATGCCGGTATGGTTGGTTTTGGATAATACATCGCATTTGCCGATGATATCATTCAGTTTTTGATGGGTTTCTTCTGATAGGATCGCTAGTTTGCCATTACTTTCCAGCAGATGATCTGCAGCAATGAGGTTAAGCCCGACACCGTTTGAAACAATGGCAAGCTTGTTACCTTTAAAAGGTTTTGTCACCGACAGGGTTTCCGCACCTGCAAAAAGTTCGGCAATGCTGTTTACCCGTAACATACCGGCCCGTTTAAAGGCCGCGTCATAGACCAAATCACTGGCAGCCATTGCGCCTGAATGGGTTTGCGTTGTCAGGTTGACAATCTCGTGACGACCGGATTTCATAACGAGTATGGGCTTGTTACGCGCTGCTGAACGGGCGGCTGACATAAAATTTCGTTGATCTTGAATGGATTCCATATAAAGCAGGATGGCACGGGTAAAAGGATCACTGCCGAGATAGTCGATAATATCGCCGAAATCGAGTCCGGTGCATTTCCCGATAGAAATAAAGTGGGAGAACCCAACACCATGTGCGTTGGCCCAATCCAGAACCGTGCTCGACATTGTTGACGATTGGGAGACATAGGCGATCTTCCCCCCTTTAATGGGAAGGTGATGGGTACTTGCATTCAAGTTTTTGCCCGGAACAACAGCGCCCATACTGTTAGGGCCCAAAATACGCATGCCGTATTTTTTGTGTAATTCACCCAAGAAAGCCGGTGTTTCTTCATCAATACAGCTGGTTTGATGGCTTACAAGAATAGCCGCTTTAACGCCTTTCTCGCCAAGTGCCTGCATTGTCTCTTCAAGTGCGGCAACTTCCGTACAGACGATGGCAAGGTCAGGTGTTTCGGGCAGGGCAGGGATATCGCGATAGGTTAAAATGCCGCCAATGGCTTTATAATCAGCACTTACCGGCATGATAGGGCCTTGAAAGCCGCCCGTTATCAAATTTCGAATAACAACGTTGCCGCACTGTCCTTCCTCGTTCGTTGCGCCAATAACGCAAATTGATTTGGCGGCAAACATTTTATCGAGATTACGGATTCCCATTGCTCTTTTCCCCCATTTGAAAAAGCAAACATTATACAAATATATATTCGTGGTTCGGAGCGTATCTAAAATCAGGGTAAAAACAAGTTACAAAGATGGGACAGTGCTGCGCGTAAAGCGCATGGCTATCTTTAATCTAAGCTATGCTTCTGCTTCAAAATCTTCCTGAAGAAGATCTAGGCTTGGGATTGTCACTTGGCGACCTTTAAAGAAAGCCAATTGGTCTTCTTCCAGCTTCTTGATCGTACGGGCGATTGTTTCCGGGCGTGTCCCAATGGCCGCGGCCAATTCCTGACGCGATAAGGGAAGCTCAATGACAACTTCATCATCTTCGCTTTCGTTACTTGAATAACGCGTTTTAAGACTGAGAAGCAAATGCGCAAGTCTTTTGCGAACAGGTTGTGTGGTCGTCAGCAGATATAATTCTTCAATTTCACGTAAATCACGCGCAACCCGCCGGGTGAAACGAATGGCAACATCGGGAGATTGAGACAATAAGTGTTCAAGGCTGGCACGCGGGATAAAACAGAGTTTGCTTTTCACCAAAACCTCTGCCGTTCCGGCATGCCTCTCGTTGGCCAGAAATGACCGATGACCAAAGGCTTCCCCCGGTTGAACCAGTCGGACGACAGCAGAGTTACCGTTTACATCGGTTTTACGAATGGCAATCAAACCGGCTTTCAGGCAATAGACACCTTCGCAATTATCCCCTTCGAGGTAAATATTTTGTCCGATATCATAACTGCGATGTGTGCGTTGTAAACGATCAGATTCAAGGCCAGAACGGGCAAGCCCGCATAGTGAGGAATCGTCTTTTCCTCCCCCACAGGTACCGCATTTCGTGACAGTGATCGGTTTGCCTTCTATACCCACTTTGCCTCTCAACGACGCTCAGCTAATTTTTTCAATGCCTTGAATAACTTCTTATAGTCATTCTCCTTATTGGTAAATTACATCTTACTAACAATTTGGCGAAATGAAATAGAAAATTGATCTATGTCACGTAAAACCTTCAATCTGAAATTGGAAGGTGAACAATTTTTAATTGCTTCTATCAATGTTAAATGGAATAATCGGCGTATAGATAGGACTTAAAAATGCTGACGACTTCCATTCAAGATTCGGTAACTCAATTAGACAAAATTGATAACTTACAGGATTTTAGCGACTTTCTCTTGACGCTAAAAGATCATCTGGGGTTTGACCATTTCACCTATGCTATTTTCAACTCTCCGAATGTCAAAGTGCGGGATCCCTTGGTTGCATGTAGTTACCAAAATGAATGGCTGGATTATTATTTTTCCGAAGATTGCATAAATTGTGATCCGATTGTACGCGCAGCCCAAAAATCGCATACGCCCTATATTTGGGAAAGCCTGAAAAAAAATAAGACAGAACAGGCCTTTATGCAACGTGCACAGGATTTTGGTATTTCAAAGCGGGGCATGACAATTCCCATTCGTCGAGCAAACAATGAATTGGCCCTCGTCAGTGTATGTGCGAATGCAAATAAAGGGCAATGGAACGACTTGATGAATTATAGCGTTCCCATCGTTCGTTTTATTGCCGATTATTGCCATGATGCGTTTATTGAAAAATTTACGGAAGCAGTGGGGGAGAGCGAAGAGATTAAATTAACCGCGCGGGAACGAGAATGCCTGTTGTGGACGGCGCGGGGCAAGAGTAACTGGGAAATCGCAAATATATTAAATGTCGCTGAACGCACAGTAACTTTTCATATTGGAAATGCGTGTACGAAGTTAGGCGTGAATGGTCGTTTTCAGGCGACTGTCAAGGCGATTGCACACCATATTATTTATCCATAAAAAAACCTGTAGGATTCTACAGGATGATTTCTATATCAAAATACTGTCTAATTTCCCTTAAAATTTATGAAGCTGGGGAGCGGATAGATGACAGTTGTAAATATTGATGATTATCGCAATTACACGCCGTTTGAGCGTATTTCAGCAGATGAACTCGTCAAATGCATCGGTTACCTTCAAAAAGAAGCTGAAAAATCTGGATTTAGCGAAGTTTCCGATCTTTTGTCATTGGCAAATATGGCAACAACAGACTTGTTGCATAAATAAAAGCAAAGGAACGGTTTTTTGACCGTTCCTTTGTTCTTTAATCTTCTTTTTGTGATTAACCGTTAACGGTTTCACTTTCGGCAATGGCGCGCACGACATCAATAACACGTTTGCGGATAACTGGATCCTGAAGACGTGAGAATGTGCGAACCAATTCCAAAGTCTGACGACGGTGAAGTGTCAGGTGTTCTTCAGGAATATCGCTTTCTGCGGTTTCACCTTGATAACCCGGGAATGATTCGCGAACGCTATCGGGCATATCTTCAAAAAAGAAAGATACAGGCACATCCAATACATTGCCAAGCTGCCAAAGTTTGCTGGCACTCACGCGGTTTGCGCCACGTTCATATTTTTGGATTTGCTGGAATGTCAGACCGATGCTTTCACCCAGTTTGCCTTGTGTCATCCCCATGAGTGTGCGACGCAACTTAACACGTTGCCCCACATGTACATCAACCGGGTGAGGGGTATCGCTTCCGCGTGTGCCCGGCAAAATATCTTTTGTAGCAGTTTTTACCATTTAATTTTCCTTTGGTTACTCGGCTGTTTTGTAGTTCTCTATACCCATACGATAGTAAGTGGCAACCTCTATCAACTCGGGTTGGGTTGTATTATAGCGAGACATTATTCGTTTGTCTCGCAGAAAACGCAATCACAAGTGGTTTATTACCTATTTTTTTGGGCGTCAATGCTGCGCTAGGTGTATATACGTACCGATTTCCGATCAAAAGGACTCTAAAACACTATTCATGGGGGTAATAAAAAAGCACTCCCGCATAATGCTGAGAGTGCTTTTAATATTGGCTCCGCCTGCTGGGCTCGAACCAGCGACATATGGATTAACAGTCCACCGTTCTACCAACTGAACTAAGGCGGATCAGAGCTATAGCCGATGATTACATCCAGAACCAAAATTGGCTCCGCCTGCTGGGCTCGAACCAGCGACATATGGATTAACAGTCCACCGTTCTACCAACTGAACTAAGGCGGATCGGAGATGTGGAGGCGCGGAGCGGATTCGAACCGCTGTTCACGGATTTGCAATCCGCTGCATAACCACTCTACCACCGCGCCAGATCCAATCACTTCGGTTTGGCTGTAACCATCGGCGGAGCGGAAATTAGTCGGATGACCTCTCGGGGTCAATCCATTTTTTTCATTTTTTTTCATTTTTTATGAATTGTGGCTAAAAAACTGGGATTTATTCGTTCTACACCATTGTCATAGAGACGAATGAGGATTATAAAACGGCACATGAGATGCGCAGGTTGCTCAAAATTAAAGTGATCCTGTTCGTCATCGACGAGTTTATTGATTTAACACTTTTTACGGTGCCACTATGGATTATGCGCTTTCCCGTTCGAATATGATTGAAGGTCAGATAAAAACCAACCGGGTCGCCGACCCTTATGTTTTGGATGCGATGGGTGCGGTTCCCCGTGAGGTGTTTGTGCCGACATCCAAAAAAGGTGTCGCTTATATTGATGATGCGCTTGAGGTTGGTAACGGTCGTTTCGTTCTGGAACCTATGGTTCTCGCGAGAATGTTGGAAACTGCCGAACTGGATGAAAACGATATCGTTCTCGATATTGGATGTAATACTGGTTACTCAACGGCTGTTCTGGCCAAGATTGTCAGCATGGTTGTCGCTATCGAAAGTGATGAAGAACTTGCAACAGCGGCCACAAATAACTTGAGCCAAATCGGGATTGATAACGCCGTGGTGGTTACGGGTGACATGAAAGAGGGTGTTGAAAAGCAGGCCCCTTACAATGTGATTCTTTTCAACGGCGCAGTTTCCCATCTGCCGGATTCCATTAAAAATCAATTGGCTGATGGCGGGCGATTGCTGGTTATTGAGCAAGGCAAAGCCACAATGTCCAATGTCTGCGTATATACACGCAATGGCGATATTTTTTCAAAACACGATATTATGGAAGCGGGCGTAGCAACTTTGCCAGGCTTTGAGAAAGAAGCAGCCTTTACTTTTTAAGCCTTTGAAAATAATATTTTAAATGCCTTGTTCGACACTAATCGCGCGAGGCATTTTTTTTGAAAAAAAGATTTATCTATATGTGAGGTAATTCACTTTTTTAGCCTTGTAATCGGTTGTAAAGAATTAGTTTAGATAATTCTGTTAAAAAACATTAATTTACAAGTGTCTGAATCCTTTGCCTTTCATGTTGCAGATGGTTAGACTGTGCGAAACTTATGTAAGTGTTATGGGTAATAAAATGAACCTGAGAAAAAACTTTCTAATCGGCGTTGCTTTGGGCGCGATGGCTTTTAGTTCGCAAGCGAATGCCGAGACTCTTAGAGAGGCCCTCGTTAAAGCCTATATGAATAATCCTGCGCTAAATTCTGAACGGGCAACTGTACGCGCAACAGACGAGGGTGTTTCTCAGGCGTTAGCCAATTGGCGCCCGGAAGTAACTTGGACAGGAACCGTTGCCAAGGAACGTAGTGACAATAATTCGCGTTCGGGTTCAAACCGGGAGCAAACGCTCACCCCGATGACCAGTTCTTTCTCTATAACCCAGCCTTTATTCCGTGGTTTCCAGACCGAAGCCGCCACAGCGGAAGCCGAGTCCAAAGTGGATGCTGCACGCGCCCGCTTGCTGGAAAAAGAACAAGAAGTTCTGATGGATGCGGTTTTGGCCTATTCTAATATCGTACGTGATGAAGCCGTTCTTGAACTCAATCGTAATAACGAACAGGTTTTACGTCGCCAGTTTGAAGCAACAAATGATCGTTTTGAAGTTGGGGAACTCACCCGTACGGATGTCAGTCAGGCTGAAGCCCGTTTTGCGAAAGCAACAGCTGACCGCATCCAATCCGAAGGAGATCTCGAATCGTCTCGGGCGACTTATCAAAAAATAATTGGTGAAATTCCGAGTAAACCGATTCCCTCTCCTTTGCCGAGTGATATCCCAACAACAGTTGAAGAAGTGATCGAACGGGCACAGCAAAGTAACCCGACTTTCCTGGCAGCTATTGCGGATGAAAAAGCTGCAATGGAGAATATCGAGGAAATGGCCGGGAAATTATTACCGGAATTAAACCTAACCGCATCTACGGATACGGCACTTGAATCATCTTCGCGTAATAGCCGGACCGAGTCGGCAAGCATCGGTCTGTCCTTGAAAGTACCGTTCTATCAGAAAGGGACGGTATATTCTCAGGTTCGTCAAGCTAAACAAACAGCCGCTGAAAAACGCATGGATATGGAAGAAGCCCGTCGCAGTGCTGTGGAAAGTGGCCGTACAGGTTGGGAAGGGCTCGTTACCGCAAGAGCGCGTATCCAGTCTTTCTTGGCACAAATTCGCTCCGCTGAAGTGGCACTGGATGGGGTGCAACGTGAGGCCGCTGTCGGTTCACGTACCGTTCTTGATGTCCTTGATGCCGAACAAGAATTGTTGGATGCTAAAGTAAGTTTGGTACGGGCACAACGTGATGAACTGGTTGCCGTTTATGAATTAAAGCAGGCCGTAGGTGAATTAACGGCTGAAAAATTAGGGCTGGACACCGGGATTTATGACCCGAAAGTCCATTATGATGAAGTTCGCGATGCGTGGATCGGCACATCGTCTGTCGGCGATGTTGACGAAAAAGAATAAGTCGATAACAATTCATTAAGGTGAGGACGCGTATAATATTTACATTGGAAACTTTTTTGATGAATACATACGCAAATATAATCGGGTGAAGTTGAGATGAGTGACGAAAATACAGAAGCAGGTGACGGCGCTGAGCCGTCGATGGAGGATATTCTAGCCTCTATCCGGCGTATTCTTTCTGAGGATGATGAAGAAGGTGCCGAGGCTGCTCCGACTGAAGAAGCAACACCCGAACCGGAACCAATGCCTGAGCCCGAACCGGAGCCCATGCCGGAACCAGAACCGGAGCCCATGCCTGAGCCGGAACCCGAACCGGAACCAATGCCGGAACCAGAACCGGAGCCAATGCCCGAGCCGGAACCAGAACCAATGCCTGAGCCGGAACCGGAACTTGAGCCTGTGATTGAATTGGAAGACCCCGAACCAATCATTGAAGAGATTGAAGAAATCGATATCGATGATGATATCCTGGATTTAACATCTGATATGATGATTGAGGAAGAAGAACCGGAGCCGG
Source organism: Terasakiella sp. (assembly GCF_048267425.1). GTDB lineage: Bacteria > Pseudomonadota > Alphaproteobacteria > Rhodospirillales > Terasakiellaceae > Terasakiella. The sequence continues at coordinate 230,698 of NZ_JBLWXN010000005.1, forward strand.
AACCGGAACCTGTTTTTGAACCACAACCCATTTTGGCATCCGATGTTGCCAATCGGATTGTTTCTCCACCGACGGCTGATGCATCGACTGATGTTTTGTCAGAACTGGCAAAAGCAATTTTGGATCAACGCGATATTGCAGTTGGGACACGCGATATTACGCTGGAAGGCTTGACCCGCGAAATGTTGCGTCCCTTGCTCAAAGAATGGCTTGATCGCAATTTGCCTTACTTGATTGAACGATTGGTCAAAAAAGAAATCGATATCATGATTAACCGTGCGGAACGTCTGGAAGACTAAAACACGATTAATCTTGCGAAATTACAGCGCCCGGGCTTGTCCTCGGGCGTTTTCGCGTTTATTAAAGCTATAAATTTTCATTTAGATAAGAGGCTGTGTCTTAAAATGCTCGACAAGACATTCAACCCGGCGGCAGTTGAAGAAAAACACTATACGCTTTGGGAAGAGAAAAATGCATTTGCCGCCAATCACGAAGCCGGCAAAGAACCCTATACAATTATGATGCCGCCGCCCAATGTGACAGGTAGCTTGCATATGGGACACGCCCTGACATTTACTTTGCAAGATATTTTGATCCGCTATAACCGAATGAAGGGTAAAGATGCTCTGTGGCAGCCCGGAACCGACCATGCGGGGATCGCAACACAAATGGTGGTGGAACGCCGTTTGGAAGCCGAAGGTGTGACCCGCCACGATTTGGGACGCGACAAATTTATTGATAAAATTTGGGAATGGAAAGCGCAATCAGGTGGGACAATTGTTAATCAATTGCGTCGCCTTGGTGCCTCTGCCGATTGGGCGAAAGAACGTTTTACGATGGATGAAGGTTTGTCCGAAGCTGTCCGTAAAGTCTTCGTCGAACTTTATAAACAAGACCTGATTTATCGCGATAAAAAACTCGTCAACTGGGACCCGAAACTGCATACCGCAATTTCAGATCTGGAAGTGGAACAACGCGAAGTCAACGGTAAAATGTGGTACTTCAACTACCCGCTGGAAGGCGAAGACGGTAAATTTGTTACCGTTGGAACCACGCGCCCGGAAACCATGCTCGGTGATACAGGCGTTGCGGTTCATCCCGATGATGAGCGTTATAAGGATTTGATTGGTAAAAATGTTATTTTGCCGATCGTAAATCGTGCGATCCCGATTGTTGCCGACGAATATGCCGATCCTGAAAAGGGATCGGGGGCTGTAAAAATTACACCGGGTCACGATTTTAATGACTACGAAGTTGGTAAACGTTGCAATCTGGAAATTATCAACGTTCTAGACCTTAACGCACATTTAAATGAAAATGTGCCTGAAAAATATCAAGGTATGGAACGCTTTGAAGCCCGTACAAAAGTTGTCGCCGAAATGGAAGAACTCGGCCTTTTGGTGAAGATCGAAGAAAACCCGATGACGGTTCCTTATGGGGATCGTTCCGGGGTTGTGATCGAACCTTGGTTGACGGATCAATGGTTTGTAAAAGCAGACGTGTTGGCAAAACCAGCCTTGGAAGCGGTCGAAACCGGCAAGACCCGGTTTGTTCCCAAACAATGGGAAAATACGTATTATGAATGGATGCGCAACATCCAGCCTTGGTGTATTTCCCGTCAAATCTGGTGGGGGCATCAAATTCCGGCATGGTTTGACGAAGATGGCAATGTCTATGTTGAAATGACCGAAGAGGCTGCGCAGAAGGTCGCAGGAGAGGGGGTTAAGCTGACCCGTGAAACCGATGTGCTTGATACTTGGTTCTCTTCTGCACTTTGGCCGTTCTCTACATTGGGCTGGCCGGAAAAAACACCGCAGCTCGATCATTATTACACAACGGATGTTCTGGTCACCGGGTTTGATATCATTTTCTTCTGGGTTGCCCGGATGATGATGATGGGCATTCATTTCATGGGCGAAGTTCCGTTCAAGGACATCTATATCCACGCGCTTGTTCGCGATGAACAAGGGGCGAAGATGTCTAAATCCAAAGGTAACGTTATTGATCCGTTAGAATTGATTGATCAGTATGGTGCTGATGCGATGCGCTTTACACTGACCGCAATGGCTGCACAGGGGCGTGATATCAAACTTGCCACCAGCCGTGTCGAAGGATACCGCAATTTTGCAACAAAGCTTTGGAATGCGGCACGTTTCTGTCAAATAAACGGGTGTAAACCGGTTAAAGAATTTGATGCGGCAAGTGTTAAGCACCCCGTTAACCGTTGGATTGTTGGCAAGGTTGGTGAGGTCGCTGGCGAAGTTGGCACGGCAATTGACGGCTATCGTTTCAACGAGTCGGCCAATGCGATTTATGGGTTTGCCTGGGGCACATTCTGTGACTGGTATCTGGAATTCACCAAACCTATCTTAAATGGGGATGACGAAAGCGCGATTGAGGAAACACGGGCCACAACCGCATGGGTTTTTGATCAAATTCTCCATATTCTGCATCCGATAATGCCGTTTATTACCGAAGAGTTATGGGAATCGATGGCGGATGAGCGCGATATGCAATTGATCAGTGCCACTTGGCCGGAAAAATTGTTAGATGATAGCGATGCCAACGAGGAAATGGATTGGCTGGTTCAGCTGATTTCTACAATCCGTACAACGCGTTCGGAATTGAATGTGCCCGGCAGTGTCGCCCTTTCTGTATATCTGCAAGGTGCCAATGAAAAGACGGCCCAACGTTTGGCACGCAATGAAAACCTGATCAAACGCATGGCTCGCCTGGGATCTATCGACTTGGTTGATGAAGCCGTTGCACAGGGCTGTGTTCAGGAAGTCGTGGGCGAATCTACTGTCTTTATCAATGTGGTTGATCATATGGATGTGGCGGCGGAAAAAGCCCGTTTGGAAAAAGAAATTGCCAATCTGGATAAAATCATCGGCGGCAAAGAAAAAAAATTGGCAAACGAAAAATTTGTTGCCAATGCACCAGCTGATGTCGTTGCAACAGAACGCCAAAAAGTCCAAGAACTCAGCGAGAAAAATGCCAAGTTCAAAGAAGCCTTGGCACGTTTGACATCGGCGCTTTAACTGATTGTTTGCAAGTTCACACTTATGATAGAAGCCTCACCAGAATTTGGTGGGGCTTTTTCATGTTGAGTGAACGAAAATTAAGATGGCAAAAAACGATCCTACCCCCGATGAACGTGCGGAATATATTGTAAAGCGCCTTGAATTGTTTATTCGGGAAAACCGCGAACCTTTTAAAGGAATGAATTTTAACAAGTGGCAACAACTTGCCCGTAGTGAAATTTCCAATTCCTTGCGCGATTACGAAAAATCACAATACGATCAAAACCAAGTGACAAGACGGATGCTTTTTATTATCGGCTCATCCATTGCCACCATCGGTTTTTGGGGAGTCGCTGCTGCTTTTGGTCGGATTGATTATATGTTGGCCGGGATGATTTGCCTGATTGCAGGGATTATCGTCATTGCCCACGCCGGGGAATGGATGACGCGTTCTATGTGGAAAAAAGCCCAAGCCAAAAAAAGGGAACGTGCGTATAACAATGCCGTTTCCTTGGATCGACAGATCAAACAAATGGAAAAAGAATTAAAAAACAAAGCCAAAGAACTGGAAAAAACCTTAGGGGCAGTGGGCCGGGCCGTTCCTCAGCCCTCTGACAAAAAATAAACACGCATCGCGTATTGAAATATCAACTACGTCTTCTTACTTAAGGGGTACGCTTAAGAAGGGGAGGCGATATCTATATGCATGATCGATTTGGCCTGAGAAATGACTTGGGCACAGAAGAAGTTGGCTTTCTTCAAGATGACGACACCCTGACTGTTAAGGTCGACGGGGTGATGGATCTTGTGCGCGATTATGATGTTTTTCTGTTTAGTATCCATGCAACTTTGATCCGAAATGGTTTGACGGTGCCCTCGGGTGCGTCTTTGGTTCCTCAACTACGCAAACTGGATAAACGGGTTGGCGTCTTTTGTTTAAGCGGTGATGCGTGTCGCGATGATATGACAGCTCAATTGAATAGATGCGGGTATTCCATTACCAATAATCGTGTTCTTCTACGCGATGATTTGGATAATTTGGAACGCCCCTTTCCGTTTGTAAGCACGGAACGTGTTCTTTTGGTTTGCAGTGATGTTTTAAATGAAGTCGCACAAGCCAAAGTCAAAGGATTCAAATCCTTATTAATAGATGGAAATGGTGTTCTTGACCAAAAGTCATTTAGGCTTTCACCAGACTTTGTCGCTGCCAGCGTATAAACCTTTCCAAACTCAAACGATATGTTTATGTTAGTTGCCGCACTTCTTAGGGAAGCGTTCTGATTATAATACCAAAAGGATTGGATTATGCCCGAATATCGTTCACGTACATCGACAGCAGGCCGCAATATGGCAGGTGCGCGCAGCCTTTGGCGCGCGACAGGGATGAAAGATGCCGACTTTGAAAAACCCATTATTGCCGTTGTGAACTCATTCACCCAATTTGTACCGGGCCATGTCCACCTTAAAGACCTGGGGCAAATGGTCGCCCGTGAAATTGAAAAGGCCGGTGGCGTTGCGAAAGAATTCAACACCATTGCCGTGGATGATGGGATCGCAATGGGCCATGACGGCATGCTTTATAGCTTGCCGTCTCGTGATTTGATCGCAGATAGTGTCGAATATATGGTCAACGCACATTGCGCCGATGCGATGGTTTGCATTTCAAACTGTGATAAAATCACGCCAGGGATGTTGATGGCGTCCATGCGCCTGAATATCCCGACGGTATTTGTATCCGGTGGTCCAATGGAAGCTGGGAAAGTCACCATTGATGATATTGAACATTCCCTTGATCTGGTTGATGCAATGGTTAAGGCGGCTGATCCCAATGTGTCCGATGAAGAAGTCGATGCGATTGAACGTAGCGCCTGCCCAACCTGCGGGTCATGTTCTGGCATGTTTACTGCGAACTCCATGAATTGCCTGAGCGAAGCCTTGGGCCTGTCTTTACCGGGGAACGGGACCGTTGTTGCCACACACGAAGATCGCAAAGAACTGTTCCTGCGCGCCGGACGTTTAGTGGTTGATCTGTGTAAAAAATATTATGAAAACGATGACACCAGTGTCACACCGCGCGGTATTGCGACATATGATGCCTTTGAAAATGCGATGACATTGGATATTGCAATGGGGGGATCCACAAACACGGTTCTTCACCTGTTGGCTATTGCACAGGAAGCCGGTGTTGACTTCACCATGAAAGACATGGACCGTTTGTCCCGCAAGGTGCCGTGCCTGTCTAAAATCGCGCCGTCCGTTCCCGATGTTCATATCGAAGACGTCCATCGCGCCGGCGGTATCATGTCTTTACTGGGGCGTTTGGATGATGCTGGTTTGTTAAAACGTGATGTCTCCACAGTCCATAGTAAAACACTGGGCGAGGCAATTGATACGTGGGATATCAGCCGGACCTCAGATGCCGAAATTCACAAATTCTATAAGGCTGCACCGGGGGGCGTTCCCTCACAAACAGCCTTTTCACAGGCGGCACGTTATCGTGATTTGGACCGTGATCGTTCCAAGGGCGTCATCCGCAGTGTTGAAGATGCGTTCACCAAAGACGGCGGCTTGGCTGTACTTTATGGCAATATTGCCGAAGATGGGTGTGTCGTAAAAACAGCGGGCGTAGATGAAAGCATCTGGACCTTCACTGGGACAGCCCGCGTTTGCGAAAGTCAGGATGAAGGCATTTCACGCATTCTGGGTGGTGAAGTCGGTGCCGGTGATGTTGTGATTATCCGTTACGAAGGACCAAAAGGCGGACCGGGCATGCAGGAAATGCTTTATCCGACCAGCTACCTGAAATCTATGGGCCTTGGTAAGGAATGTGCTTTGTTAACTGATGGTCGTTTTTCTGGTGGGACGGCTGGCCTGTCCATTGGCCATGCTTCACCAGAAGCCGCCAACGGCGGGGCAATCGGCTTGATTGAAGAAGGTGATACGATTGAAATCGATATTCCTAATCGTTCCATTAACCTAAAGATTTCAGATGCCGATCTTGCAAAACGCCGTGAAGCAATGGAGGCCAAAGGCGCTGATGCATGGAAACCGGCAAAACCGCGTCAACGCAATGTTAGCGCTGCCTTACGTGCTTATGCCGCCATGGCAACCAGTGCCGACAAAGGTGCGGTTCGCGACGTTAGCAAGCTTGAACGTTAAGAAACGTCTCAAAACAAAAAAGCCCGCTTTATCAGCGGGCTTTTTTTTATCCTTTTAAGAATCCATTGGGGTTAACCGGGTTCATGCCCCGGCGAATTTCGAAATGGAGCTGAGGGGTGACGACACCACCGCTGCTGCCAACGCTTGCAATGGATTGACCGCGTGTTACCTTTTGGCCGCGTTTAACTAATATTTTCTCAACATGGGCATAAGCCGTAATCCAACCACCGCTATGTTTGACAAGGATCATATTGCCAAAACCGCGCAGTTCATTGCCGCTATAGGCAACAACGCCGTTTTCAGCCGCTTTCACAGGGGCACCGCGTTTGGCAGAAATATTGATACCGTCATTGCGTAATCCATCGCGTTTGGTCCCAAAACCAGAGATAATCCGCCCCTTGATCGGCCATGCAAAACGGCTACTGGATCGTGGTGCCGGTTTGGGGATGGCTTTGCGATTGAGGCGCGGCTCCGCTTTCGCTCGCATTGTGGATTTATTTTTAGGCTTGGTGGTAACTTCGGCATTGACCCGTGGCGGTACATCCAGATTTTTAGACGCAGTGGTCAAATTTCCTGAATTGGGAATCTTTAATCGCTGTCCCGGTGTCAGGGTAAACGGGGATTTTAGATTGTTGGTTTTGGCCAATGTATAAACATCGGTGCGATAATGTCTGGAGACTGAATAAAGTGTATCACCGGGTTGAACAACATGAACCGGACCTTGCGGCAGATAAAGCCGTTGCCCGATCTTTAAATGAAAGGGTGGTTTCAGGGCGTTTCTTTCGATAAGCCCCCGAACGGACACATCGTGTTTGCGCGAAATGGCGTAAACCGTATCACCTTTTTGAACCACAACCGTTCCCGGTATCGCTTTTGGCTGTTCTGCCTTTTCTTTTTCAGCAGATTGTGTTGCAGGTGGGCGATAGCTTCCTTGTCCTTCAAACGGGACTTCCACCCAACCACAAGCAGCAAGGCTTAAAAGCAAGGCGAAAACGCCGATATGTCGCGATGTTCTAAACATGATGCGGATTATGCCCAAGCTTAATCAGGGTTTCAAACTTATTCTGGCAAACCGGGAAGAAGAGGGACAAAACGAACCTTTTCCAATTCTTCAACATCAAAACCATCTTCGGTACGCGTCACGCGGATAAGCCATTGTGCAGAGGTATCTTCCCCAATCGGTAAAACCATAACACCGCCAACAGATAACTGATCGGCAAGGGCAGGGGGAACATCTGCGGCCGCTGCGGTGACCATGATACGATCAAACGGGGCTTGTTTAGGCCAGCCTAACGTACCGTCCCCACAATGGGTTGTAATATTGGTTTGTCTAAAATCATGAAAACGTTTTTCTGCCTGTTCCAACAAAGGCTTAAAACGTTCAACTGTATAAAGACGTCGGCAAAGCTTTGCTAGAACCAAAGCCTGATAGCCGGATCCTGTGCCAATTTCCAGAACCTTCATACGGTCATTGAGCTGAAGTTTTTCCGTCATATAGGCAACGATATAAGGCTGACTGAGCGTTTGGTTATACCCAATCGGTAACGCAATATTGTCGTAAGCTTGATCTAGAAAGGTTGGCGCAACAAAACTTTCACGTGGAATTCGCTCCAGTGCGGCTAACACATTGGTATCGGTAATGCCTTGTCGGCGTAATTCCATGAGAAGGCGAATTTTCTGGGCTTCGATACTCATAACAGTTCCCCCTGTAAGTCCTTGAGTGTCGAATAATCTGTAAAATCAAGCGAGATCGGCGTTATTGAAATTTTACCGTGCGTGATCGCGTATAAATCCGTTCCTTCATGGAATGTCTGTTGAGAACGCAAAGCACCGACCCAAAAATATTCTTCTCCGCGCGGATCAATTCCTTTGGCCAGATCATCCCCGATTTTACGTCGGCCTTGTTGCGTAACCTCAATTCCTTGTACAGATTTTGCAACCACATCCGGGAAGTTTACATTCATCAATGTATTTTTCGGCCAACCGATCGCAGCCAGCTTTCGCAAGACATCTGGGCCATGCGTCTGGGCAGTTGCCCATTTAACCCGATCTGGATCAGCATAAAATTGTGACAAGGCGATTGCAGGCACCCCCAACAAGGTGGCTTCCATCGCCGCAGCAACTGTGCCTGAATAAGTGATATCTTCACCCAAGTTTCCGCCACGGTTCACACCGGAAAGAACCAAATCGGGCGGGTTATCTTTCATAATTTCATTCAAAGCCAACAAAACACTGTCGGTCGGCGTCCCATCCACGCTGAAACGTCGATCTGAATGTTTATGAATACGCAAAGGGCGGCGAAGGGTGAGGGAATGTCCAGTTGCGCTTTGTTCCGTTTCCGGCGCAACCACCCAGACCTCTTTCGCTACCTCTTTGGCAATATGTTCCAGTACCTTCAAGCCCGGTGCATGGATACCGTCATCATTTGATATCAAAATTCGGGCTTGGGACAGGTCGATCATTTGTTTGGCTCGATAACCTCAAGGCCACCCATGTAGGGACGCAAAACCTCAGGCACAATGACGCTGCCATCAGCTTGTTGATAGTTTTCAAGAACGGCAACCAAACACCGCCCGACCGCCAGGCCGGACCCGTTTAAGGTATGCACAAACTGCGGCTTTTTCTCGCCTTCCGCGCGGTAACGGGCCTTCATGCGCCGCGCCTGAAAATCCCCTGTTGTGGAACAGGATGAAATTTCACGATAGCGGTCCTGACCCGGCAACCAAACTTCGATGTCATAGGTGCGTCGCGCGCTAAAGCCCATATCGCCTGTACAAAGCGTAATGACGCGATAGGGCAGTTTTAAACCTTGTAAAACCGCTTCGGCGCAACCTGTCATGCGTTCCAGTTCCGCATCCGATTCTTCTGGTTTGGTGACACAAACCATCTCAACCTTGCTAAACTGATGCTGACGGATCATACCGCGTGTATCCTTACCCGCGGAACCCGCTTCGGAACGGAAACACCATGTCATAGCCGTATAACGACGCGGCAGATAATCTTCAGAGAGAATTTCACCAGCGACAATATTTGTCAGCGGAACTTCGGCCGTGGGGATCATCCAAAACCCTTCTTCGGTACGAAACAGGTCTTCGGAAAATTTAGGCAATTGCCCTGTACCATAAAGGGCAGCATCTTTCACCAAGGCAGGCGGGTTTACTTCGGTAAAGCCGTGTTGCATGGTGTGTAGGTCAAGCATGTATGAGGCCAAAGCGCGTTCCATGCGGGCAAGGGCACCGGAGAGCAAAACGAACCGGGCACCGGACAATTTGGCAGCGGTTTCAAAATCCATCTGCCCAAGCTTTTCACCAATATCGAAATGCTCTTTAACTTCAAAATCAAAAGACGGAACGTCGCCCCATTTGCGAATTTCAACGTTATCGTCTTCATCCTTACCATCCGGTACATCAGCGTAAGGCAAATTCGGCAAGGACATGAGTGCATTTTCAAGCTCGGCTTCTTTGGCTTTGGCCTGTTCTTCCAGCTCAGCTTGCAAATTTTTGGATTGCGAGACCTTTTCCATAATATCGGAAGCATCGCGGCCTTCACGTTTGGCAAGTCCAATTTCCTTGGAAAGCTTGTTACGTTCTGCCTGAACGTCTTGGGCGCGCGTTAAAATATCACGGCGTTCGGTATCAAGCGCAATCAGACGTTCTGCCTGTGCCTCTTGCCCACGTCGTGCCAGCCCTGTATCGAATTGATCAGGGTTATCTCGTATCCATTTAATATCGAACATAGCTACAAAGCCTTAAGTCATATTGAAGTCTGTTTCTTCGAATTCATCGTCATTTTCTTCATCTTCGATGTCGCCGCGTTTCTTTTCTACGCTACGCACCGAAATGATAGAGATTTCATACAAAAACAGAATGGGAATTGCCAGCCCTACTTGTGAAATAATATCGGGCGGTGTCATAACGGCTGCGGCGATAAAGGTCACGACAACGGCATATTTGCGTTTTGCGGCAAGACCACGTGATGTAGCAACCCCAATCCGCGCGAGTAAAGTCAAAACCAGTGGCAGTTGGAAACTGATACCAAAGGCAAAAATCAATTTCATAACGAGGGCCAGATACTCGTTTACTTTGGCTTCCAACTGAATGGGCAAGGTACCATCCGTGCCTAAAGTCTCAAAGCTGAGGAAAAATTTCCAGGCCAATGGCATAATGAAATAGTAGACCAGTGCACCGCCAAGTGCGAACAAGATAGGCGATAAAACCAGATAAGGTGCAAGAGCCGCTTTCTCATTTTTATAAAGACCCGGTGCCAAAAATTTCCAAAATTGTGTAGCAATAACGGGAAAGGCAAGAAACAGGGCTGCAAAGAAAGAAACCTTGATTTGGGTGAAAAAGGCTTCATGCAGCGCCGTATAGATCATCCGGCGATTGCCGCCAAGTTCTGAAAGAATAGCTGCCAGTGGATGAACCAGAAATCCGTAAATTTCGTTTGCAAAATAATAACAACCCAAAAAAGCGACGAACAGAGCGGCAACCGCTACAGTCAGGCGGTTTTTCAGTTCAATCAGATGCTCCATTAAAGGCATCGTATTTTCAGCGGCTTGAGGTTCTTGCACGGCCTAACTCGTTATTTCTTTTCTGATTGATCCGATACTGCTTCCTTTTTTGGGGCAGCAACTTGTTCGTCTTGCGACGGGGATGGCTCTTTCATAGAATTATTGAAAGCGGCCGCCTCTTTCGAAAGGTCCATTCCTTTTTCAATTGATCCATCTGAGTCAATCGCCTTGGCAACTTGGCTTTTCACGTCGAAATTACGGGCGGATTGAATGGATTTCTTGACCTCCTCCAATTCCGTATCCCGGATCATATCATCGACGTTATTTTGAAATTCACGCATCATATGCTTGGCTTTTCCGATCATCTTGGCCATTGCGCGCATTGCTTTGGGCAAATCACGTGGGCCGATGATGAGAACAGCAAGAATCACAATGGTGACAATTTCCGTCCAACCGATATCAAACATCGATTCTATCCAGATTCAGGGAAAGGGAAGGGCTTAAGAGACGTCTTTTTTCTCGGAAGACGCCGGAACTTCCGCTTCTTCTTTGCTAGAGATCGCAGCTTGGTCGTCTGCTTTGGCTTCTTCTTCGCCTTCTTTCAGGCCGGATTTGAAGTTTTTGACGCCTTTTGCAACATCGCCCATAACTTTAGGCAATTTGCCTGCGCCGAAAATGATCAAAACAATGACAAGGACAAGGACAACTTGCCAAACACCAATACCCATGCGAGGTCTCCAAGATTTTAGTTATACAATTGTTGACAAGCATATAAGCAGAAAGATGGAAGCCCGGCAATGCTAAAGGCACAATTTTTTACATTTAACAGGCGCGAAATACAAAGGCGCGTGCAGGGTCCATTGTTGCGACAATATTCTGATCTACGATAGGTTTAAGCTGACTATCAATACGTGCATGCAAATGTGTGCAAGCTCCTGTTTCATCTTTTACACAGAGATGGAGCAAGCTGTCTCGTCCCAAGTAGCGGGCGGCTTCAATTTTTGTTGTATGAAAGTGCTGATCAACATCGCTTCTGGGTCGGACAATCACGTTCTCCGGTCGAATGAGGACATCAACGATTTCACCTTCCTTAAAGCCGGATGTTTTTACATTGCCTAAAATAGTCTGGGCGGTGCTCTCTTTGATAATCCCTTTAATGATATTGATCTCCCCAAAGAAGGAGGCTGCAAAATGGTCAATCGGATTTGTATAAAGTTCGTGCGGCGCCCCGTCCTGAATAATGGAACCACCCTTCATCAAGACAATACGGTCCGCCATAAACATGGCTTCTTCCGGATCATGGGTAACCATCACGGCTGCGACATTTGTTGATTTTAAAACATGTAGGGTTTCATCACGTATATCAGCACGTAGGCCTGAATCAAGACCGGAAAAAGGTTCATCCAACAACATAATCCCCGGCTTTGGGGCCAAGGCACGCGCAAGCGCGACACGTTGTTGTTGCCCCCCTGATAATGTATGGGGTAGGGCAGAGGCGTATTTATCCATACGCACCTGTTTTAAAACTTCGAGAACACGTTCTTCAGTTTCTTCCTTACGATATCCTTTGAGGCCAAAGGCAACATTTTGAAAAATATTCAAATGCGGAAAAAGTGCAAAATCCTGAAAAAGAAAACCGATGTGACGTTTTTCCGGCGGTAAGACTTTCGTGCCATCGGTTACGATTTTATCGCCGAGCATAACCCGACCACTTAACGGGCTTTCCAAACCTGCACAAACACGCAAGGTTGATGTCTTGCCACATCCACTGGGACCAAGCAAACAGACAAATTCACCGGCTTTCACATGGAGGCTGAGATTATCCAGAACGCAAAAACCATCAAAAGAAAGTCTTATATCTTCAAGCTTTAAAACCATATTCGTTCTGTCCTAATTTTCTTGACCCGGGCGTGATTTCGCAATCGTACGACTGATCATAATCACCGGAATAATACCAACAAGTACCATTGCAAGCGCCGCACTGGAAGCTTCGGCCAATTGTTCGTCACTTGCGAGTTCGAATGTACGAACGGCCAGCGTTGTAAAATTGAACGGGCGCATAATCATTGTTGCCGGAAGTTCTTTAATGACATCGACAAAGACCAAAATCCCGGCACTGAACATACTGGCGCGAATAAGCGGGAGATGCACTTTTTTAAGGGTTTCTGACGGATTGTGTCCAAGCGTACGTGATGCGCAATCCATATTTTGTGTAATTTTACCCAATCCTGCTTCAATGCCATTAAAGGAAACAGACAAAAACCGGACAATATAGGCAAAAACAACGGCAACGATTGTTCCAGACAAAAGCAATCCGGTCGAAAACCCCAGATGTTCGCGCGCCCAACTATCAACCAGATTATCGGTCCAGGCAAACGGCAGCATAATGCCAACCGCCAAAACAGACCCCGGCACGGCATAGCCAATAGACGCGGCACGCACACCGAATTTGGTAAAAAATGACGGGCGAAGTCTGGCGCCATAGGCCATTAAAACAGCCAAGAAGACGGCAAGCAAAGCCGCGACACAGGCAAGAATGAAACTGTTAAAGGCAAATTCGACAAATTGCAGGTTCATCCACCATTCGGTTGTTTGAAAAGCCCAGTTTAACAAGATGCCTGCGGGCAGTAAAAAACCCAATAAAACAGGGAAAAAACAAACCAGAATGCAAATGACCTGTTTCGGGAACGACATTTCCAACTTGCTTAATGCCCGATACCGCACGGTGGTATGATGATAAGCCGCCTTACCGCGTGAATAACGCTCAAGGGCGATTAAGCTGACAATAAAAATAAGGAGACATGCACCCAATTGTGCTGCTGCTGCCGGTTCTCCCATGCCAAACCACGTTCGGTATATGCCCGTGGTAAAGGTATCGACCGCAAAGAAATGAACGGTACCAAAATCGTTCAAGGTTTCCATCAAGGCAAGGGCGCTCCCTGCCGCAATTGCGGGACGTGCCAAGGGAAAGGCAACGTCTTTAAAAGCTTGCCAAGGGGTGCGCCCAAGGGTGCGGCTGACTTCCAGTACACAAATGGATTGTTCAAGGAATGCGGCGCGCGACAACATATAGACATAGGGATAAAGCACCAATGTAAACATGGTCATCGCCCCCCAAACAGAACGGATTTCAGGGAACCAGTAATCCCGCCGCGAAGTCCAGCCGAAAATCTCGCGCAAAACAGTCTGTATAGGACCAGCAAAATCCGTAAGCCCGGTATAGGTATAGGCAATCACATAAGCCGGAACCGCCAAGGGCAGCAAGAGCGCCCATTCAAACACCTTTTGTCCCGGGAAACGGCACATGGTCACAATCCATGCGCACCCCGTACCGACCACAAGCGTACCTGTGCCCACACCAATCAATAAAAGAACGGAATTATAGATATAGTTCCCAAGCACCGTGTCGGCCAAATGTGACCAGATTTCACCAGTGGGGACAAAGACATAGGAAACAACAATGAAAACAGGTGAGGCAATAATCAGCGCGGTTATAACGGTGAAAATAGTCCAGCCGTTAAAGAGATTTTGCAATCCGTATTGTTTCATGGCCACGCGTTTTTATTTGTAGGGTTGTTGTTTTTGAAAATGACTTGCAATAACAAATATACAAAAGAAGTTGATCCGTCCAGCAGAAATACTGGCAATTTTTCTGTGATTATTCTTCTGCAAGCGGTTCGATCAATTCGGTATCGTCTTCCGGTTGATCTGGATGGTCAAACGGCAGTTCCATCTCTCCGCGCACTGTATAGGCATTGATGGCGGGACGGGCATCCAACAGACCGGCTGATTTCAATTCTTCTATCCCCGGCAAATCTTCGACCCGTTCCAATCCGAATTGATCAAGGAAATCAATCGTGGTGCCCCATGTCATGGGCCGGCCCGGTGTCCGTCTGCGTCCACGTGGTTTGATCCAATCGGCTTCAAACAAGACATCTAGCGTCCCTTTTGAAAGGGAAACACCACGAATTTCTTCAATCTCAGCACGCGTAACGGGTTGATGATAGGCGATAATGGCTAAGGTTTCGATAGCAGCGCGCGATAAAGTTTTTACGTTTTCGCGATATTCGCTTAATTTTTCCGCCAAATCCGGTGCTGTGCGAAACGCCCATGCATTGCCGCGTCGAACCAGATTGACCCCTTTATTTACATATTCTTCCTGAAGGGTTTTCAGCATGGCTTTCAGGTCAATTTCATCTTCAAAATAATTGGAAAGCTTGCGTTCGCCCAGTGGTTCCTTGGTTGCGAAAAGAACGGCTTCCAAAAGGCGGAGGTTTTCTGTGAACTGTTCGTCGCTCATTTACTTGATCTCCATATCCGGGCTTTGGATATAAATCGGGCCGAAGGTATCGGATTGTCTGATTTTTACTTTACCATCGCGCGCCATTTCCAAGGCAGCAGCAAAGGTGGACGCAATTGCGGACCGGGTATGAAGACTGTTTTTCAAATCCTTGGGCAAGAAATGAATTAACGTCGTCCATTCCGGTATTTTACCAAGGAAAGATCGTAACCGTTCAATTGCCATGTCCATAGAATAAAGATCTGTAGGTTCAATATGAAGAGTTTGATCCACATGCTTGTTCATCTGATCGCCATAAGCCTTCATCAAATCATATAACGTAACATCGTAGGTCACGTCATCAAGCTTGCCGAAATTTTCAGGTTCGCCGCGGCGAAAAATCGTGAGGTTTAAAGCGTTGCGTTCCAGCAACGTCTGCCCGGCATTACGCATAGCTTCCAATCGTTGCAATTGAAAGGCGAGGGCGGCAGCCATTTCTTCGGCGCTTGGTTCTTCTTCACTGGCTTGTGCCGGGATCAACAGGCGGCTTTTCAGGTAAGCCAACCACGCCGCCATAACAAGATAATCCGCCGCCAGTTCCAAGTTTTGCCGACGAGCTTCCGCCACCCACAACAAATATTGATCGGCCAGTTCCAGAATGGACAGATGGATCAAATCAACCTTTTGATCGCGGGCCAATTCCAACAGGATATCCAGTGGCCCTTCAAACCCATCCAGATCAATAATCAACGACGATTTTTTACGTTTTGGGCGTAGGTCGTCGTCTTCATGCTGGTCAAGATCAATGAGATTGGCCATCACGTTTTACCCCGCGATACCGACCATATAGGCAATTCCGTAAGTAATATAATCAGCAGGAACTTTAACCAACCACCAAAAAATATTTAAGTTTAAGCCGACAATACTTCCTAAATAGGGTACTAAAAAAATCATACCCAACAGTATGAACATGCCATAACGTTCAAGGCTTGCCAAACGCATGGCAAGAGGGCGTGGTAACAGACCAACCGCAATACGCCCCCCATCAAGCGGAGGTAAAGGCATTAGATTAAAAACGCATAATATCACATTGATATATAAAGAATTTTTAAGATTGTGCCCTAGCCAGTTTGCGACATCGGGAGGCATTAAGGGTAAGGTATAAAATAACAAGGCGGAGATAATTGCAATGAGGATATTTGCCCCCGGACCCGCCGCCGCAACCAGTACCATATCGCGCCGGATATTGGAAAAATTGCGCATATTAACCGGGACTGGCTTGGCATAGCCAAACATCATTTTTCCGCCGGACAGCAACAGCATCAACCCCGGCATCAAAAGCGTGCCGAACGGATCAACATGTTTAATGGGATTGAATGTGACGCGCCCCATCATGTAGGCCGTATGATCGCCAAGACGCCAAGCCACCCAGCCATGTGCGGCTTCATGTAAGGTCACGGCAATGATGATCGGAATGATCCAGACTGAAATCATAAAACCGATGTTGGCAAAATCCATATTACAAGACCAATTCCATCAGGGTGTTAAAACGGTGTTCGGCCTGGTCGAAATCAATCTCTTCCAGATTTTCCCGGCACATTTTCCAGCCTTCTTCCAGACGATCATCGGTTTGATCATTAATGGGTCGCAAACCTTCGGCAACCGCCAGCATTTCGTTGCGTTCCCCGTTACAGTGGAGGACAAGGTCACATCCGGCTTCCAAGGCGCTTTCCGCCCGATTTGTAAAATCACCTTCCAGTGCATGCATGGAAAGATCATCAGAAATCAAAATACCGTTAAAACCAATTTGGCGGCGAATAACATCTTCGATCAGGCGGGGCGACATAGTTGCCGGTGCATAAGGATCAATATCGCTGTAGACGATATGTGCTGTCATCGCCCAAGGCATATCCGCCAGATCAATAAAGGGGCGGAAATCGACACTTTCCAGAATATCAAGGGTGGTATCGACAACGGGCAAAGCCTTATGGCTGTCCACAGTTGCGCGCCCATGACCTGGTATATGTTTTATAATAGGCAACACCCCGCCCGCCATGAAGCCACGACAGGCCGCCCGGCCCAAAACAGCGGCCATTTCCGGGTGTGTGGAATAAGCCCGATCACTGATAATCGGATCGGCATCTTCTGTTGGAATATCCAGTACAGGAGCACAATCCACGTTAATACCAAGGTCCATCAATTCAGAGGCAAACAGGCGTGCGTTCAAGTGTGTCGCTTCCAATCCCATTTCCAGATTAAAAGCCGCCAGTTCACCGATCTTGGCCGCTGTCGGGGCTGCACGCCAATGCGGTGGTTTTAAGCGAGCAACTCGTCCGCCTTCCTGATCAATCAGGATTGGTACATCCGGGTGTGACACACAACTTCGTAAATCATCACAAAGTTCACGCACCTGATAGGGGTTATCAATATTGCGGGCAAAAAGAATAAAACCAAGCGGATTTACATCGCGAAAGAAATCACGTTCCCAGTCATTCAGTTCCAATCCCTCACAGCCAAAGATGACGGCATTTGGATTGTCATTATCGTACTTTGACAATGAAGCACCCCACTTTACGTTTTTTCAGTTGCGTACATAAAGACTTCGCTTTATCCGCAGTTTGAACCGGTCCCAAGCGCAAACGGTAATAAATGCCTTTTTCAGGCCCTAAATCCGCCTTGACGATATGGACGGGAAGATCACCGATGATATCGGTGTTTTTGGCTTTGATCTTATCCCAAGTGGATTGCACGCCACTTTCGCTTTTCGACGACAGCAATTGCAGAATATACCCGGCCTGATCCAGAGACTTTATCTCACTTGGAATAGTTTTCGGTTTTTCTTCTACCTTTGCCATTGCCGTTTTTGGGGCTGTGGCTGTTGTCGGCTGTTCTACTTGTGTTTCAGGTTTTTCTTCGCCAAGGGCTTCGGCAATTTTTGCATTCAGGTCTTCTTTGTCCTGTTGCGTCGGCGCGTTCTGTGGCGCATCAACCTGTTCATCACCAGGTGTTGCGACGTCATCGATCCCGCGTTTCACCAACGCACGTGGTGAATTGGGATCTTCGATTTGGACAGGGGCTGGCGCAGGTTCAGATATATTTTTCGCCAAATCTTCTGACGGCACCTCGGGTAAAGCCGGTGTCGCCGTTTCTGATGGTGTTGCTTGCTCTGTTGTATCCGTTGCAGCGACATCTTCATTTGGCGTGAGTGGCGTTTCCATTTCGGGCAGGGGGATACTTTGAACAGGCTTATCCAAAGGCTGTTCTGCCCGTGGTAACAAACGTTCCAGCTTGGGTTCCGTATTATCACCGGCCACACGATCATAGACCGTCTTGTCACGGTTGGGGACAGCCATCCCGCCGGGATCATCCGGTTTTTCCTTGGTCGGGCTGTCCATCGCGCGCACAAGCGGCACGTCGTCTTGGTTTTGCACCCCGGTTCCTACGAAATACCAGGCACCACCTGCCAAACCGGCAATGACCGTGGCAGCGACCAGCAGCTTTACAGCTTTACCGCCGCCGCCTTCGTTTGACGAAACGGGCTTGTAATCATAGGCATCCGAAGACGGGTCCATTAAATCGTCGTCGAAATCATCCCTATGCGGCATTAACGCAACTCCTCACGTGGTTCAACACCCAAAATCAACAAACCGGACGCAATTACCAAAGAAACCGCCTTTAACAAAGCAAGACGCGCTTTGGTCAATTCCAGATTATCGGCATGCAGGAAACGCAAACTGACGTCTCCGGTGCCCTTGTTCCAAAGGGAATGGAACTCGGACGCCAAATCGTACAGGTAATAAGTAATACGATGTGGCTCATGGCTTTCGGCTGCGGCTTCAATCAAGCGCGGCCATTCAGCCATTAATCTCATTAAAGTTAGCTCAGATTCATCATTTAACAAGGACAAATCGGCTTTCGCCAAGGCGGTTTCCGACCGGTCCAGTTCAGCAAATTCTTCATCGGCCTTACGGAACACAGAATGACAGCGCGCGTGCGCATACTGAACATAAAAAACCGGGTTGTCTTTGGATTGTTCGGTAACTTTGGCGAAATCAAATTCCAGTTGCGCGTCATTTTTACGTGTCAACATGATAAAGCGCACAACATCTTTACCCACTTTATCGATGACTTCGCGCAATGTAATGAATGTACCGGCCCGCTTGGACATTTTAACAGGTTCGCCATTGTCCATCAGGTTCACCATTTGGGCAAGCTTGA
The DNA here is from genome assembly GCF_048267425.1 of Terasakiella sp. Taxonomy (GTDB): domain Bacteria; phylum Pseudomonadota; class Alphaproteobacteria; order Rhodospirillales; family Terasakiellaceae; genus Terasakiella. The sequence continues at coordinate 249,887 of NZ_JBLWXN010000005.1, forward strand.
CGTCGAGTTCCGCTTTTCCTTCGGACATGGCTTTAACAGCCGCTTTCATCCGTTTTACATACCCGCCGTGATCTGCACCCAAGACATCGATCAATTGATCTGAACCACGCTGAAATTTATCAAAGTGGTAAGCGATGTCGGAGGCAAAATAAGTCCCGGAACCATCGGATTTTTTAAGCGGGCGATCAACATCGTCGCCAAATTCGGATGCCTTAAACAGCAATTGCGGACGCGGTTCCCAATCTTCGGGCTTTTTGCCCTTTGGTGGTTCAAGTACGCCAGTATAGATCAAGCCACGTTCTTCCAGATAAGCGAGTGCCTTATCAACACCGCCATTTTCAACCAATTCTTTTTCGGAAGAAAAGACGTCATGCGTCACACCGAGAATAGCTAAGTCTTCGCGGATTAAATCCATCATGGCCTTGATTGAAAAGGCTTTAATCTCGTCCAGATAATCAGATTCTTCGGCATTCAGCCATTTGTCGCCAAATGTTTCTTTGAGTTTTTCACCGACCGGAACCAGATAATCACCGGGGTATAGGCCTTCAGGGATTTCAATCGTTTCACCGAAAGCTTCGCGGTAACGCAAATAAGCAGAACGGGCCAAGACATCAACTTGCGCCCCGGCATCGTTGATATAATATTCCTTGGTGACTTTATAACCTGCCTTGGACAATAACAAGGCGAGGGCATCACCAACCACAGCCCCACGACCATGTCCGACATGCATCGGACCGGTCGGGTTTGCAGAAACGTATTCCACGTTGACGGTTTGACCGCTTCCGATATCGGAATTCCCCCAATCGGTGCCTGCTGCAAGTACGTCACATAATTTTGCATGCCAAAATTCTTGCGCCAGACGGATATTGATAAAACCGGGGCCGGCAACATCAACAGTGGTGACGTGATCAATTTTGGCAATTTCCACCGCCAGCAGCTCTGCCAAGTCACGCGGTTTCATTTTGGCCTGCTTGCACAGAACCATTGCGGCATTGGTGGCAACATCACCGTGCGAGGCATCACGCGGTGGTTCACACGTCAGGCGGGATGGGTCCATGCCGTCGGGCAATTTGCCTTCAGCAGATAATTTTTCAACGATAGAAGAAATTTCGGAATGAAATGCTTTAAAAAAATTCATGAGTTTCTGGCCTGTACGTCAAATAAACGGGCATGTTCATCCAACGCGTAACGATCTGTAATTCCGGCAATATAATCGGCAACGACCTTTGCGGTGCGTTCCGACGGCTTGCCATCGGTGAGTTTGTACCATTCAGTCGGTAAACAGTTAGGTTCTGCCATAAACAAGGTGAACAAGTTTTGTACCACCCGGCGGGCCTTGCTGGTCATCCGATTGATTTTGTAATGACGATAAACGTTTTCAAACATAAAGGCCTTCAATTCCCGATCACATTTTTGAATGCGTTCGGAAAAAGACGCAATCGGTCCATTCGAATGACGGATATCATCAATATCTTTTGGTGAGGCATCTTTAATGCGCTGTTGCGTTTCCTGCAAGAGATCGTTGACCATATCGCCAATTAGTCTGCGAACAGCCTCGTAAATCAGGCGAGATTCATCCAAACCGGGGTATTGTTTGGCAACTTGTGCAAATGTTTCACCCACAACAGGAATATCACTTAAGTCGTCGATTCGAATAATTTCAGCGCGCAAGGCATCGTCAATATCGTGATTGTTATAGGCGATATCATCGGAAAGGGCGGCGATTTGAGCCTCCAGACTGGAATAGTTTTCCAAATCCAGATCCATAACATTTTCGTTATAGTCCAGTATCGCCTGCGGGACCGGCTTGGGATTTAAAACTTTAGAGCCCAACAAGGGACCGTTATGTTTGACAACACCTTCCACACATTCCCACGTCAGGTTCAGCCCGTCAAATTCGGCGTAGCGTTGCTCCAGTTCACTGACAACACGAAGCGATTGCGCATTATGGTCAAACCCGCCATAAGGCGCGAGGGCCTCGTCCAAGGCATCTTCCCCCGCATGTCCAAAAGGGGGATGGCCAAGATCATGGGCAAGGGCAAGCGATTCCGCCAATTCCTGATTTAAGTTGAGGTAACGACATGCTGTTCGGGCGATTTGCGCGACCTCAAGAGAATGCGTCAATCGCGTTCGGAAAAAATCGCCTTCATGGTTGACGAAAACCTGCGTTTTATACTGCAAACGACGAAAGGCCGCAGAATGAATAATGCGGTCCCGATCACGTTGGTGACAGCTTCGTGTCGCGCTTTCCGGTTCAGGAAAACAGCGGCCTTTGCTTTGTTCTGGCAGGCTGGCAAATGGGGCAAGTGAAATATGTTGGTTCATGGAAAGAAAGGTAACCTCGCGGGCCTTGATATGCAATGGGTTTGACAAATGCAAAAGATAGATTACATAAAAGGCTAAAGATATTTTACAGGACGGAGTTCGATATGACTGCACAAGTTGGTTTGACACAAAGCGCAAACGAGCAAGTTAAAAAACTGATTGCGCAGGAAGGTAATCCAGACCTTAAGCTTCGAATTATGATTACCAGCGGCGGCTGTTCAGGCTTTTCCTACAACTTCAGCCTTGATGACCAAGTCAAAGCCGATGATCAAGTCTTCAACTTTGATGATGTCGATGTCTTGGTGGATGAGGCCTCCTTACCGTTTGTAGAAGGCGCGCAGCTCGATTATGTGACAGATTTAATGGGGTCCAGTTTTCAAATGACCAACCCGAACGCAACATCGGAGTGCGGTTGTGGATCGTCTTTCTCGGTTTAAACCGTAATTACAAAGCGAATATACGTTTCAATTTTTTGTGCAAGCGCTGTTTCACCTGTGAAATGGCGCTATTGTGCGTTGTCTGTTCATGTGACACCAGCCAGTTTTCAAAAACAAGATCGGGCAGGGGGCGTTGCAGGGACTCTAGCCCTTCCATTTCTCCGGTAAAAGTCGGGAGAATTGCAAACCCTTTCCCGCGTCGGGCTGCATTTAAAATCAAAAGCGAATGATCGACTTGAAGATTTGGCGAGGTCACGCCTAGATTTTTGGCTAACCAACGCCTTGATGGCATCTGTGACATAGAACTGTGATACCCCACCCACGGGCAAGCCTGCCAGTTTTCCTGCATAATTTCCTGATGAAACCGTTTCTTTAATTCTGATGTTCCATAAATTCCAAAATGGTTTCCCCCCAAGGATTGCACCCGTAAGTTCCCCTTATCCGGGCGTTGGTTGCGAAGGGCTATGTCGGCTTCACCTTTTTCTAGATTAACAAAATTTACGGACGTCAAAAGGGCAATATGGACACCGGGTAAACCGGCGATCACTTCATCCAGATTATCGGATAAGGCCAAACCAACAAGTGGGGAACAGGCGACACGCACTGTTTGGGACTTTTGCATCAGAGATTGAGCCGCAAGTTGAAAGGCATCGGCATTGCGTGTCATATCAAACGCCATATCAAACAAAACTTTGCCTTTTTCAGATAAAACCAGCCCTTTGTCACTGCGTTCAAATAAAGATACCCCTAGGGTTTCCTGAAAGTGATACATGCGACGGCTCACTGTCGGTTGGGAAATATCCAAGACTTGTGCAGCTTTTGAGAAACTGCCCAATTCCCCGACCTTCTGAAAAATTTGAATATCATCCCAATCAAGTTTCAATGACTATTCCTCTATTTATTTTTGAATAATAACTATACAGAAACATTTATTTTTAATGATAGCTAAAATTGACACACTCTTCCTATCCATTCAACAAAGGAGAGTATCAATGTCAAACTTAAACGGTAAAACAGCCCTCGTAACCGGTTCCAGTCGAGGAGTGGGAAAAGAAATCGCACTCCGGTTGGCAGAAGCAGGTGCCAACTTGATTGTTTGTTATCGCACAAATCAGGCGGAAGCCGCGAAAGTGGTGGCTGAAATTAAGGCGATGGGACGTTCTGCGACCGCCTTACAAGTGGATTTAAACGGGACACATGATCTTGAACGTTTTGTGGGAGAAGTGAACAAAACCGTTCAGGAAATATCTATGACCGCGAAACTTGACATCTTGATCAACAATGCAGGCGTTGAACGCAAGGCACCGATTGGGGAAATCGCAGAAGAAGATTTCGATTTTGTCTTTAATACAAATGTCAAAAGTGTCTTTTTCCTGACACAGGCCTTGCTTCCCACATTGGCTGATGGCGGACGTGTTTTAATGATCGGTTCTGGGTTAACCCGTTTTTCCTTACCGCCATATATTACCTATGCGGCGACAAAAGCTGCTGTCACGTCGTTGGCAACCTATATGGCAAAAACCTTGGGGCATCGCCAGATTACAGTAAATACATTAGCCCCGGGTGCATTACATACCGATTTCAACAAATCGTTCTTTGAACAAAACCCGGATGTCATTGATTTAATCAGCCAAAATACAGCACTTGGTCGCGTAGGCGAGGTGGATGATGTGGGTAAGGTTGCCGTCTTTCTCTGTAGTGACGCAGCAAAATGGATTACAGGTCAACGTATTGAAGTTTCCGGTGGTATGTGGCTTTAATCTGGATTACCAGTTTGAACACATTGCTTGTTCGCGGCGATAATTGGCTTTTGTATCAATGCGCGCATTCTTGCGACTAATAGCGGATGACATTCGTTTAAAAAGCGGCCTGATCTGGGCATCCAGCAGGTCGCGCAACTTTTGGCTCGCCGCGTTTGGGGAACGTAAATAGACCGGACCTATGCGTGGTGCTTTTTTACGAATGGCACTTTCAATTGAATTCGCATGTCGATAAAGCGTATCGCGAAATATCTGCACGTGGATATTTTCATGATTTAAGATTGATTCATATTCACAAGACCCTTGTGGGTATTTTGAACTGATATAAACGTTGATATTTCGATACCCGATAAAAAGCTTTGCTGATTTAATAACGGCGCAATAACGGTCCCGACCAAGCTGATAAATTTGGGTGCGCAATTCAAGATTATAGTTTTCATCGGCAACCGTCAGGCCGTTGGGCACCCAAAGCGGTCCCATCTGGCGACGCACCTTGTTTTTTATTCTTGATAATTGCGCAGGATTAAAGCCGTTTTGATAGCGCAGATTTCCCATAGAGGTTTCCATGTAAATCTCGACACTTCGACCATCTTCGGGGCAGGTGGGCCAACCGTTTTTGGCCCATGCTTCTTGCCCTGTAAGACACAGCAACAACCCGGCAAAAAAAAGGAAAAGGAATACTGGAAACTTCATAAGGACAGTATATGTTATGGAGGACTGTTGGCTCAATGGAGAAATGACCTGTGAAAATCGCAACATGGAACGTAAACGGGATTAATGCACGCACAGAACACTTGTTGCGCTGGTTAAAAGATTTTAATCCCGATGTCGCGCTTTTACAGGAATTAAAAACACCGGGCGATGCTGTTCCTGCATTGGAGTTGAAAGAGCTTGGCTATCATATTGAATATGTTGGGCAAAAATCTTTCAATGGTGTTGCTGTATTATCAAAATCACCGATTGAGGTTGTTTTGCGCGCTTTACCCGGAAATGATGACGATGAACAAGCACGCTATCTGGAAGTTGATACAGGCGACGTGCGTGTGGCCTCCATTTACTTTCCCAACGGTAATCCGGTCGACTCGGAAAAATTTGATTACAAACTGAATTTCATGGAACGTGTTATCGAACGCACAAAAGACTTATTAAGTCAGGAAATTCCCTTTGTTTTGGGCGGAGACTACAATGTCGCCCCCGATAATGGCGATGTGTACGACATTCAAAAAATGGCAAATGATGCCATCTGTCGTGAAGAAGGACGCCGCCTATATCGTCAGCACCTTCACCTTGGATTAACCAATGCCTTTAAACTTTATCATCCTGAACCGGGTCAATTTTCATGGTGGGATTATCGCGCAGGCGGCTGGACTAAAGATCATGGTGTTCTGATTGATCACCTGTTGTTATCCCCGCGTGCGGCGGACCTGTTGAGCAATGCCGGTATTGATAAAACGCCACGCGGTTGGGAAAAAGCATCAGACCACACGCCGGTTTGGTGTGAATTGGAGATTTAAGTAGATGACGCTTTGTCCCCCAAAAGATAAGACAATCAATTACATTGAATTTCTCGTGCAGGATATTTCGCAATCAAAGAAATTTTACGGTGATGTTTTCGGCTGGACCTTTACTGATTATGGGCCGGATTATTGTGAATTTAATGATGGCCATATGACGGGTGGGTTTGCCCACGGCACACCGGTTTCCGGTGGGCCTTTAGTTGTGCTTTATGGCTCGGACCTGAATGCGATGCAAAAGTCCATAACAGCCGCAGGTGGGGAAATCAGCAAAGAGATTTTCGATTTCCCCGGTGGTCGACGTTTTCAGTTTAAGGACTTAGACGGATATGAACTCGCCGTTTGGTCTGAGACTTAGGAAAGTTTTTTCCCCAATCGTCCGGCCAAATCCTGAATATATTGCCATGCGACACGCCCGGACCTTGATCCACGCGTGACTGTCCATTCGATGGCCTCTGCTTTCCAGTCTTCCTCGGATATATCCAATTTATATTGTTCGATATATCCGGCAATTGCTGCGAAATAGGTGTTTTGATCCATATTGTGAAAACCAAGCCACATGCCGAAACGATCAGACAGGGAAACTTTTTCCTCAACCGTTTCTGCAGGGTTGATGGCTGTTGAACGTTCATTTTCGATCATATCGCGCGGCATTAAATGGCGACGGTTTGATGTGGCATAAAAAATGACATTCTCCGGTCGGCCTTCGATTCCACCTTCAAGAACCGCTTTCAGCGATTTGTAAGATGTATCATCACCATCAAAAGACAAATCATCGCAATAAACCAGACAACGTCGATCCGTTTGTTTCAACACTTTCAATAAGTCCGGCAGACTTGAAAGGTCTTCGCGGTGAATTTCAACAATCAACAAGCTATGTGCTTTTTGCGCATTAATATAGGCATGGACCGCCTTAACGATAGAGCTTTTCCCCGTCCCGCGCGCGCCCCATAACAAGGCATTGTTTGCCGAATATCCATTGGCAAATTGCTGTGTGTTTTGAAGAAGTAATTTCTTTTGTAATTCAATACCTTGCAGCATATCAAGCGGCACATGATTAACCTGATGAATGGCATGTAAAGCACAGGTTTCAGGATGCCATACAAAGGCATCCGCATGATCAAGATCGTTGTTTGCAACAGGCTTGGGGGATTGGCGTTCCAGTGCATCTGCAATTCGCAAAAGAACGGAAAGGATTTGTTGCTCGCTCATATTACTCTCATATAGGTGAAAAAAGTCTCTGAAAGCTAAGGATTCATATAGAAAATGTAAACACCGCATTGTATAGTCCCGGCCAAGTTTGGGGAATACCCAACGAGATTTCTGTTTCAACCAAGGAGTTTTCAATGCTCATTTCTCCGGCTTATGCTCAAGCTGCTGGTGGTGCCGGTGGCGGCATCGAGGCCTTTTTGCCGCTTATCCTGATCTTCATCGTCTTTTACTTCTTGATGATCCGTCCGCAGCAAAAACGTGCGAAAGAACATAAAGCCATGTTGGAAGCCGTTCGTCGCGGCGACAACATTGTGACTAACGGCGGTATTTTGGGTAAAGTGACGAAAGTCGAAAACGATACCGAGCTGTCTGTCGAAATCGCCAAAGACATCGTTGTTAAAGTGCGCCGCGATATGATCGCGCACGTCACAAGCAAGACAGAGCCCGCAAAAGGTGAAGACGCCGACAAGGGTGAAGAAAAAACCGAACAGGCCGGTGGTTTGAAAAAACTCTTCGGCGGTAAAAAAGACTAATCACGAACGTTAATGGAAGGGACCTTATATCATGGTCTACTTCGCCAAATGGAAAATTGCCGTCGTGGTCGCTGTTTGCTTGTTGGGCGTGGCATTTGCTGCGCCCAACCTGCTTGACCGCAGCACGACGGAAAATCTACCGGGTTGGCTCCCCAATCAACAGATCAGTCTAGGACTTGACTTACGCGGTGGTTCACACCTTCTTTTGGAAGTTGAAGCCCAGACCGTTATCAATGAACGGCTGGAATCTATTGTCGATTCTATTCGTCAAACGCTGCGCAGCGAACGTATTCGCTATACCGGGCTCGGCATTCGGGATTCTCAAGTTAGCGTCCACATTAAAAAGCCGGATCAGGTTGAACAAGCCTATGATTTGCTTCGTAAAATCGATGCGGGTACTGAGACCGTTAATGAAAATGGTAAAATCAGTATTACCATGACGGAAGATGCCGTTTTGAAAGCAAAACGCTCTGCGGTCGAACAATCAATCGAAATTGTCCGTCGCCGGATTGACGAAACCGGTACAAAAGAACCTAATATTCAACGCCAAGGTGACGATCGTATCCTGATCCAGTTACCGGGTATTGATAACCCTGAAGATGTTAAACGCCTGTTGGGTAAAACCGCAAAAATGACCTTTCATCTGGTCAATCATACGGTGACACCGGAAGATATTCTGGCAGGACGCATTCCCCCGGGAACAATTGCTTTGCCGGATGCGGAAAATGAAAGCGCCAAAATCGCCGTTCGCCGTAAAGTCGAAGTCAGTGGCGATATGCTGATTGACAGTCAACCGACATTTCAAGATGCTCAGCCCGTTGTTTCCTTTACATTCAATGCGTTAGGTGGAAAGAAATTCGGGCAGGTCACATCTAAAAACGTCAATCGCCGCCTTGCAATTGTTTTGGATGGCAAAGTCATCAGTGCACCGAATATTCAAGGTCCGATCTTGGGTGGCAGCGGTATCATTACCGGACGTTTCAGCGTTCAGGAAGCCAATGATCTGTCGCTTTTGTTACGTGCGGGCGCCTTGCCGGCTCCGTTGGTCATTCTTGAAGAACGGACCGTTGGTCCGGGCTTGGGTGCTGATTCTATTGAAGCGGGTAAAGTTGCCTCCGTCATCGGTTTGTTGGGGGTTATCATCTTTATGGTTGCCAGCTACGGACGTTTTGGGATCTATGCGGATATTGCATTGATGTTTAATATTATTCTCATCGGTGCATCCCTTTCTGTTTTGCAAGCGACCTTGACCTTGCCTGGTATTGCCGGGATTGTCCTGACCATCGGTATGGCTGTTGATGCCAACGTTTTGATTTTCGAACGTATTCGTGAAGAAACGCGTAACGGGCTTGGCCCGATTGCGGCGATTGATTCCGGGTATAAGCGGGCGATTAAAACCATTGTCGATGCGAACGTCACCACATTGATTGCAGCTGTCTTGCTTTATCAATTTGGTTCTGGTCCGGTGCGCGGTTTTGCTGTGACATTGGCCATCGGTATCCTGACATCCATGTTTACGGCGATTATGTTGACCCGTTTGCAGGTTGTCGTGTGGTTACGTCGTACCAAACCCAAAACACTTGAACTGTAGAGGAGGGATTACACATGCGTCGTTTGCATATGATCCCGACAGGGACAAAAATCGACTTCATCGGCAAGAAAATTGCTTTCTTTGCCTTTTCGTTCTGTTTGATCATTGCCTCTATCGGTATTTTTGGTACCAATGGCTTGAATTATGGTATCGACTTCAAAGGCGGTATCATGATGGAGGTTCGTTCCAATAGTGGCCCGGCAGATGTCGGGGCTTTGCGGACTCAGCTTTCAAAACTCGGCTTGGGTGAAATTTCCATCCAGGAATTTGGGGAGCCTGAAGAAGTGCTCATCCGAATTCAACGCCAAGATGGGGACGAAAAAGCACAACAGGTCGCCGTAGAAGCCGTTAAGTCAGAATTAAAAGATACGGTTGAATACCGCCGAACAGAGTTCGTTGGCCCGAAGGTTTCCGAAGAACTCTTCATGGACGGTGTCATGGCTGTTACACTGGCAATCGGTGCGATTTTGGTTTACATCTGGTTCCGTTTCGAATGGCAATTCGGGATGGGGGCCGTTGTTGCCTTGATCCATGACGTTATTTCGACTATCGGTATCTTTGCCCTGTTGGGGATGGAATTTAATCTTTCCACTGTTGCCGCTGTTCTGACAATTGCCGGTTATTCCATTAACGATACGGTGGTTGTTTATGACCGCGTGCGTGAAAACCTGCGCAAATATAAAAAGATGGATTTGGCAGAACTGTTGAACATGTCTGTCAACGAAACATTGACCCGTACAGTCATGACATCTGTGACCACGTTAGTCGCCTTGCTTGCCCTTTATATTTTGGGTGGTGAGGTCATTCGCGGTTTCAGTTTTGCCATGATCTGGGGCATTTTGATCGGGACATACTCATCTATCTGTCTTGCTGTTCCGATTTTGACTTACTTCGTACTTCGTCGCAGTGATGATGAAGATGAAGAAGATAGCGAAATCGAAAAAGTCGAAGGCGAGGGGGCTGTTTAATGTCTTTGGACATCACCCCTCTTGTCACCGATAACCGGTTAATGATCGTATCCTATGGCGATGGTCGTTTCGATGTAAACGGCCATATCGTCGCGGGATCAATTTTGCTGTATGAAGGCCGGGTGGATCCGTGGGATGTAACAGAGCCGTCCGATATTACGTTGGACAGCTTGCAACCGCTTCTCGATCATGCTGAAAATTACGATATTTTGCTGGTTGGTTGCGGGGAGACCTCCAAGATGCCGCCCAAAGGCTTGCGTGAAGCGGTCAAAGAGAAAGGCCTCATACTGGAATGGATGAATTCCGGTGCAGCGGCCCGAACATTTTGCGCTCTTCAAATTGAAGATCGCAGGACATTGGCTGCTATAATCGCGGTTTAAGGTATTAAATACAGACGTAAAAAAGGCCCGGCATGATTAAATGCCGGGCCTTTTTATTTGATCATATTGATCTGCGATTATGCGTTTGCCAATTGTTCAGCTACAAAATCCCAGTTGACCAATTCGTTGAGGAAAGTTTCAACGTATTTCGGGCGCAGGTTTTGGTAATCAAGATAATAGGCGTGTTCCCAAACATCACATGTCAAAAGCGCGGTTTGACCATGTGCCACCGGTGTGTCTGCACCGATTGTTTTGGTGATTTTCAGTTCGCCATTTTCAACGACCAGCCAACCCCAGCCAGAACCGAAAGCGGTGATACAAGCTTGGGAAAATTCTTCTTTGAATTTATCGAAGGAACCGAAAGCCGCATCAATTTTTGCAGCCAGTTCACCACTCGGTGCGCCGCCGCCGTTCGGCTTCATACAGTTCCAATAAAATGTGTGGTTCCAGACTTGAGCCGCGTTGTTGAATACGCCAGCCTTAGACGCATCGCCAGCAGCATCTTTGATAACGGCTTCGAGGTCAGCTTGTGAAGAACCAGCAGCATCACCCAACAGGTTGTTAAGGTTCACAACATAGGTATTGTGGTGCTTGCCGTAGTGGAAGCTCAAAGTGTTAGCGGAGATATGTGGCTCGAGTGCGTCTTGAGCATAAGGCAGGGCAGGAAGTTCGAATGCCATTTGTTGACCTCTTCTGAGTTTGGTAAATTTGAATACTTCTAAAAAATAGGCAGAATGATTGTAAAAATGAAGGCTTTTATGAAAAAAGATATAAAAAATTATCTTTTATTATCAATTGCCCCTTTTACAGCCCATTTGCCTGACCTAATTGCGCTTTCAATGGTAGCTGGAAGTCCGGTATCAATCCAGTCACCAGCAAGAAAAATATTTGCAATATGTGTTTTGGTTTGAGGGCGACGGGTTGCAAAATCCATATTTTGTGCAGGTGTTGCATGTTTTTCGCCAACAAGTCGACACGGTGGCATCTGACAATCATCAAGCCCCAAAAGTGGACGAACTTCCATCCAAATTTGTTTTGAAATTTCAGACGATTCGAATTTTTGATTACTGATGGTTACACAGGCATGCCGACCTTTGGCATAAAGCCATTGGCTTCGTGTCCCGATCAGGCCGACAAAACATTCTTCCACATCCGAATCTAGATCGAAATGAAAATTGCTGATTGGGTTGCATGTAATCGCTGAAAAATCAAAAGGAGAGGTAATCTGTGCATAAGCCTGAGGCGGCAAGGCCAGAATAACCCGATCTGTTTTTTTTAGGGTGATTTGCTCGTCTTTGAAAACAAGTTGATTTTCATCCACGTTGGTTAGTCTTTTTCCAAACCTGATATCAAACTGATCCAAGAGGGGGCGTACAAATGTATCTTCAAGTGTGTTTTGGCAAAAATAAGGGATCAAGGCACTTGGCCCCTGTTTCAACATCTCAAAGAACATATTCTTTCGCAGTTCCGCGGGAACGTCTTTGAGGTCCGTATTAAAAACAGCGAGAAAAAAAGGATCCCATAAGCGATCTTTTGCCGTTTTCCCCACAATATTTGTTGCATTTACCCCCGGAATACTCCCCTTTGCTACTTGCCAGACAAAGTGATTGGCTTTGACTTTCCAGCTTAAGTGACTTGCTGGTTCCGTGAAAGAATACGCCCCATTCCCAAAGGGAGAGAGCGTTTCACTCATGCCAATTTGGTTCAGATACGCAAAGGTCGCTTCATAGCCTTTTACGATTAAATGAGTCCCATTGTCATGGTTTCGGGCTTGACGAATGCGTCCGCCCGCTTTTTTTGTGGCTTCATATATCGTGCAAGAAACACCGTTTTTTCTGGCTTCAACCGCAGCACTTAATCCTGCTAAACCAGCCCCGACAATATGAAGATGCTTAACCATGACGCCTCAGGAATTCCATAACCAAAAATGCTTTTTCCGTCTTGCTTAGGCCCATACGCGGTGTAATTTGATGCCAGCCGCGACGCTGCATTTTTTTAAATATTTTTTGGTAAGCCTGCTTCATTAAAACAGCTGGTTTTAAGTTGGTGCTTCCTATTTGTCTCAGCAACTTTTCTGCATTTTTATAATGCAGTTCGGTTTTAACCGCGACATCGCTGAGAACCAGGTTAAGGTTCGGTGAGGCGATTCTCTCCACCTGATGTTTTTGCAGAGATTCCTTGGGTAAATACAAGCGCCCAACTTGATCGTCTTCAACCACATCGCGCAAGATATTGGTAAATTGCAGGGCGTATCCCAATTCCAGTGCAAAGTCCTGTGCCCCTTGGTCTGTCCGTCCAAAAATGGGAAGAGACAACAAGCCAACGCTGACAGCGACTTTGCGGCAATAATCATACAAAACATCCCACGACGGGGCATGGATTGGCCCCAGAACGTCGGCCTCCATTCCGTCAATGAGTTGATAAAACTCGTCTTTGGGGAGGGCGTATCGGTTTATAGCCTCGTACAAAATACGGGTGATAGCACAAGACGTTTTTCCCTCAATCAATTGGGTCACCTTTTTGCGCCATTCATTCAACTTCTTTAATTTTTCTTCACGCGGCTCATGGCAATCTGCAATATCGTCCAGCATGCGGCTATAGGCATAAATCGCAAAAAGATAACCGCGCCGATCCTTAGGCAAGGCTTTCATCCCCAACGCAAAGGAACTTTTGGCCTCGCACACAATATTTTCGACATATTCAAAATCGGCTGAGCTGGGACGTGTCATAAAGGGTAAAAACCTTTGTAGGCAATCAGAAATTTATCGAATGTACCGAGTTCAACCCGTCTTGCCAACGGATCCTGACGACGTAATCGACCTGCCAAAGCCACCGCACAAAGCAGGGTAACCTTGCATTGATAACGTAACCGTTTGTTTTTAATCTGGCTAGGTAGATTAAAGACAGGTTTCAACATTTCATCCACGTGATCCAGACAGGTGTTCAAAACATTCCGTAAAGGTAGGGCACAGCTTGGTTGTGAAAGTAGATTTTCGTAACTTTCACCTTCAGGCAAAAATTCCAGAGGAAGATAAATTCTGTTCATCTCTTGAAAATCTTTTTGACAATCTTGCAGGTGATTGAGAATTTGCAAAACGCTACACAGGGAATCGCTTAAATTTTCACTCCCACTTTCGCCATGAACATTCAATAAAAAACGACCAACCGGGTTGGCGGAATATTGGCAATAATCCAGTAAATCCTGCCAATCCTCATAGCGGTTTTGGCTCGCATCCTGATGAAAGGCAACCAAGAGATCGTTCAAAAAAGGATTGTCCCATTGATTTGGCAATTGTGCATGTTTTTCTTCCGGGCTGAGGGTCGGGGAGTCCGCGATATCATCCCAGCTCCGTGCCAATTGATAAAATTCCATAACCTGTTTGCGCACATTTGGGGCCAATAACAGGCTGGCAACCGGAAAATTTTCTTGATTTGCAGTTTTTGACACTTTGCCTTTTCCTTTTCTACCCCTTATATGACACATGTGTTTTTCCAATTCAAAAAATGAATACGTTTTATGACCTCCTCCCTCAGCCTATGTGCGCAAGAAATCCGTAAAAATGAACATGACCAGTTTCTCTGTGGCCTGTTTGCCCCGGAAGACCGTCAGACAGATTTTTTCGCAATGCAGCTTTTCCATATGGAAACTCTGCGTATTCGCGATGCCGTCAGTGACCCACATCTGGGTTTGATCCGCCTGCAATGGTGGCGTGATCTGGTGGACGGGATTTATAACGGAGATAAATCAGCCGATGCAGAAAACGGGACGCATCAGGAAATTGCACAAACACTGGCAAAGGGTGCCATCGACAAAGCTTTGTTTGATCGTTATTTCAATGCCCGTTCCTTTGATATGGAAGACCGCGCCCACGACGACATGTCCGCCCTTGTGCGGTATTGCGAGGCAACGGGAGGATTAAGCGCACAGATCAAAGAAGCAGCAATTGGTTGTCCGCTCAGCGAAGCAAGCCTTAAGGTTGGAACGGCAAATGCCCTTTGTCACATTATTCGAACCTTGGCTCATCAATCCCGTGTCGCGCGTTGCAAGTTACCGCTTTTGCTGATTAAAAAGCATAATCTGGATTTGAACGGCTTTTATAAATTTGAAAGCAGCGCAGAGCTTAAGAATATTGTCGCAGAACTTGTCAGCGAAATTGAACGCCTAATTGCAGACGCACGTACACTAGGTGCGGCACCAAATGCAGTTTTACTCAATACAGTCAGTCTCGAAGACTACTTGAAACGTCTAAAAAAGGTCGATTGCGACCCGTTTAACCCCAATATAGGGCAGGGGCGTCTATCCAAACAAATCAAGCTGGCCTTCAAGGCGTGGCGCAACCGTTATTAGGCGTTCTTCTCGCTGATTTCCCGACAGCTATAGCCTTCACCCACAAACTGATTAATCAAACGTTGAACATGGTCTTGA
Source organism: Terasakiella sp. (assembly GCF_048267425.1). Taxonomy (GTDB): domain Bacteria; phylum Pseudomonadota; class Alphaproteobacteria; order Rhodospirillales; family Terasakiellaceae; genus Terasakiella. Next base: position 265,033 of record NZ_JBLWXN010000005.1, read on the forward strand.
TCCAGCGTTTCAACGACGACATCCACTTCGGTCAGTTTAACCGATAGATCAAAGAACATGCGTTGATGATAAATCTCGACAATGTTGGCCCCATTGTCACTCATAATTTTTGTAATCTTGGCGAGATGACCGGGTTGGTCCGGCACGGCTATGCGCAATACCGCCATACGACCATCGCGATAAAGACCACGCAATAGCACAGACGACAAAATTCGCGAATCAATATTTCCGCCGGATAAAACCAAGCCAACGCGTTTGCCTGCAAAACGTTCTTTATTTTGCAAAAGGGCCGCCAAGCCAACAGCGCCAGCCCCTTCAACCGTTAAGCGTTGATTTTCCGCAAGACTTAGGACCGCTTCTTCAATCTGGATTTCATTCACGACAAAAATATCAGTCGTGGTTTCTTTTATAATCGGCGCTGTCAATTCGCCCGGTTCTTTAACAGCAATCCCTTCAGCCAGAGTATAGCCGCCTTTGGTGTTGCTTTGATTGTAGAAACTGTCTGCCATTGATGGAAACGCATCACATTGCACACCGAAAATTTCCGTGTTGGGCGAAAGCTGTTTAAAGGCAGAGGCAACACCCGCCAATAACCCGCCGCCGCCGATCGGAACAAGAATGGCGTCTAAGGGCCTTTCAACCTGATCAATCATTTCCAGACCGACAACACCTTGCCCCGCCATGATATCTTCATGGTCATAGGGGCTGACATAGGTCAGGCCATCACTTTTGACCAAATCAAGGGCGGCATTGCGGGCTTGAATAAAGGTTTCCCCGCTGACAATAACTTTTGCACCTAATTTTTCCGTCTTGGAAATCTTGTTAAACGGTGTGCCTTGTGGCATGACAATTGTCGCCGGAATTCCCATGTTTTGCGCGTGATAGGCAACACCTTGCGCATGATTGCCGGCGGAGGCGGCAACAACGCCTTTTGCGGCTTCTTCCTTGGATAAGCTTGCCAGTCGCACCAAAGCCCCGCGTGATTTAAAAGAACCTGTAATTTGCAGGTTTTCCAGTTTTAAATAAACCTCAGCACCCGACATATTTGAGAGAACCTGAGAATAAATCATAGGCGTTACATTGACTTTACCCGCAAGGGTTTCTTGTGCACGCTTTAGAACTTCCAGTGAAATCATCTCAAATACTTTCTCTTATACTTTGTCGGTTTTATTGAGCCATTCATCCAATGCTTTTAAGGCACGGGCGGAAACGGCAGCCTTTTTCTCTTTACCTTTAACGCGTTTGCCACGTTCATTTCGTACATCCATCGGCGGTAAAAGACCAAAGGTAATATTCATCGGCTGGAATGTCATGGCATCCGCCCCACCTGTGATATGGTTCAAAATTCCACCAAGGGCCGTTACATCCGGCGGGGTCACAATTTCCTGTCCCATAATTTCTGCCGCAACGAAACGTCCAGCCATTAGGCCGACAGCTGTACTTTCCACATAACCTTCGCACCCTGTGACTTGTCCGGCAAAACGAATGTTATCCCGTGCTTTCAATTTCAACGTACCATCCAGCAGGCGCGGGGAGTTGATAAACGTATTGCGGTGAATGCCGCCGAGGCGGGCGAACGTCGCATTTTCCAGACCGGGCAATGTCTTGAAAATACGTACCTGTTCCCCGTGCTTCAATTTGGTCTGAAAGCCCACCATGTTGTAAAGCGTTCCCAATTTATTATCTTGGCGCAGTTGAACTACAGCCGCATATCGCGCATCCGGTTCGTTCGGGTTTTGCAGGCCAACCGGTTTCATGGGGCCAAACGCCAAAGTTTCCCGACCACGTTCCGCCATGACTTCAATGGGCAGGCAGGCTTCAAAATACGGCGTATTTTTTTCCCATTCCTTGAATTCCATCTTTTCACCCGCGATTAAATCGTCGATGAATTGATCATATTGTTCACGGGTCAGGCCTAGATTGATGTAGTCGCTGCCATCACCTTTGTCATAACGCGACTGGAACCATGCTTTTGAAAAATCAATGCTGTCCTTATCAATAATCGGGGCAATAGCATCAAAAAAGTGTAAAGATTCCTCGCCGCTTAATTCCCGAATGGACTGGGCGAGGGGTTCAGACGTCAAGGGACCTGTCGCAATGATCACATGCTCCCAGTCTTCAGAAGGCAATGCCGTAATTTCTTCGCGCACAATTTCTACATTTTCGTGGGCTTCAAGTGCACTTTGTACCGCAAGGGCAAAGCCTTCACGATCAACCGCCAAGGCCCCACCTGCCGGGACGGCGTTTTCATCGGCACATTTCATAATAAGGGAACCGCAACGACGCATTTCTTCGTGCATCAAACCAACGGCATTATACTGCGCATCGTCAGAACGTAAGGAATTGGAACAAACCAGCTCCGCCAATGTGTCTGTATGATGAGCCTCTGTCGGTCGTGTCGGGCGCATTTCGTGTAAGACGACTTTTACGCCGCGCTGTGCAGCTTGCCAGGCTGCTTCGCTGCCCGCCAATCCGCCGCCAATGATATGTAGTGTCTGTGTCATAAGAACCAGATATAGATTGTTGCCCCAATTAGCAAGCCTCTTGCATGAAACAGGCAGTCAAAGTAAAACAGCACAAACTGATATATTGAGGATTTCAAAATGGACTCTCCACTGATTGCTGTTGCCGTTGTTATCGTGGTTTCGTTTTTTTCCCTACGCATGATCCCGCGCCTTGTGGCCGGTGTTCCATTCGTTGACCCGGATAAAGTTTATGAACATATGCAAAAGGATGAAAATGCTGTCCTTTTGGATGTGCGGACTCCGGAGGAATTTGCAACGGCGCATGCTTTAGACAGTATCAATGTGCAGCCCCATCAACTTGGAGATGATTTAGAGTCAAAACGAGCCTTCCTCGACCATAAAGTTTATGTGATTTGTTTATCATCTCAAAGGGCCGCAATGTCGGCAAAAAACCTTAAAAATCTTGGCTTTACAAACGTGAGTGTCGTCAAGGGCGGCCTCAACCTCTGGAAGAAACGTAAACTTCCTGTCACCTAAGCACCATTGAACGGTTGTGAAAGGTATTATCTCTATGTAAAGTAATGCTAAATCGCACAAGAGAATGCCAAAATGCGCAATTGGTTAAGGTTTTAAATGTTAAAAGTCGACGGTATTGGAATCAAAGGCATGAAAACAAAAGTACCGGTTATCATAATCGGTATCTTATTGATTTTTATTGCAATTCCTTTTTTACTTCCCTCAGGCGTCTACAAAAAACTGATTGAAACCAAACTTGAAGAAACCACAGGTCTGGATTTTGATTTTAACAATGGTTTTTCGTTCTCTTTGTTACCAACCATCCGTTTAGACGCAAAAGATGTCCTATTCAACGGGAAGATCGGGCAAGATGTTCAGGTTGTCGGCACGATCCAGAGTGTTCACCTGGATATGCAGCTTTGGAAATTTCTCAGTGGTGATATAAACGTCGATAACTTCCTGATTGCCGAACCTAAAATCACCATCGAGGGGGATTTCACCCCCTATATTCCCGACTGGGTACGTACAAATTTAAGCGCTTCGCGTAAAAACGAAATTCGCTATATCGAAATTCTTCAACATTTCATCGAAGATTCGATTTTTAAAACCGCACGTGTGGAAGAAGCGCGTTTCCTTTGGAAAAAGACCCCCGGAACAACGGTCGATATTGAAAAAGCGACGCTAGATATTACAAAGCCCGCTCATAACAAGGATTTTTCGATCACGGGCAATGCGTACGTTAATAAGCGAACGCTTGATATAAAAATACGCTTGGAACAACCAGACGATTTCTTACGCGGATATCGCAGCAAAATGACACTCGCGATCGATTCTGCCCCTATTCGTATCGATTACAACGGCAGTGCGGCAAAACGACAGACGTTTGTCTCCCAAGGTAATCTTCGAGTTGATATTCCTTCCTTATTCGATTTCTGCAACTGGTTTACAGACAAAAACAAATGCGCCGACAAGCAGGGAAATTTGCTGATCTTGTCCGATCTTAAAATCCGCGATCAACGTCTGCAAATCGAAGACGCAAGCTATACGCAATCACCATTTTCGGCAAAAGCCCGTGGTGTCGTTGATTTCAAAACGCTTAAACCTGAAATCACCGGGACCATTACAATACCGGGACATGCATTATCCGGTCTTAAGCCCGATTTTGATCACCTGCGCACACTCGACCTCAATCAATTTTTTCTGGATACTTTCCGGGCCAATGTGGATGTCCTTTATGGCGGATATAAATTATCATCAGGTGAAATAATAAAACCAAAGCTTAAGATCCGACACGAAGACGGACGACTAAGCCTGTCGGTGGATCAGTTGCACTTGTTAGGAGGGCTCGCCAGTGCACGCGTTCGTTGGCATAAAGGCTTGGAAAATGGCTATATGGATGCCCGAATTGACCTGAGTAGCATTAATTTGGAAAAACTGCAGAAAGAACTTGATCAACAGGTAAATCTGCTGGGTGCGTTGAATACCTCTATCGAAATTCAATCCGAAGGCTCCACACTGGTTGCCTTAATGGAAACTGCGAACATTCGTGGAGATTTCTCTGTGCTGGATGGTTCAATTACCAACCCAAAAATCGCCCGTGCACTCAATGCCCGACCATCCGAACAATTTGATTTTGCGGAGTTAAAAGGACGTGTTCAAGGCAACCGCGGGCAGTTAGTCAGCGAAAATCTATCCTTTGTTGCCCCGTCGGTAAGCGTAGACGGACGCATGACCTTTGATTTCATCAATAATGCCCTTACACTCACACTCAACAGTATTACCCAAACAAAAGAAGGCCCCTCCAACGGTTATATTCAGATTGACGGCCCGTTAAACGATTTGTCGCTGGCAACGTCAAAAGGGGAAAAGACATCACTTGGGGTGGGACGCGGGTTATTGTCAGGATTGTTACCTTATGAAGAAGAAAATGAACAACCTGCTTTAGGCGACGAAGAATTTGTTATAGAAGAAACAGACCTTCTTGATTAATGGAACTTTGACCTGTGTCTTTTTTAAAATCCTGCAAAATACTGTTCCCGATGGCCGCCCTCCTTTTTTTACAGGCCTGTTCCTCTTCCCCATATGTCGAAGACTGGAATAGGGAGCGTATAAGCGAGATCCCTAAAAACGGGATCGAAGTTGCCATTTGTTTTGACAAAACGGTCCATAGTCGCCAACAGGTTCTCGATCAGGCCAGACAAGAATGCAAAGCCCGAGTGACAGAAGTGCAAAACCTTGTTGAATATAAAAAACTTGGTCAAGTTAAATATCTTAATCAAGCCGAAGGCGAAGTGTTTGCAGGCCCGGTGGAGCGTCAACGCAAACTGAAAGCAATCCTTGCAAGCATTCAATTGGGATACCTTGAAAATGATATTTGGGAATGCCCGATTGCAACCCCGAACCGTATAAAATTCAAATGTCTTTATGATCCCAATGCAACCGATTCGGCACAGGGCAGCTCTTCAATGCCAATGCCCGAGCAAGATATTGAATTACCACCGGAACTTCCTGCAGATTTAAAACCACAGTAATACAAAGGGTTAATTTGATATCCTTTTGATTTAGAAACTTTTACGGGCGTTACCTTGACGAGGCTTGGGTACTCCAGTAGATTAGTTATTACGTACGTTTAATTTATAGGTGGGTTTTTCCGCCTGTTGTTTCGAAACTGTTGAAAGATTTTTGCATGTCCAGCGTTGCCAAGCCCATAGCTTCTGGTAACACGTCGGTCCCTTCAAGCAGACCGGCGGGCGGTAGTGCGCGTCAAATTTCATCTTCACAATATAATTCTGTTTCCGAACTCTACGCTCAAGCTGGCGTCAGAGGGGAAGACGAAAGCCGTAGTTTTGAAAATTACAGCCAAGGGCAAGGTCAGCAAAACCAAAGCCAACAGCAACCTCACACTTTAAAACTGCATGGGACATCGCGAACCTTTGCAATGTTATTTGAAGATGCCCAGTCCGATTATGATGCTGGCAATCTTGGTGAGTCATCCTATAACGCAGATCCTTTTGCACGTCCGGGAAAACCGGCTTTCCAAGCCTATATGGAACGGGCAACATCTACGTATGAGCTCAGCACACGGGCAATTAAGGGTGAGCTAAAAAATCGCGGCGGTTCTATTAATCTCGCAATGTAAATAAACTCATATGCACCGATCCACGATTAAGCAGGTGGAAAGGTTTGTGCGTGTAAGCTATATTCAGATTACAAGATCAAGACTAAGGATATTCTATGGCTGCCGCTGTTGAGACAATGTATGACGTTGCCGCATGGTTTATGGACCATGCCTTAAATGACAACGAATATCTTCAACCGATGAAAATGCATCGCTTATTGTTTTTATCACAAAGCTATTTTGCGATTGCCTATCATGGTCGTAAACTTGCCCCCGGTGTGTTTGTAGCCGACGATATGGGACCAATTGAACCCCATGTTTTTCGGGCTTTTGAACAGGGGCGACCTTCGTTTTATTTAAATACAAATCTTCCGGCCCATATTGAAACTTTTTTAGAAAGTATCTGGCGGCGTTTTGGCTCTTACTCGGCTGATAAACTATCCGATATCACAAAAAAAACACCAGCCTATCAAAAGGCAATTAAAAAGGGCAGGCGCACCGAAATTGAATTTAAGATCATGGTCGCAAGCTTCAGCAAACATAAGGAAGCGCCCAGTATCGATAAGGTCTTAAAGCCGCGTGTTCTGCGTTCCCAAACCGGACGCCCCGTTCAGGTCAAATCCTGGGCACCGGGACTTCGAAAGGTCGCGGAAGCAACGCCGCTCCCATCTCAGAAAAAAGTAAAAAAATAGCCCTTGTATCTCTTCTTATAAAAAAAGCCCTTGGATACAAATCCAAGGGCTTTTTTGTTTGTTTGAGCTGAGCTTAAATATAATAGACCAGCAAATACAGACCAAGCAGGATTGCAACCCACAGAACCATACTACCGGTTGGCCATGTACGGGCCAAAATGCCATGCGGGCCATGATGTTTGAAAATATGATTGATAATCATATCAACACGTTTCAAACAAGCCTGACGGAATTTGGCAAACGCAGCCCCACCGTGACGAACGACAAATTCTTCGTGAAGCAGATTAAAGAACTTGCGGTAAAACCAATCGAAATCCAACGTAATCGTCAATGTCCGTTTCATCATCTTTAACAAGACGAAGAAGGCAAAGCCTGAGAACAGCAACAATTCCAACATGTGAATGACTTTGGTCGATGTATAAGGCACAAAATCAACCGGATTTGGCAAGATCGCATAAAGCGGATCAGGATAAACCCCAAGGCCCACGCACAATGCAGCAAAGATCACCATTGCCAAACGCATGTTAAATGGCGGATCTTTCGGTTTTGCACCAAATTCACGCTCCACATACCCGGGTGCGCGTTGGAAGAAAACAAACCATGGGAACTTGATACCGGCATGCAGGAAAACACCGGCAGAAGCCGCTTCCAGCAGGAACCAAGCATAGGCAATATGTTGATCAGCAGCCGCAGACGCAATCATGGTCTTTGTCGTGAAACCCGATGTTAACGGGAATCCGGAGATTGCAAGCGCACCGATGGTCCCACAAATCATGGTCAGCGGCATGGCCTTATAAAGCCCGCCAAGATCGGTACATTTACGCTTGTTGATCTCGTACATAACCGCACCGGCCGACATCAGCAACAATGCCTTATAGATGATATGAGCGAAGGCATGAGCAGCTGCGCCATTGATGGCCAAGTCCGTGCCGATGCCAATCCCTGTTACCATAAAACCAACCTGGTTGATGATGGAGTAGGCGAGAATACGGCGCATATCATTTTCCAGAAGCGCGTAAATAATACCGTAAAACACCATATAAAGGCCGACAAAGATCAGAACATTTTCGCCGGGGAAACTCCGGATCAAAACATAAACGGCTGTCTTGGTGGTAAAGGCTGACAAGAAGACACTGCCAGACCACGAGGCACTGGGATAAGCATCCGGAAGCCATGCTGAAAAGGGGGGGGCGCCTGCGTTAATCAAGAACCCGGCCAACAACATCCATGTCCACCAGCTATCCGCCTTCATCGCGCCAAATTCAACAGAACCAGAGTGATAGATTTGACCGATCACCCCGATCATCAAAATTACACCGCCAAACAGGTGGACAATCGCATAACGCATGGAGGCGCGATAGCTTTCCTTCGTGCGCGCAGACCAGATCACCAATGTAGAGGCAACTGCCATAAATTCCCAAAAGATGAAAACACTAACCAAATCACCCGACATTGCGACACCAACGGCACCACCGGCATAAGCGTAAGCGGACAGAAGTTCAATCTGGCTTTTTTGATTGAGTGCAAAAATGCCGCCGACAAATGCCATTAACGTAAAGATGGTTGCGAACAGGCGCGACAGCTTGTCACCTTGCAACGGTTCGAGCGTGTAATCCAAAAATGGTACGGTTAATTGGACGCCATCCGGGACAGCCCAAATGAAATACATGGTCAGAACCGGCAAAAGCAGCATCAACGTCTTGCGTGCATTGCCAACCAGAGCCGGCAAAAACAATGAACCGACAATCAAGATAAGCCCAGGGGGAAGGGCACTGTTAATCATCATAGTAGGTGTCCTTCCGTTTTAGGAAAATGCCCAACAATTTGGCAAACAAAACCATTGCTGCGCAGGAGAAAAAGCCGAACCATGCGTTAAAGCCAAACCAGCCATCGATCCCGAAATAAGGATGAGGGTGGATTGTCAGTTCCAACGCAACGGTTAGAACCAAAATAGCAATACCAACGATCCATAGTTTTTTTATGGTTGCCGGACGGCAAAGCCAGTGAACGTCATGTTGGTCGCTCATTGGATACCCCCAATCATTTGTTGCGCCAATTCCAAGGCAACATCCGGGAAGAAAAACATCAGGATTGTCAATGTCGCCGTCGATGTAATGGCAATGACAATCGGCAATGGTGCTTCACCATGATTGTCATGGTGTCCCCCATGATCATGTGCCCCTTTGGGTTCAGCTTGTCTGAAGAAAGCAGCATAAATAATCGGCAAGAAATAGCCGGCATTCAGCAAAGTACTGAGGATAACAACCCCCAATGCCACAAAGTTTTCCGAACTCATGGCCCCTTGAATGATATACCATTTCGAGACAAAGCCTGCCGTTGGCGGCAATCCAATCATGGACAACGCACCAATGGCAAAGGCCGTCATCGTAATCGGCATTTTCCAGCCAATACCATTTAGTTGGCTCACTTCCGTCTTATGCGCCGCCGTATAAATCGAACCGGCCGCAAAGAACAAAGTAATTTTCCCAAAAGCATGCGCGGCAATATGCAACGCAGCCCCAACAGCAGAAATGGGGGTCAGGATGGCTGCCGCCAGAACCACATAGGACAATTGCGAAATTGTTGAATAAGCCAATCGACGCTTCAGGTTGTCTTGGCGCAACGCAACCATAGAGGCGGCAATAATGGTAAAGCCCGATACATATACCAACCAATCCGCGGAACCGGAAGTGACCAGATTATCGATACCGAATGTATAGACAATGACCTTAACGACGGTAAAAACACCGGATTTCACAACCGCAACCGCATGCAGCAATGCCGAAACCGGTGTTGGTGCAACCATTGCAGCAGGCAACCAACGGTGAACCGGCATAACCGCAGCCTTACCGATCCCGTAAATAAACAGCATCAGAAGCAAGCCCATCAACGGGCCTTCAACCTTGCCGCCCAAAATACCGCCATCGACAAAATCCAACGTCCCGGTTGCACTGTAAGTCCATGCAATTGCAAAGAACAGGAAAGCCACGGAAGTTGTGACCAGAATACCCAAATAGGTACGCGCGCCTTTGACTGCGGCTTCGTTTCCTTTGTGGGAAACAAGCGGATAGGTAGAGAAGGTCAACACTTCATAGAAAATGAATAATGTCAAAAGGTTGGCGGAATACGCCAGCCCCAGTGTAGCCGAAATAGCAATCGCAAAACAGATATAGAAACGTGTTTGGTGTTTCTCTTTATTGCCCCGCATATAGCCAATGGAATAGATGGAATTCAAAATCCACAGGCCTGAAGCGATTAAGGAAAACATCATACCTAATGGTTCTACCTTAAAGGCAATCGCCAATCCCGGGAACATGTCCAATAAATGAACTTCCGGGCGTTCCCCATCCAAAACCGGACCAAGCAGGTTTAACACATTCAGGAACAAGGCAATCGCGGTCATCAAGGTAATTGTTTCACGCAAATTGGCCATGCGCCCGCTCAAAGCAATCAAAACCGCGCCAACAGCCGGAATAGCCATAGCGAGAATGATTGAAAGTTCCATACTCATGGCGCACCTCCAACCAGCATTTCTGCGGCGAGTTGTGCAACACCAAGTGTCATATCGGTATCAACTCCGAAGTAGATGGAAGCGCCCGCCATGATCCATAAAGGAATTAACATGGAGAGTGGTGCTTCTTTGATCTTGAGAGACGGATTTGCAGGTTCCTTAAAGTAGGCAACCTCGATAAAGCGCCAGACGTAAACAACAGCCAATAAAGAACTAAGCAAAATCAGCAAGGCAATTGGCATCATCTCTGCTTCCATAGCTGCTTGGATCAAATACCATTTGGAAATAAAACCAACGGTCAAAGGCACACCGATCAAACTGAGGCCTGCGACCACAAAAGCAGCCATCGTCCACGGCATCTTTTTACCGATACCATGCAAATCTTCGATACGTACGGACCCCACGCGATACATAAAGCATCCCATAGCAAGGAAAGCCGCACATTTCATAACGGCGTGGTTTAACAAGTGAACAATACCCGCAGACACACCCGTTACATTCAGGAAGCTAATCCCCAACATGATATAACCGATTTGCGCCACCGAAGAATAAGCCAGCAATCGTTTCATATTATTTTGGAAAATCGCAACCGTGGAGGCAACGAACATACCGGAAATCGCCAATGTCATTAAGATAGGTGCAAGACCGGTTTCTTCTAAGATATCGACACCAAAAATCGTGAAGAACACGCGCAACATAACATAGACAGCCACCTTGGTTGCCGTTGCCGCCAAAAACGCTGTCACGCTGCTGGGGGCATAGGTATAGGCATTAGGTAACCATAAATGCAATGGGAACAGGGCCAGCTTCAAGCTTAAGCCAACGGTCAAAAAGGCCAGTGCGGCTTGTAATGTACGGATGGATCCATCCATATCCAGAAGCTTGGCATGTAAATCCACAATGTTCAGAGTGCCAGTCATCATATAAAGAAGACCAAGACCAATCACATAGAACGTCGCCCCGAGTGTCCCCATGATGAGGTATTGATAGGAAGCCGTCAAAGCACGACGGTCTTTCCCCAATGAAATCATTGCGTAGGTAGACAGGGAAGAAATTTCGAGGAAAACAAACAGGTTAAACGCATCACCTGTTGCCGTCATCCCAAGCAAACCCGTTAAACACAGCAAAAATGCCGTATAAAACAAATAAATAAGATCACGTGGAACTTCGCGTGTGACACTATGACGCCCATAAAAGGCGACAATAGCCCCAATGGCAGAAACGATTAATAGAATATATGCATTGACTGCATCAATCCTAAACTCAATCCCCCAAGGAGCGGGCCAATCGCCCATGAAATAAGAGATCACACCTTGTGTGAGTACCTGATCCAAGATCATTATCGAGATCGCAAAGGAAATCAGGCTGACCAGCAAAACAATGATCCATGCGATATCGCGATGTCTGAACACGACACATAAAGGTGCCGCCATCAAGGGGATCAAAATTTGCAGAATAGGAAGATGGGCCGTCATTAAAAGTCTTCCTCCTGAGCGTGAATATCTTCTTCTTCAATCGTGCCATATGCCTCGCGAATGCGAACGACAAGGGATAAACCCAAAGCCGTTGTCGCAACACCAACCACGATCGCTGTCAGAATTAAGACGTGGGGAAGGGGATTTGAAAAGACCTCGAAACCTTCACCAAAAATCGGTGCGGTCCCACCCACAACTTTACCCATACTGATGTACAGAACAAAAACCGAGGTTTGAAAGATATTCAAACCAACCAGCTTTTTAACCAGATTGCCCCGCGCAATAACTATATAAAAACCGATCATCATCAAAAAGATAACGATCCAATAGTTATAAAGGCCGGGGTTAATCATTTCGTGATATTGCATCCTTTAGCGCCCCCGTCCCGCAAAGGTATAGAAAATAAGGGTCATCGCGGCAAAAACAGTTGTTCCAACGCCCAATTCAACCAACAAAATACCATAATGCTGGCCATGTAAGGGATCGTGTGCCAAAGAATTGTAATTGAGGTAATTATCCCCAACAAAAAAACTGACGACACCGACACCGGCATACAATAAGACACCGAGTGCGGCCAGAACTTCTAGCACGCGGGCAGGCATAACCATTTTGGCATCATGCAAGCCGAAAATAAGGGCATATAGAATAAAACTAGATGCAAAAATAACGCCCGCCTGAAAACCACCCCCCGGCCCAAAATCACCATGAAATTGAACATAAAGGGCAAAAAGCAGAATAAACGGCATAAAGACTTTAGATGTAACCCGTAAAATGGGTTTGCGTTTCATCATGCGTCATCCTCCTGTTCTTCCAGATCTGCCAAGGTTGGGGCATCATTGTCTTTTCGCCGACGTCGCGTTGCCAACAGGATGAGCACCCCGACAAGGGCTGTAAAGACCACCGTTGTTTCGCCCAAGGTATCAAACCCCCGATAAGAGGCCAGAACAGACGTCACAATGTTGGGCATGCCGACTTCACCTTCTGAATCCAGTAGATAACGCGGGGCAACGTGATGATGTACAGGCGCATTCGGATCACCATAATCTGGCATATCCAACGTTCCATATATCAATGCAACACCGGTTGAAAAAACGACAACAAGAGGGAGCCAAAAAGTCCGAGAGGATTTCTTTTCACTTTTTTCTTCACGTGATGTCAGCGCAAGTGTACCCAGCATCAGTACGGTTGAAACCCCCGCACCAACGGCTGCTTCTGTAAAGGCGACATCCACGGCGTCCAAGTTTACAAACATCTGTGCAGACAGCAAACTGTATATGCCGCCCAACATGACCACTGTAAACAAATTCTTTATACGCAAGATAACGATTGCCGTTACTGCCATAAAGAATAGTAAGACTATGTCAATAATCTCTAATATGACTTGTCTCCTTCATCTTTTAGGGCGCCTTCCAGTTCAACGCCTTCTTTAAGAAGTGGTTTAGCACCGTCAGTTATGGCCGCACGAACAAGCGCATGACTTGAAACCGGACTTGTGAAAAACAGCGCAAGTCCGATCATAACTAGTTTGACCAGAACCAGATTAAATCCACCTGATTGAAACATAAGACCTATTAAGAGCATACCTGCGCCCATTGTATCAATCATACCAGCGGCATGGGATCGGGTAAAAACATCGGGCAAGCGTATAACACCGATTGCGCCAATCAAAATGATGGCACTACCCAACAGAATAAAAAACCAGCTAAAACCGGTGAGGACCATCTCAATCATTATGCGTCCTCCTTGTGGGCTTCATTTGAATCGCGTCCATCATGCCCCAGATCTTTAAAATGGAAATATTTCAAAACCGCAATGGTACCGATAAAGTTAATGAGCGCGTACACAAGTGCGATATCCAGAAACTCTGGACGACCAGCTAAAAAACCATGAACCGCAATTAACAAAACGGTCAATGTACCGATCTTGTTTACTGCCAGAATACGATCATAGATTGTCGGCCCGAGAGAGGCGCGCACCAACCCCAGAGCAATCGCGATTAAGATTGCGACAACAGCTGCAATATACATCAGTACTTGCCCTCCATCTCACCTTTAACCTGACAAACGCGTCGGTCCATCTCGCCGTTGAGTACATCCTTGGCACCCTGAATAGTCAGCGCGTGTACTTCTAAAATACCATCTTCGAGATTTACCGTAACGGTTCCCGGTGTCAACGTAATGGAATTGGCATAGATCACCTGACCTAATTCACGTTTTTGATTGGCTTTGGTCTTAAACATCACCGGACTGATCGGCAGTTTTGGTGACAGGATAACTTTCGCGACATCGATATTCGCTTTTACAATCTCCCAGGATAACCACGCCCAGTAAGGGAGAATTTTGAGAGAGAGGTGAGATGGGTGTCCTTCATGGTCGATTACATCCATACGATGGGCGATGTAAACGACAAGCGTACAGGAAACCGCCCCGAACCCGAGCAACAAAGGCTCGGTATGTCCGGAAAGCAGAAACCAGAAGGCATACAAAAAGACCCAAAGGCTAATAGAGCTTGCCACAGGATTTCCCCTGACTGTGTTATTATGGTTGTTAGTCTGAATGGAACTCAGACCGATGCATCAGTTCCTAAAAGATAACAATTCGTTAAGGGATATCAATATCTAAAACGCGCCGTTGAATGCTAGATCATGCAAGAAGCCCATTTTCTTTGCTTTTTGAGGGTGTTTCTACTGAGTTTTACGTAATACGAAGGATCAAGCTTATTATTCAACTTGCTAATCCCCGCTTATGTTTGCTTAAATGTCATCAAAATTCCATTGGATTCGGAGTATTTCCCTTGAAAAAATGCGGTCTTTTCCTTTGTACTCTTCTTACTGCCATCTGTTTAACGATCTTGGCCACTCCCACACAAGCAGCAGGCAGCGGGAAGCTAAAGATAAAAACTCAATCAGGCACCGTTCAATTCAAGGTAGAGTACGCTATTACACCGGCAGAAAAAGCAAAGGGCCTTATGTATCGGACGTCGCTTCCACATAACACAGGCATGCTCTTTATTTACCAGAAACCGACGTTGGTCACCATGTGGATGAAAAATACGCCCCTATCGCTGGACATGTTTTTTATAAATAAAATGGGCCGTATTCGTTTTATCGAAGAAAAAACGCAGCCGAATTCCACACGCCAAATCCATTCGGGAGGGCAGATTTCAGCCGTTCTGGAACTTCCGGCGGGGTCTGCGGAAAACCACGGAATTAAAGTTGGTGATCTGGTGATTTTACCAAACTGATTTTTTTTTAATTTTTATCTTGCATTATGATCTGAAACTTCATAGTTTTCGGCCGTCGGGGAGTAGCGCAGCCTGGTAGCGCACGTGCTTTGGGTGCATGGGGTCGCAGGTTCAATTCCTGTCTCCCCGACCAGCTTTTTTTAGAAAAGCTTATTTTTTCCAGTTTTTATATTTCTGTATAACTTCATCTAACTGAACCCATTCGACGGGTTTGGAAATAAAGGCGTTTATACCCGCCTTAAGATAACGTTCATTTTGTTCGGCTTTCACATCTGCTGTTAAAGCGATAATAGGCACTTGTCCTTTATCCCCCGGAAGTTGGCGAATTTTAATCGCGGCGTCACAACCATCCATTTCCGGCATTTGCAAATCTGTTAAAATGAGATCAAAACCGCCATTTGTAGCCTTTTCATATGCTTCACGCCCATTAACAGCCGTTTCAATATCATAGCCCATCTTGCGCAGAACCGTTGTAATGACCTTTCTATTCACGTCATTATCTTCAGCAAGCAGAAGCTTCACTCCGTTTGTTTTTTCTTCTTCTGTACTGACTTCCAAGGTCGAAAGACGATCATGTGATAAATCAGATAGCAGACCTTTTTCAAAATTGGCTTCAAACCAAAACGTACTTCCCTTATTTTCAATACTATAAAAACCGATTTCGCCATCCATTGCGTCTACAAGTTTTTTGGAAATCGCCAACCCTAAGCCGGTGCCACCATATTTTCGTGTTGTGGAACTGTCCCCTTGGCTAAAGGGTTTAAACAATCGTTCTTTTTGGTCTTCTGCAATACCGATACCGGTATCTTCCACCTCGAATCGCAAATGTGTTTGGTTGTCGTCATCTTTTTCTTGCTGTAAGCGAATAACGACCCCACCTTTTTGCGTAAATTTAATCGCATTTGTAATGAAGTTTAAGAGCACTTGACGCAGGCGTGTTTTATCGGCTTTTAAAATGACGTCGGAACTTGTCCCGTAATTTTCATATCGCAGGGTAATACCCTTTTCCTGAATGGTCGGTGTTAACGATACAACAAGGTCATCAATCAAACGATGCAGGTCAAAAACGGTATATTCAAATTGAATGTGCTCTGCTTCAAATTTTGAATAATCAAGAATATCATTAAGCAATAATAATAAATTGTTGGAAGAAGATTTCAGCCCTTCAACAAACTTTTTATGCTCAACCGACATATCCGAAGAAAGTAGCAGGTCAGCAATCCCCATAATCCCCGTTAATGGGGTACGTAATTCATGGCTGATGATAGCTGAAAATTCACTTTTGGCTTTAGATGCCGCCTCGGCACGTTCTTTTTCCAACAGATATCTTTGCGCAAGTCGTTCTAAATCTTGTTTTTGGCGCTCCAACTCTTTTTGATTGATCAACAGCTTTTCTTCAGCATCTTTCAAATCAGTAATATCTGTTCTAACACCAACAATCATACCGGATTTAGTGACACGTTCATCAATCTTCAACCATGCACCTGTATCTGTCTTCTGAACGACCGTTCTTGTTGGATTCCGGTGCTTCTTCAACCGTTCTTTTAACCAGCTTTCGCGTGCTTCTAAGGTATCACCGGCTTGTGGGTATTGGCCTTTCTCCATTCCATAACGGATAATACTTTCAAATGAAGCGCCTTTTTTAATCGCAGGGGCCGAGGTTTTATAGGTTTCGAGATAAGCCTGATTGCAAATAAAAAGGCGGTCATGCCAATCATATATGACAAAACCGTCTGTTATGGTTTCAATGGCTTCATTTAAAATTTCTTCGGAAAGGGTTTTTTCTTTTTCCCCTTGGATGCCCAAGGACGTCTCCCTGATCAGGATGGCTGCAATAGTGCCATCATCAGCATCTGCAGCGGGTAAGAAACACACATTTACTCTCAAGAACAAAAGAGTTGAGTTTTTAGTCAGGGTTTCAACTTCACGCTTTGACAAGCTTTTGATGAAATTATTGTTTTTGAGCGTTCCTGTAGATAAACCATCTTTGATCAAGCGAACGATTTGATTTGAAAAAAATGTCCCTAATGTAAGCTTTGGAAAATCGGTTTCCTGATAACCGAACAGAGACAGCACATTCTGGTTTACGTCCAGAATATCTCCCGTTAAATCTACAAATATTGCCGCTTGTGAGAACTCATATAGTTTGGATAACTTACACACATCCCTGACAATCACTTATTACACCCATAGACTTACTCAATGCTGCATGTGATGACAAATTCATACATGACATATAGTTTATAAAAGCATATTTTTAGAGAATTAAAGCAATTTTTATTTGACGCCGTGACGAGATTGGGGCATTCACCCAAGACTGCTGATACAATTGGCTGAAAAGATATGGAAGGTGTTTGACTATGGACGTTCGTATTTACCAACCCGCCAAGAATGCCATGCAATCCGGTCGCGCAAAAACAAAGACCTGGATTTTGGAATTCATGCCTATTGCTGCGGAACGCGCAGATGACCTTATGGGCTGGACAGGCGGTGGCGATACCCGCAAACAGCTGCAAATGAAATTTGAAAGCAAAGAACAAGCCATTGCCTTTGCCAAGAAAAAAGGGCTTTCTTACGTGGTAAAAGAGCCCAAAGCACGCAAATTGCAAATTAAAAACTATGCCGATAACTTTGCATTAAATCGCATCGTTTATTAATTTCGGTGCTTGATTAGATTTAGCGCCCATAGCTCAGCTGGATAGAGCATCCGCCTTCTAAGCGGACGGTCGAGGGTTCGAATCCTTCTGGGCGCGCCAGCATTCTTAAGTCCTTTAAAAACAATGACTTATAAAGGACTGCCTACAAAAAGTAGGTACATAATGTAGGTACTTTTTATAGTCCTCAGTGTTCGCACTGGGGGCTTTTTCTTTATGCAGGGTAGGGGGAATGTATTCGATTCGAAGAAACAAAATAGATAGCCCCCAAGCTTACGCTCAGGGACTACCTTAATTATTGCTCAAAGATTTCTTGAGCGCCCCTTGTGCTGTTCTTCGGGTTGCACCCAAATCTAAACAGCCAAAGCGCACAATCTGTGCATGGACAATAACGAACTTCTGAAGGAACACCGTTTGAGCATTCTCGACATTTGGCTTTAATAGCGTCCATAGGGAATGGCACAAGTGTGTCTTTAGGAGCTCTTAATTGAGTGCCCTTTGTGGGTGTGGATTTTTCATCCATTCTTATTTCCTTTGGTAGGTGTGTAGCCTAGCATAACTAAGCTGGCTTAATTTCTAGGTGGATGTAACAAAAAAAGCCCTTAGCAGTACTTAGAGTCTCTTCTTGCTGGGTTAATGATAGATAAAACGCTGCATGCCCAGCCTTGCTAGAGTATCAGCACGTTCATTTTCTATGTGGTCTGAGTGACCTTTGACCCAAATCCAGTTGATCTTGTGCTTAGAACATAGTTCATCAAGTTGGAACCAAAGATCAATATTTTTGATGGAGTTTCGATTAGCAGTTTTCCATCCTTTCTTTTTCCAATCCTTAATCCATTTGGTGATACCGTTCTTGACATACTGGCTGTCGGTGTAAACTGAAATAGATTTATAGCTACGCTTAAGAGAACTTAGCGCACGTATAGCGGCTGTAAGCTCCATTCGGTTGTTGGTTGTATGCTTTGTTCCTCCTCGTAACTCCTTCCTCTTGTTTCCTTTGATCAAAACGGCCCCCCAGCCACCGGGACCGGGATTGCCACTGCAAGAACCGTCTGTGTAGATTTGTAATGTTTCCATATTTCTCCTTTTTAAAGTTACTTTATAAACCTTACGGGTTCCCCATATGCTAAGTAGTAACCTAAGTGTTGCTTAGGGTGGGAACCTTCAGGTGTTGTTATTGCCAGTGATACTTACCTCTAACTCATAACCAGTATGGTCTAGAGAGACTTGTTTCATTGTACCTTTGACTATTTCCTTGTCACTTTCACGACATAAAATAGCATCATGGATGGGTAAACAGGGAATACCTTGATTTGCTAATGCCAGAATCACCTCAACCAGAATTGAGCTTTCGAGATATTGTAAACGGTGCCCAATGCCGGAATAAAACAATGAACGAATAGTTTTATGTCTTTCCTTTATGGCTTGGGTTACATCTTGGATACAGACTTCAGGTTCAAAAAATTTCTTTGTCTCCTTTGGAAACCACAAGAGTTCATCCTTAAAGGTCATGGCATTAAAGATCGCCTTAATCCCTGTTCGATCATATCCATTGATGTCATAAAGATCACCGTCAGGGATAGGTCGTTGCTTGAGGATGTACATTAAGCAGGGCATGGTTTGTCTGTAATCAACCTCAGCAATTGAACACCCATTAATAAATAGACGCTGTCTTCGATCTGCTTTGGTCATGTATTGCCAAGCACCACCCCATAAACGCCCACCTCCAAGAAAGTCCCGGTTCAGATATTGATCATTAAACCGTCTAACCAACATTCTATTGGTCAAATCATAGTTCTGAGGGCCTCTTAAAGTAACTTCGTAAGATTGAAGGTGTTTATTGATTACGGTCATCTCGGAACGGAGATTAATTGTCAGGTCTGTCTCTGTGTAATCCTTAAGCTTCTTAGGTTGAGGTTGCCCTTGTTGTCTTTGCTTGGTCATATCCAATGTGGTTAAGATGATAGTCTCAGGCTTACCAATAGTCTGTAAGTCACTGAAGGATATCCCTTTGTGCTTTAAGCGAACTTCGAGCTGGCGTGAAGGCCATACAGTAGTCCTAAGCCCCTTCCATTGACCAAGCTGTTGTTTAATCCAGCCAGCTTTAACGAGAACATCAAGCAGCCTAGGAATATTCTTGGTTATGCTGTCAGGCCGATATCGACTTTTGACATAATCCTTTGCTGAACGAGATATCGCTATGCGCTGGTAAGTTTTAGATAAATAGCAGTGAACAAGGTTGGAGATAATAGTATCAAGTTGTTGTCTGTAATTGCTTTGGTCCGCCTGCTTTCTAGCCCGGTGACGTGACCGCTTTGAGTAAACATCAAGGCTAAACTGAATTGTATTTATAAGACTGTTCAGAGCCTCTGATTTTGATCTCAAATAGGGGTTGAAATGTTTATCACTCCCCATTTTAACAAGGATTAAGCTTACCTTGTTTAGCGTCTTCTGTACGCTGGCGCTCAAGGTAAATATTATGCTCTGCGTTTAAGTGGACCTTCAGCAACTCTAAGGCACGTCTTGTCATAGTGGACAGGGAGATTTTCTTAATTTGATATTTACTTTGATAAATACCTTGGATGTCTGACATCAAGCGATAATGAGGCAAGCTCAAAACAACATTTCTAGTCTTGTTTGTGAAGCTACGTTTTACCTGTGTTCGTGTTACATCATTGTCGAGCATGTGTTTCCTTTCATAACTGCCGTTTCAGATAAAATAGACGGATTAAGAACCGGATACAGAAAGAAGAATCGGACACTTTGGTCTAACCTCCCGCGTGCAATCCGGTCACTTAAAGACCGACTAAAGGAATGTTCGTATTACTAGAGGCCCAAATGAGATTCCATTTCATTAAAACGCTTAATCATTTTTACCTTAAAATCATATGCCTCTACTGTCTCTAAACGCATAGCAACTAAAGTGTAACCTGTTCTTGTCATTAGATACGCAAGTTTAGAATCAATCTTGAACTTGGTAAAATTCGCCTTCTTTTCTTTCAATGTTGAATCTTTTAAAACACCTTTGAGTGTCTTTAGAAACTCTGAGTGCGATACGTTAAAGTGTTTCGCTGCATCAAGGCTTGAGATAGATAATAAGTTTTGATTTGTCATGGTAATCTCTCCTTTAGTTGACATGATAGTAGGTTCCCAAAGCAGGCCTTTGAGATTATAAACTTGCATTCTTGATATGGGTTGGAACGTAACTGCCGTTTCAGAAAAAGGATTACTTCATAGATTCATAAGCAGACAGTTGATTTATAAAGTTACTTTAAAAGAAGGTGCCCGAAGCTAACCAAAAACGGAAAACTTGGGGCCAATCCCAAAACGCTTTTGAGTGCGCAATGAGAAATTTAAAGTCCTATGCTGTGGGTTAAAACTAGAGACTGTTCAAACCTTGTCTCGCTTTACGAGTTGCAGGTCTGTCACCCATTTCTTTGATCTGTTTAAGCTTTTTCTTAATGCTTTGAGATATCTTTATGAACGACACGCCCTTCTGTAAACAATTCATCAGGAAAAGCGTCATCAATCATATTGTTCGCATAGATACAGGTGCCGCAGTTACTTGGATATCACCCACACTAGGTAAGTCTTGAGGCTTCTTTCTGTTTTGCATATTGTTTTCCCATGTCGGTTCTTGCAAACACCCACACATAAAGAAAGAGGCCGGACACTTAGGTCCGACCCCTTAGACAACATGGGAGTGTTGCAAATCTGATAAATGATAGTTGTTTAGATGGATGTTCAGCCCAGTAAATGAGCGACCCAAAGCCAGCCAGCGGTTGCAGCGCCCATTAGAAAGAGTGCGAACATTTCTTTAATGAATGCTTTATCCTGCTTATTCATGGCTTTAAGCCTCCTTGAGTATTCGATAGACAGACATACGGGACACGTCCAACTCATTAGCTATTTGGGTTGGGGTCTTACCGTTGCTGTGCAATTCCTTAACTTTGTCTCTGGCGATTGTCTTCACACCACCTTTATAGATACCCTTGGCTTTGGCCTTAGCGATACCTTCAAGCTGCCGTTCTTTTCTCAAATTTGTTTCAAACTCAGCAAAAACGCCCAACATATCAAGAAATGCCTTTCCTGCTGCTGTGGCTGTATCAATAGGTTGTTCTGTTACCTTGAGTAAGACACCCTTATCTTTCAATGACAACACTATGTCTTGAAGGTCTTTAATAGAACGAGCAAGCCGATCAATCCTAGTGACAACCAGTGTGTCACCCTTGCGTAGAAATTCTAGGAGCGTCTCAAGCTCAGTCCTTCCTTGTCGGCTGGTCCCGCTTACTTTTTCAGACCTAATTATCTCACATCCTGCTTTCGCCAATGCTTCTTGTTGTATCGACAAGTCTTGATCTGTAGTCGATACCCTTGCATAGCCGTAGATAGCCATAACACACCCCATAAATGTAATAACAGGTTCTAGATGCAGAATCTTAAGTGTAACATCAATACGATGTCAACCCTATTTTTACACTTTATCTGTAATATCATAGTGTAACAGCAAGGTATACCCTGCTATGACGTTAGGTAGACAAAGAGTTAAAGGTAAATCCACGACATAAGAAAATGAAGACAAAAACAATAATAATCCTATGCTGTGGGTAAATACCGAAGGGGTACCCAACGGGGTAAAACCAACCACCGCCATATTAATTATACCCACTCACATTTTTGACCCTAAATTAATCAGCTTGCGGAGGAGCCACCTAGGGCTACTACTCAACACAAAAACAAAGACTTTAATAAAGCAACTTTAAAAGAAGACATCAGAAGAGCCTTACGTCTGCTTTATGCTGTTTATCTTATGGATATTATCATTAATGAATGATGGAATAAGGAAGACGCCTTAAGCTAAACCTTAGGCTTAACTTTAAGTAGCTACTTTAGGTTATATCTTTAGGCTCGGCTTCGGTCCTATGCTGTGGGTTGAAGCGGACGTTATGCTCTAAATTTGGCTATCTGTGGCATTCTTCTTTGGTTGGCTCTGTGTCTGCTAGGGTAGTACCTGATGTGTTTAAGTCCTATCACAAGCTACTGTCAGCGTAGGTCTCTTAAATTCCCATGCTATGAAAAATTGACCTTCCATGTTCTTTTCAAACTGTGCGAAGGTTTCTTTATCAATATTAAGAACAACAAAATCAGGGTTTAATGTATGAACCCTATTACAAAAGTCAAAGAAAGTATCGAATAAGAAGGTATTATTCATTTTAGCTAATTTCTTCTTATGACCTTTAGGTAGGGCATTCTGAGCAACACTGTAGGCGTCACATCCTTTATCTGTGTCAATCTCTACTAAATAAGGCATTTGGTTCTCCTTAGTTAAGCCGTAAACACTACTCAACAATACGCAAATGCGGGACTGAGGTTTCTTTTAGTATCGGCCCATTGTCTTTCCCAAGCATCTCATTGAAGCTGTCTACAGGCCGTTGCATTTTGATAATGCCGTTATTCCAGTAGTCTTCTATTTCTTCAAACTTCACCCCGTCCTCTTGAAGCATACGCTCAGAAACGTAAATGACTGTATGGACAAGCTCATTCATGCAGCCAATGACAGAACGTGAAGTATTCTTACAGACTGTGAAGTCAGCCGAGGGCTTGCGTTTTGTGATCTGCTCAAGGCGTACCCGAAATAGGTCTACAGTTTCTTCAAGTGGTTCTCGGCTGTCATAAGGATGAATTAGAGCGTACTTTGTCTTTGCGTTGAGATAGACGAAAGCGTCCAAAGGTAGTCCCAAAATACCCAATCCTATGCGGTTCACATACCAGCAATCAAGCCAGTGCATTTGGTCACTGCTTGGCGAGGGCGTTAGGTTGAACTTGAGGCTTTTCGCAAGCTTGGCTGTTGAGTGGAGGTAGAGCATATGAAGCACCTAATTGGCTTTTGAACTTACACAAGAATACCAGAAAATCATTCATTTAGGTGACGCAATAATTTCTTAAGGTTATATTATCAGGCATAATTCTAACAGGAGTGGATTGACATGGCTTTTTTGTTTATTGCTTTGATTTGCAGCGGCTTAACTGCACGAATAACAC
>NZ_JBLWXN010000006.1:0-245539 GCF_048267425.1 Terasakiella sp.
TGTTTCCTCGTTGGGTTATATGATGAGGTAAATTCGGTATTGTTACGCGCGCTAAACGTGCCATAGTGCTCTCCTTCATTTTCTGAAAGAGGTATGAAAAGCTTAGGCAAGTAATTCGGTAACTGTCCCCCGAACTGGCCCCCGAACTGTGGCCCCGAACTGTGGAACTGGAACTGAACTCCCCCCGAACTGAACTCAGGATTTTATCTAAAAAGATAAGATTCTTTCAATCAGATTTCTTACTCAAAATCATTCTAGGAATTATCGAGAGATCATTATAAAAGAATTCATTAATCGCACTCGATCTGACATTCACCGTATCAAAATGGGCAAATATTAGGTCGCCTCACTCTTAATTGTAAAAATTTAATTAAGGACCATTAGATGCTGGTATGTATTTATTGCGAGGAAGAAAAGGGTGACAAAAACTTTTCATCTGAACATGTAATCCCGAAATCTCTTGGTGGAGCACAAGTCCCAGATAGATTTAAGACGCAACGAGTTTGTGAAACATGCAATAATAACCTAGGACTATTCGTTGATGCCAGTTTTGAAAAAAACTGGTTCATTTCCAATTGGCTACACGCCATTTACCCAACAGACAAAATTCAAGATGGTTTTAAAGAAATCCCCTTAATCTGTATCGGAATCCTAAAAGAAAAAGCACCATTTCTTCAAACAGATGAAATCTGTGAATATTATCTCGGCCCAAACCACGAAAGCATTTTTTGGATAAGACCAGATGATGAACGATTATTTGGGTACGTAGGTGGTAACCCAAGAACGACTAAAGATGCAAATACAAGGGCTTATTTCTTTATGTCCAAAAAAAGTGAAAGCAATGCACACGCAATGCTTTATAGTTTCAAACATGCTTTTTCAGGCAGAAAAGTTGATAAAATACTAGCTGGTCAAATTGATGGTTTTGAAATCTCAAAAATTGGTCTTCGCCCTCCAAACGAACATGAAAAAACCGAAATCCAATGGTTAGATAATTATGCATTTAATCAAAATGAAAAGGTGCAATGTCAAATCAGACACTACGGACGGTTCGATATACGCTTCTTGTCCAAACTGGCAAGAGGTCTCTCTTTCTGCATTTGGGGAGATAAAGTTTTACAAAGCCCTTATTCTCGCGAAATATTTAAAGGCATTTGGCTCAAAAATGACGAACCTATGCCTGACACTAAAAACGTTTCTATTTTTGCGAACCAAGACCAAAATTTACTAGATCGGTTTGGTTACCCAAAAGCAATTGTCATCACATTTATGCAAATAGACAAAAACATTTCAATGTGTGTAAATATTGGGACTAAAAAGTCAGCACGCATTATTTGTGCAGATGAGAAAATGCTTACAGATATTGACAGAAGAAAAATTGAAGGAGGGTTAGCTATTGTAATATTTAGCTTTCTTAAAAAAGCAATTTCTATGACCTTAATGGAGTTCCTAGCCCATAAAGACGGCACATTGCCACATCCCGAATTAGCTAAAATTGAACAGGAGTTTGATTTAACGAGTGAAAAAGCTCCCCGCAACCTTCAAGATAAACCTTAAGATTGCTTCATCTCTTTTATATTTAAGACATCCAGTCGTTGATCATCGCATCCGGGATCGCGTCGCAGGCGTAAGTGAACGAGCCTTCATCGTGCAACTGCGCAAGGGTGCGGTTCAGGTGGCCGTAGGTTGCGCGCATCAGCGATCCGCCCGTTGTGATGCGGTTTACACCTAAATCTGTATAGTTTTTTAAAGACAAAGGTGTTGCAGAGACACCGCCCAGAATATTGATGGGGGCTTTGATCTCGTTCACCAATGTGCGGATTTCATCATGGTCCACCACACCGGGGATAAAGACGCAGTCCGCACCGGCTTCTGCATAAGCTCGTCCGCGCAGAACAGCTTGATCCAAGGCATCTGACTGCCCCGTTAAGTATGTATCGCAACGTGCATTTAAGACGAATACCCGGTCACCTACTGCCTTTTTCGCTGTTTCTACGGCCTGAACCGCCACATCAAGTGGGAACAAATCATCGACCGCTCCACCTTTGGCATCTTCCAAATTCGCACCAACGGCCCCGATTTCAATAATCCGGTTGACTGTTTTTGTGATATCGCCGTACCCGGTTTCCATATCCATCGTGACCGGGACAGCAACGGCGCGCACGATGCGTTCAACAGCTGCAAACATTAAATCGGGATCAAGATTATTACCATCTGGCAAGCCGTGGGAATAGGCAATCCCCGCGCTTGTCGTCGCAACTGCGGGAAAGCCAGCGCGAGCAATCATTTTCGCACTGCCAGCGTCCCATGCGTTCGGCAAAATAAAAGGCACGCCTTTATGGTGAAGATCGTAAAATATCTGTGCCTTTGATTTTGTCATGTCACTTACTCGTCATCCGATCCTTTAATCCGGCTGGCAAGGGCCGCCGCCATAAATTGATCAAGGTCCCCATCCAAAACAGCTTGGGAATTGGAAGTTTCCACGCCTGTGCGCAAATCCTTGATCATCTGATAGGGTTGCAGGACATAAGAGCGGATCTGATGGCCCCACCCAATTTCCGTTTTTGCATCATGTTCGGCCTGACTTTCAGCCTCACGTTTTTGCAGTTCTGCTTCATATAGGCGCGCACGCAGCATTTTATAAGCGGCTGCACGGTTTTTATGTTGCGAACGGTCATTCTGACACTGCACGACAATCCCGGTCGGAATATGTGTGATCCGAATGGCTGAGTCCGTTTTGTTAACGTGCTGCCCACCGGCACCGGAGGCGCGGTAGGTATCAATGCGCAGGTCTTTTTCTTCGATTTCAATCTCGATATTGTCGTCAACTTCAGGATAGACCCAGACAGAAGAAAAACTTGTATGTCGGCGTGCAGAGCTGTCAAACGGTGAAATGCGCACCAAACGGTGAACACCACTTTCCGTCTTTAACCAACCATAAGCATTGTGACCAGAAATTTTAATAGTTGTGGATTTAATGCCGGCTTCTTCACCCGGTGTTTCTTCGATATATTCAACCTTGCATCCGTGTTGGTCTGCCCAACGCGTGTACATGCGCAACATGATATTTGCCCAATCGCACGCCTCGGTCCCACCGGCACCGGAATTGATCTCAAGGAAACAGTTGTTGGCATCGGCCTCACCGGACAACAAAGTTTCGATCTCTTCCTTGGCAGCGCGTTCCTGTAAGACGACCAGAGCCTCTTCTGCCTCTGTTACCGTATCGGCATCATCTTCCATCTCGCCCATTTCGATCAATTCGATATTATCGGCAAGTTCCTGTTCGGACTCTTCCAGCGCCTTGATGCCATTTTCAAGACGTGTGCGTTCCTTCATCAGTTCTTGTGCTTTTTGCGGATCGTTCCAAAGGTTTGGATCTTCGCTCAATGCATTCAGCTCTTCCAGACGTCGCACAGCATTGTCGTAATCCAGATGCTTGCGCAACAAGGTAAGAGATTTGCGGATTTTTTCGACCTGAGTTTCGACTTCGGCACGCATGGATATTTTCCTAAAGAAAAGAATAATCTGATGGGACGCTATTTAAACTGTAATAAGCTTGCGGTCAATATAGACCACCGCCTGTGTCCACATCGCCCGGCGTGATAATCTCATCACTTTGCCCTTCCAAAACGCGATTGCTTTGGCTGGGCGATGTCCCTTGTTTAAAGGCTTCCCAAATAACATTTTGATCGCCAATTTTCGCATCCTGCCCGGTACGCGCATTGACACGAACCATCCGTACCCCGTCCGGGATACGAAACGGTGTTGCCGGTTTATCCGCCAAAGCTTCCTTCATAAAATCACGGAAAATAGGTGCGGCGACACTTGAACCTGTTTCGCGTCTCCCCAAAGGAATGGGAGTATCAAAACCAACAAACACACCCGTGACAAGGTCGGGGCTAAAGCCCATAAACCAGCTGTCGCGTTCCTCGTTGGTTGTCCCGGTTTTACCAGCAAGCGGTTTACCCACGGCGGCGACACGCCGCCCGGTACCGCGCTTGACCACGCCTTCCAGAATAGACACGATCTGATAAGCACTTTCCGGTGAGGTCACACTTTCACGGTTATCAATGATTTGCGGGACGGCTTCATCGCCCTGCCACTGCATCGCCATACAATCGGTACAATCGCGCGTATCATGTTTGAAAACCGTAATCCCATCCCGGTTTTGAATGCGGTCAATCAAGGTCGGCATGATCCGCT
Source organism: Terasakiella sp. (assembly GCF_048267425.1). GTDB lineage: Bacteria > Pseudomonadota > Alphaproteobacteria > Rhodospirillales > Terasakiellaceae > Terasakiella. Next base: position 4,204 of record NZ_JBLWXN010000006.1, read on the forward strand.
TGCCACCGTTTACCAACATCCCGTAAGCCGCAGCCAGGTTGATCAGCTTCGTTTCCCCTGCCCCCAGCGCCATTGACAACGTTTCTTGTAAGTTGGGGGTAATGTCGAAACGTTTGGCATATTCTGCAACTTTTTCCATGCCTAATGTCTGCGCAAGACGCACCGTCATCAAGTTTCGTGATTTTTCAACACCCAGACGCATGGTTGACGGACCGTAAAATTTATTACTGTAGTTATCAGGGCGCCATTTCGGCTGCCCCGGCCCTTGATCCAGAACAAACGGCGCATCCAGAATCAGCGTGGATGGCGTATAGCCTTCATCCAATGCCGCCAGATAGACAAACGGTTTAAAGGCGGAACCGGGTTGGCGGTTGGCTTGGGTTACACGGTTAAACTGGCTGCGTTCATATGAATAGCCCCCGACCATTGCCAGCACACGCCCTGTATGCGGGTCCATTGCGACAATGCCGCCCTGCACACCGGGGATTTGGCGCAACGCATAATGCTGAATGTGTTTTTCTTCGCCCTCTTTTTGCGCAAAAACAGGTTTAACCCAGACGACATCACCCAGCTTAAGAACATCGGAGGCGCGAGAAACCCGTGGGCCAAGTTTTTGTCCTTCAATCCACGGGCGCGCCCATTTCATTTCTTCTAAAGGAACCGTTCCCTGATTGCCGCCAACAAAGCCGACATCTGCACTTTTGTCATGAACTTTCAGCACGACACCGAGTTGCCAGTCCGCAGGTGCCCCTTTAGGCGCTGTTAAATCGGATAACTGCTGTTCCCACGACAGGATATTTTCCACCCGAGTTACCGGACCGCGCCAGCCATGCCGTCGGTCATAAGTTTCCAGACCGTCTTGCAACACCCGTTGGGCCACACTCTGAAGATCAGGGTCCAATGTCGTATGTACGGACAACCCGCCTTTATAAAGCTTGTTTTCCCCGTACATATCCACGAGTTCACGGCGGACTTCCTCGGCAAAGTAAGGCGCATTGACAAATTCTGTTTCAGAACGCGATGCAACTTTTAAAGGTCGTTTTTTCGCTTGATCTGCCTCAGCTTGACTGATCAAACCTTCAATCGCCATACGTTCAATCACCCAATTGCGTCGTTCAATCGCCTTTTGGGTTTTACGAATGGGATGGTAGTTATTGGGCGCTTTGGGTAGGGCTGCCAGATAGGCTATTTCTTCAATCGACAAATCCCCTAAAGATTTGTTGAAATAGTTTAACGCCGCAGCCGCCACCCCGTAAGACCCATACCCCAGATAGATTTCATTGAGGTACAGTTCAAGAATACGGTCTTTGCTCAGGGCTTTTTCGATACGCAAGGCAAGGATCGCTTCCTTAATTTTGCGCACATATGATACTTCATTTGTCAGCAAAAAGTTTTTCGCGACTTGCTGGGTAATCGTGGATGCCCCCACCAGTCGCCGCCCGGACCCGACATTGCGAAGGTTCGTAACGATTGCGCGTGCGACCCCCATCGGATCAACACCAATATGATCATAAAAATTTTTGTCTTCTGCCGCTAAAAACGCACGAGACACCCGCAACGGAATGGCTTTGATCGGCACGAAAACACGGTTTTCAATGGCATATTCCGCCATCAACTGACCATCACCGGCATGCACACGGGTCATCACCGGCGGTTCGTAATCCTTAAGCTGGGTATAATCGGGCAAGCCTTTGCCAAAATGGTAAAAACCATACAAAACGGCCCCCGCGCCCAAAAGGGCAAAAAACAGACAAACCGCCAATAATCCAGTGATGATTTTTAATATTTTCACAAGTCTTAACCAAACAATCCAACAACAAAAGGACGGCAGTATAACCGCTCGGGACTAAATGTCTTGATTTTTATAAACGATTGGCTTCTTCAACCCGGTTAAAGTACCGATTGATTGACGTTTTAATCGCATCAGCCAGTTTCGCACGATGTTTTTTGGACCGCAACGCCCGTTCATCATACTTGTTTGACAAGAATCCGAGTTCGATCAAAACGGCAGGCACATCCGGTGCTTTCAACACAGCAAATCCGGCAAAACGGTGCGGATTACGTAACACATGACCGGACAAGGAGATATCTTTCACCAAGGTTTCAGCAAAGCGCGAAGATTGGTTTTTCGTATCGCGTTGTGCCATATCCAGCAAAATAAAGCTTAAATCATCCGTCGTGGATGACAGGTCCACCCCTGCAATTAAATCCGCCTTGTTTTCGCGCTCCGCCAAGGCTTGTGCTTCCTTGGAAGAGGCCCTTTCAGACAAGGTATAAACGGATGCCCCGCGAACCGATTTATCGCGAAACGTATCGGCATGTAACGATAAAAACAAATCAGCACCGGCCCGGCGTGCAATCGCGGTTCGTTCACGCAAAGGGATAAAAACATCACGGTCACGGGTCAACACCACCTTGTATCGCCCTGTTTTTTGCAACGTGTCGCGTAACTGGCGTGCGATTGCCAAAGTGATATGTTTTTCGTACGCCCCGCTTACACCACGCGCACCCGGATCAACGCCGCCATGCCCGGCGTCAATAACCACCACATGTTTGCTTTTCTTGGCAGGTTTGGATGGTGGTAAAATTGCAGGCACACGCGCTTGCTGCACATGGGCACGATTTTCAACAACTGTCGGCGTTGGTGTAGAGGCCACTTGATCGGGATAAACCGCAGGCTTCATCAAGGCCATAAATGTTGAATGATCCGTTGGCACCAAATCCATGACAAAGCGCCAATTTCGGACCTGCCCACGCGGAGCCAACATCAAGGTTTGCTTGATTTTCACAGGTGCATTTGCATCCAGCACAATCCGTGACGTTCCCGTTTTAAACAGGCCGTAGCGAAAACCGCTTAACGCCCCGTACATACGGGGGTTGAACCCTTCAGGCAATTGCCAACCCAATTCGGGAAAATCAACAACAACCCGGTAGGGCTCTGCCAAGGTTGTCACCTTAAAGCCCACATTATCGCTGACTTCCATAACAAAGCGGGTATGGTCGGGATGTTGACCGACGCGCACACTTTGTACAACAGGCATGCTGCCATCCTGCGCTAATGCGATATCTGCGAATCCTAACAGACAGCAAAAGAGCAATAAAGTTTTGAAAAATGGTACCTTTATGGTTCGATAGCTCGACATCTTCGCTCGACGACAATAGATTAAAAACACGGATTATATAAGTGCGACTCCTATGATTTACCTCATTTTCATAACTGACGGCAAGAGGGTGATGAAAAATTCATATAAGGTTAAAAGTAAAGAAAATCATAAATGACGCGATTAAGACATTGTGAAATTAAATTCCTACCGTTATGTTAACGACCGCGTGAAAAAGCACTCCTGTCTGTAAAAGCTCCATTTTCGGAATAATTTATCCTCACAAAAATGGAATAAGGTTTAAGCAAGACCGATGTTCACGCCGATTTGACGCAACTTTCAATTTGCGCGAAACGAAGTGCTAAAGCGACTATACACTTAATTTCGAGGTTTTCATGCCGGCAAGAGCAGACCACATGACCAGATCACATAAAACGGAACTGTCCGTTTTATGTTCTGCATTGGGCGCCGCCGACATTTCGACCATTTATTTCAATACAGACTATCGCAGAAATACATTGGCGGGTTCAGCATGCTTTGAGAAGCGCTCCCCGAAAAGAACGGTTTCTGCATATCGGAGTTACAGGCCTAATGGCAACCAAACGCATGCTTATCGATGCGACTCATCCGGAAGAGACCCGGGTCGTCGTTGTCGATGGAAATCGACTAGAAGAACTGGAATTTGAATCGGCGAGCCGTAAACAGCTCAAAGGAAACATATATCTCGCAAAAGTCACCCGTGTAGAGCCTAGCTTACAAGCTGCCTTCGTTGAATACGGTGGCAATCGACACGGATTTCTTGCTTTTAACGAGATCCATCCGGATTATTATCAAATCCCTGTATCGGATCGTGAAGAATTTGAAGCCGATATTGAGGAAAATAACGAGGATGCGGCCTCCTCGCCCGCAACAGAGGTCGAAGAGTCAGGTTCCGATGATAGCGAGCAGGTCGAACATATCCGACCGCATTATCGCAATCAGCGTCGCTATAAAATTCAGGAAGTGATTAAAAAACGCCAGATCATTCTGGTGCAGGTCGTTAAGGAAGAGCGCGGCAATAAAGGTGCAGCCTTAACCACGTACCTATCCCTTGCGGGCCGCTATTGCGTCTTGATGCCCAACACGGATAAAGGCGGTGGGATTTCCCGTAAAATTTCCAACGTCAAAGACCGCAAGCGTCTTAAGTCTGTTTTATCTGAGCTCAGCATCCCCAAAGGGACTGCCGTTATCGTCAGAACAGCCGGTGCGGAACGTTCAAAAGCAGAAATCAAACGCGATTTTGAATATTTGATGCGTCTATGGTCCAATATCCGTGACGTAACCCTGCAAAGTCAGGCACCTTCGCTTATTTATGAAGAAGCCAACCTGATCAAACGTTCAATCCGCGACATGTACAGCCGCGATATTGACGAAGTACTCGTTGAAGGCGAAGAAGGCTATCGCACAGCCAAGGACTTCATGAAAATGTTGATCCCCAGCCATGCGAAAAAGGTTCAGCCTTATCGTGATGAATTGCAAATCCCGCTTTATCACCGTTATCAGGTGGAAGGCCAGCTGGATGCGATGCACAGTGCCATTGTTCAACTGCCTTCTGGTGGTTACATTGTGATCAACCCGACCGAGGCACTCGTCGCCATTGACGTGAACTCCGGTCGATCCACCAAAGAACGCAATATCGAAGAAACAGCGCTGAAAACCAACTTGGAAGCCGCCGACGAAATTGCACGTTCTTTACGTTTGCGCGATCTTGCCGGTTTGATTGTGGTCGATTTCATTGATATGGAAATCTCACGCAATCAGGCACAGGTCGAACGCCGCATTAAAGAAGCCATGAAAAACGACCGTGCACGGATCCAGATCGGACGGATCAGTCCATTTGGCCTATTGGAACTGTCGCGTCAACGCTTGCGCCCCAGCTTCACAGAAACCAGCACGGAAACCTGCCATTTCTGTCATGGAACCGGGGTTCGCCGTTCCCTTGAATCAACAGTACTTCATGTTCTGCGCGTGATTGAGGAAGAAGGCATTCGCCGTCGTTCCGATGAAATCACCGTTCATGTGCCCACACAGGTTGCGCTTTATATTCTTAACCAAAAACGCGACCAACTGGCGGGTATTGAAGAACGCTATCAAATGACTGTTCAGCTTTTGGGCGACGATAGCCTTGTTTCGCCTGAATATAAACTGGAACGGATCAAAGCCAAAAGCGCACAAGAAGCCGGCGTTCGCCCCCTTGGCCCGGAAGATTCCACTCATTTGGATGAAATCCGCGGTGAAGTGCTTGATAGCAATGACGAGGAACAGGACGATGACGGACGCAAACGTCGCCGTCGCCGTCGCCCGCGCCGTCGTAAGAATGAAGGTCAGGTCAGCGAAGAAGTTTCCGAAGATTTAGAGGTTACAGAACCTGCTGAAATCGAAACGGAAACCGATTCAGATGACGACAATGATGATGATAAACCGCGCAAGCGTCGTCGTCGCGGTAAACGCGGTGGTCGTCGTCGTTCTCGCCGTCCAAATGAGGATGATCCTGATTTTGATGAAAACGAGTCTTCACAAGATGACGCTGATGCAGATTCTTCAGAAGACGTTCAGGACGCAGAAAACAACGAAACCGAAACGACATCCAGCGACGATACGCAAGAAGAAAGAACACGCCGTCGTCCTCGTCGTCGCGGAATGCGCCGTCGTCGTAATGACGATACACCTCGCGAAACAACAGATGTTTCTGTTGTTGAAGCAACAGAGGAAAATTCCCCTTCAAAGGATGACTCCGCCGTTGCAGAGGCCGGGGATACAGAAGCATTGAGCGTAGAGGCGGAAGAAGAAAAGCCGAAACGCAAGCCTGTACGTCGGCGCACAACACGTAAAAAGAAAGACGAGGAAACCGCACCGGCCTCTTCTGACGAAAGTGCTGATACACCTGTTGAAACGCCTAAGTCAGACGATGCGACAAGTGAAACCGAGGCCAATGCAGAGGCGGAAAAGCCAAAGCGGAAAACCACAACACGTCGACGCACCACAACCACGCGTAAGAAGAAGGTTGAAACGGATGGAAATGAAACCGATGCGAGCGTATCGGATACAGCACCATCAGAGAAACCCAAACGTCGCACAACACGTAAGGCAAAGACTGCTGATACGGTAAAAACAGAAGAACCAAAAGCAGTTGTTGAAAATAAGGTTGAAACTGTCGCAATTGCCGCAACAGGCGTAATCGTCAAAAACAGTGATGGTTCCCAACAGGAAATCGCTGACGATAAACCGAAACGCAAAGGATGGTGGAGCCGCTAACGCCCGCTACCCCTGATACAAAAAAAAGCCCGAAAGAGTGATCTTTCGGGCTTTTTTGTTCATACTTCGGTAATAATTCAACACTTTATTTCGGTAAAAACTGTGCTATATTACGAAAGCTCAGAGAAACACGTTTTTTCATATAAAACTTAATTCAAAGGAATGAAAAGACCATGTCCGTTACAATAAAATGCGGTGAAGGTGAACATTGCCAACACTGTAAATTCAATGGCACCTTTAACTGTGCCAACCATACTGTAATTTTCAGCAAGAACAAACTGGGCCGTTGCGATTGGTTTGCAGATAAACCCGGTTCCTCAAAACATATTATTAAAAACGTTACTTGAGGAACACTTTCAAGCGTTTCGCAGCTTCAACCATATGTTCAAAGCTGCCCGCATATGAAAAACGCATAAAGTGATTCCCACGCGCACAATCGAAATCGACGCCGGGCGTTGTTGCAACGCCCGTCTTTGCCAAGATGGTCTTGCAAAACTCTTGTGCATCATTCGTCAGGTGCGCCACATCTGCATAGATATAAAACGCGCCATCACTCGGGGCCAATTTATCAAAACCAGCCAGAGGGAGTTCGTTTAACAACATTTCCCGGTTGCGGGCATAATGCGCAACATTGGCATCCAATTCTTCGCGACAATCAAACGCAGCCACGCCACCGAACTGCGATAAAGTCGGCGCCGATATAAACAGGTTTTGTGCCAGACATTCAATGGCACGAACCATATTATCCGGCACAACCATCCAGCCCAAGCGCCAGCCTGTCATGGAAAAATATTTCGAGAAACTGTTAATCAGAATAACATCTTCACTAAATTCAATGGCTGTATCGGCACGATGATCATAGGTAATGCCGTGATAAATCTCATCTGAAATAAACCGGATCCCTTTGGCATCGCAATAGCGGCACAATCCCTGTAAATCTTCACGCGACAGCATGCTGCCTGTAGGGTTTCCCGGACTTGCCACAATCAGACCATCCAGTTCTACGCCTAACTCATCCAGCATTTGCGGTGTTGGCTGGAAATGAGTATCCGGGCCAACAGGAATTTCAATGGCTTCAAACCCCAACGCTTTTAAGATATTGCGATAAGCCGGGTATCCGGGGGCCGTTAAGCCCACCTTATCCCCTTGTTCAAAAGCCGATAAGAAAGCCAGTAAAAAACCGGTTGAAGACCCGGTCGTTACAACAACGCGGCGCGCATCCAGACTAACATCGTAATATTCTTTATAATATTGCGCGATCCGTTCACGTAAAGCCGGAATGCCCAGTGCCTCGGTATAACCGACTTTATCAGACATTAATGCTTTTTGTGTGGCTTCCAATACGCCACGCGGTGCGCTTGTGCTGGGTTGTCCGACTTCCAGATGAATAACGTCCCCGCCCTGTGCTTCCCGTTCGTTGGCAGCGCGCATCACATCCATCACAATAAACGGTGCAACACTGCCGCGTTTTGAAATTTTTAAAGCCATTATTCCGCCCCTGTTGTCAAACCGTATCCGCGTGGATCGTTCATGGCACGGCAGCTTTCCGGCTCTGCATGCAGGCCACCGGGACAAACGATTGCATTTACAATACCAATCCCACCTTCAACACCGGAAAGTTCATAGCCCAAAGTCTGCAATTTCCCCACAACATTTGTGTCCAGATTGCTTTCATAAAAGACCTTATCCGGTGCCCCGCCATGATGGGTACGCGGTTGGCTCATGGCTTCTTGCATGGTCTGTTTTGCCATAAATGTGCGCGCGGCAATATTGACCAACTGTGTCGGTGCCGTCACGCCGCGTGAAGCCGCACCGGCAAAATAAACTTCATTGGAATTTTCATTCACAATTAACATCGGTCCCAAAGGCATCGGCCCCCGACCATTTAGTCCCGGTAACGCCGACAACAAAACCCCTGTTTGAGGGGCGATACGCCCAACACCAAACGTGCTGTTCATACTGACGTTACAGGCAACCCCCGTACCAAAACTGTCAATAGCTACCAAACTCAGCGCAGAGGGTGCTTCCGGTGTCACTTGCGGTGGATTGGGGAGTGTATTTGCAGGCTGATGACGATCCATGCTCATGCCTTGCATCAGGTTTTCGATGTAATCCTGCGTCAACAAGGCATTGACATCTTCACGCGCACGGCCATCCGGGCTGACCCATCTTGCACGTTCTCCATATGCACGCATAGATGCTTCTGCTAAAAGATGGGCGCGTGTTGTTTCATCCGCAGAGGCAAAGTCGCCGTTTTCAGCCAACATTGACCAAATTTGTGCGCCAACAACGCCGCCAGCCGCAGCCGGTGGGGCAAAATGGGCAACACTGAAATTATAAGGCAAGCCTTTTACCGTTTCACGCCACTGAGGAAGCGCATCACGTAAATCTTCGGCTGTCAGGTAACCGCCGGCTTTTTTAACCGACTCTAAAAAACGCTTGGCAAAGGTGCCGACATATAACGCCCCCGGTCCCTTGGTTCGAATTTCAGTCAAGGTCGCAGCCAAGTCATACTGTTTAATAAAATCACCCTCGTGAACCGGTGTTCCATCTTCTTTGGCAAAAACCCGTGCGGCTTCGTTATCACGAATAAGTGCCTCGCCAACAGGGCGCAACTCTGCTGCTAGCGCCCTTGACACCTGTGTCCCAAACCGGGCCAGATTTTCCGCCGGGGAGATCAACTGTGCCCAACGCAAATCCCCATATTTGGATTGCAAAATGAAAAACCCGCGCGCGTTCATCGGGACACCAACCGGACGCACCGTCCCTGCAGGAACCGATTGCGGCGCCTTGCTTAAAAAATCAAGGGCTTCGGTTTTATTGTCTTTACGATCATGGATCACGCAAACCCCGCCCCCACCAAGACTGGCAGAAGACGGCATGGTCACTGCCGAGGCAAAATACATCGCCGTGACCGCATCCGCAGCCGTCCCCCCGGCCGACAACACATCGCGACCGATAAGGGCCGCGCGCGGTTCATCGGCAACGACTGCACCGATATATCCCTTTACAGAACCTATTTTGCCTTTGTCTTCGGGTTTGTCCAGTGCACTACACGCACTTAAAGAGACGATCAAAGTGCAAGCCGCCAATTGACGCAACCCTGTTGTCAGGCTAGCTTCCATAAAGACCTTTTGATTTAGACGGTGATAAAGCGTGCGAAAAACCATTAAATTACTTTTCTTTGTCGTTCTGTGGAGCGTGACATTCCCGGTTTCCAAATCGCACGCCATATCCTTTGTGCGCGATGCAGAAATCGAAAGAACGATTGCTCTGTTTGCGAAACCGATATTCGAGGCAGCCGGCCTCAGCGCCGACAACATTGAAATCTATCTGGTAAACGATAGTCGACTCAATGCTTTTGTTGCCAATGGACAAAAACTTTTCATCCATACCGGCCTATTACAACGTAGCAAAAGCCCTGAGCAGGTTATTGGTGTCATCGCGCACGAGACCGGGCACATTGCAGGCGGACACTTATCACGTATTCGTCAAAAAATGGAAGAGACTTCCCCCGAATCCATTCTCGGCTTTATCTTAGGCGGTGCAGCTATCCTTGCCGGACAACCCGGCGCAGGCAGTGCGATTATCATGGGGGGACAAGATATGGCCACACGATCACTGCTGAAGTACAGCCGGACCGAAGAAGCGTCTGCCGACCAAGCCGCCGTCACTTATCTGGATGAAACCAAAACATCGACACGCGGCCTGTTGGAATTTTTTGAAATTCTGAAAAAAACGGAATTAAGCTCTACATCCCAACAAAATCCCTATATCCGCACACACCCTCTGACCGCAGAACGAATTACCTTTCTGGCAGCACATGTTGCAAAATCTCCGCTGAGTGACATCCGGGTTTCAGATGAATTCATTGAATTGCACGCGCGCATGCGTGCAAAACTAGATTCTTATCTTTTATCCCCAACCCATACCTTTCGCTTATATCCGACAAGCGATACCTCAATTGCCGCTCGCTATGCGCGTGCACAGGCTTATCACAAAGACAACCAACATGAAAAAGCCATTGCGGAAATTGACGGCTTGATCGCAGAACACCCGAAAGATCCTTATTTTTATGAACTCAAGGGTCAAATCTATTTTGAAAACGGCGATATTGAAAATGCGATTGAAGCCTATAAAAAATCAGTTGCGATATTACCCAAGCACCCCTTGCTCCTACTCGCATTAGGGCGCGCCTATCAGGAGTCCGGCAAAGATGAATATCTGCCGGAGGCTATTGACCTGCTTGAACAATCCATCAAACAGGACAACACATCCTCATTTACATGGCGTCAACTGGGCATCGCCTATGGACGTGCCAATCGCATGGCCGAAAGCTCCCTTGCACTGGCAGAAGAAGCCTATCTTCAACGCCGTTATAAAGAAGCTATTTTTCTGGCGGGGCGTGCGGAAAAAGAATTTAAAACAGGTTCTTCGCAATGGATCCAAGCACAAGATTTGCGCCTCGCCTCTGAAAGACTAATGAAAAAACAAAACAAATGACACGCTTGCCCTCCTTATTCGGTTTCCTGACCCTTTGTCTCGTCCTAAATGGGTGCATGACACAAAGGGCCTCTTATGACGAACAGCCCTATAAAATAGGAACTGGCAGCCGGATAGATATTCTTGATGGTCGTGAACGTTTTTATAAAGGGCACAGACCACGCGGTTGGACGCTGTCCGGTCTTGACGAAGACGAGATCTTTTCCTCAAAAAAACAAGTGCGTCATATCTTTCAAACCCAAAAAGAGGGGCAACAAGGGCTTCATATCCAGAATTTCAAACAAGACTATATTCTGGCACGATATACAAATACTCGCCTTCTCGTAACGCCCTATCTATCTTGGTACTGGAACGTATCCGAACATAGCGGAACGCGGCATCCTGTTCGCTTACTCATCGGTTTTTATGGCGGAACGGCGCAATCACCTGCCCTTGCGCAAGAACAATTCATCTGGAATAAAGACAAGCTGCCCCCATATGATCGTTTACTGGCCATCGGGTTTGACGATTTGGCCTTAAAACGTGCAACCCTCTATCCGATGGGTAATCTGAAATATTATGTGCAGCGTGGTGGTATTGAACAGACGAACCAATGGTATTTCGAGGCGGCAGACTTATCCATTATTTACCGAATGGCCTGGCCACAAGACGATGCCGGAAAAACCTTTATCACCTTTGTCGGTTTTTGGGCCGATAACCAGCCCGGTATCGGCGGAATAACCTTCTCAAAGATAACGCTTTCACGATAAGTCTACTTGCCTCTTGTGCCTGACTGGCCCATGATGGGAAAATGAAAAACTAATATTAGGTTCACGAATTCATGTTACGCATTTTTACTGTTTTATTCCTTTCATTTATTGTTTTCTCCCCAGCCAACGCGGCAGATCAACTTTCGACCACTCAACAGGACGAAGTGCGCAAGCTGGTGCGCGAAACCTTATTGGCAAACCCTGAAATTTTGATGGAAGCCATGAACGTCCTGCAACAGCGTCAGGAAGAGCAAAAAGAAAAAGCACAAAAAGCAACACTGTTGTCCCTGGGAGATTCCATCGAAAACGGTCCCTTAACACCCATCGCCGGCAATCCCAAAGGCGATGTGACGATGATCGAATTTTTCGATTACCAATGTGGTTATTGCAAACGCGCCTTCCCCGGCGTCATGGAGGTGATCAACAGCGATAAAAATATTCGTTATGTCTTGAAAGAATTTGCAATCCTTGGCCCTGAATCAGAAGTTGCCGCCCGTGCTGCATTGGCAGCAAAAAAACAAGACAAATACTTTGAAATGCATACAGCATTGATGACTATTCGCGGTCGCCTGAACACCGATAAAATCATCAAAATTGCAGAAGACGTTGGACTGGATGTTCAGCGCCTGAAAACCGATATGCAAGGCGATGACGTCAGTGCGGAAATCCTTTCTACACGTGCCATTGCACAGCGTTTAAATATCACAGGAACGCCTGCCTTTATTATCGGAGATCAGATCATTCCGGGGGCCATTCCACCAGAAGGTTTGAAGGAAGCAATTGCAAAAGAAAGACAGAAGTAGGGGGAAGACAAGCATGTCACTTAATATCAAAACTGTAGAAGAGCTTCTTGCGCACTCCATCTCTATGGAAACGGATGCGGGCGAACGCTACCGCGAAATTGCAGATGCAATGGAAGTACACAATAATCCTGAGGTCGCTGAACTTTTCAGCGTCTTGGCTGGCTATGCGGACAAACATGCCGCTGAAATGGAAGAACGGGCCAAGGATTTGGTTATTCCCCATATTGCCCCTTGGGATTTTGCATGGGAAGATAAAGACAGCCCTGAAGCAGCTGACCATTTTCAAACCCATTACAAAATGACCCCCTATCACGTCCTGCAACTGGCCATGAAGGTCGAAAAAGGCGCACGGGACTTCTATGCCGGCATTGCCAAAGAAAGCAGCAACCCGGAAGTTTGCGCTATGGCTCAGGAATTTGCCGAAGAAGAAAGCGAACATGTTGAAATGCTCAAAGGATGGGTTGGTCGTTATCCGAAACCGGAAAATGACTGGTACGACGACCTCGACCCACCGATGATGCATGAGTAGCATTTTTTGAAACAGGGCCGCAAGCTTATGAGTTTGCGGCCTAATTTAATACGGGAACGGGCAAAAGAACAAAACGGTAGCCGTTGTTGCGAGCAACCAGTAAAACCACCATTTCTTTATTTTCTTTCTGCGCCTTTTTGAAATAACTGACAATATGGGCGGGCGTCCAGACATCGGACTGATTGACCTGCACCACAACATCCCCGACTTTCAGGTCCAAACCTGCGGCTTTTTCTTTATCAACGAGTGAGACAGCCACCCCACGTGTGTTCCATGCCACATCAAAACGCTGCTGCACTTTATCGGTCAGAGACGCAAAAGTAAGACCCAAGGCAGGGATTGTTGAAAAACTGTTGCGCGCAATCGCCCAGCTTGCCGGTAGAACACCCAACTTGATATCAACATCTATCGTCTTGCCACGTCGCCAAACCTTAACAGGAATATTCATTCCCGGTTTAAAGGCTTTGACCCGCACTGTAATCTCGTCAACCGATTGAACGTTTTTTCCATCCAATTCCACAATCACATCCCCACGGCGAATATCAGATAAACTGGCCGGACCCGGAAATGCAATATCACGCACCATTACCCCTTTGGCGTCATCTAGCCCCAAGGCAGTCGCAATAGCTGGCGTCATCCCCTGAATTTGCAAGCCAAAAAAAGACGCCTTTTCGCCAGATGCCATTGTTACGTTACAGGTGGCTATACTCAAAAGCATAGCGGCGCAAAAAAAACGCAACTTCATTTTTATTAATTTAAACACGCCTAACCTCACCCTGAAAGCTGCAACTATTTCAAAGATATTATCCTAAAAGATAAGCGTAAAGAAAGTCTGAAAATACGAGAGGTTCTACGTCCCTAAAACAGACAACTTGGAATCATAGCGACGATATCCATTGCGCCCACTGGTTTTCACCGCATACATGGCTTCATCCGCATAGCGCATCAATTCTTCCGCATCCATCGTATCATCGGGATAACAGGCCAGCCCAACACTGGCCCCCAACGTACATTCCCGTCCACCAGCCATGATGGGTTCTTCCAGACAATCCAATACTTTTTGCGCCACGACAGGACCGACATCAACACTGTCGAGTTCTTCCAACAAGATAATGAATTCGTCCCCACCGATACGTGCAACCGTATCGGACTCCCGAATAATTTTTCTAAATCGCTGTGCAACTTCGATTAAAACCACATCACCGGCCTCATGGCCCAATGTGTCGTTAATTGGTTTGAACTTATCCAGATCAATGAACATCAGCACAAGCGCACGATCATAACGATGAGACAATTTGATGGCATGATGCAAGCGATCCGTAAACAAATGCCGGTTTGGCAACCCCGTAAGCGTGTCGTGGTGCGCCAAATGACGAATGCGTTCAACTGTTTGAATACGTTCTGTAATATCGCGCAAAACAGCCGTGAAAATACGTTCGTGTCCAACTTGCATGCTGGAGATGGTAATCTCCATCGGGAACTTGCCTTTGGTGCGATTAAAACCGTTAATCTCCATCGGCTTACCCATCAAATTGGATCGGCCATGCGCAACTTTACGATCAAAAATGCGCCGAAATTTTTCATGTTTATTATAAGGAAGCAATTCCACAACATGATGACCGATGATCTCATTCGCCGTACATCCAAACACTTTCTCCGCCGCGGGATTGAAAGTTTGGACTTTTCCTTCAGAATCAAAGGTAATAATGCCTTCGCTCACCGTATTCAAAATACTTTTAATCCGGTGTTCACGATCTCGCACCGCTTCAGACGCCCGTTTATAGGCCGTGATATCCTGAACTTCGACAATATAGGCCGCCTTGCCCTTAATCTGCAATTCATGGATTAAAAGTTTGGCGTCCAGTTCATCCCCTTGCAAAGTTGTAAGCTTCAAAGGGATAAAATCATCTTCTTCGGCAAGCACCTCTAACCCAAAGGCGAGGTACTCTTTATAATCATTATGAATAAAATTTATAAATTCCTGATTGATGACATCTTCTGCAACATCGATGCCTAACAACTTCAATCCTGCCGGGTTCATATACTGAATACGGTCATCAACACAAATGGTAAACAGATTGGACGCCGACTGAACAAGATTCATCGCCCAGCCAGCATGGGCCAGATCGAGGATATCTAAATTCACAACGGTTTCTTCAATCGCCATTATGTCTTATTTGTCCCTGGTTTACCTTATTCACAAGGTCTATTTTAGTTTAGACTTAGCCTTTGCAAGGGCTGCAGCCAATGCATTGTCACCTTGTGCCCCAAAATTATCTTTTCGGCTGAACCTTGTAGTAGAATCTTGCGGTGACTGTACCTTATTTTTCACACGATGCGAACCGGCTTTTTTGTCATTTGACGCATATTTGTCATTTTTTACCGCTTCTTGTAGTTTCATTGAAAGGGATATTCTATTTCTTGGTAAATCCACTTCCATAACACGCACTTGCACCACATCACCGGGTTTCACCACCTCATGTGGATCTTTCACAAATTTATCTGCAAGTTGAGAAATATGGACCAAACCATCCTGATGAACCCCCACGTCCACAAAGGCACCAAAATTGGTCACGTTGGTTACAACACCTTCCAGACGCATCCCCTCTTTCAGATCTGACGGTTTTTCTACCCCTTCTTGAAAGGTTGCCGTATGAAATTCAGGACGGGGGTCACGGCCAGGCTTTTCCAGTTCCGCCAGAATATCGCGCACTGTCGGTAAGCCAAAACGTTCATCCGTGAAATTTTGCGCATCCAAACTGGACAAGGTTTCACGATCACCGATCAGGTCATCAATGGATTTTGAGACCTCTGCAATAATGCGTTCCACCACCGGGTAAGCCTCTGGGTGAACAGAGGAACAATCCAAGGGGTTGTCCCCGCCTAAAATACGCAAGAACCCTGCGGCCTGTTCAAAGGCTTTCGGCCCCAGTCGGGACACATCTTTCAATTCTTTGCGGTTTTTAAAACGCCCCTTTTCTTCGCGGTACTGTACGATATTTTGCGCCAACCCCTCGTTAAGTCCCGAAACACGGCTAAGCAAGGCCACAGAAGCGGTGTTCAGGTCAACACCAACCCCGTTTACGCAGTCTTCGACCACACCATTTAGCATACGTCCTAACTTAACTTGTGACACGTCATGTTGATATTGCCCGACCCCAATGGATTTGGGATCTATTTTGACCAGTTCGGCCAACGGGTCCTGTAAACGCCGCCCAATGGAAACGGCGCCACGCAAGGAAACATCCAGATTGGGGAATTCCTGCGCCCCATATTCAGATGCAGAATAAACAGAGGCACCCGCTTCGCTTACCACCAACTTGGTAAGTTTCAATTCCGGATAACGTTTCATCAGGTCTGCTGCCAGTTTATCGGTTTCACGCGAGGCAGTTCCATTCCCGATACTGATCAATTCCACCTTATGTGCACGACACAGGCGTGCCAGTATTTCGATCGACTGATCCCATTGGCGTTTGGGTTCATGCGGATAGATCGTCGCGGTATCGCATAATTTCCCGGTATCATCGACAACCGCAACCTTCACCCCGGTTCGAAATCCGGGATCGAGGGCCAGTGTCGGACGCGTTCCGGCAGGTGCGGCCAGCAACAAATCACGTAAATTACGCGCAAAAACCATAATGGCTTCGTCTTCGGATTGTTCGCGCAACTGGGTCAGCAAATCCATTTCAAGATGGAGAGAAAGTTTCACCTTCCACGCCCAACGGACACAGTCACCAAGCCATTTATCTGCCGCCCTGCCGCTATCGTGAACTCCAAAATGACGAGCAACTTTTACAATACAATCGCTCGCATCCTCTTCGTTTGACAGCAACGCAATTTTCAGGATCCCTTCATTGCGACCACGAAAAAGAGCCAAGGCCCGGTGCGACGGGATTTTGTTAATCGCTTCACTATAGTCAAAATAATCGGAAAACTTTGCGCCTTCTTTTTCTTTCCCGGCAATCACTTGCGAAACAACCTTGCCCTCTTCCCACAGATAATCGCGCAACTGTTTGATAAGACCTGCGTCTTCAGCAAAACGTTCCATCAAGATCTGGCGCGCCCCATCTAGGGCAGCCTTAACATCTTCGATACCTTTATCAATCGCCACAAACGCCTGGGCTTCCCCCTCAGGCATTTTCGCTGGATCGTTAAACAGCATATCCGCCAAAGGCTCCAACCCCGCTTCACGGGCGATCTGTGCTTTTGTACGGCGTTTTTTCTTGTAAGGCAGATATAAATCTTCAAGCGTGGCCTTGGTATCAGCTTTTTCAATTTCCTTTTTTAAGCTATCGCTTAGCTTGCCTTGCTCATCAATCGTTTTTAAAATGGCATCGCGTCGCTCATCCAACTCGCGCATATAACGCAAACGCTCTTCCAATTGCCGCAGTTGGGTATCATCCAGACCGTGCGTCACCTCTTTACGATATCGCGCAATAAACGGGACACTTGCCCCTTCATCCAACAGGCGGACCGCAGCCTCGCTTTGATGCAGTGCAATAGATAACTCAGAAGAAAGACGTTCGATGACAGAGAGCATTAATTCTTATCCTTGTGAAAGCGGGGCGCCTTTATAACAAGGAGATTTAAGCAGACATAGGAATTTTATAAACAAAATGAGGATCGTGCATAAATACAAAAAAGCCCTCGCCATGAGAACGAGAGCTTTTTGATATTTTTTAGATATAAATCGCTTCGAAAGAGGGGGATTTATGAATGCCACATTCTGTCTTGCCTTGACCTGACCAGCGACCGGCACGTTGATCTTCCCCATCTTTCACCGCCCGGGTACAGGGGCCGCAACCGATGGACGGATAGCCCTTGTCAACCAACGGGTGCTTGGGCAAATTCATCATTTTAAACTGGGACACCACCGTTTCATAATCCCAGTTGTAAAGGGGATTGATCTTGAAACGACCATCATGGTCCAATTCAATTCCCTGCAATTTTGCACGTTCACTATTTTGGAAACGTTTGCGACCACTGACCCACGCATCATACGGACCCAAGGCTTTTTCAAACGGTAAAACCTTGCGGATATGACAACAATAATCCGTATCGCGTTGATAAAGGGTGGCGTCACGATCGGCATTGTCCAAATGGATTTGTTCCGGCTGCACTGTGATAATATTGCTTAACCCCAAATGTTCTTCGATGGTCGATTTGTATTGAATTGTTTCTTCAAACAAATGCCCGGTATCGATAAACAAAACAGGCGTGGTTTTATCCACCTCAGAAACCAGCTTCAACAAAACAGCTGCCTCAGCCCCAAAAGACGAACTAATGGCAATCTTGGCGGGGAATTCCTCTTTTAACATGACCTCCAACAAGGCCTGACCTTCAAGTTTGCCATAGCGCTGCATCAATTCCTGCAAACGAGCTTCTTTATCGCTCGAGGCGGCGTTCAAAGGGCTAAAAGAAACGGCTGTTGATGTTGCGCTCATTTTGTCTATCTCAACTTATTTCATTTTGGTCCTTACGATTTAGTCCGAACCTTCAATTTTGTCAATTATTTTTGTTATTTATTTTAATTAACATTTTAAATATGTATTTGATAGAGGTGAAAAGATTAGCTACATCCTTGAGGATCAAAATACAAGGATACAGCCCTATGCCCCGCTTAAACGGCCCCGAATACCTTCCCGATCACAACCAAATCGATTCTGTTGTTATTTTCCTTCACGGTTTTGGCGCGGATGGGCAAGACCTGATTGGGTTGGCACCTTTTTTTGCCTCTCACTTACCGACAACGGCCTTTTATGCCCCCAACGGCCCCGAAATATGTGAAATCTCCCCTTTTGGAAGACAATGGTTCAGTCTTGCACGTTACGATGCAGATTACTTGCGACGACAAACGGCAACGCAGGCAACAGCCTTTGAAGCCATGTACGAAGGGGCACAAGATGCCGCAAACGACCTTCAAACTTACATTGACCATGTGCAAAAAAAGCACAACGTCAGTGCAGACAAGATCGCTTTGGTTGGTTTTTCACAAGGGACCATGATGGCTTTGCATCTTGCTTTCAGGCAAAAGACACCATTTGCCGGGATTGTTGGCTTTTCCGGTGCACTCGTCGGTGCATCTCACCTGATATCAGACAAGACATGTACATGCCCTGTCTTATTGGTTCACGGCGAAGTGGACGAGATGCTCCCTATTCACGCCGTCGATTTGGCTGCTGAAGGGTTGACACAAGCAGGCATTGAGATTTCGGTCGTAAAGCGTCCCTCTCTTCCCCATGCAATTGATGAAGAAGGCTGTCGTGCTGCTGTTACTTTTTTAGGAAAGCATTTTTAGGTCAAAACCAAAAAAAGCACCTGATATCAGGTGCTTTTTAGAGCTATTTTTAATCTTTAAATCAGTCTTCAAACGGGATCAATGCATCAAATTTTGCAATTTCCAACATACGACGAACCTGACCATCAGCATTTCGGATAGAAAGGGCAAAAGGTTTCCCTACGGTTGCATCGCGCAACAACATCAACATACCCAAACCTGCAGAATCGATAAATTCCAGACTGCTTAAATCAAAAACACATTTCGTACCGTTGTACTCTTTCAAGTCATCAACAATTTTACGAAACACAACATTGTCGGAAAATGTCAAGCGCCCCTGAAGGAACAGTTCCTTACTATTGTCATCGCCACGAACGTTATATTCCATGTTCTTTCCTCGTCTAAACTAAACAGTGCTACTTATTCAACTTGCACCTTTTATATCTGAAAGTACCATACCTTGTTTTTGAATCTCGTCCAACAAATTCAAATACTTTCGATGCTTTTTTATTATCTCAGTTATCTTAACTCAACCTACGGACATAAACTATAAATTTATTTGCCGTACACCTGCTTAATGGATGATTGAATCTCGCTGACCGTTGTATTTTCCGTATTTTCTGCGTTCACCGTTGTACACAATGCGGTTGCAAGCTCTGGCAATAAATCCAAATCTTTATTTTTCGGCTGACCGCCACTTTGCCAAATGGCTTTGGTCACAGTCACCAATGTCGCGGCCAAAGTAGATACATGTGCATAATCGCTGTTTTTCAGTCGTTTGCTGATATCCTGACCAACATTCATCAAACGTTGCACCATTTCGGCACTGTCCTTTGTAACCTGCCCTGTTTTAAAGGCCGGTACAATTCGATCCACCAGATATTTAACCTGAAAGACGTGACGCTCAATTTTTTGGGCATTCACACTCCAAACGGCATTGGCGATTTGGCGTTGTGTTTTATTGGGCTCAAAATCCCCTGTGGCCTTCAGCGCCAAGGTATTGGGAACCGTGACAAGCGGAACTTCTTGGCCTTCTTGACGCGCTTCTTTGCGACGGTCCGGCCCTATATAGTCCGTTGTTACCACAAATGGTTTTCTTTTTTCGATCAGGAACTTCACACGGTCAATGATTTTTTGAGCCACAACCGGCTTTATCTGCAAATCATCCAGACCCGCCCGTGAAGCCTGACGAACGATTTCTTCGCCCGCCTCGTCAATAAACAGAATCACGGCTGCAAAAGGATTTTGCCCTAAATGGTTATGGCGCAGGCGATGGATAACTTCGCAAACCTGTTCGCCCTTTAAATTGACATCGCATAAAATCAAATCAGGACTATGCGCACGAATAGCATCTTCAAAACTTTCAATGTCGTATGCATCCGTAATTTTACGAAAACCGTAATGGTGTAAAACACCTTTCAAACTACTTCGCAGTTGACGGTTACTATCCGCAATAAGAATACTGATATTCTCTATTTGGTATTTAGCCATAGTTGAAATATTCCGCGCCATGATTTCTGTGTCGTTCATTTAAAGAACGTTATGCGCGAACTATTAAACTATAACGACAGGTAAAAGAAACCTATCCTCACGTATAGTCCTTAAGTTTAAGGAACTTCCCTTTTTCCATTGGCGGGTTAAAATAATACCCTTGCAGCAGGTCGCAACCACGTTCTTCCAAGAACGCCACATGCGCTTCTGTCTCTACCCCTTCGGCAACAATACTCAGCCCCAGACTATGTCCCATCGCAAGCATGGCATTGACCAAGGCCGCATCATCATTAGATTCCGGCAAGTCGGAAATAAAGGCCCGATCAATCTTCAAAATATTAAACGGATACCGTTTTAAATAATTCAGTGACGAAAATCCGGTCCCAAAATCATCTACCGCCAGACGGACACCCAAATCCGACATGGCCTTCAAAGCGGTCAATGTGGTTTCTGTTTCAGCCATACAAACGCTTTCCGTCACTTCAATTACCAAACTTCCTTTTGGGACGTCATATTGGGTAAGCGCATTTTTCACGACATCCACCAAAGTCTGAGACCAGATTTGCTGAGGAGATACGTTGACCGCAATATAAAGGTCGTCAAACCCGCTGGCATGTAGTTCCTTCAAGGCCTGACAGGCCGTTTCAATAACCCACTGCCCGATAGAAACGATCAAGCCGGTTTCTTCTGCCAATGGAATAAACTTATCAGGTGGGATCAACCCTTTTTCAGGGTGCAGCCAGCGGATCAAAGCTTCCGCACCAGCAATACGACCGGTTTTAGGTTCAATAATCGGCTGATAATACAAAGTAAGTTCTTGTTTTTCCAATGCCTTTCTCAGCCAGGCTTCAAGAACAAGACGTTCTTCCGCTGCACGGTTCATATTGGGCCGGAAGAAACGAAAACCGTTGCGCCCGTCTTCTTTGGCTAAGCGCATGGCGGCTTCTGCATTTTTAAATAATGTGGACGCATCGTTGCCATCTTCCGGGCAAACCGTCAAACCGGCGCTGATCGTCACAAACAATTCATGCCCGCGGATATCAAATGGTGCGCTGAACGCATCCAAAACATCGCGCACCACATTTTCAACATCACCGATCCGCGAAATATCGGACATCACAATGGCAAATTCGTCACCACTGACCCGGCCAATACCGTAATTATTATCCAAACAGTTTTTCAGGCGAAGCGAGGCCATGACCAACAGTTCATCCCCAAAACTATGGCCCAACGATTCATTGACCTTTTTAAAATTATCCATATCGACGGTCATCAGCGCAACATTGTCGGAACGTCGCAACGCCTGCCCCAATCGATCCAAAATTAATCCTCTGTTGGGAAGGCCTGTCAGTTCATCAAAATTTGCCTGACGATAGAGTTTTTCTTCCGTCTCTTTTCGATAGGTTATGTCTTCCTTTGAAATCAGCAGGTTGGTCAAAATACCATTTTCATCTCGGATCGGAGCGACGCTGACATTTTCCCAAAAAAGTTCGCCATTTTTGCGTTGATTACAAAATTCGCCCCGCCATTCCTTACCATTATTGACCGCTTCCCAGACAGCTGCATTTTGTTCCAACGACACAAAATCACCTGCAAGAATATCCGGCAATTGCCCCAATACTTCTTTACGCCCGATCCCGGTAACCTGTTCATAATGAGGGTTTACATATTCCAGTCGCCCTTTACCGTCCGTAATCATAATACTGGTCGGACTCTGTTCCACCGCGCGGAACAGTTTACGCAAGGTCGCCTGATCGCCCAAACGTTCCTTGCGCATTTTCATTTCGCGCAATTCGCGCTCGATCGCGGGCACCAGTCGCGCATAGTCCCCTTTTTCGATAAAATCATGCGCACCTGCCTTAAGCAAGATCACCGCATCCCTGGCACTTACGGCCCCGGAAATAATGATAAAAGGTAAATTGCTTTCGTGTTTAACGGCAATATTCAGGGCCGCGGGCGCATTAAAGGCGGGCAAATTATAATCAGATAGAACAAGATCCCATTCGCCGGAAATCAATTGTTCTTCAAATTCACGTGCGGTTTCAACCCGTGTGATAGTCGTGTTCAAACCACCACGACGCAACTCCAACCCAAGGAGCTCGCAATCGTCTTCAGAGTCTTCTACCAGCAAAATTTTTAGCTGTTCACTCATGCCCTAATCTATTCAGCCTATTTTCCCCCTGCACCTTCTATAAATTGACTTATTGCTCAGAAAAATACAAGCTTCTTATGCTATTACACTACGAAATAACACTTTTTAAGTCACAAGATTACTGAGCGCCTCTCTCAAATCAGCAGGCATTACAGGTTTTGTCAGCAAAGGCACATTTTGCATTTCCAGTTTACGAATTAAAGACGCTGCCGTCTCACCGGAAAGCACGATGGAAGGGGTATTCACCTCCAACTTGCGCCGTAATGACAAAATAACGTCCAATCCTGTCTCCTCACCACGCAGCCGGTAATCGGCAACAATTGCATCAAAGGGCAATCTCTGATCAACCTGCTTGCAAAATTCAAGGGCTTCCCGCTCTGTGGCGGCAAGTAACGTTGTGCATCCCCATGCTTCCAACATATATTTTGTGGCGGTTTGAACGTCTATTTCATCCTCAATAAATAAAATGCGTTTTCCCTGCAAAACCGAACCACCTGCCCGTGAAGAATTTGCCCGCTCACTTTCATCTACCTCACATGTCTCAACATCAAAACTGAACATGGAGCCTTTTCCCAACACTGAGGTCAGCTGAATTTTCGTCTTTAAAAGTTTGGCAACCCGTTCACAAATTGCCAATCCTAAACCGAGCCCCTTACGGCGGTCGCGTTCACGATTACCAAGCTGGCGGAATTCCTGAAAAATGATTTCATAATCTTTTTCTTCAATACCGATGCCGGTATCCAGAACGCATATGCGCAAACGTTCTCCTTCGCGACGAGCACCGACTATAATTCGACCGCTTTGTGTATAACGCACAGCGTTTGCGATTAGGTTTCGCAAAATACGGTCAAACTGAAGGGGATCACTGAGAATCCAAAGAGATGATTTCACGAAAACAAGTTGCAGCCCCTTTCTGGCGGCAACCGGTGCAAATTCATCTTCCAAAACCTCAAAACACCGGGCCACGTTCACAGGCTCCAGCCTAACGAGAACCGCGTTTGCATCCAGCTTGGATATATCAAGGATCCCGGAAAACAGTTCATTCATGGTTTCCAAAGATGTCATGACGCGTTCCAGAACCTGAAGCCCTTCTGGGCCGGGGATATGTTGTTCCAGAACGCCTAACAACAACCCAATAGCATGGAGAGGTTGGCGCAGGTCATGGCTGGCCGCTGCCAAAAACTGCGACTTGGCCAGACTTGCCAGTTCCGCCTTTTCCTTGGCTTCTTCCAATTGACGCTGATAGTGCACTTCCTTGGTTAAATTATGGAATGTACAAAGAAAAGCCGACAGTCCATCATAAAAAATGGGCGTACAGGAAAGCGTTAAAACCAAGGTTTCCCCTGCGGGGTTAGAAAAACTCAGTTTGTAATCTTCGATCCCCTGCTGATCGATCAAGTTTTGACGAACGTCTGCCGGCAGATCAAGTTCATCAAATATTTTCTGATTATTTTCCAGATTGAAAACGGCTTGTGCCGCCCGATTAAAAAACAAGACCCGATCATCGTGTTGTTCGACCACAACAATTGGCATGGGAGACGCATTAAAAATGAAACGCAGGTTTTCTTCACTTGCCTTATAGGCTTCGCGGCGACGTCGATCCTGTGTGACATCAATACCGCTGCAAGACAAACCGACAATATCGCCTGTCGCCTCGTCTTTTAGCGGTTCAACAACAAGGTCAAAATATTCAGAATTTTCGTCCCCTGCGACGGTGGGCATCTCGACACGTTCGCCTCTTCCTGTTTCCAGAACCCGACGTTTAATCGTCCCCATACGGTCAGCCAAATCTTTATCAAGAATGTCCCAGTCGGTCAGCCCAATGACATCATCCTGCACAAAGCCCATATGACCGTTATAGAGCCATGTGTAACGCAAATCCCGATCATGGTGACACATTGCCATCGGACTGAGGCGCAGAGCATCCAGAAAGCGTCTTTCGGAAAGACGGACACGCTCCACTTCCTCTTTTAATTGCTTATTTTCAGCTTCCAATGCCGTCAGTCGGTTATTTTGATCAGGTAATGTCATAAAAAAAAAGCGCTAAAGTAATCCGTAGACAACTTTAGTCGCATATTTTCACCCGTTAAACCAGCTTAATTCGCGTCAAAGCAGTTTCCGGTTATAGGCAAAAAGCCCTGAAAAAAACTTGTGTCGTTTTCAGGGCTTTCACGTTTTAGAATTCAACAGCCAGTTTTGCCGTTGCTGTATGGCCGTCGGCACCAGTACCGCCTTCGGTTTTGCTGTAATCTTCATCCGCAAGATATTCTAGCGTCAAAGCTGTTTTATCATAGACTTCAACGGTCACCGCCGCACCCAAACGTGTTTCAGGCAGGCTCAAAGCCAATGCTTCATCCGAACCTTGGTAGGTTGCCGCAAAGGTCGTCGGTTTACCCATAATTTCAGTCGCATAGGAAAGTTCCGTATTCCATGCGCGCGGTTGCGCCCCTTGACCATTAAAGGCCAGTTCGCCAACTTTAAACGTATCCGTTGCTTTCACATAACCAGCATTGAATGTGATATCAGAAACAGTGACAGAACCATTCAGGCTCATACCACCCACATAGCTGTTCAATGCAGCCGGACCGGTCACAACATCAGTAACCCCATCAGAATCTGCAATGTTATTGATATAACCGGCACCCAACGCATAAGTCAGACCAGCATCTTCACCTTCATAAGCGACATTTAAACCATATTGGTCGATGTTGTTGCCTTCCCCGGCTTGTTGTGTATCGCCATTAAAGGCAAAACCTTCGACGCTAAAGCCTGCATATGTCGCACCGACCAAAATGGCGTTCTCTTTGGTTTCACCCAATGTTTTTGTAATCGGGTCGGAGCTCATCGCCGTATCATAATTACCAAACGGCAAAGCCCATTTCCCAACCGTCGTATAGAGTGGGAAGTTTTCTTTGTTCGCGATTTCGATGGTTGCTTCATCCAATGTGATATTGTTGGAACCATCTTCGTACAAAGCCACAATGTTTGTGGTTACGTATTCGTGTGGTTTTGCAGAAAAAGACAGTTCCGCCTTTGCCAAGGAAAGATCACTGCTATCAGCCCCACTGAAGGCTTCTGTGGACGTTGCTTCAAATTCCAGAACACCCCCAATTTGGACGGTATCCAAAAACGCAGGAGAAGCTTTTTCTTCTTCTACTTTCTGTTCGGTTTTCTCGACTTGCGCCTGAGTCTGCTTCAACATTTTATGAAGCTCGTTCAACTGGCTTTGTTGCTTGTACAGCATGGCCAACAATTCTTCACGGGTCGGTTCAGCCGCCATTGCAGAAACGGACGTTAAGGCTAAAGCAGAAGTCACGCCCATAAGGGCAATTTTTTTGAATGGAAACGTTAATGACATTTGATTCACTTACCGGTTTGCTCAAAATTAAAAGGTTATAGATAACGATAATCATTATCAGTAAACCGCTTTTAATGAACCCCAATCTCAATTGCAAGTGTTTTTCATAATCATTATCATTTAACGAAATAAGAAGAACATATTTGACACACTCAAATCCAAAAATAAAAAACCTCGCTTCGATGAAGCGAGGTTTTGTAATGGTAGGCACTACAGGATTCGAACCTGTGACCGTTCGATTAAAAGTCGAATGCTCTACCAACTGAGCTAAGTGCCCTCATTTGAGGTGGTCCGTCGTACCGCTTGGCGGTGTGTCCGTCCCGTTTGGTGAGGCGGAACATAGTGGGGTCGACGCGTCTGGTCAACAAAGAATTTAAAAAAAATGCATTTTCTTTTAAAAATATTTAAAAACAAACAGTTACAGAGGCTTTCTTGGTACATTCACGACAAAAAAAAGCGCCGTTTTCAATTTAACTGGGAATCTCGTTCAGCCGAAACCATGAGATCACCCTGTTTTGAAAACGACGCATTGTTCTGATTCGATCCTATTCGTCCGCGTCAAAACGCTCCATAAGTTTTTCTCGCACGTTCGGTGTGACGAAGTTACTGATATCGCCACCTAATTTGCCAATCTCTTTGACAAAGCGTGAAGAGATAAACTGACATTTATCCGAGGCCATCAAAAAAACCGTTTCTATATCCGGTTCCAAATGGGAGTTCATCCCCGCCATCTGGAATTCATATTCAAAGTCAGAGACCGCACGCAACCCCCGCACGATGGTTTTTGCCCCTTGTGCCGCTGCAAAATTCATCAGCAAGCTTTCAAAAGGTTTAACCTCAATCGTGGCACCTGTACGTTCCATGATGGCAGAAAGTTCATGCTCGACCATTGCGACACGTTCTTCCAATGAAAACAAAGGGCCTTTGCCGCGATTAATTGCAACGGCGAGGATCAGGTGATCAACAATATTGGTCGCTCTTTCAATAATATCCAGATGACCGTTTGTCACCGGGTCGAAGGTTCCCGGATAAATACCAATGCGCTTTTTAACCATGAGACATCACTCCTCAAAAGCATAACAGGCAGTGCGTAGAAAGCGTTTAGCTTTCCACGCCTTCGTCATTGCCTTCCTGTATATCGGCAGTTTGTTCTGCCTGTTGTTCCATACCTTCTGTAGAAGGTGTCTCATTTTCGGATGCAGCCTCAGTGTCACCACCCTCAGCATCTATATCAGAATCCTCGCCCATATCCCGGAAACAGCTGACGGAGACGACGCTCTCCCCTTCTGCAACGCGGAAAAGGGTCACGCCCTGTGTCTTACGTCCGGCAATACGGATTTGATCGACGCCCGTGCGGATCAGTTGCCCGCCATTTGTCACCATAATGATCTCGTCCTCAACTTCGACCGGGAAGGAGGCCGCAACCTTGCCATTACGTTCGGACATTTCGATATTGGCAATCCCTTTACCGCCCCGCCCGGTTGTACGATATTCAAAGGAAGAAGACCGTTTCCCAAAACCACGTTCGGTAACGGACAGCAGGAATTCTTCTGCCGCTTCCATTTCTGCGATCTGTTCTTCGTTCAGTCCTTCTGCAACAACGTCTTCGCCACGTCGTTTCGCATTGGCATATCGCAAATAGCTATCACGTTCTTCTGACGTCCATTTCCCGCCGTGCAAGATCGACATACTAATTACGCGATCTTCGCCCTGCAAACGGATGCCGCGCACACCTGTTGAATTTCGCCCGGCAAAAACCCGGACATCTTCAACGGCAAAACGGATACACTGACCGTTATGTGTCGTCAGGAAGACGTGATCTTCTGGCGAACAGACCGACACGGCCACCATCGAATCGCCTTCATCCAGTTTCATCGCGATTTTCCCGTTGGCCTTCACATTTGTGAAATCAGACAACAGGTTACGACGCACGCCGCCGGACGCGGTCGAGAACATGATATGCATATCTTTTGCAATGCTCTCGTCTTCCGGCAGTTCCATCACGGTTGAAATGGTTTCGCCTTCATCCAATGGCAACAAGTTCACCATCGCCTTACCTTTAGACTGCGGTGTACCCAATGGCAGACGATATACTTTCATTTTGTAGACCATCCCGCTGGAAGAGAAGAACAACAGCGGTGTATGGGTATTGGCGACAAAAACCTTTTCGACGATATCTTCTTCCTTGGTGCTCATGCCGGAACGGCCTTTACCACCACGGCGCTGCGCCCGGTATGTATCCAGCGGCACGCGTTTCATATAGCCGGAATTCGTCACCGTCACGACCATGTCTTCGCGTTGGATCAAATCTTCGATATCGTGTTCAAATTCGGCTTCCTGAATTTCAGAACGGCGCGGTGTGGCAAACTGTGTGCGCATATCCAGCAATTCGTTGCGCATCAAAGTCATCATTTTTTCACGTGAGCGCAAGATAGAGAGATATTCTTCAATCTCCGCACCCAATTCACGCAAATCATTGGCAATTTTATCGCGTTCCAAGCCTGTCAACTTATGCAGGCGTAAATCCAGAATGGCTTTAGCCTGTGTTTCTGACAGTTTGTATTTTCCATCAACAACTTGACGGTCCGGTTCATCCAGCAATTGGATCAACGGTTCGACTTCGCCGGCTTCCCACGCCCGTTCCATCAAGGCTGCGCGCGCAATCTGCGGATCAGCCGCCTGACGGATCAGTGCAATAACCTCATCAATATTCACAACCGCAACAGCCAGACCGGCCAAAACGTGTGCTTTATCGCGGGCTTTACCTAGTTCGTAAACCGTGCGACGGGTGATGACTTCTTCGCGGAATGCAATAAAGGCCTGCAAAATCTGCTTCAGGTTCATCAATTCCGGGCGGCCTTCGTTCAAGGCCAACATATTGACACCAAAACTGGTTTGCAGCGGTGTAAATTTAAACAGTTGATTGAGGACGATTTCCGGGTGGTGGCCTTTTTTGATTTCAACGACCACACGGACACCGTGACGGTCCGACTCATCACGCAGATCGGAAATGCCTTCGATTTTCTTGTCGCGAACCAGACCTGCCATCGTTTCGATCATACGGGCCTTATTGACCTGATACGGAACTTCCGTGATGATGATCGCCATGCGGTCTTTGCGGATTTCCTCGATTTCCGTGCGTCCGCGCATAATGACGGAGCCCCGCCCCGTATGAAACGCTGAGCGCAAACCGGATTGTCCCAGAATAATCCCCCCGGTCGGGAAGTCGGGACCAAAAACATAATCCCGGATCAGATCATCAATCGACAAGTACGGGTCATCAATGAGCGCACAACAGGCATCAATTAATTCCCCAAGGTTATGTGGCGGGATATTCGTCGCCATACCAACCGCAATACCGCCCGCCCCATTCACAAGCAGATTGGGGAATTGCGCAGGCAGAACACTGGGCTCCACCGTAGAATCATCATAGTTGGCCTTAAAATCGACCGTTTCCTTGTCGATATCGGCAATCAGGTTATGCGCCGCCTTATCCATACGCGCTTCGGTGTAACGCATGGCGGCGGGCGGATCACCATCCATAGAACCGAAGTTGCCCTGTCCATCAATCAAAGGCAGGCGCATAGAGAAGTCTTGCGCCATACGCACCATCGCATCGTAAATCGCGCTGTCACCATGCGGGTGATACTTACCCATGACATCCCCGACGATACGGGCCGATTTACGATAAGGTTTATTGTACTCGTAACCACTTTCTTTCATGGCATAGAGAATACGACGGTGTACCGGCTTAAGGCCGTCGCGCACATCCGGCAGTGCCCGTGAAACAATTACGCTCATCGCGTAATCGAGATAGCTGCTGCGCATTTCGTCTACGATAGAAACCGGTGCAATGTCCATACGTGATGGTGTTTGTTCGTTGTCGCTGGTCAAGTGACTAACCCAATCTGTTATATCTTCATTAAAAGCATGCTTTTCAAACGGATAAAACACACTTTCCTATTTGGGTGAAAGGTATAGCAATTTTCAAAATCAACAACAACCAATCAATGCCCTCTCCCCCAAAGAAAAACGGCCTTCATTCAACTGAAGACCGTTTTAAACAGAATTTTATTATCGTTTTGCCTTACATCAACGTGGACATCATCCAATAAAGGATTGCTGCCAATAAGGCTGAAAGCGGCACGGTAATCAACCAAGCGGCCACGATTGTTGTCAAATGTTGACGACGGACCAGCTTGCGGCGACGTGATTTTTCCTGTTTTTTGATTAAACGCTCCAAGGCCTCGCCACGCCCTTTATCCGAACCGGTTTCACCTGCTTCAGGTAAAACTTTCTCCAGACGTTCGCGTTTTTTCTTATTGCTCAAAAATTCACGGAAGAAACCAACACCGAACACACCGCCAACTGCGATATGCGTAGAACTCACCGGTAACCCCAATGCAGAAGCAATAATAACCGTAATCGCTGCCGATAAAGCCACACAATAGGCGCGCGCACGATCCAGTTTGGTAATTTTCTCACCGACTGTACGCACCAGTTTTGGACCAAACAACAGTAGGCCAGCCGCTATACCCAAGGCACCTACGACCAAAATCCACATCGGCAAGCCAACATTGCCCGTCATGTCCGCCCCACTGGCAACACCAACAACGGCAGCCAAGGGCCCAACAGCATTTGCAACATCGTTTGCACCATGAGCAAAAGACAGCAGTGCCGCAGAGAAAATCAACGGAATCGTGAAGAGATCGCTAACCGCACGACGACGGTTTTCAATTTTTTCAGCCGCCTTGGCCACAACAGGCTTCACGATCACCCACGTACTGACAAAGAAAACAAGGCCGATCAGCATGACAACTTCGCCACTCGGCTTCCACAGCTTTTTCAAGCCCTTCATCGTCAGATACATGGCAAAAGCACCCGCCATAAAACCAACAAGAACCGGAACCCATTTTTTAGCTGCCGTGACCTTATCTTCTTTAAAGAGAATCTGGAATTTAATCAGCGCAAGGAAGGCCGCTGCGATGATCCCGCCCATCACGGGTGAAATAACCCAACTTGCTGCAATTTTTCCCATTGTCGCCCAATTAACAGCCCCTAGACCCGTTGCCGCAATCCCGGCCCCCATAACACCACCGACTACAGAATGTGTTGTGGAGACAGGCGCGCCAATAAATGTCGCAAGGTTTACCCATAATGCAGCAGCAAATAAAGCCGACATCATAGCATGAATAAACATGACGTCGCTTTCCATCGCTGCCGGGTTTACGATACCTTTGCGCACCGTGGATACGACATCACCGCCGGCAATAATGGCCCCCGCCGCTTCAAAAACAGCGGCAATGATAAGCGCACCGGTCATGGTCAATGCTTTGGAACCAACCGCCGGACCAATATTGTTAGCCACATCATTGGCCCCAATATTCAATGCCATATAGGCACCCAGCAAACCTGCCAGTACAATAAAGACCTGATTACTGGCATCTGCAACTTGGGTGAAGGCGAAGAATCCGACCATCACAAGGAAAAGAATACAAATACCGAATTTCAGATTGCCGCGACTAATTTCTTGTACCGCGTCTTCGAATCTACTGATGTTTTTCAACTCTTTATCGAGTTTCTTCAGATCACCGGATGGAAGAGGATTCTCAGCCATTTGAACACCATTCGCCCTATTGAAGTCAGGAGCTTGTAACTTTTCCGTCATAAAAAGTACACAGCAAAAATTAAATGTAACAATAGTGTCATACTATAATTACTTTTAATTGCAATTCGTACATCAATTTAACGCGCGCAGCAAATTAGATTTTATATAATTTTACTCACCATAACACCACGTCACAAATTATTCACTCTCAACACTTTGCCATTGTCAGGCAATGAGATAGAGTGATCAAACGTTGATCAAAGAACACTCTGGCCAAATTCATCACAAGCGTATAACAAACCATGCATCCACGCTTTCACAAGCTTCTTCTTCTTGGATTGAACATGATCCCCACCGCGGCACTCGCAAGTGTCGCCCCCGCAGATACGTCGTCCGAGACCCTACTTATTCTCGTTCTTGGCATTTTGATACTCATCTCTGGCGCAATGCATTTTATCCCCCGACTTAAACCTCGCAATAACATCACAGTAAAATTAAAGAAATATCTCGGCGCAATTGAACGCATGTCACACAAGTTGCAGCCCCTTCTTCTGCAAACCTCGCCTGAAAAAAAAACAGAGGAAACGATCCATTGGCTCCTGAAGGAAACTGCAAGAACGATCGATAGTGCACAAGTCAGTTTATGGCGTTTTAATGATGAAAACAGCAGCCTCACCCAATGTTATTGTTTTGAGAGCCAGCACGATACACCCGCGCCCTCTCTCCACATGACTTCAGAGCTGTACCCCACTCTTTTCACCGCCCTGCAACGTGAAAAGGTCTTGAGTATTACAGATATTAAAAACGACCTTCGTTCGATTGAACTGCATAAAATTTACACAAAAAACGATGCACCCTTATCCGTATTGATGGTGCATATTAATTTTGGTCAAAACACGCACGGTATTCTTCAAATACATACCCGACGACAACACCGCCACTGGGATGACAGTGACCGACAATTTGCCAACGCCGTTGCCGATCTATTTTCCCTTTATCTGTCGACGACGGAATTACAAAAAGCACAAGAAAGCTTAACCGATAACGAAACCAAATTGCGCGACCTCGTGGATGCAAGCTCCGACTGGTACTGGGAAACTGACCGCAATCATTGCTTTAGCTATTTTTCAGACCAGTTCACACAATTAACCGGCATTGATGAAACACAACTCATTGGAAAGACACGTCTCGACCTAAAACCGCATGCATCACAAAGCGCCAAATGGAAACAACACCTAGAGGATCTAGATAACCACAGACCATTTCGCAATTTTCAATACACAACTCGTATTGGTGATCGTGAAATCAGCGTCACCAGCAACGGCAAACCATTTTTTGATAAGAATGGTGAATTTGCCGGATATCGTGGCACCGGTTCCGACCACACGGAAAGCACCGTTTTCAAAGCCCGCTTTGAAGAGGGACTAAACGCACTGCCCAATGGGTTTTTGATGTGGGATTCTCAAGACCGTTTAATCATGTGGAACAACACCATCTTCGATATGTTCCCCGCCCTCACCCCTTATGCCAACAAAAAACCAACCTTTCTAAAGCTGATGCAAATTTGCCATCGCGAAAAGATCATTAAATACCCGCGCCCCTTTACCAAAACTTACGCAAAAGTCATTGTGCACGCTCATCAAAACTGTGGCATTAACGAAGTTGAATTAACCAATGGACGCCATCTTCTCGTTCACGAACACAAAACATCCGAGGGCGGGATCGTAGGCATTTACACCGACATTACCGCGTTGAAAGAGCGAGAAAAGGAAATCCTTGAAGGCAAGAAAATATCCGAAACCCTCAGTTCTTGCAGCAACATCCTGTTTCATGCCCGCAACGAAAGTTTCATTCTTTCAGAAATTTGCCGCATTATCACCGACACCTTTCCCTTTGATACGGCCTGGATTTCTCTTTTCAATACAACAGGGCAATTACCGGAATTTCTAAAAGTGAATATGCTGCGCGGTCGTCAACTTCCACAAACCTCCTACCGCCCGTCCAGCACACTGAAGCAGGCTTTCATTAAACAAGAATATATGATCCTGAATGAAAATCTTTTGCTGCAAGCTTACCCAGACTTCAAAGCCTTCTTTCAAGATACAGGTGCACGCACTGCCGGAATTTTTCCAATTTGGATCGATACAAAACTCACAGGCTTTCTAACCGTCGTATCAAGCGACCCGGGAACGTTCCATAATCGCTATATCAACCTTATGTCTGAACTTGCCAATGATGTCGGATATGGCCTGACCAGTTTACGCAGCGAACACAGCCGTTTGATTGCAGAAGAAGCCTTGCGTGAAAGTGAAGGCAGATACCGCAGTCTGGTTGATATGTCACCGGATGCCATTCTGGTTTTGGATGAACAGCATAAAATCGTCTTTTCCAACCCCGAAGGCCATGTGTTGTTTGCCACCACCAATCGGGCGGAAATCTATCACAAATCTTTCTATGATTTTCTGGTGAAAGAACAGGATCTTTTTGCCAACGCACCACGCATCACAGATGATGATCCGACGCAATTTATTGGTTCTGTCACCCTGCGACGTATGGATGAGCGATTATTTGAAGCCGACATTACCGCACGTCCCGTCTCGTATTCTGGCCTTACAACCCGGTTACTCATTATCCGTGACGTTACAGAGCGAAATCGCGTCAATGAACATCTTGCACAGACTTCCAAACTGGCAACCTTGGGGGAAATGGCCGCGGGGATTACCCATGAACTCAGCCAACCGCTTAACATCATGCGTTTTGCCGCCGAAGGCTCCTTACTTAAAATGCAACGTGGCACACTTGAAAAAGACGAAAGCCAGAAGAAATTTGATCTCATCAGCATGCAATGTGGTCGCATGGCGGACATTATTGACCATATGCGCATTTTCAGCCGTAAAGATACTGGGGATCTCGAACTGTTTGATCCAACTTTAGTTGTTCGACAATCTGTGGATTTGATCGAGTCTCAATTCCTTGCAGAAGGTATTCATCTGGATGTTCGCTATCCTGCCCATTACGCCATGTTAAACGGGCGCCCTATCCAGTTGGAACAAGTCATTCTGAACCTCGTCAACAACGCACGTGATGCAATCAATCAACGACACCAAACAACAAACTGGGAAGAAGACGAGAATAAACAAATCATCCTACAAATTACCTATGATCAGGCAGATCATAAAATCAATATTGCGATTACAGATAACGGTGGCGGCATTCCCGAAGATGCCCTTGCCAAATTATTTGATCCCTTTTTCACCACCAAAGAAGTGGGCAAAGGAACCGGTCTTGGGCTTTCCGTCAGTTATGGCATCATTGCTGCTATGGGCGGGGCCATTCGGGCACGCAACATTCATAAAGGGGCGCGGTTTGATATCACCTTGCCTTGTGCCATCGAAGAAGAGGAAAAATTCTCTCCCAAGCGTCTTGCCGAAAAAATGGTCCACAAAAATACACCACTGCCAATCATCGAATTGGCTGAGGATGAAGACGACGATTTGGATATGAACGCCGATGGCGCAAAAGTTCTTGTTGTCGATGACGAGATATACGCCGCCGAAGCCATGATGGAATACTTGTTCGACCAAGGATATCAGGTCAATATTGCAGGTGACGGCGAAGAAGCCCTCGAACTCTATGACATGGAAGCCGTTGATGTGGTCGTCACCGATATGCGCATGCCCCGCATGGATGGCTATGTCTTGATCCAAAATTTGAAAAAACGCTGCCCGTCCCTTCCCGTCATCGTTGTCACCGGGCATACCGGGATGGATGATGCCGATCAACATGATCTAAATACGCTAGCTTTCAAAATCCTTAAGAAGCCGGTCAGCCTTTCTTATTTATCCGAAAGCATTGAAGAAGCCCTGCAATCCGTCAACGAAAAGACGTTTTCTACTATTGAGGATTGAGAAATATATAATATTACAATATGATATGCACAATTATTGGTAAAAAAGAAAAAGCGCACATGAAAATTCTTATTGCAGATGACCACAATCTCGTTCGCGAAGGCCTTCGTCCCTTTCTTGAGGAACTAAGCCCGGACGTTGAAATCATGGAAGCAGCATCCTTCGATCAGGCTTATGAAATCTCTCAGGCCAGTGATGGCTGGGGTCTTATTCTAATGGACCTTAAAATGCCGGGAATGAATGCCTTCGATGGTCTGGTCAAAATGTGCGAGGCCCACAAAGATGTCCCCGTTGTCATCTTATCCGGTCATTTCAATCGCCATGATGTTCTGGAAGCTGTTGAACGTGGCGCAGCAGGCTATGTCCCTAAAACCATCAGCGGGTCCGCTATGGTCAATGCGCTCCGTCTGGTCTTGTCCGGTGAAAAATACATTCCCTCTGCCGCCTTTCAGGATACGCCTGAATCAAATGACGACAGCCCGATCGGGCGCAGTGCCACCAGCAACAACATGGAAAACGGCCCGCTGTCACGCTTAAGTGACCGTGAAAAAGAAATTCTCGGCCATCTGATCGAAGGCAGTACAAATAAAGAAATTGCCCGCAAACTTGGCTTACAAGAGATTACCGTCAAAGTACATTTGCGCAACATCTATCGCAAAATGGAAGCCGCCAACCGCGCCCAAGCCGTCCGCATCGCCTTGCAGAATGGCTGGGAAGGGTAACCCCTCCTATTTCATTTTACTTTTTAGCGTTTCGTCATAAATATTTAGAAGACTCTGAATATGGGTAGGCATGTCTCTTGATTGGCTTTCCAAGGCTAGTCTCGCATTTCTACCTTTTTCTGCAACCCACGCATCATCGCGGGAAACATCTTTCAATATCTCGCTCAAGGCCTGCACATCACCATTAGGGAAGACCTTTCCGGCATCAAACTCCAAGACAAATTGCTCTGCAGCCGTATCAGATGCCGCAATAATTGGAATACCACGAGCGGCGGCCTCCAGATACACAAGCCCTTCCGGTTCCTGCCATCTTGACGCCATAACAAAAGCACGAACCTTTGAAAAAGCGTGGATATAATCTTCGCCGGTCAACCAACCTGTAAATTCTAATTGAGTAAAACGTTGCTTCAACTCTTCTAGTTGCACCCCAGCGCCTACGATTTTACCTTTTATGGCGGCCCGTTCACAGCCTAAAGCGAAAACATCCATACCTTTCTCCGGCGACATACGTCCTGATGATAAAAAGACCTGATTTTGGGCTGCATTAACAAGATCAAGTCTGTTCACCGTTATAGGGTTTAACAAGGTCATCACAGGACGACTAATCGGCAGAAATGGCTCTAAGATCTGTCGGCTGAAAGCAGTGACTGCAATAAATCCGTCTATATCATTCGGGATACCATCGGTTTGAAATCGTTTCTGTCTAAGTATCCGGAATATCTTGAAAGCCATATTGCGGGAATCGCACGAGCAAAAAACACAAGACATACCCAACGGAGTATAACCGCAATTTGATTGGGTCTTGTAATTATATAGACCACCATTCGGACATGCCGAAAAATAATCATGCAAGGTTAATACTGTTGCAAGGTTTCTTTCTTGCAAAGGTTCAACCACACCGCCGGTCAGAATTTTAGAATAAGCATGGATATGAGCAATTTCAATAGGATCATCCCCACTGACCTCATCCAACCATTGCCTCATCACCTTTACAAAAAAAGTATTATGAAACGCATCCTTCAACGCAGCAATTGGCGATGCCCCCAATTGCATTAAAGGATCTTCCTGACCGCTCAGCTTCACAGAGATATTGGGATGATCAAGAATAGGATCAGAAGCGGTTCCTCCTGCCCAAAAGTGAACTTTTTTGCCAAAGTTTGCGAGCCCGACGGCCTCCTCGATCGCCACTTTTGCAGCCCCGCCCGTAATTGTCGCATGATCATTTAAGATAAGGATCGACATAATCTATCTCGCACTCGCTACAGACGATGGTTACGATGCCAAGCATCCAGATTTATCAGAGCCCAAATCATCTGACTACACTCAGTTTGACCGTTCAAATGACGTTGGATCAGAGCTTTAACTCCGCTTTCATTCAAAGACCCATCCTGCAATAATGGGCTGTTTAATAATTTTTCAATCTCAGGACGGGCAACTGCCCCTTTCAGCCATTTAGACATAGGTGTCCCAAAGCCTGTTTTCGGACGATTTAGTATTTCATCCGGCAAAATACCTTTCAATGCATTTTTTAAAATAGGTTTTGTATACGCCCCTCCATTTGCACCAGACAGACGCACAGAACGGGACAATCCCGCCATATATTCCAAAAGACGATGGTCCAGAAAAGGCACCCGGGCTTCGATACTATGCGCCATCGTCATTTTATCAACTCGCATCAATAATAATTCAGGTAAACGATGATCCAACTCACGCATCATCATCTGCAGGCAAATATCGGCGGGCTCATAATCAGTTTTCAATTTTAATAAAGACTGGGATGCAGCCGCCCGCGCACTTGATAAAACCTCACAACTTGCGTCCATGCCAAGCGCAGATAAATCACCTTCTATTTCCGCTATTTCGTTCTCTTGTGGTAAGGATGGACAAATACATTGCGCATTAAGATCATAAAACCCGATTGCTCCTGATAAGAACTGAGGATCTCCTCTCAGAAAGCGGCTCAAATAATCAAAACGAGAGAGAACCCCAGGCCGCTTAGAAGGAATCCGTTCAATAAGAGATGCCAATCCATTTGAAACAGAGCAATCACCGATCAGAGATTGACCTGCCCCCCACCATTTATCATGGCGCTTGAGACTACTATAATAATGCATATAGCCAAAGAAAGGCTCATCGGCCCCTTCCCCGACCATAACTGTACGCAGACCATTTCGATGCGCTTCCCGTGCCAATGCATAAATGGGCATACATACCCAATCGGCAAGAGGGTCTTCCTGCGCATCAACAATAGCATGCCAGTCGGCAAAAACATCCTCTTCGCTCAGGGTAATATTCGTATGAGAAGCTCCCATTTGCGCTGCAAATTCTTGTGCAAATACGGATTCATCTAAATAATCATCCTCATCATAGCGGACAGAGAAACTCTCCATCCGTTTGCCCGTAATTTTTTGTGTCAGCGCAAGAATGGCACTTGAATCAATTCCCCCGGATAAAAAAAGTCCAACCGGGACATCCGCATCCAATTGCTGTTCAACAATTTCAAACAAGAGATCACGAACTTTTAAGGTTGCAACCTCTGGATCCGTAACGGTTAGCCCTTGTTCAAATAAATTCCCTGTATCATGGTTTGTTGCAACCCAATAACGTCGGGTCTGCATCGAAAAAGTATTTAAATCACATTCCAACAAGTGACCTGGAGGAAGTTTATAGACACCCTTCATCAAGGTAAAAGGCGCACTCACAGACAAAAAAGAGAGGTAATGGCGCAGGGCAAGACGATTGAGTTTTTTTTCCACATCCGGCATGGCTAAAATCGCGCGCATTTCAGACGCAAAGATCAATTGATTGCCTTGTCGGGTCAGATACAGTGGTTTAATTCCGGCAAAATCACGCGCTAAAAACAGCTTTTCATATCGCTCGTCATAAATAGCAAACGCAAAAATACCACGAATTTTTTTTAGTAACTCATCAAGGCCCCAGCATAAATATCCCTGCAGCAGAACTTCCGTATCAGAATGATCTGTCACAAACGTCCGCCCAGACCGTTCCAGTTGTTGACGTAATTCACGAAAATTATAAATTTCGCCATTGTAACAAAGTGCAACAGATTTTCCATCCGGACTCTGCCAAACCATTGGTTGGTTCGCTAAGTCTTCCAAATCCACGATTTTTAATCGGCGGTGCCCAAAACCAACTTTTTGTGATTTATTAAGCCATTGACCATCTGCATCCGGCCCGCGGTGACGCATGGTATCACTCAAAGTCTTTAAAAGATCAACAGACAAAGTGCGTTCTGCATTTCGATTTAACGCAACTCCGACAATACCACACATCTATTTTTACCTATCGGCTTACACAACAGCCTTGCATCTGTTGAAATAAAGGCTAGTTCTGCACGGGACGCCAGAATTCTTTCTCTGCATACAAGGTTGTTTCCATATTTGCCACTTGTTGACGACAAATATCCCGACCTTTTGACGGATCTTTTACAAAAGTCATCAATCGGTCAATCATATCGCCATGACCTTTATCCAAATCACCTTGCCATAAGATCGCCCCGGACGCCAAGTCCATCACTTTATCATAGCCAAAATCATAGACATGACCATCAGCAAAAATCTCGGCCTTTTCCTTATCCAAATTTTTATGCCCTAATGACGTATAAATCAGGTTTGCAACTGAACCATCCTCATAACGGATTTGAGTAGAAAAATTTTCCTGCTTCATCGCTTTATCAGCCAATGTTCCGCCAATGGTCATAGACTGAACATTTATCGCCGGACAACCAATAACAGACTGGAAGAAATCATAAATATGGCAACCTTCTCCCAAATTGCGACCGCCGCCCATAGGCCCGCGTGTCCAATGGTTTTGCGGTAATGCCAACGCATTCATCCGATAAGAAATCATTAACGGGTTTTGTCGCTCCTTCAACGCATTGACAAGTGCAACAGTACTCCGTGCAAAACGTCGATTGAAACCAATAAATAATACTTGATCCGGTCGTTTTTCAAATTCTTCGCGGATTTCTAGAAATTCATCCTGATCAAGTGTCAGTGGTTTTTCTACAAAAACATGCTTCCCGGCACGCAAAGCCGAAAGAACAAGTTTGCCATGACTGTCGTGTCTTGTCGTAATATAAACCAGATGGACCGCAGGATTATTTATCAATTCATTTGGATCGACATAAACATCCTTGATTTTATAGCTTTGCGCCAATCCAGCAGCCACTGCAGGCTGGCGGGTCGCAAGTGCAACAAGATCACAATCATTATGATCACATAACTTCGGCAAATGAATCCCTTGTGCAAACTCACCTGCACCAATCAGGCCCACCCCAATTTTTTCAATTCTCTGTACATCTGTGATCTTTGTAGATTCAGAAGTATGAGAAGGCTTGTCCTCATCATACGAAAACAGTCCAAACAGCGGACGATCTTCCGCCTCCGGTTTCATTTCTTCATACAATTGAGGGGCTTCATTCACAGTGCGAATACGGGCAATTTCGTCAAGATGGAGATCAACCTTACCTTCATCAATCAAAGCAAGGTACGATGCCATATTACGATTTTCAGTCCAACGCACATAATCGAACGGATAATCATTTCCCAAAATTTCGTAATCAGGATCATAACGCCCTGGACCATAAGAGGTCGAAATCAATACGTCCGCTTCGCGTTTATATAACGGTTCACGATCCAGATCTATTTTCGCGTCGCCGACAACAATGACTTTTCCCTTACGACGGCACAATTCAACAGCTGTATTCACCAACTGTTTATTTTGCGTT
The DNA here is from genome assembly GCF_048267425.1 of Terasakiella sp. GTDB lineage: Bacteria > Pseudomonadota > Alphaproteobacteria > Rhodospirillales > Terasakiellaceae > Terasakiella. Next base: position 45,449 of record NZ_JBLWXN010000006.1, read on the forward strand.
CCTGCCGTAACAAATACGACATCCACACCACGCAAACCAGTTTTATGTCGACAATCGTTTAATAGAGCATCACCCGTTGTATTCAGGCAAAAATCCGCCCCAGCAAGTTTCGCCCAACTTAGCCGTATCTCATCGGTATCTACAGCAATAACTCGTAAACCGGCTGCTTTCGCAAATTGCACAAGTAGATTTCCAATCAATCCCAAGCCAACAACAACAACCGTTTCACCTAATTGAGGGCTTGCACGACGTAAGGCCTGCATCGCGATCCCTCCGATGGCAACGGTCGAGGCCTCTTCCAAACCAACATGCGCAGGAACAGGAACGGCTAGATTAACCGGAATGGAAATATATTCGGCATGAGAAGCAAAACCGGCTCCCGCACAGGCGACAGGATCACCGACACAAAAACCTTCCACCCGCTCACCAACACCAACAACAATACCCGAAGCAGAATATCCAAGTGCAGTCGGGGGAGCCAGCTCCCCCTTTGCCTTACGCCAAGTTTCTTGCAAACCTCTTTCTTGCATCATCTTTAAGGCTTTTTGAATCTTATCAGGATTCTTCAATGCCTTTTTCCACATTGGCATCTCGGCATATCCGAGTCCTGCCAACTCAGTGCCCGCACTGATACAACTAAAAGAAGTTTTAACAAGTAGTCCTAGGTCTGGAATATCTGGTTGAGGCGTCTCGAGTACTTCAATCCGGCCAGCTTTTTGGCAGACTTGCTTCAATTCCAAACCCCGCGTGTATCCAGAATGACTTTATTTTTCAAATCTTTCAAAGACAAATCAACAAAGACGTTATGATCAACAAGCAAAACAACAATATGTGCGTCGTTCAAAGCGGTTTCCATACTAACAAGTTTGACGTTTTCTTTATCAAGCTGCTTCGGTAACTTTTCCAAGTATGGTTCGACAACAAGTAATTGCGCTTCACCTGATGCTTTTTCAGCCAATTCTTTCACGATATCAACTGCCGGGCTTTCCCGAATGTCATCAATATTAGGCTTATAAGCCAACCCCAAACATGCAATTTTAGGATGCTTAAATTCTTCTGCCATTTGTTGAATTTCTGCGACCACCTGACCGGGACGCGCCTCGTTTACCAAACGGGCCGTCTTCACCAGTTTTGCAATTTCAGGCGCACTATCAACCACGAACCACGGGTCAACGGCAATACAATGCCCTCCTACACCGGGGCCGGGGCTTAAAATATTTACACGCGGGTGGTGATTAGCCAGTTTGATCATTTCCCAAGGATCAATCCCTTTTTCACGGCAGACCAATGCCAGCTCATTCGCCAACGCAATATTGACATCCCTGTATGTATTCTCCGACAGTTTGACCATTTCAGCTGTTGGAGCTGTTGTCCGCAACATCTTACCAACAACAAATGCACCATAAAGATCGCAGGCTAATTTGGCACTATGGGCACTCAAACCGCCGATGATGCGATCATTTTCAACCAATTCAATCAATAAGCGCCCCGGCAGAATACGTTCAGGGCAATAAGCGATAGAAATGTCACTGTCGTCACCTGCATCACAAGGGAATGTTAAGTCTGGACGGGCCTCTTTCAAAATATCCTGAATAATTTCAGTGGTGCCAACTGGTGAAGTTGATTCCAGAATCACAAGGTTACCCTTTTCCAACACCGGTGCAATTGATGCCGTGGCCTCTTTTACCATTCCTATATCGGGATAACGCCCATCACGTAAAGGAGTTGGGACCGCAATAATGAATGCCTCAGCTTTTTGCGGAGCATGATAAGCTTTCAACTTGCCGGACGCCACAGTCCCTTGAACAATATAATCAAGATCCGGTTCGACAATATGTGCTTCCCCATTATTGATACAGGCAATCACATCCTCGTTGACATCGACCCCAATAACTTCAACATCGCGGCTTGCAAATGTTGCAGCTGTAGGCAAACCAATATAACCGAGTCCTACGACACAAATTTTCTTAAAGTTCATAATAATCTCTTAAAATATCTGCAATTTGTTGAGCGGCAGTTCCGTCACCAAACGGGTTTGCTGCTTGTGACATTTCTTGATAAGCATTCGCATCATCAAGGAGCCGGAACATTTCCGACACGATTGTCTCGGTTTTCGTTCCTACTAATCTTGCAATACCAGCATCAATGGCTTCCTGGCGTTCAGTCACATCGCGCATAACCAAAACAGGCTTGCCCAATGATGGTGCCTCTTCCTGAATGCCCCCTGAATCCGTCAAAACAATATCAGCACGATTCATTAAGTAGACGAAACTCTCATAATCTTGCGGCTCAATAAGAAAGACATTATCGGTATCTTTCAAAATACGATTTACGGGTTCTCGAACATTCGGATTTAAATGCACAGGATAAAGAATTTGCACATCAGATCGTGCACTGATTTCTTTAAGTGCGTGACAGATGTTATCAAACTTTTCACCAAAACTTTCACGCCGGTGTCCCGTTACCAAAATCAATTTTTTATCTGGATCCAGAAAATCGAACGGAACAGCAATACGTGCAGCCCTTGCTTCATCGGATTTTAGAATTGCGCTCATTTCCAACAAAGCATCAATGACCGTATTTCCTGTAATAAAAATACGATCTTCCGGTACATTTTCATCACGCAAGTTTTGTGCAGATTTTTCAGTCGGTGCAAAATAGAAACGAGTTACCAAATCACAGAAACGGCGATTGAATTCTTCCGGCCACGGATTATCCATATCCCCGCTACGCAAGCCAGCCTCAACATGACCAACTGGAATTTTTTCATAATATGCAGCAAGTGAAGCAGCCATTGTGGATGTTGTATCCCCATGAACGAGAACAACATCGGGACGCCATTCCTTGAAAATATTTTGCAGACCTTCCAGAATTCCCACCGTAACGGTAGAAAGTGTCTGATTGGGCTTCATAATCTTCAGGTCGTAATCAACCTGAAGACTAAAAATATTAACTACCTGATCCAACATCTCACGATGCTGCCCTGTCACACAGACCCTACTTTCTGCTCCAGACAACTGAGCCAGAGCTTTTACAACCGGTGCCATTTTAATGGCTTCTGGACGCGTTCCAAATACCGATAAAACTTTCAACGTTTTCTATGCCCCCTAAGCATATGCCCCAAAAGAACGAAAAGATTTAACCACGTCGGGTGACATCATGCCATCCCCACTTACGCTTAAAACCACGCATAAGGAAAAGATGCACAAACAAATGGCATGGCCCATACAATGCAAGGGCAATCCCACGTCCACCCGGCACATTCCAAAGCGGTTTCCCAAAGATAGGAATGTGTAAAATACGTTGATAAATTTCATGCAGTGTAATCAGATAATCAAAATAAGGTGCCTGAAATGATTTCGTCATAGGACAGCGAGCACAAGGCGGCAATGGGTCTTTTCCATTAACTGTACGACGGAATTCCTGCGCAACTTTACTATTCCAGACTTCTTGGAAGCTTTGGAACAACAAGTTCCCCCATTGATATTTTGCCTGACTGGGACCTGTTGCGATACAACACACATCAATTCGACCATCAACGGAGAAGTTATTCAGATCCGTCCACGGTTTTTGGCAATAAAACCGTTCTTTCCCCCATAAGAAACGATGAAGCCAGCTTTGCTTGCCCGTATAATCCGGACCAGTAAAGGCCTGCGAGAAAGCCCCGGTTATATTGGACCAAGTACCCGAAATGCTATCGCCCAGTTTTTTAAAGAAACTAGGTTTGGCTACAGGCACTGCATCAGGTTGGGTGCCTTCACCAAGTTCATTGTTTTTGAAGGCAACCGAAGTTAGCGGCTTGCTTTCTTCCGCATCTTTTGATCCCCGTTTGGGCAAAGGTTCCAAAATGTCCAACCAATCCACAGAAGCCATTAATGGTTCCGTTTTGGATTTTTGGAACATAACCAATTGAACCCGTCTGTTATCGCCGGTATTCCATTCCAAAGCTGTATCATGGGAGCCTTTTTCAAATGTAAACTTCTGTTCCCACGAACTGAAGTCTTCCGACAAGACACCGATAACAAGTTCACCGCTTTCGACCTCAACTTTAAGCGGAATAGAAATCTGTTCGTTACGGAAGGTTTCAACAGAAAAATTCTTCAACAGATACGGACCCGGCTTACCATGCCATTCCAGAGAAACTTTGCTGCCTTCCCAATTCAAGCCCACGCCTTCAACCGACATTTCCCACTTTCCGGGATGCGGTAATTTAAACTCTTTACGCAATCCACGACCGGGAACGCGGAAACGTTCGACCGTCCATTCAGCCTTAAATTCACCTTCTGCATCACCGCCAAGCAAGGAGACAAACACACCATTTGTTCCATCCGGCAAATCAAGGGTGATTTCCAAAGATTGAGCCACGCCTTCCCCGACATCTTCCATAATATGTCTGGAGATCTCGGTGCCATTTGATCCTTTAAAGACCAATTGAACGGGCACGCCCTGATGAACATAGTCCAGTTTGAATTTAGGTTTCTCACCATTTAAAACCGGGATTAAAGGAAGCGTACACAGCTCTTCATCTTTCGCCGTCACTACGGCTGAAAGTTTCATCATATTTAAAAGGCTTTCCCCTGACACCTGATCTTTGAAATTCCAAAGATTTTCACGGGGCAACAAGAAACTATTCTCAAACCCTTTTGGACGTACCAAGCGATCAATCGGATCGGGGCGCACCGCACGAAATGCACTGGGGTCAATATAAAGAAGGCTGTTTTTAACACCGACTTTATTTTGATAATGCTCAACTTCCGCCAAGGCATCCTGCACATCATTTTCATAAGGCACCAAATCACGAAAATCTTCGTTCGCGCCCAATTCTGTTGCGATTTCAGACAAAGGCCGTAAGAAGATTTTGTCAACCTTCATATCCTGATCTGCCAATTTGATGAAATCGACTATTTCATGAATGCTATCGTTAGTAATTACAAACGATACAGAAATATGAGGCTCATCCATGAGCACGACATCGCGATTTTTCTTTGCAACGGTCAGTTTTGAAATGATATCCACAATATGATCAAAATTCTTCAAACGCATAACTTTTTTGTGCGTCTCAGCTGACGCCGCGTTCAAAGAAAAGTTAATAGATTCAAACCCTAATAAATCAGGAATTTGATCTTCGCGCAATACGGCGCCATTTGTAATCAAATACACTTTGGCGCTATTTTGGCGCAGGAGACTGTTTAATTCATCAAACTCGCGATAGAGTGTTGGTTCGCCATTACCCTCTAAACCAAACATACGTACAACTTTCGCGACAGGCGCAACCAGTTGGCGCAAACGATCCATCGGCAGTTGGCGTTTAATGACACCTGTACGGTTCACAGTAACCGAACAAAACTCGCATGATGCATTACATTGCCCCGTCGGGCAGAAAGACATAAACTGCGGTAAAGAAAGAACTTCTTCTTTATCAAAACGCATTTCCAACTGGGCAACCAGTCCATTAAACCAGCTATATTCACGACACCAATCATGGACTTTGCGTTTGACCGGCCCCCAATGCGGTAAATAGGTCGAGACTTCAGCCGCAATTCGTTCTTGCGCCTGATCGCCTTTAATAACTTCTACCGTGATATCCGACAGTTCGATATTTGACTGTTCCGTGTAAGTGTCGGGTTCAATCGCCAGATGGAACACGCCAGCACGTTCTGCATAAAAACTAATGCCGATTTCCTGCTCGCCCTCTTCCACAGCTGTTTTATATCGCAACCATTCTTTATTAGAAGAGCGACGGATACCAAACGTTACCCCTCCCGCACGTTTCGCATTATAGCGCAGAATGAACATATAGAGATAGCGTACCTCTAATTCAAAATCGGACGAAACGAACAGACGTTGCGTATCTTCTTCTTGAGCGCGCGCTGTCGCAGGAACAGGGTCCGTATCTAAAATTTCAGTCCAGGAACCTTGGATATCGCTCAACGCATTTGGGGAAATAGTTGTCATTATATTTTCAATATCTATTTTCTGTTAACCGGCAGACTCATTGGCAATCCAGCGTTCATGCCACATGACGGCATTCATAACGGTCCACAAATGGAAACCGTAATTAATCTTGCCATCAACCTGATTTTTCAACAAATCGCCGATATATTCGTTATCGAAATAGCCTTCTTTCTTGATTGTTGAATTTTCAAACATATCAAGACAACGTTTACCGAACCGTTCTTCCGTAAACCATTTATCCATCGGCGCACCAAATCCTTGTTTGCGACGATAGAGCAGGTCGTGATCAACATAAGGTTCAGCTGCTTTCTTAACCAGTTTTTTGCCAAGGCCGTCATCCAGCTTATAAGACGGCGGTAAGCGACGGGCAAAGTCTACCATATCATGGTCGAGGAACGGCACACGTGCTTCAATAGAATGCGCCATCGTCATCTTATCAACACGCATCAACAAATGTTCGGATAAACGCAACTTCATTTCCAAATAAGGAATTTGCTGGAGAATTTCCGGCTCCGTCAGTTTGCCGCTAAGCTTATCCAAATAGTGTCCAACAACTTTCGAGCTATCATATTCACGATGACTATCCGGCATCATCCCCTTTACGGGACAATTAACTTCTTGCTGAAACGGGCCTGTATTAGGCGTTAATTGGTCACGCATATCACCCCACCAACAAACCGCACCGCCCCAAAAAAGTTGCTGCCCGTTTTCAAAACGCTTTTTAATCAATTCATCTTCACCGTCATTCAAGGTCGGGATGAAGTTTTTGGTTTTACCAAGCAAGCGTTGTAAAAAAGATGTTCGACCGTTATCTCTCATGGGCCGATAAAGGTTTTCGTATTTTTGACGATAGTGATCACACCACCAGTAACCTAAAAAGTTTTCATCCGCACCTTCACCAACCTGCACAACAGTTGTTCCGCTATCGCGAACCAACTTAGACAGAAAGTACAAAGGAATACAAACGTTATCCGCAATCGGTTCATCTTGAATTTCAACCAAATTCGGCAAGAAATCCAAGGCTTCGTCAGAATTGATACGAACCTCATGATGATCGGTATTATAACGTTTTGATAGCTGTGTTGCATAATCATACTCATTGAACTCAGCATGTGTTTCATACCCAACGGTAAAGGTTTTAACTGGCTGATCCATCAACTCTGACATTAAGGCGACATTCAAACTGGAATCCACGCCCCCTGATAGTAAAACGCCAAACGGCACATCACTGACCATACGACGTGAAATAGACTGGCGCATCAAACGCAAGAATTCATCACTGGCTTCATCAAAGCTCAAATCTTTCTCGCGGAACATGTCTTTTTTGCTCGGCGCACAATCCCACCATTGCTGGGAAACTGCCTCACCCTGTGCATCAATCGTAACTCGCGTACCCGCAGGCAACTTGAAGATGTCCCTAAAAAGGGTCAAAGGCGCAGGTGCAACAATAAAAGTCAGGTAATGCCAGAATGCTGTTTTATCCATTTCGCGCGAGCGTTGAGGGTGCTCTAAAAGAGCACGAATTTCTGATCCAAAAATCCATTCCCCACTCGGGAGTTTAGAAATATAAAGCGGTTTGACACCAACGCGATCACGAATCAAATGAAGTTTGGGATTATTGATTTCACGTTGATCATAAATGGCAATAGCAAACATACCATAGAACTTATCCACACAGTCTACGCCCCACATCTCGTAGGCCCGTAAAATAACTTCGGTGTCTGAATGGTCCGTCTGCCAATTGATCTCACGTTTAGCAGAAATTTCCGCACGGATTTCAGCATGGTTGTAGATCTCGCCGTTAAAAACGATAACAATACTGCCGTCATCGTTTTTCATGGGTTGGCTAGCAGATGTACTTAGGTCGATAATAGAAAGTCTGCGGTGTGCAAGCGCGCATTTATTGCGCCCATCTCGCCAAGTATCTGCCCCGTCAGGCCCACGGTGCGTCATCCGATCACGCATCCGGTTAATTACTTCATCTGTCGCCGCTGCACCCTTAGGATGAAAAGATCCTACTAACCCACACACTCGTCAATACCTCATTTCATTAAATTTTGAAGCCCACAATTGCATTATTTCTTTTCGAAGGTCAAGTATTTCAACTTACCGTCTACAAAACAGGGCTCATCCTGATTAAATGCAACGATCCAAATTTCCAGATCTACATTTTCCTCCAGTATGAATTTCTTTTTTAGAAGCCCATCTGCTTTATCAAAAGGAAGCTGACAGACCCAGCTATTGTTAGGTTTATCTAATAAGCTAATGCAGATATCTCCCTTGAAAAGATCCGCAATAAAAGTGACCTCCCATTCTCCTGCCTCAAACTTACATGCCCCGACCAGCTCCACATTCTCGTATGCTAACTCTTTATGAGATATAAACGGATTTATTCCCATTAGCTCGGCATGCTGGGGGTCCGCACATAAGACAAGCTTGTTCGGTCTATAAACAGGCGGAATATATCGTTCCAGCTCCACGTTATGCAAAATGATTTCACATTTCTCGCGTTGTTCAGAATTTGCACCTGAAATCACAAAATCACACTCTTCACCATCAGCCAGATAAGCAACATCTTCGAGCTTGACATCCAAGGAATGAAAAACCTGTGACGAATTTAGTTGCTTTTGCCAAATCCACTTGTTGTGTTTTTTGGAAATAAATCCAACCGCAATATCACCTGAAAGAATCTCGACAGCTAAATCCAGTTTATAATTTGCATTAAAAAAACAGGTCGCCGTCGTACTGACAATCATCTCATTGCTGATATCTGAACTTGTTTTAAAAACTTGGTCTGACAAAACATTGGTATATTTTTTAAAGCCATCGTACTGTTTCTTCGGCAGCCATGCCCATATGCCGATGCTATTATCAGAAATACGTTCTTCATCTCTTTGGTCTTGAAGAATCAGATTTTTCTCCGTTATGAAACGTTCGAGAACAGTATCAAAACAGGAAAGCTTGACCTCTGGTAATTCGAAATCACAATAGCCGTTTTCCGCACTTGCAATTACAAAGCGGACAATCGTTTTTTCCTTAAACTCGAACCCAACATTGTGCTGACAGCGCGTCGCATCAATAGTTTCATTTTCAAGCCAAGCAAACTCGCTACCATCAAAATATTGTAGCCCAACACTCAATCGACCTGCTTTTATCTCAAACCGAGATGAAAGATTATAATTGCCCGCCGGTAGCATAAACGTATCGGAAACCAACAAATAAGTATCGCGTTCACCTTCTTCGATGAGCCAACTTTGTCGCGTTTTCACCCCTTCAACGCTGGGATAAAAGGATACTTTTTCATGCAAATCAATAAGTTGTCGCTCCATTCCTTTTTGTTCGTCTTCAAACGGAATAGCATCCAAATCTTCCCGCACTGTTTCTCGGAAATAGTTTGTCCATCCCTTCCCACAATTGCTGTATGTTGCAAACATCATCGTCTGGCCCAGCGTATCAGCAGACACAGATTGATAAATCGTCCCATCGGTAATGGAACGCAATTCAAATCGGTTTTTATCTGCAACCATCCCCAAGGCAAGTTCATCCCCAATACACAATGTATCGTGCAGCCACTTGCAATCAAAATCCACGCGTTTTTTAAGTTGCCCGGTATTCATATCCACCAGCCATAACGCCCCACCCGCGCTGTCTGTGAAATACATCGTCTTCGAAGAATTACCGAGAAAACGCCCCCCATGACATCCACGGAACCCTTCGACAATAGGATAGAGCTTGCCATGCGCGTCCAAGGAGGCAACCATCCCTTGAATCCAAAGCGTCACCAGCAAGGTGTCTGTCGCCCCTACCGTTTCCACCGCATTAACATGGCAGCGTTGCAAATCTGTTGGAATATAATGCTTAGAGAAATCTGCATCTTCCGGATAAGGAACGCCTTGTACAATTTGATGTCCAACAGGCCGCTTCTCCAACAATTCCTCAGTATCCAAATCAAAACGAAGAACCAGATCCCCCGGCGCGCAAGTCACCCAAACGGTATTTTTCTTCGCTTTGCACAACATATGCCCCCCGCACAACAGTGGGTGGCGAATTTCTTTAACCTTTACAAACCCCGGACCATATATTTCGAGACGGTCACTCCCCAAAACCACAAGGGAGTCTTGAATAAAGATGGCAGACTGAACTTTATAATCTGGCTCCAGTTTCCCTAGGAATTCTAATTGCGGTGTGCCATCAACGTCAGTCATTCCCCAAATCGAAAGATTACCGGTAAAATCGACAGCTGCTTTCATACTCGGCTGATCTTCATATCTAGACTGAGTTAAGTCCCCTCTCTCTCCAAAACGTTCATTTAAAACGTTAATGGAACACCTCTTATCATAAAAAGGACGAGAGGAATGACTAATAGCAATGCACTTCATAAAAATCACTCGGCAACGTTAGGGGTGCGGATAAATATCCGTAAATAACCAACTTATCCCGTTTTCTATTCCGTTCAAGCCTTCAAGACAAGTATAAAGGAATTTCTCCAGCCTCACAGGTCCGTTAGTGTAAACTTCAGCAGTCATACAACCGGTCTAACATCCGTTTTCTAACGACATTCCAACCTAAACTATTCCCCGTATCGTAAAGGCCTTTTTTCTTACACATCAACGCATCACCGAGTTTAGCAATAATATCTGCCGGTCTTTCATAAAAGAAAAGAGACTGATGTTCTTGTCTTAATGCTGTCAAACTTGGTAGCGGAGATGAGACAACAGGTAAATGGCACGCCATATATTCGTAAACTTTAATTGGATTAATCGCATTCACGAATGCCTCATTCTCGGCTAATCGAAAAGGTATTAAGCCCAAATCTGCATGTTGCAGGTAGGCTGGTATGCATTTGTGTGGCTTCATTCCTAAAAAGTGGAGATTGGGGAAACTAGCAACCCATTTTTTTAAATCCAAAGGACATTTATTACCCAAGCCAATAATAACAAACTGTACATTCGGCAAAGCCCTTGCCGCGGCCTCCATCGCCTCAAAATCAAACCATTCCCCAATCGTCCCGACATAGACAGCGATAGGACTATGCATTTGCGTATATTCTGTTGGGATCACTTGTGGTTTGGAAAAAAGCTCCAAATCAACACCATGTGGAATAAAGGTCGTTTTGCGCGCTCCCAGTGCTTGTACATATTCTTTAAGCTGATGCGAACTATACGTAACCAAATCAGCCTGCTGTGCCCCAAGGTATTCCAAACGACCATACTGAGACACCATATTGGGAAACGCATCCGTTAAATCTGTAATGCGTTGTATGATTTTCTGCGGATGTATCTTCGATAAAACGGGTAAGAAATAAGCGCAATCGAGTATCGCAAGCGTTGGGTCGTCAAATCCATTTTCTTTTAACAACTCAGTCAAATAGGCTGAAGATTGCGGCAAAATTTTGCGTAAAACCTGATAAAAGGTTCCTAACATCTTGCTTGAAGGTTGATTTTGCGGAGGTAACCATTCATTTGGTACATAGGCCCACAAACGGTCATCCATAAACCATTCTCCCCTTCCCTGCCCTAATGACTTCCGTTTTTGTGTTGTCTGCGAAGAAGAGAGAAGACTATGAAGGGGAGACAGAGGAACCGTTACAAAAGCGACTTTCCAGCCATCTTCAACAAAGGATTTAGCAAGAGCATGAGCAGAAATATGTATAGGACCTGACCAAAACTCCCATGTAAAAAAAACCACTGTCTTAGGCATCAACTATCACCACATCTATGCTTTTTCAGAAATAGACCAGCGCAAGCAATGTTGCTGCGTCAACGACAATGTAAAACAGGGTAAGAATTCGCCATATGTTGGTGAATACTCATCTCGTCCGATTTCAATGTTTGACGCATTCCCCTCAAACTGCAATAGAAAGTCCCCCATATCGATCAGAACTCCCTCTTTGCCTTTATTTTCAATCGTCAGAGAGAGGGGTAAAATCAAAAACACATAAACGGGTTCATGGCTGGAACTCTCACATTTGTCTTCAAATGATATTCTATCACCCTCTAAATGTACATAACGCGAAAACATCTCTCCATTCTGTTCGAACGATGCGTGTATTTCATTTTGATCACACGATTGAACAATGACTTTTGACGGATGCGAAATCTTAAATAATTCCTCGGTTCCCTGTCCGAAATAATGATTTACTTTTTTCTTACCCACCGGCCCATTGTGGAATGCCGCAGCGCGATGTTTATTACGCACTTTGGGCAAGGGTGTATAAACACCCGTTCCTGGCTGTATGATGAGTGGCTTATTTTTCCAGCTTAATTCGAAGGACAAGCAATCACAATGATCATGTCCACCATTACCATGCTGCCCCGTCGATGATACTTTAAACCAAAAACGATAATGCCTCCGGCGCCACGCATACAAACCAAAATCGGGAAATGCCTTATGCCCATCGTCCTCAATTGAGACAGATAGGTGTTCGCAGATTGCAATGCTCTGCAGATATTTTGCTTCAATGGTTTTGCCTTCAGCTTCAAATAAGCCTTGCCAAAACCCGATGTGACGAGACCAATCGGAAGGATTATCAAAGCACCCCTTTATATCGGGAATAAGCGGCAAACTCCTACCACCATCGTTATCTCCAAATTGAGGGGCAGCGCCGCCGTCATTCATTAACCACATAGAAAAGGGATAGCTTTGTCTTAAACGGGTTTTAGCAGATGCAATCTGCTCGGAGAATTGATGAAAAACACTCACGATCACATCACCACCCGGCATTCCCGAAGCTTGCTGAATAAAACGTTTAGGCAGAGTTTGCAATTCAGACTGATACTTGACTAAAACAGTCAGCCCCAAACAAGCAGCTTCACTCATTAATCGATGATAATACGTAGAACTTTCAAAATTCCCGCCCGTTTTTAAAAATTGTAAAGACGTCTCGTTCAGAAATGTTCCGGCACCATAAGCCAACCATTTCCCCTGCGACGGATGTCCCCGCAACGTTGCACCTGCAATTAAAAGCCCAAGACAATTAATATAGTAATGGTTCCCTCTAACAGAAGGATTCCATTCAATATGTTTTTCGATATATTGGGCATGATCTACCAAACGTGCGATAAATTCTTCATGCTCTGCCTTCGTGAATAACTCTTCCTCCCCCCGCAACAAATCATAGCAAACGACCCAACTGATCAAGCGAAGGGAAATATCCATAGGGCACGCCCAATTCACACCAAAACCCGGTGGGTTTGCCTGACAGAAATCAAAAATTTGATTTTTCATCTCTGCCAAAATTTCACGCTTCTGATTTTCATTTTCCAGAGTCAACGCATACAGCGCCATTGAGGGGAGATGTTGCATGCGGGATAATTCCCAGGGGTTTTTGACATCACTTCCTTCTGGAACACCGTATTCAATTTCTTGAGGGCGGATCAACCGAGGCCAAGACCAACCGCTACGTCGATCTCTATGCCAATCAATATAAGTGTAATCGGAATCAATGAAGGCGCGTAATCGCACGCAATCTCTTTCAAAAACCTTTAAATCTTCGTCAGGTTTTTTTTCGCAGGACAGTCTGATATTTTTCAACCCCGCCACACCCGCATTAAAATCAGCTGGCGCCACTCCTGCTCCTAATACCTGAAACTGATGGTTCATCCACAGTGCTACAGCGGACATCAAACATTTCTGATCTTCCTCAGGCAGGTGAAGGCATTCTTTCTTTTCGCTTAGCGGCCTGAATTGTACGCTATATTTGGACGGTGGCGTATAAGGGGAAACAAAACGATCATGCCAATCTGTCATAACTTTCTGCCATCGACGGGAAATAAAAAAACGCACCTTCCCTGGCAATTCATTAAGCGGTGTACGACGTACTTTTTTCAGCAAAGAAAACAATCTCATAATGCGACACGTCCGTTAAAGGCATCTAATATCTGTGCCACATGCGATTCCCAGCTATAATGCTCACAAGCAAGTCGTCGGGCATTTTTAGCCAGCTTCTCAGAAAGAGCATGATCCTGAACCAGCTTTAGCATTGCTTCGGCAAATGCCGTCGTATCCCCGGCAGGGACAGTCAACGCATGAACATCATTTTTCAGGATCTGACCAATTTGATCAAGATCAGATGCGACGATCGCACGACCTGATGCCATATACTCGAATAATTTAGTTGGCGATCCAAAAAATGCACTTCCGTCCTTATTACTGACATGCGGACTGAGCAAAACATCACATGCGGCGAGCGCGCTTGGAGCCTCATGCGCTTCTACTCTACCTGTAAAGATCATTTTATTTTTGCCAAAAGTTCGTGCTGATGCATCACGCTCGCAAGCTGTGCGCTCACTCCCATCTCCATAAAGCACCAATGTTGCAGGTGGCAACTCAAGTGCCTCCGCCATCATGCAATATTTTTCAAATATTTCAGGGAGCAACTTCGTTCCATGCCATGTTCCGAAACTGCCGATAAAACCAAAAACCGGCCCTTGGTCAAGCTCGTATTTTTCCTTGAAAGATGAAGCATCCACACCTGGATGAAAAACAGACGTATCAACACCATTTGGTACTGTCACAATTTTATCAAGGTCAACACCTCGATCAACGAGTTGCTGCGTCAAAACATCACTAATCGAAACAATAAGTTCAGCCTTTTCCAAAATCGTTTTTTCGATCTGGACAGCCAGCTTGCGATATTTCAGGGGCTCTCCCCAGTTATCTGTAATCCAAACTTCTGAACCATTATACTCCAGCACAAAGGGTATCTGAAGTTCTTGTGCGCCGCGAAAACCCGCAAAACTGTAGGCACCATGACGTTGATAAACTAACGCAGGCCGCTTCTCTTTCCATCGTTCCAACAAATGTTTCGACAATATCATATTATATTGTATTTGACGGACTTCCGGCTCGTTCAGAAATGTGTTGGGACAAGCCTGCACATGCAACGCGACATGTGATGAAATCAAATCAGGCCGATAACACAAATGAGCTTCCGTTTCCCTCCCGTGTACGATCAGTCCATTTAGAATTCCACGTGTGTGGCTTTCAGCGCCGCCTATCGCATGTGAGATATCTCCACGAACAAAGCTTACCCGGCCTTCCGTATTTTTTATTGTAGGGACCACCCTCTCGGTTTGTGCCAATTGAAAAAACAAATCCTGAGCTTGTTTGATGACTCGTTTTTTCTGAAAGCTTTCCATAAATAACAGAATGATGGCAAAACATGTTCCACGTAAACCTGGTATTTGTTTGCGACCACGCAAATCACATATCGCAAACGTTCCGCGACCAATGATATACAACAATGGGAAAAGCAACCCGGGACGAGGTAATTCATTTAAGTCCCGACAAACAAACTCAACAGGCTGATACCACCGAAATCGGCATGCCAAAGATATAAAGCTTTTCTTAAAGTCTCTCCAAGAAACTGCTCCTTCCCTCAAACCGGGCGGTGTATCAGGTCCGCAAATATAGATGGCCGTTTGTGGTTTGTGCAATTTCATCAGATACTCGAAATAAAAAAGGGTAATATAATTGGAAAAAACAATAAAAGTATTTTTATCCGCTAGCAGATATGAAAGCAATCTCGGATATTTAACAGTATTTTCATTTACTCAAAATGTTTTTAAATTTTAAGGTCATTAAATCTTTAACGGTTTTAACTCAAGGTTTCCGTACAGCTTTTTGTTGATTTAACCAGAAAAATGTTGTGTTCAGGACTAAGGTCAATTAAAAGCTGTTTTATTAGGAAACTAGCTACATTATAGTGAGGGATTGTGCGTCAGGTATTAGGTGCTTCAAAGGGTGTTGTTGTTGCTCGTTCTCCGAAACCAGCATTGCAAACTGGTTCAGTTTTGGTACGAGTGAAATATTCCATGATTTCTATAGGGACGGAAGTGGCCGGTTTAATGCCACCCGATGAAGCCCCAAAAGGAAACATCGAAATCGTCAAAGAAAAAGCAGAAGACGGCGCACGCAAAGTAGGCAAAGCCATTGCTGACCCCAAACGTGCCTTCCGATATTTAAAAAATAAAGTTGACGCACGCGCTGCCCGAAAAAAAGCTTTACAAGCAGAAGCCGAAGTTAGGCCAGTTCTTGAAGGTGCAAAAGTTACTTGGACGCAAAATGCTGCCAGTGAATTTTCTTTTGAAAACGGCGTTCTAAACCTGACAACTGACGACTCACCAGCCCTTTATCAAGCTGATGCATCCCCCATCCCGGTGCCCGAAGGTTACATCCCTGAAATTTCTATTAAAGGTGCAATGTTATCCGGCATGGCCGTCTTTGGTTTCTTGAGTGAAGACAAAAGCAACTGGCTGGAAACGGCAACCTTTGCCTCCGGTGAACTGGATGAATGCCTTCTCGTCGACCCGGGGAACAACAAAAGTGTCAATTTGGTTATCGCCAACGCCGGCACCTTGGAACCCAGCAAAATCATCCTTGAATCTGTAACCGTGCGTTTAGTCCCCCGCAAAGAAGGTGGCCTGCCCCCTAGCGAAATGGGGCAAGTCGGCTGGAACCTTGGCTATGCCGCAGCTGGCGAACTTATCGAAGTCGCCGAAGGCGTCGAAGGCTTTGCCCCCGGTGACTTGGTCGCCTGTTCCGGTGCCGGTCAAGCAAACCACGCAGATTTTATTTGTGTAAAACAAAACATGGTTGCCAAATTGCCTGCAGGCGCAGACTTACGCGATGCCTGCTCCACAACAATTGGTGTTATTGCCTTACAAGGTGTACGCCGTGCGGACCCTCTACTTGGTGATAAAATTTGTGTCCTCGGCTTAGGATTAATCGGTCAAATTACAGTTCAACTTCTTGTTGCTAACGGTTGTCGCGTGATCGGTTTTGACCCGGACCCTGAACGTGTTGCCCGTGCAATCGAATTTGGCATGGAAGCCGGCGGAAGCAATCCGGATGAATTCCTGATGCAAATCCGTAACTTCACAGGTAATCAAGGTGTCGATCGCACCATCATTACAGCAGCAACCAAATCCAACATCGTCATTAATACAGCCATGCAAGTCACACGCCGTAAAGGTGTTGTTGTGATCGTGGGTGACATCGGTTTGGATGTTAAGCGTGCCGATTTCTACAAGAAAGAAATTGACCTGCTTATGAGCAGTTCTTATGGACCGGGTCGTTATGACCGTAACTATGAAGAATTTGGGCAAGACTATCCTTATGCGTATGTCCGCTGGACAATGAACCGCAACATGGAAGCTTACTTGGATTTGCTGGCCAAGAAGAAAATCGTCATTGGGCCCATGATTGACGTGGAAGGCGAAGTCGATGACGCGCCTGCTGTCTATGGTGCGCTGATGGATAAAGATGCAGAGAAAAAGCCTCTCGCGGCTGTTCTGCGTTATGATAACGAAAATCTAGAAGCCTACCACGATGATCCGACTATTGTTTTACAGGGGCATCGTAAATTTAAACCAAACAAAATCAATTACGCGCTGGTTGGTGCAGGTGCCTTTGGTCAATCCATGCTTGTTCCCAATTTGGCAAAGTCAGGCGATAAATTCTTCCTGCGTGGTGTTGTCAGTCGAGATGCTATTCGCGGGGGTAACTTTGCCCGTCAAAATAGCTGCTCACTTTTTGCCTCCAATATTGATGGCGCCCTGCAAAGTGACGAAATTGATATGGTCGTTATCGCCACCCGTCACAATGAACATGCCGAACAAACTGTTGCCGCGATTAAAGCCGGTAAACATGTTTTTGTGGAAAAACCGATTGCTTTGACCTGGGATGAACTTGGGAAAGTGGAAACTGCCTACAACGAGTGCCCGCAAGACAAAAAACCGATTGTGATGGTCGGCTTCAACCGTCGTTTCTCCCCTGCCCTGCAACGTATTGCCAAAGAACTGGCCTCCCGTCAGGGGCCGATTATGGTAAATTACCGATTGAATGGCGGCTATATCCCGAAAGAAAGCTGGATTCAGGATGAACAAGGCGGTGGTCGCAATATCGGTGAAGCGTGCCATATGTATGATTGTTTCCGTTTCCTTGCTCGTAGTCCTGTCAAAGATATCAGCGCACATGCCATTGCAACGGCAAACACACCTTATATGAAGAATGACAACTTCGTCGCAACTTTGACCTACGAAGATGGAAGTGTCTGTAACCTGATTTACACAGCTGTCGGCCCTAAAAAAGGCATGCCGAAAGAACGCATCGAGGTCTTTGCAGACGGAGACGCATATGTCGTGGATGACTTTAAAGTCCTGACAAAGGCCAGTGCGAATGTCAAAAAAGAAGGTGATAAAGAAATCATTAAAGAATCACCTATCTGGCAATCAAACGACCCGGACAAAGGCCATGGCGAAGAAATGCGCCAACTGGCTCAATCGTTTGAAAACGGTACAGAAGCACCGATTCCATTTGAGGAAATCATAGAAACTTCTGCCGTTGCTTTGACAATTGAAGATTTGCTTTTTAATCGAGTGAACAATGACTAATGGTGCAGGAAAGTTTCTGTTTGTAGATGCAGAAAGTCTTAATGTCGGCCTGTTTGAAGAGCTCGCATTATATTCGATCGATGGTACGCAAAAGCATTCGTTACCAGTTCCTGAGCTATTACCCTGCCCAGACATCTTGGCAGAAGTGGCAGAATGCAACCCTGATGGTCTTGTCTTTTCTGTCGGTATCGGCGTTGTGCCTTGGGCGATCTTAAAGATCGCCCTAAAAGCAACCCTAAAAGGAAAACCGGTTTGGATATATTGGGGCAGTGAAGGTACTGTGCAACGCGTGGGCCTACGGCAATGGAACCACCTTTTTGCACAGCGTTATGCCTCTCGTTTTTTCTCACGCTGGCATCTAAAAGAATTCGGTACAGAGCCTGAAGCCTCTCTCGATGAGACTGCGCAACAGGCTCTTTCTGTATCGCAAACTTTTGACCAAGTCTTTCCAAATCTCCAAACTATTGCTTTTTCCAACTTGCCCGACAATCCTTCGCCTGAAACAAAAGTTCATGGTACCGGGATTTATTTCCGTGGTGATTTCTGGGCACCGCTTGTCGCAGGTGGCAGCTACGGCCATACGACTTATGTCGCCAAAGAACTCTCTGAAGCCACAGAAGATTTTGTCTGCCTTATGGCCAATCCTCTCACCATGATTGATGAGCTGGGTATTAAACAAGTTAAACTTGACCCTCCAGGTGAGCACGGAAATGATCTCAACGTCCTGAAAGGGACAGATCATTATTATGAAATCCTGAAAGAAAAAATCCAATCTCTGGATAAACCGCCTGCTTATATTTACGAACGTCTCATTTTGGGCAACTACGCCGCAGCACGCATCAGTCGCGACCTTGGTATTCCTTATATTTTGGAATATAATGGTTCTGAAATTTCCATGAAACGTAGCTTTGACACTCAAGGTTACGATTATGAAGACACCTTCATGTTAACGGAAGAAGCTGCATTCCGTCAGGCAGCCCTAATCGTCGTTGTTTCCGAAGCAATCCGGGATATGGCCATTCGTCGAGGTGTTGATCCTCGTAAAATTCTGGTCAACCCCAATGGGGTCGACACGGACCATTACAAACAAGCAACAGTTGACGAGAAAAAAGCCATTAAAACCGAGATGGGATGGGATGAAAATGCCCCCGTTATCGGTTTTATTGGAACCTTTGGCGGCTGGCACGGAATTGACGTTCTTGCAGAGTCATTACCCCGTATTGCCGCAGAACATCCTGAAGCACGTTTCCTACTCATTGGTGATGGCGGGTTCAAGCATTTGGTCGAAACCGCCGTTACAGAAAACGGCCTGGAAGACCGCGTTAAATTAACAGGAATGGTTCCTCAAGCTGAAGGCTGCCGACTTTTAAAGGGATGTGATATTTTCATATCACCCCACAGCGCCCATATGGTAGATAGCCGTTTCTTTGGGTCCCCAACTAAACTTTTTGAATATATGGCATTAGGCGGTGCTGTTATCGCCAGTGATTTAGAACAAATCGGCGATGTCATGCGCCCATCCTTATATTCTGAGGACTTGGCAAGCGTTACAGATGTCGGGGATGCTCGTGGTGTATTGGTTGAACCCGCTGATGTAAACGATTTTGTTTTTGCCGTTTGCGGTTTGTTAAAACGCCCTGAATTAATTTCTAAGCTCGGTGAAAATTCCGTCAAAGCCGTAAGCGAACATTACTCGTGGAAACGCCACGTTGAGCGGATTTGGCAACACCTTCTTCATCTCTATGGCGGTACAAAAATTCCACCAGGTGAAATCCCTGCACCGGAAGCGACGATGGAGAAAAAAGACCTCGGCGATGAAACCGAGATGAATGATCGCCAGACTAAAGCCCGCCAGCGTGAACTCGCCTGGTACAGCCAACAACGTAAAAACCGTTACCAAACGAAATTGCCCTGGCTTTGCGAAGAGTTCCCGTTAAAAGAGCTCGATGGTAAAGAGGTTCTCATCCTTGCCAGCGACAATGGATACGATGCCGTCACACTCGCTGAACATGGTGCAAAGGTGACAATGGTTGATTATTGCCCGGTCAATTTGCGTGAAGCTGAAGCTCAATTCAAGATTCTTGGACTTGAAGGTACTTTTATTCCCTCTGCCTTGGATGATCTACCGTTCACGAACGACTGCTTTGATATTGTCATTTGTGTATCCAAACTTTCATTGCAAAAAACACCATATGATGTCGTCAGTGAAATTGGACGTGTTTTAAAACCTGGCGGACGATCTTATGTCGGTCTTCTCTCCCAATGGTCTGCTAAATACTGGTATTCTTGGTTCGCCCGTCGTGGTTTGAAAAAAGGCCGTTTGTCACTTTGGTCCATGAACGAAGTTCTGTCACGTAGCGTCGATATCACTTATTTTGATAAGCGTGAACTTGTATCCGTCTGGGATAAGGCATCCGCGAAGCGGCTCTTCAATGGCTTCACAAACTTGTCTTTTGCAAGACGCGATATTGACGATTTAGATATTCCTGGCCGTGTCAAAAAGTGGCTCCCAAAAGCAGTTGCTGAGCGTTTCTTAGGCTGGAAACTGATTGTCACCGCAAAAAAACCGAAGCAAGGTTTTGAAAAACTTAGAGGTGTGACCAAACTGGGCATGCCCCAGTACAATTTTGACGATCAGCTTAAAATTACTGGTCAGACCGTGACTGCATGGGTGGACAATCGTCGCCAAACGGCCTTTACTTATGCAGGCATTGTCATCAAGGATCTGGAGCCCCTCAAACGTCATTGTCCAGATCAAGTGAAATCGACTTTAAATGAGGCAGACCGAGTTCTGCGTCATGAATTCGACCTGCTTGGAAGCGGCACGTTTATCCCGAGCAATATGGGCGATAATGGGTCTTATGATTACAAACCAATCAATTGGCATTTGGACCCGGTTCGAAATCTGACTTTCCCCAGCAATATTTCTCACAAACAATGGAATTTGTTTGAAATGCGCCCCGGAAATGCAGACGTCAAATATCCTTGGGAATTGGGCCGTCTTCAACATTGGCCCTTGTTGGCGCAGGCTTATGTCCTAACCGGTGATTTCAAATATGCACGTGAGATCTCAGATCAGTTAAAAGATTTCATGGCCTCAAATCCTATTGGTATTGGTGTCAACTGGACCTGTACGATGGATGTAGCTATTCGTGCTGGCAATATGGCCATTGCGTTTGATATTTTACGCGAATGTAACTTCCCATTTGAAAAGACATTCTGGGACGAAGCCTATAAAGCTTTGTTTGAGCATGGCGATTTCATTTATAGGAATTTGGAAAACCATTACGAAGTAACAAGTAACCACTTCCTGTCAAACGTTGCAGGCCTTTACATCATGGCGAACGCCTTCAGTGATCTTGAAGCAGGTCAGGAATGGGGTAAGTTTTGTCATGATGCTTATGAAAAAGAAATCATTGCACAGGTTCTCCCTGACGGTGCAGACTATGAATCTTCTGTTCCCTATCACCGATTGGTCACAGAATTATTCATGTCTGGCTATCGCATGGCCCAACTTCGCGACGAACCTTTATCCGAAGGCTATGCCAAAGTTTTGACAAAGATGCTGGACTTCCTGTCCACATTGACACGACCAGACGGTCGCATGCCACAAATCGGGGATGCTGATGATGGTCGCCTGCACATATTTACAGATTATGGTCGTTGGGACCGCCAAGATGCCCGTCATCTTTATGGCCCGGCTAGCGTACTGTTAAAGAATGATACGTGGCAGTCCTACTTAAAAAGCGAAGACGAAGCACGTTGGGAAACCTTCTGGTGGGGGCTTGATACAAGCACCATTAAAAAGACAAACACACCTGAACGTGTTGCACATTTTGCAGATGCGGGATTAAGCCTCAATTATGCAAATAACAATTGGTTATTGATCAATAACGCGATTGTCGGAACAAAAGGTTTTGGCAACCATAAACACAATGACCTTTTGTCTTTTGAACTTCACCTCTCAGGTACCCCCTTCGTTGTTGACCCTGGCAGTTATGTCTATACATCTGATTTTGCCGCGAGAAACCATTTCCGCAGCACACGTTCACATGCAACCGTCATGTTCGATGGTGTAGAACAAAACGAAATGCGCCCGGACTGGATTTTCCGTATGTTCGCAGAAGCCGAACCTCATGTAGAACAACAAGGTCCGGAAGGCGAATATTATGTATGGTGTGGCTGGCATGATGGTTACAAACGTATTGGCGGCCCTAATCATTGGCGCACATTTGTTCACGATACTGCATCAGGTTCACTGGTCATTCTAGATCGTTTCATTGGAGGGAACTTTAACGAAGCTGAATGGAATTTACCATTGGCCGTCGGTGTCGATGTCAGCACCAATACGTCCAATAGCCTTTCACTACAAAACAACGGTATCAAGTGTGAATTTAACGTTGACCAGGAAGTTAGCTTGCAGATCGAAGAAGCGGGATATTCCCCCTCTTACGGCGTAAAACAACCTGCTAAACAGATTAAATTTAAATTGGATGGTCAAATTCGTAAACTTTCCTCATGGATCAAGGCCGGTGATATTTCTCAAGACCGGATTGACAATATGATGAAAGTAGCAGAAATACATATGAATAATCATTCTTCCGAGACCTGAGTCTATATTCAGCGAAGGTAATAGAGGATTTAAAAGGAAAGATAAGAGATTTTATGTCTTTTATAGCCAACTTATTTGGGATGTTATTACGCAATCGACGAGTTATTGCATCGACAACCCGCATTGAACTAAGAAAAAGATATTCAGGTTCCTTTTTTGGCTCTTTATGGGTTTTCTTAAACCCCCTGTTATTCTTATGTATCTACTTGTTTGTTTATCTTGTTGTATTTAAAGTCCGTTTTCCCGGTTACAGCGACTTAGACTATGTTCTGTATGTCTTTTCCGGATTAGTTCCCTATCTGGCATTTATGGAAGTCATTCAAGCGGCATCGGTCTCTATTAGACAAAACATACATTTGGTTAAAAATGTTATTTTGCCGATTGAGATTATTCCCGCCCGGTTAGTGCTCATCGCACTCATCCCACACCTGATTGGCTTAGGGCTTGTCTTAATTATAGCCGCCATAAACAATACACTAGGTTGGCATAACCTCTATCTCGTAATTGCTATTGTTATCTTCACAACATTTCTTGTGGGGCTGGCGTTATTTATGGCCCCGCTCGGGGTATTATTTCCCGATGTTCAACAAATAGT
The DNA here is from genome assembly GCF_048267425.1 of Terasakiella sp. Lineage (GTDB taxonomy): Bacteria > Pseudomonadota > Alphaproteobacteria > Rhodospirillales > Terasakiellaceae > Terasakiella. The sequence continues at coordinate 69,006 of NZ_JBLWXN010000006.1, forward strand.
TGGGTTGTTCACTTTATTCCTCATCTTTGTCTCCCCCATCGGATTTCGTCCTGAAATGGTACCCGGCAAAGCACGTATAATCGTCGATATCAATCCAATCTACTATATGATCGATATGTATCGAACTGGTTTTGGGGCATTCGGACAAGTTTCCCCTGATTGGTTCCGTATGGGTGTTGCACTCGCAATTGCACTTGTATTTCTTGTTCTAGGGACGTTTTTCTTCCAAAGATTTAAGGCGTTTATGACCGATTATGAATGATCTACTTATTGATGTTCAGGCATTAACAAAAACCTATCGACTTTTCGACAAACCGTCTGATCGGATGTGGGAAATGTTGCGTTTATGGGGCAAGCCTAAAAATGCACGTTTCCATGTTGCACTCAACAAAGTTTCCTTCTCCGTTCAAAAAGGGGAACGGATCTCCATTATTGGCCGGAACGGTGCTGGGAAAAGCACATTGCTTCGCCTTATCAGCGGGGCTACAAATCCGACCAGTGGTAAAATAACCGTCAATTCTGCCGTTCAGGCCTTATTACAAATTGGCGCAGGTTTTCATCCTGAATTTACAGGCCGGCAAAACGCAGAAGCATACCTTGCACAAATGGGGGTCCCATCTGCACAAATTGCAGAAATGCTTTTAGATATCGTAGAGTTCGCAGAACTCGAAGAGTATATCGATCAGCCGTTAAAAACATACTCTTCAGGCATGGTCTCTCGGTTGGGTTTCTCTGCAGCCACTGTTGTCAAGCCGGACCTGCTTATTCTTGATGAAGTCCTTAGCGTGGGAGATGCCTATTTCGCACGCAAAAGTCAGGAACGCATCGAAGAACTTTCAACCGGGTCAGGGACAACATTGCTCTTTGTCACGCACGACATTTATTCCGCTCAAAAAATGTGTCCTCGCATGTTATGGCTAGACAATGGCGCTATCCGAATGGATGGAACCAGTAAAGATGTCGCTGCAGCCTATGAAAAGGCAATCAAAGAACGTGAAGAACAACGTTTAGATCGTAAAAGATTGGCGATCTTAAAAAAGAACCTATCCCAAAAGTCGAAACCACTCGTTTGCAATATAAAACTCTCTGAAGAAAAAATTGCCGACGATCAATTTCTGCTCTTTGAAGCCATTCGTTTTTATGACTCTAAAAATGAACTTCACCAAATGTCATTTTTGCATGAACTTGATGAAAACGGCAACGGCATAAACCTTCATACCGATTACGGTTCATGGGGAGAAGAAGCTGAACAAGATGACCGAAAAGGGCGCATTTTAGAGGGGCATGGTTCGGTCTTTTTACAGGCACCTTTTTCCATTTCATCTGAACAGGTTTTGCCTCCGTTAGAAGAAGAAGAACTATATGTAGAAGTCAGCCTTTATGCCAAACAGGAAGAAACGATGAAAATCACCGTTCTTCATCCTGATGGTCGTCGACAATATTCCGGTATGATAGAATGTTCAGCGGGCTGGAACAGTGTCTCTGTTCGGCTGACACATGGGCACGGTGGCCTACAAAACGAGCAAAAATTATCCAGTGAGCGTTATGGCAATCGCTCCATTGAGATCACAAATGTCGAATTCCAAAATGAGAATGGCGACGCTTGCCACGTTTTTTCCCCTGGCGACCCTTTAAAAATTAAGCTTCATTATCGTGTAAACCGTAACGATATCGATGAAAAACCCATTTTTGTATTTGGTTTTCAACGACCTGATAATGTCCGCAGTCACCGTTTCTTCTGCAAAGACATTCACATAGGACCAAACCAACCCAAAAGTGGTGTTATTGAAGTTCAAACCGATAAACTCCTCTTGGGGGCAGGCGATTATTTTGTAACGACTGCCATTTTTAAAGAAGGTTATTTCACGTCTGCCGAAGCACTTAAACATTATACCACCAATAAAGGTGTCTACGATTCACATCCCAAGGCATATGAAATTAAGGTTGCACAATCCTTAGAAGAACCATTATTTAATGATGTCATCTTCATCCATGATGCAAATTGGTCATTGTGTTCAGAAGAAACGGAAACGTAGGTATACCCGTAATACGAAGTATGATTGTTTTGACAATTAAGATAAAATATGGTCAAACAGTGCTAGAAACTAAGGGGTTTAGGGGAGAAAAACGTTGGCTTGGAAAGGTATTATTTTAGCAGGAGGGGCCGGTTCTCGCCTGTATCCATTAACGCATGGTCTGTCCAAACAACTTTTACCTATCTACGACAAACCGATGATTTACTATCCCTTATCCGTTCTCATGCTCGCCGGGATCAGGGATATCCTCGTTATTACAACACCTAAAGACATGCCACTTTTTAAAGACCTTTTGGGTGATGGACAAAAGATGGGAGTAAAACTCTCCTATGTTGAACAACCCTCTCCCGATGGGCTCGCACAGGCCTTTATTCTCGGTGAAGACTTCATTGGTGATGATAATGTTTGCCTTATCCTTGGTGATAACATTTTTTATGGTCAGGGTCTTAAAGACAAATTGGATAAAGCACTCGCCAAAGACACAGGCGCAACCGTATTTGGATATCAGGTTCGAGACCCCGAACGTTTTGGTATTGTTGAAATGGGGGAAAATGGCAAGGCTGTATCTCTTGAAGAAAAACCTTTAAAACCCAAATCAAATTATGCCGTTACAGGTCTCTACTTTTATGACAACCACGTTATAGAAGTTGCAAAAAATTTGAAGCCCTCAGAACGTGGCGAACTTGAAATTACAGATGTAAATAAAGTCTATTTAGAAAAAGATACCCTCAATGTTGAAGTTTTTGGGCGCGGCTTTGCATGGTTAGACACCGGGACGCATGATAGCTTGATTGAAGCGGGTCAATTCATCCAAACCATTGAACATAGACAAGGATTAAAAGTCGCCTGCTTAGAAGAAATTGCCTATAGAAACCGCTGGATTTCCAAAGACCACCTACAAGAAATCGGTCAAAAAATGAAAACCAACCCTTATGGGCAGTATCTTTTGCAAGTCTCTAAAGAAGGCTACTAAAATTATGAAGAAAGTAGCGATACTCCAGTCAAATTACATTCCTTGGAAAGGGTATTTTGACATGATTGCTTCTGTAGATGAGTTTGTATTTTACGATGAGGTACAATTTACTAAAAACGATTGGCGTAATCGAAATAAAATTAAAACACCAAATGGTCTGAATTGGCTAAGCATTCCCGTTGGAAGCAATATTTCGCGACGTATCTGCGATGTTGAAATCACTCAACCAAACTGGAAACGCAAGCATTGGCGATCTATAGAGGTGAGTTATGCAAAAGCCCCCTATTTTAAAGAAATATCAGACTTGATAAAGCCCCTTTATGCAGAAGATAAATTAACTAATCTTTCTGAAATAAACACTGTTTTTATCAAGACCATATGTGCCTATTTAGGGATTAACACCCAGTTTAAAAACAGCCAAGATTTTGACCTACCCATAGGTAAAACGAAAAAACTGGTTTCTCTTTGCCAAGCCTTAAATGGGTCAGTCTATATCTCAGGTCCTGCAGCAAAAGATTATTTAGAAGTTTCCTTATTTAATGAAGCTAATATTGAAGTCTCATGGTTTGATTATTCTGGCTATTCAGAATATCCACAACTTTGGGGAAGTTTTGAGCATGGTGTCTCCATCCTCGATTTGTTATTTAATTGTGGCCCCAATAGCCCTCAATACATGAAGTATATATAATTAATATGACCTCTGACATGAAGTACTCAATTGTTGTTCCTATCTATCACGATTCATACCTTGCTCCAGCTTTTTGTGCTGAAATCAAATCTGTCATGTCAAATTACTTAAAGACAGACAAACTCAATGGCATATTGGAAGTTATTTTTATTAACGATGGCAGTGGCCTTGAATGCCTAAATGAGCTCATAAGCCTGAGTAAGGCCTATAATTTTGTAAAAGTCTTGGACCTATCTAGAAATTTCGGACAACATTCCGCCATTGCATGTGGTTTACAAGAGGCAAAAGGTGAATTCGTTGTTCGTATGAATGTCGATATGCAAGACCCCCCCTCATACATCCCCACCATGTGTGAAACAATGGTCGAGGGAGATTATGATCTGGTCGTCGGCCAGTATTCGGAGAGAAAAAGTCCGTGGATTAATAAGGTAACGGCTCATCTTTATTTTCGCCTCTTCCGTTTCTTAACAGAATTCGATGCACCTCAAAACACATCCCCTCTGCGAGTTATGAACCGAAAGTTCGTCGATGCCTATAACAGCTTGACTGAAAAATCTCGCTTCCCACAGGGTTTGGATCAATGGTTAGGTTTTAGACACAAATACATTCCAATAGAACATCGTGAACGTATTGATCAAAAATCTTCTTACAATTTTTGGTCTCGCCTTATACTTGCTATTAATGGGATCCTATATTGCTCAAGCAGACCCCTGACTTTAGTTGCGGTTTTCGGTTTCATTGTTGCAACTTTAGGGTTGGTGTTAGCTTTATATATTGTTATCGAAAAACTACTAGGTTATAACTTCGCGTCTGGATTTGCATCGTTTATCTCTTTAGGTCTCATAGGGTTTGGAATACAACTTTTCTGTATGGGCTTAATTGGAATTTACATATCAAAGACTTTTAAAGAAGTTCAAAACCGCCCACTGTATATTATCCGTGAAGAATATACGAACGGGTTCATTTCAGCTACGGGAAAAGACAAATGAAAAAACATGAATCGGCTGTAGTCAGCTACTCATCAGAAGATAGCTTGGACGCCAGAATGGCGTTATTTCATAAGATGAATGAGTACCAAGCAACTGATGATGAAAAAGAACGTTCATTAGGCCTGTTCTTGAGAGGATCTTTGTTAGCTCGCATCTTAGCGACAGCTGAAATTTATCAAATGATCATTGATAAACCGGGCGCTATTCTGGATATCGGAACATGGCGGGGCCAAACAGCTGTTCTCTGTGAAAACTTTAGAGCAATTTACGAGCCGTTGCATTTCAACCGTCGTATTGTTTGTTTCGATACTTTCGAAGGCTATAAAGGTTTCTCGGAAAAAGATAAAGCAACTGATTTACATAAGGATGGAACGTATGGTGTCGGCGGCGATGACTACGTAACATTTTTAGAAGATTTGCTATGCCTCCACGAACAAAACAATGCAATGGGACACAACAATGGCAAACACAAGGTTATAAAAGGTGATTGCTGCGAAACGATCCCTCAGTTTTTTGCAGAAAATGCTCACGAGTTTGTTGCGCTTGCTTTCTTTGATGTTAATTCATTTGTACCGACATTGGATGCCTTTGAAAAAGTATGGGCTCGCCTCATCCCCGGCGGGGTTGTTGCATTCTGGCAATTAACACGCAACACAATTCCGGCGGAAGGCAAAGTTTACGCTGAAGAAATTATCGGTAAATACGGGCACTCTGTACGCCGCACTCAAAATTACCCCGGCTTATGCTATTTGGTAAAAGAATAACTTACGTTGGAATAACCTGATATGAAAACAGTTATCGTTGGTAACGGAATTCTTGCTTTGACGAGTGCATTCCGTCTAATTCGTCGTGGAAACCCAGCTGACGAAATTACTATAATCGGAAAACCGGCTCGTGAAGGATCTGCAACATTAGCTGCAGCTGCTATGTTGAACTCTTTCGCCGAAATCGAAAAAGGCGGGTTAGAGTCAGACCTTGATCTCTATCGCTTCGAATTAAGCCATACCGCAACACGCATGTGGAAAAATTTCGAAGAAGAAATCATTGAAGCCGCTGGTGATACGTTGCCCGATGGCTGTTCCAAGTGTTTAGGGTGCTCTGGCGGCGGTTGTTTTGAAAGTGGTACATATGTCGTAAACAATACAGCTGCCGACGACCTCGATGATGAAAACTTTGACGCGATCGTACAAGCACTAGACGATTTTAATGAGCAATACGACGTTATAAACCCCAAAGATATCCCAGGGTATTTACCCGAACAACGTTATCGGGCAACCCGTGGAATTTATATCCACAACGAAGGCTGGTTTAACCCACGTCTGATGATTGAGAAACTGGATAACTGTCTTCGCCAATATCCAAATGTGCACTTTGTTGAAGACAATGCCGTTTCCATGAAGGAAGAAAACGGAAAAGTTATTTCCGTTCAGCTAGAAAACAATAATATCGTTGAAGGCGACCGCTTCCTCCTCGCAACAGGGGCAACCGTTTCCAAGATACTTGAAGCAAGTAACTTCGACCTTCCTGTACAGCGTGTTTTCTACGGTGTGGGTGTTTCCATTGAATTAAAAAGCCCCGACAATCCACTTGAAAAATGTATTCGTACACCAAATCGTGGGTTGGCATGTGGCTTATACGCCGTTCCTTACTTCCAAGGGCCTAATGTTGCCAATGACCATATACTCGTTGGCGCAAGTAACTTCATTACACCTTACCCCTATGATTATGGTCGTTTAACAAGCGTCGAAGGGTTGATCCGAGGGGCAATGGAACAAGTCAATCGCAACTTCTATCGTGCCGACTTGGTGCGCGTAAACGTCGGATGGCGCCCAACCAGTCAGGACTCCTACCCTATGATAGGTAAAACATCATTGGCAAACCTTGTGATTGCGACAGCTACAAAACGAGATGGGTTCCATATGTCACCACTCATCTCAGAAAAAGTCGCAGCTCTGCTGAATGATGAAGAAATAGATGAACGCTTTAATGTGTTTGCACCAGAACGAAAACCAATTATGGAGCTAACACGCGAACAAGCCATCGAAAAAGCTTTACGCCATCAATTAAACGCTGCTTACCAGCACGGTTTTGTCCCTTCTAAAAACCGAATGGTTGACCAAGTTAAACAAAAAATGAAAGACGATCTGGAAGCATTGCACGATCAAGTCGGCGCTGTCGATTGGGGCATTCCGCCTGAAATGCTCGATATGTACCGTTATGGACATGCGAAAATCTGATGAAAATGCTTCTTACCATAGCCCCTACTTTGTTATTAGTTGTCTATGGACAATTGATGACAAAGTGGCGGGTTGAAATACTTGGAAAAGCAAACTCAACCAGTGAAAACCCCGTTTTCACTGGTTTGATCGGGAAAATTTATAATTTTCTATCTGACCCATTTATTATTTCAGCTTATGTTACTGCCCTGATGGCTTCAATCACATGGATATTTGTCTTAGAGCGGTATCCCATATCCTCAGCCTTCCCAATATACATTGGGCTAACATCCATTTCTGTATTTCTTGGTGGTGTGTTTCTTTTTGGAGAAACATATAGTTTTATGAAAATATTAAGCGCTGCCCTTATTATCATTGGCGTTATTATTGGCGTGCAAGAAACATAATAAGTCATAAAACATCGCAATCAACTCATGGATAAAGCATGTATTCCAGATTAAATCATGGCTGCAAGAATTTTTTTAATAATAAAAATATTATTATTTCTTTGAGTCTTTTTTTAATAGCTTTTGTTTCTTCCTCTTTCTATTTAAAAGATAATTGGGGAAAAGGTAGTTTTTATCAAAGAGAATTCACTCCATCTGTGATGCTTGCTTGTGGACATGGCTATGTAAATGTTGGCAAAGAACCGTCAACGGCAACACTTAAGGATTTCCTTGCACAAAAAAGCAAAAGCTACGACTGCTCAGATCTTGAAAAGGGCTATAAGATCGAAGAATTGAACTTAATGCAACGCGGTCATTATTACTCAATGGCAGTGGTTAGTTGGGTATGGAAAATTTCTGGTCTTATTTCATGGAAGGCCCTTACGCCATATTTCGCGCTTACTTTTGCCTTCACAATTGTTATCGCGTATCTGCTATTTAAACAATTTCTAGCGACTTACCTTGCTTATGCAGGTGCCGTCTTTTTATCTTTATCTGACCTTTTATTAACACACCTTCCTCATTTTAGAGATTTCTCAAAAGCACCCACTCTACTTGTTTCTTTACTTCTTTGTGTACTCCTCTTTAAAGCAAACACATCAAAACAAAGGGCTCTAATAAGCCTTACTCTCGGCGTTACATCCGGGATTGGGATCGGTTTCAGAATGGATATTTTGATGCTAATTCCGCTTATTATCTCAACAATTTTTCTATTTTGTAAAATTCCATTTTCCCGAAAAGGACTTTATGAACGCATCTTCCTTGTCGCTATATTCGGAGTTTCTTTTAAAATCGTTGGGTGGCCTATTTTTAGCATGCTAGAAGGCCATGGCGGTAACTTATTTCATGTCACTTTATTAGGACTATCTCCATTTTTTGACAAAACGATTGGTTTGGCTGGCGGAACAACATTAGTCGAATATTATAATGATGTTTTTTTACAATATCTTGTCTCAACTTTCCATTCTTCCTCATTCGGCCTTCTTACTAAGCTAAACTTAGGTTCTCTTTCCTACGAAGCAGCATCCCAAAACTACTATTTCTTATTGGCTCGTTTATTTCCAGCCGATTTTTTTCTGTCTGGGCTAGCTGCAATTTGGGATACCCTCAATCTCATATTTAATAATAATGCAGATGTGTTCCATTGGATGCCTCTACAACAGAGTACTAATAATCTTTCAGACGGGCTCAAAGCATTTGTTCTGCTCACTCCTCTTTTCTGTTTGGTCTTCATAAAAAAATATGGATTAAAAGCAGCCTTTTTCATTGCCGTTTCGCTTGGGTATTTGTGTGCTGCAACATCTATTCAATATCACCCTCGGCATTTTTTCTACCTGCAAATAACATCACTTCTCTTAGTATTGGCTGCTTGCCAGATATACTTTTATGTGATCGTTCTCTGTGTACAAAAAGCCCATAAAATAAAAACTATTCCCAGTTCATTTAACAAGAAAGTTCTCAAGGCATATTTTTTACCTCCTATATTTCTGGCCTTTTTTATCTTCGCAGCGCCATATACAATTTATTCTTTACTTCTAACTTATCAAAACCACCAAACTGTTGAGCTTCAGCGCCATCTATTAAACCTTCCTGTGCAAGAAATCCCATATGAGAAGGTAAAAGGTAAAGAATACGTAAGGTATGTCTTAAAAGAAGAAGATAATATCAATACAAATCGTATTACAGGATATTATCTTTCTTTTGATATCGATAAGGATAAATGTAACACTAATGATTTTAGGGTTCATCTATCTTATAAAAGCGATATTCAATACTTTAATTTTTCAGAGTCAAAAAACTTTTCTGGAAAAACTACTTTCAAGGTAATGTTCCCTGTTTTTTCAAGTATTGATTCCAGGTTTAAAGAAATCATTCTGGAGACAGAGGCAGAAAAGTGCGTCACAAACTTTTCTCAGGTAAAAAAAGACGGCACTCATTACCCTCTATTAAGCATTGCTATCCCAACGCAGAAAGACGAGATCAAACCACTTCAAGAACGTAAGTTTGCAGAGCTCTTCCCCAATTATACACGCCCATATATACTCCTTGAACGATACAATGGTTTTAATAACCAACCCAACCCACTATACTTCTTTGCTGGTGATAAAAAACCGATTAAAACATTCACACACCTTGATCAAAACATAATGCACGAAGGTCAGAACCTCATGTACTTTAACGCCGTTCTTCCATCTAGATACCCCTATCTGATTGTAGGGGAAAAAAATCTTGGTAATTACAAAGGATATCAAGTAAGTGGGAGCGTTGAGAAAGGAGTTTTGACCGTTGGTGCTCTTGACAAGAACGGAAACTGGTATTGGCAAATGCACGCCCGTGGTGACTTTAAAATTGCCACAGAAGTTCCACCAGGTGGGCAGGCCTTAATTGCAGCCAATCAACCAGACACAGGGCTACCGCTCAAATTTAAGATTAAAAGCTTCGATTGGCTTGATGCACAGGAATAATGCGTAGATTGATACAATTAAGTAATATACGTATCAGCTTTCTGGCACAAAAACACTTATAAATCGTTTTGTTTTATTGTGCCTGATCACACAATTTTGAGGAGTTGAAATGCGGCTATTAATTACAGGGGGAGCTGGGTTCATTGGTTCGGCACTCATCAGGTATCTCATTAAAAATACTAAAAATACGATCCTGAATATAGACAAGCTGACATATGCCGGAAACTTGGAATCCTTACTCAGCATTTCAAGCCATAAACGTTATCAGTTCCAAAAAATTGATATTTGTGATCAAACAGCCTTAGAGGCTGCCTTTTCTTCTTTTAAGCCTGATGCCGTTATGCATCTTGCTGCAGAGTCTCATGTTGACCGTTCTTTGACAGGCCCGGCTGCCTTTATTGAAACGAATATTGTCGGCACTTATACTCTGCTTGAAGTCTCCCGGAAATACTGGGAGAAGCTGCCATCACAACAACAAGACAGTTTTCGTTTTCATCATATTTCTACAGATGAAGTCTTCGGCGACCTCGCCAACACGACAGACCTATTCGTCGAAACAACGCCTTATGCGCCCAGCTCACCCTATTCTGCAAGCAAGGCCAGCTCAGACCATCTAGTGCGCGCTTGGCGGCGTTCTTATGGCTTACCTACTGTGATCAGCAATTGTTCCAACAATTATGGCCCTTATCAATTCCCGGAAAAGCTTATTCCTTTGATGATTACAAATGCCCTAAAAGGAAAACCCTTACCTGTCTATGGAGCCGGAGATCAAATTCGTGATTGGCTATATGTCAATGATCATGCAAAAGCCCTTTATGCTGTCCTGACAAAAGGCAGTGTTGGCGAGACCTACAATATTGGCGGCCACAATGAAATGCGAAACATTGATGTCGTTACAATGATATGCGATCTACTTGGCGAGAAAATGGATGGGCAAGACTTTAGAAAGCTCATCACTTTTGTTACTGACCGCGCGGGTCACGATTTACGATACGCTATTGATGCCAGTAAAATTGAGCGTGAACTTGGATGGACACCCGATGTAACGTTCAAAGAAGGCTTGGAACAAACCATCCAATGGTACCTTGATCACCCGCAATGGTGGGAACGTATTTTTAATGGTCGTTATCTAGAGACCAATAATGCCATAACTTAGATAACTTCATTCTGCTTCAATATACTGCAAAGAAAGTCAAAAATGATTCCCTTTAACAAGCCTTATCTAACCGGCAATGAAATCCAGTATTTGACCCAGGCTATAGAAGAAGGACACCTTTCTGGCGATGGAGCATTTACGCGACAGTGCCATTCATGGCTTATATCCAATACTGGTGCAGCAAAAGCACTTCTTACTCATTCTTGTACAGCAGCCCTTGAAATGGCGGCACTTTTAATTGATCTTTGTCCAGGCGACGAAATCATAATGCCAGCCTACACCTTTGTTTCGACGGCCAACGCTTTCGTCCTGCGCGGTGCTATACCGGTCTTTGTAGACATATGCCCTGACACCTTAAATATTGATCCTGATTGTATTGAACAGGCAATCACAGCAAAAACAAAAGCGATTGTCCCTGTACATTACGCAGGTGTCGCATGCGAAATGGATACAATTTTAGACATTGCAAGACGTCATAACCTTTATGTAATTGAAGATGCCGCTCAAGGGATTATGTCAACTTACAAAAATAAACCGCTGGGTACGATTGGTGATATAGGCGCCTTCTCCTTTCATGAAACCAAAAACATTATCTCCGGTGAAGGTGGTGCCCTCTTATTAAGAGATGCTGATTTTGCAGAACGTGCTGAAATCATCCGGGAAAAAGGCACCAATCGCAGTTTATTTTTTAGAGGACAAGTCGACAAATATACATGGTGTGATATTGGATCATCTTATCTGCCTAGCGAATTAATCGCTGCCGTTTTATATGCCCAGTTGGAAAAAGCAGAAGTAATCACAGGAAAGCGATTGGATATATGGGAACAATATCACGAAGCACTCGCTCCCTTGGAACAAGCAGGTCATATTACTCGACCCTTTATCCCCTCTGACTGCCAACATAATGCTCATATGTATTATGTACTTGTAGAAAGTTTAGCTGTTCGGACTAGTCTTATCGAACACCTACGAGCATGCGGGATCAGTGCCCCCTTCCATTACGTTCCTTTGCAAACATCTCCAATGGGGCAAAAAGCAGGGCGTTATGCTGGCAAACTTAAAATCACGGACGAGAAGTCTGAACAAATACTGCGTCTCCCCTTATTCGCAAGTATGACTGGAACAGAGCAAAACACAGTAATAAACGCAATAAAGACCTTCTTTTAATTCCAAATGCATTTACAGTAAAAAAAATGGTGCCTCAAATGGGCACCATTTTTTATTCAACGGATAGAGTATAGAAGAAAAACAGAATCAATCTTCTGTATTTTCCTCAACCTGATCCGCAGCTTTACCTTCAGCTTTTTCCAGTTTAGCTGCACGTGCGCGTGCGACGATCACGGCTTTTTCCAGATCAGCTTCGGTGCATAGGCCCAAAGTTACCGGGTTGCGTGCGGTGATGTTGGGGGAATTCCAGTGGGTTTTATCACGGATTGCTTTAATGGTCGGTTTGGTTGTTCCCAACAGTTTGGAAATTTGCACATCTTGCAGTTCCGGGTGGTTTTTCACAAGCCATGCGATTCCGTCCGGGCGGTCCTGACGTTTGGAAACAGGTGTATAACGTGCACCTTTCCCACGGGCTGTAGGAACCGGGTTGGTTGAACGCGCCAATTTCAAACGTGCTTTCGGATCAGCTGCACAACGATCCAGTTCAGCTTGCGTCAATTGACCATTTGCGATCGGGTCCATGCCCTGCATGCCCATACCGACATCGCCATCTGCAATAGCTTGGATCTCCAATTCATGCAAACCACAAAAATCAGCAATTTGAATAAAGCTCAGAGCTGTGTTTTCGACGAGCCAAACGGCCGTCGCCTTGGGCATAAGAGGCAGCGCCATCTTGGTATTCCTTTTCTTAAGTAAGAATAATCTCGATTGAACATGGTCAATCTGATTGATTTGTTACCCTATATATAATGGACTTTTCGCTCAGGTCAAACTTCTTCCATATGAAAGAGGTCAACTTTCAACATTCAAGACGATTTTACCGATATGTTGGCTGCTTTCCATCAATTCATGTGCCGCTGCCGCCTCATTCATGGCAAAAGATTTAAACAAAACAGGCTTAACCTTGCCGCTTTCAATTAAGGGCCAGACCGTTTCACGCAATTGCTGTGCGATTTGTTTCTTAATTGCCAATGGCTGTTGGCGAAGCGTCGACCCTGTAATCGTCAATTGTTTCATCATCACGGACATAAAATTCACTTCCGCCTTGGATCCCTGCAAATAGGCAATATTGATCAAACGTCCCTTTTTCGCCAAACATTTAATATGACGGGAGATATAATCGCCGCCGACCATATCGAGAATCATATCCACGCCTTTTCCGTTTGTGGCTTCTTTAATGACCTCGACAAAATCCTTGTCTTTATAATTGATCGCCAATGAGGCCCCAAGATCGCGGCATGCCTGACATTTGGCATCATTACCCGCTGTCGTAAAGACCGTCACACCCAATGCCGTTGCCATCTGAATTGCGGTGGTCCCGATTCCACTGGAACCGCCCTGTACCAACAAAGTCTGTCCCGGTCTTAATCCTCCCTGAAGATAAAGATTAAACCAAACTGTAAAAAAAGTTTCCGGCACAGCTGCGGCTTCTTCCATCGTTAAACCGGATGGAATGGGTAAACACTGTTCAGCCGGGACAACACAATACTGGGCATAGCCACCCCCATTGGTGAGCGCACAAACAGTGTCCCCGATGGAGACGTTTGTAACCCCTTCCCCCAGTGCAACAACCTCGCCTGAAATCTCCAATCCCAATAGGTCAGATGCCCCCGGTGGTGGTGGATAAAGTCCTTTGCGTTGAATAACATCCGGGCGGTTCACACCTGCCGACGCAACCTTAACGAGGATCTCCCCCGTCCCTGCAACGGGGACATTGCGCTCAGTCATTGTTAAAACATCCGGTCCACCCGGCTCACGTATTTCCACACACTTCATCGTCTGTTCAATCATAACCACGGGACCCTATTTTCTGTTCAATAAAATACACAGTCTTGCTTTTTAAAATAATTTAGTTTCCTTGACAAACGTCAATTTTTGCTGCGCTGCAGCAACTATTTTTCTTGACCGAAGGCTTTGACGCCGCCTAGAGTGCCTCTGCCGACAAAAGGCAAGTTTGACAGGTTGAGGCCATAAAATAGGGGCTGCCAGTTCCATATAGAGAACGGCAGCCCTAATTAATTTTGCCCCGGGCCACACACAGCGTAACATAAATAATATTTAACCGTTGCCGTTTTCATTGAATCCGGCTAGAAAGCCGCGTTTGGAATTTTTGCGCCCTCAACTCGCGCGGATAGGGATATGACTGACAGAGCCTTGCTGCCAACCGGCCTAGAAGATGTTTTACCAATTGATGCACAACATGAAGCATCCGTCGTCGATCATCTTATGCATACTTTTGCATCTATGGGCTATGATCGCGTTAAACCGCCCCTTATTGAATTTGAAGACAACCTGCTGCAAGGCAGCGGTGCTGCGATTTCGGCACAGACATTTCGCGTTATGGACCCTGTCTCGCAGCGCATGTTGGGGATTCGCCCCGACATGACCGTTCAGGTCGAACGTATCGCAACCACCCGCCTGATCAATGCACCGCGCCCTTTACGTCTAAGCTACGCTGGACAGGTTCTGCGTGTTAAAGGTTCCCAACTGCGCCCGGAACGCCAATTCACCCAAACCGGGATCGAGTTGATCGGATCTGACGCACATGCCGCAGACTGCGAAATCATCCTGCTCGCCCATGAAGCTTTAAGCAAAGCGGGTGTCAAAAATCTCAGCGTCGATCTGGGCCTACCGGCCCTTGTCCCTGCGATTTGCGAAGATTTAAATATGGATCAACAGACCCGCGAAGATTTACGCATTGCATTGGATCGCAAGGATGCGGCAAGCGTGAAGGCACTGGGCGGTGTGGCGGCAAACCTGTTTGCACAATTGCTGGACAGTGCCGGACCGGCATCCCATGCCATTGCTATTTTGAAAAAACTGGAACTTGGCGGCAAAGCAAAAGAATTACGTGAACGTCTGATCAATGTATATGATCTGGTCAAATCACAAGCCCCGGACCTGAGCGTTACAATCGATGCCTCGGAAAATCGCGGGTATGAATATCATACGGGTGTTGCCTATACCTATTATGCAAAAGGCGCACGTGGTGAACTGGGCCGGGGCGGTCGCTATGTCGCAGGCTCAGGCGAAGCCGCAACAGGTTTTACTGTATTCGTTGACAGCCTAATGCGCGCCCTTGAAAAAACAGACGCACCTGAAAAAGTTTTCCTTCCCTTTGCGACACCTTCACAAGAAGGCGCACGTCTCAGAGCGGATGGACATATTATCGTAAACGGATTGCAAGAGGTCCCAGACGAACAAGCTGAAGGCTTGCGCATGGGTTGCAGTCACATCTTCTTAAACGGAAACATCGTAGCACTGTCCCGTTAAGGGCAGTATTCAAAACGGAGATTTTCACCAATGACAAACGTAGTAGTGGTCGGGTCCCAGTGGGGCGACGAAGGTAAAGGCAAAATCGTTGATTGGCTTTGCGAACGTGCCGATGTCGTCGTTCGTTTTCAAGGCGGTCACAACGCAGGCCATACTCTTGTTATCGACGGTGTGAAATATAAACTCAGCCTCCTGCCTTCCGGTATCGTGCGTGGTGGAAAACTGTCCGTCATCGGTAACGGTGTCGTCATCGACCCTGCGGCTCTTTTGCGCGAAATGGACACCATTCGCGGCCAAGGTGTTGAAATCAAACCGGATAATCTGGCCATTGCGGAAAATGCCTGTTTGATCCTGCCAATCCATCAACAACTGGATAATGTGCGTGAAGAAGCCCTTGGCAATGCCAAAATCGGCACAACAGGTCGTGGTATCGGCCCGGCTTACGAAGATAAAGTGGGTCGCCGCGCCATTCGTTTTGGCGATTTGGCAGACCCGGAAACTTTACCGGCAAAAATCGAAAAGCTGCTTACTCATCATAACGCCATCCTGCGTGGTCTGGGCAAAGAGGAATTCAGTGTTGAAGACCTTTTAAACCCGCTGTTGGAAATGGCACCGAAGTTGATGCCTTATTCCAAGATTGTTTGGCAATTGCTGGATGAAGCAAAAAGCAAAGGCCAACGCATCCTGTTTGAAGGTGCCCAAGGAACCTTGCTAGATATCGACCACGGAACCGTTCCTTTTGTAACATCTTCCAATACAGTTGCCGGTCAAGCATCTGCGGGTTCAGGCATGGGACCGGGGTCTTTGAACTATATCCTCGGTATTACCAAAGCCTATACAACACGTGTTGGTTCCGGCCCCTTCCCGACAGAATTACTGGACGAAGTCGGTCAAGGTCTTGGAGAGCGCGGCCATGAATTTGGCACAGTCACAGGTCGTCAACGCCGTTGCGGCTGGTTTGATGCGGTTCTGGTTCGCCAAGCAGTTAAAGTAAACGGTATCAGCGGCATTGCCTTGACCAAACTGGATGTCCTGGACGGTATGGACGAGTTAAAAATCTGCACCGGCTATGAACTGGATGGCAAAGTGATCAAACACCTGCCGTCAAACCCGGCAGAACAAGCACGCGTCGTTCCCGTCTATGAAGTTATGGAAGGCTGGAAAGAAAGCACGGAAGGCGCACGTAGCTGGGGCGATTTACCCGCAACATGTGTCAAGTACGTCAAACGCGTCGAAGAATTGATCGAAGCACCGGTTGCTGTCTGTTCTACAAGCCCGGAACGCGACGATACCATTTTGGTGACAGACCCGTTTGGTGGTTGATCCACAGAACAAACAAAATTTAATTCTTAAAAATGCCCTGATCTTTGGATCGGGGTATTTTTTTTATTTTTTTCACTCCCTTTTAACTGTTTGTCTTTTAACATTTATGTGATTTCTGTTTTCTTTTCGGCTACCATATGCGCAGTGTTAGTCGAAACAAGACACAAAACCCACGCGCATAGAGAAAAGACCCATTTATGGCCGAACAGGATAAACCCGACACACAAGCTGCACCGGACGCAGCCCCCAGTGCCGCTGCACCGAAGGAAAAGGCAAAGCCTATTCCCCCTGTGACGTTGGATCGTTTCAATATTCTGCCCGGTTCACCTATCCCTGAACTTTCCACCCCATCCGCGCGTGCCTATGTTGCCGAAGATAAGCGCAACAGCGAACGTAAGCTTTTTGCCTTAATCTGCCCGCCTTTTCTGGGCGTCAGAACCGGCGTTTTAGAAATTCTAAAAGGGGCTAACATTCGCGGCGCAATGAGTCTTGTCGAATGGGGCGTCGTCGCATGGCCTTTGGTCAATCAACGCACCATTGCCGTAATTTATGAACGCCCCAGCGGCGGGCGGCTCCTGGACCATCTTGGTCAAATCAATCAACATGAAATGGTTCGTAAAATCATTGAGCCCCTTTGTCACGGCTTGATGGAACTCTCGTCACGCGGGGTGTCCCACCGTCAAATCCGCCCATCCAACCTGTTTTTTATGGATGGGTCAATGGAACGCCTTGTTCTGGGGGATTGCGCCACGGTTCCTGCCGGATACGACCAACCAATTTTATTTGAAACGCTGGAACGCGGTGCCGCCCCACCAGCAGGACGCGGGGCGGGCGATGTCAGTGATGACATGTATGCCCTTGGCGTATCCATCATGTTCGCACTGGCCGGTGGTAACCCGGTTCCCCATTTACGCACCGACGATGAAATTCTTTATGCAAAGATGATCGAAGGGTCTTATACGACTTTGGTGGCCCAAGAACCAATCCCGGCAAATATGGTGGAATGTTTGCGCGGGCTGTTATCCGATGATGAACATGAACGTTGGAGTCTCGAACAACTGGACCTTTGGATCAATGGCCGACGCTTAACCCCCATTCAGAAAAAATCCGCACCAAAAGCCAAACGTTATATTGATTATGCAGGTCGCGAACATTTTAATACCCGTACCCTGTCCTTGGCCGTTTCACGCATGCCCTCGCAAGTTGACCGTCTGGTGAAAGATAATCTTCTTGAAACATGGCTTAAGCGCGATCTGGAAAATTCCGATTTGTCTTCGGCGGCTTCCAACGCGATCCATATGGCGCAAAATCAGGCGGGCGACAAAGACTTAATTGCTGCACGGATCAGCATTGTTCTCGATCCTTCCCTGCCCGTGCGATACAAAGATTGCTGGTTCATGCCAGACGGGTTCGGCACGACACTTGCCCATTCCATTTTACAAAAAGGTAACGCCAATACACCGGTTGAAGTGATCTCGCGTGGTTTGCCGCGCGCGTGGTTTGATGCTCAAGATACCTATAACCCGGTATACGTTGCCCTTGAAAAGAACTTCGATCAATTGCTGGATTTCGTTCAGGAACGCAAAATCGGTTATGGGATTGAACGCTGCCTTTATGAAACCAACCCGACCCTTCCGTGCCAAAGCCCTTTGATCATTGAAGAATACGTCACAACGATCAAGGAACTCATGCCCGCACTTGAAAGGGTATCAGCAAAAATTGATAAAAAACGTAAACCGATTGACCGCCATATCGTTGCCTTTATTGCCGCACGCCTGAACCAAAACATTGACCCCCATGTCAAAGCGGTTGGGGATGATCGTGAAGAAATTGCCACGTTGGGTATGCTCAGCCTGTTGGCCCTTGTCCAATGGCGTACAAAATCGGGCCCGGTGCTTGGCTTTACAAGTTGGGTTGGCGCCCATATGGGGCCTGCGATCAAGGCCTATCACAGCAAATCCATTCGCGAAGAACTGGAAAAGGAAGTGCCCAAATTAATCCGCAAGGGTAATTTGGCAGACTTGTTTAATTTGTTGGACAATGCCGAACAACGCGCACAAGACCATATGGATTTCAAAGACGCTTGCAAAGAATTTGAGGATGCCGAAAATGAGATTAAAGATATAGAAGACGGTTCCAACACATTGCAAAAAAACTCCAGTCGACTGGGCGAGCAAGCCGCTGCAATGACAGCTATTGTTATTGCTCTCCTCATCATCACCGTCACCTTTTTGGGTAAACTCTGGTAAGGCACGAACAAGATGGCAAAAAAACCAGTTAGAAAAGTTCCTCCCAAAAAAGGCGGTGGCGGCCTTATGCTCTTAGGGATGATGGCCTTGTTTGCGGCCCTCATCCTGATGCTGGTCTCAATGGCCTCCTTGGTTCTGGTCGTCTTTGGCATGCTGCCCACTTTTGTGGCTGTTCTTGTAGACCGATCCCCGCAACGTTTTGCCTTTATCAGCGTTATGGCCATGAACTTGGCTGGCGTTTTCCCATACCTGTTGGACCTATGGATGGGCAGTAACAGTATGTCGGTCGCGATTGACAGTCTAACCGATGTTTTCTCACTCTTTACCATGTACGGGTCCGCCGCCGTCGGCTGGGTTTTATTTATTGTCACCCCACCCATCGTCACAACGGTTATGACCTTTATTGCCCAGCGACGCGTGTCAATCTTGCGTGCCAACCAAAAAAAACTACTGGCAGAATGGGGCAATGCGGTTGCCAACCTTGAAGACGACCCAATGGAAGAGAGTGAGACGAAAGAACCGAATGCACCAGGCGCACCGGGGGCGCCAGGAGCCCCAAAAACCGATCGGGGCAAGAAATAAGACAAAAGCAGCCAACCATTTATAAGGCTGCTTTTACATTTCACTTGACGATCACAAGTCATTCACCTATGAGTGCAACAGGCTGCTGACGCCTGCCACTCGCTGACATTCCTGTCTTGGTGAAGTTCTGCATGTGACCATCTTTGTAATCCTCCACGCATATTGCGCGGGTGGAAATGCGAGTACCCATCCTTAATTTGCGCATTCTTTGCACGAGGAGTACGGGGATATGGCGAACACCCCACATAATACGTTTTTAGATGGATCCTTGACTTCAATCTACGTCAAGACATCTTTGCCCATCATATTTGTAATGGGTTTGAGTGGCCTGCATGCTGTCGTGGATGCTATTTTTCTTGGTCATTATACAGGGCCAGAAGCTCTGGCAGCGGTTACCTTGATGTTTCCGATCTACATGCTGATTGTGGCACTTTCGACATTGGTTTCAAGCGGCATGTCCAGCATTCTGGCGCGTCACCTAGGTGGGAAACGTCTAAGCGAGGCACGGGCGATCTTTGCTGGTGCTCATGGATTAGCATTGATTGTCGGTGGCGTACTTATTCTTCTGTTTTTGCTCTTTGGGCATAAGTTCGCTTTTTTGGCGGCACGCGGCTCAAACGAGCTTGCCGAGATGGGGTTGATCTATCTCAGGATCATGACCTTTTTCTCGCCATTGCTTTTTGTACTTTCTGTGAATTCCGACACCTTGCGAAATGAAGGCCGGGTTGGATTTATGGCCGCAATGAGCCTGCTGGTCTCGCTTGCAAATATAGGTTTCAACTATGTGCTTATTGGCCTTCTTGATATGGGCGTCGCCGGGTCGGCGTATGGCACTGTTCTCGCGCAAACACTGGCCTTAGGCATTATCATAGCCTTTCGCCTTCACGGAAATACTGTATTGCGGGCCTCAGCACTTCTTGAACATAGTCTCACTTATGGATGGCTGCGGATTTTAGCACTTGGCACACCGCAAAGTCTTAGTTTTATTGGTCTCGCACTTGGTTCCGCCGTTATCATGGCTGCCCTTCAACTTGTTGACAGTACCATTTACGAAAGTACGGTTTCCGCCTATGGGATTATTACGCGGGTCATGACATTTGCCTTTCTTCCATTGCTCGGGCTTTCACATGCGATGCAGACAATCACAGGAAACAATTATGGTGCAGGACTGCTGCATCGTTCGAACTTGAGTTTAAAATTCGCAATATTCACGGCCTTTATCTACTGTGCGATCATTCAGCTCGCCATGACTGTTTTCGCTTCGCAAATAGGAAGGGCTTTTGTGATTGACCCCTTGGTGGTTTCCGAGGTTGCGAGAATTTTACCCATTATTGTCACCATGTTTGCTGTCGCAGGCCCACTCATGATGATTGCAACTTACTTTCAAGCTATTGGTGATACTGGGCGTGCCATTATTTTGAGCCTTTCAAAGCCTTATCTGTTTGCAATTCCAGCAACCTTCATTTTATCGGCTGCCATCGGAGAAAAAGGCATCTGGATAACAAGCCCTTTCGCCGAGGCAATGTTGTTAATCCTGACAACCGTTGTGTTGGCACAAACAGCGCGGAGCCAATCACTTCGCTGGGGATTATTTAAGGTCATGGAGGGGGACAGAACATGAGCCATGCCCTCCCAACCATCACTGAAGCCAAGCAACATGCCAAACGCCTGCGTACTCAATTGGCCCATAAAGGAACCACGATCAGTCATTCCTCGGCACTGGAATTGGTGGCACATCAAAATGGGTTTCGGGATTGGAACACATTTTATGCAGCAATGGGAAATCGTCCACCAGAAGGTTGGACCCTCGGTGGGCGTGTTCAGGGAAGTTATTTGTCACAGCCCTTCGAAGCCACAATCGTGGCGGTAGAGATGCTACGTCCTGGGTGGTTTCGATTGATACTTGATTTGGATGAAGCTATCGACCTTGTAACCTTCGATAGCTTCTCGAACTTTCGTAAACGCATCCGAGGCACCGTAGGCCCTGAAGGTATTTCACGTGAACGAACATCCGATGGTGTCCCACATTTGAAATTGAACATATGACCAATGGCCCAATGGCTTACGATTGCTGACCTATATTAATCAATTGTGCGAAAAACGCTGTTATTAGTCTTAGTGCCTGACCCGAAAGTTAGCCTTATGTCTGATAAGACATTAAAATATAAAGAATACTTTCGAGTCAGGTTCTAAGCCATTATAGTTCATATGTTCGGAGCTTTCTTCTTATCGCTCTGTACAGCAAGGCAGATTAGAAATTTTCGCGCATTTCTTTTTCATGCATGCGTTGTTCAATCATCGCATTTTTCATTGATTTTTGCAGTTTTTCAAAAGCGCGCACTTCGATCTGACGGATACGTTCACGCGATACACCATATTCCTGCGACAGATCTTCCAAGGTTGTCGGACGATCTTTCAATCGACGTTCTTGCAAAATATGACGTTCGCGTTCATTCAAAACTTTCAAACCGGCTTCAAGCATAAAGCGGCGGTTATCCAGTTCTTCCTTTTGTGCGAGTTCTTTTTCCTGATTGCTCTTTTCGTCCACTAACCAATCAATCCATTCGCCTTCCCCATCCATACGTAAGGGGGAATTCAGGCTATGGTCCGAACTTGCAAGACGCCGGTTCATTTGAACAACTTCATCTTCCGGCACATCCAGTTGCTTGGATATCTTCGCAACATGTTCGGGATGTAAATCGCCTTCTTCAATGGCCTGCATTTGGCCTTTTAATTTGCGTAGATTGAAAAACAGTTTTTTCTGGGCTGCGGTCGTCCCCATTTTGACCAAAGACCAGGAATGCAGAATATATTCTTGGATAGAGGCCCGTATCCACCACATTGCATAGGTTGCCAGACGGAAACCACGTTCGGGATCAAACCGTTTAACGGCCTGCATCATGCCTACGTTGCCTTCTGAAATTAATTCACCAACCGGCAAACCATAGCCGCGATACCCCATTGCAATTTTTGCAACAAGGCGTAGGTGACTGGTTACAAGCTTGTGGGCGGCCTCGTGATCTTCTCGCTCTTGCCAGCTTACAGCAAGGCTATACTCTTCCTCGACGCTCAGCATCGGGAATTTTCGAATTTCACTCAGATAACGCGAAAGATTACTTTCGGGTGTAAAAGAAAGTCCAAAGGTATTTGTCGCCATGTGCCATCCCCCTTGTCGGATATGGGTTACACGGACAGTTCGGCAGAACCATCCGTCATGGATGCCCTCCTCAGAATTTAAATCCCCTTCACCTTTTATAGTACCTAACTCAGATACTCAGGTATATAACATTTTTATATTTTTTTGAGAATTTCGCATAAGACATTAATTTCTATAGGTAAATTATTTTCAAACCGAAGAAACTCTTTTGTTCGCGGGTGCAAAAACCCTATAATATATGCGTGTAAGGCATGGCGGGTAAACTGGCTGAATTCCGCCTTTTGTTCACTACTGAGCATGCGCAACACGCGCGAGGGTGTGCGCCCATATAACCCATCGCCAACAACAGTGTGACCGTTCTCTGACATATGTACTCGTATTTGGTGCGTTCTACCCGTTTCCAAACGACATTCAACCAACGAGGCAAAGGTGCCAACGGCTTTGATATAGCGGTAATTGGTCACAGCCGTCTTACCCCCTGACTTGACCATTGCCATTTTTTTACGGTTTTGCGGACTGCGCCCGATATTTCCTTCAATCCGTCCTTCTTTTGGATTCGGTACCCCCCAAACAACCGCTTGATACGCCCGTTCCAAGGAATGAGCGGCAAATTGTTCTGATAAAGAGACATGGGCGATATCATTTTTTGCAACCACCATCAGTCCGCTGGTCTCTTTATCAAGGCGATGAACAATCCCAGGACGTTTCACCCCGCCAATACCAGACAGGCTGCCCGCACAATGATAAAGCAATGCATTTACAAGGGTTCCGGTGTAATTACCAGCTGCCGGATGCACCACCATACCTGCGGGTTTATTAATCACCAACAGGTCGTCATCTTCATAGACAACCTCAAGCGCAATGTTTTCGGCTTGTGGTTCGTAGTCCTCTGCTTCGGGAATTTCGATGGAAAACTGCTGTCCGGGTTTGACCCGAACCGACGGGTCGGTTATGGTCTGCCCCGCACAGAAAACGGACCCGCCTTCAATCAAGGCTTTCAGTCGAGATCGTGATAGGCCGCTATCCCCCAAGGATAGAAGTTTATCCAGACGTATCCCTTGATCTTCATCGCGGGCTGTTACTGTGAATGTATCGCTCATTGTCACCAAAGCTAGAGTTAAAATTTATGAGAACTGTACTCGTTTCTGCCGTCGCCGGCATGGGAATTCTGATTATCCTCGGTATGATTGCTTTGGTTTACGGCCTAATACAGAAGTCAGACAACCCTGATTTTAAATTTTTTGACCTTGCCAAAGAAGCACCGGAACTGGAACAAGCCTTAAAAGAGGTTGAAGTCCCATTGGTTGGCAAGAAAAAAGACACAACACCGAAACCGCAAGCAACGGTTTCCCCTTCTGCCATAGCCCCCGCAAAAGCGTTCGGGGACATGCGTCTAGAAATCCCCAAAGGTTATAAAATCGTAGAAACAGATATGGATTCTCAACGTCTTGTTTTGCGTATGATCAATGAACAAGGCATCAACCGCTTGATGATTTTGGATATCAACAGCGGGGCCAAGCTGGGCGGTTTATCCCTCGCCCCTGCGGAATGATCTTTACACAAAATCACATAGACCAACTGTTTGAACAGGCACGCAACGCCTATCCTGAGGAATGTTGCGGCCTGCTCAGTGGCACACACGATCAGGTTCGTGATGTTCATCCTGCCGCCAACGTCAGTGCCGGGGATAAAACCAAAACCTTTGAAATTGATGCAAAGGTTCGTTTTGACCTGATTGCACAAACGGGGGAACGTAGCGTCCTCGGCCTTTATCATTCCCACCCCACAGGGTCGCCTTACCCATCTGAAACCGATAAATCGATGGTTTACGAACCCGAACTCATCTGGGTTATTTTAACTTTGGAAGAAATAAAGGCTTTCCGCTTTATTGAGGCAAAACAAGACTTTGAAGAGATCCCCATTCAGGTTAATCTAAAAGCCTGAGTACATTAATGGAGGCTAAAATGAACTTTTGCAGCGATAATACGGCAGGTGTCTCCCCAGAAATACTCGATGCGCTCGCAAAAGCCAATGTCGATACGGCGATGCCCTATGGTGCAGATGCGCTGACGAAAAAGGTCGAACAACGTTTCAACGATCTTTTTGAATGTGAAACCTCTGTTTATCTGGTCACAACAGGAACTGCCGCCAACGCCTTGGCACTTAGTGCGATTTCCCCCTCTTATGGCAGTATTTATTGTCACAAGGATGCCCATATCAATTGTGATGAATGCGGCGCACCTGAATTTTATACAAGTGGTGCAAAACTTGTCACCCTGCCCGGCCCCAACGGCAAACTCCATCAAGGCGAAGTCGAAGCTGCCCTTTCTGCAACAGATGACGCCGTTCACCATACCCAACCTGCCGCCATTAGTATTTCACAAGCCTCAGAAGCCGGAACCGTATACGGCCCCGGTGAAATTCATCACCTCAGCCATGTTGCCAAAGAATATGGCCTTTATTTACATATGGATGGGGCCCGTTTTGCCAATGCGCTGAACACACTAGGGTGCAGCCCTGCCGACATGACATGGAAAGCCGGTGTCGATGTGCTCAGCTTCGGTTCCACCAAAAACGGCACCATGAATGCCGAGGCTGTCGTTTTCTTTAATGATAAAATTGGTAAGTCGATTGGTTATAAACGCAAACGCGCCGGTCAATTACAATCCAAAATGCGTTTCACTGCCGCCCAATGGGATGCGTATCTGGAAAACGATCTTTGGCTAAAAAATGCCGCCCATGCCAATGCAATGGCTCAAAAAATGGTCAAAGGCCTGGAAGGCATTACCGGAAGTGAACTTTATTATCCGGTCGAAGCCAACGAAATTTTTATCAGCATGCCGGAGCCCATCTTGCAAAAATTGGAAAGTGCCGGATATGCCTTCTATCGTTGGCATGACGCCCATTGCCCTGTCATCCGCCTTGTGACGTCTTTCAACACAAACGAAAAAGACGTGGACGGTTTTATTCAAACCGCCCTGAATGCCCAAACAGAATAATCAGCTACGCGACCAAGCATCAATGCCGCCACGCAGGTTGGTCACATTTTCATAGCCTTGTTGGCGCAGAAAACCTGTGACTTGCATAGAACGTCCGCCAATGTGGCACAGAACGACAACGGTTTTATCTTCCGGGATTTTATCAAGGTTCTGTGGGATTTCATGCATCGGGATTTCCAATGCCCCGTCAAAGGCATGCGAAGCGGTTTCCGCCGGTTCACGTACATCCAGAACAATATGATCCAGCCCTGCGTCACGATATTCTTTCAGGGTTGCGACATCAATTTCATATGGCAGCATTTAGTTGACCTTTTTATAATATTAAAGATTTTCCGCAGACATATCTTTTAATTTTGAAGAGTTCAACTAAAAATCAAGGCCTAAATCCAAACAAGGTGCACTATGTGTCAACCAACCGACTGAAATCACATCCACACCACTGGCGGCAATGGCGGGTGCTGTTTCCAATGTCACCCCACCAGATGCCTCGGCCACCGCGCGACCATCAATCATCTTGACGGCTTCTTTCAACAGGTCCGGTCCCATGTTATCCAGCAAAATAACATCGGCGCCTGCTTTTAAACCTTCTTCAAGCTGATTAAGGTTGTCGACCTCCAGTTCAATTTTCACCATATGGCCGACTTTGCTTTTTGCCCGTTCAATCGCTTGGGTGATGCCGCCACAGGCCGCAATGTGATTGTCCTTGATCATCAAGCCATCATCCAGACCAAAACGGTGGTTAAAGCCCCCACCACAACGCACGGCATATTTTTCAAAAGCCCGCAAACCCGGTGTGGTTTTACGTGTACAGGTGATGCGCGCCTTGGTTCCTGCAACGGCATCAACGATTTTACGTGTTTCAGACGCAATGCCGGACAGGTGCCCCATATAGTTTAACGCGACCCGCTCACCCGTCAGGATCGCACGTGCCGGACCTACCAACAGGGCAACCGTATCACCGGGGGCCACACGACCACCATCGGCGATGTACACTTCCATATCCACACGCGGGTCCAACAAGGCAAATGTCATTTCCGCGATATCGATACCGGATAACGCACCGACCTGACGTGCGTTGATAGAGGCCTTCACCCACGCATCATCATCAATAACAATATCGGTTGTCAGGTCACCCCCACGGCCCAAATCCTCCGCCAGTGCATTGCGCACCGCAGGTTCGATCAAAATGGGAGAAAGCGGTTCTACTTTTACGCCGGCGTCTGACATGTGTTTACTGTCCCTTGAATATCAGCCCCGATATTGAGGCCCCTTATAAATGCATCGACTTCACGCAAGGTTGTTTTGCTGCGTGTTGCCTGTTTCTCGTCCGTTTCCGGATAATCACTTCTGAAATGACCGCCCCGGCTCTCGCAACGTTCCAGCGCACAGACCAAAATCATTTTGGCACTGATCAAACGGTTGCAAAATTCCGGGCAATAAAGTTCAGATTTCTGTTCCCATTCCACAATCTGACTGAGCGCGTCAAACAAGCTGGCTTCATTGCGTTCCACACCACAAGCCGCATACATTAGGTTTGCCAATTGTGCCCCAAGATCGAGCCCGCCTGTCTGGTCCAATACAGGCAGGTTAGCCAATGGTTCATTGTCCAGATTTTCCAGAATATCCTGCGCTGCCCGACGACCAAAAACGACTGCTTCCAACAAGGAATTGCTCGCCAATCGGTTGGCGCCATGCACACCCGTGCAAGCAACTTCACCCACAGCCCACAATCCTTGGATGCTGGTTTGCCCGTCCAGTGTCACATCCACCCCGCCCATATGATAATGGGCCGCTGGTGTAATCGGGATCGGTTGAACACGCGGGTCTAGCCCGGCATCCTGACAATATCCCCAAACGGTGGGGAACCGTGTTGGAAATTCATCCCCAACCGCTTCCCGCGCATCCAGAAAGACTTTCTCCCCTGCTTTCACACGGCGCCAAATGGCGCGGGCAACCACATCACGTGGGGCCAGTTCCGCATCAGGGTGAACCGATGGCATAAAACGCACACCACGAGCATCAATCAAATGTGCCCCTTCACCGCGCAAAGCTTCGGTTGCCAAGGGCATGGGCGTTACGCCAACATCAATAGCCGTGGGGTGAAATTGCACAAATTCCAAATCCGCCAAGCGTGCCCCGGCACGCGCCGCCATCGCGATACCTTCACCACCAGATTCTGCCGGATTGGTCGTATATGCAAACAAACTGCCGATCCCGCCAGTTGCCAAAACGGTTGCCTTGGCAATAATCGCCAGATCAGAACCATCTTTACCCTTGGCAAACGCTCCTTTGACACAGGCATTTTCAACAATCAGGTCATGGGCGGTAAAATCTTGCACGACATGGATATTCTGCGTATGCGACACGGCCTGTCCAAGGGCACGCATAATTTCTTTACCCGTGCTGTCCCCTTGCGCATGTAAAATACGACGAAAAGAGTGCGCTGCTTCGCGCCCCAAGCTCAGCTTACCTTCTGCGTCCCGATCAAAATTGACCCCCCACGCAATCAGGGCCTCAATCAATTCAGGTCCTTCATGGGTGATAATGCGCGCCGCTTTATCGCACGACAGGTCAACCCCGACATCCAGCGTATCCTTCAGATGTGCCTTGGGATGATCATCTTCACCCACAGCCGCAGCAATACCGCCTTGTGCCCACGAACTGCTAGACCCTTCACCAACCGGCGCTTTGGCCAAGACAGTTACGTCCAGACCTTCCAGTTCAAGCGCACTGACCAAACCGGCCGCACCAGCCCCAATGATCAGTACATCTGTTTTCACGCTTTTCATCGCACTGCTTTTTCCGTTAGCTCGCCGCGATCATCGCCTCAATCGACGCACGGGCAGGTTCTGCCATCGCTTCATCCACATGGACTTCATTAGATAAATCACGCAAACAATCGACGATTTTCTGCAAGGTGATCTTTTTCATATGCGGGCACATGGAACAAGACATGATAAATTCACTATCCGGACAGTCTGCACGGATGTTATCACTCATAGAACATTCTGTGATCAGGGCGACCAGCTCGGGCTTTTTCTCTTTCACAAAGTCCGCCATCCCTGTGGTGGACCCTGAAAAATCAGCCGCATCCAAAACATCCGGCGGGCATTCTGGGTGGGCCAGAACGACACATTCTGGATGATCTTTTTTGATCTGCTCGATATCTTCTTTTTTATAAAGCTCGTGAACTTCACAACGCCCGGCCCAAGTCAGGATTTCAACATCCGTTGTTTTGGCAACGTTTTGCGCCAGAAACTCATCCGGTATCAGCAAAACTTTGTCACTGCCCAAAGATTCAACAATCTTTTTGGCATTGGCTGAGGTGCAACAGATATCGACTTCCGCCTTTACTTCGGCAGAGGTATTGACATAGGTACAAACCGGAACCCCCGGGTTATCCGCTTTCAGTTTGCGCACATCGGCGCCTGTAATGGACTCTGCCAGCGAACAGCCTGCTTCCAGGTCCGGGATTAAAACCTTTTTAGACGGGTTTAACAGTTTGGCTGTTTCCGCCATGAAATGCACGCCACAGACGACCATTACATCGGCATCAACTTCTTTTGCCTTAACCGCCAAGGCCAGAGAGTCCCCCACAATATCGGACACACAATGGAAAATATCGCGTGTTTGATAATTATGCGCCAAAATGACTGCATTGCGTTCTTTTTTCAAGCGCAGGATTTCATCCACATACGGGGCGATAACCGGCCATTCTTCGGCTGTGATATGATCTTTCACGCGCTCATAAACAGGCGCCATACGTGCGGCGACATCGGCTGTATATTCAAAATCGTCATTTACCCGTTGGGCTACGGCAGTCATTTCCAAGGCTCCTTATGCTCAAGTTGAGCATATATTTTTTAAAAATTTTCGGAGGCTGAAACGTTAACCTCCATTTGAGCATAAGGTAGGACTGCTTATCCAAAGGGTCAAGATTTTTCTGCCCTTTCACAACTTCGAAGATACTATCTAATTGAATATATTAAAGATATTCATGAAAGTTTTTTGACAGGTTCCCTTTTTTTAGGATCTTACACAAAAAATTAACGCCGCCCGACCGGTAAGCGGGGTCCTGCGGTTAAGCGTTCAGCAAGAATGTCGCGGACGTATCGAAAAGTTTCTGCAGGGCGTCCGCCTGTGCGGCTTTCAAATTTTCCGGTGCCTTCCACCAAACCGCTTTTTTCCACCATGCGGCGGAAATTCTGCTTATGCAACAAGTTACCAGTAATGGCTTCAACGGCTTTTTGCAGTTCGAACAGGGTGAAGGTTGGCGGGACGAGCTCGAACACCACCGGGCGATATTTCAATTTTCCGCGCAAACGGCCCATTGCGGTTGCCAAAATACGGCGATGGTCCAAAACCATTGCATGACTGGGATCGTTCGGCCCTGTTTTTAAATCCTGATCACGTGCAGCTTCTGTCACCAAACCCGCTTCGTATAACAACTCATAACGTTCCAAAACACGATCTTCGTTCCAACGGACTTCTTCGGATCCAAAACAGGCATCAATGCGCGCAAATCGTTCGCGAATTTCAGATGGGCTTTCCGCCTTCGCGGCCCATTCTTCCAAACCGGGTTCAAGTTCCTGTGTAATGATATCCGGCTTTCCATCGCGCCAATCTTCCCACGGGAAATAACGATACCAGTTTTGCCACAAGGCTTCCCCGGCCCCGGCGGGTTTTGCTTCTTGTGCCAAGGCTAAATAGCCAATGGAGAGAATACGCCCGCCGAGTTCGCGTTCGCGCGGATCACGCCCCCGATCACCAAAGGTGTAAAGTTGTTCCACATATCCGAGATCGAGTTCGGCCTGTTCTTCCACCCAGGAACGCAACCCCATATCCAATGTCCGGTGTCGTCCCGGATAAAATGGACCATAAGGCAAAGCTTCCAATGTATTTTCGCTGAGTGCTTCACCTTGGCGCGCCGCACCTTCTTCTGTTGAAGCCAAGGCGTGATCCACCCGGCGAACCACCAAAATACGGGGTTCGGCGTCCGTGACCGCAACAATAACAGCCGTCAAGCCGATTTGAACGCTGCCTTCATTTTCAATACTGCTGGCGGAAAAGCCACTCATCCTTAATCCAACCCTTCAATCACCGCATGACCGGATGTATCCGCAAATTTTTCAAGCTGTTCAGATGTTGCCTTTTCCTGATATTTGGCTTTGTACGTCTCATACGGCATGCCATAGACAACTTCTTTTGCCTCATCCATTGATAAGGCAACATCACGCTCATTTGCCGCAGCCTTATACCATTTTGCCAAACAGTTTCGACAAAACCCGGCTAAATTCATCAGATCGATATTTTGAACATCGCTGCGTTTTTGCAGATGCGCGACCAGTCCGCGAAAGGCGGCGGCCTCCAGTTCCAGGCGTGTTTGATCGTCCATATTATCTATCCTTCTTTTTGTTCTGCGCACGCAATACAAGTCGGTACAGCCGGGTCAAGTTCAAGGCGCTTGGGTGCGATTTCTTCATCACAGGAAACACAATACCCGAAATCCCCGCTTTCAATACGTGATAAGGCGCTGTCTATGCGTTGTATTTCGATTTTACGTCGTCGGTCAAGTTCCAGCGCCATGGCCTGCCCTTGTAACGCATCCATGCGCGATAAACGGCCAACCTTGGTTTGATCCAGCTCAACAGGCGCACTTCCCTCCCTTGATGCAGCCTCCAGTGCCTGCAACTCTGCCTTTAGGGACAGTAAGCGTTTTTCAAAGGCTTTGAGGTCAAAATCAGTCATCATACTCGTCTTCTTCAACCCATACCGGATTGGATGCCAGATAAGCCGAACTGTTCATCACCAGACTGACCAATTCCGGTTGGCGGTTAGTGCCTGTTTTGCGAAAAACCTGTTTCAAATGACTGCGCACCGTATTCATAGAGACGCCAACCTCAGTTGCAAAGGTTTCGAGTTTTTTCCCGACGATAAGGGCTTGCAACAAACGGGCTTCGGCTTCTGTTAAACCATAAAGACGCGCGAGAACACTTGTCGGTGGTTCATTATGCCTTTCCGGATCATTGATAAAAACAGCCACATTACCGTGATCGCAACTGACATCTTCATCCGGCAGGGGGACAACCAACAGGGAAAATGATCGTCGATAAGACGGGCGCGAGACCGTCATGGCACCGCCTTCACGTTGATCGCCATCTCCCAAATCAATCGCCGCATCGGCAATCAAGGCATGAAGATTTTTTGTTTCTGCGACTTTTGCCGTTCTAAAAATACCGGTGGGCCCCACATCCACCCCATCATTTTGGGCAAACAGGTCACTGGCGTTGTTATTCATAAAAACCACTTGCGCAGAACGATCCACAATAACCACCCCCATTGGCAGTTGGTTCAGTGCGGCCGCGCCGAAATCACGTGTTGGTTCTTCTGAAAATTCATCCGAGCTAAACATTTCATTGTTGGCTTCAGGTACAAATGTCTCGCCTTCTAAAACCTGTTCTAAGGCATGACGCATTTCAGACTGGCTGAAGGATTTGAACATATAGCCTGCAACACCACATTGTAACGTTTTGTTGATGGCTTTGCGGCTTTCCGTTGCCGATATAATCACAATCGGCACTTCCGGGCGTTTACTTTGCACGGCACGAATGCCGTCCAGCCCCGCCATACCGGGCATATTCAAATCTGCAATCACCAATGAAAAATCTATATCCTGCGATAAAACCTGCAAAAGGTCCGGGTAGCTTGTTGCTTGCAAGATATCGGCATCTTGCTCTATTTCACGCAAAACGCCCTTAACCCCTTCCAACACCAACGGATGATCATCGGCAACGACAAAAGTAGTCTTCATTATTATACCCCATTCATTTCTTTATATTTTTCGGGTTTTCATTGTTCCGCCCCGTCTTGTCCCGGAAAAGTTCCCGCGTGAACGGTTCGAATGATTTGACGTAGTTTAGCAGGCCGCAACGGTTTATGCAGTAGAATGAAACCACTTGATTTTGCCTCCTGAATTCGGTCCGGCGCTGTATCCCCTGTGATAATAGCCGCCGGGATCTCTTGCCCCAATTGTTCATGAATTAAACGAATAGCTTGCGCACCGGTCAAATCTTCCTGCAAACGATAATCTGCCAAAATCAAACTCGGTTTTTTTACCGATTGCTTCACTCGTTCCAAAGCCTCTTGTGTCGAAGACGCAGCAATCACATCGTACTTCCATCCGGAAATCAATTGCTCCATTCCCTCCAGTATGTCTGGTTCATCATCAATGACCAGAACCAACGGCACCTGATTGCCACTTAAGGCAACTTCAACCGGTTTTTCTTCCCCTGTACTGATTTGAACTTCATCGCGTTCAATTTCCAGACTAAACGTCGTTCCTTTGCCAAGAAATGATTTAACTTCAAGGCGATGTCCCAATAAGGAAATAACCCGGTCCACAATTGCCAACCCCAGACCCAACCCCCGTCGACGATCCCGTGCGGGGTTTTCAAGCTGCTGAAATTCCACAAAAATATCTAAAACCTTATCTTGTGGAATCCCGACACCAGTATCACTCACTTGAATAATCACATTGTCGCCACGACGACGCACCCCCAACAAGACACCTCCTTCTCTGGTGTAGCGCACCGCATTGGACATCAGGTTTGATAAGATACGTTCCAGAAGAACCGGGTCACTATGGACGGCAAGATCGGGACAAAATGATTTCAGAACCAGCCCTTTTTCCTGAGCCCGCCCATTATATTGTTTTAACAAACGATCAATCAACGGGCGCAACATCACAGACGTTTTTTCCGCCTTCATCACACCGGCATCCAGCTTGGAGATATCCAATAGCGCGTTTAATAATCCACGCAATGCTTCCAGACTATCAGAAATGTTATTTATAATTTTCAAGTCAGCGCGAGCATTCTCATTGTCAACCTTACTCCGGCGGTCTTCCAATGCCGATAGAAACATACCAATTGCATGTAAAGGTTGGCGCAAATCGTGGCTAGCGGCTGCCAAAAACTTCGATTTAGCTTTGTTGGCATTTTCTGAATCCTGTCGGGCCAGCTCCAATCGGGTTTCTGTTTTAATGCGTTCGGTAATATCAATGACCAATGATACCGTGCCACCATCCAGTGTCGGTGCTTCGCTGACCTGAAGGTAATGACCGTTGGACAGCGCCTCCATAAAGACACCGCTGGGTTTTTTACGAAAGCGTTTGCGACGTTCCCCGTAGCCTTCATGGTCGCGGACCCCGTGGCGTTCCTCCATCAAAAGGGCGAGTTCTTCAAAGGTGACACCGGGACGAATACGATCGTTTAAAACTTTGTAATATTGATAATATTTGCGGTTACATAAAACGAGACGGTTTTCGTGATCCCAAAGGGCAAAAGCCCCCGGCATAATTTCATTCGCCGCCATCAAACGACTGCGGGCTTGTGTTTCTGCTGTGATATCCGCCCCGGTTCCCCGATAACCTTTAAACACCCCATCACTGTTAAAGATGGGCTTCCCGCTGACCTTGGCCTGACGCCAGACCCCATCAGGGCAACGAATGGAATAGGAAAAATCACGAAACCGTCGTCTGTTTTTCAGATCATTTGCATGATGCAACCATTTTTCGGGATCGTCTTCTTCACTGCGGGCCAAAGAGGCAAACCCCATCGGGGTTGTTCCCAAAATATCATTACGGGTAAAACCGGTAATATCGAAAAAACGATCTGAAACCAAAGAATATTTTAAATCGGAATCCGTTTCCCAAAGCCAGTCAGAAGTCGCTTCGGCCACATCGCGAAAACGCGCTTCACTCAGCTTCATAATCTCTTCGCGTTGTTTAATTTCATCCACCAAATAACGCAAAGCATCGGCCATATCGGAGATTTCATCTGCGCCGTCGATTTCAATCGCACATTCCCCACCTTCTGCGTGAACACGCATGCTTTCTTTCAACATGTTCAACCGGGTCAGAATACGCCATACAAAGATGGCGCAAATAAAGCCCAGCACGACGACGGCGACCAACACAATATTCGTCAACAATGCCGTTCGACTATCAACCAAAAGCTGGAATTCGTGGCTATTTTCTTCAATATCTTCACGCATACGTCGAATGAGGTCGTTGACAGAATAGACAAACCGACTAGACAAACGTTCATTAACCGCAAGGATACCGGAAATTTTTTGTAATTCCTCCCCCAGCTCGCCTTGCAATTCAATCAATCCTTCCTTGCCCATAGCGACTTTGCGTAATCGGGCCAGCAATTCACGTTCCTTCGATGTTGCACTGTCATTTTTCAGGGCGGGCATGCGCTCAAATGCAATCAGAACACTTTCGCGTAATGTTTCAAACCGTACAGGTTCCGTGACACGTTGCATGAGTAACAATTGGTCCAGCAAATCGCTGAACACGGTAAACCATTTATCGTTTGTTTCATTTTCCAGACCTTTCTTTGCCTGAAAAATATCCAACAATTCCGTATACCGTCGGTTTATCCGCACATTTACATCGATTCTATTTTGGATCAACAAATCAAGGCGTCCAAAATTATTCAACAATTGTTGGCGTGTCTGGTTAATGACTTCCAGAACATCATTATCAACCTGATAATCTCGCAATGAATCAATAATTTCCTGAAGCCAGCGCACGCGATCTGCAATGCGAAAAGAAATGGTTTCGCGTTGTGCCTGTGACTTTACCCGCACAAGCATGGGCGCACTTGCGACGATTGCTTCACTCTGTTGTCCCAACTGATAAGCCTGCGTCATGGCAGGAACGCGAGACAAAACAACTTGTTTGATACCCGAATTAATTTTCTGAATGGAAAAAATACCGATACCGGCTGCAATAACCGTAAAAAGGACGGCAAGCGTAAAACTCGTTATCAATTGCGCAAAAACACCGAAACGAAACCTGCTCATGCGAAACACAAACCACCCAGTTAATAATTTTCGTTTCAGTAGTTTAGGCTTTTTACAGAAAAGTTGAAACACTTTCCCGTGTGATAAATAGATATAAAAAAAAAGGGTGATAAGAAAACTTATCACCCCAAGTCCGCCGAGAAACTACGTCGTACTCAGAACCCCAATATGGAGAACTGTTTAGATAATGACGGACCTGCGCCCTCCTGCCTTCACCCATTTGGGTGACCTTGAACAATTTTTTCTAGTTTATTTGGATAAGTTTACGGCCCAGACAAAAAAAAGGGTGATAAGAAAGCTTATCACCCCAAGTCCGCCGAGAAACTACGTCGTACTCAGAACCCCAATATGGAGAACTGTTTAGATAATGACGGACCCGTGCCCTCCTGCCTTCACCCAAATGGGTGAAAGCATTATCTTTTTTTATGACAATGTAATTTCAGCAACTTTGGAATAATGTAAAAAACACATTTTCAACCTGAAATTCAGAACATATAAACAACTTTAAAATCCTTTTCTATAACCGGATTTATCGTTAGAATACTATTGTCCGTTTCCTAATATATATATAATTGAGGCAGTCATGGTTTATGCACCATCACACGCAAGTGATGATTTTGAGTTTGTCATTAATGCGGCACAAACAAACAACATTGAACTCCCCGATACATTTACCATTGGCAGTGGCGGTTACCATCAGGCTGGTCGTGACCTGATCCTCACCAATGAAAACGGACAACAGGGGCTCGTTCAGGATTATTTTATCCATCAGCCTGATGCGCTTATTTCACAAAGCGGTTCTCTTGGCTTCCAAATGGTGCAAAATCTAAGCGGCTCGCTTGCCCCTGAACAATATGTTCAGGCAACCACTCCTGCCAGCTTGAGTGAAAGCATCGGTCAAATTGAAACGTTACAAGGTTCCGTTAGTGCTGTACATGCGGACGGTACGACCGTCACCCTGAAAGTTGGTGACCCCGTTTTTCAAGGAGACGTCATACGAACATCTGACAACGCCAATGTCGGGATTACGTTTAAAGATGAAAGTGCGTTTTCACTGGATGAAAATGGCGAAATGATTCTGGACGAGATGGTCTATGACCCAGACAGCGGTGAAGGCAGTTTCAGCACCAGCCTGACCAGCGGGGTTTTTTCCTTTGTTTCCGGGCAGATTGCCAAGGCGAACCCTGATGCAATGACCCTGAATACACCGGTGGCAACAATCGGTATTCGCGGTACACAAGGTGTTTTACAACAAACCCGTGGTGGCGAATTAAAAGCAGCGCTTTTAGAAGAGGCGGGTGGATTTACGGGCGAACTTATCCTGACAAACTCCGCCGGTTCTATTACCTTGAACCAACCCAATCAATATTCCGCTATTTTATCCTTTAATACGACGCCAGGCCAGTCTGTCACCCTCAATCTGGCACAAATTACCGGATCGTTTGGGACAACAAGTATTCGCACACTAAACAACACGCGCCGCGCAGCCTCTCAACGAAAAGCCGACCAGAAACAAGAAGAAGCAGAAGCCTTGGCCGCTCAAGCAGAAGCCCTTGAACAACAAGCTGCCGAATTGGAAGGTGCCGAGGCTGAAGCCTTACTTGCCGAAGCCGCTGCAATTGCAGCTGCCGCCGAGGAGGCCGCCGCAGAAGCCGCGCAAGCCAAAGCAGAATTGGAAAGTGTCATTGAAGCCGGTTTAGCATTTGAATCTACCCTTGCGGAAATACAGCAAAGTCTGGAACAACTGACACAGGAATTCCAAAACATCAACACCAATAATGACGCTGGAGATAATGAAACAGACGTTTCTGATATCCTGAAAAACATCCAGACAAACGTTGGAAAACTCAACACAACGATTGAGCAAATTGTCGCAGCCGAAGTCGAATCACAAACAGAAACCACACAAGAAGAAATCGCAGAAAAAGTTGAGGATGCGATCAAAGATATTGAAAATTCAATTAGCGGCACGTCAGACTACGATTACATTGAAGGTGACAACAGCCTCAACGATGGCATTGTCGGCCTAGGTGGCGATGATACAATATATGGTTACGGTGGAAACGATGTGATCAGTGGCGGTTCTGGCAACGATGCCATTTTCGGTGGTGAGGGCAACGACTTTATTCATGGGGATATTCCCACAGGAAATTCGTTTAAAGATATCTTGAGTTCCCTTAGCGATGACAGTGGATATGGCAAAGATACCATCTATGGCGGCGATGGAAATGATGCGATCTCCGGCGGTGGCGATGATGATTTTCTAGACGGCGGATCCGATAACGATACGCTAGAAGGTGGCGATGGAAACGACACACTGGAAGGTGGAACAGGGCATGACACCCTAAAGGGCGATGCAGGAAATGACATCCTGAAAGGTGGCGATGGAAACGACACATTACTTGGCGGGACCGGGGACGATAGTTTATATGCCGGTGATGGCAAAGATACCCTTCTTGGCGGTGAAGGAAATGATACCTTTTACGCAAATAGCGATGCATCCCAAAATACATATGTCGGCGAAAGCGGAACCGATACACTCGACTTAAACACCACCATTGACTATGGCGAACATGTTACCCTGTCTTTCACTGACAATAACACTGGATCTATTACTTATACAGACGCGCAAAACACAACCGTAGGCACTGATATTTTCGCTACTATAGAAAAATTTGAGCTTGGCTATAATAACGATACAGTGACCCTGTCGGAAAACATCGACCCCAACGGTAATGCATTAACTATTGATGGCGGTGACGGACATGACACCCTAGTGTTACAAGGTACATCTTTCAATTTTGAAAATTCGCCTTCTATCAACTTTAGCAATTTCGAAGTTCTAAATCTGTCACAAGCTGATACGAATATTATGATCGGACATAATTTCAGAAGCACCGGCATTGTGGCAATCACAGGGGACAGCAACGATAGTGTGACCTTGGACAACTACTGGAATGATACGCAACAGTCCTATTACGACCAGATGTCAGATACTTATTTCCGTGTCTATCAAAACGACGGTTACACAATATCAATCCAAGAAGACATAAATATTGAGCAAGCACCGCTGGACTAGATCAATAAATGTAAGAGGAAACCTGTTCCTTAAATTTATCCCCGCCCTTTGGCAACAAGACCTGCCAAAAATTTCTTGGCTGTGCCAGCTTTTAAAAACTCCAATGCACAGCCAAGTTCTTTGTCTTTCTTCTCACCAATTTCCGGGCAACTCTCAACCGAAGTATTGCCTAAAACACCTTCTTTACTATGAAGGTCATCTTCAATAAATTTCTTTGCATTCAGCACATTGGGCAAGTCAGCTTCACGCGGTGCATGATATTTATCTTTTGCACCGCCCTCAGCTTTAGCATTATCCGCATTTTCGTCTTTATTATCATTTGCCGCAACCGGCACTTCGGGGAGGTCTAGACGAATATCCGGGGCAACACCGACTTTTTGAATTGTGCGCCCTGACGGCAGATAATAAAGCGAAGTGGTCAAACGCACAGCCCCTTCACGCATCAACGGCATAATCGTTTGTACAGACCCTTTACCAAATGTACGACGTCCCATCAGGATT
The DNA here is from genome assembly GCF_048267425.1 of Terasakiella sp. Taxonomy (GTDB): domain Bacteria; phylum Pseudomonadota; class Alphaproteobacteria; order Rhodospirillales; family Terasakiellaceae; genus Terasakiella. The sequence continues at coordinate 108,175 of NZ_JBLWXN010000006.1, forward strand.
GCACGATTATGGTCCTGTAAAGCACCAGAGACGATTTCGGATGCTGACGCCGATCCACCGTTGATCAAGACCACAAGCGGCACACCAGCGGCAATTTCACCAACGGATGCCCCAAAATTGCGTACATCTTCAACTTTGCGGCCACGAATAGACAACACATTGCCTTTTTCAAGGAACATATCACTTAACGCCACAGCTTGCGTTAACAACCCGCCCGGATTGTTGCGTAAATCCAGTACAATGCCCTTAGGTTTTGCCCCCAATTCACGGCGTGCCTTTTCAAAGGCTTTTAAAACATCTGCTTCCATACGTTCTGAAAACGAAACAACACGGATGTGTAAATACCCGTTGTAAAGGGCAGAACGCACCGCACGCACCTGAATAATGGCACGCACAACTGTCAAATCAAACGGGGCTGTATTTTCACGTTCAATCGTGACAGTCACGGAACTTCCCGGTTTACCGCGCAAGGCCCGAACCGATTTCGTCATGGTCCATTCTTTGATGGAGGCGCCATCCACATGGGTGATATGGTCGCCCGCCTTGACCCCGGCCCGATCAGCCGGCGTATCTTCAATCGGGGAAACGATTTTAAGAAACCCCTCGCCTTTTTGAACTTCAATACCTAACCCGCCAAATTCACCGCTGGTATCGACCATCAGTTCCTGAAATTCTGCAGGAGTCATATAACCGGAATGCGGGTCTAACTTCGCCAGCATTGCGTCAACGGCAACCTCAACCACTTTTTCAGGCTTGGCCTTACCGCGCGGTGTCCCATCATCTTTTTGATTAAGCCAGTCGTCCTCATCTGCCTTTAATCCATCAATTGCATAGGTGATGAGATCATTATCCGATATCTGTTTGACATAATGGCTGCGCACGACTTTAAAGGCATCGATAAACTGATCAAATTGATCGTCGCGTTTATTCGTCTCAACGGCCTTTTGCAAATAAACCTCTTTAAAGCGGGCCAATTCAGTCATCGCCTCTTTTGGCAAACCGCGTGTTCCCGTCAATGAAGACATCCAGCGTTCAACTTGTGCCGTGTGCAAGGCGCAACCGCTGAGTGACGGCAAAAATACAGTTGCCACAGCCAAAGCCAGAACAACCATTAAAAGGGACGGAAGACGGGGCCAAAAGTTCATTTTCTTACACAGCTTCTCTAATTCAGTCTATATCGCATATAACTTATAAACATGTGGGGTATCGTGCCTTGCAACGCAAGACACGACATACAAACATTCCCGCATTTGGCGGGAATATTTATTATAATCAAAATTTTATTGCTGCATAATTAAAATGCATCAACCATCGGCATTCATACCCGCAATCAAGGCGTCCAAAGTTTCAACGGCTTTATCGTTGGCCACTTGACAGGTTCCGGCATTTTGATGCCCCCCGCCGTTATAGCTCAACATCAACTCACCCACATTTGTGTTCGATGTTTTATTGAGGATGGATTTCCCACAGGCAAATACCGTATTTTGCTTTTTCAAGCCCCATAAAACATGAATGGAAATATTTGTATCCGGGAACAACGCATAAATCATAAAACGGTTACCCGTATAAATAATATCTTCGTTGCGTAAATCCAGGACAGCAACATTGCGATGAACCTGCGTGCAGCGTTTTAACTGATCGATAAACTTAGGTTCATGTTCCTTATACATATCGACGCGTTCTTTAACATCCGGCAGCGCTAGAATCTCTTGAATCGACATGCTTGCGCAACAGTCAATAAGCTCCATCATTAACTGATAGTTGGAAATTCTAAAATCACGGAAACGTCCCAGTCCGGTGCGCGCATCCATAAGGAAGTTCAAAAGGACCCAGTCTTCCGACTTGAGGATTTCTTCGCGGCTGAATTGTGCGGCATCGCCTTTATCAACCGCTTCCATCATTTCATCCCAGCTTGCCGGGAATTCACCATGCCCACCGTAATAACGCCAAACTACACGTGCCGCCGATGGCGCATCCGGGTCGATAATATGATTGGCAGGATTGTCATCCAATCGCAAAGTTTCACTCAAGTGGTGGTCAAAGGCCAAGTGAACCCCTTCCACATAAGGCAGGTTCGTCGTAATATCGCGGTTCGTAATCGCAACCTTACCATCTTGCATGTCTTTGGGATGAACAAAGGTAATTTTATCGATCAGGTCCATTTTCTTCAACAGAACTGCGCAAACCAAACCGTCAAAGTCGCTTCGTGTGACTAAACGAAACTTCTCCCCCATGATATTTTCTCCTTATTTGTTATCGGCAAGGGCATGACCACCTTTATGGAACTCGCCACATATAGATAAGTAAGTTATCCTAATTGCGAAAGAGTTTCAAAGCTTTCAGGTGGAAATACATATTTTTTCTATAACCCCAGCGCGCTGTACATCATCTTTAAACTGGTCACAAACAAAAAAACCGCAAATCCTTTTTTTAAATACTGCGGATTAACAGAATGTGCAATTTTTGCCCCCAACGGAGCACAGGCAACGGTCATCGGTACAATCAAACCAAAACCCAATAGATTGACATAGCCAATCGACCCCACCGGCAAACCTTCTGTCCCCCACCCCGATACCATAAAGCCAAGCGCGCCCGGCACCGCAATGATCAAGCCAAACCCGGATGCCGAAGCCACAGCCTTGCGTATGGGATAATTAAATGAGCTGAGAATGGGAACACTGATAGATCCCCCACCAATACCGACCATAACGGAAATGGATCCGATGATAAAAGCACATATAAATTCCAAGGGTTGACCGGGTAAGCCTTCACTTAGATGTCCGCCAGCTTTGCTTAATAACATCTGTATTGCGACCAACAGGGCCAAAATTGAAAACATAATGGTCAGCGTCTGCCCTTTTAAAAAGGCGGCTAACACGGTCCCTGCGATCACGCCAATCACAACACCAAGGGCCCATCTTTTCAGCAGTAACCAGTCCACTCCGCCTTTTTTATGGTGAGAACGCACCGAAGAAATGGACGTCCCTATAATCGTCGCCAAAGAGGTCCCGACCGCAACATGCATGGCGGCATCCGCAGACGTGCCAAATAACTGAAATAAGAAATACAAAACCGGCACGATGACAATCCCGCCGCCAACCCCCAACAAGCCTGCCATAACACCCGCAATAAAGCCCGTCGTGCCCAAGGCTGCAATAATTTGAAGGAGAAAAAGAGGATCGTTTAAAATTTGGCTCACGTAAGGACCATCCGCTTAATTGAAACTTTATGCATTCGGTTTAAACAGTTTCTTCTGATCAAACAACCCAGAACAGAAACATAACTGTTCTGATAACCTTCTGATAAATTGTCATTTGATTCCCTCCGGCTGTTAGATTACAGTTTTATGAAACAACAAAAAACAGGGATGCATTATGGCAAACGGCGCAGAATTGGACCTTTTCACCATTACCGCTGGTTTAGGCGGCGGTCTGGCAATTTTTCTTTTTGGGTTAGAACAGCTTTCTGCAGGATTAAAAGCCGTTGCTGGCGAAAAAATGAAGACCATTCTCGCCAGGCTTACTTCCAACCGGTTTTTAGGCATGTTTACCGGTGCCTTTGTCACTGCCATCATTCAATCATCATCTGTCACCACAGTTCTGGTCGTCGGTTTTATCAGTGCCGGTTTAATGAAACTGTCCCAATCCATCGGTATTATCATGGGGGCCAATGTCGGGACGACCATTACAGCCCAGATCATTGCCTTTAAAATTACCCATTTTGCTATGGTTATGGTTGCCGTCGGTTTTTTCATGTTTTTCTTCGGACGTGGGGATAAATTTAAACAGTACGGCAATATGATCATGGGGTTGGGGCTGATCTTCCTTGGCATGAATTTGATGTCCGATGCCATGTACCCTTTACGTAGCTACGAGCCCTTTCTAGACCTCATGGTCAGCATGGAAAACCCGTTTTTAGGTTTGCTGGTTGGGGCCGCCTTTACAGCCCTTGTCCAGTCATCTTCTGCCACAACCGGGATTGTCATCGCCTTGGCAACACAAGGGTTACTGTCTCTTCCCGGTGGGATTGCCCTGATTTTCGGTGCAAATGTCGGCACCTGCGTCACTGCAATGCTGGCTTCCATCGGTAAACCGCGTGAAGCCTTACGCGCCGCCGTCGTCCATGTCTTGTTTAACATTGCAGGGGTCTTGTTGTGGATCGGTTTCGTCGATCAACTTGCCGGGTTTGTACATAAAATTGGCGGAAACGCAAGCGGAACGGCCCGCGACATCGCCAATGCCCACACCATCTTCAACGTTGCCAACGCTTTTATTTTTATCTGGTTTGTCACGCCCTTTGCCAAACTGGTAGAGCGTCTTGTCCCCTTGGAAAGCGAACCGAGTAAAATCTCTACAAAACCCAAATATCTGGATGAGCCTTTAATTTCTACACCATCCATTGCCTTAAACGCAGTGCGTATGGAAATTGGGGAATTGGGCAAGCACGTCCAGCGTATGATGCAGGCCATTTTGCCCGCAACCCTGACCGGAACCAATGCGTCACTGGATAAGGTTGCCGACATGGATTCAAATGTGGATAGCCTGCATATGGCGATCCTGAAATATGTTCGTAAAATCGGGGCACAATCGTTGGGCGAAGAAGATATGCGCGAAGTTGTCCGCCTAATGTCTGCAGCCAATCATATTGAAAACATCGGCGACTTAATCGAAACCGATCTTGTCCAAATCGGGCGACGCAGGATTGAGGAACGCATCCATGTCAGCCCGGAAACAACCCGGTTATTGAAATCTTTCCACAATAAAGTTGACCATTCCATTGAACTGGCACTGGAAGCTTTGATTAACGAAGATGTTGAAATTGCTCATAAAGTCATTGATATGAAGCATACCATTGCCAGTGATTCCACCGCCATTTCGGCCTTTGGCGCAACCCGTCTTTTGGCGGAAGGTGAAAACCGTCATCATACCTATTCACGCGAAATGGAAACGATGGAACGCCTGCAACGTATTTATTATTTCGCCAAACGCATTGCCAAAGGCGTCATTGCCAAGGCAGATTCACATGAACTGGAAAACTGGGACGAAGACGATCAAGACCACCCTGCCGTTCAAGCACAAACGGCAGAGTAACTCTTTTTATCCTCAGTTATACTTGGCAAAAATTTCTTTCACATCATCTGATAGAGGCGTGCTTTTCCCCGTTTCCAGATTGGCAAAAACCAGAATGGTTTCAGCCGTGCTAAAACATCCTTGCTGGCAAAACAGACCTTGTTGCAAAGTCACCGAACTATTACCGATACGTTTAACCCGTGTACCGATTTCAATTTCATTTGGATAATGAACTGGGGCGAGATAACTGACGTTGATATTTGCCAAAACCCAGTTGACCTTGGCACTGAAATCATGCCCCAAATTCTTCACAAAGAAATCAGCACGTGCGGTTTCACAATAAACAGCCGATGCAATATTGTTCAAATGATTGAGCGCATCCATATCCGCAAACCGAAAGATTTCCGGCGTCCAGAATTTAAAATTCGCACGATCTGTCAAATTGACTTGATCTTCAGACATGGCTCAGGCTCCGTATACATCTTTATATTTCGCTAAAAAATTAGCCCGCAAAGCACGTTTCGCCTTTTGATGAGCAGGCATGTTCAGGCTTGCGAGATATCCGGCAACGTCATTGACGCGACGATCCAAAACATCTGCCTCCACTGCTTCATCCAGAAAACCAACATGAACCGCCTGATCCGGAGTATAGATAACGCTGTTGGCAAGGGCTGGAATTTGCGCGGGTTTTGCTAGGCGATCCAAAACCAGATCAATGCCGTAATCCGGCATTTCCACACCAATGGCAATTTCATTCAAACCGATTTTTGCAGAACCGTTTACCCCGATCCGGTAATCACAGGATAACAACAAAATAGCCCCCATTGCCAAGGCATGACCGGCACTTTTGGCAATCACGGGACGGCCTGCATTTAACAGACGATAAGACAAGGAAAAACCTGTTTTTAATAAACGATCCCGATCCGGTCCTTCGGCCTTCATTGTCTCAAGATCAAACCCGGCGCAAAAACATTTTGCACCACCTTCCAAGATAATCGTATCACTGCCTTTTTCGGCTTCATCCAAGGCTGCGTTCATCTGCGCCGCCATTTCAAAAGACATGGCATTGGCTTTGCCATCATCCATTTTAATCACGCCGATTTTATCTTGTTGTTCAAATGTGACGATCTGGGACATTGTTATTTTTCCTCTTCCATAAATTTTTTACTTTGGTCAGCCTGTTGGGTGACAGCCTGTACATATTCCTTTTTCATATTATGGATCAAGTCTTTAACGTGTGGGACATCATCAATGGACCCAACCCCCTGCCCCGCCGACCAAATATCTTTCCATGCGCCTTTCTTTTTTTCGTCATCCATCGTCAATTCAGATCCGAAATCAATCTCGGTCTTATCCGGCGTCATCGCTAAATCAATCCCGGCACGATCCAGACTAGGACGTAGGAAATTCGCATAAACGCCTGAAATTTTAGGCGTATAGACAATATCTTCCGCCCGGCTGTCGACAATCATATCTTTATAATCCGGTTGGGCCATCGCTTCTTTGGTCGCGATAAAACGTGTCCCGATATAGGCAAGGTCCGCGCCCATCATTTGGGCGGTTGCCACATCGCGCCCCGATGACAAACAACCTGCCAGCAAAATGGTTTTATCAAAAAATTGGCGAATTTCACTGACCAGTGCAAAGGGGCTCATCTCACCTGCATGACCACCGGCCCCGGCACTGACGCAAATCAAACCATCGGCCCCGGCCTTTGCTGCTTTTTTGGCAAATTTCAAATTAATCACATCATGAAAAACCAAACCGCCATAACCATGAACCTTGTCGATCAAGCTGGGAACTGCCCCCAAGGAGGTGATGATCAAAGGAACTTCATGCTTAACGCAGATGTCAAGATCGGCCTCTAGTCTGGGATTGCTGCGATGGGCAATTAAGTTTACCCCAAACGGTGCTGCCTTTTCGCCAGTTTGAGATTCAAATTCGGCCAATTGCTGTTTAATGGTGATAACCCAATCTTCAAATCCATCACTTGTACGTTGGTTTAAGGCCGGGAACGTTCCCACCACACCGGCTTTGCAGGTTTCAATGACAAGTTCGGGGCCTGACACTAAAAACATCGGCGCTGCAACAACCGGCAATTTCAGATTATCGTTAAAATTTTGCGCTAAAGTCATAGCCTTCTTTCCTTCCTAAAATGAAACGGGTCTGTTTTACCCCGAATAAAACAGGTCCGATCCTTTGTTTCTTAATTTTTCAACGGCTTGCCCGTCTTCAACATATGCTGCATGCGTTCGATCGCAGCAGGTTTTGCACACAGTATAAGCACGTTTTCCAACTCGGCTGCCAACAAGGATTTTTCCCAATCATCAGACAAGGCCGCCAACATGGTTTCATACGTCGTGCGTTCCACCAGTTCCTGATGACCACCTTCACTAAAAGATGGTTCTGCAACAGGTGATAAAGCGCTCAAAGTCTTTGGCTTGAACGGTGTTTCCTTAAGGGCGAGTGCACGCTTTTTCGCATCCATTAACAAACGATCCCGGTTCATGGTCACACCGTCTGTAGATCGCAGGTATCCCAGTTCCTTGGCATGCATGGCAGAACCGGACACCATCGCCCCGGAAATAACGCGGTAGGCATTTTCAATGGCTTTATCGGATCCCAACATTTCCTGTGAACGAACCAGTAATTCTTTCGTGCCGCCCCATGCCGGAATAATGCCGACGTTATTTTCCACAAGCCCGATATATAGTTCACTATGGGCCTGAACGGCATGGCAATGCATCAAAATTTCCACACCGCCGCCAAAGGCCCGCCCGGCAGGTGCCCCGACAACTGGTATTGAAGCATATTTCAAACGCATAAAGACCTGTTGACCATAGGCGATATAATCACGCACATAAGTTTGATCTTCGACCTTTTCGATCAAATCCGCCAAATTGGCCCCAGCGGCAAATAACGGCCCTTCGTTATATAAAACCAGTGCCTTGTTTTCTGCTTCGGCACGTTCGCGGATATGATCAATATTTTCCAGTAATTCTTTGGGTAAGGTGTTCATTTTTGTGCGAAATTCCAACGCCCAGACATCATCGCCCAAATCCCAGACATTTGCCGTTTCACTTTCAATCACACAAGCCTTGCGGCGTTTCAAATCCGCCAAGGTCAACACACCATCGGGGCGTGCGATTTCCACATATTGCCCTTTGGCATTCAGGCATTTTTCAACACCGTTTTCTTCAATATAAATCTGGCGTCCATCGGCATTGCGCAAGAAATCAGAAACAGACAAGCCATCCGCATCCAGACGGGCAACAAATTCTTTGGTGCCGATCAAGTCGATCATTTCAAACGGCCCGAACTGCCAGTTATAACCAAGCTTCATGGCCTGATCGACGGATGTAATTTCCCCCGCAACATCAGGGACCAAAGTTGTGGCGTAGTTCAAAACCTGTGACAGAACTTTCCAGCCATAAACACCGCCTTTATCGGGACTTGCCAGCAGTTCAGCCAACTGACCTTTCTTCAACTGTGCACTGGCGAGTTCAGATTTCTCGAAGTTTCGATATTCAAGGTTTTGAAGATTGATCGTTTCTTTGATTTTTTTGCCATCATCGGTGCGGCTCAGACGGTAAAACCCCTGATAAACACGTCCTTTGCGGCCATGATAGCCCCGTTCCACCATACCGACGATTTGTGGCAGAACATCCCGATAAGGCGCAAACGCATCTGTTTCAGGCAATAAACCACCCAAACTGGCCGTCACATCCGGCATCAAATTGATCCCGCATAAATCCCAAAGGCCGAAAATTCCGGTGCTCGGATAACCACACGGACCAGACATAATCGCGTCCGCGTCTTCAATACTCAGTCCATTGCGCACGGCTTCATAAACCGCGGCCTGCATCCAAAACACGCCAAGACGGTTGGCGATAAAACCGGGACGGTCCGCACAATGAATAACGGTTTTCCCCATCTGGATGTCATTAAAAGAAGCAACGCGATCAACCGCACTTTGTTTGGTCTCGTCTCCTTTAACAATTTCCAACAGACGCATATGGCGCGGTGGATTGAAATAATGCGTCACGATAAAATCTTCGCGCAAACGCTGGGGCATCCCTTGCATCAATGTCGCCAACGGAATGGTCGAGGTATTGGACGATACGACCGATCCATCTTTGCGCACGGTTTCGATCTTTTGAAATAAGTCTTGTTTGATATCAAGCTTTTCAACAATAACTTCAACGATCCAGTCACAATCCGATAGAAGGTTGAGATCGTCTTCGATATTACCGACGCTCAGGCGTTTGGCTGCCTCTTGCCCCATAAAGCCACCATTGGCCCCGGCTTTGATAAAACGCTCCACCGCCCCTTGGGCAATGGCATTTCGGTCCGTTGCACCATCGGGCACAATATCCAGCAAGACAACCTCGGCCCCACCATTGGCCGCCTGTGCGGCAATGCCTGCCCCCATAACACCGGCCCCAATGACGCCAACTTTTTTAATATCCTGCGTCATTACAGTTTCTCCACGATCATTGCGATACCCTGACCGCCACCTATACACATGGTCATCAAACCATAACGTCCATTGATGCGTTCTAATTCATACAATGTTTTCAGAGTGATGATTGATCCTGTTGCACCAACCGGATGACCAAGGCTAATCCCACTGCCATTCGGGTTTACTTTTGCCGGATCGAAATCAAGCTCGCGTGAAACCGCCATTGCTTGTGCTGCAAATGCTTCGTTTGATTCAATCACATCCATATCAGCAACGCTTAACCCGGCACGTTGCAATGCTGCAGGTGCCGCACAAATGGGGCCAAGCCCCATAACATTGGGGGCAACACCACCAAAACCGTATGATACAATGCGCGCACGAGGTTTCAGGCCCCGTTTTTCCGCTTCGCTTTCGGTTGTTAAAACCATTGCACAAGCCGCGTCATTAATGCCGGAAGCATTCCCCGCCGTGACAATGCCATCTTTTTTAAAGGCAGGCGGTAATTTTGCCATGCCTTCAACTGTTGCATCCATGCGGATATGCTCATCCGTATCAAAGGTAAACGATTTGCGGCCTTTCTTAACTTCAACCGGAACAATCTGGCTTTTGAAATAGCCTTTTTCCGTTGCGTTTTGGGCGCGACGATGACTTTCCACCGCATATTCGTCCAGTTCTTCGCGGCTCAAACCATATTGTTCGGCAATGCGTTCGGCTGTCATACCCATATGACCACTGTCAAACGGGTCTGCCAGAACACCTGTTGTCATATCATACAGGCGACCATCACCCATGCGTTGACCAAAACGTGCACTTTCCAAATAATAAACGCCCCGGCTCATGACCTCAGCCCCACCAGCCAAAGCCAGTTTACAATCGCCCAACATCAACATTTGCGCGGCTGAAATTAAAGACTGAATGGATGATCCACACAGACGGTTCATATGAAAGGCAACCGAGCTTTCTTTCATCCCGGCGTTCAAGGCAATATGGCGCGACAGATAGGCATCCTGCGCCCCGGTCGTGATAATATGCCCAAAGACAGAATGTTCGATATCTTCTGCCGGAACACCGGATTTTGAAATCGCTTCTTTGGCTGCAATGGTGCCAAGGTCTGCTGGACTAAATCCACTGAGGCTGCCACCAAAACCACCGACCGCGGTTCTTGCACCATCAACAATAACTACATTTTCAAGGTTGGACATTTTTGTCTCTCCGTTTTCTTTGAATTTCTTAGAATTGATCGTCGCTCAGTCCCCAAACGGCATCCGTGCCATCCAGAACGATACTGAGGCAGGCCTCAGCCTGCGGTAAAATGTGAGTGATATAAAAATCGGCGCAGGCGATTTTCCCTTTGAGGAAACCCGTATTCGCATCACTTTGTTCCTGCTGCGCCATTGCAATAGAGGCTGCCTTCAACATCAGATAACCGCCAATGGCGTATCCCCAGACATCTAGATAAGCCACAGCGGTTGCCGCCACGTTTGCCGGGCCGGATTTGGCACGTTTCAACATCAAACCCAAAGCTGCGTCACAATGATCCAATGATTTTAAAACCTTGGCTTTCCCATCTTGCAAACGCCCGTCCTGATATCCGATGACATCTTCTTTCCATTGCGCGAGCAAACGACGCGCCGTCGCACCTTCGTCACGCAATGTCTTGCGGAAAACAAAATCATTGGCTTGAATAGCCGTTGTGCCTTCATAAATCGTGATGATGCGGGCATCGCGGTAATATTGTGCTGCCCCTGTTTCTTCGATAAAGCCCAAACCACCGTGAACTTGAAGACCAAGCGAAGTCATCTCCACCCCGCGTTCGGTGCACCATGCCTTGATAATCGGTGTTAAAAATTCCGCATCCGCCTGCACTGACTGACGACGTGTTTCATTTTCTTCATAATGGGCCAGATCAAGTTGTGCCCCGCCCCAATAGGTCAAGGCACGCATGGCTTGGGTCTGACTTTTCATGTGCATCAACAGACGTCGCACATCGGGATGCTTGATAATTGTATCACCGGGTTGTCCGTTAAACGGTACGCCCTGCACCCGTTCTTTGGCGTAAGAAAGCGCTTTTTGATAGGCCCGTTCCGCCAAGGATACACCTTGCAAACCAACTTCAAAACGCGCACGGTTCATCATCACGAACATATATTCCAACCCGCGATTTTCTTCGCCGATCAGATAACCAACCGCACCATCTTCATCCCCATAAGACATAACGCATGTCGGGCTGGCATGAATCCCCAACTTATGTTCCAGCGAAATCGCCCGCAGGTCATTTCGTGCGCCCAGACGGCCATCTGCATTCACCAGATATTTCGGGACGATAAACAAGGAAATCCCTTTGACCCCGTCCGGTGCATCCGGTGTGCGCGCCAAAACAAGATGAACGATATTGTCTGATAGTTCATGATCCCCATAAGAAATAAAGATCTTCGAACCTGAAATCAGATAATGATCACCATTTGGTACCGCCTTGGTCCGAACCGCCGCCAGATCCGAGCCAGCTTGCGGTTCGGTCAGGTTCATGGTGCCGGTCCATTCCCCACTGATTAATTTGGGAAGGTAGCGTTCTTTTAAGGCATCACTGGCATGGCGTAAAATCGCATCCCCGGCCCCTTGGTTCAACAAAGGCCAAAGGGAAAAGGCAAGGTTTGCACTTTGAAACATTTCAGCGACACTGCCTGCAACAACTTCGGGGAAGCCTTGCCCGCCATAAGCCGTTGAACTGCCAAGACCGACCCAGCCGCCTTGCGCCACCGCATCATAAGCCGCTTGCCAGCCATCCGGCGTAACAACCTTGCCATCAATCAGTTTTGATCCTTGTTGATCCCCGGTTTCATTTAAGGGGGCGAGAACCTGTTCCGCCAGTTTCGCGGCTTCTTCAGTAACGGCCTCGACCATATCCCAAGACAGATCATCATTGCCAATTTTATCAAAAATTTGATCGTAGTTCGCCATATGTCGCACGACAAAACGAATGTCGTCCAACGGTGCTTTGTAAGTCGTCATTTCTCTATTCCTTGTCACAGATCAGGCGTAAAGGGCCTCAATTTCCGTTTCATATTTCTGCGTAATGCTTGCACGCTTGATCTTCATGGTCGCCGTGACTTCGCCGTCGTCATGGTCCAGTTCTTTGGTCAGCAGGTGGAATTTGCGGATATGGGCAACCGTTGCCATTTTCTCATTTTGAGTCTTAATCTCGTTTTCCACCAATTCCCGAACAGCGGGGTTTTCTGCTAAATTTTTGAAATTGGTATAAGCAATTTGCTGGCTTTCCGCCCATTGGCCGACCGTTTCAGGATCAATCTGGATCAAGGCGGAGACAAATTTGCGTTTTTCCCCAATCACAATACATTCCTTGATGTAAGGGCTGGCCTTCATGGTATTTTCAATTTCTGTGGGGCTGAGGTTTTTCCCCCCGGCCGTGATCATAATATCTTTCAAACGATCAACAATGCGCACATGCCCGTCTTCGATGCGCACCACATCCCCTGTATGCAGCCAGCCATCCACGATGGTCTGTTTGGTGGCCTCTTCATTTTTGTAATATCCGGCAAAGACCAGATCGGATTTCACCAATAACTCGCCAGTTTCTTCATCTGCGCGTAGCTCGGCATTGAAAACACCGGGACCAACCGTACCAAGTCGGATATCTTGTAAGGTTTGTGACGTAACCATCCCGGTGGTTTCCGTCTGTCCATACACTTCGATAAACGGCAAACCGATGGTGCGAAAGAAATTAAGGATAAAAGGCGAAACCGGGGCCGCCCCACTCATCACCGTATGGGCGCGACGCAAGCCGACAAAATTCTGTAACGCGCGAAAGAACAGCCAATAAGCCAACTGAAATTTCAGTTTTTCGCCCAATGTGCGTTCATGGGCCGGTTTCAGATTAAACGGTTCACACATTTTCAGCATTTTTTGATAAAGGGCATAACGCCAGCCGCCAGCTTCCACCATTTTGATATGAATGGCAGATTGCAATTTTTCCCAAATACGCGGCACACCTAAAAACAAATGCGGGGCCACTTCGCGTACATCTTGCTGCACGGTGCGAATAGATTCCCCAAAATTCACCTGATAAGCTCCGCAAATCGCGCCATATACGGTCAAAAGCTGTTCTGCCACATGGCACAAGGGTAAATAAGAAAGGTAACGTTCGCCTTGTTTTACACCCAATGTTTCCAACACGGCATGGCCTTCTGCGCGCATGTTTTTATAGGATAGCATCGCGCCTTTGGGGCGTCCGGTCGAACCGGATGTGTAAACCATCAAACCGATATCGGATAACGTCTGTTGTGCCAGTCCTTCTTCCAATGCCGTGAAATGAGTATCGCCACGTTTGGCACCGGCCTCGACCACATCATCAAACAAAAGAACCTTATCTGCCGGATAACTACGAAAACCTTTATGTTCCAAAACGATGATCTTTTTCATTTTGGGCAGGCTGTCCCAGCTTTCTAAAATCTTATCTGTCTGTTCCTGATCTTCACAGACAATAACTTCCACATCCCCGTGTTCCAGAACGTAGGCGACCTCTTCGGCGGGACTGGTCGGATAAACCCCGACTGAAATAGCTCCTAAAATATTCGCCGCCATTTGGGACGTCACCCATTCCCAGCGATTTTCCGATAAAATGCCGAGGTGACTGCCTTTGCACAGTCCCAGTTCTTGCAAACCCAGCGCAAAATGACAGCTGCGCATATAATAATCGTGCCACGTGATCGGTTGCCAGATACCATGATCTTTTTGACGCAAGGCAACCTCATTGGGAATGTCGCGGGCATGGGCCTGCAACATTTGCGGGATGGTCAGTTCCGGTAAGGATATGTTCGCATTCATTCTTAAAACGTCCCGTATTCTTTTTCTTTTAGGAAAGCCAGCGTTTGCGGCGTTTATAATGTTTGACGTCACGGAAGGATTTACTTTCGCCTTCACCGTGCCCGCCCATGCCCAGATAGAATTCCTGAACGTCTGAATCGCTGGTCAACACTTCTGTCGGACCATCCAAAACGATCTTGCCCGTTTCCATGATGTAGCCGTAGTCCGCAACGGCAAAGGCCATTGCCGCATTTTGCTCCACCAACAGCATGGAGGTTCCCTGCTCGTTATTGATCCGCGCGATAATGGAGAAAATTTCTTCGGTAAACAGCGGAGACAAACCAAGGGACGGTTCATCCAGCAAGATGATTTTCGGATTGGCGATCAAAGCCCGCCCGATAGCCAACATTTGTTGTTCTCCACCCGATAGATAACCCGCCAGACCGTCCCGGCGTTCATAAAGGCGGGGGAAATATTCATAGACCAGTTCAAAACGTTTTTTGGCCTTGTTCAGATCATCGGCGTAAGTGGCGGCAGTCAGGTTTTCTTCAACGCTTAAATCTTCAAAAACGCGACGGCCTTCCATGACATGAAACAAACCACGGCGCACCAGACCATGTGGACTATCTTCCCGAACGGCCTTGCCATCAAACATGATCTCGCCGGATTTAACTTCGCCTTTTTCCAGTTCCAACAGTCGTGAAATGGCTTTTAAAGTCGTGGATTTTCCTGCCCCGTTTGAACCGAGGAGGGCGACAACCGCCCCCTTCGGCACAGACAGTGACAAGCCCCGCAACACCTGAACAGTGTTGTTGTAAACAACTTCGATGTTGCGGATATCCAAAATGGGTGACTCGCTTGTCATAAGTTTTTCCTTAGTCCAGATTGATCCAGTCGGAAGCTGCAACCATTTGTTTTTTCGCAGCATCGTACTGATAAACCCGACCAACCGGGACAGAGTTCCCTTTCACAGAAACAGGCACACCGATCACACCGCCGGTATCAAAGTCTTTAATGGCTTGCAGGCCAGCCTTCAGGTTCGCCCCGTTCAGTTCTTTGCCTGCTTTCACCGTATTGCGCGCCGCTTCCGCCATCATCATGGTGCTGAAGAAACCCTGCATATAGGCATTGCTTTGATAGGTGTCGCGCATGGAACGGATTTTATCCAGCATCGGTGCATTGTCGGCTTTGGTGTAATAATAGTTATACGGCATCACGCCCATAAACCCGTCGGCAACATCACCCATTTTGCCAACCATTGAATTGTCCATAGACCAGAATGTACCCATGAATTTGGTCTTTAGGCCCATAGAGCGCGCTTGTGTGATAAATTCCGGGATCGGTGCCAGTACATAACCGTGGAAGATCACGAAATCAGGACGCGCACGACGCATTTTTAAAACTTCGGTGGATACATCCACACCACCCGGTGCAGTGGAGATCACAAGGTTCATATCAAGGCCAAGTGCCTTGGCGCTTGCTTTGGCCCCTTCAACCGGATCACGGCCGAATTCTGTATCAGAATGTACAAAACCAACTTTTGCACCCGGTTTTTCCTTGGCAATATATTCCAGCAAAATACCAACCATGTCGGTATAGCTCGGCCCCGGAATAAAGATATTCGGGTATTTCTTCGGATCATCCAACTCAGATGCAAAAGATGCACCTGCCATCAACATTTTTCCAGAACGGTCAAGTTCGGGGGCGATCGTTTTGGAAAAAGCCGTTGAATCCCCATAATAAAGATTTACATCATGCTGGCTGGTAATTTTGTTAAAGGCGGCAACGGACGCGTCCACCTTGTAAGCTGTATCTTCCGGTACATAGACCAACTTGTGTCCTTCAATACCACCATTGTCATTGGTGATTTTTACCGCGTCTTGAATACCGGCATGAATACCAACACCAGCAAAGGCAAAGACACCTGTCAACGGAATGGAACCGCCAAGAACGATATCCTTTTTATCAGCTGCATGTGCTGCACCAACCATCAGACCGGCACCCAGTGCAACGGCTGTAGCCCGTTTTGCTATCTTGTGAAAAATAGACATTGATTACTCCCTGTTAGGATCGTGTTTAAGTTAAAATTTGACAGTTTATTATTGTCTCAGGTCCGAAACGGCCAGAGATGGAAGAACCGTCGGATATTGCGCCAAATTTCGGCCAAACCGTCCGGTTCAAAGATAAGGAAAAAAATGATCAGCCCGCCAAAAACGATGATCCGTACAGGCGACATCACCGCAACCGCGTCCGGCCAAATCGGCGATAACACGCCCACCATCATTTTCAGAATTTCCGGCACCATCGTCATAAAGACTGCGCCTAAAATACCGCCGAGGATTGAGCCCATGCCGCCAACGATAATGGCCGCCAAAAAGAAGATCGACATCATCAAGGGAAAGCTTTCCGGCGTAATCACACGGAAGAAATAAGCCCATAAGCCCCCGGCGACACCGGCGTAAAAAGACGAGATCGCAAAGCTCAACAACTTATAACGCAACAGACGGATACCCAGAACCTCGGCAGAAATATCCCGGTCACGAATGGCGATAAAGGCACGCCCGATGCGGGTGCGAAACAGGTTCGCCGCCCCAAACAGCATGACAACGGTGATCGGCATAATAATCCAATAAACCTGATTAGGCTGCACCAGTTCAAACCCGAAGATAGACGCAGGCGGCATGGTCAGACCGGACACACCACCTGTCACGCTCGTCCAGTTTGCAAAAACAAAATGCAAAATGACAGACGCCGCAATCGTTGCAATCGCCAAATATAAACCCTTAACCCGCAAGCTTGGTAATCCAACGACGACACCAACCAAAGAAGCCGCTCCACCTGCAATCAGCAAGTTTAACAAAAACGGTGTCCCGGCGTTGATTTCAAGGATTGCGACCGTATAGGCTCCAACGCCCATAAAGGCAGCTTGGCCTAAACTCACCAGGCCGGTAAATCCGGTTAAAATGTTCAATCCCGTCGTACTGACAATATTGATTAAAACCAGACAAACCAGATAACCGATATATTGTCCGCTGATAAACGGCAGAACCAACAAGGCTGCTGCCAAGGCTACCATCCATGCGCGCTGCACGTTCGTATCGAACAGGGCTGCATCATGGAGATAATTTTCTTTTGCTGTACCAATACGCATATCACTTACAACCGTTCAATTTCATGTGTACCGAAAAGCCCATAAGGACGAACGACGAGAACCAGAACCAACAGGCAAAAGGTCGCCAGCATCTTGTATTCTCCACCCAAATAAGCCCCGGCGTAGGTTTCGATTATGCCGACCAAGACCCCGGCAATCAGGGCACCCAACAAGCTGTCCAATCCGCCAACAATCACGACAACCAGTACAGACAGGCCGTACACCCCCATGTTGGGCGAAATTCCGCCGATGGACCCGACCAGAATGCCTGCCCCGGCAGAAATCATCGCCGTAATGACCCAAACGCTGGAAAAAACACCGGGAACGTTAATCCCCATTGAATATGCCGCTGCTTGATCACCCGCTGTTGCGCGCAAGGCAACACCGCCGCGCCATGTGCGAAAAACAATCAGGAACAGACCTAAAACGACCGCTGCAATAGCAAAGGCATAACCAACTTTGGATGATAAATAAGCTTCGCCGATAAAGATCGGATCAGATGGCATAAATTCGACCAGACGCTGCGGATTTGCCCCCCAGATAATCTCGACCAAACCAACCAGAACGCTGCCTAAGCCGATGGTGACCATAAAGATAGAAATTGCGCTTTCACCCAACATCGGGCGAATGATCAAACGTTCAATCACGCCACCCATCAGGCCTGTCACAAGGATCGCCAACGGAATGGCCGCCCACATCGGCAAGGCAAGTCCCGCGCTGAACCCCATGAAAACATAGGCACCGAACATCAATATCTCGCCGATTGCCATATTGACAACACGGGTCGCCTTATAAATCAGAACAAGGGCCAAACCGGTCAGGGCATAAAGACCGCCACTGCCGATCCCGGCCAATCCGATTTCGCTGAAAAATAACCAGTCCATAGCTTATTTTCCCTCCTTGAATTTCTTGCGAAGGGCCGCAACATCACCTGAACCCAAATAAGCGGAAATCACATCGGGATGCGCCTGAACATCACCGGGCAAACCCTCGGTAATGACTTTGCCAAAATTCAAACAAACCACATGATCAGACAGGTCCATGACCAGTCCCATGTCGTGTTCCACCATTAAAACCGTCACGCCCCATTCTTCTTTCACATCCAGAATAAAGCGGGCCATATCTTCGGTTTCTTCGCGGTTCATGCCCGCAACAGGTTCATCCAGAAGCAGAATTTTCGGCTGCATGGCCAAGGCACGCGCCAGTTCCACCCGTTTTTGCAACCCATAAGACAGATTGGCGACGGATTGATTGCGGATATGATCAATTTCCAGAAAATCAATGATACGTTCTTCAACTTCACGGCGCAGTTCACATTCTTCACGCCGGGCCCGCCCAAAATAAAACAAGGCATCCAGCACATTGGTTTTCAAATGAGCATGACGGCCTAGCTTGATATTGTCTAAAACCGTCATCCCCTTAAACAGGGCGATGTTTTGAAAGGTTCGTGACATGCCGCGTTCAGCGCGCTCCGGCGCCGTTACTTTATTGACGTTCTCGCCTAAGAAACGCACATCGCCTTCACTCGGTTTATAAAAACCCGAAATGGAGTTAAACAAAGACGTCTTCCCCGCCCCGTTTGGCCCGATCACGGACGTAATCGAGCCCTCTTTCACACTGAAAGACACGTTGGACAATGCTTTGACCCCGCCAAAGGATAGGCTGACACGGTCCACCGCCAATATTTCCTGATTTAAGAGCGGAGGTTCTATCGACCGCGCACTCTGTGATACTTGCCTCATCTGCATTGCTTTCTTCTTTTTGAAGTTTCCCTGTTAATGCTCTTTATCGATCCAGTATTTCGACGTCACCGGATCATCGAAATTGACACCCACGCCCAGCAGGCCTTTTTCAAAATCGAGAATATGTTTCTTCATCCAACTCAACGCCTTATCCCGATCACCGGCTTCCAACGCCTCCAGTAAGATACGGTGCGCGTCATAAAGACGTTGCGCCCCGATCGGTGCCTTTTCAAAAATCTGCTGCGTGGACGCATAAATCAGCTGACCAACCGGTTCATAAGCCATAACCATCACCGCATTTTCCGTGGCACGCGCCAATGTGGTGTGAAATTCCATATCCAATCGCGCCAGCGTTTCCGGCTCCGTCATGGACATACGGGTCTGCGTCAAGTTTTCACGTAGCGCGCTAAACAACACCGCATTATCATGCTGCAAGGCATTTTCAATGGATGCCATTTCAACAAAGCTGAGATATTCCACAAGATCGCGGTAGGTCGCACGCTGCATCAAAAGGGTGCGCTTGATCTGTGCGCTCATCAAATTGCTTTTGGGGCGGTCGACACTCAGCCTGCGCCCTTTTCGACGCGTCAACAAACCCAAGTATTCCAGAACGCGCACCCCTTCACGAATGGTGTTGCGACTGACGCCGAATTGTTTTTCCAATTCGGCTTCCGTGCCGATCTGGTCACCTTGGGAAAGCTCCCCACGCATAATTTTCATTTCGATCGCTTCAACCACCTGATTAAAGGCAGGTTGAAGGGATAACTTCTCAAACATCCAACAGCCTCCCTTATAATTATTGGTTTAAATGATCTTTGGATCTTCGTATTGTCGGACAATAGGACTTTATAAAATTATGTTCGCCAATCAAGCATTTTTTGAAATTTTATTATGTGCAGTGCAGCGACACCTTATATCCCCTGCGTCAAGGGCTACACAGGTTGACACATTCAGTCGGTAAAGAATGAGAATGAAGAGCAAATGCATAAAAGATTCGAGGCAAACAACCCTAATGACAAGTCCGCCTATCTCCACTATATTCGCGAGAATCAGCACGCCTTTGTTCAAAGGCTCAATCGGGACTCTCGTACTTCTTATGAAAAAACAAAAATTCGAAAAGCTTGAAATCTTACCTGCCTATCGTCAGGTCGCCGATGCAATCGAACAGCAAATCATGGAAGGCCTGATTAAACCCGAAGAACCCATCGGCACAGAGGCCGACCTTGTTGAACAATTTGGTGTCAACCGATCCACGGTTCGCGAAGGCATCCGCTTGTTGGAACAAAGCGGCATGTTGCGCCGGGGTGAAAAACGCCGCCTTTATGTGTCCCTTCCCGGGTATGACAAACTGGCAACACGCATCAGCCGTTCCTTGGTCCTGCATAAAGTTACCTTTCGGGAGCTGGTGGAATCACTGGAAATTTTGGAACCAAAAACCATTGAATTGGCTGCAAAAAATATCACCGATGACCAACTTGATCGTCTAGAACGCAATGTGCGTGAGACAGAAGAAAAATTGGACGATAAAAACGAACTCGCCCGCCTTGATACCGAATTTCATAGTATATTAGCCGAAGCCGCCCAGAACCGCGTTTTTATTCTGGCGCGCGAACCCTCTGGCTTACTCATTTATCCGGCCACCCAATATATTTTTGAAACCGTCCCCGAAGCCCCGTCTCGCCTGCTGGAAGCACATAAAGTCATGCTCAACGCGCTACGCGAACGTGATGTGGCAGAAGCAAAATCATGGATGCATAAACATGTACGTGATTTTGTGAAAGGTTTGATCCGTACCGGTGTCGATCTGGATGGCCCCATCGCCAAGCCCCATCTGGAACATTTATTCAGCTTAGACACGTATCTCTAAAGCCTGAACACATTTTCGGTGCATTCCTCTATTGAACATAAGAACAATATATTATAGGCTTCAATTCAACCACTAATAAGAACAGAACACCAAGAATTCTCTAAAACAGGGAGGTCCAGCACAATGTCTTTTGCGAAACATTTTCTTTTGTGCTGCCTTTTCACTGTTCTTGGTACTTTTTCAAATCCAGCAAGCGCCACTGATTCCCCCCAAGTGAAAGTCGCAGTATCTTTGGAGATGATTAAAGGTCTCCCCCAGAACGCACGTTGTCTGGAACGAGTGCAAAAAACATTACCCAACCTATCTATACAAGATATGCCGTGGAAAAGGATCATACAGTCCTTGCAATCGGGACGATCCGATATAACCCCTTGCATATTCAAAACGCCTGAGCGCGAAACCTTTCTGGACCTCTATGGTCCAATTGCCATGCTGCCGATTATCCTTGTTCGACGAAACGGGCAGAATATCCACCTTGGTAACATCAAGGATTACCACGGGGTTTTCTTGCGCGGGACGTCGCTGATAAAGGACTATACCAATAAGTCCATGCGAGTTTCAGAAACCTCGCGCATCCCCAATATTCTGGAACTTATTCGAAATGGTCGGGCAGATTACTCCCTTATGCCGGGGAATTTCATCGAAGATCGCAACACCACCGACCTCAATATAAATGTGATTGATGAAATCCCGCTTTATATCGGCATCAGTAAAAAATCCCCCAACAAGACGGTGATTTGGAACCAATTATCCGATCATGTTCCAATTGCCAGTCGCAATATACCCGCTCCCAATCGTTAAGGCCCTTATCCCGCAATAAAAACTGGCTCTATCATTAAAATGATAGAGCCAGTAGCCCTTAAAATAAGGGCAATAAACCAAATCTAGGGATTATTTGGTCTAAGTTCATAATTTATGCGGTTCTTGCAAAATACAAATCTTCAAGTCGTTGCAAATCCACGGCTTCACGCGGTTCTGACAAAGTAACTTTACCGGCTTGCATCAAATAAACATGATCGGCAATTTTCAAAGCTTGATTGGTATTTTGTTCCACCAACACAATTGTCATCTTATCTTCTTTCAATTCTCGAAAGATTGAAAAAATTTCATTGGTCATCACCGGGGATAAACCAAGGGAAGGTTCATCGACCAGACAGATTTCCGGTTCTTCCATCAATCCCCGGCCAATGGCCAGCATTTGCGCTTCACCACCGGATAGGGTTCCGGCTTCCTGATTGCGTCGTTCTTTCAAACGCGGAAATAACTGGAAAACATGTTCCCGGTTTTTTTCCATCGATTTGCGTGTTTTCTTCGGATAAGCCCCCATGATGAGGTTTTCTTCCACACTCAAATCAGAAAAGAGTAAACGCCCTTCCGGGATCATAACCAAGCCATCGTTAATCCGGTTCCATGTCGGTTCCTTGACGTAGCTTTGTCCCTTGAAACGAATATCGCCTTCGCGTGGTTCAATCAGCCCCATCAGGGTTTTCAAAAACGTACTTTTCCCGGCACCGTTCGGACCTACAATTGTTGTGGTCCGCCCGGCCTCAAACGTCAGCGACAAATCCCAAAAGACTTCCATCGCCCCATAACCGGCACTTAATTTTTCAGTCTCAAGCAGGTACTTCACCGGTGTAACTCCTTACTACTTCAGGGTTGCGGAAGGTTTCTTCGGGATCGCCATCGGCAATAACCTTGCCGAAGTTAAAGACCACAACGCGGTCACACATATTCATAATTGTTTCAATATCGTGTTCAATCACAATCATGGACAGGGAATACTTCTCGCGAATGTCCTTCAGGGTTTGCATAAACAGCTTTTTACTGGTCGTTTCCAACCCCGCCAAAACTTCATCCAGCATCAACAAAGTCGGTTCCGTCGCCAACGCTTTGGCAACTTCAAGGGCTTTACGCTCCGTCAAGGCCAATTCGGTTGCCGCGTCTGCCTCTGCCTTATGCAACAGATTGACAGATTCCAAAATTTCATCAATTCGTTCTTGCTTAACCTTGCCATCGGGACGGCCAAAACGTTGGGCCACGATCAGGTTTTCGCGTACGCTCAATTCATGCATGGGTTGGGGAATTTGAAATGTTCGCCCGATCCCAAACGTCACGCGTTGATGCATGGAAGATTTCAAAATATCATGCCCGTCATAGGTTACACTTCCCGACGTTGGGCGCACAGTGCCAGACAAAACGTTGAAACTTGTCGTTTTACCGGCCCCGTTCGGACCAACCAGACCCAGAACCTCGTGCTTTTGGACTTCGAAACTCACATTCTGAAGGGCGCGCACACCGCCAAAATTCACACTTAGATTTTCGACTTTAAGCATGTTGTGCCTCCCCCCGTTTGTTATCCGGTTTTTTTCGCGTAAACAGGTTGGTAATCACTGGCAACAAACCGGACGGGCTGAGAATAATCATCCCGGCCAACATCACACCAAGGATCATTTGATGCCCTTGCGGTATCAGGTTTTTAAAGACCAGTTGATCCACCAGATAAATAAACAGTGCCCCTAAAACCGGACCGCTTAGCGTGCGGTAGCCCCCGAAAATTGCCGCGACAATCGGAAAGACCGTCCATGTCCCGGAAAACGCATAATCAGGTTCAAGAAAGTTAATATAATGCGCATTAAACGCCCCGACCGCACCGGTCATAAAGGCAGACACAAGCAACATAACAACTTTCAAATAGGTGGCAGGAACCCCGACAATCCGTGTTGCCAGTTCGGAATCATGCATGGCTTTTAACGCCAAACCATAGGAACTGCGACGGATGAAGTAATAGGTAATCAACATCAGGGTAACGATATTCAAAATAACGATATAGCCCCCTAATTTTGTCCCAAAATCGACCCCGGCAAAAACAGGCAAAGACGGAATACTGAGCAACCCACCAGCCCCACCGGTCAAGCCCGTGGCTTCGGTTGCCAAAATTTTAAAAATTTCAGCATAAGCCAGAATGGCCAAGGCGAAATAGGGACCGCGTAATCGAAGCGCCGGCATCATAAAGATAGATGACAAACTCGCACCAATCCCACCGACAACAAGAGCGACAAAGACGGGTACCCCATAATCCATCGTTAAGACAGCCGACGTATAAGCCCCAACACCAAAGAAAGCGGCGTGTCCGAAACTGACCATCCCGCCAAGATTACCGAGCAAGGCCCAGGCCACCGCAACACCGGCAATGATTAAAGCCGATGCGACAAGACCGATCAAATAATCATTGCCGCCAAGGAGAAACGGGACGCCAAGATACATGACGGCCAACATGAGTGCAGAAATTTTAATATTCATCTTAATGGCCCCCCTTTTTCCCGAACAAACCGGACGGCATAACCAGCAGAACCAAAAGGAAAACGGTCATACTTGCCAGTTCTGAAAGTGAAGATTGGAAAAACGTTGTCGTCAGCCCTTCAATGACACCAATCATCAAGGCCCCGACCAGCACACCGGGAATAGACCCCATACCGGCAAGGACAGTGATAATAAAGGCTTTGATTGTCAGACTATGACCAATCGGGGGATGGATAACACTGGTCACATATAACATGACCCCCGCCAAGGCGGCCAAAACGCCTGCAATCCCCCATGACCAAAGCTCTGCCTTGGTTGGGTTCATCCCCATCAGCTTGGCAGCATCCCGGTTTGACGAGACCGAGCGGATTGCCCGACCATGCCACGTATGGTTTAACCACCAGTACAGGCCACCCAACGCACACAGACCAACAACAAACGCAAGCATTTCACTGCGCATACTAAATAAAGAGTCTGCAATCACCAGACCTTCCATAAACCACGCGCTTTGTGTCGAATAAATATCGGCAGAAAACACCATCAACAAGCCGTTGGTTAGGACGATCCCTAAACCAAACGTCAGGATCAGGGAATTAAGCTCCCGATCTTTTTTGATTTTATTGGTTAGATAAAAGGTGATCAGGGAGGCTGCAATCACAACCGCCATTGCAATCGGCATTGCCAATAAAGGGTTAATCCCGGTTTGGCTTTCAACCGCGTAAGCGATGTATGCAGCTAACAACACCAGCTCGCCATGCGCGAGGTTAATTACCTTCATCGTCCCGAAAACAAGAGCCAGCCCAACGGCAACAAGTCCGTAGAAGCCCCCCATCAACAGTCCGGTGAAGATCGCCTGGGCCGTAAGTTCCATCTTTCTTCTTCCTTCAGGTCCCCGGGCCGAAGCCCGGGTTTATATGTTATTGCTGTATACTTACTGCCAAGGTGTTCCAGGGAACACTTTCTCGCCTGTCTTCGAAGTCGCAGGCCAGACAAGCGGAATGGTCCCTTTTTGATGCTGACCGACACGCTGGACAAATTCCGGGTTGTCGCCATGTTCATCAAAACGAACCCGACCGGAAACGGTCTCCTCATCAGTTTTGCGCAGTTCTTCTGCAATACCTTTCAGGTTCAATTCGTTTTTATCAAACGCACGCACAATGGCTTCGCCTAACAAGCGGGTTTGAACGTAACCGAATTGTTCCAGATAGCTTGGCTCATCCTTGAAGTTGGCTTTAAACGCCTCATAAAAGAGTTTTTGTTTTGGGGAATTGAAAGAAACCGGGAACGGTAACATCGCTGTCCCATACACATTTTCCATCAAATCCGGGAATTCTTTCGCCATCTTGCCAGTCGCCAAGGACCATACACCGATCATGGCTTTTACATCCGGTTTCAACAATTTTGCCGCCCGTAAGATGCCGACATATTCGCTTTCATACCCAACCATAAGAATGGCTTCGGAACGATCGCGCAATTTGATCTTATTTACGATGGATTTAAAATCTTTAACATGGGCATCATATTCGTGCGTAGAGACTTTCAGCCCTTTTTCACTTAACTTCTTCTCAATATAGCCCGCCATTTTGTGCGTAGCTTCTTTGTTGGAATAAGCGATTGAAACGCTTTTCAGCCCCATTTCATCAACCAAACCAACAATTGCCTTGCCATAACCAGCAGCACTGTTAATGCGGAAGAAACCTTCGTGACCACGTTTGGACAAAGCCGACGCAACACCGCCAAAGGTGATATAAGGAATTTGTGCCTTGTTGGCAGCTTCAGACGCCGGACCAATAACGCCGGATGCGTAACCACCACTAAAGGCAATCACACCTTCGCTTGCCAGTTTTTCAACCGCACTCACGGCCTTTGCGGGGGAGCTTTCATCATCAATGGTTTTAAGTTCGAATGTATGCTGACCCGCATATTTATCATTCAGCACCTTAATACCTGTCATGACACCACGATGGGAACCTGTACCGACGCGTGCGAGTTTACCGCTCAGGGGTGTATGTTCCCCAATAACGAAATTGGCCGAATGAGCCGGGCTGGAAAAACCGGCACCCAATGCCATACCCAATGCACAACCGATAAATCCGGAAAGACTTAAAAACTTCATGTTCGCCTCAACCTGTTTGTGTTTTTACTACTCTCGCGACGCAATTCGACATTTGAATGGAAGCAAGTTGTCATTCTTTATATTTAAATGAAATTTCCATGTCAAATATTAAAATTTAATTCCGCATAGCGAAATTTATATTGCATTATTTTACAAACTATGGTTATTTTTATACTAGATAGTTCAACGCCTATTAACAGAGTTACCCCATTGATGTATCTTCCAAGCTATTCTAAAATCACGTTTTCCATCCCAAGAAGATCAAAATGACCGATACAGAACAAACAAAAGACAGAAAATTTGTAGAAGCTTTGTCCCGCGGCCTGCGAATCCTCAGCGCGTTTGACAAAATGTCGGGTCCACTTGGGAATCAGGATATTGCCTCCATCACAGGCCTGCCTAAACCCACCGTATCACGTATGACCTATACCCTCACTCAATTGGGCTATCTGGTCTATTCCGAACGTAATGAGAAATACGAGTTAGGCGCAACCAACCTGACACTGGGGCATGCCTACACCGCCAATCTGCGGATCCGTCAAATCGCCAAACCCCATATGTTGGAACTTGCCCGCGAGTTCAACGTCAATATCGGACTTGCGACCAATGTTCAAAACGAAATGATTTTTGTTGAATATTGTCGTGGTGACCAACTGAAATCCGTTCTTGTTGATATCGGTAGTAAGTTGCCTATGGGAAAATCAGCGATTGGTCGATCCTATCTGGCAGCCATCCCGGAAGAAAAGCGCAATCAGATTCTCCCGCAACTTGCTGACATTCACGATAAGGATTGGCCGGATGTTGAAAATAGCATTCAAGATTCGCTGGAAAGTTATCGTACACTGGGCTTCACCCGTTCCTTCGGGGATTGGGATCGCAACATCAACACCGTTGCCGTACCGTTAAAACTGTCGGAAAATAAAATTTTCTGCATCAGTTGCGGTGGTCCCAGCTACGTTATTTCCACCGATACCCTGCTCAACGTCATCGGGCCCCGCCTGATCCACGTTGCCCGTGATATCATGAACAGCGGCCTGTAACTTAAATTAAATAAGGCCGCCTCCCCCCCAACTATACATAAATGAGGATCACATGACCGAAGACCTCATGGCGCTTCTGGACGCCTTGTCACTGGAAAAAATTTCCCAAGGCCATTACGTCGGGCGCTATATTCCCGCTATCCCCAACCATATTTTCGGCGGTCAAATTGTCGCCCAAGCCATCAGTGCAGCCCAACAAGAAGTGGCCCCTGACAAATCGCTGCATTCTTTACATTCATATTTCCTCAATCGCGGACAAACGGACCTGCCGTTTCATTTTCATGTGGATCGGGTCCGTGACGGTAAATCATTTTGCACGCGTCAAGTCAGCGTCACACAGGAAGATCATGTCTTGTACAGCGCAACCTTTTCCTTTCATCGCATTGAAGACGGCCTGACTTTTCAAAAAGACATGCCCCGCGTCGATGCGCCGGAAAACTTTATGGAAGAGGCTGAACGTTGGAACACTCACCCTGTCATTCAAGAAAACCCACATCGTAAGATCACATTCCGCCCCAATGATGTCCGCCATACAGGGCCGATAGATTGGTTTGACCCGACCCCCACATCGCCTGAAACAGGTGTATGGATTAAAACCAAGGGACGGATTGGTGATGACCCTCGCCTTCATCAAACTCTACTTGGTTATTTTTCCGACTCTTTTCTCTATGCCGCTTCGTTGCGCCCACATGGTTTGACCTTCAATACACCAAATGTACAAGGCACCAGTCTGGATCATTCCATCTGGTTTCACGATGATTTTCGCGCAGATGAATGGCTATTCTATCAGCATAGCGGGATTTGGTCTGGGCGTGCACGTGGGCTAAATTTCGGCAAGTTCTACACCCACGATGGGCGTCATGTTGCCAGTACCTCTCAAGAAGGGCTGGTGCGGCTTAAACAGGCCTAAACACGATCAACAAGGCGCAGACTTTAAAACAGGTTTGCGCCTTAATCGTATATCAGGTGAAAAACGTATAAAATGGCAATGACAGCACTCAACGCCACACAAGAATAGCGCAGGTTCCAAACCAGTGTGATGTCACGCGGACGACAATCCAGAATGCGCCCGATTAAAATTGTCGAGATCGTCAAGGGAGAAGCGTTCAACGCCATTGCCCAACCGATCAACAGACTGAGTGCCAAAACATAAGGTGACAAGCCAAAAGCCGCCACATTGGCAAAAGTTGAGGCCAAAATGGTTACGGACACAAACGGGCTTACCCCGACAATACTGGTTCCTGTTACCATCAATGCGCAAAAAACCGCCAAGGCAAACCCTTCCAGCCCCATAGAGCCCGTTAAAGATTGCACAAGATCAGCCGGGATAATCGCAGCCACCAACGATCCGGTAAAGCTCGCCCCGCCGATTACCGCAACCTCAGACGACATAGCGTTTAATTCTTGTCCCAGATTTTGGGAAAACTGCATGGATACCGATTTCAAACCGAAACCGGATAAGCCCCCTTCGATCAAAAACCAGACAAGGCCGAACAGCGGACTCACCAATAAAATTGATGTCGGCAAGCCATAGCCCATATACATACTCAGCCCGCCGGAAAGGCCAAACAAGCACAGAACGATCACTATAAAAGCCAGAACAGCTTGAAAATTCTTACGTTGTCCAGCAATCAATCCTGTCCCGGACTTTGGTGGCGGATAAGCACGATAGTCCATGATCCAGCCCAGTCCGATCAACACAATGGCAAAAACGAGGGATAACGGAATGAGTGATTGCCATTCCAGCGCCGGAATAATCGACAACACCAACGCCATCGAAATGGAAAAAGGCGACGATAAGGGTAGAGTCGAAAAGCCCCGCAACATGGCAAGGACCATGCGTTGCAACCTGATCAGATGAATACGGCTATCACCTTTGGCCGCTTCCAACGTATTGCCATTGGCAATCACTTGGCCCATCAGGTTTAAGGCACCGAAGCTTAAAATCGCACCCAGCAGACAGCTGCCATAAGACAGCACGGCATAGCGTTTACCCGGTTTCTGATTGATCAAAAAATTGCCACAGCGCGAAATGATCAAGGACCGTTTCGCCGCCACCCGTAAAAAAACCAACGCAATCATAAAGGCGGAAAACAGGATAACGCGCGAAAAGCCTTGTTCCACAATAGCGCGATCAACCCCATCCCCCCAAAATAACACTAACATCACGATATTAATCGCAATAAAGATTTTACCGGGCCGTGAGACCTTCTGCCAAGTCAGTACGAGGAAAAGCAGAACTGCACCGGAGGCAATGAACAACATTTCCCCCACCCCTTGTGTTTTAAACACAATGGTCGAACACAAGGTTAAAATAAGCAGAAAGGCATTCACATAGGACATTCTTAACCAGCGGCTTGTTGTGCCGTTGCCATTTCCTTCAGGTGATGTTTCAAAATTTTCCCGGTGGAACTGGCTGGCAATTCATGAAGAATTGTTATTGAGGTGGGTCTTTTATACGCGGTCAACCGTTCCTTGCAAAATGCTTTTATCTCAGCTTCGCTTAAGGTGCTTTTGCGGGGGACTTGTACAAAGGCGTGAACCTCTTCATTTCCTTGAACGTCCACACCGACAACGGCTGACTGGATAATCCCATCATGGGAATTCAACGTTGCTTCTACTTCTGCCGGATAAACGTTAAAACCAGAACGCACAATCATTTCTTTGGTGCGACCAACAATAAACAGATTGCCATCTTCATCTTGACGCGCCAAGTCCTGCGTATTGAACCAGCCCTGATCAGTTAAAACGGCAGCCGTTTCTTCCGGCTTTCTGAAATAACCTTTCATTACATTGGGGCCCCGCACCCATAATTCACCGGTTTCGCCGTCCTTAACTTCTTCATCGGGCGTTTTCATCAGCTTTATTTCTTGGCCTGGGATCGGCTTGCCAACGGAACAAGTTTGTAAATTCTCATTTAATCGAACTTGGGAAATCGTCGGGCTGGCTTCTGTTAACCCATAGCCATTATGCAAGGGACGACCAAAGAAATTTTCCGTAATTGTTTTGGTTTCCGGGTCCAAAGGTGCCCCGCCTGCGGACATGTAACGCAAGAACAGGTCATCGGCTTTCAAGCCATGATTTTTTAAACCTTCGATCAACATGGAATACATTGGCGGCACGCCTTGCATCACGGTGATTTTCTTGTCGCGCAAGGCATTCAGGCAAATTTCGACATCAAAACGGGTTTCCATAAACAAGGTTGCCCCGGCAAATAAACTGCCCATACAGGTTGAGGCCAAACCAAACACATGCGAAATTGGCAAAACCACATAAACCCGATCCATTTGTTCCAAACCGCGCAAAGCCCCTGAAACTGTCGCAATAAAACCGATATTGCGATGGGTCAGCATCACCCCCTTGGGCTTCCCTGTCGTCCCAGAGGTATAAATCATCGCAAAAACCTGTTCTGCAGCAGATGCCTCCACAGCTTCAGCCTTGGAATCGGGATAGGTTTGACACATCAAGGTGCCAAGCAGGTCGTCCTCAACCGTCTTACAGCCAATGAAGTCCCCATAACGCTGCGCATCTTTGGAATAATCAACAAAACAAATCAGATGTTTCGGATCACAATCTTGGCGAATACCGTCAAGTTCTGCATTGGACATACGTGCATTGACCACAGAAACCCACACATCCATATCACTGGCAGCAAGCATAAAGGCCAACACAGCGCAGCAGTTTTCAATCACCACCATCAGACGATCACCAGCAATCACGCCGTGTGCTTCCAGATGCGCGCGCGCGCTTTTAATCGCATTTCCCAGATCCGCATAGGTCCACTGTTTTTTCGGATCGCTGACCGCATCGCGGGTCGGCGTCTTTTCAATCCATTCCCAGATTTTATGGCTCACGCGTTGAGGAAGCGCGGTAATAACCTCCTCTACATCCTGACCTAAAACTTTCTCGTTCTTATTCATCTTACGCTTTTCCTTCAATATTCGCGCAACTTTTAAACATCTTCTAAAGGCGTTTTATCTCACCTTTACACATGCTGTAAACAAAAATAAATACCGCATAGCGGAATATATGGTTTATTTTTTACATTAAAATGTTCTTTTTTTGAAAAAATATATGGACAATTTTAGATGATATGAATTATCTATATCTTGTTTTCGGAATTTTATTTCGCAATGCGAAACTAATTTGGAGTCCTTTAATGACTAATGCATATATATATGACGGTGGCAGAACGGCGTTTGGCAGACATGGCGGGGCATTATCTTCTTTGCGTCCTGATGACATGCTCGCTCATGTCATCAAAACTTTGATCAACAGAAACAATTTTGACTTAAAGGACTACGAAGACGTTATCGCGGGTTGTACCAATCAAGCTGGTGAAGACAGCCGCAACGTGGCACGTTTTGCCGGTCTTCTATCCGGTCTGCCGATGGAAACAGGTGGCATCACGCTTAATCGCCTGTGCGGATCCAGTCTGGCTTCTGCTGCTGATGCCGCACGTTGCGTTAAAGTCGGAGAAGGTGAATTATTCGTTGCCTGTGGTGTAGAAGCCATGAGCCGGGCTCCGTTGGTCCTGTCCAAAGCACAATCTGCTTTTGATCGTCAACAAACCATTGCCGATACAACAATGGGCGCACGGTTCAGCAACCCCAAACATCTGGAACAGTTCGGTGCTCACTCCATGCCCGAAACCGCCGACAATATCGCCCATGACCTTGGGATCACCCGCGAAGAAAGCGATGCCTTTGCGCTTGCCTCCCAACTCAAATACGAAGCCGCATACAAGGACGGTTACTATGACGGCGAGATTATTCCCATCCCTGTTTATATGGGTCGCAAAAAAGGCGAAGTCATTATCAGCGAAGACGAACACCCCCGCCCGAACAGTGATATCGCGTCCTTACAAAAACTCCGCGCTCTGTTTGCCGATGGCGTGGTCACAGCCGGTAATGCATCCGGCATCAATGACGGGGCCAGCGCAGTCCTGATCGGCAGCCAAGCTATTGGTGAGAAAAGCGGCGTGAAGCCGCGTGCCCGTATTGTCAGTTCGGCAATCGTCGGTGTGCCCCCACGGGTTATGGGGCTTGGTCCGGTCGGTGCAACACAAAAAGCACTGGCACGCGCAGGCCTGACGCTTAACGATCTTGATGTCATGGAATTCAACGAAGCCTTCGCGACACAAGCCTTGGGATGTTTAAACCAACTGGGTCTTTCCTATAATGATCCCCGCATAAACCCCAATGGCGGTGCCATTGCCATCGGTCACCCCTTAGGCGCCAGTGGTGCGCGCATTTTGTGGGCGGCTGTACGCCAACTGGAACGCACAAACGGTCGTTACGGCTTGGCGACCATGTGTATCGGTATCGGCCAAGGTATCGCCGTTGTTGTTGAACGTGTTTAAAGCAGGCTGACACAACCTGCAATGACGCATTTGCGTAAAACCAATAAGTGAGAGCAAGTTTCATGTCCCCCGTCAGTTACGAAATTATTGAGAATATCGGCATCATTACCATCGACAACCCGCCGGTCAATGCCCTGTCCCATGCGGTGCGTGTCGGTTTGGTTGAAACCGTTCTTCAGGCCCAAAATGATGAAAGCGACGCCTTGTTGCTGATTTGCACAGGCAAAACATTTATCGCAGGCGCGGATATTTCCGAATTTGGTAAACCACCGCAAGAACCTTTTTTGCCTGATGTTCTCAATACGCTCGAACAATCAGATAAACTGATTGTTGCGGCCCTGCACGGTCAAGCCTTAGGCGGGGGATTTGAAACAGCCTTATCCTGTCATTATCGTTGTGCCCTTGCCAGTGCCAAGGTCGGACTGCCCGAAGTCAACCTTGGCCTGCTTCCCGGTGCGGGCGGCACACAACGCACGCCACGTCTGGCAGGTGTAAAAGTGGCATTGGATCTGATTTTGTCCGGTAAACCAATTTCAGCATCAACCGCCCTTGAGGATCATCTTATTGATCATGTTTTTGCAGAAGGCGACCTCAAAACACAGGCCTTGGCCTACACCAAAGGATTGGTTGCTCAGAAGGCACCTTTGCGCCGTGCCAGCGAACAAGAAATCGACCAGAACAGCTTTGACGGTGCGATATTTGATCAATATCGCAAAACATACGCAAAGAAGTTACGCAATCAAAACTCCCCCCAATTGATTGTCGATTGCGTCGAAGCCGCCACAAAAGAAAACTTTACCGATGGTATGAAAATAGAACGCGATGCCTTCTTACAATGTCGTGCCTCCGATCAATCTGCCGGACTGCGCCATATTTTCTTTGCCGAACGACAAGCTGCCAAGATTAAAGATCTCCCCAGAGATACCGCCACCCGCGACATCCAGTCCATTGCCATTATCGGTGCCGGCCTGATGGGTGGCGGTATCGCCATGAATTTTGCCAACGCAGGCATCCCGGTAAAAATGCTGGAAATCAATGATGATGCGTTAAACAAAGGCCTTGCCAATGTCGCCAAAATTTACCGTTCAATGGCGGCAAAAAACCGCATCAGCCCAGAAGAAAGCGAAAAGCGGATTGCCTTGATCAGCGGCACAACGGATTACAATGACTTGCAAGATGTCGATCTGGTCATCGAGGCCGTTTTTGAAAGTATTGAGGTTAAAAAAGACGTATTCACCAAACTTGATCAAGTCTGTAAAGACGGAGCAATTCTGGCAACCAATACATCTTATCTCGATATCAACGAAATCGCCCAATTTACCAAGCGTCCCCAAGATGTGATCGGTTTGCATTTCTTCAGCCCCGCACACATTATGAAATTGCTGGAAATCGTACGCGCTGATGAAACGGCGGACGATGTCATGGCCAGTGCAATGGCCCTTGCCCGTAAAATCAAGAAAGTCCCGGTTCAGGCTCGTGTCTGTTATGGCTTTATCGGCAATCGCATGTTGCGCCAGTACCAACGTGAAGTTCAAATGTGCCTGATCGAAGGGGCAAGCCCCGAACAAATCGACAAATCCATGATGGACTGGGGGATGGCAATGGGACCGTTAATGGTTGCCGACCTTGCCGGATTGGATATCAGTTACAAGGCCCGCCAAGCCTTAAGTGATGAACAAAAAGGTGACCCCAAAAGTTATCGCATTCCCGATGTCTTGTTTGAAATGGGTCGGATCGGTCAGAAATCCGGTTCCGGTTATTATATCTATGATCCGGAAACCAAGGCCCGCACGGCAGACCCCAGCGTCAATGATATCATTGAACGTGAGGCCGCTGCATTTGGCGTTACGCGCAAAGCTATGAGTGATGAAGAAGTCCTCAACCGTTTGTCGCTGGCCTTGATTAATGAAGGGTTCAAGATTTTAGAAGAAGGCATTGCCCAGCGTGCCAGTGATATTGATGTCGTCTATTGCTTTGGCTACGGCTTCCCAAAATATCGCGGTGGCCCGATGTTCTTTGCGCAAACCCGTGGCTTGAACAAAGTCTATGAAGATATTTGCGCTTATCGCGAAAGCCACGGCGACCTTTATTGGACACCATCAAAACTGCTGCAAAATCTGGTTGAAACAAACACAAGCCTGAGTGATTGGGAAGAAAGCACGCAATGATGAACACGCCGATACCTTCACGTCAGGATTATCTCATTAAAACATTCGGACTGAAGTTCCCGATACTTGCCGGTGGTTTGATGTGGTTGTCCGATGCCAATTACGTCAGCGCGTGTGCCCGTGCCGGTATTTTAGGCTTCATCACCGCCGCCAGTTTCCCGGACGAGGGCGATTTGCGTAACGAAATTCGCAAATGTCGCCAACAAAGCAACGGTGCCCCGTTCGGGGTCAATGTCTCCATGCTGCCCAAACTGGTCCCCGGAGAAAAAACCGAAGATGTCTTTCGCCTGATTATTGATGAAGGTGTTCAGGTCGTGGAAACCTCCGGTCGTAACCCGGAACCCTATGTCAAGTTGCTCAAAGATGGGGGTGTTAAAATCATTCATAAGGTGCCCGCCGTTAAATATGCACAAAAGGCCCAGCAAATCGGTGTTGATGCCGTTTCAATTGTCGGGGCGGAATGCGGTGGTCATCCAGGTGAAGAAATGATCGGCAGTATGGTGAATTCCATTCTCGCCCTGAAACGATTGAATATCCCTTATTTTATCGGCGGTGGGATCGGTCACGGTGCCCAAATTGTCGCCGCCTTGTCAATGGGGGCTAGCGGAGTTGTCATCGGCACCCGTTTTTTAGTTGCTGAAGAAATCTGGGCGCATCCTGATTATAAAA
Source organism: Terasakiella sp. (assembly GCF_048267425.1). Taxonomy (GTDB): domain Bacteria; phylum Pseudomonadota; class Alphaproteobacteria; order Rhodospirillales; family Terasakiellaceae; genus Terasakiella. The sequence goes on from NZ_JBLWXN010000006.1 coordinate 143,942, forward strand.
AAGCATTGATCCATGCTTCTGAAAGCGACACGGCATTGATCATGCGCAGTATTCGCAACACAGTGCGTGCTTTTAAAAACCATACCACTGACTATGTACAGGCGATTGAACGCGAACAAAGCGATATCACGATTGACATGCTTTTGCCTCACGTGGCCGGAAAAATCGGCAAAACCGCCTACGAAACAGGGGATGTCACCAAAGGCGTACTTTCTGCCGGACAAAGTTTAGGCATGACCGACAAAATCACATCGCTTGCCAATATCATCGCAACATTGAAAGACGAATACCAAGCCGCCTTGTCCCGCCTTGATCATTTTGACGGGAAGGTAAGCCAATGAGTGAGCAATTCATTAAAACCCACGTTCAAGATCACGTTCAAATCATTGAATTGGACCGTGTTGATAAAAAAAACGCGATTAACAACGATATGTATATCCGGCTGCGCACCATGTTGGAAGATGGCGAAGCCAACACAGATGTGCGCGTTATCCTGATTCGGGGCAAAGGAAATGTTTTTACCGCAGGAAACGACCTTGGTGATTTCAACAATCGTCCTAAAAATGGGCCGTCAAAAGGTCACCTCTTCCTGAGAACCCTACATCGCGTCAAAAAACCACTTATTGCGCAGGTCGAAGGTCTGGCAATCGGGATTGGCGTCACGTTGCTGCTGCATTGTGATCTGGTTTATGCCGCCACCAACGCCCGCCTGCGTCTGCCTTTCGTCAATCTGGGGATTTGCCCGGAAGCCGGTTCTACCTTGTTATTACCGCAAAAAGCCGGGCATCGCGCCGCAAGTGAGCTTTTTCTGTTAGGTGATTATTTCACCCCTGAAGAAGCCAAAGAGCACGGCATTGTCAATCGCATCCTTCCCCCAGATGACATTCATGATTTTGTCTGGGAACAAGCTCAAAAGCTGGTTCAACAGAACCCACAGGCCCTAATGGAAACCAAGCGCCTGATGAAAGCCCACTTGCAAGATGCGACCGCAGATCAAATCGAAGCCGAAGCCATCACCTTTAACCGGCTTTTGCAATCGGATGCATCTAAAACCGCACGCAAAGAAACCCTGAAATAACAATGATCTATTTACTGAAAATGGTGACACAATGAATATTCATTTAACAGACGAGGAATTGGCCTTTCGCAAAGAAGTACAGGATTTCTTTGCCAACGAATTTCCCAAAGACATCAAGGAAAAACAAGCCAAAGGCATTTACCTGAGCAAAGACGATCACGTTCGTTGGCAAAAGGCCCTGCACGCCAAAGGCTGGGCCGGGATCAACTGGCCGGTTGAACATGGCGGCACAGGTTGGAGCGCCACACAAAAATACATTTACGCAAACGAAGCAGCCAAGGCCAATGCACCACGCATTATCCCCTTTGGTTTAACAATGGTTGCCCCGGTTATCTTTACTTATGGCAATGAAGAACAAAAGAAACGTTTCTTGCCTGATATTTTGGCCTCCAACGTCTGGTGGTGTCAGGGTTATTCTGAACCAAATGCAGGGTCTGATCTGGCCTCCCTCAAAACCAAGGCGGTGCGTGACGGTGACGATTTCATCGTGAACGGAACAAAAACGTGGACCACATTGGGCCAGCATGCCGACTGGATTTTCTGCCTTGTGCGGACCGACGACACGGGTAAAAAACAGCAAGGCATCAGTTTCCTGCTGATTGATATGAAAACACCGGGGGTCAGTGTTCATCCCATCATTACCATCGACGGCACCCATGAAGTCAACGAAGTCCACTTTGAAGATGTTCGTGTCCCGGCAGAAAACCTGATCGGGGAAGAAGGCAAAGGCTGGACTTATGCCAAAGTGTTATTGACCCATGAACGCACCGGCATTGCACGCGTGGCAGAGTCCAAAGCCCTGCTGGCATCGCTGAAACGCATGGTCGATGCCCAGAACGATGAACTGGTCAATATGAAAGAAAACACCGTTTTCATGACCCGTTTGATCGAAGCGGAAATCGAACTCAAAGCCCTTGAATATACCGAACTTCGTGTTTTATCCGCTGTTTCCACGGGCAAGGCACCGGGGCCGGAATCCTCAATCCTGAAAATCAAAGGGACAGAGATTATGCAGTTGTTAAATGAACTGTTTGTCGAAGTTGCAGGCATATATGCCCTGCCCTATGTCCCGGATCAATACCGTGACGGGTTTAATGACACACCTGTCGGCCCGCAATTTGCCGCAAAAACCAGTGCGACTTATTACAACAACCGTAAAGTCAGCATTTACGGCGGCACCAACGAAATTCAGAAAAACATTATTTCCAAGCAAGTGCTTGGGCTATAGGGAGAGGACGGATCATGGATTTTTCTCTTAACGATATTCAAGAAATGATGCGCGAAAGTGCGTCCAAATTCATTCAGAAAGAATATGACTTTGAAACCCGTCGCAAGCTGAGCAAAAGCGAGATGGGCTATAGCCAGAAAAACTGGGAACTCTTCGCAGAACTTGGCTGGCTTGCCCTGCCTGTAGACGAAGATTTCGGCGGTATTGGCGGCAGTGTTCTGGATACGATCATCTTACAGGAAGAACTAGGAAAAGGGCTGGTTGTCGAACCTTATTTCGCCACGGCCTTATTGGGGGCCAACCTGATCAACAAGTTTGCCCGTGATGATCAAAAAGAAACCATTCTGGAAAATGTCATTGCCGGGACACAAAAACTTACCCTCGCCCACAGCGAAGGCCATGCGCCCTTTGATCTGACACAAATGCGCACCACAGCACAAAAAAGCAGTAACGGCTTTGTGTTAAACGGTAAGAAGTCTGTGGTTCTGGACGCACAAAACGTCGACATGTTGTTAGTGGTTGCCCGGACCTCCGGTCAAAATGGTGATAAAAACGGACTGAGTGTTTTTAACCTCACCCCCGATACAGCTGGCGTGGCGATCAAGGGCTATGAAACAAATGACGGCTTGCGTGCCGCCGACATTACTTTTGACAATGTCAACCTTGACGAAACCACGGTTATCGGGGAACTGGACCAAGCCTATGACGCGGTTCATCGTGTTCTGTTGGAAGGGATCGTCAATCTATCCGGCGAAGCCGTCGGCATCATGGAAAAGCTGGTCGAATTGACCGCTGAATATTTAGGCGTACGGGAACAATTCAGCGCCCCCATTGGCAAGTTCCAAGCCTTGCAACACCGTACTGCCGATATGTTCATGGAAAAGGAACAAGCCAAATCCATGCTATACTATGCAGCCATTGAAACCGCAGAAAATGCAGAAGGTTTTGAACGAGCCTGCGCCATGTTAAAGGTTCGCATCGGCAATGCAGCACGGTTCGTCGGTCAACAAGCCGTTCAATTGCACGGCGGCATGGGCGTCACCGACGAACTCAGCGTCGGTCATTATTTCAAACGCCTGACCTGTATCAACAATTTATTGGGCTCTCGTGACTATCACCTGAATATTTTGGTGAAAGAAGCGCAATAGAAGGCCTATAAAAACATACCCTCTCTTTATCTGGAGAGGGTATGCCAGGCTTCTGACAACGTGTTTTGGGTAAAATTCCAATCAAATGGATCCCCGATCAAGGTCGGGGATGACAACATTGCTTATTGCCACAGGAAATTTTATACGTTCGCACCCTAATGCAGAACAGCACTTTTCGGGCGTTCTTTCGTCAACAGGATTTCGACAGCGCGGGTAATACGGCGCCACAGGACTTCGCCTTCCTGATTGCCTAAACGCTGAAACTCATCGCCTCGAATTGCGGCATATAGGGCGGCTTCGTCACCAAATTTCTCAATGACCTGATTGGCTGTTTTATAGATATCTGTTTCGGTTTTCATCGGCTTCGCTTCGACCTCATAATATCCCCGATGCTTACAGCCAGCTTATCCTCAACGACAACGACTTCCCCTTCTGCGATCTTTTGATCCGAGGAAAAGACATCAATCGGGTCGCCGACACCACGATCCAGTTCCACCACGGCCCCACGGCCAAGTTTCAGGATCTGGCTCATCGGCATCACTGCCATACCGAGAACAGCACGAATACTGACTTCGACATCGTAAACGGCATCCATAGATTCACTATAGCCCAAGGCACCGCCCAAGGTTGCGCCACCTTCGTCGCCATTTCCACCGCCACTAGCCGCTTTTTGGGCTTCTTCAGCCTCAATTTCCGCCAACGCCGCTGCCATGTCCATGTCTTCATCCATAGACGGTGCATTGTGGTCTTCTGCCAGTGCCGCTCCCCAATCTACGGAGAGATCGTCATCGTCTTCATCGTCCGCCATAAGCGCCTCTTAACTCTTACGGTTCATCGTCGGGACACATTCCCAACTGTGTGTTTATAGCGGGAAAAAGGTTAATAAATTCTCTAACCTTTTATTTTTCCCGTATATTTTTGCGAAAGCTTGTAAAGCTTATCACATTCACGCCGAATATTCACCAGATGGGGTTCAACTTCTTCCATAAAATCATCCATTTCCGTCAGGCTCGCCAGCTCGCGCATCGCGTTCAAGTTCCGGTTCAGCGACCTGATATGGCCTTCAAAGCTATATTTTGGATTCTTATATGTTTTGTGTGTGTCGCGCAGATTAGTCATAAAAATCTGCAATAGGCTTTTGGTAAACTTATCGCTTTTGGCAATACGTTCTTCCAACGCAGCCGGCGAGATAACGATCAAAGTAGACTCCACCGTTGCAATCGCCGAGGCCATACGTTCGCGCCCATCCAGCACAGAAACTTCACCAAAAATTTCACCAGGATGTAAGGCCGTCAGTTCAACTTCGCTGCCATCGATCATTTTATAGATGCCGATTTCGCCCGTCTCAACAATATAGGCATAATCACCGTGTTCGCCTTCATTAAAAATGCGGCGACCTTTGGCGACTTTTTGACGTTCAAACTGCTGAACTTCAACTTTATTGTCTTCCATGCATCTTCCCTTTTACAGGCATTCCGCAAAGCGTACAGCTGTCCCCAACGGATCACCGATCAATTCGCCTTCATGCATAACCACATTGCCGCGCACGATGGTTGACATCGGCCAACCTGTTACTTTCATGCCGTCATATGGGGTCCATCCGCAACGCGACGCAATCCACTTATCTGTAATGGTACGTTCTGCCTTCAAGTCAACGATGGTAAAATCTGCATCATATCCTTTGGCAATACGCCCCTTGGCTGCCACATTATAAATGCGACACGGACCCGCACTTGTCAGATCGACAAACCGCTCCAGACTCAAACGCCCTTGATGAACGTGGTTCAACATAATCGGCACAAGCGTTTGAACCCCCGTCATCCCTGATGGGCTATTGGGGTAAGCTGCTGCTTTTTCTTCCAATGTATGTGGGGCGTGATCGGACCCAATACAATCCACCACCCCTTGATTTACCGCTTCCCACAATGCATCCACGTGATGTTGGGAACGGATCGGCGGGTTCATCTGCGCACGTGTCCCGATACGATCATAGGCCTCATCATTCAGCGTTAAATGCTGCGGGGTGCATTCCACCGTCGCAATGTCACGATATTGCGGCAAAATTTCCATTTCATCCGCTGTTGTCACATGCAAAATATGAACACGGCGTTTCACACCCTTGGCGATTTTTAACAGACGCGTGGTCGCACGTACCGCCGTTTCTGCATCACGCCATTGGGCGTGCATAGACACAGGGGCACCACCACGCACCAGTTCAAAACGTTCTTTCAGACGATCTTCGTCTTCACAATGAACCGCAACCCGGCGATTACCGGACGCCAGCACACGTGCAAGGGTCGCATCATCTTTTACAAGCAGGCTACCTGTTGAGCTGCCCATAAAAATTTTAACACCGGATACCCCTTGCTCGCGTTCCAGTTCGGGCAGGTTTTCAACATTTTCAGCCGCCGCCCCAACGAAAAAGGCAATATCGGTCCAGACGCGGTCTTTGGCACGACGGCATTTATCCGCCATATCTTTTGCCGTGATGGTCGACGGTTTGGTGTTCGGCATTTCAAAAACAGCCGTCACCCCACCCAGCGCGGCCCCTGCCGTACCAGTGGCCAAGTCTTCTTTATGTTCCAGGCCGGGTTCACGAAAATGCACCTGACTATCAATTACACCGGGCAGAACATGCAAGCCCGTGACATCCATTACCTGTTCAGCCTTGGAGACATCGATATCACCAATTGCTGCGATTTTCCCATTTTTGATGGCAACATCGGTTTTCACGATACCCGCCAATGTGGCACAGGTGCCGCCTTTCAGGATCATATCGTACATGGTTGTCTCCTTACAGTTTATGTCAAGGACAGGGCATCAAACACATCCCCGTCCGTTTTCAATTCCAATATATGACGTTGGTGCCACAAGGCATAGAACAGCAAAGTCCAAGCCGCGAAGCCTTCTTCCTTGCCTTCTGTTTTAAACAGTTTAATCACCGCGTCCCGATCCCCAAACGCTGCCACACCGGGTTGATCAGCGACCATTGGGCCGAGTTTTACCCCATGATTGGCAATCCAATGCCCCACAGGCACTTTAAACCCACGTTTTTTAGAAAACGGTTGAGCCTCTGGTAAGCGGCGGTTTAACCAATGGCGTAAAATGGATTTCCCGAGTTTATTTTGAATTTTCAAACTATCTGGCAAATAGAAGACGGCCTCGGTCACCTGCGGGTCCAGAAACGGGGTTCGACCTTCAACGCCATTTGCCATCAGGCAACGGTCCAGCTTGATCAACAAATCATGGGGCAACCAATCAATTAAGTCGATCCCTTGTGCACGTTGCAAACGGGTGAAATCAAATTTCTTGAGATAACGTTCGGCAATCTCAATGCCCTTATGCCAGTCTTTACCGATTTCCTGCTTAAAAATACCAAGCCCGTCAAAAGTGCCCGTCCCCCGGATTTGTTTGCGCAAAGGCCACGGTCGACAATAGGAACGATAGCGACCATACCCCCCAAGCAATTCATCAGCGCCTTCTCCACTCAGCACGACTTTTACTTCTTTGCGAGCTTCTCGCGCCAGCTTATAGGTCGGTAAAACCGCATAATCTGCAACCGGGTCGTCAATCGCCTCGGCAACCTTGGGCAATAAAGTCAGAAAATCGCTTTCATCAAATTCGACTTCCGTATGGTCTGCCCCAACTTTTTTTGCCAGCATACGGGCGTGTTGACGTTCATCCGGGACATCTGTTCCGCTGAAGCCCGCCGTATAGGCCTTGATCGGATTATCGTTCAGTTCTGCCATTAACGACAACAAAGCAGATGAATCGATCCCACCGGACAGAAACAGTCCATAGGGCACATCGGCACGTTGATGTACCTTGACGCTATTCACCAGCGCCTCTTCCATCTTTTTCGTGGCATCCTCGGCAGTTATTGCTCTCGGCCCACCGGCAGGGACCGCCAATTTAATATGATGATCAACCACCAATCCCCGTTCAACAACCAATGTTTCGCCCGGCAGAACACGCTTAATGCCTTCAAAAATCGTGTGGCGCCCGGTGGAAAACTGCAATTGTAAAAAAGCATCACGCGCAGTATTGCGCACTTCCGGTTTGACCAGTCCCGCCCCAATCAAAGCTTGCGGTTCGGATGCAAAAGCAAACCCCCGTGGCGTTTCCGCATAATAAAGCGGTTTGATGCCAAACGGATCCCGCGTTAAAACAAGGCGACCACGTTCCTGATCATAAATCGAAATGGCAAACATACCGCGCAGATCGTCAACGAATGCCAAGCCTTTGCGTCCATACAAATGCAAAGGCGGTTCGCAATCCGACGCGGTTTTCATGGCCATATCCGGCAAGCTTGCGCGCAATTCGACGAAATTATAAACTTCGCCATTCGCGCTGATCACATTCCCTTTGTCATCCAGGATCGGCTGATCGCCCGTTTCCAAATCGATAATTGCCAGACGGGTCTGCACCAAGGCGACATTTTTTTCACGAAAAACGCCGTGTCCGTCCGGGCCGCGATGTGCAAGGCAACGCGTAAAGGCTTCGATCACCTGATCGCTGGGTGACGTCCCATCAACGGTCATAAAGCCTGCAATACCACACATATTGTCTTATCCTGTTTTTAGTTTTGCCGCATCATGCGGGGTTCTTAATCCTTGGCGCGGGTAATTTTATCAAAAAATTCCAGATATTTGTCCACCACGACCTTTTCTGTAAATTCCCGTTGGAACGTGTTCCAGCCATTTGTTGCCAGTTTATGGGCAAATTCCTGATCACTAAAGACCCACTTGATAGCATCCCCCATCGCCTTGGCATCATCCACCGGGCACAATACCCCGTCCTGCCCATGCGTAATCAAGGTGCCCGGACCCAAGCTATCAGCGGCAATCACAGGGCGACCTTGTGCCCAACCTTCCAGAACCACATTACCCAACGGTTCATGGCGTGAGGGGCATATATACACATCACTTGCCGCAAACAAAGCCGCCGTATCTTCGCGCCAGCCCAGAAAACGCACACGCGGGCGAATGCTTAATTCTTCTGCCAGCAATTCCAACTCACGACGCAACGGACCTTCGCCAGCCAGCCATAAATAAACACCGGGCACACGGGCAACGGCGCGTAACAAAGTATCAAATGCCTTATTTTCATGTAAGCGGCCCAAGGAAAGAAGCAAGGGCGCATCTTCAGGCGTAGATAAATCCATACGCGAAACCGGTTCTGCCTTTTCACTCACGACGAAATTCGGTAAATAGTGCGCACGATCCTGCGGCCAGCCTTCTTTGACCAGATAATCGACAATATCTTGTGTATTGCCGACCAAATGATCGCAATCACGATAATATTTTAAATCGTAATACCCGCCAAGTCGGGCAACTTTAACAAACTTACCCTTGCCTGCCGGTGTTTTTTTTGTCGCCCGGTTCATCCACGATAAAACGATATCGGGCTGGAATTTGTTAATCTCGCGTTTGATACCAAACCCCGTTTTAAAATCCAACGCACCGCCAAACGGCAGTTGAACCGGATCGACACCGCCTTCACGCAACATCCGGGCACGCGCCGCATTCTCACGAATAATGACACGTTGTTCGATATTGGTTTTCTGCAGGGCAATTGCCAAACGGGTGAAGAAAACTTCCGCCCCGCCAAACTCGGCCCCTGCCATCGTTTGCAAGATACGCATTAAGGGATTAGCTCCTCAAATGCAGCGCAGGCTTGTTCCCAACCCCAGCTGCGTTGTGTTTTCAAACAATTTTTATGTTGTTCAAACCAATGTTCATCGTCATTCAACAGCTTAATCGCACCAGCGCTAAATGCCTCATCCGTTTGGGCGACATAACCTGTTTTTCCATCTACGACCCGTTCTGCCATAGACCCGAAATCCTGCACCACCGTCGGCGTCCCCAAGGCTTGCGCTTCGGCCACTGCCAAACAGAATGTCTCGTTAATATCACCGCGAAACGTCATAATACGGGCCGTTTGCAGTTCTTCAATCAACTGCTGCTTTGTGGCCGGCCCCCGTAAAACAATCCCGATATCAGACAGGCTCTCAGCACGCTTGAAAATTTGATCCATCAATGCTGCTTTTTCTGCCCCGACAGCGCCATAAACACTGGGACCACCAAATACATGCAATTCGGCCTTGGGCGATTGCGGATGAATTTCATTTTCCCAACGATCCATCAACCAATCCAGACCACGCAGCGGGTTTGATGTAAAAACCGCCTTCGGGGCCGGGGCAACCTTGCGTTCTTCAGCATGACGAAACATATCAGGGATCCCGTAAGGGATGATCTTACGCCCCCCATCCGGTACCCAGCCCGGTAATGTATCGGCATGATACGTCCCGATAAAGACAATCGTCGGGCGCACTTTCCAGAATTTTTTAAGATAACGCCATTTCACCATGAACCGACAGGGATTATGCGTCCAAAACACCGTGTGCTTGGCCTTGGGCATCAAATCAATCAGTTTGTCACCCCGGTTTGCAATATAAAGATCGGCTTCTTCCGGCAAACCGTTTTCAATCGGCGCCCAATCTACCCCTTTATAGACCATCGGGGCCTTGCATTTGTTGCGCACAATGACCTCATGCCCCCGCTTGGCAAATTCTTCCATCATCATAATGACAGAAGATTCCACCCCGCCAAGGGCGCGTTCTTCCAATGTTTTACCGTCAAATTCGATGCCGTCATCGGCAAATACAATGCGCGCCATTATTCTTTTTCCAACGTCGCTTTAAGATAAGAAAGAAGCGGATACATCCCGGCAAACAGGGCAATCAAAAACCCATATCCACCTTCCTTGTACCCTTTGCGTGACACATAGCACTTGAAGAAGCGCGAGAAAAGCCTTCTTAGGTTATTGGCGAAACTTCCAACTTTTCCGCTTTCGCGCAAATCCTTTGCCCGTGCCGTACTGTAGCTGTCCAATCGTCGGATCATATCGGAAATATTGCGATCCACATAATGCTTAATGCGCCCCTTTAACATCGGCCCCTTTGCGCCCGACCATTTCAGCGAAGGATGAAGACGTTCCGGCCCCCATTCTTTCACCCCTTTTTTAAACAAACCAGGATAGGCCGCCTTGCCAAAGGATGCGCCCCAGCCATGTCGCACCAATCGGTCCCCGATATAATTATCGACCAGAACCTCGTGCCAATCAAAAGAGGTCGTTTCAATGGTTTGACGAATTTCTGCCGCCAGTTCAGGTGTCATATGTTCGTCGGCATCAATTTCAAACACCCAGTCCCCGCTGCAATATGAAATTGCCGTGTTGCGCCGTTCACCTTCCAAACGCCACGCCCCGACGAACACTTTATCCGTATATCGTCGGGCAATTTCTTCGGTTGCATCTGTGCACTTATCACAGACAACAACGATCTCGTCGGCAAAGCTTAAGGTTTCCAGACAACTTGCCAAACGATCTTCTTCGTTATGGGCTGTAATCAGGGCGGACAATTTGGGCATTACAACAGGGCCTCAAATTCAGCGGCCGCCACATCCCATGTACGCGCGCGTTGCATCATACGGCAATCCCGGCTCATGTTCTCGCGTGAGGCTGATTTTGTCAGCAAGTGCACCGTTACGTTCGCCATACTTTCCACGTCCGGCACGAGGAACCCGGTCTGCCCGTTCTTCACCCGTTCAGAACAGGCCCCGATAGGACGGGCGACACAAGGTAACCCAATGGCTTGCGTTTCAGCCAAGGTGGAACAATACATCTCCGTTTCCACACCGGGATAGATATGGCAGGCGGCTTGACGGTATGCTTGCGCCATTTCCAAATCTGAACCGGGTTTCAAGACTTTTACCCCATGTTCTGCCGCGCCTTGCACCTTGTCAAAAACCGGGCGTAATTTATCCGGGACATCCCCGCCATTTTGCGCTTTGAACAAGCCTGCTGAATAGATATGCAATTCAGCATCACCGCCGACTTGCCCAATAATATTATCCGTCCATAAATCAATCAGGCGATCCAATCCATGCAAGGGATTTGTTGTCACAATGGCGCGTGGCGGTTTAACCGGTGCACATTCTGCCTCTGTCAGATATTCGTGACGTACACCCGGCGTGACAATCCCTTTGCGGAAATATTTCCACGGTTCCCACGTGCGATAATGTGTATCGCCCATGAAAACAACAATCGGATTATGCTTTTCCATCAAAGCTTGATATTTCGGCTTATTCAAAATTTTTGCGGGGGTTGCCAACCACAGAAGCTTGTTTTCCACATCGGGAAATTCATCCATCAACTGTGGTTTCTTCACGCATATTACAACGTCCGTTTCCGGTGGACGCGGTGCATCGAACGGCACCCATGATACCCCATCAATCATGGCCCCTTGTTCAATGCGGTTGATCACACAAACATCGTGCCCGCGTTTTGCCAAAGCCGGCGCCAGTGAAGCCACGGCTTTTTCCGTCCCGCCTAAAGGCTGGATCATCGGGCTGTTGCCGTCATAGGCGATTGAATCGTCAATAATGGTGATATGCATAGGATCCCCTGATGAAAATAATCAGTCGTTATCTGCTGTTATAAGTCGATTTTTACATTCTGCAAAGAGAAGAGCCTTGCGAAAATTGATTAAATATCCCACTTTCTAAAAAAACATCTCCCTCTGCCCATCATTGGAAAGCAAAATCATGTCCCTTTCTTACTGCAAACTTCCCAACCGCGCCGTCTTGAAAATTGAAGGTGAAGACCGTCTGGACTTTTTGCAGGGGCTGATTTCCAACGACGTCAACAAAGTCACCGCCACGGATGGAATTTATGCCGCGTTTCTAACACCGCAAGGTAAGTTCCTTTGTGATTTCTTTATTGCCCAAGAAAATGACGCTCTTTTGCTGGACATTGATGCAGAGGCCATGCCCGCCTTTAAGAAAAAACTGATGATGTATAAATTGCGCGCCAATGTCGCCATTGCCGATGTCAGTGCGCAATATGAAGTTTTTGCCGCCTTTGGTGATAAAACAACTCAATCCGGTGTCTTTGCCGACCCCCGTCTGGAAGAAGCCGGATATCGCGCCATTTTGCCAAACGGGCAAGACATTGAAAATGCCGAGCCTGTTCCTTTTGAAACCTATGAATTAATGCGCATCCAGTTGGGCCTGCCCGATGGGGCACGTGACATGACAGTTGAAAAGTCTATTTTGCTGGAAAATGGTTTTGACGAACTACACGGTGTGGATTGGAATAAAGGTTGTTATATGGGCCAGGAACTGACCGCACGCACAAAATACCGTGCCCTGATCCGAAAACGTCTTTTCCCTGTGATGATTGAGGGTGACCTCCCGGCCCCTGGAACCGAGATTACATCGGGTGACAAGGTGGTCGGCGAAATTCATTCCGGCATTCAAAACATGGCGCTTGCCACCCTTAAACTGGATGCCTTGGACGATGAACTGAGCGCAAACGGGGCCAAACTGACCCCGAAAAAACCGGACTGGATGATCCTGCCTGAAAGCGCCTGATGCCCCATACCAAAAGCCATTTGGATGGGCTTTCGATCATCCTGTTGACAGTTCTATGCGCAAGCTGGGGCTTACAACAAGTCGCGATTAAACTTTCAGCCGCAGATATTGCCCCTATCGTTCAATCGTCCATCCGTTCCGGTGGGGCGATGGTTCTGGTTGGATTATGGGTCTTTTTGCGACGTAAACCTATGTTTGAAAAAGACGGTACCTTGTGGTGGGGCATTGCGGCCGGATTGCTTTTTTCATTTGAATTTGTGCTGGTCTATTTCGGTCTGGAATATACCAATGCCTCACGGGCCATTATTTTTCTTTATATGTCGCCTTTTGTCGTTGCCCTTGGGTCGCAATTCTTCATCCCGACAGAAAAACTGACCCGCTTGCAATATATCGGTCTTATCAGTTCCTTTATCGGGATCCTCGTCGCCTTTGGCGAGTCCTTTACGTTTCCCTCTCAAGACATGCTGATTGGTGACTGTATGCTCATCATTGCTGCGATTGCATGGGGCGCGACAACGGTTGTTATCAAGATGGGACCATTGGCGAAGGCATCATCCAGCAAGACCCTGCTGTATCAATTGTCTGTCTCAGCCCTTATTATGCCAATCGCCGCATGGATTTCGGGTGAAACATGGGCGGACATTCACTTTACTCCGGTTGCAATTGCAAGTGTCGCTTATCAAACAATCTGGATTGCGACCTTTACCTTTATCGTCTGGTTTTGGCTGATCCGTATCTATCCTGCACCCAAATTGGCGTCTTTCAGCTTTTTAACCCCCTTTTTCGGTGTTTTGGCAGGCGGTCTTATTCTGGATGAACCCATGACCCCGGCCTTGCTGGTTGCCATGGTTATGGTGGGCATCGGGATTTATCTGGTCAATCGCAAACATACACCGGTTGTGGTTTAATCCCGGTCAAAGGCAAGCTTTAACCCAAATCCGATCAATAAGGTCCCAACCAAACCATCAAACCAACGCGAGACTTTGGGCGAAGATAAGAAAACCTTCGCCCTGTCAACCATTGCAGCGATCAAACACTGCCAAATCATCGCAATGAAAATATGTATCAATGCCAATCCTTGTGCCTGAAGAAAGGCATTGCCCGCAGCATCAATAAATTGCGGCAAAAAAGCCATATAAAACACCGCGGTTTTCGGGTTCAGGACGTTTGATAGAAAACCTTCGCGCAAGGATCGTTTAAACGAAAAACGTTTATCTACCACATTGAGTTTTGCGGTGTCACACTCACCTTTAAGCGCAGATAAAAGGCTTTGCAGTCCCATCCAGATCAAATATCCAGCGCCCAACAGCTTGATCACACTGAACAGATAAGCCGAACTTAACAGAATTAAGGATACGCCGGCTGCAGAAATTGCCGCATGTATAAACAGCCCTGAACAAATCCCAACACTGGTGACAAAACCGTCCTTGAAGCCCCCACGAATGGAATTGCGCGTCATCATCACCGTGTCTGCACCCGGTGCAATGGTCAACAAGGTGATGGCAATCAGGAATGCCAGAAATTGCCCTTCAATCATATGCCACTCACTTTCAATAAACAGGCCAATCGTCCTTAAGACAAAAAAAACACCCCGTCGAGATAAAACTCAAACGGGGTGTTAATGAAAGTCGATTAAGGGCAGAAAATTACAGGCCGCTTACCAAAATCCATGCAACCGCAACCGGTGCAACGAAACGACAGATGAAAAGCCATGCACCCAAGAACGGGAACGATTTTTCACCATTGTTCGTTACTTCCTCTTTCATTTTGTCAGCCATTACCCAGCCGACAAAAATGGTAATAAGAATACCGCCAACGGGCAACAGAATGTTCGAAGCGACATAATCCACAGAATCGAGGAAACCTTTTTCACCGATAATGTGGAAATCGCTCCAGACGCCCAAAGACAAGGAAGACGGAATACCCAAGACGAAAATAGTCACGCCCGCCACTACGGCTGCAATTTTCGGGTTCCAACCTTTTTCATCGCTGAAATAAGAAACAATCGGCTGCAACAGAGAAACCGCAGAGGTCAACGCCGCAATCGTCAGCAGGAAGAAGAAGAGAACACCAAAGAACATCCCGCCCGGCATCTGTGCAAACACAGCCGGAAGCGTAATAAATGTCAGCCCCGGACCTGCGGCAGGATCAAATCCAAACGCGAAAACAGCGGGCAAAATCAGCAAACCGGCCAAAACAGCAACACCGGAATCCAATGATGTAACCCACATTGCAGATTTGCCGAGGTTTTCTTTCTTATTCAGGTACGAACCATAAGTAATCATTGCCCCCATACCGATGGACAGTGAGAAAAACGCCTGTGACAGCGCACCGTTAAAGGTATCCGCCGTCACTTTGGAAAAGTCCGGCATCAAGAAGAATTCCAACCCTTTTTCCGCACCCGGCAAAGTCACGGCACGACCGATCAAAACCAGCAGCAGAATAAACAGCAGCGGCATCAGAACCTTACAAGCTCGCTCAATACCATCATGTACACCGCCTAATACAACGGCAATGGTCAAGCCCATAAACAAAGCATGATAGATGATCGGCTGAACCGGATCAGAAATAAAGCTGCCAAAAGCAGCGCCGAGTTCATCAGCACCGCCAACGAGGGCCCCACTTGCCATCTTGACGATATAGGCAATCGTCCAACCCGCGACAACACTGTAAAAAGACAGAATAAGGAAGGCGGCCAGAACGGCCAAAAAGCCGACAACAGGCCATAACTTGCCTTTAAGGACGGCAAAGGCACCAATCGGGTTACGCTGGGCCGCACGCCCCACCGCAAATTCAGCGAGCATGACGCTCAAGCCAATTGTGAAAACCAAAGCCAGATAAATGATCAAAAAAGCGCCGCCGCCATTTTGACCTGTCATATAGGGGAATTTCCAGATGTTACCCAGACCAACCGCAGAACCCGCAGCCGCCAGAACAAAACCAAGACGTGAACCCCATTGTTCCCGTGTATTCATTGCTAATATAAAATCCCAATTTACCAAGTTAAGGTGCTTGCTTTGACGTTCTTATGACGTATATTTTTATTCACACCATAACGGGCGAAATTACATGTTTTCGTGAGAAATAGGCTTGCGAAGATTCTTAATAATTTAGAATGATACCTTTGACCAAACGGTCAATTTTGTAACTTTATTACGCGCAATATGTCTTTTCCTCCCCTTACACAGGAGTATCCCCTTGAAGAATTCCCCCCTTCTCCTTGCATTTCTCTTTTCTTTCGTCTGTGGGTCAATCGGTTGGGCCAATGAACCTGTTGGCACAACCTTGCGGGCCAGTGGTGCCACATCGGTTTTGCGTCTGGAGAACGTTTTCAGTCAGCGCAAGGATGATCCGGTCTTTTGGCAAGACACAATTAAGACAGGTGCGGCCTCCCGCATGGAAATCCGATTTATTGATAATACAATGTTGTATATCGGCGATCATTCCAGCTTGCAAATTGATGAACTGGTCTATCAGCCCAACAAACCGGGCAAAGCCTTTTTCACCCTAAGCCAAGGTGTATTCCGCATGGTGAGTGGCGCATTAAATAAAATGGACGGCAGTACATTCACCCTCCGGACCCCGTTGGCCACCATCGGCATTCGTGGAACCGATTTTTGGGGTCATCAAACAGCCGATAAGTTAACAATGGCCCTGCTGGATGATGGCGAACTGCGCATTACTAGTGGAAAAGAAACAATTGTGCTGACGAATCCGCTGGAAGCCGTTGTCATCGAAAAAGGCAAAAACACCGTTGACGTTTTCACCTTAACGCCGGAACAAGTCGCTCAGGCTAAAAAAACAATTGAATAGGAAAACCTTAATTTCCCCATCGCCCTTGGAATGCCTGTGAGATTTCATACAAACGTTCAAAGGGCGAGTCTGCGGGGGATATATTCAAATCCCCTTCCACATGGCCGAGGCCAACACGCCCGAATTTTTCACGCACGGCTTCTTCCAACCATTGCCGGGCTTGCGTATGGCGGGCACCGTTCAGAAAATCATTCGCTTTCAAAAATTCAAAATGGGTATCAAAGGCCGCAACCAGATCATCCACCCCTTGTTGGCGCATGGAAGATAACAACAAAACCGGGATATCCCACGGTTCGTTCCCCATACGCCCGGCCAGATTAAGCGCACCTTTCATATCGGCCATTGCCCGGCGTGCCGGTGCCCCCATATCAGCCTTTGTAATCGCCACGATATGCGGTATTTCAACAATCCCGGCCTTGATAAACTGCAAGCTATCGCCAGAACCCGGTTGCACACAGAACAAAACCGTATCCGCCACCCCGACAATATCGGTTTCGGATTGCCCGACACCGACCGTTTCGATCAAAACAACATCATACACGGCGCGCATCAAGACCATGCCTGACACTGTCAATCCAGCCAACCCGCCCAAACGGTCACGTGCTGCCATTGAACGCACATAAATCCCTTGATCGTCCGGGTTGGTGGTAAAACGGGTCCGGTCCCCCAACAAGGCACCACCGGTACGGCGCGAACTTGGGTCGACCGCAATCACACCAACAGTGCGCCCCAACGCCCGCCACTGGGCAATCAGGGCATTGGTTAATGTGGATTTACCCACACCCGGTGGTCCGGTGATGCCGATAACCTGTGCCTGCGGTTCACGATAGGCTTGATTGAGCAAATCCAGTGTTGCCCGGCTATCAGGTTCACGTTCCACCTGGGCCAAAGCGCGCGCCATTGCGGCTTTTTTACCGCTTTTTAATTGGTCAAAATCAATCGTCTTCATAGTCTGCCTGATTTTTTATCTTTGACGAATAGCGGCCTGTGCTGCTGCCAAACGGGCAATCGGCACCCGGAACGGCGAACAGGACACATAGTTCAGCCCAATACGGTTAAAGAAAGCAATTGATACCGGATCGCCCCCATGTTCCCCGCAAATACCAAGCTTGATATTCGGGCGTGTCGCACGCCCCCGTTCACAGCCCATTTGAACCAGTTCACCCACGCCATCCTGATCGATAGAAACAAAGGGATCGACCTCAATCACGCCACGTTCCTGATAGACACGCAAGAATTTCCCGGCATCATCACGTGATAACCCAAAAGTCGTTTGCGTTAAATCATTTGTCCCAAAACTAAAAAATTCTGCGGTCTGGGCAATATCCCCGGCACGCAAGGCAGCACGCGGCAATTCGATCATGGTTCCGACGATAAAATCGATCTCGACCCCTTCGCCCTGACAGACCTCATGCGCCGTTTTATCAACCACCTCTTTCAGGCGGTCAAGTTCCGCTTTCATGGCAACCAGCGGGATCATAATTTCCGGTACAACCGGTTTGCCCCCGCGTTTGGTCACATTGCACGCTGCTTCGAAAATGGCGCGGGTCTGCATTTCATAAATTTCAGGATAGGTAATGCCCAAACGACACCCGCGATGGCCCAACATGGGGTTTTGTTCCGCCATTTCGCTGGCGCGTTCTTTGACATGTTCAACCGACATACCTGCCACTTCGGCAACCAAGGCCATGTCACGTTCACTATGGGGTAGAAATTCATGTAACGGTGGATCCAGCAAACGAATGGTAACCGGCAAACCTTCCATGATTTCAAATAGGTCTTCAAAATCCTGACGTTGGAACGGCAAAATATCCGCCAACGCCTCGCGACGTTTTGCTTCATTATCCGCCAGGATCATTTCACGGACATAATTGATACGGGCACTGTCAAAAAACATATGTTCCGTACGGCACAGGCCAATCCCTTCTGCCCCAAATGATCGCGCCATTTCGGCATCATGGGGTGTTTCGGCATTGGTGCGAACGCCCATTGTGCGGATGTTATCCACCCATTCCATCAATTTGGAAAAATCACCGCTTAATTCCGGTTGAATCGTCGGAACAGTCCCGGCCATAACCTGCCCATTAGATCCATCAATTGTAATAACATCGCCTTCAACCAAAACCTTACCATTGAAGCTGGTCAATGTTTTGGCGCGATGATCAACCTTTAAATCCCCGGCACCGGACACACAAGGCGTGCCCATACCGCGCGCAACCACAGCGGCATGCGAAGTCATACCGCCTCGCGTGGTCAAAATACCTTGTGCAACATGCATCCCGCCAATATCTTCCGGGCTGGTTTCTGTACGCACCAGAATAACTTCTTCTTTGCGTTTGACCCAGCTTTCTGCATCTTCGGCGCTGAAAACAATCCGCCCGGTGGCGGCCCCCGGCGAAGCCGGCAAACCTTGGCTCATCACATCACGCGGGGCATCGGGGTCAAGTGTTGGATGCAGCAGTTGATCAAGGGATTGCGGATCAAGACGCATCACAGCCTCTTCCTGACTGATCAAGCCTTCGTGGCACATATCCACGGCGATTTTCAACGCCGCCTTTGTGGTTCGTTTACCGACACGGGTTTGCAACATCCAAAGCTTACCTTCTTGTATGGTAAACTCCATATCCTGCATATCTTTATAATGGGCTTCCAGTTGATCGCGATATTGAACCAGCTCGCGGTACGTATCCGGCATAATTTCTTCCATCGCCGGAAGGCTGGATCTGCTTTCTTCTTTTTCAAACAGGGTCAAGGGTTGCGGGGTGCGGATACCGGCAACCACATCTTCGCCCTGTGCATTGACCAGATATTCACCATAAAAATGATTATCCCCCGTGGACGGGTTGCGCGAAAAACAAACACCTGTGGCACAGTTTTCACCCATGTTGCCAAAGACCATTGCCTGAATATTGACCGCCGTGCCCCATTCAGCCGGAATATTATGCAAAATCCGATAGGTATTGGCCCGTGCATTCATCCATGATTTGAACACGGCACCGACAGCCCCCCATAATTGCGCACCAGGGTCTTGCGGAAACTCTTCATCCAGTTCTTCACGGACTTTATCCTTGAACTGGACGCACAGTTCTTTCCAATCCTCCCCTGTCAAATCCGTATCAAGGGTATAATCTTTTTCGTCCTTGAGGTATTCCAGCAGTTCTTCAAAGATATAATGATCGACACCTAAAACCACGTCGGAATACATCTGGATAAAACGGCGATAACTGTCATAGGCAAAACGGGCGTCCCCCGATGCCTTTGCCAGACCTTCGACGGTTTCATCATTTAAGCCAAGGTTGAGAACCGTATCCATCATGCCGGGCATGGAGGCACGCGCCCCACTGCGCACCGACACCAAAAGCGGTTTCTTCGGGTCACCGAAGCGGGCATCCATATGCCCTTCGATTTCCGTCAAAGCGGCCATGACCTGTTCTTTCAGATCATCGGGATAGGTTCGTCCATTGTCATAAAAATGGGTGCAGACCTCGGTCGTGATTGTAAACCCGGCGGGTACGGGAATACCAAGGTTGCTCATTTGTGCAAGGTTGGCACCTTTGCCACCCAGCAGTTCCTTCATATCGGCACGGCCTTCGGCTTTACCTTTTGCGAAGGTGTAAACCCATTTCGTCATGTCCTTGTCGCCTCTCAAAGCACTTGTGTCCCCGCCTTTTAAAGACGGGGAACTCTGTCAAACAGATTCCCGAAACCTTCGGGAAACACAAATCAGGCGAACGGCTTATCCCTCCAGTTTGGAGAAATCCGCAATCCCGTCCAAAGCACGGCCAATTTGCGACAACAGGCGCAAACGGTTGGCACGTACATCGGCGTTTTCACAGTTTACCGTCACCGTCTCAAAGAACGCATCCACCGGTCCCCGCAAGGCAGCAAGAGCTGTCATTGCCTCGGCAAAACGTTCGTCTTTAAGAGCAGAGCCCAGAGTCCCCATGACTGGTTCCAGCTTCTCAAACAGTTTTTGTTCTTCATCCTGTTCCAAAAGGGATGCATCGACATCGCCGTCATATTTGACGCCGTCTTTTTTCTCTTCGATGCGAACAATGTTCATTGCGCGGCGATAAGCCGCAACCAAATTTGCCCCGTCATCATTTGACAGGAACGCTTTCAACGCCTGCACACGCGCCAACAAGCGAACAAGGTCGTCTTCATCCCCCTTGGAGAAAACAGCCGTGATCATGTCGTGTGCGATACCTTCGTCTTTCAGGTGAACCTTTAAACGATCAGCAAAGAAATCCAGCAGGCTTTGCTCGTTCGCAGACGGGTCAGCAGGAACGGAGCTCAGACCATTGACTGTGGAATAAGCCGTATGAGCCTGCGAGAAAACATTCAACAAATTCAAGCGCAGACCGTTTTCCAGTACCAGACGGATAATGCCAAGGGCCGCACGGCGCAGTGCAAACGGATCCTTGGACCCTGTCGGTTTTTCATCAATCGACCAGAAACCAACCAGCGTATCGATTTTATCCGCCAGAGAAACCGCAACGGAGTTTGGCGCACTTGGACATTCATCACCGGGGCCTTGCGGTGCATAATGCTGTGCAATGGCTTGGGCGACTTCATCCTTTTCACCTTTGCGACGGGCATAATATTCCCCCATGATCCCTTGCAGTTCCGGGAATTCATAAACCATTTCGGAAACAAGATCGGCTTTTGCCAAATGGGCCGCACGGCAAGACAGACCAAGGTCAGCCCCTTCGATCATTGAAGACAGTTCCCCGGCCAGTTTTTCCATCCGTTGAACTTTTTGCCCCATAGATCCCAGCTTGGCATGGAACAACATATCGTCCAGTTTCGGCAACAGATCTTCGAGGTTTTTCTTCAAATCCTGATCCCAGAAGAACTTTGCATCGGATAAGCGTGCCCGTAGAACACGTTCATTCCCGGCGACAATCGCCTGTCCACCATCTGGGGCAACCTTGTTGGCCACAACCACAAAACGCGGGGCCAATGTGCCATCTTCGTTCAGGCAGGAGAAATATTTTTGGTGTGAACGCATGGACGTAATCAAACATTCCTGCGGCACTTCCATAAACGCATCATCAATTTGACCTGCATGAACCACCGGCCATTCAACCAGACCCGTAACTTCATTGAGCAAACCTTCGTCGTCTTTTAAAACGAAGCCTTGTTCTTTGGCGACAGCCTCGGCTTGCTCACGAATGGCTTGTTTGCGCTCATCCTGATCCAGAATGACTTTATGTTCGCGTAAAAGCGTTTGATAGCTGGCAAAATCATCAACCGAAAAATCTTTTGGTGCCAGAAAACGGTGACCGTGGGTATAACCGCAAGAGGTCACAGGCCCGAACTCAAACGGAACAACGGCCCCGTCCATAACACACAGGATATTTTGCAACGGGCGGACCCAGCGCAAAGAATTAGAACCCCATTTCATAGACTTGGGCCAAGGTAACGCGTTCAATGCTGCAACAAGAATTTCCGGCAAGACCAAAATGGTATCTTGCCCAGTCTTTTCGATCACAGCAACGTAGAAACTGCCTTTTTTGCCTTCTTGAATTTCGCATTGATCCAACGTCAGCCCGGTTGATCCCAAAAAACCTTGAATGGCTTTTTCCGGGGCATCGACCTTCGGCCCTTTGCGTTCTTCGCGCACATCGGGTTGTTTTTGCGGCAACCCATCAATGACAAGCGCAAGACGACGCGGTGTTACATAACTACGCGCATCACTATATGCCAAACCGGCCTTATCCAAACCTTCACACACAAGACGTTTCAGGTCATTTGCAGCACGCACTTGCATACGAGCCGGAATTTCTTCGCTTAAAATTTCCAGTAACAGCTCAGCCATTTTTATGCCTCCTCACCTGTCTGTGTCTTCATCCAGGCTTCGCAGCAGCCTTTTGCCATTGCCCGTACACGCCCGATATAAGCGGCACGTTCCGTCACGGAGATAACCCCGCGCGCATCCAGAAGGTTAAAGGTATGGCTGGCGCGCACACATTGTTCATAAGCAGGCAACGCAAGCGGTTTATCCAAGTTCAACAAGTGTTGGCATTGTGTTTCGGCATCGCGGAAATGCTGGAACAAAATATCGGTATTGGAGTGTTCAAAGTTGAAGGCTGATTGTTCGCGCTCATTTTGCAGGAACACATCACCGTAGGAAACGCCTTCCCCATTGTAATCCAGATCATAGACGTTTTCCACGCCCTGAATATACATCGCCAAACGTTCCAGACCATATGTCAATTCAACCGAGACCGGATCACATTCAATCCCGCCGACCTGTTGGAAATATGTAAACTGGGTGACTTCCATACCGTCCAGCCAGACTTCCCAGCCGAGCCCCCAAGCCCCTAATGTCGGGCTTTCCCAGTCATCTTCGACAAAACGAATATCGTGCAGGTCCGTATCGATCCCCAAATGTTTAAGAGATTCCAGATATAAATCCTGTGAATTATCCGGGGACGGCTTCAAAACAACCTGAAACTGGTAATAGTGCTGCAAACGGTTGGGGTTTTCCCCATAACGACCATCGACAGGACGGCGCGACGGTTGTACATACGCGGCTTTCCACGGTTTCGGACCCAACGTGCGCAAGGTCGTTGCCGGGTGGAAAGTCCCTGCCCCCACTTCCATATCGTAGGGTTGCAGAATGACACATCCTTTTTCCGCCCAGAAATTCTGGAGAGACAGGATCAGGTTTTGAAAACAGGTTTTTTTATTGGGTGTCGTGCCCATAGTCTTCACAATCTTTAAAAAACGTTTGTTGCAGCGCGAAAAAACTAGCTGATAAGTCTACATCAGGTCAAGTTCGTTCGCGATTATTTATCATAAGGACAGTTCTCTTTGCCACAGCCCGATTTTTTATCGGCAATGACATAATCACCGCAGGTGGGGCAAGCGACCAGTTCTTCGAAATCCGCATCTTTAGAACGGGGCTGGCCCGCCGACGTGCGATCATGGCGCGCCGCGTGCTTGGTCTTCTTTTTTTGATCGGCCTGCAAACGATTTAACCATTTGAAACCGTACCAAACGGCCGCAATGATCAAAGCGGTAAACAGGATCTTATTCGGGCTTAAGCCAAACATCGGTCTAAACAATCCTTACGACAGAAATAGCGAAAGGGCAGTTTTAGCAAAGCTGCCCTCCTCAAGAAATAGATTTTTTATTTGTTTTGAAGATACGAACCTAACTCCCAGCCTTGAAGTCTTCCGAAAACTGATTGAACGATTCAAACGCATCGGGGTCACGTCGTTTTTTCTTCTTCTGCTTTTGCTTGTTTTTTTCTTCAACGGACGGACGCCCCGCAGGCTGCTTGGAAGTCGGCGGCGGCGGTGGAGATGGCTTGCTTTTAATCGCAGATTTTTCAGCACCTGAAGGCGACGCGCTCACATTGCTTTTATCAATAACCGCTGCCATGTCCGGTGCTTCTTCACTCGGTCCAGTCATAACACGAGGGACTTCCAGATCCCCTAAGGGGCTGGACATTGCGCCAGACGGCATAGAACTATTTGAACTGGCCTGATGATTATAAGAAGGCTTGACGCCCTGATTTTGCTGCATATTTTGCATCTGAACCTGCAAGGAAGTAATATCTGCGCGCAGTCGTTCCACCTCTTTCGTCATTTCGCCGAAAGTTTCTTCCAAATGACCTTCCATGCTTTCCTTGAAACGTTTTCCTTCGGATTTATTTTCGTCGCGCATCCAGTTGACGCGTTGCTTGGTATCTTTTTCAACCCATTCCTGAAGTTCTTTGACTTTTTTATCAAAATCCTTACGCACGCCCACTTTGACGTCGTAAATAGAATTAGCAACATTGCCCAGATAATAGACAATGAAAAAGCCAACCAAAACCGCAACGGCAACCCCTACGGTAATGGCAATCGTCGCCGTACCGCTCATTTAGCGCCCTTCCCTCGTTAAAAACAACCGCCTCATGGGGCATACTGTGTCAACACGATTAGACATTATTCGTTTTATACTCGTCATTTTCAGATCATGTAAACTTCCCTACAGACTACATGAACTCACAATAAACACCATAAAAAACTATGCTTTGCCATTATTTAAAAAGGCTTTGTGGTTGATTAAAGTCAGGTACTAAGCAATCATGTATGTTAGACTATTCGAAAATACATCTATGTAAAATAGAGAAATGAAAGGTCAGCATGGAACTGAATGTGAAAAAGAATAACGAAGATATTTCACAAGCACTCGCATGGAACAAGGATGCGTTAGTCAACAGTTTCATCCTAAAACCGGTCTATTGGTTGCTCCCCATTGCGATCTGGAGCATCATCGTTCTGACATCCTATTTACATAATGTCTCTCAAATTCAAAATAATATCGAGGAAATGGCCACAAACAAAGGTCGCTTTGTCTTTTCGATGATTGAAGATGTTCGCCTTTGGAACGCCCGTCACGGCGGCGTATATGTCCCGCGCACCCAGAAAACGCCCTCCAATCCGTACCTCATAGACGACACCAAAGATGTCACGACAGATATCGGGCAAGAGTTAACCAAACTAAACCCTGCCTATATGACCCGTCAGCTTGGTGACGTGATCCGCGAAAACAGCGATACTTCAATTCACATTACCAGCCTTGTCCCCATCAACCCGGATAACACCCCGGATGAATGGGAAGCTTCGGCCCTTAGCACTTTTGAAAAACGCGCCCGCGAACAGTTTGAATTTGTCTCCTTGAATGGTGATACTCAGTTTCGATACATGGCCCCCCTCATCACCAAACAAGCCTGCATGGGGTGCCATGAACATCAGGGCTATAAGGTCGGTGATGTCCGCGGTGGTATCAGTGTATCTTTTGACGCCTCCCCCTTCCTAAACGCACAAAATACCCAGATTGCCAGCCAACGCATGATCCATATCGTTACGTGGCTGTTGCTGTGTAGCTTAAGCTTGCTTGCCTTATTCAGCTTGCGTCACCATCTCGCGATTTTATTGACTGTCAACGAAGAACAGGAAGCTATTGTCAACCTGCGCACCAAAGACTTGCGTGAAGAATCAAAGAAACGCCATGAAGCACAAGCACAATTTCGCCGGTTCATTGATGCATCCGCCGAAGGAATTGTTGCATTGGACGCACAAGGCATCTGTACGTTTGCCAACCTCAAAGCCGCGCAATTGCTGCATCTAAGCAGTCCTGACGACTTAATTGGACGAAACTTTGATGACGTCAGCAGGTATCACAGCCGGGCTGAGAACAACACGGCTGTGCTCACAATTGCCGATGCCGTTCGCTCTGGTCACGAAACCGGCAGTGACAGCGAACATTTCAGACGCTCTACGGGTGAGGCCTTTCCCGTTGAATATTACGTTGCTCCTGTTCACGAAAATCAGAACCTTATCGGCGCAGTCCTGACTTTCAGTGACATTACAAAGCGTAAAGAACGCGACAGTGAACTTCTCAAGCTCTCGACCGCTGTTGAAGAAAGCCCTGCTTCTACCATCATTACAGATTCCAATGGCAGAATCGAATATGTCAATAAACGCTTCAGCGAAAGCACAGGATTCACAAAAGACGAGCTTATTGGCAAAACCCCGCGCCTGTTGAAATCAGGTTACACCCCACCCGAAGTTTATCACAGCATGTGGACGAACCTGCGCGCAGGCAAAAGCTGGCATGGGGAACTGTTAAACAAAAAGAAAGACGGTAGCCTGTTTTGGGAAGAAACATTGATTTCCCCCATTAAGCACAATGGCGAAGTTACACACTTTGTCGCTGTCAAACGTGACATCACCGGTTATAAATCGGAAATGGACGAAGCATGGCGACAGGCCAATTACGATGCCTTGACCAAATTGCCCAACCGCAACCTGTTTGAAGACCGACTTGAAAATGCCGTTGCCTTGGCCCAACGCGAAGAACGTAATCTCGCCTTGCTCTTTATCGATCTGGATGGTTTCAAACAAATCAATGACAGCTATGGGCATGATGCCGGCGATTTTGTTTTACAAACCACCGCCGAACGCCTGCAATCCTGCCTGCGACACAGTGACACGGCAGCCCGTTTAGGCGGCGATGAATTTACCATCATCATCCAGGATGCCACATCGATTGAAGCCATTGAAAATGTTGCCGACAAAATCATTCGCGAAACCGCACAAGAAATGACGTATAAACAAAACGTATTTGCTGTTTCTGCCTCTATCGGGATTGCCGTTCTACCACGCGATGCCAACAGCGCAAAAGACCTTGTTCGCTTTGCCGATGTCGCCATGTACATCGCCAAACAGCGCGGCAAAAACGGCTATTATCACTATGCAGACTTTATAAAAGGCCAGCCTCAAATTTAAATCACGGTTTTAAAACCAAACCGTCACCCTCTTGTAAGATTGCCTTAGCCTTTTTTGAATAACTGCCGTCATCTTCGTGAACCACCAAACCATTTGCAAATGTCAGCTGCGTTTTAATGCCTTTTCGCCCTTGCAGGATAAACCGTTTGGCTCCGCGCGCTTGCGTCCCTGTTGGACTCATTGACCAGATGGGAAACAAAATTAATTCCCCCAACCGCCCTTTGAAGGCCGCTAGTGTTTCTTCCAGACGTTCGACCCGGTTGATAAATGTAACGGTCCCCTTTGGCTTGGTCATACGCAACATATAATCCACCCAGTTTTGCAAGCTTGCGCCTTCTGCCACCTCCATATGGGCACGGGCCTTGATTTCATTGGGGGGGCGATGCCCTGATCCGGCCTCGTAAAACGGGGGGTTTGCCATAACATGATCAAATGAATTGGGTACCGGATCCATAGGACGACTGAGCAAATCCGCACAGACAAAACGGGCGCGATCTTCCATATCATTCAAGACACGATTTTTCTGCGCAATATCCACCAATGTGTCCTGAATATCAATTCCACACAGATGCACCCCGGCCACCCGCGCAGCCAGACAAAAACTCGCCGCCCCCACGCCACAACCAACATCCAAAATGCATTGCCCTGCACGTGCAGGGATACTCGCGGCCAACAAAACCGGGTCCGTTGCCGCCCGATAGCCATCAACAGGCTGTAACAGGCGGACTTTTCCACCCAAAAACAAATCTTCGCTTAGGGGCAACCCATTATTCACAAGCCATTTCTCCATCCTGCAAGCTTTTCAGCAAACGTTTGGCGCGGTCGTAATGTTCATCAATCACCATGATGCGACTGGACGCCACAGACATTTCACCGGGAAAAAGACTGCCCACATATCCGTCGAAGGTATCAAACTCTATCCCTTCTGAATCAAGGTGATACTTAAGAGCCGAGAGCAATACCAAATCGCCAGTGGCAACTAACTCTTTCATAAAATAACATCCCCCCTTCCAAGAGCCGCGCAAACCTGCTATTTGACTTGTGCGCTGTGTTTTTATTGGATGATTTAACCAGAAAACACAAGGCTATACTATAATTTATCGGTTATGGATAACATGGATAAGCACTCATCAGGCCCTTCAGCAGTTGAAACCCTCACCAATCTGGTGGCAGACGATCTTAAGGCAGTCAACGCCGCGATTTTAGAGCGTATGCAAAGCCCCGTCGCCCTCATTCCTCAACTGGCCGGTCATATCATTGCTGCCGGTGGAAAGCGACTGCGCCCGATGCTCACCCTTGCAAGCGCCCAGTTACTTGATTACCAAGGTAGCAAGCACGTCGGCCTAGCCGCTTGTGTAGAATTCATCCATACCGCGACTCTGCTCCATGATGATGTGGTGGATGAAAGCGATTTACGCCGTGGACAAGACAGCGCCAATGCCATCTGGGGCAACAAGGCCAGCGTTCTGGTCGGTGATTTCTTATTCAGCCGCAGCTTTGAATTGATGGTACAAGCCGACAGCTTGAAAGTGATGGAAATTCTTTCCCATGCCTCTTCCGTCATTGCAGAAGGCGAAGTTCTCCAGCTGATTACCGCCAACGATGCCGATACGACCGAAGATGCCTACCTCGAAGTGATTCAGGCCAAGACGGCACAGTTGTTCGCCGCTGCCTGCCATGTTGGCGGCCTTGTAGCAGGCGCAACCCCGGAACAAGAAGAAGCCTTGCAATCTTACGGAAACAATCTTGGAATCGCCTTTCAGC
The DNA here is from genome assembly GCF_048267425.1 of Terasakiella sp. Lineage (GTDB taxonomy): Bacteria > Pseudomonadota > Alphaproteobacteria > Rhodospirillales > Terasakiellaceae > Terasakiella. Next base: position 172,696 of record NZ_JBLWXN010000006.1, read on the forward strand.
TTATTGATGACGCGCTTGATTACAGCGCAAAACAGGCCGAACTGGGCAAAGCTGTCGGGGATGACTTCCGCGATGGCAAGATGACCCTTCCGGTGATTCTGGCGGTTGCCCGCGGGGATGACGAAGAAAAAGCCTTCTGGAAACGCACACAAGAAGATCAAGACTTTCAAGACGGTGATCTGGAACGCGCCCTGAACTTGCTGCAAAAACATAATACATTGGACGATACTGTCGCTCGGGCACGCCAATACGGCGAAAAGGCCATTGCCGATCTGGATATTTTCCCCCAAAGCCCCGCCAGAGAAGCCCTGAAAGGCATCGTGGAATTCTGCATCGAACGGGCCTATTAAAAAAAATATTTTTGGGCTTGCCACGCCTGTTCTGACAGGCTATATACCGCCACACAAAATCGAAACGGTGTCCCGAAAACAACACTCACCGCTTTGACATATCGGTAACGGGAAGTAGCTCAGCCTGGTAGAGCACTGTCTTCGGGAGGCAGGGGCCGGAGGTTCGAATCCTCTCTTCCCGACCAATAAAATCAAGGACTTAGAGATATCTTTCTCTAGGTCCTTTTTATTTTTGGGGACGTTAACGGGGACGCTACGCCCTATTGCGAGCCTCATTATAAACGCAAAAAAAACGCCCCACCGAAGCAGGGCGTTTCTTAATCTGGTGACTAACGAATATGGGTATAAACGTTAGTTAAGGGGTAATAGGTAACGATCATGTGAGTTCGATGAAATGGAGGTAAGGCATCCATCCCCCACCATCGGAGCCAACAGGCAAATTGAGCAGTCAAGAATCCTTGCAGCATGTGAGCCTCCTACTTGCCAAAAATATTCTTCACAGAACTGACGAACCCGCCCACCGATCCGGTGATATCAGCGACACTGACGCTATCCTTCTGCCCAACAGCCTTACCGACTTCGCGCATGCCCATATAGGTCATAATCACGCCAGCCGCCCAACCGATCATATTTGTGTAAAGATCGTTCAGCACACCATCCAAGGCGATAAGGGCAATCTGGTTGGGATGCTCTGCAAAGGCTGCGTCCAATGCGTTATAGATCGAGAGCAACAAATTTGTTGCCACAGTTGCCAGTGGCGGGAAGACAACAGCAATAACCATCCAGCGAACCGCCCAAGGTCGTGTCGTCATCCGCATCTTGGCGATAGCACCTCGTTGACGTTCCGGTATGGCGTTGAGTGTGCCCGCGTCGATCCGCCCGCCCTGCTGTTCAAGCCTATGTGTGATCGCTGTGTATAGATCAAGCTCTGCACGCATGCGATTAACGAAGACTTCCTGCTGGTCAGGGGGTAAGTTCTCGTATTCGCGTTTTAGGTCTTCGGGGTGTACGGAGCTTGAGGGCTCACCTGTCACCTCTTCAATCACTTTCTTACCTACATCAAACAGCTCGGACACCTGCCCGACAGCAGAGAAGATAGCCGGGAGGGCTGCGAGAAAAGCGACCATCAGACACACTCCTTAAACAGATTGGCGTTATCGATCGCACGCTGGCCCACCTGTTGCGCCCACCGGGAATCAAGTGCCTCGGTTGCCGCGTCTTTAAAGCGCCCCTCCTGCAAAGCCGTAAGCATCTTGCGGAAGGTCATCAGGCGAGGCAGGCCCATATTAAAGTGCATATCAGCCACGGCTCGTTGTGCCGGTTCTGGCAGGTCGGCAATCCACGGCATTGCTGCGTATAGCTCCTTTAAAAGACGGTTCACACGTAGCGAAAGGAGGGCGAGAATTTCATCACTATCAAGGCCTTCATGCAGGTTAATACCGACGCCAATAGTGAGTTTGCCCTTTAGCGTGTCGCCAGTGTTAAATTCCTTCCCTGTGGCGTCGTCATAAGGTTTGCTGCGAATACCTTCGTGCCGGGATAGGTCTTTCTTATATTGGTCAATATCCATAATAATCTCCTACTCGGCAGGTAAGTGAATTTCACCGTCAAGTTTCCGCTCGATCCGTTCCAACACACGGGTCATGCGGCCCTCAACGTCTTTAAGGTAATTGATTGTCGCGTATTGCTTAGCCACATCCAGTTTGTAGTCGGTCAGTTCTTTCCGGGTGCTAATGATCAGCCAGAACAGCCCGCCAATTGCCGGAAGAATGACCAAACTCAGCCAAGGCAAAAGCGCTTCCAATTTCATATCTCCTATTTCCATTCTCTCAGCCTCCATGTTCAGGCCGATCTCGTTGTTTCTCTAAGCCTCTGCCCAGATAATCAGTTTCCAGTTTGCTGAGGTTAAAGTTTCACTCCCGCCGTTATCACGTCGAATAAGCAGAATTGGCCCACCACCACCAAAGACACCCGTTGTCGTGCCTATTTTTGCATGGACATGTGTTGCATCAACACTGACAGCGACGTTATGGTTATTCCCACCAACGCCAATATTTTGGTTGGGAAAGTCGATAATCTCCCCCGCTAAATACCCTCGTTCCGCAAGAATGCATTTCAGCTTCAGGCCATGTTTTTGGGGAATAACGCCAAGACCATGTTCCCAATCAATAGCAGCACTTGCCGTTATCGTATATTCAGCGGAAACTTGACGCTTTGTCGTGACAGGTGTTACCGAGGGATCAAGCGCGTCTGCGCCCACTGCATTTGTGGCCAGCTTATCAGACGTGATACTGCCAGCCGGAATGTGCGCAGCTGTGAGGCCGCGTGCCATTTCCGCAAGATTGCGCCCGCTCATTTAAGCGTCCTCCGCGTCGGCCCATTCAGGCAGGGTCTTGATTGCGTTGTACAAGTCTTCGCGGGTGACTTCCTGAATGCCGGTGATATCAAGTTCCGGTGTTGAGGTAGGTCCCGTAAATGGCGCGACGCTTTCCAGTTCTTTTTGCTTGTTTTTAATTTCCACTTCCTTGGAAAGAAGGCTCAGTTGCGCCTGCGTCATCGCGCTTTCATCTTTTGCCTTGTGTGCATCCAGTATGGCTTGATGTAGGGCCGCATGATCATTCTGGAGGGTTGCCATATCTGCAATTGCAAGCTTGTGTGCCTGCCGTGTTGCCGCGTCTTTATAGGATTGGATCATACACACCGCGATACCGTCATAATTGATGGATGCCCCAACAATGTGGTGATATGCGTTTTCGACCGGTGGCAAAGACGGGTGTGTTTTAACGGAAAGAATAAGGGCCATAATATAATTCCTTAAGCGTTTGCAAGAACTGTGATGGTGCCGGATGAGCCGCGCCAAACGAGGGCACCGGCTGACGAATAAAGGGTGCCGCCGCCTGTATTGTTTGATGCTGGCACTGAGGTTGTGTTGTTGACATCAAAGTTACCGGCTGCGGAAATTTTGGCCTTGATCTGACTGTTCGTACCAAGATAAAGATTGCCGGCTTCTGCGTTCCATAACCATAAATCCGCCCCATCGTGCTGGATCAAGCCGCCGTTGTTAGTGCCGGATCCCGTCGCGTTATTAGTCAGCATCAAGTTTGCATTTGAGGCCCCGCCGTTGATCTCAACGTTTGTACCGCTGGACCACTTCAAAGGCGACGTTGTGCCGATACCAAGTGACCCATCCGCATCAAGGGCCATACGGGACTGGTACGAACCTGTTTTACTTGTCCCAAAAATCAGCTTCGTACTTCCGCCAGTGCTGTTCGGCCCTATTTCACCCACGCCAGAAGCCCCGTTATAGGTCAGCGCAAGGCGGTTTGTTGTATGCCCGCCAGTTCCATGAATATTAACACCACCCGTCAAAACGATATCTTCGAGTGTTTTGTTGAGAAGCGTTTGCGTGTTGAGAGTTCCGACGAATGCACCCTGCACACCGTGTACGTTTGACGTTTTCGTTTCATGGTCAGTGACATCAAATGAACCGAACGCGCGGATTGTAACAACATCGCCAGCGGTTAATGCTGCAAGCCCTGTAATACTGGTCCCATTTGTCGCGGTGAAATCAACACCGTCCTCAAGTAGCGCCCCGTTCATCTCCACGATGATCACACCCGGCACATAGGACAAGGTGTTTGCGTTATCGTCGGGGCCGGATAAAGAGGTTTCGCCGCCCGTTGCGGTGTATTTAAAAACGGAATATGTATTTTGAGCCGCCGTTTGGGCCTCGTCACGGTAGGTTTGTGCAAGGTCGCGGGCCGCTTCTGATCCTGCTTTAGCTGCCTCCGATCCAGTTTGAGCAGTCTCGGCATTTGCTTGAGCCGTCTCCGCTGCTGTCTGAGCGGTTTGCGCCCCTACCATGTGTGCATTCGCATCCGCAACGGCCTGAATAATATTATTAAGCAAGTTGTCCGGCAAATCAGTTGTAGAAATACCAACTTTAACCGCACGAGAAAGCTCTTCTCTGAGGTAAAGAACTTGCATCACGATTTGGTCAAACACTGCTTCGTGGTTAGGCCCGATATATCCGCCATGCAAGGGGAATGACGCACCTTGCGTCCACGGTGGATTGCGCCGGAATGTCAGTGTCTCACTTGCTGGCAGAGGGCTTCCTGATAATGGATATGTAACCGTTCCACCTGCTGAATTACCAACGCTATCTACGCTATAATGAGTGCCTTCTGTGAGAACCGTTTCTATACCATCAGCATCGGCATGAATAACTTCAAGGTGCGATGATGCAATAACGAGGAACTCGTAGCCAAAGCTTGTGTTGGTTCCATCGCCGGATAACGGGCCTGTTTTCGTTGTCTCAGAAGAAAAACTCATAACTCACCTCAGTTGTGATTTTAACAACTTATATCATATAAAGATGCCCATCGAAAGGATTAGCATGTTGCAGAGGATGGGTTGAAACAGATTTACACCGTCACAGCCCATATTGCGGATCACAGCTAGGCATTTTCAAATCAATCGCCTCTATAGTCTTTCTGCACAAAGGCCTCTATAAAACCCTCAAGCAGGTTATCCGGTTCTTTCTCTCCCGTTGCCACGTCAAAGATATATTCCCCGGTCAGCCACATCTGATTTGCAGGTAAAGGAGGCAGGCCGGGCATCACCGCCGCTGTCTTCAAGGCAGTCTTGACCAATGCTTTATCTAGCTCGCCCTGTTCTATCTGTGTCGCTAAATCTGGAATATTCTTGAGAGTACCTTGAACGGGTGAGATTTGGTAAGGAAAGCCACTTACAATAGAGCTCATCAAGTCTCGCAAAATAGGAATACCTGCCAAGCCAAACGTCACCCAATTTTTAGCCATCCACTCCGCCCAACCTTCATCCTCATCCGGTCCACCGACACCGGCAGCCGCGAACATGGCGGGAAACAGGTTTGCTGGGATAAAGGTTAAAAGTATCATATTTGTTGTAAAGATGTGTGCTCTCTTCCATCCTCGCTCCTTTGTCATCTTGTATTCATCGACAACCATGTTGTGCATGGCTGAGAAGAAGGTCATATACATGGTAAGGAGTTTTTGCGCCTCTGATCCACGTTGAGCGGCTGACAGGTCAGAAGATAACCCTCCTGATTGCGTCATACGAACCACACTATCAGCATAGGAAACGGCTTTTTCTTCACTTCCTGTCCGATCAAGCTCATATTGATATCCAGCCAGCCATGTCGGCATATCGACTAACTGTTGAGCCTTGCCGATCATCATCAAGAGAGAGGCCTCATAAACTGCCGTCTTGCCGCCCTTGATCCGCTTCATGTTGTCATGGATTTCCCGGTCAAAGGTGCGAGAACGCTCACGCATCAAAGAGGAACGCTCATAGACAAACGCAGCTTTCTCTTTTGGTGCTGAATAAAAATCCGTCAATCCCTTGCCAGCATAACGCAACCCGCCACGCACGGAACCCGTGTCCGAAATCATCCGGGCCATCGATTGTGTGTAGCCGAGTGGCTGTAATAGGATCGTTGAAAGCTTATACCCCATAGTCATCATGGAAGTACGTTTGCGCAGAAATGCTGCCGCAGTATCCCAGAAACCGGAAGGCGGTTTTACATCGCCTGCAATGCTATCCGCCAACCAATCACGGAGTTGTTGCATCCGAACCGGCCCTACGGTATCGCGCAAGGCCTCAGATACTTCCTTGTGGTTCATAATCCGGGAAACATCCAAGGCCGCCTTCCGCATTGAAAGGTCATGGACGGTCTCATCGATGGCTTGAAAGAACACATCCAGATCAAGCTTTATCTTTAACCCGCTCACCGCTGCCAGACGTTCTTTTGTCCGGCCTTGGCTTGTTGTCGGCCTGCCCATCTCGCCACGGATCATTTGCTTGAAAAGATCTTCTGCACTATGTGAGACAGCCTTATCAGATTGACGATCATCATATTTAATCGGGTAATATCCGCCTTTGATCATACGGCCTGAGGACAAGGTAAAAGAATCAGCTTCAATCTTCGGGGGGGCAACGCCTTTGGTATCTTTATCAAGCGCGACAGTTTCCTCCCAATAGCTATCAATGAAGTCCCAGACACCCTCAACAAAATCCCAATCCCGATCATCCAAATGAGAGAGAACTGCATGCAAATCAGCTTCGCTCCATTTGTAGCTTTTCAGGAGCTTCTCTTTGTTGTCCTTGTTGCCCACATTCAAGGCCACCGACAAGATGCTGCTTTTTGTCAAACTCATGCCAACACTGTTGATATGCACCTTCTTAGTGAACATTTTGCCAGCTTCTTTGGAATTGTACTTCTCAAACAGTTCGCGCATGGTTTTAGCCGCCTGATGGCGTCTTTCTTCCAGATCATTTGCAGCACTGGACACAGTGCCAAAGAGATACTTATGCACCGGGCCAGTGTCGAACCCATCCAGCTCACGGAATAGAAATTCCATTTTACGCAGCGAGAAGCGTCGCAAAAATCCATCTCGTCTTTTCTCAATGTCTGTTAGAGAAACCTCAGGGTTTTTGATATCACCTTTCCAGTTGTTATAAATGCTATCCGCAACCTCGTTGGCAACCGCATCAAGCTCACGTTTTTCATTTGCCAAGAACAGCTTTTTCTTGTTCCGGCCTAATGTTTCAAGATGCTTCACCGTATCATAGAGGCCTCGCAATTCTTCCATTGTGAGATTTTTGTAATGCGTTTTCTCTGAGGCGACCAAAAGCTCTTGAGGAATATCCGGCACAATATCCTCATCCTCCTGCTTTTCAGCCAACCATTGCCTCATTCTATTGAGCTTCTCCTGTTTTTTCACAGACGAGCGAAACTCATAAATAGAAAGAAGATCTTGAATGCGCTCAACGTAATCAGGCGCGATCCCTTTCAATTTTGTCGCAGAACCAGAGAGTTTAAGCATTCTTCGCTCAATCTTCTCGACCTCATCCTTGATCTTCTTGGCTTCCATATACAAATAATGATTGAGCAGTTGTTGGCGCGATGCCTCATATGCCCGACCCCAATCACCTTTGAGGATGGCGTACTTTGATTCCCTTCCTGCCTTCATTGCCTGGGAAAGGTACTGGCCTGCACGGGTTGCATCCTTCACCCGTTTTGAAGCCAGTGTCGTCTTTGCAATCTGCCTTGCAACGGCTGCCGGAGTGCCGGGTTTACCACTATTCTGAGCTGCAACTTTCAACTCAAGAGAAATCGCAAGGCCGCGTTTGTCATTGTGAACGGCATTGATAGCAGCTTCCGCAGCTTGGCGCTTATTGTCCCTCAATGAACCATGAACCTCATTCATTTTCGACATAGCCCGCTCATTGATCATGGCATTACGCTCTTTCTTGTTCTTTTTGGCATTCCAGAGCTGTTGAATAAGATCACTGCCAGAAGCAAACCCAAGACGATCCGCAAGAATATCCGGGTGCAATCCACGCTCCACGGCGTACAACCCTTTAGGCAATAGCTTCAAGGCTTCCTCGCCATGCAGATCAATGATGGCATCACGAGAAAGCTTAATATCATTCTCAGGGTCACGCAGCATATCCATTGCCAAATAGACAGGCTGTGAATTTATTTCCCTCTCAATCGGTTCTCGAACCCTTTTATATTCATCCTTCCATGCACGGCTTTCCCGGTTCACTTCCTCCTTGATCTTGAGAGCTTCCATTTCAGCAATAGCACTTTCCTTGGCTGCCTCGTTGGCTTCCAGATAGGCCTTTGCATCTGCATCACTCATTTCAGCAAGAACGCCCTCTTTCACATTAAAGCTTGTGTAATTCTGGGCAGCATCGATCTCTTCCTCAGTTGCAAGCAGGCGGTCAAACACCGCTTTGACGCCTTCATCGATCGGGAGCTCTTTATCACCTTGGAAAAGTCTTCCTTTTATTTCCTTATAAATGGTAATCAGCCAAGAGCGGAAAGCAGCGAATGCAGGCTGCAAGTCTTTCGATGGAGCCTTTCCCTCAGAGAGGTATTTCTCAAACGCCTCAGCAAGCTTTTCCTGCTTGGCCCTAGCAGCCTCTCCATGCTTGTTAATATCCATTTCATCAGCACTATTCGCACCAACAAAAGTCAACATATCAGCAAGCATCTTCTGAGACTGCTCAGGAGCTTTCTCCATAGTAGAAATTTTCTCAAGGTTGCTTACAAAGAAGTGACCACTCTCATGCAGGAACGTGGACGGGTCAGAGTGCTCAAACAGCTTAATGATGCCGCCATGCTCTTGAGGTGTGAAGGAGCCCTTAACATTCTGAAAGTAAGGGTTACCTTGCATATCTTTGACACCAGAGAGCATTTGGCGTATATTGAAATTAAGGGGTTGTCCTCCCGTGATACTTGGCGATGTCGCAGACGCTTGAGCCTTGGTGGGAGACAGCCCCTTATTCTCGACAATCACATCGTACATATCAAACTTGTTAGGGTTTAATTTGAGTCCTGCTTTAGTTTGTTCTGCGACTATGCGGATCACCTTGATACCTTTCCCATCGAACACGGGAACATAGAAGCGGTGATAACTGTCAATTTTAGGCTTTTTACTCTGCTTAGTGTTTGGGCCACTCTCGATGAGAGCAGCATGACCAATCAGATCGACAATATTCTCAATGGAACGCGCTCGCGTGATCTTATCCTTACTCCGAATGAAGCCTCCCGAATAAACAACATGAGATACTTTCTTAGGTAGGATTTCTAGGATTTGACTTTCGTCTTTTGTCGGTATTTCTTCACCGACCCAAGCTTTCAGTCCATTCTTAAGGTCATTCGCATTTTTAGCCGTGTTCGGCAATTTGGTGAGGTCTAAAACTTCCACAATCTCATTTGGATCAACACCAACATTCACAGGCTGAAGCAATGATTTTGCGTCATCGCTCGCACTATCCCGCAAGGCAGTCTTGATTTCCTCGCGGGTCATGTTCTGCCAATCCAGCCCGATATCATCCATCAGGGAAACCAATTGAGAGACCGGATCATCCAAACGGGATGCTTGCTCTTGTTCATCCAAGGTTTTTAAATCGATTCCAGACACCTCGTTCTCAATCGCTTCCATCAACGCATCAGGATCAACATAATTGTTGCCGGAACCGTCCTCTGTCATGGTTTCAAAAACCGTTCCAGTATCACGCACGATATTGCTCAGGTCCGCAATCCCATTGGTTTTAAACAGACCGGGGAACACTTTGTTAGAAACACCGCGCTCAATCAGTTGCTTCCCTGCCGAGCTATCTGGTCGCACTCCCAATGATTTGAGATAGGACAAGATCGGCTTTCTCCCCCCGACATGATTGCCTGAAAGAGCGCGCTCGATCATTGCGTCAAGCTGTGTGACCTCTGTTTTTTGGACTTGGTTCTGAAACGGACCAACGATTTCCAAGCCGTAATATTCACGAGGATCAAGTCCCCACTTTTGTAAGACCTTCGCATGAGCCCTGTGAAGCGCAGCCCCGTGCATAGCTTCATCCGTAGGGAGGCCGGATGCCAGAAGCTTGCGACGGATTTCCTCACCAATCTGATCCACATCATCCAGCATCTCAGCATCTATCTCTGCCGCACGCATGGCCTCATTGTATTCCTCAGCATAAAGGTCATTCTTTTCAGCCTCAAACTGAGCGGCCTCATTTGCTGTAAAATCATCATGGCGTAGCTTGATATCATCCCGCACAACATCGAAAATCTCTGATCCGGCAATATGAGAGGCAAAGGATGCCATATCCATCCGGACGAAGCCTTTCAAAGCCATATTCTGCTTAAGCTCACGGACATCACCCTCATCCATCAAATCAAATGCTTCGTCCAAATGGCCACCCTGATAAAGCTCATTCAGCTTTTCACTATCAACATACACCTCCTGAGCTGCCCCACCGTTCTGCTCAAGGATTGCCTTAAGACGTTCTTGCTCTTTTTCTGGAAGACGTTGGCGTAATTGGTTGTTGGACTGACCTTCATTGAGACGTTCAAAAAACTCCTTTTGCTTGGCGTTTCTATTCGATTTGATGGCCCCTTCTATCGTTCCGGTAGTGAGCCGCATGGAACCGCCATAGATACCCCCGCCGACAGCCCCTGCAAGCATTTGATCACCCATTTCAGCAGCGTTCATGCCCTTCTTGGTGCCAAGGTGCGTTCCGGTATATTCAAGCCCCTCCTGCACCGCTTCTGTGCCTGCCTCTTTCACAAAGGCCTTACCTGCAGCAGGAAGAACGTCTTTGATGCCTTTGACGGAATCATCCAGACCGAATGAAGCCTTGGCACCGATACGCTCAAGCAGTGCAGATGCAACGGCTGCCGGAGCAGCCTTTATAAAATCTTCAAAGTTGGCTTCTTTTCGCCCATCATTATCAGCGCGCTCGTCTCCGAGTTCGCCTGTTCTGGCTGTTACATATGCAGGAAGATTAACCAAAACCGCCATCATATCAGGCAAGGAAACGATCCCTTGCTCTATAGCAAAGGGAATAATGCTACTCAATGGTTCCTCTTTAACATCCTCCCACGATGTCGCGGCTTCATACCCAATTCCTTTTTGAATATCCTCTGTAAATTTAAAGAATGCTCCAAAGTCATCTTTGCGTTTCTGTGCCAGCTCATCCATCGGACGCCAACCAATACCGTCCCTATCAACATACACCTCGCCAAGCGGTATAATTTTCTCAAAAAAATCTCCCACCGCATCAATATCAATTACCTTATCGGCACCTATCCCACGCAACAAGTTTGCCGTACCGCCAATAAGCCCCACACCGCCATCAGTTACACCTCTAAGCATGGTTTCGCTCCATGCCATTTCCTCCACACTATCTTTTGAAAGAGCGGCATTCTGATCCTTTGCCAGCCATTCTTTTGTAGCAGGAGCATCAGCCTGATTAAGGAAGGACTGCAAATCAGCCATTTTGGCGCGTCTCTCAACCTCTTGCTCTTGCTCTTCAACAACAGCCATAGGGAGTCCGGTTCGTTTTTGAAGTTGAAAGCGTTTCGTTGCCTGTTCCGGCTCAACATCGACAGAAGCCTCAAAGGCAGTTGTCGGATTAGGCTTTTCTTGTGAGGCCTGTTCAATAAAGTCTCCGATACCGCTCATTTAGCTTTCTCCAAAAGTTTGATCATGCGTTTCAAATTGCGCGTTGCATAAGCCCCGGCAATCATCTCAATCACATCATTGTTGATATCACCCTCAGCCCATCCTTTAGCTTTCAGGGCATCTGTGATGGTTTTCTTGTCAGTGTCAGAGATTTTGTCAAAAGGCACGAATGCTTCATCAATCTGCTTCTGAGACATAAATTCAGTTTGGAAACTATAGCCACTAAAGCTTTCCTCCCCCTTCTTTGGTAGGCCGAGATTGCCTGTATTGTCAGGATCAGCCTCAACCTGCATCATTAGGCGCGCCGCTTCTTTGCGAAGCTCAGCATCAGTCGGCTCTTTCCCTTGGTCAATATAGCTATCAATAAAGAGATTCATGGCCTCAACAGCACGATTTGCAAGAGCCTTTTCTACATCTTTCGCCTTAGCTGATCCGAACTTCATCGACGCTGGAGCCATGTCTTTCAGTAACACCTTGCCGCGATTGTATGGCTGGGCATTGGTTTGCATCTTGCTCAAACGCTCCTTTGCCTTTTTCTGCTTACCGACAAAGTTCTGAAAGGTCGTTTCAGTCAGAGCGTGCTTGTGTTTAGAAAGATCTTCTTTCACAAGGTCCGTGTCCTGCATGGCATTTAGCTTGGTTTCTGTATCTGAGTCATCAGTCTTGGCGTGAGGTGTTCCCATCCTGGCAACATTAGCCTCATAGGTCATAGCAGCGGAAAAGGCAGAACCATCAGCCATGATGGCGGCTTTCATGTCCTGAGGAAGTTCACGGAATGGAATACCATTTGCCATTTGCTCACGGGCCCGCTTTTGACGATCCTCAAGGGCTTCTTTGTCCAGACGCCTCCTTGTCGCAAAACGGTTCTTAATTTCTGCCTTGGCCTGCTTTTCTTCATCACCGGAAAGGTTCTTTTCAACCCATGCCAAGGCATCCCCTTCATTGTCCGCAAATCGCACAAGAGCATTATCCGCAATCGATTGCACCTTTTTGAGCGTGTTCTCAGCTTTCAGCAGCTTTTCAAGACGGTTTGCATCTCCAGACAAAAGCTCACCGTCTTTGGTGGCCTGTTCAAGATACGCCTGAGCCCCCTGATCATCCTTATGCGCCAGCATCCGCTCAACGACCTTTGAATGCATGGCAGACACAGAGCCCTTCAACAAAGACGTCTTTTCTTCTTCCGACATGCCGTTGCGTTGAGCAAGGTCCTCAACCGATGTTATGATTTTATGCCGTTCGGCCTGCACCCGCTTTGGGTCCGTGTAATTGTTTGCAGCACTATCTACAGACCCTTGAATACGTGCTTTCAACTGTCCATCGTAATATGAGTTAAGCTCTCGGCGTTCATGGTTTTGCAGATTACCCAGCATTCGGCTACGGCGCGCTTCAATCAACCGTTCTATATTCAGACGTTGGCGTTGTGAGGTGAAGCCTTTTGTAATGCTTTGACTAAATTTGTCATAATCATTCCCGATGGAGTTCGACAAACCGAAAGCGCTTTTACCTTTCTTGGCATATGCCCCTTTTTCAGGATCATGCAGGATGGCGTTTTCGTAATCCTCAAGGTGCTTTTCCGCTTCAAGCAATTGAGATTTCTCAAGAAGCTCCTTTTGCTCCATAGCGATAGCGTCAAGACGATTGGAAGCGTCTTGCAGTTGGCGCCCTGCGTTAACCATATCTCGGCCTTTGTTCGCCCCAAACATATCTGCATTCGTATTCATGCGCTGATCGGGTGTATTTAACGGTGTCGCACGAACTTGACCAACGCCAGCTTCGGGGGATGTAGGAACTTTAATAGCCATGATTAACCTGCCTGATATCTATACCATTTGTCCGCAACGGCAGATGCCCCGCTAAAAAGGGCTGAACCACCGGACAAGAGGGGGGATTGAGAATTTGCCTGTGCGGAATAAAGACCGGATTGCGCCTGATGGTTCATACCTGTAACCTTATGGTTATAGGCCTCAACCTCTGCATTGTGCCGGATCGTCAAGGCGTCGAACTCTCCAAGCTGTGCTGTGTCCTGCAAAATGCCAATTGCATCTTCCTGATCAACGGCAAAACCTGATGAGGCCAAAGCAGAGCGTTGCTTGCCTTTCAGTTGCTCCACCTTCAAACGATGTTGGCGTTCTTCGATTTCACCGCGCTTGGTTGCGTCCTCTGCTTTGCGGTCTGCGATAATCTTGTTGTTATTGGCAACTGCCGCCTGATAGTTTGCTTGATCCTGTGCGGCTTGTGACTGCTGCATTTGACCATAGACATTCATGCCCATAGAAAGCGCAGTTGTCGCCAGTGATGCGTTCGCCATCATTGCCATTGAGGCATAGGTGGCCTGCATGGCGGCTTGCGCAGCGGTCATTACCGTTGTTGTAGTTGCAGCCGTTGATCCAGCCATTGCAACGCCCGTTGCCGTTGCTACAAAAACACACATCACGCTCTCCTTTTTTCAAAATAATGAAATGGCAATCCTTCAGGTCCAAAAGGCGCAGCTTCTCCCACCTCAAACCCGAGCCACTTCAACCAACGAATAGCCGCCACGTTTCGGGCATCCACCCAATTGTAAAGGTGGTGGTAAAGCTCGTTCATTTGGGTCACCATCACCCCATTTTCACGGACAAACTTACGCGCAACCATCTGGTCATCAAGGGCCGTTGTTCCAATCATCCAAGGCGCAGCGGTTCCGGCAAATGAATTGATAGGTGCCACGCCAAACAGGCAGACAGGCATAATATCGGCATATCCAACCCAACAATGAGAAGAGCAGCGATAGGACTGGACAAGCGCCTCCACGAACGGCTTTCCCGTCATGGCTGTTGCTTCTTCTTTATCGGCATCCCGGGTAAAAGCGATAACCCGCCCCATATCTTCCATTGTCGCTTCATGGGTGAACGCCTTAATCATCGCTCACCTCAATTTCAGGCTTCATGGTCAGGATGGTAAAAGGCATTGAATTGCTTTGACGAACAAGGAAAGATCCGTTGTCACCCCATCCGGCTTGAATGGTCACATCAACGTTTTCCGGCCCTTTCACGAAATCAACAAGTTCCGTCATATCAACAAGGCTTTCTGCGTCTGGCCCGACCTGCAAGCCTCGCGCATTCATCACTTTCATTTTGACCGACGAGACGCGCTTTGTGTTCCCTGCGTCTGATGGATCTACGATAATTTCCAACGGCTCGACATCTGACACATAAGGCAGGCCAATATGAACAACCGAAGCCAAACGACCAAGATCAACGGCTCCATCCGTTACAAGCAGGTCATCAATAATGTTTGTGTCTGCGATTGCCCGGACGGTCATCCCTTCAAGATGATCAAGTCCCGTTATCACTTGTTGTTGAGGGTCGAATGTGCCGGATAAGGAGCAATCCAGCATGTTATAGTCTGCTTCGTTGTCCACATTCAGGGAATTGAGACGCTCGACAAACTTCTTGTCTGTTCCATTAATGTTGCGCTTAACAGATAAATAAACAGCATCCTCGCGCCCCTCCGGCACGGTGCACACACTTAGAAACTCGCCTTGCGTGTCGTGGCGGTGCCATGCCCAAACCTCATGCTCTTTAAGGAAGGTCATGCCTGCCAGTGATCCGTCATCAAGGACGCACCAAACGATTGAATGCGGACGTTTCGCGTAAGCCCAATCCATAATCTCTTTACCGTCAAAAAGGTGGCGGGCCAGAATGGTCAAGTCGGTGGCGTCGAAGCTGTCTTCTGTCAGTTCGTATCCAAAATCACGGATAGTGTTTCCGCTGCTGTCCACATATGTAATGGCCTTTCCGACCTTAAGCGGTGGCAGATAGGAACATCCGTGGCTCGTGTAATCGTCCGCCGAAATTGTGGAATAGCTGATTTGCCCATCTTGCCCGGAAATAACCCACTCCTCACCCGCCGTGAAGGTTACAAGGTCTTTGTTGCGACGGACAAAATGCATGACCTCTTCGGACGTTTCCAAGGCGCGGGTAATTGAATCATCGTCTTTCCGGGGGCTTGAATATGACAGGTTCTTATAATGCCCGACTTGCGTCATCCAGACAGTTCCCGGTTTCGCGGTCGTGTTGGCGAAACACTTGCGCTGCTTGAAATACTCAACAACGCCGGGGTTATTATTGGGACCTCTAAATGGATTGCGCGCCTGCGGCGGTGTGTCGTTCACGTCCGGTTTTATATTGTCATCAGTAAAACTCAGACTATCAGAACGACCTACAAACCCATAAAACCCGGTAAAAAGACGGTAAATATTATAGGTCACATTATCCGGTGAGGCATCGTAGCTTATGGTGTTGTCCCATTCTGCATCCTTACTGGTTGTCACCTCAAAGAAGGTGCGCGCAACTGTTCCACCGCTTACGTAGGCGCTGTAGCCGGTTCCATCTTCTTCCAGAAGATCAAATGTATCGGTGCTTACATTGGTTATTGTGAAGTGAGTGTCGTTAATCTCTGACATACCAGTAACGTCACTGATATAGACCTCATCACCCACTTCAAAGCCATGCGCAACAGCAGTAATTGTGACCGGGTTTGTTTGCGTGGCGTTTGTGATCGACACAGTGGTTGCGCTTGGCCCTGGCAAACTCACTTCGCCCGTATCACGATCAACGGCGCATACTTTATAACGAAACGTGCTTTCTCCTTCCGTGCCGTTTACCGTCACAGATACATTAGACGGCGGGCTTGTTTCAGGCTCAAACTTGGATACCTCCAGCCCCCAAAGATGATGGTCTGTGCGCGTTAAGTCTCGCGTCTCATAACTGCGGTGCGCAATCGTCATCGTGTCCATTGATTGCGTGTATTTGAGATATCTTAAAGCATCTTCTGCATAAGGCGTGACAATCTCAGCAGGCTGATCATCAAGGGGATTTAGAACAACACCGCCATCCTTGATGATGCGCATATTCATATCACCAAAGGCCAACACGTAAGCTTGTGCAGAATTGAAACGAAACGGAATAAGGCGGTCTTTTTTCGTGCTGTCCTTATGCTCGCAGATAAATGTGGTTCCAGCTCGTCCAGATAACCCGCCTTGTGCATGAATGATAACGTTGCGCGCTGTTTTAAGGCCGCTTTGGTACTTGGCAAGGTCTGCCCTGCCAGACACAGCCGGAGACTGTTCACCGCCCGTAAATGATGTTTGCAGCTTGCTCGTCATCGCGGGACCTCATGCCAAGGCACGCTAATTTCTTCTTGGTCATCGCCTTCGGCTGCATCGATCGATTGCGCACGAGGTAGAGCGATCTCTTCGAACATTTGCAATGCTTCCCGCGCTACAGAGGCTTTCTTGCCGAGCTCTCCTGAAATGCGGTATGCAAGATTATAGGCCACTGCATCAATGAAAATGGCCCCGTATAAATTGGGATCCGTTACCTTGATGGTATAGACGAGCGTGGCTCCATCCTGATCGGTAACGATGCGGCGCTGTCCGCCTATGTTTGTGACTTTAAATTTAACGGACTGCTTGCCATAAGAATTAATAATTTCTCGTGCGCCATCTTCAATACAGCGCACTGGATATTGATAAACAAATTCATATTTAGGATGTGTTTCAAGTGGCATCTTGACCAGCGAGGCGGTTTCCTCAGCGAAACTCCAAGGGTGCGCAATTAAGGTAGCTGTTAAGGCTTGATCCCAATGGGTTGCGCAAACAATGCGTTCTGTGGTGTTTTCTGTGTCAGATTTAATCCGCTTCCCATGCTTGGCATAGGAAAGGGCCATATTCCAGATATCTACCTTTGTGGTCATGGTTTTGCCTCGCATGAAAAGAGGCGGAGCCCGAAGGCCCCGCTCTATCGGTTACTTGCCTTCTTTGGCGGCAAGCTGGTTTTGCAACTTGGTCACTTCGCCTTTTTGGGCAGTGAGTTGCTTTTTTAGCTTCTCGTTTTCGGCTTCCACTGCCTCAATCTGCTTTTTCAGATCAAGATTTTGCGCTTCGGCTTCTTCGTTAATGGTTGTGAGTTCACCCACCTTATCTTCAAGGAGGGCGATTTCTGCTGCTGCGGATTCTGCATCCAAGCCAAGATCGGGCGAGGCTTTACACTTGCCGTTACTTTCCAAGGCCGCAAGCAGGTCTTTGTCTTCTGTTGCCATCCAATTAGAAGAAAAGTCCGAAATTTCCTTAATCTGGAAACTTGCACCTTCTTGGATGATCTTATTGGCGTAGTAGCCTTTTTGTGTCGCTGTCACTATGTACATCTCAACGCTTTCCTTATGAAATTAAGCCATAAACCAACGCCGTTACACGTTGGTTTGGTTTCCTGCCGTAATACCAGCCGTAAACTTGCCAGCCGTTAGAGGCCCTGTTGCGACCGTGTAATAGACGTCAACGTAACGGCCTTCCGTGCCAAGCGGGATGTAACTGATCGGCACTTGATAACCCGCAACCAAGTCGGCCTTGGGGATAGCACCCGTTTCAATCACAGTCTTCGAGCTGCTCATGTCTGAATTGTCCGAAATACGCACGGAAAACTTGACGGTTGCAGCTCCGACCGCAGCGGCATCTTCGGTACACTGGATCAACAAAGGGATCGGTGTACCTTTGCCAATATCGCGCTTAACGCCAAGATCGATTACATTGGTCGAACCTGCCGTTACTGTGACGGCCTGCTTATCTGAGAAGAGGTTTTCTTCATCTAAGATCATTGTTTAATTCCTTCTACCTGAGAAAAAGGAGGGAGCGCCGCCTAAACGACGCGCGCCTCAGTGTTCAAGATTGCATCACATTCACGAACCGGGATTTTGCGGAAGTGCAAAACAGGCTCGCTATCGGGACCAGCTTCTTGCCAATGCAGGTGAACCTTGTTGTTGGCTTCGCGTGACTGGTGATCCAGATATTCAAGGATTGTGCTGTTGGCATAAATCGCAGCCTTGCCACCGGTCACTTTGCGTTGTTGCAGTTTCCAGTATGCCTTAACCATTAAACGGAACAGGTTCGCGCCTGTTGTGCCGTCTTCGGAAAGGTCAGAAACATCAATGTTGGCAATGCGGACAACGTAGCGATAGTCACGCACAGAAAGGCCGTTGTGCCATGTGAATTTTTCACGAAGAACGCGTAAGATGGAACTATCTTCCATTGTCTTGCTTTCTTCGCCGTAATCTTCACGATCAATGCCAGCTTTTACATTTTCAGGATAGAGGCCGTGAACGGTACGTTTGCCCCATACCACAATGTAAATGGATGTATTATCCGATCCGGTACCGCCCGCATCGACAATTTGCTTGCCGCTTTCCGCATTCAGGTCGTTAAAGCGCGGGGCAAACCCCATAAACTTGTCAGGATCAACGGCTGTGTCGCCATACCACAACGTTTCCGCCATTTCCTGATTGAGAGCTTCCAAGAACGCGCTTGCTTCGGACAGGCGCAAGCCTTTCGGGTCTTTTGATAATTCAACAAGTTTTTTGTCAACTTCGGAAAGAGCTTCCACATAGCCGGTTGTGTCTTCAACCTGTTTGGTGGTTGATTTACTGGGCTGTACACCCTTGTACAAGCGGCCCCATGTTGCGGACGGCAAACCTGTACGAACAGTTGTTTTGTGTTTCGTGCCGTTGTTGCACTCATCCACAATCATATCCTGCAAGATTTCATTGGTTTCCGCCAACATTTCAATAATGGTGGCAACCATCTTGTCTTTATCTGAACGCTTATAGACATCCGCGAGCGTCAGATAAGTATTCCCTTTAACTGCCATTTGGCCTTACTCCTCTTTAAGATTAATCGGGATACATAATGTCTTCAGGGCTTTCTGCGCCCTTCATGGTTGGGTCAGGTGTTGGTGTGTCGGTATCATCTTGCACCGACTTACCAACGGCATGCAGGAACTTGCGCACCGCTGGATTCTTATCGAGGAAGTACTGTCCAAGAACTTCCTGAAATTCTGTGCCGCCCTCGTAGGCGTCAAAGCCAGCCTTGATGGAGGCCTGAGCCTCGCCTTCAAATAAACCGGCTTTCGTGGACTCTTCCGTCCACTTTGTTTGCGTTTCATTCCACTGAGAAAGGACCGCTTCTTGTTGCTTCTGGACAAGCCCCGCATAGACATCAACAAGCTGCTGTGCCTTTGCTTGGCTCATGTTGTTGTCTTTCAGGAATGGTTCGACCGCAGCAAGGGCGTCTTTGTCCAGATCCATACCATCAGGCATGCTGAAATCTTCATAGCCATTTTCAGGGTAGCCTTCTAGCTTATCGCCGTCGTCTTCATCTTCGCCCTTGGGAGCGTCTCCCTCGGCTGGCTTTTCTTCGGTGTTGCTTTCTGTCGCGCCATCATCGGCGGGCGCTTCGCCACCTTCTACCGCTGCCGGTTCATCGCCACCGCCGTCACCATCAGGGACATCGGCACCAACGGAACGCAGTTCTTTCGGGTTCATGGCGTTCCACTCAGGCCAACGCGGGTCATAATCATCAATCGGTTTTGTCATCGTCTTCATCGTCAGAGTTTCCTAAAGTTTGATTTTCTACAACCATCTGCGCAAAGTAATTCTTTTGATCGTGTGCGCTCAATTCCATCACATCATTAAAAATATCCGTTGCGCAGCTTCGCATACCTTCAAATATAAAGAGTTCGCTATGTTCTGTCTGCACTGCATTGCGCGCATCAAGGAAATGAAAGCGTTCAAGCAGTCTCCAAATATAGCGCCTTCCACCAGTTGTATTTATCACAACTCGAAGATCATTGAAATTCTTTTGCTTATTTTCAGCTTCAAGCCGCCTTTGTTCTTCGGCCTCAATCTTTTCTTTTTCGTACAGGTCCATTAGATTTTCATGCCTCCCAATGCAGCATCAAGCAGATTTCCGCCGCCCGTTGATGTTTCAGAAAGCATCTTTGCCCCTTCAATGGCCTGACCAGCTTGTGCTTGCAGCGCTTGCATCTGGGCAGCTTGTGCTTTTGCGTCACGTTGGGCCTGCGCTTCTTCCATTGGCGTGATGATACCTGGGGGAACATTGCGCAGCTCGCCAAAGCGATCAATCGCCCCGTCAACATTAATACGATCAAGAATGCTCGGGTTGAGTTGTGCCACGGTGCCTGCAAACTGTAATGTGTCCTCAATCGTCTCGATCTCGACCTGCTTCTGCGCCATCGCCAGAACAGAGATTAAATCCAGTTCCAGTTCTTGCCCTGCCAACTCAGGTGGTGGTGGCGGTAAGATTCCAGCCGCCAGCATGCGGGCAAAGGTGTTGTCAATTAAAGGCTCCAGAAGATCATCGCGGAATTGCGTCAGAACCGGACCAAGCATAGTCAATTTTTCTTCGTGGCGCTCCACAACTTCCGTCGCGGTGATCTGGCGGCGATCAGAAGACAACATCATCATAAACAAATTGACATAAAAGGCCTCTCTGATCCGGTCCTCTGTTCGCATAATATCGTTGATGATACCTGCCATTTCAGGCGAAACCTGATAGATCGGCTCCAAAATGTCCTTACCCGCACCATCTGAAAGATAGCTTACCTTACCGGGGATGCCGGATATACGTGCTTTCTTAAGTCCCCCGCTGGCCTTCAACGGTGGGTTCAGGGATTTAATAAGTCCCTTGTCTTTCTCAAGTTCCTTACCCTGCAAAGCAGCAGCATCGCCAAGGGCATAGAAACTTGGCGCAACGCCATAGACATCTTTTGTCCCTACAACTTCCCAACGTGGGCCGTATGCCGGGAAACGATCAAACCCGGATTGACGCAGGTATTTGCTATCGTTACTTTCCGCTTCGAAATGCACCGATGAAAACGCCTTGTTCTTCGATAGCTTGCTTTGCTTGTTGCGATCCCTGTTCGGCTCAACCGCATGGATGATTTTAACGTTCTCGTCATAATCCCCATTATCGTACATCCGCTTGACGGTTGCAGATACCCTATCAAGACCATAAAAGCCAACAGCCTGTTCAACAGTTAAATCAGCATCGCGATAAAGGGTATTGACCTTGCCTTCATGGTCAACCGCAATCCGATAATCCCCCGCTGTCAGCGTGTTGAACCGGGTGACGTTATCAAAACTGTCAAACTGCATCATAACCGACGTACCAAACACCGCGAGCTCGGTGTAAACAGCATGAAGGTTGCGATAGAGGCCTGTCTTGTTGAAGATATCAAACATGGCCTGCTCGACGGTCCACAGGTATTTTTTAACCGGCTCGTACTTCCGCATGTCCGGGTCACTTGGCATTAAACGGAACCAAGGGCGCGACGGGTCGGTCATGCCTGCCCGCATACCTGAGGCCATAATACGCACGGCGAGCAAGGCCGTGTTGTTGAGGTTCTTTGTATTGCGGCGGGTTGTTAAGTTCTCATCGCCCACAAAGTTCCCGCGAAACGGCATGCAGTACTCTGCTAAATCTTTCCACATCGCCTTATGCGGACCATAGAGAGAAATCAGCTTATTATTCCGTTTAACGTGTCTCTTAATTCCGCTTGGCGGTTTCATTGCATCATTCCCCCAACTTCTTTTTCAAAGTGGTTGCTTGAGATTCCAAGCCACGGGCACTGGTGGCGATTGTTGAAGAGCGACCCGCCATCATTTGCAGGCGTTTCTTTTCATCATCACGCGCCTGTTTCACTTCCGGGTTTGTGTCTTTCGGCGGCTCGGGCGGTGCGGGCGGCGGTGCGGGCGGTGTCGGCGTGCTAGGTTTGCTCATGCACATAGTTTAACCTCTCATCCAAGGGTTGCTGTTTTCAAAATCTTCTGTTTCAACGTCTTCATTGGCGAAGTTGCCCTCATGGTCAAAGGCGACGGGGTAGGCAAACGTTAAGGCGAGCGCCTCACCAATATCAGGGGAGAAACCGAATTGCTTTCTGATCTCTTTTTTACCTAAAAGCTTAAAGCGCGAGTTGCTGTCATAAAGCCGGATTGCCGTTGTAAGATCGGCTTGCACTTCATCTTCATCAGGGATGGAAACAGGGCTGTCATGCAGCCAGTCCGCAAGCTCGCCCCACATTTCCGCACGCTTGTTGACATACTTGCGCTCATTATCAGCCACCACACCCGCATTCACGTTGGTTACGTCATAACCAAGCTCTCGCATACGGTCATAAACGCCTGCGCCAATGCCAATATTATCTACAAAAAGCTTTTGCAAGCCCCACTCTTTGAAGACACGCCCAGCCCATCCAACGACCTCCATAGTATCAAGCCCACGCTTGACAGAATACTTGTGAAACTGGCGACCTTGGCGAATAGCAATAACCGTCCGATCCCCCTTAACGCCATCACCAGCAGGGTCAAGACCACCGATTATTGGCCCATAAGGACGCTGCACAACGCCTTTGCGCGCCTTCATAATAATCTCTGGCGGCATCATGGCGTCTTCCGCCGAGGTCTCAAACGCCTCCGCTGCTGTTGCGGGGTATTCCTGCCGGAATTTATTTATACCCAGTTCAGCGACCTTGAAGCGCCTCCAAACCATATGCTCAAGGCTAACGCCATGCACCGTTTGATAATCGACTTCATCAGGCGTGAGGCTAAAATCCTCGGGGACCTGCATGGAGTATTCATCTTGCCAGAACCAAGGAACAAAGATTGCAATAAATGCGCTGTCGCCTTTCTCTGCCAACTTCCACTGTTGGTGGAAATAATTCCCCATGCCGTTCGCCGTAGATTCAAGAATGATCTCCGTTCCCGGCTCATTTGGCACGGCCTGCAATGCGCCCGCTGCAATCTCTTCACCATTCTTCCAAAAGGCAACCTCTGAGCCGTGGAAAAGCTGGATCGTTTCGCCACGCCCTGCACCTTCGTTCCCGGCGGTGGCAACACGGTATGAACAATCATTGTCCGCAAATACGAGCTCTTGTTTGTTTGAAGTCGATGCGCGAGGCCGTAAAGGGGCTGGGCATTCTTCATAATAGCGTTTTGCCATTGTGAACAACGCCGCTGCGCTGTCTGCCTCGTGCGACAGGATAAAGGCCCGCAACCCTTTACTGACAAACGTTCTCCAAAAGAACCGCCCCTCAACGTATGTGGAGCAACCCTGTTGCCGCCCCTTAAGGATAAGTGCGCGAACACTCCCCTTTTTGTTCCGCTGGCCTTCAAGTTTATCGTGAATATATTGCTGCGCTTTATTTAACGAAAAAGGGACAACAAGGCCCGATTTTGTGCGAATACGCAGGCAAGACCTTGCAAAAAATTTATAATCATCTCGAAGCGCGAACAACTTCTTTTTTTGCTCAACTGTCAGATTTAGAGCCATTAGCAGCCCCTTCCAGATCATCAAGCAAATCAGCAAAGCAAAGCGAACCGCTCAGATTAATATCCTTGCGTTCCCGGTACTGATCAGGGCGACGCGCCCCAAGTAAAAACTTGATCAAGGAACTGTCACCCTTATTGGCAAACTTTAGGGCCGTGTCCTCTAGTGTGTCCGTGCCCTCTTCGATTGCCTCATCCCAAAGCCTTGCGAACTCCGCATCCGTTTCGCGCAAGACATAGACATAGGCGCGGGAAATCCTCGCCAGCCGAGCAGCTTTCGTCACGCTGGCACCAGTCGATAGCACCTTAAAGAACTTCTCTTTTTTCTTTTCCGTGATCTCGCTCATCCATTTCCTGCATAATTTTGGACAACAAAAACAATCTATCAGTTGTTAAAATACCAACTATTGAACAAAAAAGAAACCCTCAACAATCCGAAGAAAGTTAAGGGTTAAGTTGTTTTGTCTGACGAAAACCGCGTCCTCGTCGGCGTTGACAGTTGTGAATATACCCATCATTGTTGCAATTGACAATGCCCCAAAGAGGGTGAAAGTTGTAAAAAACAAAAACAAAGGCGTTGACCAATGTTGAATTATGAAGCGATCCGCCAGCGGCTTAAGGAGCTGCATGGCAAAGATCAAGCAGGCTTTGGGCGTGCGATAAACGTCGATAAAGCCAATATCACTTTGATGCTTAAACACGGCAAAAGGAAGTTGCAGCTAAACGAGATTCCTATAGCCGCGCAGTACCTTGAATGGTCCGTTGACGAACTGCTCAGGCAAATCGGCATCCCCGTAACACCACCACCTGTGCAGCAAATCCAGCTTGTCGGCACCATCGAAAAGAATGGGCGCGTTACGGACGTTACACCGGAAAATATTTCGGCAGAGTTGCCACCCCTCCCGCAAGATGCTGTGGCCTATCATGTGAAGGAAGCACCTCTAATCAGGGGGGCGCTCATCGTTTCATTGCCCGTTAAATCCATTTCTCCTGACGCTATGGGCCGATTAAGCATTGTTCGCACATCAACCCACACGATGCACCTTTGCCACCTCTCAACTACCTTTAGAACGGGAATTTACAGCATGGAGTTTCCAGACGGGTCGATTAAGACGGATACAATTGAAGGGGCAAGCCCCATTTTATTTATTAAACCGTAGTGAAAAGGAATGACGAAATGAAAAACTCTGCAGAGTTTAAGCTGGGGTCTACCCTCGATAACCTTCAAAATGATTTAATATCCCTCAGAGCGGCATATTACGAAGATGAAGATAAACCGATCTCCTGTGACAGTAATTGCCCTGCGCTAACAAAAGACAGCGTTGGACATTTTATCTTTACAAACTTTGCTGATAATACTGTTAAAGGAATAGATTATTTACGAAATATTTCGAATGAAATAAAGATAGGAAATAGCAACTCAATTGCGGAGCAAAACGAGGCAATAAAACGTTTGCAAAATGATGTCGCTGAAACATCAAACGCGTTAGAAGCTCTTACGAATTTTTCTGATGAGTTAAAAAAGATTGGATCGATGGGGGCGCATTGGGAAGATAGAGAGAAATCTGCAAATTTTGCATTCCTTGGGTTTATTCTAGGCACTATAGCAATCTCATTATCAATAATAACCCTCATCTCACCTAAGCTTTCGAACTTAGAAACTATAGCAAACTTTATAGAAAACCTTTCGAAGGTAGACACTGCAGCAAACCTTTCGAAGCTAGGCGCTATAGTAAATTGGACAAGCTTGATTCCCAATATCCTTCCAACTCTGTTGTTTATCTGGCTATTGCGAATACTCATACAGCAAGCATATAAATACAGAGATATATCAATAGATGCCGCTGAGCGAAAAACAATGGTTAAAACATATTTGTCGCTTGTTGCAGATAAAAATAACGCCCTAAGTCCAGAAGAACGTGATTTAATATTAAAACCGCTTTTCACCCTATCCAGCCACCCAAGGTCATACGATGATGGAGCACCTATCCAGATCATTGAGAAGATAGTTGAGAGAGTGAAGAAATAATCCCTATAGAGGTCGTCCATTACGTCTATCACAACTTCCTCTCCAACTCGGGCAAGTGCTTAAGAACACACTCGGCAATAATGATCTTGTACGGTTTAAAATCTTCCTTCGATACGGGTTCGCCACAGGCCTCAGCAACGAGGAGGGCCCCGGCGCGTTCTAGGAGTTCGATGCGTTCTGTGCGGGTCATTGACCTGCCTCCGGGTATTGGTCAAATGTTTTGCCATGCATCAAACGGCCCGCAAGTTTCTTGCCAATTTTAATCAACGGACGCCAAGTTGCCCCGTAACTCACGAGCGCACCTTGATCTATTTGCCCTCGATCATAGGGTGCCCACTCGCCCCATTGCTTGAACAAGAACGGAACGCCGGACATCTCGCACTGCCCACGTAATTCATCAGCCCATTCTGGATGCATAGGACGCGCGCCGGGGCCGCTTTCGCCACCGACAACGACCCAATCAAGATGATCTATAACTTTCTCGCGGTAGACCTTGCCAATACCATGTATGTCAACCGACCCAAAAATTACAGGACCCAACAACGGCTCCGCACTAACCCACCGCACAGCGGCAGGCGTATCCAACAACAGCGGGATACGCTCGTTTGCTGTTGCCTGATCCTCGATCGATACACCGAGCCAGACGTTAGGCAGAGAAACCGTTTGCGATTGAAAACGTTTTGTAAATTCAGCTTGTGCCCAAGTGATAAGATCATCACGCGCCGGGTTTTGATAGAATTCCCGCATCCGCTCAGGACGCTTGGTCAAAACCTGAAACGTGTGCTGCGGGCACAAGGCCATCACTGCAAAAATCTTATCAATCCACTCGTCAGGTACATTCTCGTGGAACAAATCACTCATAGAATTGACAAAATAACGGGTTGGTGTTTTGCGTTTCAGGGGCGCAAGCAACGCTTTTTCATCAAAATTGATTTTCCCCGTCCAAACGTGTTTCGTACCGGATTTACGGGTCGTGCCGACGTACTTGTCACACCCCATTGCAGCGTTGCGCATGGCCTGATTAATCGCGTAACAATTTTTACACCCCTCACTAACAACCGCGCAGCCCGCGATGGGATTCCATGTCTTATCCGTCCATTCGATTTTACTCATCTCCTTTCCCCTTCCGTACAGTCAAAGCCATCAGGCGATCGTATTCAGGATCATTGTCAGCGTCCCAAAGCGGCGCATCCCCATCAGTCATTCGTTTGAACTGCAAAAGCACATCCTTCAGGGCTTCCCGAAGTTCCGCGTTCTCTGTCTCCATGCCATTGACGCGGTTTTCAAGTTCCGTCACGTGATCCACCAGTGCAACCATCTGCATTGGCATAACATGGACGGCATACTCCCACTGACTAACTAGCTCAGGCAGGTCTCGTTTTTCCATGCAAGACTCACGGTACAAACGGTCCTGCTCAATCGCAATTTGCTTCAACTCTCTCAAATCCATCAAATTCTCTCCTCCCCCTTTGACCCGTCCGACGAACGTGCAAGGGGTTTAAAATGGTTAACGGCTTATGCCGCTTAATAACTCAGCCGCTTTTCGATCCAGCTCCGCCCGGTCATGCCCAAAGCTTTGCAAGTCCACAGCGTCCTCTTCTTTGACCTTCCGAGGCCCACCCTTACCTTGAATTTTCTCGACGTATCCAACGGACGCATCACCGTATTTTTCGCGCATTTCAGTTATATGTTCGTCACGGATTTTCCGGTCTTTCGCGAGTACGGCCTCGCGTTCAGCTTCCTTCTGGCGGCGCTCGTGTTCGCGGATATGCTTTCTGGCAATGATCTGCGCATAGGTCCACTTACCCACCAGCTCCTCAAATACCTGCGTAATCTCAGCAATAGCCGGTTTGAACTTGTGCCGATCAAGGATCTCGTTGGTTGCTTTGGTGTGAAGGGTTGCGGGGTATTTCGCAAAAACTCTCACAACATGGGCCATGTAGATTTTTGGATTTTCCATCCCTTCGGCAGATTTCGAAGATTGCGGATAACCGCCAAGCAGGAAGGCGACGGCATTGGTTGTATGCTCCCCTTCGCCAGCCGGTTGGTATTCATCGTCAATTTTTTCAACGATGGCCCGACAAGCTTCCAGTGGAACAAGTTTTGTGTTTTCGTCCACACGGGGTAAGGCCCCATTTTCAGCCATTAGGTCTGCTCTATGGTCGCGCATTGCCTGAATGGCTAAGGCGCTGTTGTGCGTTGGGAGTTTGGTGATATTGCTCATTCGCCCATCCTCAGTTTGCGGTTTTCCTCGTAGTCTGCGAGGTGTCCTAGCAAGCCTTTACCCTGCGACGTGGGAGACGCAGACGGGTTGGGACCGTTCTGGGTAATTCGCTCAATCGGGTTTTGGAAATAGTTCAGGCTTGAGACGGCTTTGCCTTGGGAGGAAAGCTTTTCGACCTCAAACCGGATAACCTCGATGATCTGTGCTGGGCTGGGACCAGCTTGCAGCCACGATGGGACGATGGCGAGTTGGGACTGATCACCTCGGATGAAAGCTGTTCGGAGTTTGTCATTTGCAATCGGTTGAACGATCTGCATAACCTCATCCTGTAAATTTGAGATTTCGTTTTGAGTTTTGTCGCGCGCTAATGGTGGTGGTTTACCACTACCATTAACCATAGGAGAAGGAGAGGGAGAAGGAGGCTTTGTGTTAAGTGATTGTTTTTCCTCATTTCCACCCTCTGAAACATCAGATAAATTTCCGTTTTTTTGAACATTTTTTGATGTTTTTTTCGTGTTTTTTTGTTGTTTTTTTCCGCCTTTTCTTCCGTTTTCTATATTGAAATTTGCTTTTTCGATCTCTTCCAAGGCGCGATTATTGACAATTTTACCATCAATAATTTGCAATTTCTCAGTGTCGAATAATTCCTGTACAACCTTGCGCATGGATCGAATTTGTTTGAACCCGAGAAGCTGGCAAAGGTAATCTTCATCATAAGGGATGGCCTCCCCCTGATTGTAAATGACGGACAGGATATCGATATAACAGCCCTTCGCGGCATGGCTCAGCCCACGGGTATCGGCAAGCCAATCACGAGGGTAAAAATCGACACGTGACAGGCCACTCATCTCCACACCTCAGCAGTTGGTGTGAAGATGGATTTACCAGTATTGAGCTGGTTGAATAATTTCCTTTGTGTTTTTGTTAGCCTTGTCATGCCACTCCCCTCCGCTTCATCGCATGACGGCGTTGCATAACATTTTCCACCCACTCCTTAGAAAATCCACGGATAAAGGCCACGCGCTCAAGGTCACGTTTGGTTTTGGCGATTTGCAGTGCGGATTGAAAACTCATATCCCTGATTTGACGGGCTGAATAACAACGGATACCTGGCACCCCTCGCAGTTCAATATCACTCAAGGACGTACGAACCGTTTTTGGCTTCTGGTAGGTGTGCTTGCATGTTGGGCATTGGTCTGCCTTCTGGTGAACGCGAGAACAGCGCGGACAACGGCTTAAAACCGTGTTGTTTCGGTCAATCGAAATCAGACCATCGCGTAAGGACCATTCCCGATCCGTTTCAGGCAAACCATGCTTGGCCCAATTCTGGACAAAATCCAAGATGATGGAATGTTGTTTACCTTTATGCAGGCGGAACGTTCGCCCATTCTGTTGATCATACAGAGCAGTAGATTCCGTTGGTCGAAGATTAAGCGCAGCGCCCACAATGGGGATATCCGTACCTTCGGAAATAATGTCGCATGAAGTCAGGTTTTGAATGCGGCCCTTACCAAGTCCGGTAATAGCGTTTTCGCGTTCAATAACGCCCATTGACCCATCAAGGTTGGTAGACTTCCATCCCGATTGGGAAAACGCCTCAGCAACGCGGGCAGCACTGTTCACGCCTGCACAAAACGTGATTGTGGGAATGCCGGGACAAAAATGGGCGTATGACTTGACGACAGGACGCAAATCAATTTCATCCATGACGCGGTTCAATTCTCCACGCACGAAATCACCGCCACGTTTAGTGATTCCCGATAGGTCAACGTTCAGGTCAGGAGCAAAGACAACCGAAGGGGCGATAAACCCCCATTCAATCAATTGGGCCTTGCTTGGACCGCGTACGGCTTCCACAAATGCGGAACCGAGTGGCTTGCCGTCTTGCCGCCAAGGTGTCGCGGTACATCCCATAATAAGGGAGTTTACAAGTGCGTCCTGCACACGCCCCCAAGAGGACGCAACAATATGATGCGCCTCATCAAAAATGGCTAAATCAATTGTACTTAAAAAAGGTTTTAAAGAATTAAGACGACGATCAACAGTATCGATCGAAGCCACATGAATTTTATGAGAAGTCGGTTCATGTCCGGGCGCAATAACGCCAACATCCAAACCCATTTCTTTTAATGTTTTAATGGCTTGCTGCAAGAGTTCTTTGCGGTGAACGAAAATGCAAATATTGAAATTAAGTTGTTGCAAAAGGAAAAAGCACAGACGTGTAAAAACACGAGTTTTCCCGCCCGCAGTTGGTAGAACATACAGGAAACCGGGAACGCGCCTCTGCACACAGGCCAGTAAAGCGTTCAGGTCGTTGCGTTGATATTGTCGCAAGTCTTGCATCATGTGAAAAGCTCAGGTTCCAGAGGTTCAATAACGATTTCAGCGCGGGGATTCTTCTTGTCGATTGCGTGGTAAAGATGCTTTTCGCGGAGCTGCCGGTCATTGTCGTAAAGACGGTCCTGCAACGCATCGAAAATCAGCTCACAATCAAGGTCCGGTTTTTGAGTTTCATAAAAAACCCGTATCCAGATTTTGCAAGGACCGTTGATCCGGCGTCGAAGAATGGGAACCTGCCGTTCGATTGATTTCGCATAAGCCAATGCTTTATCGCTCTTGATAATGCGAGGAATGCGCCGCCCTTTATGAAAACGATAGGTGATTTGCCTACTATTCTTCATAGAGACCGGCTGGCCTTTAATCGTCAAATGCAGTTTCCCGTTCTTCCACTCCATCACAACACCCTTTAATGAACGTGGGCGTCATCGCCGGGGAACGGCTCATCTTCCCCAAGCATACCGGCTGGAACTTCGGCGTCTTCATCGTCTTCAACATGCAAATCGCTCATGGCGCTGTTAAAGCCACGTTTCCAGATTGCCGCTTCCTTGGTACGTCCATCATGCGGGCAATCGTCAATGTCACCTTCATCAATGGCGCATTGCTTACCTGAGTTGAAAATTTCACCTGAATTTTCCGGCATATCATCAATCGCATCGACTTCCGCGCCGTCGTCATCAGCAACCTGCACACCATCGGCACCATCAGCCGCTAAGGTGTCACCTTCTTCGCAATCGCCTGAATCGTCTTCCGCTTCATATTCGGCGTCAGAACTTTCGTCTTGAGTATCGTATTCGTCATCATCATCAGACAACTGGATATCAAGACCCACTTCACCGGCACGGTCATTCAGAATGGCAACGATTTCTTTAATCCGTGTATGCACTTCGTCACGAGAAAAAAGATTAAGTTGATCAAAAGTACCGTTAATCAAGCAGTAACCAAGCAAGCAGGCAATACGATCCTGTGCTTTTGTGGGTGTCATATTCACCAACTGCTTCGCCGCTTTAAATGCCCATTTATCAAAATCGGCATCTTCGATCTTTTTCATTGCCGAACCTTTATCGCCACGGGCGGAGGCTTCTTTTTCTTCGGCCCGTTCCAGTTGGGCTAAAAGGGTACGGAAAACAGCGGCGTCAAAGTTTACGATATCGTCGTATTGCTTATCAGCTTCACCGTTTCCAAAGAGTTCATCAGACATAAAAACTACTCCATTAAAAAAATGCCGGGACCACTCCGAGCAGCCCCGGCGAGTTATGCTCACCGGTTAGGGAGAGCCGGGATTGAGAAATTTTTCGTGTGCTTTTCTGATACGACGCACAGCCATACCGTAGTAATCAGCGTCCTTTTCGATGCCGATAAAATTACGCCCATGTCGGATGCAAGCTTCCCCGGTTGTGCCCGTACCCATGTATGGATCCACAATCGTTTGTGCGTTTACATTCGAGATAATTTTTTCCATTAAAGGCAAAGGCTTGACGGTTGGGTGGTCATATTCCTTTTGCGCCCCTACCGCCGAGATATAATAGCGCCCCATATCCTTGTGCTCCCCAACAGGATGAGCACCTTTATTCCATGCATGTACATAGAACTCTGTGTCAGGCAGGTAATGCTTGTTCCTGACCGGCATTGGGTTTGTCTTGTGCCATGAACCGACCATATAACGGTGATAATTACCCGCCAAATAGTGCAGTATTTTTGACAGTTGATCGTTGTGGCAAAAGACTGTGACGGATGGATACAGCAAAGGATTTAAGACGGACACGTCAAACCCTTTATCGAGGCCTTTCTTTTGTATTTCGTCCATACATTTACGGTTTTGGCGGAAAATACCCCCACCTGATGCATCAAACTCGTATTGAGGATCAGAAACAAGAGCCTCCACAGGGCCTAAAACTGGTAAAATGTCATCACTATCGCCGTGATAAAGTGTGCAAAATCCAATCTTTACAGCTTCCATCACACCCCGCCTTTCAGCCATTTAAAGGCCCGCTTTACAGAAACTTTAAAACAGGAAAAGCGGTTCTCTTTAAACAGTTCGGCATGCCGTTTCTTGCGGTTACGCTCAATCAGGTGAGACGTTGGATTATGCTTGCGTTGTGCGTCTTGGACTTCTGCCAATTGTTCCGCAACGAGCTTGTGATAAGCGTTTGTCATAGTGGCCTCACTCCTTTAAACCTTTGCGTTTAAGCTTTAGGGTGCGAGTTTTGCGCGTCTCTTTCACAAGGGCGTGTCCCGTCGCCGTGCAAATAACCTTAGTGTGACCGTGCATCTCCAAACGACCCCAATCACGCATCTTGGCAATAAATTCACGTACAAAAACATCACTTGTGATGCGGTCTGTTACTTTCGCGCAGATTTCTGAAATCTCTACAGGTTCATTCAGACATTTTGACATGATGGAAAAAGAAAAAGCGTCAAGCGTTGCCATTGTTCAGGCCTCCAGTTTATGAACGGCCTCAAGTTCGGCCTCTAAATTTTTAAGAGCGTTACGGGCGCGAAAAACCCGGTTTACAGCACGAGCAATGAGATATTGCTTAGCCTCTTCAAATGTTTCGAAGTAAAAGCGTTTGCTCTCGCATTTTTCACCGCCAGCGTAATCGTCAATAAATACGCATTTCGCTGTCTGTCGAACGATATCGGCGCGCACGATCCGATTTTCACTGCGTATGACTTTGTACATAATCATTGTCATAGCCTTTCAATGTCTTTGCGCATTTTCATAAGCTCCTCGATTGCCTCATCGACTTCGCTTAATGCTTGGTTCTTTTCAGAGTTGGAAAAATTGCGCCCATCGGGGCTGTTGATATGAGTTGAAGCTCTAAGCACCCCGGCGACATCCCCTACCTCAGACATAACCGAAGCAAGTCGATCAAAAACGTCACCCTGCTGATAGCGGACAGTGCCACCTAGATCTGCAAGCAAGCGCTCATACTGGTTTTCAAGGTGTGGCAAGAAGATGCGCGGCAAGCCCTTTAAACTTCTGGCAACGTCCACATTTGCAGCAGTTACCGCAGCAAGGCGAACTGGATCATTAGGGTTGCTGGCTTTGTAGAGCGCATCCAACCCAAACCCGGTGGTACGGTTTAACAGTTCCGGCCCAACTTCATTGATCGTTTGGAATAGCTTAAATTCTATAGTTCCGGGGTCTCTATCTATAGTCATCCAAAACATCCTGCTCTATTGGACGTGACCTAAATTAGGCCTTCATTCACAATCAGGTTCATGGAAAAAACTTACCCACAAACCAACTTTCCTTTCGTCGGCGTTGATCCCTTGGCTTGGCTCTTAGAGCGGGCCGAGGCGATTGACCGGGGCGAGAGGGTTATTCCGCTGCCGATGGAGGTGATCCGAATATCTCTGCTAAATCAGGGCGCAGAATAGTTCGATCTACACCTGTTACCTTTTCAACCTTTTCAACGTGCTCGTCAGGGCAAACCGTCCACTTAGAAACAGCGTTGATACTTATCCCAACTTCTTTAGAAACAGCGGATTTCATGCCGCGAGGTTCTAAGGCTTTCTGTAGAGCTTGCTGGGCGCTCTCTTTGAAATTTTGGCTCATAATGAAAAAGCGTACTTTTGGTTCACTTAAAAGTCAAACAAAAAATGAACCATTTGTTCACTTGCTAAATGAACCATTTGTTCACAAAATTACACCATGAAAACAATTGCTGAACGCATAAAGCACGCTAGGAAACAAAAAGGGCTCAGTCAAACTGAGCTTGGTATAGCCTGCGGTGTTTCTAAAGAGGCCGTGTATAAATGGGAAAAAGGTAAAGGCTACCCCTCATCAGGTAAATACACAACAATCGCCAACACCCTGGGAATCTCTGCTGAATGGCTTATTTCAGGAGAAGAAACGTCAAAAATTGATTTGATTGAAGATTCAGTTCAGATATTAGGAAAACTAACGCCTGAAAACAAACGCTTAGCTAACCGCCTTCTTCAGGGCGTGTATAAAGGCCAACTTGAGGATGAGTGATGTGATTCTCTTTAAGGGCCACTAGTATAGCTAACATTTCCTCTGCAATATGCTGTTCTACAGATTGTAATAAGTAAACCAATTTAGCTTCTGATAACTCTTCCCATTCCTTTTGGATAGTTGCGCCTTCTGTTTTTGCTACTTTGGCATGTTCGACATACCCGTAAGTCTTCTTACTCATTAGTAAATCCGTCCCCAACTTGCTATATATCACTTGTCCGGCGTCGGACAGGTGAGGTTAAAACGCGGAGACTGTCAGGATCAGTCGAGGCGGGTGGCAATGGGGGCCGAATCCCATTATCATCACCTCGCCGCTTTTCCAGCGGCTACTTTTGATTATATATGATGTTACATATAATAACTTCTAACAATAAATTTATCGCTTAGGTAGGTTAACAAAAGGTTAATTAACTACCTTTTGTTTGCATTTAACAAACCGGTATTTCTTTGCACAAATAGAAATAGCCAGAACGGACCAAGCTAAATCCCTTACCGTTGCCCAATCATCAGCAATGAGTCCAATCAACAGATTAAAAATAGTTGCAGCTAACGAAAAAACGCCAAGAAGGCCTACCGCTATTACCAGATAGTGTGCCTTTTTCGGCACAACACTACCTATTACATCAAGCACTATATATAAGGCAAACAAGCCACTCACCATAGGAACAGCGCCATCTACAAAACCTCTGGGCCAGAATGGCAACAAAAAAAACTGGTTACTCAAAAATGACATAACAAGAAACGCGACTACATAAATCAAAGCTAATAAAGGCCAGCACAAAACCCAGCGTACCCACTCCGGGATACTCACCCAAATTCTTTCAACACCTTCCATTGCACACCTATAAGAAGTTTTTAACCAGCCTAATTCATTGAAAAACAATGATAACAGAACAGGTAAATTAAAAAAGTGAACTATTAGTTCATTTTACTATTGACCTTATATGTGAACTTATGGTTCACTACCTCCATCAACAACGCAACGGAGGTCAGAGCAATGGAAGAATACTTCATCAACGTATTCACGGTCGATAAGGACGGTTCTGTATGTAGCGAAAGCTCGCACATGACGCAGGAAAGTGCGGAAGAAGAAGCGCAGTCCGGTTTCATTGGTTTGACCTACCTGCACACCATTCACAGCCAGCGTGACGCTCAGAAGAAGTGGCACACCGATTGTGTGGACCTGTCGCCGGAAGCGGCAGCGGATGAAGATTATTTTCGTGAACTGGCAGCGGAATAGGAGGGGATGATGCTTATTAAAGAAGATGGGTCTGCTCATACATTTAAATCAATTGAAGATGCGTATGCGTACGTTCGTGAACTTAAGAAAGACAAAGGAATTATCTCCATTCCTGTGGAGATGGGCGACGTGTTTGTGTTGGTCTGCGTCGGTTGACAGGAGAAAAAAATGCTTCCCCAAGATCAAGCGGCACAATCCCGCATAAATAAGTTGTTCGGTCAGGCTAAAGGGAGTTCACCCATGTTTGTTATTTCGGCAGGCGAGGCAACAAAGGCCATTAACCAACTCGTTTTTGAATGCGTCCACCACGGCATCAATGAAATGGAGGCCATTGACCGCATAGACCGCGCCATGTGTGACATTCGCCCCGAACCTGTTCACACCTCTGCAATTACCCGTTTTCGCGCCATTGTCGAAGAATATGGCATGGAAACAACAAAGCGGAAAATTCGCAGAAAGGTGAGAGTGGGCACCTAAATCCCCTCCGGTGAGTTGCCCGGTTCCCCTATGCGGTCCTCATGCCCTCAAAATCCGCATTTGGGCAACTCTCCCGAGGTGATTGCAAGCCACCTCAGCCGACCAGCCGCGCTCCCCCTCGAAGCTTAAACCCCTGCGGCTGGTCGGTGCCTACATAACGACGAAAGGAAAACAAAAATGAATAAAATTGTATTTGGTAAAAATTTGCTCAATCGCTTCAAAGTCATCAATGGCAAAGCGTACCAACTACACGCAACAAAGGGATGGCGGCGTTATCGACCTTAATTTCAACAGAATAATGACCTCGTAGCTCAACTGGATAGAGCACGGTGCTTCTACCACCGGATGTTGAGGGTTCGAATCCTTCCGAGGTCACCAAACCTTACCCCCGTCCAGTTCGGCTGACGGGGGCTTAGGGGTGAGAGGTGCGTGTCAGAATAGGTTAATGACCCGCCAGAAGGATTTTGCAAACGATGGATACTCGGGGCCGTACACCTCGGTTATCCGGGCCTCAGGATTGCGGCGAAGTGAAAAGCTTATACAGGTTCGATCCCTGTCGCATCTCTCACCTTTTAACAACGAACCATTTCCGCAGCCTGTCGGCACCTCCCCGAGTATGCCGAGAAACAACAAAAAGCTGGCAGGCTCCGTAAGTGGTTTTGAGAGGAAAGAAAGATGACCGCGCAAAAGTCCTTTAACCCCTTTGAAAAGTCTGAAACGTCGATTTATTTCGGGTTGCCTGATGATGCCTATCATTCTGTCGAGGCTCTTTCGAACTCAGGTATTAAAGAGTTGCTCGTTGATCCTCTCGACTTTTGGTACCAGTCTTGGATGAACCCGCACAGAACGGAAAAAGAATCTTCCGCCATGCTGTTTGGCAAGGCTTTTCATAAGTTCGTTTTGGAAGGTGAAGAAGAATTTGACAACACTTTTGTTGCCGATCCTTTAAAAGCCGATCATCCAGAAGCATTAGACACCGTAGAAGACATGCAGTCTTGGTTGCGTGACCATGAACTGAAAATCTCAGGTAAAAAAGCAGAGTTACGCGACAGAATTAAACATCACGATTCAAGCGTTGTTTTTTGGGATAACCTGCGTTTGGAATTGATGGGTGAACGATCCGTTTTAAAGCAGGATGATATCGACCAGATTAAAAACAGATGTCGCATTGTCCGCGCAATTCCATCTATATACAACATTGTAAAGGATGGTTGCGCAGAGGTTTCTATCTTCTGGACCGAGCAGTCAGACCACGGACCTGTTCGCCTTAAAGCACGTACAGATAAACTTAAACCAAATGGCACGATTGCAGATTTAAAAACCTTCCAGAACTCTCAACGCAGAAAGCTTGAGGATGCCGTCTCATGGGAAATTGCAACTCGTAAATATAACTTACAAGCTGCAATTTACCGACGGGCCGTTAAGTCGGTTATTGATGCATATAAAGCAAAGAAGCTTATCGTAGTTGGCGCACCTGATGGTTTTTTGGATGAACTATCAAAGGCTGAACATATACGTTTCGCCTTGATTTTTGTTCAAAACCATGACGCCCCCAATGCCATAGCTCGGGAGTTGCGGGAGTTTGAAACCCTCAAAGGTTTAGGCATGTCTCCGAACGCCTACTGGCGCAACGCTGAGGAGGCATGGAAATACGCTGTCCAAAAATTTGGACGTTTTCATAAACATTACGGAAATGAGCCGTGGGTTGAAGAAAAGGCCATTAAAGCCTTAACCGACCATGACTTACCTATGTTCGTACAAGATGGGATGATTTGATATGCCAGAAGCACGATATGATTTTATCATTGAAGACGCGGAGCGCGTCGGCGCACCTCCACTGATTGCTGTTTGGGGGCCGTCTACTTGCGGCAAGACACTTACTGCTCTTTTAATCGCTCGTGGCATTGTGGGGCCTGATGGTCAAATAGGCCTTATAGATACCGAAAACGGGCGTGGACGTTACCATGCAGACAAAGCACGTGGCGCAAATAACAAGCCGTGGAAAC
The DNA here is from genome assembly GCF_048267425.1 of Terasakiella sp. Classification (GTDB taxonomy): domain Bacteria; phylum Pseudomonadota; class Alphaproteobacteria; order Rhodospirillales; family Terasakiellaceae; genus Terasakiella. Next base: position 210,509 of record NZ_JBLWXN010000006.1, read on the forward strand.
GTCTCGACTTACAACCTCCATTTTCACCTGAGCGATATACTGCTGCTTGCAATGCCTTGATTGAACAAGGATGTGATGCAATCATAATCGACAGTGGTTCTCACGTATGGGAAGGCGAAGGCGGTGTAATTGATCAAGCTGAAAATGCTACCTACGGCAACGGTCAAGCCGCGCAAGGTCTACAAAAATGGAAGGCCCCGAAAACGTCTTATAAGAAGATGGTCAACAACTTGTTACGTGCGACTGTCCCTGTCGTTTGGTGTTTGCGCTCCAAAAAAGCCTTTGAGCAAAAGGTAAACCCAAAAACTAAAAATAAAGAAATTGTTCAGGAAGGCATTGTTCCGATTTCAGGCGATGGTCTTATTTACGAAATGACCCTTTCTATTTTGCTTGGCCTTGACCACAAGCCAGCCTTTTTCGATCCAGAAGCACCTTATAACGCACACCCGACTATCACCCCAATTAAAGCACCTGACGAACTCATTGGTGAAATTAAGAAAGGTGAATATCTGGGTGAAGAGTTCGGCAAAAAGATTGCACATTGGATCAATGCTGGCGGGGAATGGAATAAACATGAGGCCGAACTTTTGAAGGTGGCTCGTGATGTTGCGACAATGGGAACCGAGCGCCTTTTGCAACACATTCGTTCGTTGCCAATGGATGATCAAAACGCCCTTAAGCCACATTGGAAAGCTGAACTAGAGCCACTTGCAAAACGGTACGACGAGCCAGAAGAACACTTTGATGATGAACCTGAACTTTAGGAGAGGCCGCGCAATAGCGACCCCTTCCCAATGCTGGCGACATATCAACCACAACAGATTGAAAGGGTCGCTTGGTTAGATACTGATTTCGCCTACCCGCAAATCAACGTCGCCAGCATCGGTAAGGACAAAAGGAAGACACAGGAGAAAACATGGTTAAGCTCACAGATTTAAAAGATGCCTATTCTGCAGCGGAAGAATTCGTTTCCCGAATGAGAGAGGCTTATCCAAACGCTGACGATCAAACGATCCGAACGGCGTGTACCTATCATGTCGAAATGGTTCTTTTAGAACTGAAAGAAAAGTAAGGAGAACCCAGAAATGCTCACTCTCAATTTACACCAAGCTAAAGAACTGGTTTCCCTCTTTGGTGACTGTGACGAAACACTGGTCACAATCCAAGAATGCAATGAAGGGCATAGCGGTCCCGGCATTTACGCCTACTTTGATGAATACCCTGAAGAAGGCTCTTGCCACTTGCCACTAGAGCCGTTGCCACCGATAGAGTTCACGGTTGGCACTCATATCGAAACCCATCTAGGCAAACCGGGCGTGATTGTAGATGCAACACCAAACGAAGACGGAAAGCTGAAAGTTGAATTCGATCCTGTATGGGTAGGCTGGTATCTCCCTGAAGAACTAACCGCTGTTCCCCACATGGAACACCCAACCGAAAAGTAAGGACAGAAAAATGCTCGACACATTGAGGACCGCAATATTGTTAGTGCCTTTTTTGTACTGCGCTTTTGCGTTTGCGGCACTGGAAATAAATCCGCTGAATTGGGAAGCGCATATTCGCTGGATAGCTTTGTTGGCTCTGGTGCTGTTCACGGCGCTTCTTGAGCCGGATAAAGAAAATTAAACGTAAGGAGAGAGAATAAATGAAATGGCACAAGGAAGACAAATCACTCCCACAGGTAGGGCAAGATGTGTTGCTCCTATACAAACGTGGTGACGGCTATGTGCGCCCTTTGATGGTCACTCTTTTGATACGCCATGAAGGTGTAACTCCTAAGCCAGTTAAGAAAGGGGAGAAAATGCCAACCGATTATTATTGGGCAAAACATGGTGACATTAACAACCCCGTATTGATCAACGGTGAAAAGTATTGGTCCGACATGTCAGAAATGGAGCTTCCCGAAGGCGTATCCCATGTGACAAGCGACAATGGTTATCACTCGTTTTGGTCAGAAGAAAAGTAAAGGAGTATCGAAAGTGTCTACGGATATAGAACAAAAACCAATCGTGGTGAAAATCTCAATTCTTCCACAAAAGCCAAATCGTTTTTTTCGCCTTATCTCAACCATTTTTGTTTTTGCCACGCTTGGCGCGTTGTGGTGGTTAAACGTCAAAGTCCTTGGCGATAAATGGGTACTGGACATCATTCTAACAATTGTTTGGATCGTGAGTATCGGGGCAACCGTTCAAAACATCAAAACTCACCACTTCGGCAGCAAGGAAGACGCTATTGAATTCCTAAAGAAACATAAACCCGAAGCGTAAGGAGAAGGCACCGATGGATAAGATTTATAAAGCCCGGCAAGCAATGCGCAAAGCCTTTATAGGCTTAGGGCTGAACAGTGAAGAGGTTTTAGAAGCCCTCCTTCAAAATACAGCCGAGATTATCGCAGATCATACCGATGGGAAAATGAAAGCCAGCCATGTTCGCGGGTGGTGTGACGCTCGATTAGGTAGCTATTTAGACGAAATCTTGGATGCAAAATATCCAAATCCCCAAATCAATTAGTAAGGAGAAATGAAATGTCGAAAGACCTGCTAAAGAAAAAAGGTTCTTCATGGATTTCACAAGCGATCTTTGAACAGGTTGTTACGGAGCCTATGAAAGAGGAAATTCGTTCTAACTCAGAGGCTTTAGACACCATGAAATTCGAGGTGTCATTTCAAGAATTATCTTACCTCATGGGCATGGCTTATCTAGAAGGCGGTAAGCATACACGCAATGCAATCCATCAATATGAGGCAGACCTAAAGTAACCCTTAAACACCGACGACCACCGCAATTAATGGACAGTGAGAAATGAGCCGAAGCAGAAACGTTTTCCATCATAAGCACCTTGAGCCTTTCAAGGCTTGGTTGCTTGAGAAAGGGTTTGTTGAAGAAAAAAACAAAGGCGACTTTGAGGTTTTGCGCGTCCGCAAAGGCAAGGAAAAGCCTGTTATTTTTCATTATCGCTATGGAAGTAACCAACAACATTACACCGCGCAAGGACATGGCCTTGAATTGTTTTGGCAATGGAAAAGGAGCCAGTAACAATGGAAAACTCCCTCCCCCCCTTGATGTCAGCAGCCGAAGTAGCAGAATATTTGCGTAAATCTGTTTCTTGGGTTAAGAAACAAGTTAACAAAAACAAAACTCTTTCCGCTTATAACGTCGGTGGTTCCCTCTTATTTTCACAAGAGGACGTACATTCGCTGTTGGAGAATAGCAGGGTATGCCAAGAAAAAACAAAGGCCCGCACCTCTGGTACGACAAAGACAAAGACACCTATTTTATCAGGTGGTACGAGCATGGAAAACGCTGCAAGAAAACAACGAGCACAGGAGACATCGGCCTTGCTCAAGAAAGCCTCGCGGTCTTCCTCCTCTCATGGCGGCAGTCAGGTGGTCCATCTTCCCCGGACGAAAGGTTAATTGATGATTGCCTTGACGCCTATGCACTTGAAGTCGGCGTTAATGCCGTTGACCCTGAACGAATTGGGTATTGCATCGACGCTCTTAATACCTTCTGGCTTGGTAAGAAACTGTCAGATATTAGCCGCAACACCTGTAAAGCTTACGCAAAACATCGTGGCGTATCCGACGGTACAATCCGGCGCGAACTTGGCTGCCTAAACGCTGCAATCGGTCACGATTATATGGAGGGTCGCATCACTCGTAAGGTGCCGGTTCCCCTCCCCCCCAAGCCTCCATCAAAAGAACGCTGGTTGACCAGAAAAGAAGCCGCCGACTTAATTCGGTCAGCTCGCAAAAGACGCGATGCAAAAGATTACCTCCCCCTGTTTATTCTTATTGCTCTTTATACAGGGCAACGAAGTGAGGCTATATTGTCTCTGCGTTGGCCTCAGATAACAGCCGACCGCATCAACTTTCACAATAAAGAAGTAACAACAAAAAAGAAGCGCCCGATCGTTCCAATTCACCGGCGCTTAAAGCGGTTCCTTGATTTTCAGCGTAAACGCGGTACACAGCTCGGATATGTTCTCCACAGAAACCAAAAACCCATCAAGTCAGTGAAAAAATCCTTCAAGGCATGCGCTCTTGATTGTGGTTGGAATGATGTTACCGCACACACTCTACGGCACACATGCGCGTCATGGATGGCGCAAAGAAGTGTCCGCTTCGAGGTGATTTCAAAATTCTTAGGACACGACGACGTAAGAACAACCGAGCGCATTTATGCTCACCATTCGCCAAGCTATTTAGATGATGCGTTAGAGGCTTTTGATTAGGGGACGTATAAGGGGACGCTAAGTGTGTCGTAAAACGTCCCCCGTGCCGCAAATCACGTATAAAAATCCATAAATAACATATAGTTATGCTTTAACTACAGTTTTCGGGAGGCAGGGGCCGGAGGTTCGAATCCTCTCTTCCCGACCAACATAACCCCTTGGGAAACCAAGGGGTTTTTTGTTTTTACATTTTTATCCAAAAAAGTCGGTGCCCATACGGTGCCCAACTTGTGCCCATCATATATTTTACCTTTCTTCTGAATCTAAGTTTGATGACACCTGCCTTGAGTTTATTCCGTCTCAGTCATCTCTCAGGAATTCAGACTTTTTTGTTTTTTCAATATCCTTGTAAATCCAGTCAATCCAATCTGCAATATCTGTTCGATGTTCAAGAAAATCAGGTCCAGAACATAGCGATTTGACCTTTTCAAGGAATTCGGCGCGTCTTGTGTCAATGGGAACCCGACTACCGCTCCATGACTGCATGGAGGGTTCTATATTTAATTTTTTAAAGTCCGCAAAGTGTTGATTGTTTTGCAAAAAAGTTTTGATATGGCGTAGGCGGCGGTTTTCCGGAAAATAGGAAATGGGTTCAAACGCAACCAGCATTCTGCCCTGATCCCCTGCATGGCTTGCAATATACTTATCCAGAAAAGCATCCTGTTTTTCATGGATCTCTTCAGAGCCTTTGGGTTCATCGTATTCTACACTGAAAAACCTTTTTATCGTGTCTGCGCACTTATGAACTTCATAAGGGTTTTCACAGCTTTCAAGAAGGTATGTAATCGCATTTTCAAGATGTGATGGAAAATCATCAAGCTCCCATAGAATGTCGAAGTTTTGGGAAGAGCGGTTATAGTTTTCCTTATCTCTGATGATTTTTATCATTTCCATGAAAAAGGCAGGATCGACATCCAGCATGTTCTTGAGGAACTGGCTGCGGTAATCAAAATGATCACGTGACAGGTAGGAAATGATATAGGCTTTTTTAAGCAGCTCTTCCTGACCCTTGAAAATCTCATTTAGGGTTCTGTCCCAGTTTTCTTCATCAGAAAACACTCTTTCCAAGCCAAAATTATAAGTTGGTTCCTTTTCATGACGATTAATTAAAAGGGCCGTCACTTTTGGTAGAATATTTGGATCGGTAGACTGGTATTTAGAAAGGTAATTAAAGTCATAAAACATTGCTGAAACATGGGCGGTTTCATAAAGGTCCAATAAGACATCACTATCTTCTGGCCGGACCTGATCTTTTGGCAGGAAGAGATAGAAAAGAAATTTCCAACGTTCTTGTTCCTGCATATCAATTTTTACAATCAGGGCCTCTAGGGTGTCTCTATCCGTTTTCTGGAGAAGCTTGCTGATAAAGAGGCTTGCATTATCTGTGATCAGGGCCGCATCAATTTCAAGGAAGCGGGTCAGTACGGCTTCGATAAAGGGCACATCTTTTTCCAACAGAATTTCAAGGAAGGAGTGAAAGCCTTGTGAAATCTCCCAACTGATGCGATTGGTCGCTTTATCTTTCGAGATGACTTTGTAAGCTATGAAAAAATCGACAAACTCATCTGCTGCAAATTCATTCGTATGGCAACGGATTGCCTCACTTCTGATCCGCTTGGTTTCGTTAAAGTCATCGGCTTCTCTTCGGTAGGCATAAAAATCCAGCAAGTTATAGATTTCCATCTCTGGGCAAGTGAAGTGCTCAAGAAGGACCCAAAACTGCGGATCATCTTTGTCACCTTTTCGATGCACGTAGTCATGGACAAACTTGCAATCTGAAAAGTCCTTTGGATTTAGGTTTTCTCGAATGAAAGGGATCAGTAAAACCGCATCTTGCTCCAAAATCTCCTGAACCCCACCCTCCATTTCCGGCTGAATATAGCCGTTGAGAGTTTCAAGAACATGGGGTTTCAAGCTGTCTTGCTCGTATAGGGCAAACAGCATTTCAAAAATGCTTTTTCGAAGCTGTTGAATGTTTCCATTATTTGCCAACGCAAAACGATAAAAGGTAACTGTGCGCCCCTTTGATCGATTTTCTTCAAAGCGGGTTTGCAGGTAATAGGCTGCGATTTTCGTGAAGGCGATGGCAAGGTGCTCTGATCGTTTTCCTTGAAAATTGGCAATGATGCTTTCGATCACCAGCTTTTCACGTTCATAGCCTTGGTTTATGGAATAAGTATTAAAGCCAAAATCATCTGTGAGCAATTGCACCACAGACATTATGTCTTTAGGATTTTTCTCGCCATATTGAATGGCAAGGCTAATGGCTGTTTGGAGTTCATCATCATAACACTGCCAAAAAGGAACAAGCAAACCCAGGATGCTCTTTTCTAAATAGAGACCCTGTATTGTCTCCCATAAAATCTCTCCTGAAGAGATTGATGTATCCGGCAGTTTTTCGATTAATGTTTTGATGTAAAGAAGGGTTTTATCGAGGTGAACGAAGGAAAACAGGTCTGCAAGAGTATAGAGCCAATCTGGATCAGTGCTTTTCCAGGCTTCTTGCGTAAAAGGCTTTAGCTTTTCTGTGGTTTCTTCCAACGAAAAAGTATTTATGCAGGGACAAAGTGAATCCCGGAGCAAATTGGTATGCGACAGCATGAACTTCGAAAGCAGAATTTCCAAATCACCCGCGTTCTGCCTGAAGAAATGAACATAAAAAAGATAGGTTGCCAGAACCTGATCGCTCATTTTGGCGGCTTCGTCTTCATATAGATCAATAATTTCAAGTTCGTGCAGTTTAGTGATGCCCTGCCACAAGGTATCTTTATCAATACCAAACACGTTTTCGATTAAATCAATCTGCTCGTCATTGGATTTATCCAGCTTGCGAAAAAAGCTGATAATCCCGGCGGTGCGGATGAGGTCCTGATTCTTCAGGTCCTCAAGGTCTTTGAGGATGTCGGAAAAATATTGATCATAAAGGGCGGTGACATCGCTGATCCCGGCGAGACTTTTTTGTTCCATGGCAATCTTGCCCGCCATGATGGCAAGGCGCGGGTTGCCATGGGAAAGCTCCTGAATGCGATAAATGTATCCATGGTTACGGATGCCGATGCTTTCTTCCAGAAGCTTGCTGATTTCTTCATCCGTAAAGCGCTCAAGGGCAAGTGAACTGAAGTTGCCAACCTGTTTAGAGGTGTTTTCGATCTTATCCAAGGCGTAATCACGCACAGTGGCGATGACTTTTATCGATTGATCACCTCTTTGATGAAGCAGCAGGTCGATGAAATAATCAAAATTGCTGGCCCGGTTGGCATCATCAACCAGAATCAGGAATTTACCGGGGCGAGAGAAATAGGTTCTGACATCGTCATAGATGTCTTGGGCCTTGTTGAAGATGCAAAAGGGTTGGTGATCCGGTTCAAGCTTTTGAAAACGTACCATGGCTTCAAGGGCCAAGCGTGATTTGCCAACTCCGGCATTGCCAGAGACAAGCAAAAGGTCGCTGCCTTGCAAACACTCAATAGCAGTTTCAACGTCCTTTTCACGTTCACAAAAAGCTGTATCAAGCGGTGTGGAGAGCTGATTGCGGCCATAAGCTTGAATAAAATCCTCTGGCTTTAAAATCTGGCCTGTTGTGATCTCAACCCCAAGGTGGTCTTTAGCTAGATGGGGATAATATTCATAAAGGTCATGTGCGAGGCTTTCCAGGGGAACAAGGCGGATCGGAACGCTGTGTTCTTCGCCATATTTCTTGAGGTTATTTTCTTCAGATGTTGAAAGGCGTTCGGTGTGAAAAAGAATGATTTCAGCAAGTTGTTCTAAAGCAACGCCCGTTTTGCTTTCATCAAAGCATTTTTCAAGATCGCCTTGGAATTTCTTGCATGTGCCATATTGTTGAGTGGTATATTCCACAAAAACAGGCTTGCCCTCAGCATTTTCACACAAACTATCCGGCGTTCCTTTACGAGGTTTATTCATCCCTGTAACGGAGCCAATGGGGCGAATGTTTTTATAGCCTGTCGCCACCAAATAACAATCGCAAAGCTTTTGGAATGCAGTGGCATCGATTTCTTTAATCGTGTTTTCAATTTGATTGAGTTTAGACATATAAAACACTTTTATCTGAAGCGGTTATTTCTCGGGGATATCAGTTTCAGATATGTGTTTAGCAACATCCCCGACGTCGACATCAAAATATATACAAAGCTTATCCAATACATCTGTCGTAGCATTATAGCCTTTTTGGTTAGCTAACTTGGACAAGGTTGCACGGTGAAGCCCTGTTTCCAGAGCAATCTCTGCAAGTGTAATGCGTCGACCTTCTTTGAATTCTTTGTCGGCAATAAGTTCTTTTAAACGAAAGCGGATCATAGGTTCCCTCATCTTTCCCTAACCACTTATACACCACAAACGTCGCCTAAAACAATCACCCTTCACTTTTTATCGACAAAAGCCAATTGACAACGTCGCTTCTTTGTGTAAAATGTCACTTATAAGCGACATTTAAATATGGAGAATGACTTATGACACTACAAACTTACCTTACTACCGAAGAACTTTCTAATCGAATTAAATACGATGCCCGCACCATTCGGGAACGTTTAAAAGATTCCGTCCTTCTGGAAGGCGTTCATTACTTCCGCCCCTTTGGTGGTCGAAAAATTCTCTACATCTGGGAAAAGGTCGAAGAAGACATGATCCGCGGCGCTTGTGTCGACTCTCTCATCGCTGGTCTGCAATAGGAGGATAGAATGGGTAGTATTCGATCACGCGATGGAAAACTCTTTCTCGATTTCCGTTACAAAGAAAAGCGGTGCCGGGAAGCCACAACACTGGAAGACACCAGCACTAATCGCCGTCGACTGGGCGCTGTCCTGAAAAGATTAGAGGCCGAAATTACGTTGGGAACCTTTACTTATGCGAAGTATTTTCCCAAAAGTCCTCGCCTCAATGAATTCACAGCCCAAGAAACTTCGGCCCGCATGATGCGAGGTGATGTACCATTATTTAGCGACTTTGCAGAGCTTTGGTTTTCAGAAAAGAAAATTGAATGGCGGGACTCACACGCCAATACAGTTCGTATTTCGCTAGATAAATATCTTCTTCCAACTTTTGGGAAAAAGCTGGTCGGCCAAATCCGTAAAAGCGACATTCTTAACTTCCGCTCGTCACTCGCCAAAGTACCCGGGCAGAAAGAGAAGACACTGTCACCGTCTCGTATCAACCATATCATGACGCCATTGCGCATGATTATGACAGAAGCAGCCGACCGATTTGAATTTACCTCACCATGGCAAAATATCAAGCCACTAAAGGAGCCCCGGACAGAAGTTCACCCCTTTTCCTTGGACGAAGTGAATTTGTTTCTCCAGACCGTGCGACCAGATTTCAAAAATTATTTCACTGTTCGTTTCTTTTCCGGGATGCGCACCGCCGAGATTGACGGATTAAGATGGCAGAATGTAGATTTTGAACGTCGACAAATCCTTGTTGTCGAAGGTTGGGTTGAAGGTCAACGTGTCGCAACCAAAACAGATAGCTCCCATCGTGCCATTCACATGTCGCAAATGGTCTATGATGCCCTGAAAGCACAATATCTAGTGACATCCAAACTTGGAGATTATGTCTTTTGCACACAAAGTGGCACCCCTTTATTGCGGCGTAATGTGAATCGACGTGTGTGGTATCCGTTACTTCGCCACCTCGGCCTTGCGCCGCGCCGCCCCTATCAAACCCGACATACCGCCGCAACACTCTGGTTAGCTTCTGGTGAAAATCCCGAATGGATCGCCCGCCAAATGGGGCATAACTCCACAGAAATGCTATTTACCGTCTATTCCCGCTACGTCCCCAACCTGACCCGACAAGATGGTTCCGCTTTTGAGCGTTTAGTAACAAACCATTTCTCAAACGAAAACCAAGGAACAAAACATGAATAATAATATGCATTCTCTCTATTTGCAGCTGAAAGCGCATCAAGAAGGCTACGCCAGCCTTCAACTAGCTAAAAAACTTCATTGCCTCTTGCCCCTCAATGACGAAATAGACCTACGCCCCTTTATCGGCAATGGCAAGAACAGGAACAATGTCGAAGCTATACAAACATGGATCAAGGAAACAATGACAGATTTCCCCGCCAGCAGCTTTGAACTGACATTGGATCATTGGCATGAACGTCTGGTCAATGTTTTACTAAACAAGCTTTATGACGGGGAAGAAACATGATCAATTTTGCCATCCCCAAAGTAGGCCCTGTCATCGGCTATCTGGATCAACATAAAATCTATGAATGGGTTCAGGATCACGAAGGAGACATCTACCTCTTCATCGGCCTATTTGATGAAAACCGCCCTTATACCCCCCAAGACTTGGTGAATGGAGATTTGATTTTCTACCCGAATATTCATTACCGTCGTGTTGAGGAAGCGGGGGAATAATGGTAAGAGAACAAATCCCCCTTGATCAACTCATCCGCCTGACTCCTATTGCCATCAAGACCTATATCCGCCTGATGAATTTATGGGAGATCAAAACTCAAGAGCGCTGGGACCTGCTGGGCGGTACGCCCCCCTTCAACCTGGAAAGATATGAAGGGTGGAATCCTGCTCATGATATCGCACTAAGCGAGGACCAACTTTTTCGTATTGGCCTGTTGTTAAAAATTGCGACCTGCCTTCAAATCTTACTCGGACCACCGCTCTGTTGGGAGTGGCCCCAAAAGCCAAACGCCAGCCCCCTTATGAAAGGTCAAACGGCTTTGCAATATATGATAGATGGTGGCCTCCCTGCCATCATCAACGTCTACAAATTGTTGAAAGGACAGATGCAATGTCATTTTTTGTAAGTTATTTTTTATGCCGGATGAGAACTTTAGCCTGCTCGGTTACCGTCTTGATGATATCCACAGGCTGGTTTTCCAACAACGTCAGCAATTTAAGCGTTTCGTCAGGAAGGTTACGGGGCTGCACGTCGAACAATTCACCAACTTCAACGCCAAACACTGCGGCAATGCCGACAATTGTGTCCAGACGTGCCGCCTTAGCACCCCGTTCAATATTAGAGATCGTATCGACGTTGCATTCAACGGCTTCAGCCAATTGTTCCTGGGTCATGTCCTTGCTTTTACGTAAACGCCGGACCGTTTTCCCCAAATTTGTCACTGTGCTTTTATAGGTCATATTCGGAATTTCACCCGAATTCAAACCATACTCCACCGAATGTATTCAGACTTTTTATTGCACGCTAAAATTTACTGAATATAATCAGTCTTTAATTAAATTTATGCCTCCTTACTGAAGGCATTCAGACATGAAAGAGAGAGCTTATGCTTATTTTGCATTTTTTCTTATTTTTACTTTCCTTGACCATCAGCACTCAAGCAGTTTTAGCTGCCGAGATAGCAACGCCTTTCGGATTTGAGATTGGGGTGGATACCCTTCACTCCTCCAAGACTAAGGTCATCGAAGCTCGCAGCACTATGAAAAACATCGGCACAAACAAATATTCTCATGGACCGGTTTACGAAGTTGATGTCAGTCATATCGCTGTAAAAGATATAAAAACCATTCAACTCATTTTCGATGCCAAAGATCACCTGCAAGGCATTACATTCAACAGTTCAAAGCATAACTTTAAGAGTCTGGAAGACCATGTTGCCAGCAAATATCAACTCTCGAGAAGAGAAGTCCCCTTTGTTGGCAATAAATTTGCGGAATATAAAGCACCGAATGCGATCATTCAGCTTGATGCACCCCACATGAGTTTTCAAATGTCCATCAGCTACGTTTCAACTGATTTGCTCAAATCTTTCAGCAAAACAGTCCAAGAAAACAATCAAGCGCAAAAGAAAAAAGAAGCCTCACAGTTTTAATCCCACGCTCTTTACAAATGTGAGGTTTGAAATGGATCTTATCACAATACTTGTAGGGCTTGCTATCGCAAGCCTCTTCCTTTGGATGGTCACATCTGCCCTTGTGGGTACCGTTCAGTTTTTCATGCTTCCCACACAAAATAAGTATTTACGCAAACATCCAGATTGTAGAACCAGACGGGCTCCACGTTGTTGCCGTTGTGGAAGCAGTGCGATATGGCGCAGTTATTGTGGTGCGTCCCCAGGAGCGCGGCTTTTCATCCATTCCTGCAAGGCATGTGGGACAAAGCTTTATCGCAGTAGCGTTTGAATCCCAAAACTAAATCTTCTTGACTCTTTGATCTTTCCGACCTGCTTCATGAGCTTAGCCAGACCACCACGATCCGCAGCCGGACACGCACCCACCCGCGCAATATCTCCAGGGCCATTCCCCCACAAACCAAAACAGTGAGCGAACTTACCAAAGAAAATAAAGACCAAAAGGCCCCGTTTAAGGTCGATAGTCGGGACTTTCATTGAGGCAATAAAAGTGTTTATGTTTCACAACAGTTTTGTGTGGCCTGTTTTTCTAGGATTAAATCTCATCTGGAACGGGCGCGAAACTCAAAGAAAAGATGCGATTGATGACATAGGATCAAACAGAAGCTCATCAAACAATGAAAACTCGCATCACCTATGTCAATTCAGAGACGTCACACCTTGAAATTCACCCGCTTGCGCTGCCTTATGCTCAAGCATGGCAGGAACTTAAACGGCATTGGTCGCCAAGGCAACTGAGTGCCACCGACCTCAACAACATTCAGACATTTTCCATCATTTGTGCCGTGAAAATGCGAAAAAAATATTACTTTTTTTCCGATTTTGAAGTCGTGCGCATCTTGCGAGAACAACAGACAAAGACTTGGGCTCTTCGCGTTTTTGAAAACGTCAGCGATGACATTATCAAACAGATTGCGGCCAACTTCCTAACAAATATTAAAATCTTCAATCTCGACCGTAACGAAGGCCTTGCGAGCCTCCAATCCGCTGTCGCCTCCCGCATGGATGCAGCCATTTGCGAAAATTATTTTGGCCAGCCCCTTTTTCATGTCCGTCCGACGGCCAACGTCTTAGGTCTGACCCACAAAGAATTACGTAACCAGCACAAAAAATTTGCAGGAGAAAAAAGATGAACAGCCTTCTCTTCACTGCTGTAACGCCCTTCGTGCCTTCTGATCAGGCAAATCAACAACTCGTTTCTCTCGCAATTTTTTATATCCGTCGCGCAAAAAATAATTTTCAAATTCAACTGCCCCTCACAGAGCAATTCGTCAACTGGGATGAAATTGCACCGGAAACATCATCCATTGACCTATTTGCTCTTGCTCAAAAAATCCGCAAAGGGAAAAAGATCACCGACTACCCTCTCGCGGCAATGCTTGCGTGTAATTTTGAAGGGGTTTCACCACACCTCCAAACTTTGAACGACCTCAAAGCACTGGGGGTCATGGTTTTTGCTTGGTATTTGGCAACTGGCCGATCATTTCAGGATCTAAAGAAATTCTGTTACGCAATCCGAACCATGACAACAAAAAAGGGGCAATGGCTTCTAAAGCTTATTCCAAATTCCATTTCTTCACCCGATGAGCTCGTTGCCGCTTTAGAAGCGCAGCAAAGCAATGTGCCTTTTGGTGAAATCAGAAGATTTAAGGAATTTCTCCATCCACTCAAATCTTTGGTCGACAATCGCTCTGCCAACGGGAAAAGCGAACAGCAGCTGTCCGACAAAGGGGATCGCGCGAACAGGCCTCACATCGAAGCAAAGCAGGGAAAAATCTGGTTTGGTGATCAGAAAGTTACATTCTTGGTGGACCTGCCAGAACAGATAAACCCCTCAATCGCACAGGAAGAGCAAACCCACGACCATTCGAAACCCAGTCTCACTATTGAAATTAACGATCAGCATTCTTCTGAAAACAAACGAAGCCAGACCGAACGTGAAATTCGCGGGCAGGATATCGCCAATGCCATCACACGGAAGTCGATCAAAAGCATTTTCGACTGGGGACATCTGTCGGGTAACGAAATTTCAAGATTGTTCCGGCACCAATTCTACGCAGCCCAAGGCGGCAATGTCACCGCTTTATTTCTTTGCATATCGATCCTGACGGGCCGCAGAGTTGAAGACCTCATTCGCCTGAAATTGAAAAAGAGGGAAAAAACCTCAAAAGGCGATCAATGGGTTGTCGTCAAAGAATTTATCTGTCTTGTCTCCGTGCTGAATTTACCGGAAAATTCAGGTGACCAGTATGTTTCAGTAAGAAAAGATATTTATTTGCCCATCCCTCTTGCTTTGTCAGGCACATTGCGAGAGATCTTAAACGATGGGCGGAACAAAGATATTGATTTTTCTTCGCACCTGTCCCTGCTCAATCGGCATTTCAAAAACAGACTGTCACAAAACAGGTTGGCAGAAATTTCTCAGAGATTTTATATCCAGCAGGGCGTTCAAAAGCCGATAATCGCAGCGATCACGGGGCAAACCGCCAAACACAATCCCTCTCTTTTTTATTGTGGTTTGGAAAGACATACGGTTTCCTCAACCTACCAAAGGTTTATCAACTACATAAAAACACTTACACACCTGACAGAGCTCAGTCTCCCAGAAGCCAAATCAAACCAGCTCATCGGCAGCAATTCCATTGCTTTAGATAAAGTCGTTCAACAGCGCTTCACGACAATTAAAACGGCTGTGAAAAATGCTCGAAATTGGCATACCTGCCATAATGCACTGACTTTTTACACACATGAAGTTCTATCCTTGGCAACGGGCCACCGAGCTGTTGGCAGCCCCTTTGAAAAAATAACAGATTTTGATCTTAACCATGGACAAATCTGGATCTGCGACAAGGAAAATCGACAAGAACAATCTTCGCGGATTTTACCGCTCGCTCCAATCGCACGAAACCAAGTTCTTCAATATATCAACCATCTCCACGCCTCCCAATATTATCATTCCCTCTTGCAACCTGAACTCGCCACTGAGATTGACAACTCTCTTTCAGGGAAGAGTGACTTCCTGTTTTTCATCACGGGTGACAAATTACTGCCTGTTGCACCCAACATTGTTACAGAGATGGAAAACTTAGTTGATTTGCCGAATTTAAAAGGCAATTGGGCAAGACATTTTCTCTATAGCAAGCTGATTGCAAAAGATTGTTGTCCACATGCCATCTCCAACTTCTTTGGGCATGCTGACTTTGGGGAAGAGGCCGGTAATCCCTTTTCACATTTTTCAATGCAGAGATACGCTGATCTTGCGGCAAAAATCCAATCCCTCCTCACAGGGCTTCAAATTGAAAAAACCTCCGGCTGGCAGGAGACAAACATATGACCATTCGCAGAAACTCTCAGTCTGGCAGGAACGCGAGAAAGAAAAAACGGTTAAACGCCATTAAAAAATTTAAAGTCGCTTTCCCAAATATGCTGAAAAAGCATTTTCCCAACCTGCATCAACATCCTCGTTTAGCCACCAACCATGCGCAAAACCTCAAAGCTTGCGTTGATGAAATCCATCAGGCAAAAATAAGCCTGAATGCCAAACGCCTATTTATTAGCCAGCTCAACCACTTCATTGATAAGGTAAATCATGAAGAAAACTGGAACCTGCTTAAAGCACGACAAATCAACAGAGCCGTGCGACGACCCGTTCGGAGAACACTTGGCCATTTTATGCTGTGCAACCAATTTAGAGAGTGGTTTCAAATATTTGAAAGCATCGTCAAAACTACACCCTTGCACGACAATCCAGATGCCCTCGCGTGTTACCTTCTTTTAAGTGCAATGACTTATGGTGGCTTGGCAACGCTCCCTGCCTTGAAATCATTTTTGCGCGAGCTCAATGGCTCAAAGTTTCAACTACAACGCCATAACGGCCTTGTCTGGCTCAATTTAATTTATGAAGATTTTCATTCAAACCCAAATGTTCGACAGGATGACAAAGAACTAGTTTTAAAGCGTTGGTTTCTGGATGACTTGACGCTTTCCTTGCTTGATCAATATCTTACCCAAGCATCTCCAAAGCACCTTACACCACATGAAGATGAAATTTGGGCATTAATTCATCGCGTGACAGATCAACTCTGCCTCAGCCGCCTGAGAATTCCGGGCAAAAACAAACTCAAGACGCTATGCACAATTGCCTATGCCGGAGTTGAGTTTCAAGTTGGAATTCACTTGCCAGAATATTTAATTGAAACAACAACCGGTCGATTGAAAACATCATCCTTACCCACAAGTGATTTTAAAGGCCTATTAGGACTGAACACCTATACTCTTTGCGAAATTGGACAGAACGGCCTAGCCTTTACAAACGGTAAGCATCAAAGACAACAACAGAACGACCTCAACCGGGATATCGCGTTTCACGAGTTAAAATCTCTATACCAAATTCTCAATAAAGAAACACGCCCCAAACAAGCTGCCAATTCTCTGGAAAACACAATTTTTCAATCTGAAATTATCAACCATCTCAAATTATGGGCCATTTACCTTTTGAGAGAACGTGACATTGTTTTAGGCTCAGTTCAAACCTACCTCAGACAGATTTCAAAATTCCTCATCCTCGAAATTCACTTCGACAAACTGGAAAATATCTCGTCAGAAGATTGGCATGAAATCTACCAACAAGTTATTGAGAGAAAGACGAAGGTTTCAGAGCGTGACCGGACCGCCTTCCGCTTACTTGATTTTCACCGCTTCCATGCATCCCACAACCGCCTGATACCGCTAGATTTTCCTCTTATATCAGGTTCCCCCAATCGCCTGTCATTTGTAAAGGCGGGTTTCGTTGATGAAAGCCTTTTTGAAGCTTTGCGACTTTCTATTCGTCAGTCAAAGCACTTACCCAACAATACAAAGATACAATTGGAAATCTTGACAATTCTCGCCTATCGAACGGGTTTAAGAATTGGGGAATTGGTCAAACTGACAACATCCGACATTGAAGGAAAGCAACAAATCAACTTGTTTGTCCGGGATAACTTCTTTGGCCGGAACAAATCCAAAAACTCCCGAAGGCCTTCCCCTGTATGGCTGCTTTTACCCACAAAGGAATATGAGATTGTTTCCAGATTTCTGCTGTACCTACCTCGGCGTCCAAACCACCTTATTTTTCATCATGATGGCAAATCGGATCGTCAATGGAATAGCACAGAAGTCGGGCGCCTCATATCCGATCTGCTGAAAAATATATCTGGGCGCAAACATCTGAGTTTCCATCACCTTCGGCATTCAGCCCTAACCAGAATGCAGCTCATAATTACGCAAGATTCTGAGCTAATTTCACAATTCACAGCCTACAGCCAAGAAGAAGCGAAACGTCTGTACGACTATGCTTTTGAAGGTGGAAACCAAGGTATGGCGGCTTATCACCATCTGGCTAAAATGGCCGGACATGCAGAACCGGATACTACCTTTTCACATTACTTGCATTTAAATGACTTGCTTTGGTTCAAGACTATTCAAAAAAGATGTGATCGACTGGCGCCAACAGAAGTTGCAAACCTGTTTGCGCATTCAAAAAATCAATCAACAAGAATTACGAAATCTGACAATCAATGGCGAACCATCGCCAACTTGGCACTCAAGAACCTAACCGCTGCCAAGAAAGTCAAAACTTTGAGAAACACAAAAGCCAAACAGGTAAAAACAACCGCCCCCATTCAAGTCCACCAGTTCACAAAAGAAAACATGCAAACAATCTTGTATCATTATGTCGTCCTCGGACGGGATTTAGGGTCCCATTGGCCGGATGACATAAGAAGTCAAATTGAGGCTTCGATTCAGACAAGTCACAACCTGGCACTTCTGAAAACGACCCGTAAATCAAATCGCTTTCCTGTCGTCGTTAGAAAAGGCACGAACCAACCCTATGTCTTCCCCTTCACAGATCTACGCAATTGCGATCTTGAGGATATGCAAGACTTACACGCCGTTCTCATGCAGGAACATGAAAGATCACCTTCCTGCCTGACTGATTTCATTCAAGATATCATTTTGGGCAGCGATCAATCCAAGAGAGGTATTCAATTCAAGCATCCCACACGGCTGAAAAAATTTCTAAGCATCATTACAAGAGCTTTTCCAATCGAACGGCTACAACTTGAATATGAAGACCCAACAAAAGCCGACCCGAAAATTAGGGAACGTATCCGAAAAAACTGGGCAAGCGTCTTTCCCGGTAAAATGACGCCTCTTGAGGTCAACACAAAAACGCCAAGGTCTAAATTTATGAGTTCACGACTAAAACTCATGGAAGTCACAATAAAGCAAAATCAGGCATCTCCTCAAGTTTCACGGGCAACAGTTGTTACTGTCTTGGAGTTTACCATCCTACACCCTGAACTCTTGAAATCTTGTCTCACATAATGATGGAATTCGTTACAGCTCCCATTGGGACTGTGCGGAAAAACCGGATTATATCTCAATCATTTAGCTGGCCTTGTCAGACAAACTCTAAGACCTCTAACTGCCCCAGTGACGACAGACTTTAGGCTGCGCAAAGTTTCCGCCACTCAGCAAGAGCAGCATCGCGTTGTGCTTTAAAATTATCTCTTTTGGTTATATGTCTGTCAAAATTAAAGTGGTTATGGAAAGCCGAATGAACAGAAGTAAACTTCTGCAACTTCTCCTCAAGACGGAACTTGTACATCGCATTTTCTCGCCTTCGTATCGATAGATGGGAATCTTCCACTCTGTTATTTTGCCACCGCCCCGTATCCTGTTTCGGGCTGTTTCCTATCTCTTTCATGGCGGCTTCATAAGATGGCATTTTATCAGTAACAATAGAATGTGGCGTGCCATAGCGTTTCATCGATTTTTGATAAAAGCGAGAGCTGCCTTCCGGTTCCGGCTTTTGATTACATAGTTTTCCAGGATTTCACCGTCATGATCAACGGCACGCCACAAGTAATGTAATTCCCCATTGATTTTAACGAACACCTCATCCAGGTACCATCGCCATGATGAAAATTATGGCGTTGGATAAACCCGCTTTTTCCTAATCTGATGAGCGAACATTGGACCAAAACGGTTCCACCAAAAGCGAACAGTTTCATGCGTGAAGTCAATGCCCCGCTCATGAAGCAGATCGTTGCGTAAAGACAGATTGAAACGGACATACATCATCACGGCAAGCTGAATAACTTCAGATGACGTTCTAAAGTAACGGAAGGAGTTGGATTTTATCATAGCCAAGCTTATAAATTCAGAGAGTAGACGTCAAAACGATTTTAATCTGACAAGCCCTTTGAAGCCGCGAGACACCAGATTTTTTTAAAGCAGCTGGCTATAGCCAGAATAAGCAGGAAACGCTCTAGAAAGATACTTTGTCCAAATCGGTGAATTCTATAATTTCGCCCCCTTCAAATTGAATTGTCCCACTGGCATCACCGTCAAAGATGATGTTATGTGCATCCGTTTCATCTTGATTAAGCGTTCCATTATCCAATGAAATAAAGCCCGACAGATCAGAATCACTTGCCGATGTCAGGATCATAGAGCCATCTTCATTGATATTGAACAACCAGTCGCCATCTTCACCGGCACTGCCGCGCAGGAATAACGTATCATCCCCACCGCCGCCGTTAATGCTATTTACATCACCGAAATTGATAATAAATTGTTCATCACCAGCCGTACCTGTCACGGAGACGCCATTGACACCCCAGTTCACACCCGCCATCGCATCAGACGATAATTGCGCCCCGTCGTTGGAAATGGTTGTGGTTGTCTCCAGCGTACCCGCCGAACCAGCATCATCATAGACATTGATGGTAAAGGTTCGCTCGCCGCCTTCAAACTGACCCGTGGAATTTGTAAAGACCACTTTTTCTGCCAAACTGGCGTAAGTATCGTGGTCTGCTGCCCCTTGAAAAGACAGAATCGCCGTTGCCTGATCATAAGAAACTGAAATATCCGTTCCATCGATCAACAAATTCCCGGAAGTCCCCAAGGTAATATCGACCCCGTGCAGGCCCAGACTATCGCCCATATCTACACCATCGGTAATTTGAATTGTCATTCCTGACAGCTCATTCCCATCTACATCCGTAATACCAAGTTGCAGACCGGAATCGGCTGCATCCGGTAAAATCGTTATAGGTTCAGCGACCAGCCCCGATAGACCCTGATCCTGATTTGCAAGGCTCAGTTCCGGGGCATCGTTGACGGCCTCTACATTGACATCCAGTTGTGCTGTCTGAGTAGCGGTTGTGCCGTTTTCTTCGCTGCGGGCTTCCACATTCAACTGGAAACTACCATTATAATTTTCCGGCGTCACAATATGCAAGTCTGCCAACTGGTCGGCATCGACGATCCATTGGTTCTGCGCATTGACCGAGATCGTAACCCCGTTGGAAACAAACGTTGTACCATCCGGTGCGCCCGTCAAAATAACCTGTAACGTTTCCGAACCATCCGTATCAACCAGACTGGCCGAAATATCCAGTGCAATCCCGCCGCTTTGATCTTCATTTCCAACAGCATGGAAACCATCCAGTGCGTCTGTCAAATCTCCGATTGACAAGATCGGTGTATCGGCCTGCCCTGTCACACTGACATTGAAATCTTCCAGCAGACTATGGGCGACACTGTCCCCGTCAACCGATGTGGCAACCGCATTCATAGTATAAGTGCCCGACGCATGGGCCGCTGCAACAAAGAACACGCCGCTGCCGACTTGTGCCGCAGTGAAATACCATGCCCCCGAAGACGTACCACTATCAACCGGCACCGGTTGATTATTGGCATCCAGAACCGGTTGTCCGTTGCTGTCGATTTTGACCTCAACACCAATGTCATTTCCATTACCATCCGTAAAGCTGGCACCGTTGGGTACATCAGATACAGTGACGTATAACGTCTCACTTGCATCGCCAAGCTGTTCATTGAGGACCAAGGCGATTTCGCTATCTTCAACACCGCCTACGGCAGACGGATCAATATCCGGTGTATCAGCAACGCCGACCACATCTACATTAAAGCTGACCGTATTTTCAGCAACCGCATCATTGGAATTTTCAATGCTATAGGCTTTCAATTCCAACGAGAGCGTGCCACTGAAATTACGAGGGGCCAACAATTTCACATTGCTGATATCGCCGGTTGCAAAATCAATATTGGCATTTTTAACAGTCCACGTGCCATCGTCATTATTGGTGGCCCCGATAATAACCGCCCCATCCGGTACATTACCAATTACCACAGACATTTGTTCGGACCCATACTGACCGGTTACATCCGGGTTGTAAGCGTTTAGGTCAAGACTGATCAACTGATCTTCCGTCCCGTTAACATCTTGCGCCGTCAAATCAGGTTGATCCGCAACCGCTTCGATATCCAGCGAAACAGACCCAGTCACTGTTTTTGGCGCCCCTGTCTGATCTTGGAACGTGGTTTCAAGTTGCAAGGAAATCTTGCCGTCAAAATTTGCAGGCGGTCGAATGCTCAGCCCATCAATATCCAGCGATGATTGCCCATCAATACTACCCACATCCAGTACATATTCACCATTTACATCCGGTGTTAATTCAACGCCGTTCAAATATAGGGTTGCCCCATCCGGCACGTTGGAAATCGTTACCTGATCCGCCGTCATCCCTTCTGAAAGGTCATCATCCAGTTGTGACAATGTCAAATCCAGATCGACCACACCGCCATCTTCGTGCAAGTTACTGCCTGTTGCAGCCCCGCCGCTGAAGCGGCCGCCATCTGTAACCGGAGCAACGTCAGCAATCACGATTGTACTGCTTTCTGAAGAAACTGCGACACCGCCTTCAACGCTGACGACCGCAATATCGGCCTGCATTTCACCGGAAAAATCAGCCGGCGGTTTAATGGAAACATTGGCCCGTTCATCATAAGGCACGACCCAACTGCCATCTACCGGATTATAATAGGCCCCACTGATAGATGCCCCTGCCGGCAAATTGGTAATGACAATTGCCGAGGCCGAAGCCCCCGGTTCATTCACCGTCATTGTCAGGTCGTTCAGATTAAAGCTTTGATCTTCCACAGCGGAAATCGTGGACGATACATCAGGTGCTGCCGGATCTGCGCCCCAAGGGTTTGTATCCCAAGCCGGTTCCCCCCCGCCAGAGGCATTATATTGCACATTCACACTGATGGGATCCATTTCATAGCGGTCGCTACCGCCGTCCGGGTCACTATCAACAACAACCGCACGGACATCAAGCGTCACAGTCCCACTGTAATCGGACCGGAATGCCAGCGTATTCAAATCTGCATCACCGGGCACGATCCACATACCGCCACCAATACTGAAGCCCATATTCAGGCTGGCCCCGTTCGGCACATTTTCAACAACCAGATAGGCCTGTTCACTGCCGTCACTATCTACATAGGCAACATCCAGCCCCAACGACACATCCGTTCCGCTTGTCCCCGTCACACTACCATTGATTTCAAAAGTTTCCAGCGGATCGGCATCAGCCATAATACGGACTTTGGAACTTACATCTTTTGTCGCAGTTGATCCATCCACATCGGTTGATTCCACCGACATAGTAATCGGGATATCTTTGGACCAATGGGCCGGAACACCTTCCAGCACAACGCCTTCCAGTTTGCCGCTGGCACTGTCATAGCCTGCGGTATGTGCATCCACATTGATAACAAGATCATCACCGGATGCACTGACGTCATAAGTCTGACCGTTATACACCAGTTTCAATTCTGTCCCCGACGGCAAGCCGCTTTCATCCACGTTAATGACAATCTGGGTGATCTCTTCCGGGCTTTCGCTGGTTAAATCACTGGGTTTTGCCGTAATATTCAATTGAATTGAGGCACTGTCTTCAATCACAGATGCCCCGATCGAGGCAACGGGCTTATCCGCTTCGGCCTCAATCGTCAATTGAACGGTACGGGTCAGGGCGTTAACATCACCGTCATTTTCCGTCGATATAAACTTGACGGTTAATTCTTTCGTTCCTGCAAAATCTTTTGACGTTGACATCCGCACATCATCAAGATGATCTGCATCTACCGACCATTTGCCGTTACCGATATACGACATATAGTCTTCGTTGCCGGTGCTCATATACACATCAACACCATTGGGAATGTCTGAAATCACAACAGACATACTTTCCGACCCATCCGTGTCTTTAGAGGCAAACTGTGCCAGATCGGGGTTGATTTCGCTATCCTCATCCCCGGTAATGACAACCGGACCATCGCCTACATTAGGCTTATCGGCATCCCCGATCACATCCACATGCAAGTTTGATGTCGCCTCGGCATAATCGCCGTTGCTGGCTTCTGTGGTACGGGCAATGACGTTGATATCAAAATCTTCATTTGAATCTTCCGGTGGCTGCACAAACAGGGCTTCCCAGTCGCCATTTTCAAAATACCAGTAGTCCCCGTTGGCATCGGCAACAATATTACCGCTTCCATCCAGTGATACCCGTTGCCCAACACTATCACCATCACTGTTATAAAAGGCTGCACCATCGGGAATATTTTCCAAAAGGACACTTAGGCTTTCCGAACCATCCGTATCGCTTCCTAATGCCGGGCGGATTTCCAGTTCAATCTGCGTATCTTCCAGACCGGTGGCATTTTTGGTAATCACGCTGGGTGTATCGGCATCCGCAACCACTTTCACAGTAAATTCCTGTGTGGTGGACGCCTCTTTTGTTTTAACCTGCCAGCCGCTTTCCTGCTCGGTAGAATAGACTTTAAATTTCATTGTGACGCCGCTGTCTGTATGCGTATCGGCAGGGGCACGCACCACAACCTGATCCAGCTTGTCACCATCCAGATCCCAATAAGATCCCTTATCACTGGCAGAGGTAAAATCACCTGCCCCGTCCAGATAGCCGACTTCCCAGCCATCCTCCACGTCATACAGACGGAATTTGGTCAACTCTTCCGACCCGTCCGTATCCACCAGTTGTGCATCTAGCCCCAGATCAATATAGGTATCTTCCGTTCCCGTCACCACACCGCTTGCATCGGCTTCATTCACTTGTACATTCGGCGCATCGGCAATGGCACGTACAGAAATTTTGCCATTGCTGGTGGTTACACGGGTGTCACCTGTTGCGGTTTCCGTTGTTGTCACGGTGATCGTCAAATTGACATCATTCGCATTATGTTCTTCAGGGAAGAAATACAGGTCCGTCAATTTATATTGTCCGGCTGTGCCCGTCGAAGTCAGGCTGGAAACAGGGAACTCCCAGCTATATGTTCCATCACCATTATCCGTCGGTGTCAGGATGTTGCCGTCCAATTTCAGCTCACCGGTCAGCAAATCACTATCGCTGGAAGTAATCACAACATTGCCCGTCAACTCTTCCGAGCCATCGCTATCAATCATTGTAATTTTTGGTTGATAGCGAATACCACCGCTTTGATCTTCATTCCCGCTGGCATTGCCACTGATATGTGTACCATCCGCATCCGGTGTCACAACAAGGGTCAGGGTTTCACTATCGCTAATCGCCACACCTTCACGGCTCAGCCCCGTTCCATCTAATGCACTGTCATCTAGGCTGGCGTCATCTTCCGTTGCAACTGCCTGTACATCAAAATGAAGCGCCGATGCCGCCCCGTTGGCACTGGACCAGTTTTCCGCCCCACCGACATAAACCTTGCCGTCAAAGACATCCTGGGCACTGACCGTCCAATACCCTTCCGCCGGTAAATCAACTAGCTCATCACTGCTGATATTTCCATCAGATGAAATGGCAAGACGGGCACCACTTTCTTGCGGTGTAATGCGGAAAGTCAGCGCCTCGGATCCATCCTGACTGCTTGCCTGATCCGCAGATCCCGCTTCGCTCAAATCCCCGTCAACAGCATATTCCCCGTTAATGGAACTGCGCAGGTTAAAGAACTGATCTTCCGTAATTGTCTGCGGATCACTAATCACATCCACCGTCGGCAGGTCAGCATCCCCAAAAATCTGAACCGTAACATTTTTATTGGTTGTCGTGGTCTTCGTCGCCACATCATCGCCATCGGATTGTTCTTGTGTCGTGACCGATACTTTCAGTTGGAAATTTTCGTTACTGTCATCAACCGGTTTGATTTTCAAATCATCCAGATCGCTCAGTTCAAGGGACCATTTTCCTGTCGGCTGGTTCGACGCATCCAGAATTTCCGTACCATTATTCAACTCGACGCCGTCGGGCACACCGGAAACAATAATGCTGGTAATAGATTCAGACCCGTCCGTATCTTTTAACGAGACATCCAGATCAAAATCCAGCCACTGATCTTCAACACCGACAGCTTTTCCCGTGATATTGGCTTTATCCGCAATGGCTTTTACATCCACTTCAACAGTCGTCACACTTTCAGATGTATCAGGGGCAACCGCATCACCCAGCGGCGTATCGCTGGCAGTGCCAGCATCCACATCGGTGACAACCGCGCGCAATTGGAAAGAAAAATCTTCTTCGCTATGGGCGTGTGTTGTTTGATTCCACTGGACTTCAATATTCCCAATATTGCCCGAGATATCATAACGTCCGTCAACAAGGGCAACCGGGTCCTTCGTATCTGCATACCGAACATCCACACCATCGGGTAACCCTTCAATATATAACGACAATGTCTCGCTGCCATCAGCCGCATTAACCTGAGCCTCCAGATCGAGGGCAATCCACTGATCTTCCCCGCCACTGGCGCTGCCGGAAACGCTGGGGTCCACGATGCCGACATCCACATGGATGCTTTCAGGGCCGTTCAGGGCTTTGTCGTTATTGGCCCCTTCTGTGGTTTCGCTGTACACACGCAGGTCAAAATCAGCACTGACATTATCAGGGGATCGAACCTGAAGGGTATCCAGATCATCCGTACTAAACACCCATGTGCCTGCATCCAGAACGGTGCCGTCATCCAGTGTTACCGCGCTTGTCAGTTTTTCACCGGCGTTAAAGGTCACTCCATCAGGTGCATCCGCCACATAGATCGCAATGGTTTCAGAACCATCCGTATCCACAAGCGCGGAATTGATATCAATATCAATCCATGTATTTTCCATTCCCGCAGAATCACTGACACTCAACGGTGCCTGATCCGCAACCGCTTCAAAATGAACGGTAAAATCTTTGGAGACAACCGCCGTTGATCCGTCATGTTCCTGTAGGTTAACATTGATCGTCCAGTCAGAATCACCGCTATAATGTTGCGGTGCCTTGACGTGCAAGCCTTCGATATCGTCCGGCGCAATTGTCCAGTTACCATCGGCCCCCTTGCTGCCTACCGGATCGCCCGCTGCGTTCTGGAAGGTGAAACCGTCCGGCACATCTTCAATCATATAAGAGGTGATCGTTTCAGAACCGTCCGTATCAATCAGCGTCGCATCAATATCCAATGCCATGGCGATATCTTCGGTGCCGCTGCCCGAAACATCCAGTGTCGCCTGGCCCGTTACGATATCCACATGGACCGTGACAGTGCTAACCGTTTCAGACGTATCGGGGGCAACCGCATCGCCCAACGGTGTATCACTGGCAGTGCCAGCATCCACATCGGTGACAACCGCACGCAGATCAAAGGTAATATCCGCATCCGACTGCCCCGTATAACTATCGCCCCAACGAACCTGAAGGTTATCCAGATCGTCCGTAATCACATAACGGCCCTCACTGTCTGGGCTTAGAACAGTTTGATTATGGACATAACGCAGTTCCGCACCTTCGGGCAGGTCTTCCAGATAGACAACCATCTGTTCCGTACCGTCCGCCGCATTGATGCTGGCATCCAGATCAAGATCAATCCATGTCCGTTCATCACCACCGCCACTGCCGGAAGCACTCGGGTCCACAATGCCGACATCCACATGGATGCTTTCAGGGCCGTTCAGGGCTTTGTCGTTATTGGCCCCTTCTGTGGTTTCGCTGTACACACGCAGGTCAAAATCAGCACTGACATTATCAGGGGATCGAACCTGAAGGGTATCCAGATCATCCGTACTAAACACCCATGTGCCTGCATCCAGAACGGTGCCGTCATCCAGTGTTACCGCGCTTGTCAGTTTTTCACCGGCGTTAAAGGTCACTCCATCAGGTGCATCCGCCACATAGATCGCAATCGTTTCCGAACCATCCGCATCCACAAGCGCGGAATTGATATCAACATCAATCCACGTATTTTCCATTCCCGCAGAATCACTGACACTCAGTGGGGCCTGATCCGCAACCGCTTCAAAATGAACAGTAAAATCTTTGGAGATAACAGCCGTCGATCCGTCATGTTCCTGCAGGTTAACGTTGATCGTCCAGTCAGAATCACCGCTGTAATGTTGCGGTGCCTTGACATGCAAACCTTCAATGTCGTCCGGCGCAATGGTCCAGTTGCCATCGGCCCCCTTGCTGCCCACCGGGTCACCCGCGGCGTTCTGGAAGGTGAAACCGTCCGGCACATCCTCGATCATATAAGACGTGATTGTTTCCGAACCGTCTGTATCGATCAGGGTCGCATCAATATCCAGTGCCATCGCGATATCTTCGGTGCCACTACCCGACACATCCAGTGTCGCCTCGCCCGTTACGATATCCACATTAAC
Source organism: Terasakiella sp. (assembly GCF_048267425.1). GTDB lineage: Bacteria > Pseudomonadota > Alphaproteobacteria > Rhodospirillales > Terasakiellaceae > Terasakiella. Next base: position 238,142 of record NZ_JBLWXN010000006.1, read on the forward strand.
CGTGACAGTACTAACCGTTTCAGACGTATCAGGGGCAACCGCATCACCCAACGGTGTATCACTGGCGGAACCGGCGTCCACATCGGTGACAACCGCGCGCAGATCAAAGGTGATATCCGCATCCGACTGGCCCGTATAGCTATCGCCCCAGCGAACCTGAAGATTATCCAGATCACCCGTGACCACATAACGGCCATCACTGTCAGGGATCAGGACAGTTTCATTATGGACATAACGCAGTTCCGCACCTTCGGGCAGGTCTTCCAGATAGACAACCATCTGTTCCGTACCATCTGCGGCATTGATGCTGGCATCCAGATCAAGATCAATCCATGTCCGTTCATCACCACCGCCACTGCCTGAGACAGTCGGATCCACGATACCGACATCCACATGGATGCTTTTCGGGCCGTTCAGGGCTTTGTCGTTATTGGCCCCTTCTGTGGTTTCGCTGTACACACGCAGGTCAAAATCATCACTGACATTATCAGGGGATCGAACCTGAAGGGTATCCAGATCATCCGTACTAAACACCCATGTGCCTGCATCCAGAACGGTGCCGTCATCCAGTGTTACCGCGCTTGTCAGTTTTTCACCGGCGTTAAAGGTCACTCCATCAGGTGCATCCGCCACATAGATCGCAATCGTTTCCGAACCATCCGCATCCACAAGCGCGGAATTGATATCAACATCAATCCACGTATTTTCCATTCCCGCAGAATCACGGACACTCAATGGGGCCTGATCCGCAACCGCTTCAAAATGAACGCTAATTGTTTCAGTGGTCGAGGCAACATCACCGCTTGTCGTTTCTGTGACGGTTGCCGTGATATTCCAATCCTGATCGCCGCTGTAATGTTCACCGGGAACGGCATATAGATCTTTTAATTCGTCTGGGGTAAAGGTCCAGATATTGCCATTGAGTTTCCCGACAGCCACCCCGGCCGCATTTTGGAAAGAAAAACCGTCCGGCACATTTTCAATCGTAATAACAACGGTTTCCGAACCGCCATCACCGTCCCCACCCAGAATATCAATATCAATCAACAAACGGTTATCTTCCACACCGTTTTGAATGTCGATTTCAAGTGTTCGGCCCTGTGCTTCCAGAATGATCTCGTCATCTTCCCGTGCAGGGATCGGTGTCGGAATAAATTCCGGTGTCGTCGGCGAGGTAAAGGTCGCACCTGTCGCGCTCTCACCACCATCGCCCTCAAAGACCGGGGCCGGATTTTCAATGTCCTCAGGGGTCGGATCAATCAGCGTCTCAATGTCAGCTTGCGAGGCAGCTTCTTCGTCATCGTCGCCCTCCTCGTCGGAGTTAAAGGCCGGCTGGATATTTTCAAAATCAACATTTACATTATCATCGAGCCTTTCAATACGGAAATCATCTTCAATGATATTTACGTCGTCTTGGATGACTTCTTGCTGACCTTCGGCTGCGCCTTCGTTATTGTGATTAATATGGCGATTGGACCCCTGAACATTGGCATTTTGAACAGCATCTTCCTGCAGCGGATCCTGCTGATTGACAAGGGAGTTATCTTCCGCATCTTCCAGAGCAGAAAAACCCTGTCCGTCCAAAGACAGTTCATCATAGGATGTATCCTGGTTTTGCCCAGTTTCTACATTCTGGTCTTGATCTTTATCAGCCATCTTTACCTCACCTGAATCGGTTTAGCGTTCTCTAAAGGACTGTTGAAGAGAAACGTAAATCGGTTTCAACAAGTATTGAAACAATGTTTTTTCACCCGTCATAATGTCCGCCTGAACAGTCATGCCGGGTACGATTTTATTTTGTTCGGGGTCCTCACCAACATATGGCGTATCCAGTTTGACAATCCCTTTGTAATAGGGTGCTCCGTTGGTTTCATCGATGTAAGTGGTCGCCGAAATATTATCCAGAACACCACTGACCGAACCGTAACGTGCAAAATCAAAACTGGCGACTTTGACCGTGACGGGTTGCCCTAAATTAACATGCCCGACATCTTTTGTGCTGATGCGGGTTTCTACACGCAATTCGTCATCAATAGGAACGACTTCCATCACGATGCCACCAGCTGGCACGATGCCGCCTTTGCTTTTAATCTTGATATCTTTGACATACCCACGCACCGGCGAGACGATCTGCAATCGGTTAAACCGGTCTTCTAATTGGTGGATAAGTTCCTGAACCTGAGAAGTTTCCGCCGTGACGGTACCCAATTCGGCGAGTGCGTTTTTTCGTTCGGTTTTTTCCAGATCAGCAATACGGTCTTCGATTTCTTCAACGGCCTCCATCGCGGACTGTTCCTGCCCTACCAAGCGGCTCAGCTCGCTTTGCATTGCCGCCATTGCACGTTTTACTTCCAGAAAAGACACCTTGCTGCCGTGACCTTTTTCGTACAATTCACCACGCATTTGCACTTCTTCTTCAATCAGGGCTAACTGGCGTTCAACAGCGGCTTGCTGGTTACGCGTTGCGTCAATTTCCTGAATTTTCTGATCGTGCTGTTGTTCAAATACATTGCGTTGGGATTGCAGGCGTTCCAGCGTTGACGTATAGATTTCCACCTGATCCTGCACCAGACTGAACGGAGCACCTTTCCAGTTTGAATAATCCAGTTCGCGGTCATAAGCCGTCGCACGCAAACGTTCTTCACGTAATTTCAGTGAAAGCAAACGGGCGTTAACCTGTTGCAATTCTGCCCCAACCTGCGCCTCGTCCAGTTCCAGCAAAGGCTGTCCAGCTTCAACGATCTGACGTTCTTCAACATAGGTTTCTTTAACGATACCACCTTCAAGGTGCTGAACAGAGCGCACGGACCCTTTGGGCACAACGGCCCCAAATGTCACGGCAACTTCATCCACCTTCATAAAGTTTGACCAAACGACAAAGCAGACCAAAATCAAAGTCACCAAAGCAATAGCGGCACGCGATAAACCGGATATCCCCTGTTCTTCCAACTGAACATATTGCGCCATATAGCGAATTTGACGAGACGCTTTTTTCTTCTCGATGATGCCGGAAGTCATATTTGCTGCATTACTCATCGTACGACTTAAAACCCCCCTTGCGGTATGCGTTCCAGTACCTGCGCTGCAGGCCCGGCCATACGAACCACACCTCCATCCAAGTAAACAATCTTATCTGCTAAACGCAAGTGACTGGGCCGATGCGTCACCATTAAGATCGTTGAATTGCCCTTAATTTTCTTGAGGGTATTCATAAAGGCCTGATCGCTTTCAAAATCCAGCCCGTTCACCGGTTCATCCAGTAACAGAATGGGGGCACGTCTCAAATATCCCCGTGCCAATGCGATTCGCTGGATCAAGTTATCTGGTATTAAATCCGAACGTTCATCACCCAGACGAGTCATCAATTTTTTGGGTAGTTTCTGAATATCATCCCAGACATCTGCCTCGTGCAGAGCCCATTCCACTTCCGCATCCGATGCCGTCGGGTCCGACAATCGGATATTTTGCGCGATGGTGCCGAAAAATACTTCGTTCGTCTGCGGCACGTATGCCACAGTCTGACGCAACTGGATCGGATCCATCTGACGAATATCCACATTATCGATGGTAATTGCCCCAGCCTGAGGCAGATACATCCCCAACAGCATTTTTAACAATGTGGATTTACCGCAACCGTTCGGCCCGATCAAAGCAACCAGTTCGCCAGGGTTAGCCTCAAAACTAACACCAACGACCGCCGGGTCGGTTTCCGAAGTATAACGCATCGATACCCGGTTAAAATTGACATGACCTTTTAAGGTTTGTGTCAAACCGGGCGTTTTCCCTTCTTCACGTTCATTGCGCAAATCCATCAAACTATCGATTTGGCGAACCGAAGAGCGGACTTGTTCAAGCTGTGTCATCCCCAAAAAAATGACCTGAATGGGGCGCAAAATCCACCAGACCATAATCATGGAGGCAAGTAAAGCGCCGACGGTCATTTCCGCCGCAATCACCTTGTGAACCCCGAAAGTTAACGTTGCAACCCCGGCAACCATAATCACACCTTGTGCCAAAGACATGCACAATGAAGACACTTGCGAGGCTTCATATCCTTTTAAACAGGTTTCGGCTGACAGATTTCGATAACGTTCTAACCAGACATCCTGCGCACCGATATCTTGCAAGGCATCGCGTTTTGTAATGGCCTCCGTCATAAAATCATGACGACGGGTTGTTGCACGCGAAGAAACCGTCACACTTTCACGCAGGATCGGCAGAAATACTTTAAGCAACAATGCAAAAATCAACAAGGTTGCCAGTGGCACCAGAACCAGCGTGCCGCCCAAAAACGCCATTGTAATGATGAAAATCGTAACAAATGGGGCCTCGAAAACCGTTGAGGCAATAGGGCCGGAAAAGAAATCACGCACCGTTTCAAAATCGCGCAACCTTGAAATTTGCGAACTTGTATTGGACATTTCCGTAAAAGACGGTGCCAGAAACAATAATTGTCTGAACACGGCCCGACCGATAATATGATCAAGACGGCCACCGATATAGGCAATCATTTTGGATTTCAGGCTTTTGAGAAAGAAGTCCCCCAACAAAGCAATGCTAACACCGGCGATCATCATATAAAGCATCTGATCGGAACCAGTGGAGACATATTTGTCATATACCGCCATAATAAACAATGGTGTCGCCAAGGCCAGAATATTACTGACCATGCTGATCATCAGAGTTCGCCAGACCAGACCTCGAAAACGTGCCGAAATTGCCGAGACAAAACTTTGTTTACGTCCCGCCTGCGCACCTGAATCATCATCCGTTGCCGCAAAGACATAGGCAATTCCCTTAAGTCCGTCCGGTGTTATCTCGCAAACAGATTGTTGTGCCGGGTCATAAATTTTACAATGTTCGTGCGTGCGCCCCAAAACAACAATAGCCTCACCATTGCGAGGTAAAAACAGGCACGGCATAATACGCGGGTCGATCTCATTCAACGAAATTGAAACTTTTTGGCTTTTGAAACCCAATTTTCCAAGGATATTGAGGAAATCGGTCAAGTCCAGTTCATTCGCAAAATGGGGCAGTGCTTCGGAAAGGGTGCGTTGCGTGCCTTCCCATTCCAGCGCTGTCAACAACGGTAAAAGACAGCCCGCAATATCGGTAACGGCCTTAAACCCACCCAATTGCCCCGACATAATCTGATCCTGAGACAGTTCATCACGCACAGAACGTTCATTCCAGGAAATATGTTCCACTCTCTCTACCATCTATTCCCTGCCCTTTAACTCACTTTTTTTGTCGATTGGAACACTTTTTCATTCTTCGTTTTTTGGTCAACCGCCGCAGTCGGCACCGGTCCCAATTCCCGGGGGAGAAGCGTAGTTTCACTGATTTCATAGGCACGATCGGCAATGCGTAACAAAGACGGGCGCGACGAGATCAAAATCAACGTTGTGTGTCCTTTCAGGCTTTTCAGATAATCCCGTAGGAAAACATCACCCGGCCCGTCAATGGCTGCGTTTGCCTCGTCAAACAAGACCACTTTAGGCGTCTTTACCAACGCCCGAGCAATGGAAATACGTTGACGAATCCCTCGTGGCAATGAATCGCTACCACAGTTACCGATGACGGTTTCATAACCTTGCGACATCTTGGCAACAACTTCATTTAGGCCTAGACCTTCGGCAAGGGACAGTGCCTTCTGCCGGTAACGTTTATCAAACATCGTTAGGTTTTCAAGGATCGTTCCGTTAAACACGGTTCCATTTTGCGGCAGGTAGGCAATTCCCTGCCCTCGCAAAGCAGCACCCGAATAGTGTTGAACATCCACCCCGTCGATCAAAATACGACCTGCATTCAGGCCATGTATCCCTCGCAACAGGCTTAACAATGTTGTTTTTCCGACACCGTTGCCCCCCACAATCCCAATACATTCCCCGGCTGCAATATCTAAAGATAAGTCCTCAAACAGAGGAGGGTGGTCCCCATATTGGAACGTAATGTTTTCAAGAGTAACGTTGCCATGTTCAATACTTTCTTTTGCATCCGCTACATCTTCTTTTACGGGAAGATCAAAAATACCGCTGAGACGTTCGCGTGCGATCAACACATTTTGCAGTCGGCTCCACAATCCTGTAAGGCGCTGAAAAGGCTGCATTGCGCGCCCAGAAAGCAGTGTACAAGCTGCCAACACACCAACCGTAATATCCTGACTGACCACAAAGGTACTGCCATAAGCTGCAACCGCAACCATCGTAAGCTGAGCAAATATAGTACTGACATGCTGGTTGGCAGTATCAAGCTGAACCATTTTCTGATCAGCTTCAGCCACACTATCTTGCAATTTGGAATAGCGTTGTTCCATCTGGGCTTCGATGCCCTGCGACTTGACGGTGTGAATACCGCCCAGCACCTCAATCTGGAAATTAAGCCGTCTATCACGCCACACATTATATGTGCGGATCGCCTTGCCAAGCTGTCGACCATAAAAGAATGATACTAGACCAAACAGCATCAACACACCGATTGGCACCCAAACAATCGGACCACCCAATATGTAGACCATTCCCAGAAAGACCAAAACGAACGGGATATCAATTAAAGAGGCAACCATTTGCCCACTGTAATATTCACGCGATGAACGCAAACTGCCCAGCCGTTCCAGTGTATCTCCCACCCCCTCACGCTTGGAATTGTCGCGTTCACAATTTAAAACCTGTTCAAAAGCTGCACACCCCAAACGGTGTTCATATTTGGTTCCGATCCAGCTGATAATATTACCGCGCGCCACTCGCAAGGTCGTTTCCAAAAAAACCGCGCATAAAACACCACTAACCAGAACGATCAATGTTCCAAATGATGTATTTGGAATAATACGATCATAAACCTGAAGTAGAGATACAGGGAGAGCCAAGGAGAGGACATTCATGGTGACTGAGGCAATCAATATATCTGGAAGTGCTTGTTTAAATGATGAATATTTTGCCAATATGTCTTTTGGATCTCGTTTCCCGTTCATTTCCAAACCAAACTTGTGATACTTCCCCAATCTTTACAGACATACTACGACCTTAGCTATTTGTACAGTATCATTTGATAAAAAGCAGACGGAGGACCGCAAGAGAGAAAGGTTGATAAAACCTACTAAAAACATTGGGTATCGTTTCATCTTCTGCAACCTAATCATAGAGACTGGACCTGTCCTGAAAAAGTGGAGTGCGTCTCCTGAGTTAAATATACTGACTACAGGAGAATATAATGAAGCGTACAATCCCCCGACATTTCGAGAAGAGGCTGCTAGGTTGCTTTAAGTAGTACTCAGCCACGTAAAATTATTGCTGCTGATTTTGGCATTGGCGTTAGCACATTAAATCGTTGGATTTCTGAATATCGCAATAAACAGATCCCTGAACCATCTGATGATGTTCAAAAAGAATTGGCCCGATT
>NZ_JBLWXN010000007.1:0-34230 GCF_048267425.1 Terasakiella sp.
CCCGGAACGTTCTGTCCATACCATGAAATGATGAAGTTGCCGTTGCTCAGCTTGGTCAACTCATACGGCATTTGTTGGCTGGTCGGGTTTTGTGTAACGTCCAGTTCAGGCGTTGTTGCATTGCCATCACTGTCGAAGTAGCGCAGCTTGATTGGGCTGACGCTGGAACTGTCGGTTGTGTGCCACACCGCTGCGAAGCCACCGTTATCCAACCCAACGACTTGGGCCATGCTTTGCGAATTATAGGTGCTGCTATTCAGCGTAAACTCTTCACTAATGACGCCACCGAATTGATCTAGGAATCTTGCAGACACCCCGTCTCCGCTTGTATCGTCAGGATTACCAGCACTTTCCCAGGTTACGATAAATCGACCATCGGCGAGTTCTGCAATATCAGGGGCAACCTGCATACTTGCGGACAACTGAAATTGGTTAATTGTGAATTGTTCTGCTACAGGCTGTCCGTTTGCATCGTATCGGCGGGCAACCACGTTTTGGATTTTCGAGGTATAAATTAAAACATCCTCGCCCCAAACGGCAAGAAAACCGCCATCGGAGAGTGCAGTGACTGTAAGGTTGCTTTGGTCAAAGCCTGCCCCAGCGTTAAACTGGATGTTTCCCCCAATTGGTGTGCCGTCAGCATTGAGCAATTGCCCCATAACGCTGCTTGCGCTTGTTTCGCTTGCGCCTGTCCAGGTTGCCAACATACGACCATCATTTAATTGAATGATTTTGCCGTTGCGTTGGTTGCCCGATGTGTAGGCGTTGAGCGTACTTTCGGAAGTAATTTCTGCATCGCTATTTTGTAAAGTAATCACTGGCGCGTCATTGTTGCCTAGGACCGTAATTGCCGCAGTTTTTGAAATGGTATCAATGCCGTCGCTAACACTATAGGTGAATTCCAGAGTCTCTGTCTCGCCAATATCTAATGCCTCGAAGGATTTGAAGGGGTCAAAAACAAAGGTGCCATCAGCATTTATGGAGAGAAAGCCTTTTGCGGGTGCTTCAACAAGGGAAAAAGTTAAAGTGTCTCCATCAATGTCTGTCGCACTTAAAGTGCCGCTGACAGAGGAATCTTCTAGGGCGGTAAAATCATTCACCGACACTATTGGAGCGTCATTTGCGCCCGTTACAGTGATTGTTACAGTTTGGGTAACAGTTGCAATGCCATCACTCACACTGTAGCTGAAAGTTAAGATCTCAGTTTCACCTTCAGCCAAACTCTCAAATGCGCCTTGAGGATTATAGCTATAAGAGCCATCGTCGTTGATTAAGAGTGTTCCTTTTGTAGGTGCATCTGTGAGTGCAAAACTTAATGCATCGCCGTCCAAGTCTATTGCCGACAATACACCGTTTATGGCAAAATCTTCGGCAACATCAAGGTTGTCGGTTTGCGTCTGTGGAGCCGTGTTTTCTGCAGGAACAGTATGTATGTCAATGCTTTTCCAATTGGAATTTGCAGCAGATCCAGCCCCATCGTTTACACGGACTGATATGGTTCTCACGCCATCAATCAGACTGCGAACCCGAATGGACTGAATAGCGGCTTTGTATTCTTCGATTGATGCAATGCCGGTTAAATACAATGTTCCTGTTTCGCTAACAAAATTCTGAGAAATCGACGTCGCATTGGACAAAGCGAGAGTCAAGGTATCTTCTCCCACTTCATATGCACCAGTAATTACGATTTCAGCTGAATGCAATTGAGTGCTATCAATATCCGAGATATTGAAGGTTAGCTTGGTTGAAATATATTCTTTTGTTATTGTTAAATTCAGGTTCAAATGATCGCTGATAGTTATTAAAGTTCCGTCTTTGGTAATTAATGCATCCGAAATGGAGCTGGTGTCACTTCTTGGCCCAAGGTTTAAGACTTCTGGTGTGCCTGTTGCTTGTCCCTGGTCGTCGTAGCGTTGAAGCCTGAAGAGGATATCGTCCCCCTGAAGTTGGTTGAAATAAGTGGTAAAACCATTATCTGGATGTGCTAGGATATATCCGCCGTCATACTGTTGGGCGGGGCTTATTGGGTTCCCGTAACTATCCAGAACTTGGATATAGCTATGACTCCTGAGGGAGAGGTCCATGTATTCAAGCCATGAAGCCAATATATTACCGTTCGCCAGCTTTGTTAATTGGAGGTCCGAGATCCCGATGCCATTTTGCGCAAAGATTTCGCGAGCTGCAAATGTCGGCTCCAAATTGGGATTGTAGATTTGCAGGAACGATTTGTAACCGTTATTGTCAACGGTATCATCGTAACCACTTGTTGAAATTAACAAATTCCCATTTGCGAGTTCTACGACTTCTGAAGATAGGGAGGTCCTGAAACCCGTATTGGTAAGCGCAGTATCAGATGTAAGTGCAGTGCCCAAATCATCAAATATCTGCATATGTGCAGCATCTGAATTACTTCGCCAGGACAGGGCAATTTTGTTATCACTCAGCAAAGTGATTTCAGGGTCAACATATTTTATAACGCTAGGATCAAGATAATCCGTATCGGTTAGCCAGAACTCCCCAGTCAAGGGTGTGCCATCGTCAGAGAAGGTTCGAGCATAAAACGCTGACTGATTGGCATCTTGCCAAATTGCCATCCAACGGCCATCAGGGAATACCACTACTCGGGCATTACGTTGAGATCCGGCCAAGGTTTCTGAAAGCAAAGAAAGTTCCTTAACTGTATTTCCGTCGCTATCAATAATTTTGAATTTCACGTCATCGGCGTTTTCTTGCGGTAAATTGCCACTTGATACAATGACAACGTTGCCGTTGGAAAGTTCAGCAATTTCGGAATGCTTAACATAATTTTCATCAAACAAAATTGTCGTGTTGTCTGCGCTGACATCTTGGTTAAATGGGACTATTTCTATTATGGGGGCATCGTTTTGTCCTGCAATGACGATGTGTGCCTCAACATCGCGAAAGGCTCCAAATTCATCAGTAACTCTGTATGTGAAAGTTAGAGTTTGGCTATCTCCTTCCGCGAGTGACTCAAAAGCATTTAGCGGATTATATTCAAAGCTACCGTCTGAATTGATTGTTAATTCGCCACTTTCAGGTACTGCAACCAGAGAAAAGGTGTAAGAGTTACCTTCTGGGTCAACAGCTTCAAGTATGCCACTTACAGTCAAGTCTTCATTTGCAGAAATTTCGGTGGTGGTTCCAATAGGGGCTTGATTAATGCCCCATGGTAACTTGATGTCGTAAACCCTATCATCAAATTGTAGCCACTCAATATCGCGCAAAATGTCACTGCCGTTATTGCCCGTGACTAAATAGGTGCCGTCGCTATTTTCACTGATTGTATAGTCGGTGTGTAGGCCGCTAAATAAGGCTGTGTCATTGCCGCTGCCGCCCATCAACACATCATCACCGGCGTTGCCGATCAAGGTGTCATCGCCTCGGCCACCAGATAGTGTGTTGCTAAGTTCGTTACCAATCAACGTGTCGTCGCCGTCGCCGCTAGTGATGTTTTCGATTACCGTGCCAGCGGATAACAAAACGTATCGGCCGTCAATTGTGCTCACAGCGCCCGCGTTTAGATCAATCGTTGAATTTGAGAGCACCGCAGCGGCATTGATGGTGTCATTGCCGCCATCCGTATCGCCCAGAATGGTGCGTTCGGCATTTGCGAAGTCGGAAAATTCTTTGGTGTAGACGTAGATATCGTCGTCGGTTGCGTCGCCATATAGGTTCAGGTCGATTGCAGACAGATCAATCGCAGAGGTTCCTGTATTCTCGAAAGTCACCGTCCAGTCGCCATAGGCGTCTTCGCCCCAATGATGGGTCGAGGTAAAACCCCAATCAAGTCCGTTGAGATCAGTATTGGCGTTTTGTGCCAGTATACTGGTTGTGCCATCAGGCGACGTCAACGAAATGGTGAGTGTGTTTAAGAAATAGCTAACGCTACTCATGATTGTGTTAAGTTCGATTTGGTCGATATCCAGATGTATGCCGACGGACAAGGTTATTGTACTGATCGCACCCGCAGCAAGACTTTGCGCTGTGCCACTGACACTTGCTATTTCTTCGTTATGAGCCGTGTTTTGCATCGTCCAGCTTTCAGCCAGACGTACAGCTGTATAGGCATCAACAAGGCCAAAGCCGACGTCGTGACTGACATGCATGCCGCCGCCGTTCCAGTTGCCAGCACCGTTTTCGGTCCATTCGGGATTGCTGGCTTTGGTTTGACGGGCAGACAGGGCCAGAATTTCCTGAACATCGCGATAGCCAAGCAAGGGATTGGCCTCATACATGAGCGCGATGATGCCTGTAACCATGGGGGCCGCAGCAGAGGTGCCACCGAATGAAGCTGTGTAATCTTCCGCAGCATAGCCCTCAGTCCCGGTTCTATCCGTCGTGTAAATACTATCACTGGGCGCGCTCACCAGCACAGCCGCACCAGGTGTGCTGTAAAAGGCCGATGTGCCGTTATGTGTAATCCCGCCAACGGTAATAGTATAGCGTGAGTTTTGAAGACCATGATTGTTGACGTTGTCGCCCGTTTGTTTTGAGTTCCCTGCGGAAAAGACGATTGAAGTCCCCAGACCATCCCGTCCCGTTTCCACCGTATTCTGTAAGGCGACACCGACAGGAAGAAACAAGCCGCCATCCAACTTGTCATAATAAGAAGAGCTCATTGACCAGCTGTTATTCATCACATCAAAATTGGCGGCGTGATTGAAACTGTTTACCAAGTCTCGAATAGTCAGGTAGTTGATGTCTAGGCGGATCCCGGCGATGGTGCTGTCATAGGCGACACCAACTCCGCCAACCCCGTTATCATCGGCGGCGATAATTCCGGCGACAGAGGTGCCGTGTCGATCACCTGTCTCGGCCATGGCATCATCATCGTTCGTTGTCGTTCCTGAGACGTCGAGATCCAGCGTGGTATCATAATTGGCTACCAAATCCTTATGGGTGTATTCGACGCCATCATCAAGAATGGCGATCTTTACGCCAGCGCCTGTGTAGTCGTTCCAGACATCCTCGACATTAATGTCAATGTTGGTTGTTGTATTTTTCAGGTGCCACTGCAGGAATAGACTTGAGTCATTCGGGATATAGGTTGGTTCGGCAGAGAAACGGGTAAAGACAGAATCATCATTGAGCGCGAGTTGATGTAATAATCCCTCAAGTTTTGACGCACTTGTACGTAAGTTTCCTTTGCCCGAATTGCGTTTTTTTTTGGTCTTTTCTTTTTCAATGCGGTCGCTTTTATCGTATGCCTTTTCAGGAATGATCGCGCCAGTTTCAATAGCACTAATCCAATTTGTGTTGCTACCCCACATAACACTTCTCCCTCAACTAGGCATTGGATTTTGCCGTTTTGACGAGAGTTTAGACTCTTTGAGTTGGTTTTGAAAGTGATTACGATCACATAATTGATTATTTTCTACTTATAAGGGATGTTTGCCTTATAAGTGACTAGTAAAGTATTAGGACCGTTTTGCAATTATTATGAATTACACATATGTGTCCTTAGGAGTGAAATTAATTAATAAAAACAAATTATTATCAGTAAGTTAAACCGTTCCATAACCTGAAGTGCGCAAAGCGTGACGATGCTCGCGTTTTGTCTATAGTTCGGCCGAAGGCAACGGCGCAGAGAGCGAAGCGAACGCGTACGATAAATCTCACCCAAAAAACCAAATTAGCTTTGGCACAAACAGGTGACTATCAAGTGCCATATTTTAGCATCACTGATATCCCTGATATGGGTATGATTGATGGGTTAATGAAGTTTCAACAAAACAAGGGCCCAACAGAAGCAGCGCTTGGTGAGACTTTGGCAAATCAAGGCATCATTAACGATGATTTGTTGGCTGCGGCAAAACCTAAATCCAAACCATATATGGTTTAATAATAATATTCCACAAAGGAAAATGGGATGGGTGGTAGGGCAGGAGGGACTTGAACCCCCGACCAGACCGTTATGAGCGGTCGGCTCTAACCAACTGAGCTACTGCCCCTTACCAAAGACAAGTGGCGTGAATTTAAAGGAAACTCACGCCACGTCAAGTCTTAGAAGGACGATTTTTATCGTTTAATAATCTAGGAAGCTGCGCAGTTTGCGTGAGCGGCTTGGGTGCTTAAGCTTACGCAGGGCTTTGGCTTCAATTTGTCGGATACGTTCCCGTGTAACGGAGAACTGTTGGCCGACTTCTTCCAAGGTATGATCCGTGTTCATCCCGATACCGAAACGCATGCGCAAGACACGTTCTTCACGCGGTGTCAGTGAGGACAGGACACGTGTTGTTGTATTCCGCAGGTTGGACTGAATAGCCGCATCCAACGGTTGAACGGCGTTTTTATCTTCGATGAAATCACCCAGGTGACTATCTTCCTCGTCCCCGATGGGGGTTTCAAGAGAGATCGGCTCTTTGGCAATCTTCAAAACCTTGCGAACTTTTTCCTGTGGCATGGACAGCTTTTCGGCCAGTTCTTCCGGTGTGGGTTCGCGACCGATTTCATGCAACATTTGGCGCGATGTGCGCACAAGTTTGTTGATGGTTTCGATCATATGAACCGGAATACGGATGGTACGGGCCTGATCGGCGATAGAGCGGGTAATCGCCTGACGGATCCACCATGTGGCATAGGTTGAAAACTTATAACCGCGACGGTATTCAAATTTATCGACGGCTTTCATCAAGCCAATGTTGCCTTCCTGAATAAGATCGAGGAATTGCAAGCCGCGGTTGGTGTATTTTTTAGCAATGGAAATAACCAGTCGCAAGTTGGCTTCGATCATTTCCTTTTTGGCACGGTTGGCTTCACGTTCACCTTTTTGAACGGTGGAAACGATACGGCGGTATTCTTGAATCGGTAGGCCAACTTCACCAGCAACTTGTGTCATACGATCACGCAGTTGAACAATTTCTTCGTGATGGCGTTCTGCAAACCGCTGCCAGCCTTTAGCCGGCAGTTCAGAAACGCGTTCCAGCCAGTTGGGATCAAGCTCATGGCCGTAGTGTTGTTTGAGGAAGTCTGCACGTGAAACACGACAGCCTGTCGCCAAACGTAACAGCCGACCTTCGCAGTTCATCAAGGCTTTATTGAGACCGTAAAGGTGATCCATCAGTTCTTCAATACGGCTGTTGTTCAGGTGAACACCTTCCATCAATTCCACGAGTTCGTGACGCAATTTTTCAATGCGACGTTCAATTGTAGAAGAGACTTTTTCACCTTTCCCTAACGTGCTGAGGCGTTGTTCCTGAGCCTTATGCATCTTGTCGTAAGTCTTGGCGATTTTTTCGAATGTCTCGACAACTTGTGGCAAGATTTGCTCTTCCATAGCGGCGAGAGAGACATTGTTTTCGTCCCCGTTTTCGTCGTTATTGGAATCGTCATCGCTGCCTTCACCTTCTTCGCTGTTTTCGTCGTCTTCCTCGTCGGAAAGATCGTCGTCATCAGAGCCGGCATCAACGCCTTCGGGGGCTTCGATTTCAGGTTCGTCGTCGTCGTCCGTATCGTCACTGTTGTCGATATCTGCCGTTAGGCTCTCGGTGTCAGCGACGTCGGCATCGACGTCTTCAGCAGCAGCGACTTCTTCGGTATTGGGGCCACCGCCATATGTGGTTTCCAGATCAATAATATCGCGCAGGAGAATGTCACCGTTAATCAGCGCATCGTGCCATTCGATGATGGAGCGGATTGTGATCGGGCTTTCGCAAATGCCGCCGATCATCATTTCGCGACCAGCTTCGATCCGCTTGGCGATAGAAATTTCGCCTTCGCGTGATAAAAGTTCGACGCTGCCCATTTCGCGCAGATACATACGCACCGGATCATCTGTACGCCCGGTGTCGTTTTCGTCGATATTTCCTGATTTTTCGTCTTCTTCTTCCGCCGGGGTATCTTCATCGACTTCTTCATTATCGACGACATTAATCCCCATCTCGGACAAAGCGGACATGGTATCTTCAATTTGCTCAGACGACATCTTGTCTGGTGGCAGAGCGGTATTCAACTCATCATATGTGATGAAGCCGCGCTCTTTGCCTTTGGCGAGCATTTTTTTAACGGCGGCGCCGAGGGAATCAAGAAGTGGGCCGTCACCGCCTTCTTCTTGTTTGGTTTTTGCTTCGGTAGTATTTGCAGCTTTCGCAGACATGCGATTCCCCGTGAAACTCAATAAATTTTAAAATCCAACGCTCTCTTATAAATAAGTAAGAAGTGGAGACTCCTTAGGTAAGATGCGCGACAAATATGTAAAGAGCGTTAATCAAACAAATCTTCTTCATTTAGCTTGTAAGAACCGTTTTGTGCCTCGGTTTCGTCGGTATCAACCTTACCCATCAGTTTTTGCAAAGCCTGAAATTGACTTAGAACCTGTGGGCTCATTTCTTCCTTTAGGCGACGTTTCAGTTCTTTGAACTCCGCAGCCAGGTCGCGTTCCTGCATATATAGCCGGTAGGCGTCTTCCCATCCGCGAAGGACATCTTCAATGGGGCGATCAGGATGCAAAAAAGTCTCATGCCCAATAAACCTTCCGCCATTCGGAGCGTGAAATTTACCAAGTAGATCGTCTAGTGGTTCTGAAAACCCATTTTTTCTGAGGAGACTTTGAAGCATGCGTGAATCAAGGCCTAAATCCCCATCGACGGTCTTTAAAACTTCCTGACGAAGTTTGTCAAGCGAATCGCTTTGGAAAATCAACAGCCCTAAACGTTCGCCAACCTCATCCATAACGTGTGGATGAAGAATAACGGCGGCAATAAGCAAGGACTCCCGCCATTTTTGTGCGTCTATTTTTGTATTTAAGCTGCTTTTTGCTTCCAAATGCGTGTGGTGATTTTTTTCAACATTTTTCCAATCGCGGCGTTTTTGGAAAGAGTTTGTGTCTTTTTTAGCGCGAATTTCTTTCCACATCCGGTCTTTAAGAGCCGAAATAAAATGGTTCCGTACCGATTCGTCCTGAATTTGGAAGGCATGTTTTTTTAAATTATCATCTAAAACAGCACGATCTTCCGCGGTTTCCAGATTTATGCCTTCTACACAGGTTCGCCACAAAAGTTCGGATAAGGGAATGGCGCTGTCCAGGACGCTTTGCATGGCGGCGCGGCCTTCGTTCTGGATCAGGCTATCGGGATCTTCACCCGCAGGAAGGTGGACGAAATGTAAGGAATATCCCGCTTTTAGGTGGGGCAGGGCGCGTTCGGCACCGCGCAGGGCGGCGCGTTGTCCCGCCGCATCGCCATCGAAGCAAAGCAGTGGGGTTTTACTCATTTTCCACAAAAGCTGTATTTGTTCTTCGGTTAAGGCTGTTCCCAAGGGGGCAACCGCATTGGGAAAACCGCCTTGGGCCAACGCGATGACATCCATATAGCCTTCGGTCACAATGATTTTATTTTTTTTGTAGGCTTCTTCGCGGGCCTGAGCCAAGCCGTAAAGAATGGTCCCTTTGTGAAACAGTGGGGTATCGGGGGAGTTTAAATATTTTGGTTTACCATCGCCCAGAATACGTCCGCCAAAGGCAATGACCTTGCCGCGTCGGTCTGTAATGGGGAACATGACACGTTCGCGAAAGCGTTCATAGGCTTTTCGATTTGGATCGTCGGGTTGAATAAGCAGACCGGCTTCAATCATCAAGCTTTCTTCGATGCCTTGGCGTGTTAACGCTGCTTTTAATCCGCCGGGGACGTTTGGTGAATAGCCGAGTCGAAAATGTTTGATGGTTTCTTCGCTGAGCCCGCGTTCCCGAAAATAGGAAAGGCCGATGCTCCCTTCCGGCATACGGAGCATTTTTTCATAATAGGCACAAGCAGCTTCCATCACGTCGTAAAGGGTGTTGCGCCGTTCTACCCGTTCGCGCTGTTCGGGCGTGTCTTGGGGGACCTCCATGCCGGCTTGAACCGCCAGTCGTTCGACCGCCTCGGGGAAGTTTAACCCTTCGGTATTCATTAGAAAGTCGAGCGCACTCCCGTGGGCACCACAGCCAAAGCAGTGGTAAAACCCTTTGTCGTCATTGACGGTGAAGGAAGGTGACTTTTCGTTATGGAACGGACAGAGGCCGGAATGTTCGCGCCCTTTTTTGATAAGCTTGACCCGTTTGCCGACAATCTCGGAAACGGAGATGCGGTTTCTTAGTTCGTCAAGAAATCCGGGGGGGATGGCCATCTTATTCTATTGTCCGTCCTTTTAAATATGCGAAGGGCTGTATGCTTTTCACATAGAACGACCCCTTATATTTGAGAAGGGGCCGTTTTCAAAATGCACGTTGTTTAGGCGAGGCGCTCTTTAATAATTGCGCTGGCTTTGCCAAAATCCATTTGCCCGGCATAGCGATCACGCAAGGCTTTCATGGTTGCGCCCATGTCTTTTAAGTTGGTTGCCCCCAATTCGGTAATGATTTCATCAACCACTTTTGCGATTTCGTCTTCATTCAATTGCTTGGGAAGGAAGCCTTCGATAATGGTGATTTCAGCAGCTTCTTGTTCTGCCAGTTCGAGACGACCACCATTTTCATACATGGTGATACTGTCGCGCCGTTGCTTAATCATGGATTGCAACATAGCGAGGATTTCGTCTTCACCGACCCCGTCTGGTTTATCCTGAGTCCGGGCCGCAATGTCGCGGTCCTTCAGGGCGGCCATAATAAGGCGCAGGGTGGAAACTTTATGCGTGTTTTTAGCTATCATCGCCTCTTTTAAGGCGGATTTAATCTGCTCGCGAAGCATGACCTTGATATCTCTTGTTTTCAGGGAAGCAAGAAACTTATCGCAATTCATTGGAAAAAGCAATAAATTACTTTTTTGTAAGCTATTGAAAAATAACAATAAATTTTATTTTAGACTTCCCCTTGACGCCAGTGTAAGATTTCTTTATCAACGCGCCAATTTGCCTATGCGCTGATGCACAGCCATTTGGGCAAGACTCGATTTAAATAGCTCTTTGTAGATGAAGGACACGTCGATATGTCGCAGACACAAGCGCCCGTCGCGCCTATGCCGCCTAAAGCCCGTCCCCAGGATGCCAATGCCGCGCTGGTATTGACAGATGGAACCGTTTTCTGGGGGAAAGGTGTTGGTGTGGAAGGTGTCGCCATCGGCGAAGTTTGCTTTAACACCTCCATCACCGGCTATCAGGAAATTATGACTGACCCGTCTTATGCCGGGCAGATTATCACGTTTACCTTCCCGCATATCGGGAATGTGGGCACGAATGCCGAAGATATTGAAACAGCCAAACCGGCAGCACGCGGTTGTATTTTGCGGGCTGATATTACGGAACCGGCCAACTTCCGCGCAGCCGAACATTTTGATGCTTGGATGAAAGCCTCCAATCTGGTTGGGATCAGTGGGGTGGATACCCGTCGTTTGACACGTCATATCCGCGATAACGGCGCACCGGGCGGGACGATTATTCACTTGCCTGTTGGACAGGATATTGATCTGGACGCGTTGAACACCATGTCCAATTCCTTCCCCGGTCTGGAAGGGATGGATCTGGCGAAAGATGTCATGTGCAACACGGCTTATGAATGGGACGAAAGCGTCTGGAAACTGGGCGAAGGATACGGCAAACAGGCCGATCCGAAATTCCATGTTGTTGCCGTTGATTTCGGTGCCAAGCGCAATATTCTGCGCTGTCTCGCAGCCGCAGGCTGTCGCGTGACGGTGGTTCCGGGCAATACATCCGGTGATGATATTCTCGCCTACAACCCGGATGGGGTGTTTTTATCCAATGGTCCGGGCGATCCGGCAGCAACAGGTGAATATGCCGTCCCGATGATCCAGAAGGTGATGGACAGTGGCAAGCCGTTGTTTGGCATTTGTCTGGGACACCAGATGACTTGCCTTGCCCTTGGTGCGAAGACGTACAAAATGCATTTGGGCCATCGCGGCGGCAACCATCCGGTAAAAGATCTGGACACCGACAAGGTGGAAATTACCTCACAGAACCACGGCTTTGTGGTGGATGAGGAAACCTTGCCGAAAAACGTGCGAGTCACCCACCGTTCCCTGTTTGATAAAACGATTGAAGGGATTGCGCTGGATGATAAGCCGGTCTTTTCCGTGCAGCACCACCCCGAAGCTTCGCCGGGGCCGCAGGATAGCCACTATTTATTCGACCGTTTTGTCGAAATGATGGGTAAGGCGAAATAATTCCATGTCTCTTTCACCTTTCGCAACCAAACTGCTTGACGCACTGGCACAGGATGACCAGTTGCCGGGTGGGGTGTTTCGAAATGTGGAAGAAATTTGTGATGAATTTTTGGTAAGCTTTTCCGATGTGAGCGAGCTTGCCGACTGGCTCGAAGAACTCTGCGATGCTGGTGCGGTTATTTTGGAAGACCATGAACTCCACGTCGCCCCGACGCCTCCGTTCATGGCCTCCATAACCTTGCACGGGTTGGATCTGGCTGGGTATTTAGGGAGGTAGCGGGGTGGTTAGTATAATTAATAAACATAATAAATCTTGGATTGTGGGAGATTATGCTGAAGCTATATTGTTGAAACAAATCGAAAGGGATGCATTTCTCGGTCAATTTAGCAAGAAAACACGGATTTATACGTCAGATCATTTTTATCATGCACTCAATAAAACAGTGTTTGATGACGAAGGTAATGAAAAATATTATACGCTACTTACCTTAAAAGAATGGAATAATGCATTTGAACGTCTTGTTTCAAAAGGAATTATCGGTGCAATTCGTACTCCGCATGCTAAGACAAGGTATAATGCTAATTTTGAATCAGCTACAGCAGCATTAAATGAAGAATATGAGAATAGACATTCGATAGCATCTTTGTGGAAATTGCTTGGAGATAGCTGGCTGTGGGAATCTGTTGGAGAATGTCGCAGTGGTATGAAGGAATCTCTTCCAGCATCTGATAGAACAGTTTCCTTAGACCATAATAGCCTTGCATATGAAGAAGCTGTTGAAGCGATTGATACGATTTATAAAGAGGTAAAAGAGGCGAACGATATAGATATTACTTCTGAAGAACGTGAACAGCATTTAGCGGAGCTTGAAGCCTCTAAGAAGGTATTAGAAGCTCCCCAAGCTTCTATAAACGTGTTGATTGATTTTGTTTTAAGAGTTGTGAAGTATATAGCTGATCATTTTGGGAAAGCTGCGTTAGGTGAGCTCGCCAAGAAAGTAATTGCTTATATCACTTCTTTAACTTAACAGCGTCATTCCCGCGAAAGCGGGAATCCCGTTTGGGATGGCGATGGAGATATTTCTGGATCCCCGCTTTCGCGGGGATGACAGGGTGAGAATGGATGTCATTTTTTGCTGTACTGGCAGAGGTGATATGCGATGTAAAGTATGGTGTCTGGATTATCTGGATGCCACGTTGGTAAACGAAGGACGATAAGGTTAGTCATGCCAAAACGTACAGATATTAAATCGATTATGATTATTGGTGCCGGTCCCATTGTGATCGGGCAAGCTTGTGAATTTGACTATTCAGGTGCACAAGCCTGTAAAGCGTTGCGTGAGGAAGGCTATCGGGTGATTTTGGTGAACTCCAACCCGGCAACCATTATGACCGACCCGAGCATGGCGGACGCAACCTACATTGAACCGATTACACCGGATGTGGTTGCCAAGATCCTTGAAAAAGAAAAACCGGATGCTCTGTTACCGACGATGGGGGGCCAGACAGCCCTAAACACGGCCCTTGCCCTTTATGAGAATGGGACATTGGACCGCCTGGGGATCGAGATGATCGGTGCGACGGCGGATGCCATTGACAAGGCGGAAAACCGCGAACGTTTCCGCGCGGCAATGGAAAAAATCGGTCTTGAAAATGCCCGTTCATTTGTGTGCCACACGCGTGCTGAAGCCAACGAGGCATTAAAGGAAATTGGTCTGCCGGTGATCATTCGTCCGTCTTTCACACTGGGCGGTACCGGCGGCGGTGTGGCTTATAATAAAGAAGAGTTCGAACAAATTGTTGCCAGTGGTCTGGCGGCGTCACCGACGTCTGAAGTGTTGGTGGAAGAATCGCTTTTGGGTTGGAAAGAGTATGAAATGGAAGTTGTTCGCGACAAGAACGACAACTGCATCATTATTTGTTCCATCGAAAACGTTGATCCGATGGGTGTTCATACAGGCGATTCCATTACGGTTGCCCCGGCGATGACCTTGACGGATAAAGAATATCAGATCATGCGGAATGCCTCGCTGGCGGTTCTGCGTGAAATTGGTGTGGATACCGGGGGATCAAACGTTCAGTTTACCGTGAACCCGAAAGACGGTCGTATGATCGTTATTGAAATGAATCCGCGTGTGTCGCGTTCGTCTGCGCTGGCTTCCAAGGCAACGGGTTTCCCGATTGCAAAAATTGCTGCCAAGCTGGCGGTGGGCTATACGCTGGATGAGCTGGATAACGACATTACAGGCTGCACACCGGCCTCGTTTGAACCGAGTATCGATTACGTTGTCACTAAAATCCCGCGTTTCACATTTGAAAAATTCCCGGGCACCGATGATAGCTTGTCGACGGCAATGAAATCCGTCGGTGAGGCCATGTCAATCGGTCGCACTTTCCAAGAATCCTTGCAAAAAGGCCTGCGTTCTATGGAAACCGGCTTAACCGGTTTGAACGAAGTGGAAATCGAAGGGGCCGACGGGCCGGACGGTAAAATGGCCGTGATCCGCGAATTGCAAAAACCGCGTTCTGACCGTTTGCTGGTGATTGCGCAAGCCTTCCGTCATGGGTTAAGCATGGAAGAAATTCAAGCGGCGTGTAAGTATGAGCCGTGGTTCCTGCGCCAAATTGAAGACTTGATCAAGGCGGAAGAAGAGCTTTCCTTGAAAGGTCTGCCGCGTTCAGCGGATGATTTACAGCGTTACAAAAAGATGGGTTTCTCCGATAAACGGATTTCAGAATTGACCGGACGCGACATCAAAGTTGTGAGCTATCGCCGTCATGTTCTGAATATTCACCCGACTTATAAACGTGTTGATACTTGTGCGGCGGAATTCCCGTCCAAGACCTCTTATATGTATTCAGCCTATGAAGGCGATGGGGTGAGCGTTCCGGAATGTGAATCAGACCCGTCAAATCGTGAAAAAGTCATTATTCTTGGTGGCGGTCCAAACCGGATCGGGCAGGGGATTGAATTTGATTACTGCTGCGTTCATGCATCCTATGCCTTGAAAGAGGCGGGTTACGAGACCATAATGGTCAACTGTAACCCGGAAACGGTTTCCACCGATTACGATACATCCGATCGTTTGTATTTTGAACCGCTGACAGAAGAAGATGTGATTGAACTGATCCGTGTTGAACAAGGCAATGGCACGGTTAAAGGGGTTATCGTTCAGTATGGTGGACAAACGCCTTTGAAGTTGGCGAATGCGCTGGAAAAGGCCGATATTCCGATTTTGGGAACAAGTGTGGATGCCATCGATCTGGCAGAAGACCGTGAACGTTTCCAACAATTACTGGCAGAGCTGGGGCTGAAACAACCGTCAAACGGCTTGGCCCGATCTGAAGAAGAAGCCCTGAAAGTTGCCGAAAGTATCGGTTTCCCGCTGGTTATTCGTCCATCTTATGTTTTAGGCGGACGGGCGATGGAAATCGTTCATTCTATGGATCGTTTGAAACGCTATATGAAAGATGCGGTGAAAGTTTCTGGGGATAGCCCGGTTTTGCTGGACAGCTTCTTGCAAGATGCGATCGAGGTGGATGTGGATGCGATCGGGGATTGTGACGGCAACGTTTATATCGCCGGAATTATGCAACATATTGAAGAAGCGGGTATTCACTCCGGTGACTCTGCTTGTTCCTTGCCACCTTATTCCTTGAGTGACAAAATTATCGGCGAGTTGAAAGATCAGGCTGTTGCGCTGGCAAAAGCCTTGAAGGTCATCGGTTTGATGAACGTACAATTTGCGGTGAAAGAAGATGTTATCTACATCATTGAAGTCAACCCACGGGCATCCCGGACTGTGCCGTTTGTGGCCAAGGCAACAGGGGTTGCGGTGGCAAAAATTGGCGCGCGTGTCATGGCGGGCGAGAAATTGTCCGATTTTGGTCTGGAAGGACAAATGCCGAAACTGGACCATGTCGCGGTGAAGGAAGCGGTTTTCCCGTTTGCCCGATTCCCCGGCGTTGACGTCCTGTTAGGCCCGGAAATGAAATCTACAGGCGAGGTCATGGGGCTGGATAAAGATTTCCCGACCGCCTTTTTGAAATCACAAATGGGGGCCGGGTCGCATTTGCCGACAGAAGGCTGTGCCTTTATTTCTGTGAAAGAGCGTGACAAAGAAAAGATCGCCCCGATTGCGCAAAAACTCGTTGATATGGGCTTTAGCATTCTGGCCACTGAGGGAACATCCAAGTTCCTGGAAAGCAAAGGAATTTCGACAAAGCAGGTCAACAAAGTGATCGAAGGTCGCCCCCATTGTGTGGATGCCATTAAGAATGACGAAATCCAGTTGGTAATCAATACGACCGAGGGGATTCAGGCGATTGAGGACAGTTATTCCATTCGTCGCGAGACTTTAACGCAAGGTATTCCGTACTATACGACAATGGCGGGCGCTTATGCGGCAAGTGAAGCGATTGATGCTTTGCGTGCAGAAGTACTTGAAGTCAGATCACTTCAGTCGTATTTTGACAATTCCTTCTAATTTTGGAAGGATGAGATTTTAACGCCACGCCTCCAGTGGACTGGGGGCGTGTCGTATTTTTGTTGTTTGTTTTTGGGAAAAGACAATGGACCGGATACCCATGACAGCTGAGGGGTATGCTCAGCTTGAAATAGAATTGAAAAACCTGAAATCAGTTGAACGCCCGGCTGTTATTGCCGCGATTGCTGAAGCACGCGAACATGGTGATCTTTCGGAAAATGCCGAATATCATGCCGCACGTGAAAAACAGGGCTTTATCGAAGGCCGGATTAAAGAACTAGAAGCCGTGATCAGTGTCGCTGAAGTCATTGATACCAGCCAATTATCTGGTGATGTGGTCCGTTTTGGTGCAACGGTGATGGTTGCGGATGAAGAAACAGATGAAGAAACCACATATCAAATTGTTGGTCAGCATGAAGCTGATTTGGAGAAAGGTAAAATCTCCGTCAGTTCACCGCTGGCGCGTGGTTTGATTGGAAAATCACTGGGCGACAGTGTTGAAGTTCGTACCCCGGGTGGTGCGAAATTATACGAAATTATTGAAGTCGATTATAAATAACGACGGACTTTCCCAAAAACAAAAAGGGCCACCTTCGGGCGGCCCTTTTTGTTTTTGGTCTATTCTTCATCCGGTTCCGGCCCGTCAACCTTGATCGGGACGCCGGGAATGTTTTTCGCACTGCGAATGGTCATTGCAGATTTCACATGGGCCACATTGGGGGCTGCAGTGAGATGTTTTGTCAGAAAGTGCTGGTACGAATCCCAATCTTTCTCAACAATTTTTAGCAAGAAGTCGGTTTCACCTGCCAACATATGACATTCGCGAACTTCCGGCCATTTTTGAACGAGGTCTTCAAACGCCTTCAAATCGACTTCAGCCTGACTGTTCAAGCCAACGTGAGCGAAGACGGTGACGTTAAAACCCAGTGCAGCAGGGTCGAGGTCGGCATGGTAGCCCCGCACGAAACCTGCTTCTTCCAAAGCGCGCACACGGCGTAAGCAGGGCGGAGCCGATATGCCAGCACGGCGAGCCAGTTCAACGTTCGTCATGCGACCGTCTTCTTGCAGGTCTGCAAGAATACGTTTGTCGATTCGGTCAAGTTTGACCTTTTGCATAATAATTCTACTCCAAAAACACCATGTTTGACGCAATGATATTACAATGATCCGGCGGTGAAGCCAAGCAAAGCTTCGCCAAAATAGGAAATAAAATTTCTTTTGGAAGAGTTTTTTTCTATTAACGCAAAAAAAAAGAACACCGTTTTGACGGTTTAGACCGTACTTTAGAAAAAATGTTTCGATTTCGTATCGGTTTGAAAGGTGTTTTTGTTATATTTTAGTTAGCTGAAAAATATAAAAGACATTACAGTACCTATACTTACAGCGCTTCACTCGGCTCTTGCAAACTGGAGCCAGGATATGTAATCTGTATAAAGTTTTGAATCATTCTAAAAAAAGGAAGAGATAATGTCTCAAGTTCTCGTAGGTCAAGAAGCCCCCGATTTTACAGCACCGGCCGTAATGGGCGATAACTCCATTGACGGTGAATTTAACCTCAAATCCTACCTGGACGGCTCCTATGGCGTTCTGTTCTTCTATCCGTTGGATTTCACCTTTGTATGTCCTTCTGAAATCATCGCTTTTGACCACCGCGTCAAAGCTTTTGAAGAACGCGGCGCAAAAGTGATTGCTTGTTCCATCGATTCGCACTTCACACACCTTGCGTGGAAAAATACGCCGGTAAATGAAGGCGGCTTGGGTCAGGTTCAATTCCCGATGGTTGCTGATATCACCAAAGACATTGTAACGGCTTACGGTGTCAAAACCGGCCCGGGCATTGCGTTCCGCGGTACATTCATTATCGATAAAAATGGTGTTGTCCGTCACCAGTTGGTGAACGACCTTCCGTTGGGCCGTAATGTTGATGAAACACTGCGTACATTGGATGCACTGATGTTCCACGAAGAACATGGCGAAGTTTGCCCGGCAGGCTGGAACAAAGGCGATTCTGGTATGACAGCAACGCCGGACGGTGTTGCGGCCTATCTGGCAGATAACGCAGATAATCTCTAAGGCTTATATCCCTTGGAAAATATGAAAGAAAGGGAGGCTCCGGCTTCCCTTTTTTCTTCTGACTTGCGCATTTGCGACAAGGTGCATAGATTATCGTCCCCAAACAGCTGACAGTTAATACAAGGATACATTTTTATGTCCGAACATCATCATTCAAAAGTCTTGATCCTCGGTTCCGGTCCTGCCGGTTATACGGCTGCCATCTATGCAGCACGCGCCAACCTGAAACCGATTCTGGTTAAAGGTTTGCAGCCGGGTGGTCAATTGACCATTACAACGGACGTAGAAAACTATCCGGGCTTTGCCGACCCCGTTCAGGGGCCTTGGTTGATGGACCAGTTTCATGCTCAGGCAGAAAATGTCGGAACAGCGATGTTTGATGATACCATCATTGAAGCAGACCTTTCGTCGCGCCCCTTTAAATTAACCGGGGATTCCGGCACGATTTATTCCGGTGATACATTGGTGATTTGTACCGGTGCCTCGGCACGTTGGCTGGGATTGGAATCAGAGCAGAAATACCAAGGTTTTGGCGTATCAGCCTGTGCGACCTGCGATGGGTTCTTCTATCGCGGTAAAGAAGTGGCTGTTGTCGGTGGCGGCAATACGGCCGTGGAAGAAGCCTTGTATTTGACGAATTTTGCATCCAAGGTTTATTTGATCCACCGCCGGGACGAATTACGGGCCGAAAAGATCTTGCAGGATCGTTTGCTGAAGCATGAAAAAGTGGAAATGGTCTGGGATAGTGTTCTGGATGAAATTGTCGGGGAAGATGATCCGTTTGGTGTAACGGGCGTTAAAGTCAAAAACGTCAAGACGGATGAAACGAAAATTATTCCCGTGCATGGTACCTTTATTGCGATTGGACATGATCCCAATACATCCCTTTTCCAAGGTCAGTTGGAAATGGATGATGAAAATTACATTGTGACCAAATCGGATAGCACGCAGACCAGTCTTGCAGGTGTTTATGCTGCTGGTGATGTACAGGATAAAGTGTATCAACAGGCGGTGACGGCTGCTGGAACAGGCTGTATGGCCGCATTGGAAGCAGAACGTTTTCTGGGTGAGCAAGAAGGCTGAGTTGCCTGATTTTCCATTAATTTGAATTTTTGCGAGGCGACAGGATGTTTTTTCCTTTCGCCTTACTTATCTATGCTATATATGCATGGCGACTATGCGCAGGAAGAATGGAAAATTGAATGCATTGGGATAAATTACGTGTGTTTCATGCCGTTGCAGAAGCAGGCAGTTTTACACACGCCGGGGAAAATTTGAATCTCAGCCAATCGGCCGTGAGCCGGCAAATCAGTGCATTGGAAGAAAGCTTGCAAGTGAGCCTCTTTCACAGGCATGCACGCGGTTTGATCCTGACAGAGCAGGGCGAAATGCTCTATAAAACGGCCCATGATGTCTTTGCTAAGCTGGCAATGGTTGAAAGTCAATTGATGGAAAGCCGGGAAAAGCCGCAGGGCACGCTTAAAATTACGACGACGGTGGCATTCGGTTCGACGTGGTTAACGCCCAAGTTACGTGAGTTTCTCGAATTATATCCCGATATTGAAGTGAGCGTGGTTTTAACTGACAACGAGCTGGATTTATCCATGCGCGAAGCCGATGTGGCGATTCGCATGAGTGCACCCAAGCAGCCGGATCTTATTCAGCGCCATTTATGGAGCATGCCTTACCATATTTACGGCGCACCGGAATATCTCAAGAAATATGGAATGCCGAAAACGGCGAAAGATCTGGATAACCATCGTATTATTGTTTATGGCGATGATGTGAAACAGCCGGTTCAAGGTTTAAATTGGTTGTTATCGGCCGGTCGTACGGATGGAACGCGAAGAACAGCCGCTTTGCGGGTGAATAACGTTTATGGTATTTATCGCGCGGTTCAAAGTGGAATCGGCCTTGGGGCTTTGCCGGAATATATGAGCCGGGAAGTGGGGAATCTGGTTGAGATTCTCCCCGAATTACGTGGTCCGGTGATCGACACCTACTTTGTTTATCCCGAAGAATTGAGAAATTCTAAAAGAATTACACTGTTTCGTGATTTTATTGTCCGCAAAATGGCGCAGGCAATCTAGGGTAAAAACTGACCAAGCGGTTGAAAAATATCTATAATTTTATAAATAATGATCAGGCTATGCAGTTGTTGCATGGCTGATCTACTTATTTAACTATGGTATGCATTGCTGCAACACGGTACAAAGGGTTCATCGACTTTGTTGCGTTGCAGCAAAGTCTCTTCCCCTCAGGATTTTCCTGAGTGTGAGGGTCCCCTTTACGGGTCGACCCTACGTCTCCCAGACGTGAAGCCTCCCTGTTAAAACTTGCCGGGTCTTCGTGACCCGGTTTTTTTTTGCTTTTCGCAATCTCATTCTTCTTATAACAGCTTGTTTTTATAATAATTAAAATAAAAGCCATGCAAAAAATGCATATTTGCCTTGTTGAAAAGAGGCTGGCGCAGGTAAGTGAAAAAAGATACATAAAGGGACAGAAAATGCTGCGATGCAGTGTTTATGAATTTTCCGGGGTTCCCGCCCCGTTTTTTGGGCCAAGTTTTTGGTCCTACGTCTCCCAGACGTGAAGCCTCCCTGTTATGACTTGCCGGGCCTTCGGGTCCGGCTATTTTTTTGCCCAGTCGAAATAGAGATCTCGCAAATGCATGGTCAAGGGGCCGATAGGGAATGTTTGATCTTCCAGACGCGTCAGAGGACCGACTTTAAAATAATTCCCGGTACCGAAAATTTCGTCCGCCTCAAACAATTCGTCAAAGGAAACGGCTTTTTCAATGACATCAATTTTGTTTTCTATTGCCAGTTTTATGACTCTTTGACGTGTAATCCCGTTTAAAAATGTCCCGTTTGCCTGCGGGGTAAACAGGCATCCATCCTTTACATAAAACAGATTGGTATAGGCAAATTCAGCTACGTTACCGACAGGGTCTAACACCACGGCTGTATCGAAACCTTTTTCGTTGGCTTCGTTGACGCAGCGCCCGACATTGGGATAAAGGCAGGATGCCTTGGCATCCGTTGGTGCCATATCGCGTGCAGGACGTCGAAAACTGGACTTGCAGGCGCTAAAACCTGTTGGGGCAGGAAGGGGCGCATCGAAAACAGACAATGTGAAACGCGTACTTGCTGGATCTGGCGCAATAAAACCGGTTTCTGCATAAAACATAGGGCAGATGTAAAGCTCACTGTCAGCAGGGAATTTTGCGACCCCTTCCCATGAAAGCTCGACAATTTCTTGTGTGCTTAACATGGGGGCCATTCCCAGAATACGTGCCGATTGTATCACGCGTTCGCAATGGGCTTCCAGATCGGGGATGACACCATTAAAGGCACGCGCGCCGTCAAAGACGCTGGATGAAAGCCAGACACCATGTGTGCGCGGGCCCATAATCTTTGGATTGTCAGGAAACCATTGTCTGTCAACATAGGTCCACGTTTGACCGCTACCGATATTCCCCATCGTTTACTCCCTAAGCGTTTTCTTCATTTATATGTTGGGGCAAGAATTCAAGATTTGAAGTTCTTTTTGAATGCTTCTGCCGCCAAATTTTATTCCTAACCAGTTCACAATAGAGCCGACTGTTTTTCAACCTTTTTTCGAAAGACAAGTCTTTGGTTAAAAATTGCGGGATTGGCCCGTTAAAGCGATTTTCGTAACAAGTCATGGTGTCTTCCTTTATAAAATAGGAAGACAAACCTAGTTTTGTTTTAGGTGTTCGTAAAGGGCTGTACGGCTCTTAATTATTGAGAGGCCCAAATAATGCGATGAATCCAGATGATTTCTTCCATTTCAAATGACCTGTCTTCATATTCGGGATTAAGGGACTGCAACTCAATACGACGAGCGGACCGACGACGTAGCTGTTTGGCCATGACTTCACCCTCTTGGGTTTTAACGACAACGCGATCCCCGCGTCGAATGTTGGCTTGGGGGGAGACCAAAACCATATCGCCGTCACGATATACGGGTTCCATGCTTGCCCCTGTTATTTCAAGGGCATAGGCATTCGCATCCGGAATATCGGGAAAGGGGATTTCGTCCCAGCTTCCACCGGTTGGGTAGCCTGCGTCATCGAAAAATCCGTTGGAACCCGCCTGTGCAAGACCGATCAGGGGGACGTTTCGAAAAACACCCTTGCCGCCTTCGCCATGCACATAGCCAATGAATTCAGATAAGTCGGAATGGGTGGCTTCCAGTATCTTTGCGATACTTTCCGTGCTTGGCCAGCGGGCTTTGCCTTCGCGGGTTAAGCGTTTGCTTTTATTGAACGTGGTTGGATCAAGACCAGCCTTTTTTGCCAGTCCTGATGCGGATAAACCGTATTCGTGTGCAAGCCGGTCAATGGCGCGCCATATGTCTGCATGTTTTAACATGGGGGGTATTATCCTAAAAATGGAATAGGAATGATATAGGAATTTATGCAAAATTTCTAGTTGACTCAGGAATAAAATAAGATAAATAAATGTTCACGTTGTGTTCCGTTTTTTTTATGCGCAGGAAGGTATGCTTATGTCCTCAACAAAAAGAATTGTTTTGCCCCCAACACATGATGTGGAAACGGTCCCCTTTGCCGATGGTGAAGAGGCTTGGTTTTGGTTTTCGCGGTGTCAGTTGATGCGTATGGATGGCGCCCGGTTTGTGGCGGGAATGGTAGAAACACCGCGCCCGTGTGACCCGGATGATGTTTATCGTGCCGTGATGGATATTTATCGTCAGCGTTTGATCGGGAATCCTCATTTACAGGTATTGGGATCTTATGGGGAGAAACTGACACCGCCAGATGAATATATGCGAGAAGAACAACAAGATGCCTGTTTGTGGCGCGATGCACTTGGGCGCCTGGCTGTGGCTTTGCAGAAAAAAGGGATTGTGCGTACAGAGGAGAAAAGAGATGAGTAAAGCCTTGGTGGTGTTCAGCGACAATACTGGCGTATGGTGGTTGAAATTTCTGAAACCCGGCTTTCGTCACTGCTTTGTCATATTGGAGACAGACCGGGGCTGCATCTGGGTTGATCCATTGAGCAATAATTTTACACTTAAAATTCTGGAAGGCTATGAGCTGGCAGGCTTAATTCGCTGGTATCGCGATATGGGAATGCACGTGGTGACGGTGGAACCGCAAGCGCAAAAAAGCCAGCCGTTTGCACTGGCACCGATGAGTTGCGTGGAGGTGGTAAAACGTCTTCTTGGTATTCGCGATCGTTTTGTTCTCACGCCGTGGCAACTTTTTTCACACTTAAAAGGAACAAAAAGTGAAAATATAGGAAAAAATATATTGACTTCTGTGTGAGGATTTGCTACATATAGCCTCAGTCAACAGGAGAAGTGTGACCGGAGTGTTTTTCAAGCACTCCGGTTTTTCTTTAGTCCTGCCACGTTATTGTGCATTTGTATCGTCTGGCCGATGGTGTCGGGCATATTTTTATGTTTTTTAAAGGTTGGGTGTGGTTATAGGTTTTCTTGAGATAAACCTCTAAAGGCATGCCCACATTGCTTTCAATACGTTTAATTTCATCTTTTGCCTTTTGGAGCCCCGCGTTTGCTGATTCAGCAAATAAAAGGGCTGCCCGGTATTCGTTTTGTGGATAGCCGACACCATGCAAATACATCTGGGCAAAAAGATACAAGCTAATTGGCATACCTCTTTCAACAGAAAACTTGAGATAGGATTTTGCCTTTTCTATATCTTTTGGAATACCACCTTCCCCGTAAATATAGATGCGTGCCAATGCTTCAGAGCAAAAGGGTGAACCTAATTCATATCCGCGATTGAATAAAGCAAGGGCCTTGCCAGGATCCTTGGGGATATGTTCTCCATATAGATACATAACACCTAAGTTAAATAGAGAGAGGTGATGGTCTTGCTCGGCTGCTTTCTCATACCAATATTTGGCTTTTAGGGGTTTTTTGGGTGTGCCAAGGCCATCGCTATACATGAGACCTAGCATGTGTTGAGATGAGGCATTGCCTTTGTTTGCTTCTACCAGATGAAGCTTGAGCGCCAATTCATATTTTTTTTCGTCAAAAGCAGCATTTGCTTCTTTTTCACTTGCAAAAGAGAGTGTTGAGAAGATGGGGACAATGAAGAAAATAATAAGGCCTGCCAATCCAAATTGCATTATTTTGCCAACCAGCTATAAGGCGGTTCAGTATGGTTATATTTGCGCTTTAAATAATTTTGAAAAGTGCTTGCGTTATCTCGCTCGAAGCGTTGGATGTCGTCGCGCGCTTTTTGAACGCCTTTATTCGCAGCCTCAATAAGCATGAGAATGCCTGCGTACTCATCTTGTTTGACACCGATGCCTTTGAGATACATATGAGCTAACAAATAGAGGCTTTGTGTATTTCCCCACTCGGTTGCCATCCACAGGTAAAAGCTTGCTTTTTGGGGGTCTTTTTTACCGTTTTCACCATATAGATGCATTCGGCCTAACGCTTCTGCCGCTTTGCTTGATTGAACGGTGAGAGCCTCTTCATAGTAGGCAATGCCCTGATTTCTATCCTTAGGGATTCCGTTGCCATAGAAGTGCATAACCCCAAGATTATAAAGCGAATCAGGGTGACCTTGTTCGGCTGCTTTCATATACCAATCTAATGCTTTTTCTGGATTCTTATCGGTTCCCCAACCGTTTTCGTAGAGGACGCCCAGCATGAATTGGGCAGAGGCTTCTCCATCGAGAGCAGCTTGTTCGTAAAGTGTAAAGGCGTGTACGTAATCACGTCTGTGGAACGCATCATCAGCTTGTGAAGATGCCCCAAGGCTTGGCAAACTTTGTAGAAGAATAAAAAAGAAAAGAAAAAAGCTTATGCGCATGTTGTCGAACCTATCTAGCGGAAAAATAATTAAGCGCATTATGACATGATTTGGCAACTTTTATTTAAGGAGAAAGAAATGCCTAAAAGTAGAAAAAATTCCCAAAAATTGAAGGATAAAATAACAAGAGGGCAAGTTAAGAAAAGAGTTTTAGATTGGATTTATGGTGAAGATCCTCATGGTGCATCCGGTGGAAATATTCCTTTTCTCGGTCCCTCTATTGGTGCGAACGCACCTGAAATGACAGGTGAGCGTGCGATTGGAGAACTGCAAAAAGAAGGTTTGCCTGATAATTTTCTGGATTACTCTCGTGTTGTTAGGGATGCCAGCGAAGCTGTTGATCGAGGAGAGAAGCCGAAAGAGGCTATTAAATATGCAAAAGAAAAGGCTAAGGGACGATGGTTGGATCAAAGATCTCCGTCAATTGATAAATATGTGTCGCCAGAGGAAGAGGATAAAATTAGATCATCGTGGGCGAAAAGAAAAGGTGATATTGCGATGAAGGGGGTGAGCCTAGAAGGCAGAAAAAAGATTAATCAACAAGAGGATACTATGACAAAGATAGAACCAGAAGTGAGCGCAGATGAAAGAGCGCGGCGCAATAAAATTATAGAACAGCTTTGGAAAGAAAGCGGGACCACCATTGCGGATAAAGACCCGAAAGACTGGACGGAGGAAGAGCTTCGCGAAATCATGCGTGAACGTATGAACAGCAAGGATGAAGTCCGCAAAAAAGAACTGTTTAATCGTGAACGTGAATGGTTTGTCCATCACTTTGGTGATCAGGAAATCGGCTATGATGAAACAGGGAAGATGAAACAGCCCAAGCCCATTCGCCCTGCCCGCAAAAAACCTGTTCCAACAAAAACGCCAGACGGTAAAGAATTGGGTGAAGCGTTACAATATTTGATTGGTTCTGTATCGCCGTCTTCGCAGCACGTTCATCGAATACTGCCTTATCGACCATATGAGGGTAGGGTGCCAGATGAAGTGACCGGGGAGCAGGTCACGCCAGCAGTCATGCCTGATGAAGCCAATGAAACCAATATTGTTAGGGCAATGCAGTCGGGTTTGAATATCTTAAGCGGTCAAAAGAACCCGTCTCCTTTGCCCGGTGCCAGCAAAACACCGAAGTTGAAAGAAGATGGTATTGTTGGCCCCAAAACAGCGCAAGCCATGAAAAAGGCCGTGATGGAAAATGGGACACCGAAGGTGGCTGAGGCCTTGGCGTTAGGCAAAGTCAAAGAAACGGTGAAAGATGCCAAAACGAACGGTGCGCAGAATTTAGCAGAAGAGTTAAGTGCAACCTTTTCTCCGTTAATCGGAAATGCGAAATCCCCAAAAGAGGGATTTCAGCCGGAAGGTTTGGCCTTGCAGGATACGTTAAATGATCTGGGGGCAAACCTGAAAGATGATGGAATTGTCGGCCCCAAAACACAAGCCGCTTTTGAACAAGTGGCAAAGACGCAAGACACGGACGAGATCGTCAATCGTTTTGCTCATAATCTTGGGTTTGACTTCTAACGGTTATTTTTTTCTAAAAATATAGGAAAATAATCATTGACTTTGAATGCGTTTTGTTCTATGTTCTTTCTCAGTCAACAGGAGAAGTGTGACCAGAGTGTTTTTCTCCTGAGCAATTTTGAAAAAGCCGCCCGTGCCGTGATGCACAGGGCGGCTTTTTCGTTTTCCGGTCAATTTTATAAAGGAGTTGTCAAATGGGTGGAATGTTTTCTTCGCCAAAACCGCCGGCCCCCCCACCAGAACCGCCGGCCCCGGAAGATCCGGCAGAGGCCGAACGCACAGAGCGTCTGAAAAATATGGAACGCCGTCGTCGGGGTCGTCAGGGGACCATTCAGACATCGTGGCGTGGTTTGGAACAAAGTAATCCCACGACCACGCAGGGCAAGCAGTTGTTAGGAGATTAATATGAGCGAACTCACACCGAATATGGTGCTGGAGCGCTATCAAAAAGCCAAAGAAAGGCGCGGTGTTTGGGAAAGTCATTGGCAGGAATGTTATGACTTTGCCCTGCCGCAACGCAGTGGCTTTTTTAGTCATGCCGTTGCGGGGGAAAAACGTTCGGACAAATTGTTCGACGGGACGGCACCGGATGCGGTGGATCAATTGGCAGCCAGCATGCTCGCCCATTTGACACCGCCCTGGGCCAGTTGGTTTGGTTTGACGGCTGGTCCGGAAGTTGATCCTGAACAACTGGATGAGGTAAATCAAACATTGGAAAAAACGTCCAAGGTTTTGCAAACTCATTTCGAAAGATCCAACTTTTCAATCGAAATGCACCAGTGTTTCTTGGATTTGGTCACTGTTGGCAGTGCTTGTTTGATGTTTGAAGAAGCCCCGGCAGGCGAAGCATCCGCATTTCGTTTTACAGCTGTTCCTTTATCACAAGTGATGATGGAAGAAGGCATCAGCGGGTTGTTAAGCGATACCTTCCGTCGCAATGAAATGACGTTTGCGCATTTGCAGGCCCGTTTCCCGGAAGGCAATTTTCCGGCTGATATGGTTGCCCGTTCGGAAAAGGATAAAGATCATCGTTACGCTGTGGTGGAAGCCGTGATTGAAAACGGTCCCCGGTTTGATTACATGGCGGTTCTGGAACATGGTTATGGCGGTGTGGGGGAACCTGTCCTATTGCGCAAAGGCGTTTTTTCCCATTCCCCTTTTATCGGGTTTCGCTGGTTGAAAGCGCCGGGGGAAAGTTATGGTCGATCCCCGGTGATGAAGGCGTTGCCGGATATCAAGACCGCAAACAAAGTCGTTGAACTCGCATTAAAGAATGCATCAATTGCAGTAACCGGGATTTGGCAAGCTGATGATGACGGGGTGTTAAACCCGGCAACGATCAAGTTGGTGCCGGGCACAATTATTCCTAAGGCTGTGGGTTCTGCGGGATTAACACCGTTGCAAAGTCCCGGTAGTTTTGATCTGTCACAAGTTGTGCTGGAGGAATTACGCAAACGTATTCGCCACGCTTTGCTGGCCGATAAGCTGGGCAGTACTGAAAACAAACAAATGACCGCAACCGAAGTGCTGGAACGTTCGGCGGAAATGGCGCGTATTTTAGGGGCGACTTATGGTCGCTTGCAGGCGGAATTGCTAACCCCGCTTGTGGTGCGTGCCTTGGCCATTCTGGTGCGCCGCGGGGAAGTGGAAGCGGTCCGTGTGGATGGGCGTTATGTGGATTTGCAATATAAATCCCCGTTGGCCCGTCAGCAGACACGCAAGGAGGCACAAGACATCCTTGCGTGGATCCAGTCGTTAAGTGCATTGGGACCGCAGGCCATGGGATTGATCGACCCGATTAAAACGGCGCGTTTTCTTGCCAAAGCTTACGGCGTGCCGGCCGATATTTTAAAAACGCAGGAAGAATTGGAACAGGCGCCCTCTCAAGGTGCCATGACCTTGCCTGAGGGGATGGATATGGGACAAGTCGGTGAAATGGCTAAAAACCTGATGCAAAACCCTGAACAATTACAAGAAATGATGAAGGAGGTTGGTCATGCAACCGCGTCATAAATCCGGTTGGGATTGGTTTGAAAATGCCATGAATCCCGATGATAAAAATGAGCTTCCCGAAGATTTGCCCGCCCGGTTCGCCCGATGTTTTCGCGGCGAAGATGGTGAAGCCGTCTTAACGCATCTGGCGGAAATGACGTTGGGGCGTTCGTTGGGAGCCAATGCCCATAACGGTATTTTGCGCCATCTTGAAGGGCAACGCTATCTGGTTTCCTACATCATGGGGCTGGTCCGTCAAGGTCGCCTTGGTAAACAATAGAGAACAAAAGGTAAACAATGTCTGATTTTAAAGAAGAAATGAACGGATTGTCCAAACAACGTCCGTCTTACCTCCCAGAGAAATTTTGGGACGAGCAACGTGGGGAACCGCGTCTTGAAGCCATTGCCCGATCTTATCGCGAAATGGAACGCAAAGTGGGTGCAGGTCAGCACCGACAGGTGCCGGGGCATCATTCCGAATATTGTGTGGAATGCAAAAGCGATATCTTTACACCGGATGAACATGTCAACCAACGCCTGCATAATGCCGGGTTTACAAATGAACAAGTACAACTTGTTTATGATCTGGCACATGAAGCACTGGAACCGTTGATCGCTGAAATTGTTGTCGAATTATACGGACAACAACAGGTCGACCGCTTGTGTGAAAAATTTGGTGGTGAAGATCGTTGGCAGGAAACCGCACGACAAATGCAGACTTGGGGTAGCCGCAAGTTTGGTCCTGAGGCCTTAAATGCGATGGCGTCCAGTTATGATGGTGTTCTCAGTCTGTATGACATGATGAACCGTCAAGAAGGCGAACCTGCCTTGGGCGTTTTTAATGATCATCATGGGGCGCACAATGAACAGGACGTGCGCAAATTGATGCGTGATCCCAAATATTGGCGCGATCGCGATCCCGCAATTGTGGAACGGGTGCGTGACGGTTTCCGCCGTTTGTATCCGGGCTAACATAATCATTTTGTCGGCGGACAACCAATTTGATGGCCCGCCTGACCGGCCCGACAAGGCGGCGGATATGATCCATAACCGCATTTGTGACGGGTGACTTAAACTTTTCAAAAAAATCAAACAGGAGTGTTGTCATGAGTACAACAATTGAACAGTCGTTTATTGGCCATTATGTGGCCGAAGTTCACCTTCAATACCAGCAAATGGGGTCCAAGTTACGTAATACTGTGCGGACCAAGGACAATATTCAAGGGGCGACAACCACGTTCCAAAAAATTGGTAAAGGGACAGCCAGCACCAAGGGCCGTCACGGTAAAGTGCCGATTATGAATATTGATCATGAACCGGTGGAATGTAAACTTTATGATTACTATGCCGGTGACTGGATCGACAAACTGGACGAAATCAAGACCAACATCAATGAATTGCAGGTGGTGTCCAAGGCTGGTGCTTATGCGCTGGGCCGTAAAACCGATGATCTGATCATCAATGAATTGGATAAATCAACCAACTTTGCCGGGGATGCCACCGATGGGTTGACCAAGACAAAAGTTTTGGAAGCCTTTGAAATGATGGGGGAGGCCGATGTACCTGATGATGGTGATCGTTACGCGATTGTCGGTTGGAAGCAATGGTCAGATTTGTTGCAAATCGACGAATTTACCAAGGCTGATTATGTGGGGGATGACGATCTGCCCTGGAAAGGCACGCAAGCCAAAAAATGGCTGGGAACTTTGTGGATGCCCCATTCCGGCCTGACAAAAACGGGGACGGCGCGTTATTGTTACTGGTATCACAAAACAGCGATTGGTCATGCGATTGGTCATGATATCAAATCGGATGTGTCCTGGCATGGGGATCGTGCAGCTCACTTTGTCAATAACATGATGAGCCAAGGCTCTACCTTGATTGATCCGAGCGGTGTTGTTTCGTTGCGTTGTCTGGAAGCCGCTTAACGGTTTCGAACTCCCTTATCTAACTTTGGCCCTGTATGATTGTCATACGGGGCCTTTTCTTTTTTGAAAAGGAAATTTAAATGGCTTTTGAATCTAAAAATCTCAGCGTCTTGGCCTATTCTAACGGTTTTACGCTTTGGCATTATACGACAACGGATGTAGCAAGCGATGTGGATACGTCGGCCTATTTCAATGAGGCAGCCGATATGTTGCGCACCGGCGATATGGTTATGGCAAACGTGGATACGGACGGCACACCGGCGGCTGGTATCTTCCTTGTTGCATCCAGCACAGGGGCTGGTGTCGATCTGGCGGATATCACAGCGGTTGGTGCATCAAATACCGATTAAGGTCAAAGAGATATCCCCTTGTAAGTGCAGGGGGATATCCTACAGCTTGAATTCTTGCGGTGCGTCTTCTTCGTCGTCTTCCAGATTGTCAAAGCTGAAAAGTTGCGGGGCTTTTTCAATAACGACGTTGAGAATTTCTTCAACCTTGCGCTGATCTTCGAGTGCCGCTTCATCGACTTTTCCCTGAAGACGTTCGTTATCCAGGCTTTTTTTCATACGGTGCAAATCGTTCAG
The DNA here is from genome assembly GCF_048267425.1 of Terasakiella sp. GTDB lineage: Bacteria > Pseudomonadota > Alphaproteobacteria > Rhodospirillales > Terasakiellaceae > Terasakiella. The sequence goes on from NZ_JBLWXN010000007.1 coordinate 31,537, forward strand.
TTCACGGATGAACACATCGCGAGAGCCGATCGGCAGGTTTTTTTCCGCAATATAGCGCAAGAATTTTAAAGAGGCATGGATGGCAAGTGTGAGTTGGCGTGCCGTCAATTCATCCAGTTGGGATTGAAGGTCTGGATTACCTCCTTCTTTTTCGGATTTTTCCAGTCGACGTTGGATAACCTCGTTGAAACTTTCGCATTCAACGACAAGATCTCGAAATTCAAGATACGTTTTGAACCCCTCGCCACTCATGGCGGCTTCGGCATGTCTGGCCCAACCATCCAGTTCATCGGTTCTATCTTTTAAACTTCCGATGAATTGAGTGATTTGTTGACGTTGTTTGTTTCGATTGTTTTCACTGTTGTCAACCAACATGAATGCTCCATCACTCTCGCAAAAAATAGCATCAGATTAAAGGTAAAGGACTCTCCTATAGAAGGAATCATAAGTTCCTAAGTTGGGCAAGTGACTTTTCAATGAATGGCATGAAAAAGTGTCAAAAATCCCCCGTGGGTAGAATTTGGAACGACATTTTGATGGTTTATCGCGCAGGAGGCGCGGTTCTCATTATACCAAAATCAACAAAAGATAGATAAAAGGAGGGCAGGATGTCCCTGACTAAAATTGGATTATGCTCGCGTGCTTTATTGAAGATCGGGGCACGTACAATTTCGTCCTTCGAGGATGGTTCGGCAGAAGCAGAAGTTGCCCAAAATTTATATCCGGGTGTGCGTGATGCGCTTTTGTCATCCTATCCCTGGAGTTTTGCAACCGCCCAAACCCGACTGGCCCGACTGACCAGTCGACCAATTGCCGACTTTTCATATGCGTACCAACTGCCGGTTGATTTTTTACGCGCCTTGTCGGTCGGAACCGGTGATTTAGGGCGGGGGGCAACATATCGCATTCAGGAAAAACGTCTGCATTGTGATATGGAGGATGTGGTTCTGACGTATATTTTCCGCCCCGAACCGACGGAATTTCCACCCTATTTCACGCAATGCCTGATTACGCATTTGGCGGCGGAATTTTGTTTGCCGCTGACGGAAAGTGCCTCAAGGGGGGAAGCTCTGTTACGCTTTGGCGAGAAGGATTTGATGAAAGCGCGCAATATCGATGCGCAACAGCAAACGCCACAGCAAATCGATCTAAACGGATTGATTGGGGTGAGGTATTAAATGGCGCGTACACGGATCTCGAAAAACAGTTTTTCTGGCGGGGAAGTCTCTCCCTATTTGATTGGACGAGGGGATTTGAAAGCTTATGAAAACGGAATGGCACAGGTGCGTAACCTGATTATTTATCCCACTGGCGGTTTACGTCGGCGTGCGGGATTGCGTCACGTTGGTCAAGCATTCGGCCCTTCACGGCTGGTGGCGTTTGAATTCAATATTGATCAAATCTACTTGTTGGTTTTTTCTCATCTGAAAATGTCGGTTTATCGCGACGGGGTGAAAGATGTGGATATTGAAACACCGTGGACCGAGGAACAACTACCAAAACTGATCTGGACGCAAAGTGCCGATACTTTGTTGGTTGTTCATCCGGATGTTTCGCCGCGCAAAATTACCCGTACGTCTCATGTTGATTGGTCTTTAACGGATTGGTCTTTTTATGAGGATGAGGAAATCGGCCATATCTTGCAGCCCTATTATAAGTTTAGTGACGACAATGTCACTTTGCAAGCAAGCGCGACAACAGGGACTGTGACGCTGACAGCCAGTGCCGATGTGTTTGTCGATGGGCATATTGGTACGCGTGTTCGATTGGCGAAAAAAGAAGTCGAAATCTTATCTGTTACATCACCGACACAAGCTGAGGCGGAAGTGAAAGAAAAGGATGGTCTGGTCGATACAAAGGCAACAAAAGACTGGGAGGAACAATCGTTCTCAGCGGTTCATGGCTGGCCGGTCTCTGTGGTCTTCCATCAGGATCGTTTGGTGATTGGGGGAACGCGCGATTTGCCCAACCGCTTGTGGATGTCCAAATCATCTGATTTGTTTAATTTTGATTTAGGGGAAGGTCTGGACGATGAAGCCATTGAATTTGCGATTTTATCAGATCAAGTCAATGCGATAAGGGCTTTATTTTCGTCGAAACATCTACAGGTCTTTACGTCCGGGGCGGAATGGATGGTTTCAGGCGACCCTTTAACACCGGAAACAATTCAATTGAAACGACAAACACGGGTTGGTTCGCCGATTGATCGTTATGTTCCGCCTCGTAACGTGGATGGAGCCACTTTGTTTGTGAGCCGGGACGGGCAGGATTTACGTGAATTCTTGTATGCAGATGTGGAACAGTCTTATCAGTCCAATGATTTGGCCATGTTATGCAAACACATTATGAATGATCCGCAGGATCAGGATTATGACAGTTACCGGCGTTTGTTCTATATGGTGATGCATGATGGCACGATGGGGGCGCTCAGTGTGTATCGTGCAGAAAAAATATCGGCATGGTCCGTTCTGGATACGCAGGGCAAATTCAAAAATGTCTGTATTGTTGGACAGGACGCTTATGTTCTTGTTGAGCGAAACGGTACGTACCTGATTGAAATTTTTGATGATCAATTATCAACAGATGCCGGACTAAGTGGTTTTGATGATGACGGTGGGCTTGTATGGTCCGGGTTGGATCATTTAAACGAACAGGTGGTTCTGTTGGTTGCCGATGGGGCGGTTCTTGGTGAAG